>NZ_PGGO01000035.1 GCF_003010955.1 Phyllobacterium brassicacearum
CTGGGGATTCCAAGCGATCTCCCAGAGGTGGTCGTCGGGGTCGCGAAAGTAGCCGGAGTATCCGCCCCAGAAGCGGTCGTGCGGCGGGTCGGTAACGACAGCACCGGCCTGCTCCGCCTGCCGAATAATAGAATCAACCTCTTCCCTCGAGTTGACGATATGTCCGATGGAGACCGCCCCGAGCCTAGATTGCGTTGCGGCGATCTTGGCATCCCTGGACAGGGAAGCCGTGGGCCAGAGCGCGAGGATCAAGTCATCGTTCATGTAGAAGAAGACCACCGCGCCGTCCTCGAATTGCTGGCCGATAATGCCCTTCGTCTCCAGGCCCATTCCGTCGCGGTAGAAGGCGAGGGATCGATCGAGATCGTCCACGCCGAGCGTGAGAACCTTGATGCGCGGCTTCATTTTGACACCCCACGGAACGGACTGCGTTTGAAGCTTGCAAGTGTACACCAGGGGATTGGGTTCGTCGTGGACAAAACGGCCGACCAGCCGGGAAGTATCGCACGAAATCACCGGTATTGTAGATGGGGTTGTCTTCTCTATTCGGCATGTTGAGGTCAAGCTTTTTCTGGCTATCGCCCCGCTGGTGATTAATGCCTTTCGCAGTATCGCGCTTCTCTCCGGGATCGGCTCTGTTGGCCCTCCCATGATGGGACCAGAAGGATGGGGCGGAACAATCTAATCGGCGAGCTGAACGCAATGCGCTCGTAACAGACAACTCCGCGAACTCACCCCACCCATCGTCCTGCGAAGGACATCGCTCCACCGGAGGCGGAATCGGCTTGCTTTCTTGGTTTCTCGTTATTCTGGTTGCTGAATTAAATTACGCGGCAGCAGGCAAGCTCTCCTTCGTCCAGCAGAATTCGGTTCCGTCACGCCAGATGCGATGCATGATCACCGCAAGTCGCCGGGCCAAGGCGACTACCGCCTTCTGCCTACCGCGACGTTTGGCGATATTCATCGCCCAGGCCTTTAGCCATGACCATTTCTTCACATTTGTCAGCAAGACTTGCGCGGCTTCATAGAGCAGGCCGCGCATCATACCGTCGCCACAACAGGATATGCGTCCGACCCGTTTGCTTTCACCTGACTCTTTGAGTATCGGCGTCAAACCAAGCGCAGGCCCCACCGCCTTTGAATGCGCAAACCGCTCGGAAATATCGATCGTTGCCGTATAGGCCAGAGCCACGACAGGACCAACGCCGGGGATTGTCATTAACAGGCGGCAGATTTCATCATCGCGTGCCAGATCCAAAACCTTCTTGTGCAGCTTGGTGAGCTCTTCGCGCAGCAGTTTGCGTGCAATCAACAAAGGCTGCATGATTTCGCGAACGTCGGGCCTGTCTTCGACGAGCTCATCAATCCGCTCCTCGAATTTGACCTTGCCAACCAACCCGACCTTCAGCCCAAAATTGCGCAACAATCCGCGAATGTCATTCTCGATGGCAATCGCCTTTTCTTGCAAGAGTTGGCGCGCGGTCAGTAAGGCACGGCGTTTCTGGCTGGTCAGGGTCTTCACATGCACAGGCCGATAGAGATTGACCCGCATCATCTGGGCTATCCCGCGTGCATCATTGCGATCCGTCTTGTTCGGCTGCGCTTTCAGGAACGCCTTGGCATGCCGGGTCTCGATGCAGATCACCGGCAAGCCTGCCTTGGCAAGACCTTCGTACAGCCACTGCGATAATGGACCTGCTTCGAGACCTATCCGCTCAAAGTTCCAGGCGGGGTCTTGCAACACTGCGATCAGATCATCCGGATGACTGACGACCTTCATTTCCCGGCAAAGCTTGCCTGTCTCGTCAACAATGCAAACTGCGGTCTCTTTCACCGATACGTCCAGCCCACTATAGTACTTCATGCTGCGCTTCTCCCTTCGATGCTTGAGGCTGTTGAAAGACATGACCTCGTTTTACCATCAGCCCGAAGCGCAGCACCTCCACAAATCACCGGTGTCGAAGTTGCGGCTCATCGCCGAATGCCCCATCTAATCGCACGTGGGGTGTCAAGCATTCTGATGTTGAAACGACACTGCCGGGTGCATGGTTGTCTTCGCGGTCGACATTAGCCGCCGCATGATGGAGCTTCGCGGAACGAGCCTTCAATGTGGACGACGCATTCAGCTGAGACAGCGATGCAACCCCATCAACGGAATGGCTCGGCTCACGTCCCGGCAGGGACGTTTCGGCGTTCAGACGTTGAACGCTATGCGGATTTAGGTTGCGGCTCCCGCATTCGGATTAAAGAACTCACCAGTCTTCAGCATTGTGTGCATGATCACCGCAAGTTTACGCGCCACAGCCACGGCGGCTCTTTTGAAGCCTATCCGTTCCCGGAGCTGAAGCCCCCATGTCCGCAGGTAACTCTCCTTTGAGCTACGTGTCAGAATGGGCCAATCATTGGCGCCAAGTTTAGGTTCTGATCGTACCAGCCGCATGCAGCATCACGTGCATGTCGAGGTTCTGCATGCGGCAACGTTCCACGTGACCGCAGTTTCCAGGGACACATCCTGCCGGAACCTGTCGGCTCGATGGAGCGGTTAGTTAAGCGCACTGACGGTGACGTAATATCCGTCAGGATCTCGGAGCGAAAACTCCGTAGTTCCCGTGCTGGGATTCACATGTGGCTCTTCTTCCAGCCGGCTGACGAGCGCACGCGCCCTTGGCAAAACTACGTCAAAGTTGTCGACCCGGAAGAACAAGAGGAGGCCGTTGGCTCGCCGGGTCGGCGAAAACGCGAATTACGAGAACCTCAATCCCCGCGGCCCGCCTGGTGATCCTGTGCGAGAGCCTGGAGCTTCAGCCAAGCTTGTCGTAAATCATCACCAGGAGGTTTGTTACGATTATCAAACCGATGGCTGTAAGCGACATAAAGGCAATGAGGTCATTCATCGACGGCACCCTCCGTGGATGCGGATACGTTGCAATTATAGACCTTGGGCCAGTCTGGAGAAATGGCTTTTTTGTCGCTGAGGCTCAAGTCGCAGTCCCTGACAAAAAAGAGCCGGACTAAAAAGCCCGGCCTAATTGTGAAGGTTAAAAAACCTCCAGAGGGGAACAGCCGACACGACAAAAATGGGGAGGAGCTCAAATCGGCTCAGTCAAGTGTAACGCGTTGCCAACGCATTACAACCAAAAGTTGAATAAGCTTCAATGCGCTGGACGTTTGAAGGCTAAGGAACATGACTCAGCGGTAATGGTATTCGGCCCGCAATATTTCACGCGGATGGCACTTCCAATTAAAGTTTGGACCTCGCAAACGTCATCAGTATGCCACTTTTGATTGCCGGAGGACAAAGCACGTTTCCGTCGCAATAGATTCGCCTTACAAATGGAATGCCCAGTTTCCCAGACAACAGGGCCGCGATTCCCGGCGACCCAAGCCCCCGCGCCGGGATTCGCATTTGGCATCCGATCAACGCTGCGCTGCCTGGTTAAGTAAAGAGAGTTTGGTCATCGGCCAATGGTGATGTGGAAGGTACTGAGTTGCGAAACCAAGAACGTCGTGAAGAGGCGGCTTTGCGATAGAATTGCCACCGACCGACGGGGCAGCGATGCAAAGCGTCGTGAGACCGTGGTGGGGCGATGGGGACCATTCAACGACCGAAGCGACGGTGTGTTGGTCGGCAAAGATTTGATGAGTGTCGGATGGCCGTTGAAGCATCAGGACGTTGTCTACGGTGCCCGCGCATTCTTGTAGATGTCACCCTCAGATACTTGGCGACGCCGACAAATTGTCGAGGTTTGATCACGTCAGTTACAGGATCGGCAAGATGAGCAGGAGTGCGCCAACGATGAATGTGATCGCGTAGCCAAGGATGATGTTCTTTGATCGCGGTGGGGGATCAAGCGGTGTGTCCCAATCATATTTCATGGCACGTCGTGCCCCATTGAAATCTCATGAAGCGCGTACGCTGTACCAATCGCGCCCACCCCAAACTCGGAGATCAAAGTGAACATTGAGTTAATAGATGGCAAGATGCTACCTAACAAAAGAACTGATCACAGAGGGACCCGACTGGGAGGATATGCGTGATGCGGGCAGATCTACCGACCGAACACCCAACCCATCAGTAACGCAATCGGAGTCAAAATCAAAAATATGATGACGTAGATCCAAATCGGCGTGAGGTATGGTTGATAGTCATTCCTGGAACCAATTTCATCACGCTTCATGTGGCTGCTCCTGGTTCAAATTTATAAGCGGCGACACCTTCTGCGGCCCCTGGCCTATCGATATAGGCAGGCCCATTTATGACGGCAGTATTTTTCCATAACGCGGCTTGTCTGATCGTCGCAGAACTCATTGCCAAGCACGCCTCAACCTGACTTTTAAATCGTCGAGAACGGGGACGATCGCCAGCGTCAAAAGGATAGCGGCAAGGATGAGCGATGCGGCGAAGCC
This sequence comes from Phyllobacterium brassicacearum, assembly GCF_003010955.1. Taxonomy (GTDB): domain Bacteria; phylum Pseudomonadota; class Alphaproteobacteria; order Rhizobiales; family Rhizobiaceae; genus Phyllobacterium; species Phyllobacterium brassicacearum. The sequence goes on from NZ_PGGO01000035.1 coordinate 4,408, forward strand.
AAGTTGTTTAAAGCCGATCGCTCCCGCCACTCCTCCGGAAAAGAACAATGCCACAAGCGACGCGAGCAACTTGAGTTTTCTGCGGTCGGCCCTGACGAAAGCCTTGCCCGGATCGTGCCGTGACGCGTTCCAATAGAAGAGCTTGCCAAGTTCGATGCCCATGTCGGTCACCAGACCCGTTACGTGGGTCGTGCGGATTCTTGCGCCCGAGAGTTTGGTAATGATGGCGTTCTGCAAACCCATGACAAAGCAAAGTAACATTACCGTTGCCGGCACGAACACCCATTGGTGCCGTCCAAGATTGCTGCCGAGCAGACCGAAGCAGATTAGCAGCACGGCCTCAAACACCAGTGGCAGGGCATACTCGCTTTGCAGGTTCATCCGACGACCCCAATTAACCAGGACCGCTGAACAGGCAGCGCCCGCGACAAAAGACATGAAGGCCGCAAATCCGGCAAGCACAAGGTCAATGTCGCCAAGCATCAGATTGTCGGCCATCGACGAGACGATGCCCGACATGTGGGAGGTATATTGGTGAACCGCCAGAAAGCCCCCGGCATTCGCTGCTCCCGCAACAAACGTCAGAAACCGGGCGAGATGCCGATCAGACTTCTCGAACCGCTCTTTCCCAGCAAGCCTGCGCAAATATGGAATCATCGTTCAAACAGCATTGATTAAGATGGAGGGGGTCGGGCGAAAACTATTAGAACCGACAGGGTGTTGGCATTCGGACTTGAACGGATGGTGTCTGGCCGTCGTCAGGAGACACTGCCTGAAAGGATACTCCTGGCATCTAGTTGAGTTTTTGGGACAGATGACGAATCCGCACCCCTCGGCCGCCGCGGTCGCTGCGCGCGCGTTCGCCTATCAACTCGATACCCGCACGGTCGAGCGCATTGACGACCTTCATCAAACTGTCGACGATTCCCCGTACGTCGCCCTCGCTGGCTTCCATTCTCTGGATGGTTGGCACAGAGACGCCCGCCATTTCCGCCAAGGTTTTCTGGTCGATACCGAGAAGCGCGCGTGCGGCCCGCAATTGGTTTGCTGTGATCACGATGGATTCCGTGTTGATAGGTGAAAAATCATATAATTCACCCTATCACTGATGTGTGAAACATCAATATGAAATGATAAAATGCACACGCCCTCTTGGCATAAAGAGTGGCGGCCGTTATCATATCTTGATGACCCAACGATATAGACCGAAACGAGAACACAACGATACCTGGACCGTTATTGACGCTCAAACTGAGCGGGCGGCGGAAATGGGCAGTCGCACCATCGTTGGCATGAACCAGCAGGATGCAAATGAACTTGCCGAGCTTCTGAACAAACTGGAAGCACAAAAACAAAGAACCGAATCTGAAGTGGGCCGCTGAAGCGGCGACCTCTGCGTCTCGATGCAACCAGCCACCGTCGCAGTACTAGTGAACAGCAGGAAATGTGATGAAGCCACAAATGAGGCCGTTTACCGTCGAAATCAAGCAGAGCCGTCGAAACCAGAAGTCATCCGCACAGTCGATCTGGAGCGATATTGATTTGAGCGCCTATCAGTCGTCGGAGAGCGTTCCGGAGAGTTCGACCAACAAGCCGGAGATTCCGGCAACGCCCGTCACAGATGAGATTGAGGCCAACGACATGATTGTAGACAAGACACTGACCAGGGAGCCATCCGCACCGTCGTCTGTTGGCATCGTCAAATCCAGCGGCCTTCACTACGTCCAGGTCCATAACAACGGGACTCAGCATGCACTGATCGGACCGTTCAGAACGCGCGAACTGGCACAAGGTGAAGCCGCTAAATGGGTCGCGCGCTGCCAATCAGAATCTCAACGATGATCCCGACCGCTCCAAGCGGCGCTTCCACGGGCATTTCATACAATGAATGATAAGCGCCACCCTGAAATAGAAGTGTCCCCCATTTCCGGGAGGTTCGCTCGGAGTGGAATCGCGGTGGACGTTCGGATTTACAGAGCAAATCCTTCGGGTGAGGATGCATCCTGGACATTGGAAATTGTGTCCGAGGAAGGGATGTCGAGAATTTGTGGCAACACATTTCCCACGGATCACGATGCGTTCAGCCTATTCTATCGCTTGATTGAAAAAGAGGGAATTGGCGCGCTCCTGGAGGAGTAGGCGCATCGCTCCGGAGAACGCTATGGGTAAACGGAAGAGAAATCCAATACCGCCTATTGGTGTGCAACCCAACATCAAGCCAAGTGGATGGGACGCCAGGCTTTACCAGACGTCAGACCTGGCAATGAACGCCATTGAGCAAGAGCGCGCGCAGGTTCGTGAAAAGACTGCTCGGCTGCGTGAGGAACGCCTGAAAGCGGAACAGGCAAAAATAGAAAAGCGTTCTGCCGCTCCGACGTTAGGAGAGATTGCCAAGGTTGTATCACGGATGAAGACAAGCCGGGTCGATCAAAAGAAAGGCTAATTCATCGGCACGTGGCGGTTACATTGCTGCAGGAGCATCCAACAAAATCGACGGGATCCTCAGGGCCAGTCGCCTTCACGATGTTCAGTCCATGACAACGTTGTGAGACATGGACTGATCGACTGATCGGGCTGTTTAGAACGCGTGAACAAGCCAAACCAGGGCCGCCAGATGGACCGCTATGGTGATTGCGATACTCAATGCCAGAAGTGTGTCGAGCCGGCCAGAGCCGACCCGTCATCAATAGGCAAATCGTTTTGATCGCACATTTCGCTTCCCTTTCAAGCTTGCACTGGGGCGATGCCAATGGAAGGCAGTGAGGCAAGAAGATGCAGGCATCTATTTCCGCTGACTTTGCTTAGTTCAGCGGTCTCCGAACCCAGTATTTGCCTGCACTAGAAGGCCTTCCGCGCGGCATGGGCATTCGCGCCAAAACACGCAAGCCCGATACTCATCACGGCCGACCAGGCGATTGACGCGGCGCAGGCGCCTCCAAAATAGCGACCTGCCTCGATCCACAAATGAGGCGGCGGGCGAAGTACGAGGATTGCAAATCCGATTGCCGTCAGCCAGAGCTGGACCAGCAAGGCCTTCGTCGCGTGATCCGGTTCCACCGGCCGCATCAGCCGGGAGGCACGGCGGATATGCGCAGCGGTGAAGTCGACAAAACGGCCACTTGTCAGGGCAATGCCAATCGCCGTCAGAAGATAAACCCAGGTGAGCATAGGCGAAACGGAAGAAGGCGATGCTTCGGCGTTCGGACAAATCTCCGCCAAGGTTGGAGCGATCAATCCGGAGCGTGCGGCTAAAAAGACCAAAAGCGTCGCCAGCGCAACGGCCATGAGCTGCGCGCACGCAGCGACAAGCCCGGCCTGGAAAAGGCGGATTATTGATCCTGTCCTCACAGATCCTCGGACCTCATAACACCGATCTTCATATTTATATGGTCCATGAGCGCGAGCAGCCCTTTCAGAATTTCAATCGGCGGCGGTGGGCAACCTGGTATGTGCAGGTCAACCGGCACCACTTCCGATACGCCGCCGACAACAGCATAGCTGCCGGCAAAACAACCACCGTCCAGTGCGCAGCCACCGATGGCGACAACCCATTTGGGATTGGGTGTCGCATTGTAGGTTCGCTCCAAAGCCTCGCGCATGTTTTTGGTGACTGGCCCGGTCACGAGCAGCACATCGGCATGCCGCGGCGAGGCGACAAACCGGATGCCAAGGCGTTCGATGTCGTAAAAAGCGTTGCTGAGGGCGTGTAACTCCAACTCGCAGCCATTGCAGGATCCGGCATCAACCGCGCGGATTGACAGGCTGTGGCCCAAATGCTGTCGGGCAGTGTCGTCGATGGCCGTCACAAGTTCGATAAGCGATGCATCATCCGGTTGTGGCAACGGTTCGGTCATTGGTGGCCGGATCAGGCTTTCGAAGAAGAGTTTGCGCATGACGGCTTGCCTTTACAGATCGTGACCCGAATAGGAACAGTTGAACGATTTGTTGCAAAGCGGGAAGTCCGCGACGATATTGGCCTCGATCACCGCTTCGAGAAGCGGCCACTGGAACCAGGACGGATCGCGCAGATGGCAGCGATCAATCCTGCCGTCGCCAGCGAGGCGAAGCCAGACCAGTATGTCTCCCCGGAACCCTTCTATCAGAGCCAGTCCATCGCCTTGTCCACGAATGTCCGGAACGTCGGTAAGCACCGGGCCGTCCGGCAGTTGTTCCAGGATCTGCTCGACAAGCGACAGGCTTTGTTCGACCTCGCGAATGCGAATCCATATGCGGGCATTGACGTCGCCCTCGCTCAGGACGGGCACTTCAAAGTGAAGGCGATCATAAGGCGGGTAACACAGGGTACGCCGGGCATCGAAACTGCGTCCCGAAGCTCGCCCGACGTAACCGCCCGCGCCGTATTGACGGGCAAGGGCCGGCCGAAGTACCCCCGTCCCGACGGTCCGATCCTGCAGCGACGCGGTGTTGTCATAGAGTTCGACCAGTGACGGGAAACGTTGCCTGATTTCAGGGACCAGTGTCCGCAGGGTCAGAGCCGCCTCATCGCTCAAATCCGTTGTAACACCGCCGGGAACGACCTTGTCACGCATCATGCGATGGCCAAATGCGATATGGGCGGCGCGCAGTACATGTTCGCGCAAAATGCCGCAATGGGCGTGCATCAGGGAGAAGGCGGCGTCATTGCAGATGGCACCAATATCGCCGAGGTGGTTGGCTAGCCGTTCCAGTTCGGCCATCAGCGCCCGCAACCAGATGGCCCGTGGTGGTACCTCAAGCTCCAAGGCAGATTCGGTGGCTCGCGAAAAAGCAAAAGCATAGGCGACCGTGCTGTCACCCGACGTTCGACCGGCGATGTGCACCGCGCGACCGAGATCCGCCCCCGCCATGAGGGCTTCGACCCCCTTGTGGACATAGCCGAGGCGCTCTTCGAGGCGGACCACGGTCTCGCCGCTGGCAGTGAAACGGAAATGTCCGGGTTCGATAATACCCGCATGCACCGGGCCAACCGGGATTTGGTGCAAGCCCTGTCCTTCAGTTGGCAGGAATTCGTAGGCGGTTGACTTGAGCGGTGCATTGCTGCGATGCCCCAAGGGGGCGCGCAAGCCCCAACGGCCGTGGTCGAGCCACGGACGTGGATCAGGTAGGTCCTGCGGTTCGAGCCCGACGAGATCATGGATGGCACGTTCCAGGCGCAGTGCCGGTGGATGATGCCGCGCAACGGAGGGATAACTGTTCTCAAGGGTTTCGAGGCGTACGATGCCGACAGTGGCCGTCGGCTCTTCGAGGAGCGCCATGTGAGCGGCGCTCGCTTCTCCCCAAAGGCCAAGCAGAGTCCAGTGACCATCGGCCAGTGCATCTGCTGCAGCTATCCAGCCGGTTTGATCGACGATGCCACACAGCCCGGGACGATACTGTTTGACCGGGCTGCCCTGCAGGATGAAATCGGTGAGCGATGGCATGTCGAATGGCTCCTTTGCATCATCCTAGAAGCTGAGCGATATGCTGGAACCAGGCGACCAGCGGCGGCGGCAGATAGACGCCGCCGCCGAACACCAGGGCAAGGTGGGAGTACATGGGCAGATAGGACGCCTCGACTGGTGCGGTGCTGCCGCGTGGTTGGCCAAAGGCGACACCGGTCAGCCGTAACAGCAATGCACCAAAGGCGATCAGCAATCCCAAAACAAGCAGGATCGCAAGCAATGGCTGCCGCGCAAATGTCGAGCTTACCACAAGGAATTCACTCATGAAGATTCCAAGCGGCGGCAGGCCGGCGATGGCGATAACACCAATCACCAGGCCCCAGCCGAGGCCGGGATGACTTTCGGTGAGGCCACGAATGCTGGAGAGCCTCTGCGTGCCCTTGATCTGGGCGATGTGGCCGACGGCATAAAAGATTGCGGACTTGGTCAGGCTGTGCATCACCATGTGCAGAAGTCCGGCAAAATTGGCGAGCGGGCCACCCATGCCAAAAGCGAAAACGATAATACCCATATGCTCAATCGAGGAATAGGCGAACATGCGTTTGATGTCGCGCCGGCGATAGAGCATGAAGGCTGCGAAAATGAGCGACGTTAGCCCCATTGTCACCATCAAGGGGCCCGGCGCGATAGCTTCGGGACTTGCGGCAATCAAAATCTTGAAACGCAGAACCGCATAAAGCGCGACGTTCAACAGCAGGCCAGACAGCACCGCCGAGATCGGCGTCGGTCCTTCCGCGTGGGCGTCGGGCAGCCAGGCGTGCAGCGGGGCGAGGCCAACCTTGGTGCCATAGCCAAGCAGCAGGAACACGAAGGCGACGTTCAGGAGCGCCGGATCGAATGCGACGGCGTGCTGGATCAGCAGTGTCCAGGCCATGGCGTCGTAGCCTTCTCCGACCACGGGCTGCGCCGCCATGTAGACGAGGATCGTGCCGAAGAGTGCAAAGGCGATGCCGACACTGCCCAGGATGAAATACTTCCAGGCGGCTTCCAGTGCTTCATGCGTGCGGTAAATGCCGACCATCAACACCGTCGTGAGGGTCGCAAGTTCCACTGCAACCCACATCAGGCCGATATTGTTCGAGACGAATGCGAGGTTCATGCCGAACATCATGATCTGGTACATGGCATGGTAGAAGCGAAGGTTTGCCGGTGTCAGCCGGCCGGTTTCCAGTTCGTGTCCGATATAGCTGGCGCTGAAGACGCTGGTCGTAAACCCGACAAAGGTGTTGAGGACGATGAAGACGATGTTGAGATCGTCGACGAGAAGATATCGGCCCGGTTGCGGCCGTTCGGTGACGAGCAGGAGCAGCGCCGTAATGAAGGTTAGCAGACTTGCGAAGACGTTCAGCCGGGCCGACATCCGGTAGCTGGGAAGCAGCGCCAGGAGTACTGCAGCGCTGGCTGGTATCAAGAGGACGCCGGTTACCGGACTGAACGCAAGCGGGTTCATCTGCGTCGCTTCCCCTTGAAGTCGTCGAGCGCCCGGACGTCCACGGTGTCGAACCGCTCGCGGATACGGAACAGAAACACGCCGATGACGATGAAGGCGATCAGAATCGAGAAGGCCACACTGATCTCGACAACCAATGGCATTCCTTTGGCACCGGTTGCGGCCAGCACCAGCCCATTCTCCAGCGACATGAATCCGACGATCTGGCTGACTGCGTTGCGGCGTGTGACCATGACCAGTAGGCCCAGCAGTACAACCGACAGGGCGAACGCGAGGTCTTCACGCGCCAAGGGATCGGCAGCTTGCGTCACCCGCAGCATCACCACCATGGAGAGTGCCACCAGCGCCATACCCGCAAACATGGTGGGACCAATGCCAACGACGGTCTCGATCTCGCGGTGAATGCCCAATCTTCGGATCATGCGGTGCAGAGCAACCGGAATAATGATGGCCTTGAAGACGAGGGCGATCGTCGCCGTCACATAGAGGTGCGGCGCTTGCTGGACATATGCCTGCCAGGCGACCGACAGGGTCAACACCAGGGAATGCAGCGCGAACATGTTAAGCAGCGAGTAAAGACGGTCCTGATAGAGCATCATGAAGCTGACCAGAACCAGTCCACCGGCGAGCAAATGGGCAATATCGAAGGTGAGGCCGTTCATTACAGGCTCCTCGAGACGAACAGCAGAAGGGTTGCGAGCATGCCGAGCATGAGAGCCGCGCCAAGGAATTCGGGCACGCGGAAAACCCTCATCTTGGCCGATGCGGTCTCGAACAGGGCAAGAAGCACAGCACCAATCACCAGCTTGGCGAGATACGCAACCACGCCAAGAATGTAGGCCGGGGCTCCGGTGCCCGGGAGCGCCAGTTGCCAGGGCAGGAATATGCAGGCGATCAACGATATATAGAGCAGCAGCTTGAGGTACGCCGCAAACTCGATCATCGCGAGATGCCGGCCGGAATATTCGAGCACCATCGCCTCATGGACCATCGTCAGTTCCAGATGGGTTGCTGGATTATCCACGGGAATTCGGGCGTTCTCGGCGATCGCCACCATGATGAGGGCGATGAGCGCCATTCCGAGTGAGACGCGCAGGCCAACATGCGACGAGATCATGACGGCAGCTATTGTGGAAAGCTGCGTTGAGCCGGCGACGAGGGCGAGCGTAAAGATAGTGAGGAGCATCGCGGGCTCCGCGAGCGTCGCGATCATCACCTCGCGGCTCGACCCAATGCCGCCAAAACTCGTACCGGCATCCATGCCGGCGAGGGCCAGAAAGAAGCGCGCGCTCCCAAGCAAGGCCACGATTGCGATCAGGTCCGCGGTCCAGCTGAACACGAGCCCGGTAGCAAAGGTGGGAATGAGTGAGGCGGCGACCCAGATGACCGCGAAAACCAGGTAGGGGGTGATGCGAAACAGCCAGGACGCGTTCTCCGCTAGTACGACTTCCTTGCGCAGAAGCCGCAACAGATCGCGATAAGGCTGGATGAGGGGCGGGCCCTGCCGCCGCAGCAACCGTGCCTTGATCTTGCGCACGAAGCCGGTCAGCAATGGTGCGAGCAACAGCACCAGCGCCATCTGCGCACCTTGAGTGAGAAGGTCAAAGATCACGACCATAGCGCGAGCACCAGGAGCAGGAAGACAAGGGCAAGAAAGACCAGGCTGAGGTATCGGCGGATGGTGAGGAACTGGAGGTGGTTGAGCCGTTCGGCGGTAAACCAGACGGCGCCGGCGATCGGTTCATAAAGGCCTTCCCAGATCAGATCGCGCAGGTCGAGCGTGAAACGGGCAGGTTCAGGATCACCGGGCGCGGGCATCTCGACCGACTCACGCGCCCGGAAGAGGTGCGTGCCAAACACCCGCCGAACGGGTTGTGCGAAGCTGCCGGATGTATACTGGGTTTGCGGGCTTGCTTCGGGAAAGCCGCAATCCCAAGCGGGTGCACGGCGCAGGGAGCGTGAGGCAAAACGATGGACAATGTAAGCGGCGAGCGATGCAGAGAGCGCGATAAACACGAACACGAGCAGCCCGTTATAGGAACTGCGGCTCTCAGTGATTGGTACGATTGATAGCCATGGCACACTTGTTTGTACCGGCATGCGATCGCCAACAAGTGTGAACGTTACGGGTGCAAGGGCATCGATGACAATTCCGGGCAGGACGCCTGCAAAAAGGCAAAGGGTCGCAAACACAAACATGGCTGTAAGCGAGAAACGGTCGACTTCCTGAGCCAGTTGGGCGGCAAGGGTCCGGGGGCGGCCAAGAAACGCGACGCCGAATGCTTTGACGAAGCAGGCGGCGGCCAGCGCTGCCGACAGCGCAAGCAGACCGCCGACCGCCGGCACCATGATCTTCAACCCCCATTGTGGCAAATTGGGACTTTGCAGGATCGCCTGAAAGACCAGCCACTCCGAGACAAATCCGTTAAATGGGGGGAGGGCTGAGATCGCGACGGAACCGACCAGAAAGGCAAAGCTGGTGAACGGCATCCGGTGGATGAGACCTCCGAGTTTGTCCATGTCGCGTTCACCTGTTGCGGTCAGGATCGCACCCGCACCAAAGAAGAGCAGGCTCTTGAAAAAGGAATGGTTGAGAACGTGGAACAGTGCGGCGGCGAGCGCCAGTGCCGCCGCCCATGTCATTGCGTTTGCTTCGAAAGCGAGCGCGAGGCCGAGGCTTACGAATATGATGCCGATATTTTCGATGGTGCTGTAGGCGAGAAGGCGCTTGAGATCCTGCTCCATCAGCGCGTTCAGGATACCAACGACGGCGGTGACACCACCGAGCGTCAGCACGACCATGCTCCACCACCATGCCGGCTCGCCCAGCAGATCAAAGACGACCCGGATAAAGCCGTAAATTGCGACCTTGGTCATGACGCCGCTCATGAGCGCCGATACGTGACTTGGGGCTGCCGGATGGGCAAGTGGCAGCCAGACATGCAACGGGACAAGACCAGCCTTCGAACCGGCACCAATGAGCATGAGGGTGAGCACGAATGCGGCCACTGCCGGCGTGTGTGTCGCCATGCGCATGGTAGCGAAATCGTAACTCCCGCTTGCTCCGGCGAGAAGACCGAAGGCGAGCAACAGGGCCATCGTGCCAAAGCTTGCCATGACGAGATAGATGTACGCTGCCATTCTGGTGTCGCGCTCGCGATGATGCGTCATCACGAGCGCCCACGAGACAAGCGACATGAATTCCCATGAGAGCAGGAACGTGAAAGCGTCAGCAGCGAGGATCACCAGGTTCATACCGGCGAGGAAGGCCGGAAAGAATGGTAACAGCCGTTGAGGCGCAGTCTCGTGACGGCCGTAGCCGAGACCGTAGAAGCTTGCTGCCGCACCGCCGAGGTTAATGACGACAAGGAAGAAGGCCGCAAGGGCGTCCAACCGGAAATGCGCGCCAAGCCAGGGCAAGCCGAGAGGCAGGACGAGGGGCAGCGGGGCTGATGCCGATGCTGCGGTAAGCTGAAGCAGGACGGTCACGAAAGCGACAGCGGAGACGCAGAAGCTCGCCCCATAAATCACCGCCGTTGCTCGGGACCATCGGGCCATCATCACGGCAAGGATCGATACTCCCAGAAGAACGGCAATGCACCACAGAACAAGGGCAACGGGCGTCATTCTGGCGCGACTATGTCGCGCATAGCCTCGGATCGTTTCGAACTCCTGCTACGGAAGGGTGCGATGTGGTTCTGTGCTTTAAGGCGTACCCCGCGGCCGCCATCCTCGCTGACTGCGCCTTCGTTGATGACCTCGACCCCGGCGGCATCAAGCGCGGCCAGCAACCGCATCAGCGTGTCCACATTACCGCGGACTACGTGGCTGCTTGCCTCCATGCGCTGGATGGTCGGAACGGAAACACCTGCCAGCTCGGCCAGCTGACGCTGTTCGATACCAAGAAGGGCCCTGGCGGCCCGTAGCTGAGAGGCAGTAATCACGATTGAACCATCGCTTATCTTGCGCTAGCTATGATATTCACTTTGTACGACGTGTTTATTGATGTTTCAAACCATTATTTTGATGCTCTGGCCTCGCAAAGCGCGGCGATGCTGAAGCGCGGTGGATGACATACGTCTTATCGGAGGGTCAGTCGTGCGAAAGAATCTGATTCCGCGTTTTGACTATGGCGTGGCCTGGACCAGCAAATTGCAGCGGCAGCACGCAATTTGGAACGAGCTTCAGTTCGATCTCGAACTGAAGCGGCACCCGAATGCCATCGCCGTGCTTCTCAGGGTGCTCATTGAACTGTCCGTCGATAATTACATCGACCAGCATCGGCTGGCTACTGTCCGACCCAATGACAAATTGGGATCAAGAATTATCAAAGCTGCCGAGGATCTCAGAACGAGAGGGAAAATCACCGAAAAATATCTCGGTGAAATCCGGAAACTCCAGCACCAGGACACGTTCGTTTCGACTGACACACTGAACCGGCTAATACACTCCCAGAGCTTTACGCCTTCGGCTGATTACCTCAAGGCAATGTGGGATACGCTCTCCGGTCTGGTTGTTAGCTGTATGAATGGCTGATCATGCGGGTCGTTTGTAGGTTCGCGGCTCTTCGGGCCTTTCAGCCGAAATTTATCAAACGGTGCATTCGCGGGCAGCAGGCAGCAATCGATGGAGTGCTTTCTGTGCGCAAATCAGTGATGCCCGGCCGGACGGTCAAGCTGCCCTTCGACGGCCTTATGTTTGTACTGGAGTGCGATGAGGATGCCCTTCATCCAGCGCAATGCCGCCAGGCATAAAACAAGCGCCAATGGGATCCACAGGATGAAATGCAGCCACAATGGCGGATCGAGCGTTACCTCCATCCAAAGGGCAAGACCGACAACAATAAAGCCGATCAGCAGCATGACCAGAACGGCGGGTCCTTCCCCGGTATCGATGAAGGAATAATCCAGGCCGCAATTCGCGCATTGTTTGGGTGACGCCAGAAAACCATCGAACATCTTGCCTTGTCCACAACGCGGGCAGCGCGCTTTGATGCCTGCCGTGACCGGGTCGACTTGCGGATAAAGGGCTTTGTCCTCGCTCATGGTTAGATCTCACTGTTCGCCGCCTTGCTTTTTGCTCGGCACTTTCAAACGTCTCAAGTTTTATTTGCGGATCGTCGTTACACCATTGGGCCGGGCGAGCGCAACGGCGCCAATTTCAGAGCCCGTTTGATCTAGGTCAATGTCGCGGCTGATTGTGTGAACAAGGCTACTTCATGTGGCGAACATTCCAAGGACCGGATTGTGAAAGATAAACAAGACAATCTCCTGCAGACATGCGTTTCAGCAACGTCCGGTGGCGCGGACTTCCCGACAATTTGGCATGACATTTTAAAGAAACATCCGCTTGTCGTTGGCCTGCCCATTCAACGAATAAACGACGACAACGAACCTGTTCTTGAGATCCGGCTCGCTACTGGTCAATGGCTCGTTTTCGATTCAAAGAGGTTTTCGATCAGGTAGAAAAATAGCCAGAATGGGCTTGTCACATTAACTGTCGGTGAGCGAGTTTGGACATAGATGTGACGACATGAACATGCCTGTTGTCCGCTACAAGCGCCATCGTTTTCCACCCCAGATCATCGCGCACGCGGTTTGGCTTTATTTCCGGTTTCCACTGAGTTTGCAGCTGGTCGAAGAAATGTTGCCAGAGCGTGGCATTGTGGTTTCCTATGAGACCATCCGCCGTTGGGCATGGAAGTTCGGTCCGAAGTATGCCCGGCGTCTGCTTCGCAAGCAGCCACGCCGCGATGATATTTGGCACCTGGATGAAGTCGTCATCATCAGTATCGCTGGCAGAAAACACGGGTTGTGGCGGGCCGTCGATCAGGACGGATATGTGCTCGACGAACTCGTCCAGAACCGCCGCAACACCAAGGCAGCAAAGCGATTGCTAACGAGGCTCCTGAGAAAGCAGGGGCTCGTGCCAAAGAGAATGATCACCGACAAGCTCCGCTCCTATGGAGCAGCAAAGCGACAGGTCATGCCGGGCGTCGAACATCGGTCGCATAAAGGCCTCAACAACCGGGCCGAAAATTCGCACGTACCGTTACGAAAACGCGAACGGATGATGCAGGGCTTCCGATCTCCAGGAGTGGCTGCAACGCTTCGTCGCGATCTTCTCCGCCATCAGAAATCACTTCGTCCCACCCCACTCCAAACGTTCGGCAAATGCAATCCACCATCACCGCCTCAAGGCAATGGCGCAGTGGAATGCTGTAACCGGCGCGCGCCTGCCTGAACTATAGCGCCGAGGCAAACTCCGTCTCATCCACGTTTATGTGACAAGCCCCAGTCAGCGCATGCGTCCGATACCATGACCCAGTGCGTTGGTGCACACGAAGATTGATCTAGATCAACGCAAGATCGGGGGCACACCGTTAGTGTTGTCAGACGGGCAAGGGTTTTTTGATTCCGCTAGCACTTCGTACGGTTTTGGTTCACATTGAACCGGCGGAGCGCCGCGCGGAGGACCGCAGGAGGGGATTCCGATGGAAACACCACTAGCTGATCGCATAGTGGCCGATCCGGACTATCAGTTGCTGAAATCAAAGCGCTCGCGCTTCGGATGGACGCTGACCTTGGCGATGATGATCGTCTACTACGGGTTCATCCTGCTCATTGCGTTCAAGAAGGACCTGCTGGCGGCACGGATCGGGGACGGCACGATAACTTGGGGAATCCCTATCGGATTCGGCGTCATCGTCTTCACGATCGCAGTCACGGCCCTCTACGTCAAGCGTGCCAACAGCGAGTTCGACGAACTTTCCGAAAAGGTGAAGCGGAAGGCGCTGAAGTGATGTCCGCTCGCACGACACTACGGGGCGCCGCCTGCATAGCAACCCTCGTCGCACTGCCGACGGTAGTGTTGGCCGCCGGCGGCGATCTCGGCACCGCCGAGAAACAGCCAACGAACTGGACCGCGATCACCATGTTCGCGCTGTTCGTCGTGGGGACACTCTTCATCACGAAGTGGGCGGCATCCAAGACCAAGTCCGCCGCCGATTTCTACACCGCCGGCGGCGGCATCACTGGGTTCCAGAACGGGTTGGCAATCGCCGGCGACTACATGTCGGCGGCATCGTTCCTCGGAATCTCGGCGGCGGTGATGGCTTCCGGCTACGACGGATTGATCTATTCGATCGGGTTCCTGGTCGGCTGGCCGGTCATCACGTTCCTGATGGCGGAGCGGCTACGCAACCTCGGCAAGTTCACGTTCGCGGACGTGGCCGCTTTCCGCTTCGCGCAGACGCCTGTGCGCATCTTCGCCGCATCGGGCACCCTCGTGGTGGTGGCCTTCTACCTGATCGCCCAGATGGTCGGCGCGGGCCAGTTGATCAAGCTGCTGTTCGGACTCGACTACTGGATAGCGGTGGCTATCGTTGGCGGTCTGATGATGGTCTACGTGCTGTTCGGAGGCATGACGGCGACGACCTGGGTGCAGATCATCAAGGCCTGCCTGCTGCTCGGCGGCGCTACCTTCATAGCCTTCATGGTGATGCTCAAGTACGGCTTCAGCCCCGAGGGGCTCTTCGGCAGTGCCGTAGAGATCAAGACGCAGATCGCGACGGAGGCAGGCGATGCGCCGGATGTCGCGGCACAGAAGGGGTTCTCGATCATGGGGCCCGGCACCTTCATCAAGGACCCGATCTCGGCGATTTCGTTTGGCATGGCGCTGATGTTCGGCACTGCCGGACTGCCGCACATCCTGATGCGCTTCTTCACGGTGCCAAGCGCAAAGGAGGCGCGCAAGTCGGTCATGTGGGCAACCGGGTGGATCGGCTACTTCTACCTGTTGACCTTCATCATCGGGTTCGGTGCTATCACCTTCGTGCTGACGGATCCGGCCTTCCTCGATGCCAAGGGCGCACTGATCGGCGGCAACAACATGGCTGCCGTTCACCTGGCAAAGGCCGTTGGCGGAAACGTGTTCCTCGGCTTCATCTCGGCGGTGGCGTTCGCGACGATCCTCGCGGTCGTCGCCGGGCTGACCCTGTCGGGCGCGTCGGCCGTCTCGCACGATCTCTACTCGACGGTCATCAAGGCTGGCAAGGCCGACAGCGCCTCGGAGCTGCGCGTCTCGCGCATCACGACGGTAGCCCTGGGCGTGCTCGCCGTCCTGCTAGGAATCGTGTTCGAGAAGCAGAACATCGCCTTCATGGTGTCGCTCGCGTTCGCGATCGCGGCATCGGCGAACTTTCCGGTGCTGTTCATGTCGGTGTTGTGGAAGGACTGCACCACGCGGGGCGCCGTCATCGGCGGCTTCCTCGGGCTGATCTCGTCGGTCGGGTTGACGGTTCTGTCGCCGTCGGTCTGGGAAGCCACGCTCGGGAATCCAGTGGGCTCGGCGCCGTTCCCGTACACGTCTCCGGCACTGTTCTCGGTGACGATCGGTTTCGTCGGGATCTGGCTGTTCTCGGCGCTCGACCACAGTGCGCGCGCGCGGATCGACCGTGCCGGCTTCGCGGCGCAGCAGGTCCGCTCGGAAACGGGCATCGGGGCGTCGGAGGCATCCGGGCATTGAGCGACTGGCGAAAGATGCGGCAACCGGGTCCGACCGTGACGGAAGCTCAGGAAGTGGCAGGAGTCGCGCCACACGAAGTCGGCTCGTCCGAATCGGGGTGGGCCGAGCCCACGTCGCGCGAACGCCGCGAGTTCGTGTCGCTGATGGCATCGAGGGTGGGTGACGCGCACGTGCGCAAGCCCTTCTTCGTCGAAGGGGACATGGATATCGTCACCTTGTGTCGTGAACTCTCGCGACGCGGCCTAAGCGACGCACTGGTGCGCGACGGTGAGCGCCTCGGCATTTTCACGACGACAAATCTGAGGGAAGCCCTGTTGCGGCCGGAACCGCCGGCGAAGCTTGCGGTGCGCGAGGTCGCCACGTTCGAGCCGTGGTCGGTCTCGGTCGACGACGAGCTCTACGATGCGATGATCCTGATGTTGCGCCATCGCATCCATCGCGTGGTCGTGCGCCAAGGCGATGCGGTCGTCGGCGTGTTGAGTCAGCTCGACCTGATGGCCTTCGTCGCCAGCCACTCGCACCTGATCGCGCTTCAGGCTGCACAGGCGACCAATCTGGGGGAACTGAAGGCGGCGGCGCGCCAGATCAACAGCCTGATCAAGGTGCTGCACGAGGACGGCGTGCGGGTGGAGGTCATCACCGGTCTGGTGGGCGAGCTCAACCGGCAGGTGTTCCTGCGGCTTTGGGAACTGCTTGCACCGGAGCCGTTGCGCGTGAACAGTTGCCTGATCGTCATGGGCAGCGAAGGCCGCGGCGAGCAGATTATCAAGACCGATCAGGACAACGCTCTGCTGCTGCGCGACGGTTTCGTCTTCGAGGGACTCGAGGCGGTCACCGAGGCCTTCACGGCCGCACTGATCGACTTCGGGTATCCGCCATGTCCGGGTGGCATCATGCTAAGTCGCCCGCTATGGCGTCAGCCGCTCTCCGCGTTCCGGGACTCGCTGAGGCAATGGATCCATGGTGCCGATCTGCAGGGGCCCTTGAACCTGGCGATCTTTCTCGATGCCGCGGCGGTAGCTGGCGACGCAGCGTTGCTCGAAGAAGCGCTTGACCATGTCGATCACCTCTTGTCCGACAGCGACGCCTTCTACGCGCGCTTCGCAAGCGCCGTGGACCAGTTTGGCGGTGACGGCAGCTGGTGGTGGCGACTGCCGGGCTTGCGCGGCCGCGCGGCAGCCGAGATCGACCTGAAGAAGCTCGGCATCTTCCCGCTCGTGCACGGGGTGCGGGCGCTCGCACTGCAATATCGCGTGCGCGCACTCGGCACCGCAGCCCGGCTGCGCGCACTGGTCGCGGCCGGTCGCATCGACGAGGCGCTCGCCCGCGACCTTATCGACGCCATCCACTTCCTCATCGGCCTGAAGCTCGCGAGCAACCTGCGGCAGATGGCCGGCGGGCGCACGCCGGACAACGGGATCCGCCTCGCCGAGCTCGGCACGCTCGAGCGACAGGCGCTGAAGGATTCGCTCGCGATCGTCCGTCGGTTCAAGCAGTGGCTGGGCCGGCGGTACCAGCTCGACTCGCTGTGAGATACCGCCACTCTGATCGGGCGTTTTGCCCGAGTGGCGGGCCTTGGGCACCAAGTTGCCAGGGGACCCCCCGATGAGTGGTCGTCACGCGAGCCGGTCCCACGGCGGCAGGGGTCCCGCGCGCGGACCGCGCTTGCAACTGCTGCTCGCGATCTGGGGGGCGGCGCTGGTCCTGTTCAACTTCCCGATGCTGATCGTCTGGGACCGTGATATGATGCTTTTTGGCTTGCCGCTGCTACCGGTGGCGCTCTTCGGGATCTGGGCGGCCCTGATCGGGGTACTTGCCTGGGCGAGCGAGCGCATCCGACATACCCCCGGGCCGTGAACGAAGGGCGTGAATGGGGCGTTCACGGTGGAATATGCTCTATGTGTTTGATATCATTGATAGACGTGTGTGAAAAGTGATGGAGGGACCACGCGAGCAACCCGCGACGGTCTCGACCCCGCACCGCGCGCGGCCGAGCCCGTCCGGCTGAGTGATGATCGCTGCTTCCCTTGTCCTCGGCGTTTCGTTCGGCTACCTGTCGCTTCTGTTCGCGATTGCCGCCTTCGGCGACCGGCGCGCGGCGCTCGGTCGCTCTGTAATCGATAACGCCTGGATCTATGCGCTGTCGTTGGCCGTCTACTGCACCGCATGGACCTATTTCGGCAGCGTCGGGCGCGCGGCGGCGTCCGGAGTCTGGTTCCTGCCAATCTACCTCGGGCCGATGCTGGCGATGCTGCTCGCTTGGATCGTCGTGCGCAAGATGATCCGCATCGCGCACACCTACCGGATCACCTCGATCGCCGACTTCATCGCCAGCCGTTACGGCAAGAGCCCGTTACTGGCCGCGTTGGTCACGTTGATCACCGTCGTCGGCATCGTCCCCTACATCGCGCTGCAGTTGAAGGCGATCTCCGCCGGCTATCACGTGCTCACCGGCGGCCCGCAAGCACCGGGGCTGCCGGCAATCGCCTGGTGGCAGGACGGCACGCTCTTGGTCGCCCTGGCGCTTGCGGCGTTCACGATCATCTTTGGGACGCGCCACCTGGACAGCGCCGAGCGGCACGAAGGGATGGTCGCGGCCATCGCCTTCGAGTCAATCGTCAAGCTCGTCGCCTTTCTCTCGGTGGGGGCCTTCGTGACCTGGGGCCTGTTCGATGGCATGGCCGACATCTGGTCGCGGGGGCAGGCGTTCCCGGAGCTTCGCGCGCTGCTGCGCCTCGGGGGCGAGAGTGGCGTCGCCTCGTTCGGCTACGCGCAGTGGTTTGCGTTAACGCTTCTTTCGATGCTCTCGGTGCTGCTGCTGCCGCGTCAGTTCCAGATGATGGTTGTCGAATGCGTCGACGAGCAGCACCTGCGGCGGGCCGCCTGGGTCTTCCCCGCCTACTTGCTGCTGATCAACGTCTTCGTGCTGCCGATCGCGATCGGCGGGCAGATCATCTTCGGCCCGGGGCGAATGGACGCCGAGACGTTCGTATTGTCGCTGCCGCTCGCGCATGGTGCGCCGGCGCTAGCGCTGTTCGCCTATGTGGGCGGCCTGTCCGCAGCCACCGGCATGCTGATCGTCGAGACGATCGCCGTCTCGACGATGGTCTGCAACGACCTGGTCATGCCGTCGCTGCTGCGCCTGTCGGGGTTCGGCGCGCGCGCGGGCGGCGACTTGACGCAGCAGCTGCTCAACATCCGACGCGGTGCAATCCTCGCCGTGCTGATGCTCGGCTACCTGTACTTCCACGTCGCCGGAGAGGCCTATGCGCTGGTCAGCATCGGCCTGATCAGCTTCGCGGCGGTTGCACAGTTCGCTCCCGCGCTGCTGGTCGGCATGTATTGGCGCGGCGGCACGCGAGCTGGGGCGCTGGGCGGACTGCTCGGCGGCTTCGCGATGTGGGCCTATACGCTGATGCTGCCCTCCGTGGCCAAATCCGGCTGGATCCCGGTTGGATTCGTCGGGCACGGCCCGTTCGGGATCGAGCTACTCGCCCCCGAGCGGCTGTTCGGGCTCAACGGGCTCGACAATCTTACCCATTCGCTGTTCTGGAGCCTTCTAGCCAACGTCGGCCTCTATGTGGGCCTGTCGCTGTGGCGTGCACCATCGGCCCGGGAGGCGAGCCAGGCGCTACTGTTCGTCGACGTATTCGAGCGCGGGCGGGCATCCGGCCAGGCGTCGCCCGTCTTCTGGCGCGGCCGTGCCCGGCTCGAGGATCTTACGACGCTTGCATGCCGCCTGCTCGGAGCAAACCGCGCGGGGCAGCTGTTCGAGGAGCATGCACGGGAGATTGGCGTCGCCGAGGTCCGGAACCTGGTAGCGGACGCGCGCCTTGTCGACCGCGTCGAGCGGCAGCTCGCCGGCACAGTGGGCAGCGCATCGGCCCGGGTCATGGTCGCCTCGGTGGTGCAGGAGGAGCCGCTCGCGATCGACGACGTGATCGAGATCTTGGACGAGGCATCGCAGCTGCGCGGCTACGCGCGCGCGCTGGAGGACAAGTCGCGCGCGCTCGAGCTGGCGACCGCCGAGCTGCGCGCAGCCAACGAGCAGCTGCAGAGCCTCGATCACCTCAAGGACGACTTCATGTCCTCGGTGACCCATGAGCTGCGGACCCCGCTCACCTCGATCCGCGCCCTGTCCGAGCTGATGCTGGACGCGCCCGACATGGAGGTGGATCAGCGCGAGGAGTTTCTGCGGATCGTCGTCTCGGAGAGCGAGCGCCTGAGTCGTCTGGTCAACCAGGTACTCGACATGGCCAAGATCGAATCTGGACATGCCGAGTGGCACAACACCGACGTCAACATGGCGAAGCTCGTCGAGAATGCCGTGCGCGCCGCATCCGAGCTGTTCCGCGAGCGTGGGGCGGCAGTCGAACTGTCCTTGCCCGACCAGGTTCCGCTGATCCGCTCGGACCCCGACCGGCTGACCCAGGTCATGCTGAACTTGCTCAGCAACGCCGCAAAGTTCGTTCCGGCCAAGGCGGGAAGGGTAGGGGTCGTACTGCGGACCGACGGGGATGGCCTGGTCGTCGAGGTCCATGACAACGGCCCGGGCGTGCCCCTTGGCGAGCAGGCGACGGTGTTCGAGAAGTTCCGCCAGGGCGGGGACGCCCAGAACCGGCCGCCTGGAACGGGACTGGGCCTTCCAATCTGCCGCCAGATCATTGATCATTTTGGCGGGCGCATGTGGCTGGAATCGGAACCGGGCGGGGGCGCGTGCTTCGCGTTCCGGCTGCCGCTCCAGCCAGCGGAATTCAAGAAACGC
Source organism: Phyllobacterium brassicacearum (assembly GCF_003010955.1). GTDB lineage: Bacteria > Pseudomonadota > Alphaproteobacteria > Rhizobiales > Rhizobiaceae > Phyllobacterium > Phyllobacterium brassicacearum. The sequence continues at coordinate 24,590 of NZ_PGGO01000035.1, forward strand.
CGTGAGGAATCGCTATGAGCTTGAAGGTTCTAGTTGCAGACGACGAGCCGAACATCGTTGTGTCGCTCGAGTTCATGATGAAGCGCGAGGGTTATGAGGTACTCGTGGCGCGCGACGGCCGGCAGGCGCTCGAGGCGATCCGCCGCGAGCGGCCGCAGTTGGTGTTGCTCGACGCAATGATGCCGGGCATGTCGGGGTTCGACGTCTGCGAGGCGGTGCGGGCTGACGAGGCGGTTCGCGATACCCAGATCCTGATGTTGACGGCCAAGGGGCGCGACACCGACGTTGCGCGGGGGGTCGGTGTCGGCGCCGATGCCTACATGACCAAGCCGTTCTCGACGCGCGACCTCATGCAGAAGGTCCGGGACATGCTCGCGTGAAGTTCGACCGCCGCCTGGTGCTGGTGATGCTCGCGCCCGGCGCGGCCTTAGCGGCGTGGCTGGCGCTCGGTGGCGTACTGTTCCGGATGACGCTGGACCCCGCGCAGCGCGCGGGCGTCGATGCGGCGATCGGCCCGCTGGTGGCGTCCCACGGCGTGCTCCCGGTGGCTTGGTGGCTGATCGCCGCCGCGTTGGCGGCCTGGGCCGCCGGCCGGCTCTATGCGGCGCATGTGGCCGCACCGGCGCGGCTGGCGGATGCGACCAGGGTACTGATCGGCGATGTCGCGGCGCCTGATCTGGTCCCGCACGGCGGAGCGGCGGCGCGCAACCTGGCCGTAGCCATCAACGGGCTAGCGGGCGCGCGCCGGGCATTGCAGGATGACATGGCGCGCCTGGTGGCCGCGGCAAGCCGGGGTGTAGCCGAGCAGCGCGACCAGCTCGGCGCGCTGATGGCCGAACTCAATCAGAGCGTTGTGGTCTGCAACCTCGATGGACGGATCCTGCTCTATAACGAGCGAGCGCGGCAGCTTTTCCGCAGGCTCTCGCGCGCGCCCCAGGGGGCCGGGGGCGCCGAGTTAATCGGGCTGGGCCGTTCGATCTACGGCGTGTTCGACCGGGCGCTGATCGCGCATGCGCTCGAGACGGTCGAGCGGCGCATCGCCCGGGGCGACGACGCCGCAACGGCGTCGGCGCGGTTTGTGACCGGCATGCCCGCGGGGCATCTGCTTCGCGTTAGCATGGCGCCGGTGCGCCCGGCCGCGTCGGACGGGTCGGCGCCCACCGGGTTCGTGCTGCTACTCGATGACATTACCGGCGAGTACGAGGTGCAATCGCGGCGCGACCGGCAGCTGCTTGAACTTACCGAGGCGAGCCGCGCGTCGTTCGCCAACATGCAGGCCGCGCTCGACGTGCTCGACTATCCCGACCTCGAGGCGGAGGAGCGCGACCGCTTCCAAAAGGTGGTGCGAGAAGAGGTGTCCGCGATGAGCGCGCGGCTCGCAGCACTCGCCGCGGGCATGTCGCAGGACCTCATGACACGCTGGCCGTTGCAGGAAATGCTGGGGGGCGACCTGGTCGCTGCTGTCGCGACGCGGATCGAGGCGGATACCGGCCAGCGCGTGACCCCGGACGAGGTCGACGGGACCTTGTGGCTGAGCGTCGACAGCTTTGCGCTGATCCAGGCGCTGGCGTTCCTCGCGAGCCGCCTCGAGCCTTTCGACCGGGCCGATCTGCGGATCCGGCTGACCCAAGCCGGGAATCGCGCCCACCTCGACTTGATCTGGGCGGCCGAGGACGCTCGTCCCGAGACCCTGACTGGCTGGCAGACTGGCGCGATGCAGGTCGGCGACGTGCTCTCGCCGCTCTCGGTGCGTGACGTGGCGGAACGGCACGGCGGCGAGGTCTGGTTCGAGCATGACCGCGCTCGCTCGTTATCGTTCTTCCGCTTCCTGCTGCCGCTGGCGACGGGCGAGCCCGCTGCTGCGGTGACCCACAAGGACAGCCGGCCCGAATATTATGATTTCGACCTCTTCGCAGCCAGCGAAGGTAGCCGCGCGCTCGACGAACGTTTGCTGGGGGACATCGCCTACACGGTGTTCGACACAGAGACGACCGGCCTCCACCCCGCGCATGGCGACGAGATCATCCAGATTGGAGCGACCCGCATCGTCAACGGCAAGGTGCTGCGCGGCGAGTGCTTCGATCAACTGGTCGATCCCCAGCGCAGCATTCCCGAAGCATCGATTCCGATCCACGGCATCCGGCCGGCGATGGTCCGCGGCAAGCCGACGATCGCCGAGGTGATGCCCGCGTTTCGGACATTCGCCAGCGACACGGTGCTCGTCGGGCACAACGTGGCCTTCGACATGCGCTTCCTCAAGCTCAAGGAGGTCGTGAGTGGCGTGCGGTTCGACCAGCCAGTGCTCGATACCCTGCTCTTGTCGAGCGTCGTACATCCGAACGAGGCATCGCACGACCTCGAGGCGATCGCGGCGCGTCTGGGTGTGACGATTTCCGGCCGTCACACGGCGGTCGGCGACGCGCTGGCGACGGCCGAGGTGTTCCTTAAGCTGCTTCCGCTCCTGCGCGAGCAGGGCATCCTCACGCTGGGGCAGGCACGCGAGGCGGCGCAGAAATCTTACTACTCACGGCTTCGATATTGAGGCCGGCGCGCCCGAATGCACTCCCTACGAGGGGCTTGTCACAGGCGTTGGTGCAGCGATCAAGAATTCGATGCGCCTCTGTCTTTGAGGTGGACTATGCCTGCCTGGCCTGGCAGCGGACAGAGTCCGGGCGTCCACATGCCAGCATACGGTTGAGGATGGTGCAGCCGATGGCAATCTCCGCCTGCTGAGCTGCGAACGAACGAGCCCGCAGGCGTCGTCCGATTGAAGCCTTGTATCGCCCGATGGCGGTTTCGATCAGCGCACGCTTGCCGTAGCCGGTGGCCGCCTGCCATTGCAGCCGCCTTCCTCTGACAATCACGTTTCCCCCGAATGACTTCAACATGCGGAGAATTATGGGATGGGTAGAGGCTTTGTCAGGTTAACTCTTGATCATCGTCTTTGGCATAGAAAGGAGTCATGAGCCAGCTTGCCGTCAGCTATAAACGTCACCGTTTCCCGCCCCCGATCATCGCTCATGCGGTGTGGTTGTACTTCCGATTCCCGTTATCCCTGCGCATGGTTGAAGAGATGCTCCTCGAGCGTGGGATCGTGGTGTCTTACGAAACCATTCGCTGCTGAGGCCAGAGGTTTGGTTCCGACTATGTTCGTCGCCTTCGCCGCAAGCAGCCCTCATCGAATGACGTTGGCATCTCGATGAAGTTGTCATCACCATCTCCGGCAGGAAGCATTGGCTGTGGCGGGCCGTCGATCAGGACGGGTGTGTCCTCGACGAGATCGTCCAGGCACGCCGCAATACCAAGGCCGCCAAGCGTTTATTGACACGGCTGTTGAAGAAACAGGGCATGCCACCCAAGCGCATTATTACCGACAAGCTGCGTTCCTATGGAGCAGCCCGCCGGCAGGTCATGCCAAACGTCGAGCACCGTTCGCATAGGGGGCTCAACAACCGGGCAGAGAATTCTCATGTCCCGTTGCGAAAACGGGAGCGGTCGATGCAAGGCTTCCGATCAGCTGGAGGTCTGCAGCGGTTTGTTTCGATCTTTTCTGCCCTGCGCAACCTTTTCGTTCCGTCCCACCACAAACGTTCCGCCTTCGGCATCCACCTTCATCGGCTCCGCGCCATGGCGGAATGGAAAGCCGTAACCGGGACGCTCGCCTGAAATCGGAGCTGAACGCAACGTCACGCCGAGCTTCTGTTAACCTGACAACGCCTATCGCATTGATCCTTTCGACCGAAAGCACGGAAGGCATGTCGCATGTGTAAATCTGGTTGGGGTCGGTTCCGGCAGGGGGCGAAATGACACTGTAAGAACGCTCGATGACCGCCTTCGGCCGATACCGTTGCAAAAGTCGGCATTGTTAGCTTTCAGATCTGGTGGTTTTGCTACCTGATTCCATTTTCATCCAATTGGAACGCAATCGCTCCACCTGGCTGATCACATCCTTGTCGCCCGAACCGCTTGCCACCATGGCGACCAGCAGCCCCGTCGGCCGTTCGGCTGAACGGTGGATTGTTTCTCCAGATCAGGAGCGGCTCAATGGACTTCTACCCAAGGCGCAGTTACGATAGGCACACTTCCACCTCCTCGGGCACATTGCACAAATGGCCGAAGAACGCGTCCAGCGCCGTCTTGCAGCAATCGTCGTCGCGGACGTCGTTGGCTACTCTTGTTTGATGGAGGAGGACGAGGTCGCGACGCTGGCGGTGCTGAAGGAGCGCCGGGCGACAGTTCTCCAGCCTATCGTGCGCGCGCATGGCGGCCGCATCGTCAAAGTGATGGGAGACGGGGTTCTCCTGGAGTTCCCGAGCGCGGTCAACGCCATGTCCGGAGCGGTCGAGTTGCAGCGGAAGATGGAGGAATCAAACGCTGCCCTGCCGGAGGCGCGCCGTATCGTCTTGCGCATCGGGATCAATCTCGGCGATGTCGTCATAGACGGCAGTGATCTCTATGGCGACGTCGTCAACATCGCCGCACGGCTACAAAGCCTGGCCGAGCCGGGTGCCATCTACGTGTCGGCGGGCATCCGTGATCAAGTCAAACGCAAGCTTGCGTTTGACTTTGACGATCTTGGACCGAAATCTCTGAAAAACATCGCCGAACCAGTTCATGTCTATCGCGTACTCTATGAACCCGCCGCCGCGATGGGTCACGAAGGACAAGCGGCGCTGCCGCTGCCTGCCAAGCCATCGATCGCCGTGTTGCCGTTTACCAACTTGAGCGGGGAAGCCGAGCAGGACGTTTTCACCGACGGGTTGACCGAAGACCTGATTACCGACCTTTCAAGAAATCCCGGCCTGTTTGTTATCGCGCGCCATTCGACTTTTGCCTACAAGGGAAAATCGGTCGACGTTCGATTGATCGCACGCGATTTGGGCGTCCGCTACATCCTGGAGGGCAGTGCACGCCGCGCCGGCGGTCGCGTGCGCATCAACGTTCAGCTCATCGACGCCGTTGGCGGAGATCACCTCTGGGCCGAACGCTTCGACCGAAATCTCGAAGACATTTTCGGCGTACAGGACGAAGTCACAAACAAGATCGTCGAGGCCCTTGTTGGACGCTTGGCGGAATCACCGTCACGCAACCGTCCGAAGAGCCTGGAAGCTTATGACCTTTGTGTCCGCGGGCGAAGTCTGATCTCAGCGTTCAACAGTTCCCCAGAAGCGCTCCGCGAGGCTAAGATACTCTTGAACCAGGCAGTCTCCATCGATTCCGAATATGCGGAGGCATTTCGCTGGCTGGCTTTTGTTTACTGGCAATTGTGGGCACAGAGCATCGAACCCACGGGAGAGAACCGATCACGAGCCCTTGAACTGGCCCGCAAGGCAGTAGCATTGGACGAGAACGACGCTGCCGGTCATTGGTTTTTCGGATATTTGTTGGCCTATGAAAAACGCTGGACCGAGTCCGATGAAGAGTTCGCAGCCGCCTTCACGCTGGAACCAAGCAATGCGGATGCCCTAGCCACCTGTTCGGAGCTTGCGGCGTTCGCAGGTCGCGCATCGGAAGCGATCGAACTGGTCCAAAGGGCGCTTCGACTGAATCCGCACCCGGCCGGGTGGTATTATTGGCAGCTTGGACTCGCGCATTACGCGGCCTGCCAATATGAAGAAGCCGTCAGGATTTTGCGCATGGAGGCGATCTACCGCAGCCCCTCGCGCCGCATACTGGCGGCTAGCCTTGCCCAACTCGGACGCAGAGACGAGGCGATGCGTGAGGCAGCTCTTTTCATGGCGATAACCCCAAAATTCACGATTACGCACTGGGCCGCTGCACAACCCGCCCGCGACGTGGAGACAGTCCAGCGCTTCGTCGAAGGCTATCGCATGGCCGGACTGCCGGATTGAACGGGAAGAGGCTCAATTTGAGATATTGCCGTGCGCTCCCTTGAGGGAGCATGCCCCCAAAGCTCTGGTCAACATTGAATGGCGACGCCTCGTGGTTCTGTCGCAAACTGATTGCTTACCGTTCGTCTGGCATAGCTTCCGATAAACAGGGGAGCTTGCTATGTTCAAAGGTCGCCATTTCAACCAGTCCGTGATCCTGCTGTGCGTACGCTGGTACCTGGCTTACAACCTCAGCCTGCGCGATCTCGAAGAAATGATGGCTGAACGCGGTTTGAGCGTTGACCATTCCACTGTGCATCGCTGGGTTATCCACTTCGCGCCAAAGCTGCTCGAGCGCTTCAATCGGCGCAAACGCGCCGTTACCGGCAAATGGCACGTCGATGAGACTCTGAGTAATTGATTGTCAGCGCTCTCTGGCGGCTACTATGGCCGCGTCAAAAAGAGGAGAGCAGAATGGAACAGCTTTTTGTAGGTCTGGACGTGTCAAAGGAAGAGACGGCGATCTG
>NZ_PGGO01000036.1 GCF_003010955.1 Phyllobacterium brassicacearum
CTCACGAAGATCATTGGAATAGGGTCGCGTCATGGATGCTGGCCTCCAATCCCAGCATCCATGATGAATCACATATCAACTGATTTGGGAATCCCGGTGCGATTCCGACAAGCAATGATCCGCTCTAGTCGCCACCAAACCGCGTCGCGAATGCCGCTTTCCAGACTGCCTGAGCCAGTGAGATATGCTTGAACGAGTGGACGCAGAACCGCGGCCCTACGCGCGACTTCAGCGCCGGTTGCACCGCCTGGTCCGCCTTCCCTCTCCATCCTAACCATCGAATGCCCTTGTGAACGCTGTCTCACTTTTACCGGCAAGAATCTCGATTTTAAAGGCAAAATATCATGTTTAATGGCGAAGCTTCGCCATTGATTTTGTTGAGTTGCTCATCTCGCTTTTAAGGGCAAAGCGACAGTATCGGAGGAACCTCAAATGGCGGACGCAAACAGCGGCCACAGCGCCGGACAGCTAATTCCAAGCAATCTTACTGACTTGGCCAATCAGGTAGAGGCCCTCCGGAACCTAATAGACGACATCGAACATCTCGGTTCGCTGTCTATATTGGGTTCTATTGAAAATTTAACGGACAAAACTTTGACTTTTGTAAATGACGAAATTGAAGAAGGCGGTTATGGCCACAAGCAACCCGACCTCCACATCCCACCCCGCTCGCCGATAGTATTCACCGCGAACAACACAAACCCGTTCTGGGGTGATACGGTCGGAAGAGTTGACTACCGCACCGACGACGGATCTTCGGTTGCGGTTGGTCTAACCCGAGGGTAGCAGACGGACGCATCTGGGGTCATATTACTCCAAATTCACCCCGTTATGGAATGCGTATCTTCTGTAGCACGGGCAACACCAATTCGCTCAGGAGGTGGGTCATTTTTCCGCTGCCGGGCCATCCGGTCGCCTTCAATCCCCAGGACAGGTTCGTTGTCACCATGGGTAACCGGATTCTGGTTACCGTCAACGACGGGCGAGTGTTTGGACACGACGTCGACGGAGGAGGCATAGTCGGCCCGGCATTCCAGCTCGGAGGGCCGCCGGTGGCCTTCAATCCCCAGGACAACTTTGTCGTGACCATGGGCAACCGAATCCTGGTCACTACAAAAGATGGCCGCGTCTTCGGGCATGACGTTGCCGGCACCACGATCGGCCCGGCGTTTCAGCTCGGGGGACCGCCGGTAGCCTCCAATCCTCAAGACAACTTTGTCGTGACTATGGGCAACCGAATCCTGGTTATCGTGGATGACGGGCGGGTCTTCGGACACGACATCAACGGCAATACGATCAACCCGGCGTTCCAGTTCGGCGGGCCGCCTGTAGCGTTTAACTACCCTGAGATCGATCGGTTCGTAGTATCGACGGGCAATCGAATCTTGGTCACCACCAAGGACGGCCGGGCTTTTGCACACCAGATCGACGACAGCATGATCGGATCGGCGTCACTGATTAATTAATTAGGGAGTGATTGAATTGCTGCTGAGGCGACTGTTCCCGCCACAACTGTTCTCCTCGTGACGTCTCTGCGTGAAAAGGCCTGCCGCTGCGCCGCTCTCGCTGCCTAACCCCAAGATTCCTTCCACTCTCCGTGAAGCTCCCGCAACGAATAGCTCTCCGGAACCAGGACCCGTCGCCAGACCATCGGGCTCAGACCAAGCAGACGGATTTTGAGCTGGAGGATGGAGCCTGCGTGCGGCAATGAGGAGAATGTGGGTGGCATATCCGGGTTCGGCAGCTTTCAGCAAAATGAGCCTACCCAGCTTTCGGTCCGCCGGCTACTAACGCCCCACACAATTTGGCACTCCCCGAGTGGCGTGGTATTTTGGTGATTGCAGCTGCTTGGCCATAGGAGTCGTTCAGGTGAATCCGATCACGCGAAACCCTGCCGCGCCGAGCGCCTCGTCTTCGGCCGCTGCGGCCGGCCCGCGCTCGGGTGGCGGCGCGCCCGATCAACGACCGGCCATCACGTTGCCCACGGGGGGCGGAGCGATTCGCGGAATCGATGAGAAGTTCCGCACCAATCCGACGAACGGGTCGGGCACGCTGTCTGTCCCGATCGCCGTGTCGCCCGCACGCCAGGCTTTCGGCCCGCAGCTGACGCTGCGCTATGACTCCGGCGGCGGCTCCGGCCCCTTCGGATTGGGCTGGGAGCTGTCGCTGCCAAGTGTCAGCCGCAAAACGGAGAAGGGCGTGCCTCGTTATCAGGACGGGGAGGAGTCCGATGTCTTCATTCTTTCCGAGGCCGAGGACCTGGTGCCCGTGCTGGTCAGCACGGGCACCGGACCCGCCCGCCACCACGAAAACCGGGGGGTCGATGACACGCCGTATCTGATCCACCGGTACCGTCCACGCATCGAAGGATTGTTCGCCCGGATCGAACGCTGGACCAATCAGCAGACAGGCGAAAGCCACTGGCGGTCGATCACCCGGGATAACGTGACGACGCTTTACGGCCGGACCGGCGAAAGCCGGATCGCGGATCCCGTCGATCCGAGGCGCATTTTCCGCTGGCTCATCTGCGAGAGCTACGATGACACGGGCAACGCCATCGTCTACCGGTACAAAGCGGAGGACTCGGCCAACGTGGATCCCTCCCAGGTGCATGAACGCAATCGCACCCCGCTCTCCCGCTCCGCCGGCCGTTACATCAAGCGTATCCACTACGGCAATCCAACTCCCCGCCGCTCCGGGGAGAACCTGAACGAGCGCACGGACTGGTTGTTCGAGGTGGTCTTCGACTACGGCGAGGGTCATTTCCAGCGGGTGGAAGCGGAGGACGAACGCGGCGCCGGCCGGGTCGATTTCACCATCGCGGAACAGGAGCCCTGGCCGGTTCGCCCGGACCCCATGTCCAGTCATCGGGCCGGGTTCGAGGTGCGCACGTATCGGCTGTGTCGGAGAGTTTTGATGTTCCATCACTTTCCGGAGGAACTGCTCACAGCGGACTACTTGGTGCGCGCCACCCATTTTGATCATGTCGAAAGTCCGGTTCATTCGTTGGTAACCCGCGTCACTCAATCCAGCTACCTCCGGAGGGAGGACGGCGCATACCTTGAACATTCGCTGCCCTCCGTGGACTTCGAGTACAGTCGGGCCGAGATTCAGCCCGAGTTGCGCGAGATCGATCGCGCCAGCCTGGAGAATCTCCCCGTCGGCCTCAACGGTTCGCGCCATCAGTGGGTGGATCTCGATGGCGAGGGCATCTCCGGCATCCTGACGGACCAGGGCCGCGGCTGGTTCTACAAAGCCAACCTCGGGGAAGGACGCTTCGGGCCGCAGGAAACCGTGACGCCGGTTCCGTCACTGGCGGCACTGGGCCGCGGACAGCAGCTGATCGACCTGGCCGGAGACGGGCAACTCGACCTCGTGACGCTCGGTGAATCCGCGTCCGGTTTTTACGAACGCACGGATTTCCACTTGTGGACCAACCATCGGGCCTTCGCTTCCGTGCCCTCGGTTGACTGGCGGGATCCCAATCTGCGCTTCGTGGACCTCACCGGCGATGGCCACGCGGACGTGCTCGTTACCGAAGATGGCGCGTTCACCTGGTATCCCTCGCTGGCGGAGGATGGCTACGGCCCGGGCGTTCGGTTTCGACAAGCCGATAACGACGAGGCCGGACCCCGCCTCCTGTTCAGTGACGCCACGGAGTCGATTTATTTGGCCGACATGAGCGGCGATGGGCTCACCGATCTGGTCCGAATCCGCAACGGGAGCATCTGCTACTGGCCCAACCTCGGCCACGGGCGTTTCGGTGCCAAGATTACGATGGACCGCGCGCCATGGCTCGATCCGCCCGAACAGTTTGATCAGCAGCGCATCCGCCTGGCTGATATTGATGGCTCGGGCATCACCGATTTTCTCTATCTTCACGGGGATCGGGTCTCAATCTATTTCAACCAGGCGGGCAATCGCTGGACGGACGCCCAGTCCATCGCCTTCCCCCAGGTGGACCGGTTGTCCGACCTCACCGTGGCGGACTTGTTCGGGAACGGCACGGCCTGTCTGATCTGGTCGTCGTCGCTGCCGGGAGACTTGAGGCGTCAGATGCGTTACATCGACCTGATGGGAGGCGGAAAACCGCATCTCCTGGTCGGCTCCCGCAACAATCTCGGCGCTGAAACCCGGGTCCGCTACACGGCTTCGACCCGCTTCTACCTGGAGGACAAGGCGGCCGGCCGCCCCTGGGTGACGCGACTGCCGTTTCCGGTTCACGTGGTTGAGCGGGTCGAGACGTTTGATCGGATCAGCCGCAACCGCTTCGTGACCCGCTTCGCGTATCACCACGGTTACTACGACGGGGTGGAGCGTGAGTTTCGCGGCTTCGCGCTGGTGGAGCAGTGGGATACCGAGGAATTTGCTTCCCTGCAGAGAAGCGACGAGTTCCCCACCGGGGACAATGTGGACGAAGCCTCGCATGTGCCTCCGGTGTACACGAAGACCTGGTTTCACACGGGCGTTCATGTCGGAAACGAGCAGGTTTCGAATTTTTTCGCCGGGCTGTCGGACGAAACCGACCTCGGAGAATACTATCGCGAGCCGGGCCTGGCGGATGATGCGGCGGCGCGCCTGCTGCTGCCGGATACTATCCTGCCAGAAGGCCTGAATGTGGAGGAGGAGCGGGAAGCCTGCCGCGCGCTGAAGGGCGCCACGTTGCGCCAGGAAGTCTATGCGCGGGACGGAAGCGAGCGGGAGCCGCACCCCTACGCCGTCACCGAGCAGAATTTCACCCTCCGCGTGCTGCAGCGCCGGGCCGCCAACCGCCACGCGGTTTTCCTCGCTCACCCCCGGGAGGCGCTCACCTATCACTACGAGCGCAATCCGGCGGACCCGCGCGTAATTCATGGGCTGACCCTCGCCGTGGACGACTATGGGAACACCCTCCAGTCGGCGACGATCGCTTATGGGCGCCGCGAGGCCGACCCTTCCCTTCCCGCCTTCGAGCAGGAACAGCAGAACCGGATCCTCATCACCTGTACCGAAACGTCGTATACGAATTCGGTCGAAGAGGACGACCGCTATCGCGTGCCTCTGCCCAGCGAGGCCCGTACCCAGCAGCTGACCGGCTTGAGCCGCGAACCGGGACAGCCGCGCTTCCGCTTCGCCGACGTGCGGGAGGCCGTGGAATCCGCCGGGCGGATCGCCTATCACGAAACGCCCGCCGGTAGCGTGCAGAGCCGGCTGCTCAAGCTGACGCGAACGCTGTACCGGGGCAATGACCTGACCGGCCCGCTGGCGCTGGGCGAGCTACAATCGCAGGCCCTGCCGTTTGAGAGCTACCAATTGGCCTTCACTCCGGAGCATCTCGAACAGGTCCTGGGCGATCGGGTGACCGCCACCCTGCTCAGCGACGAGGGACGTTATGTTCATTTCGACGACGATGAGAACGGGTGGATCCCCTCCGGGCGGGTTTTCCTGTCACCCAACGAAGATGATGGATCGGCCGAGGAACTCGCGTTTGCACAGGAGCATTTTTTCCTTCCTCAGCGCATTCGCGATCCATTCGGCGAGATCAGTTCCGTCGTTTACGACGCTCATGATCTGCTGCTGCTGGAGACGCGCGATCCCCTGGGCAACCGGGTGAGCGCAGGTGAGCGCGCGAGCGACGGCTCCCTGAACCCGCGAATCAACTACCGGGTGTTGCAGCCGGAAGTGATGACCGACCTCAACGGCAATCGTTCAGCCGTCGCCTTCGACATTCTCGGCCTGGTCAGCGGCACCGCGATGATGGGGAAAATGTCCGAAGCTCTCGGCGATTCGCTGACGGGGTTTCAGCCGCAACCGACCCAGGCCGATGTCGACGCGGTTTTCGCCAACCCCCGGGGCCCGATGGCCACTCAGCTCCTCGGCGGCGCGTCTTCGCGCATCGTCTACGACGTGGGTCGCTTCCAGCGCTTTGGACAACCCACCTTTGCGGCGAGCATCGTGCGGGAAACTCACGTCAGCGAGTTGGCAGAGGGCGAGACTACGGACGTGCTGGTTAGCCTCGCCTATTCAGATGGCTTCGGCCGGACGATCCAAAACAAAGTGCCAGCCGAGCCGGGATCGTTGGCAGCCGGGGGCGAAACGGTCGACTCGCGTTGGGCGGCGAGCGGCTGGACCATTTTCAACAACAAGGGCAAACCCGTCCGGCAGTACGAACCCTTCTTCAGTCCCGATCATGGCTTCGAGTTCGGGGTGGCCGCTGGCGTAAGCCCAACGCTTTTCTACGATCCCGTGGGACGGGTCGTGGCGATGCTTTATCCCAACCACACGTGGGAGAAGACGGTGTTCGACGCGTGGCGGCAGGTCAGTCACGACGTCAATGATACCGTCCTGATGGATCCCGCCGACGATCCGGACGTGGGCGGTTTCTTCCGTCGCCTGCCCGAAACGGACTATCGTCCCACGTGGCACGCGCTGCGCACGGATCCCGCTCATGCGCCCGCCGCACTCGCGAGATGGCCTGACGCCCGGCAGCGACAGGATGAGGCGGACGCCGCCACCAAAACTGAAGCGCATGCCGCAACTCCCGGGATCCTTCATTTCGACTCCCTCGGCCGACCTTGCGCGGGCATCGCCGACAACGGAGCGGACGGACAGCACCGGACTCGCACCGAACAGGACATCGAAGGCAATCCGCTGCGCATCATCGACGACCGGGGGAACGTGGTGATGTCTTACCTCGTCCAGGCTCTCGTTGCCGTGCCCGGTCACGACATGGCAGGCCGCCGGCTCTTTGAAAACAGCAGGGATGCCGGCGAACGCTGGGTGTTGACGGACATCAGCGGCAAACCGGTCCGGGGTTGGAATAGTCGGGGATATGTCCTGCGCACGCTCTATGATCCTCTCCAGCGCCCGACCCATCTGTTCGTCCGACACGAGGATGCAGCCGAACTCCTCGCCGAACTGACCCGGTTCGGAGAGAGCCACCCCGACGCGGAGAACCTGAATCTCCGGGGACGGATATATCAGGTCTATGACGGGGCTGGCGTCGCGACCAACCACCGGTTCGATTTCAAAGGCAACCTGCTGGAAAGCAGCCGACGATTCGCGCGCGAGTACCGCGCGACCGTCGATTGGTCGGCGTTGGCGGAATTGACGGAAACAGAGGAGATCGAATCGGCGGCCGCGGAGCTGCTAGAGACAGAGGAAGCCTTTCCGACCCGCACTGACTTTGACGCGCTCAACCGTCCGGTGGCGAACACGACGCCCGACAACAGCGTCCACCTGCCCACTTACAACGAAGCCAACCTTCTCGAGCAACTTGCGGTCCAGCTTCAAGGCACCGGCTCGATCACGCCTGTCGTGGTCAACATAGACTACAATGCGCGGGGGCAGCGAGAGCGAATCACCTACGCCACGACCGACGGCAGCCACGTCACCACTGCGTACGCATATGATCCTGACCGCCATCGGCTCACGCGGCTGCGCACGACGCGCCACAGCGATGGTCGTATCCTGCAGGACCTGATCCACACCCACGACCCCATTGGAAACATCACGTCGATCCGCGACGATTCCCAACAGACCGTTTTTTTCAGTAACGCAGAGATCGATCCGCATACAGACTACACCTACGATGCTCTGTACCGATTGATTCGCGTCGAGGGACGCGAGCACGCGGTCCAGAACAACATCCAGCAGGACTCAGCCGACTTTCAGACCGTCACCGGGATTCCCTTTCCCAACAGTCCGGAGGCATTGCAGCGGTATATCGAACGGTACGCCTACGACGGCGTGGGCAATATCCTGAGCCTGCAGCACGTCGGCGGAGGCGTCGAACGCTGGACGCGCCGCTATCAGTACGCCGCCGACAGCAACCGGCTTCAGGCGACGAGTCTGCCCGGGGATCCCGCGGACACGTTTTCCGGGACCTATGCGTACGATGCACATGGCAACATGACTACGATACCCCACCTACCGATGATGCGATGGGACTTCAAGGATCAGCTGCAGGCTTCGTCGCGGCAGGTCATGACCACCGGCGGCATCCCGGAAACGACCTACTACGCTTATGATGCAACGGGACAGCGCGTGCGTAAAGTGACCGAACGACAGTCTGCAGTTGGGTCGACACCCCGCCGGCGCAACGAACGGCTGTACTTGGGTGCTTTCGAGGTCTTCCGCGAATATAACGGCGATGGCACGACCGTGACGCTCGAACGGGAAACGTTGCATGTCGCGGATGGCCGTCAGCGCATTGCCCAGATCGATACGCGCACGCAGGGAGAGGACGATGCGCCCGCGCAGGACCTTCGCTTTCAGTTCGGCAACCATCTGGGCTCGGTCCGTCTGGAGCTCGATGATTTGGCCCGCGTCCTCTCTTATGAGGAATATCATCCGTACGGCACCTCGGCCTATCGGGCGGGCCGCTCCGTGGCGGAAACCAGCCTGAAGCGGTATCGTTATTCAGGGAAGGAGAAGGATGAGGAGACCGGACTGTATTATCACGAAGCGCGTTATTATGCGTCCTGGCTGGGCCGGTGGACGGCGGCGGATCCCGCGGGAATCGCGGACGGGACCAACCTCTATCGGTATGCCCAAAATCGGCCGAGCGCGTTGATCGATCCGAACGGCACGTCCTCAGCTCCGTCCATGTCCGAGCAGGAGCGGGCGGCGCAAATCCAGCGGCAACGGGTGCAAAACCCACCGACGACTCCGTTTCCGGACCCGGACGATCCGAACGATCCGCGAAATTACGAGACGTTCGAGCAGTTTGCGGCTGGAGCGGTGGGGCCGTGGACGGAAGAGGGCTTGCGCGGAGAGTGGGAACTTCATGGTGAAGGCGGAGAAGGCCAGCAGCGCGCGATCGATCGCGCCGCGAGCCACGAGCGCGTCCATCAGGAAATGGCCGCCGAGATTACAGCGGCCCAGGAGGATCAGGGGCTCTACCACGATTATCTCGAGTGGCAGTTGGAAAACAGTCTGCGCTTCAACGAAAACATGCAGCAAAGCATCCAGGCCTGCCTCGCGAACGATCCGACCAACCGGCATTGCATTTACGACCCAAACGATCCCGCAGCCGAGCTGGAACAGGCAACGATCAACGCGCAGCAGAAGGTGGGGGACGCGGTGCTCCCCGGACTCAAAGCCCGGCCGCCACGTCCGAAAGCGCTTCCGCCTGCCCGCGGAACGAAAAAAGTCGCCAAGGATGCGCGGGCGCTGGCGGAGGCGTCAAAACAGGAGGCCGCAAAACTCGCCGCGCTCGAAAAGACCGCGGACGCCCTGACCCAGCGCGGTTATACCGTATTGGTGAGACAAGGGGACGAAGGCCTTCCCGACCTGCGGATAAAGAAGATAGGCGACGCCGGCGATCTAGTCTCCGCCGAGTCGAAGAGGCTCACTCGCGGAACGCAACGCGCGCTGCACGAAGCGATCGCCGAGGGCACCAGGAGCGGCATGGAGTACACCGTGATTGACGCCACCGGAGTCTTGGTAGGAGAAAGCCTGATACGCCAGACGTTCAAGGGATTCCTGTCCAGGAATGTGCCGGAACGGCTGGCCAAAGGCAGCGCAGGAGCCCACGGGAGAGTCCTCGTCCTCCATGGACGATATGAGCTGATCGAATTTTCCTATTAGTCGCACGGGATCGCGCGCGTCACGGCACCGCGACAGCCCGTTCCCTCAGAACCCAAATGCAGGAGCAATCCCATGAAACTCCAGCGCCGGAATCTCGAATTCAATCTACGCGGGGACGACGTCAGGCTCCTGCAGGACGAACTGGCGACACTCGGCTTCCCGATCTCCGACCGCGAGGGTCACTTTGGCGAAACGACCCTCAGCGCGGTCCGGGAGTTTCAGAATCGCAACCGCATCGATCCAATCACCGGCGTAGTGGACGCAAGGACGGCCCGCGCCATCAACGCCGCCGTGAATGCACAGCCACGCGATGCCTACCGCGTGCGCGGCCGGGTGCTGCAACCGGACGGTGAGCCTGTAACCAATGCGCGAGTACACGCCTTGGAGAAGCACCTGCGCCGGGAGGAAAGGCTGGGCGAAGCAGCGGTCGATTCCCGCGGACACTTCGACCTCAGCTACCCGACTCCCCAATCTCCCCATCTGTCGCTGATCGTCCGGGCATTCGGCCCGCGCGGCGCGGAACTGGCCGTCTCAGCGGTCGCCTGCCCAGCGCGCCCGATCGAGACGGTCGATCTGATCGTTGGCGACGTGCTAAGAGGTCCGTCGGAGTTCCGCGTGATCGACTCCCGGATCGCACCTGCCTTGGAATCGGAACGCGTCCAACCAGCGGAACTGGAGCCGGCGGACATCGCGCTGCTCGCGTGCCGCCACGAGGTCGATCCACAGCAGTTGCGCCTCTACGTCGATGCCCGGCGCGTCGCGGAGGAAAGCCGTTTGCCGGCATCCGCGCTTTACGGCCTCTTTCGCCAGAATGTTCCCGCTCGACTGCCGGTCATCCTGCAGGAGCGGACCGACGTCCTGCGAGCGGTCCTCGAACGCGCCATCGAGGAGAACCAGATTCCGGCCGGCGGGCTGGACGATTTTTTCCGGCGCCTCGGCGAAATCATGATCGAGCAGGGCTTCTCCCGTCCCGCCGCCACCGGTTCATTCTCCCTGGCCGAGCTCCTGGCCACGGCGCGGATTCCGCGTCGCGCCCAGGAGAAAATTCTCCAGCACTACGTGGCGCGCCAGGGGACCGTGGAGGATTTCTGGACGTCGTTGCGCGCGAGCGGGGCCGTGCCCGCCCGGACCATCGATCGCGCCCAACTGACGCTGCAACTCGGCGCCCTGACCGGAAACCACGTACCCCTGGTCCAGGCGCTGCAGAGTCGGCATCGCCCGGCGAGCACGCGGGACCTGGCCGCGCTGGAGCGCCAGGACTGGCTCGCCCTTATCCGCGGCGCCAATGGAGCGGGCATTCCGCCGGGAATTCCCGGTGCTTCCGCCGAGGAACGCGCGACGAACTACGCGACCGTGATCACCGCCACGGTGGAAGAGGCTTTTCCCACGGCGTTCCTCGCCGCCCGTCTCGCGAGCGGCAGCGCGAACGGATTCGCGGGGCAGGACGAGGTGGTGGAATTCCTGGATCGGAATCCCGAGTTCGCGTTCGAGAACACCCGCGTCGATCGCTATCTCGAAGAACACGGCGATGAGGCCCTGACCGGGATCTCCGATCCCGAAACCCTGCGCCGCAACCTCCTCGCCGTCGGCCGGCTCGCCGCGATCGCGGGACCAGTGGGGCGGCATGAAGTTGTTCAACCCCTCCTGCGGGACGGTTTCACGTCCGCGCTTGCCATCGATCGCGCTGGGGCCGCCTTCATCGCCCGCTACCGCACGTCACTGGGCGAGGCCCGCGCGAACACAGTCTTCCGCGCCGCACGCCAGCAGGTGGCCGTTGCCCACACGCTCTTCGCCCAGTTCAGCCCTGCCCTGCACCAGGTCATGCCGCAGGCGATCTCTCCCGCGAGCATCCTGTGGACAAACCTGTTGCCGACGTTCCCGGATGTTCCCGACTGGCGAACGCTTTTCGGTTCGCTCGATTTTTGCGCCTGCGAACATTGCGCCTCGGTCCATGGTCCTGCCGCGTATCTGGTCGACCTGCTCGCATTCGTCCGGAATCAGGACGCGCTTCCGACCCTCACCGCCAGCGGGCGCCGGCGCGATCTCGTGGAGATCGAGCTTACCTGCCGGAACACGGAAACGACCCTGCCCTACATCGATCTCGTCAACGAGATCCTCGGCGAAGCCATTGCGCCTTCCGGCGGCGCCGCGCGACAGACCACGGCGAGCTCCGAGGAACTGCGCGCCCAACCCGAACATCACAACGCGGCCGCCGACAGCGTCCTCGCGGCAGCGGTGTATCCGTGGAACCTGCCGTTTTCGCGTCCGGCCGAGGAGGCACGCGCCTACCTGGCTCATCTGGGGATGCCGCGGCACCGGCTTATGGAGGACTTCCGGCCGGAGGGTGACGATTCCACGCCGACCGCGCTGGAAGTGGCGGCCGATGAGCTGGGCCTCACGCCGATCGAGCGCCAGATTCTGGTCGACGAGGCGCTCGTTCCTCCGCGAACGCTGCAGGCTTTCTGGGGCCTCTCCAGCCAGTCCCTCGCGCAGATGCGCAACCACCTCGTCCGGCCGCAGAATTTTCTGCGCCAGTCGGAGCTCACCTACGCCGAAGTGGTCGAGCTCTTCGCCACGCGTTTCGTCAGCCCCGGCGCGGACGTCACGATCGATTTCGAGGAGGGCGGATGCAATCTCTCCACGGCGGTGATCGAGCCGCAACCTTCGCAACAGCGGTTGAATCGCGTTCATCGCTTCGAGCGCCTGCGGCGGAAACTGGGCTGGTCATTCTACGATCTCGACCGGGCGATCGCGGCGTTCCGGCCCGGCGAGATCGACAACGATCTGCTCGTCGCGCTGTCCGGGTTCCAGCGCCTCCGCGAAGTGCTGACCGCTCCCTTCGAGGAAATGCTGGCCTGGTGGTCCGCCATCGATACGCGCGACTACCGGCCCCAAGGGCACGATGTCGTCCCGTCCCTCTATAGACGCGTGTTTCAGAACCCCGTCGTATTCGATGCGGAAACACGGCCGATCTTCGCGTTGGACGAGAGCGGCGCCGAACTGGCCGAGGACGGCGAGCCGCTCGCCGATCACCTGCCTTCCCTCGCCGCTGCGCTCGGCGCACGGACCGAGGACCTGCAGCTCGCCGTTGAGGCCGACGCCACGCTCACCGTCGCCACGCTGTCCGAACTGTATCGCATCGTCTCCTTCGCGCGCGCTCTCCGGATTCCGGTGCGCGATCTGCTGACGTTTCGCCGGCTCAGCTCCCACGATCCGTTTGCTTCGCCAGCCGAGACCCTGCGCTTCCATCAGAATTTCACCGCCACGACCGACTCCGGTTTTCCGGTCACCCAGGTGGCCTACCTCATAGGTCATACGGAATCGCCCGGCGTGCCCGTCGCCCCCGACGACACCGAAATGGCGGCGAAACTGACGCGGCTGCGCAGCGCGCTCCGCGAGATTCGCGAGCAGTTCATCGTCGTGGTTGACCCGGAGGGCACCGTGACGGAGAAAACCCTCGGGGTCCTGCTAGAGGAGCCCGAACTCGCCATGGCCTTCCGCCTCGTGCGGGACGGAGTGTTTGTTTCCGACCAGGACCCGGCCGCCTTCATCGAGGAGCATCTTCCGTTTCTCGACCCCGCGTCGGCGGTCGAAACGCTCGTCGGCACCGACGGCAATCCCACGACGCTCGACCCGGTCATGCAGGCCACGGAGCGCTTTGCCTTCGTTCTGGAACCCCTGGTAGCCCACCTGCGCCAGACGCTGGGACAATCGACCATCGTGCAAACGCTCGCCTCGGAGTTCGACCTCTCCGCAGGAACCCTGGTTTCGATTCTCGCCGCCAATCTTGCGGGGTTCGAAGACGAAACCTTCCTGGCCGACGACGTGGAGGTCACGCCGGAGGCGTTTCCGGATCTCTTTCAATCCGCCCGGCGCCTTTGGAAGTCGGCCACGATCGTCTCGACCTTGCACCTAAACGACCGCGAGGTCGACTTCCTGATCACGAACGCCGCTGCCATGGAGCTGCTGGATCTCCGCAACGTGCCCGATGCGGCTCCCCAGGCGGCTGCTCTGCCCGAACTATTCGCGTCGTTTCTGCAGCTCATTCATGTCGCCGCCCTGCGGCGGGCGGGCGGAACACCGCTCTTCGATCTTCTCGGTCGGGCCGTGAATTTTGAGCCCACCGACGACGCGGAGGCCGCGACGCAGGCGTTCCTGCAGGACCTCCATCAATTGACCGGTTGGGAGTTGGACAGCCTCGTCTTCCTGGCCGGCGGAGAAGGCCTGGCCCTGCGGTACCCCGAAGACTATCGGAATGGGCATGCCGTGCGACGTTTCGAGGCCTGCTTCCAGGCACTGAAACGCCTCGGTCTCGCGTCGCCCCATGTCGTGCCCGGCTGGATAACGCCGGGACTTGGGGGCGAGGCAGCACGCGCGATTCGCAGTGCTGCGAAAGCCAAATACGATGCCGTGCAGTGGCTCGAAGTTGCGCGGGGCATCAACGATCCCTTGCGCGAACGCCTGCGTGACGCGCTGGTCGCGCGTCTCCTGGCGTCGCGTCCCGAGTTCCAGGAGGTGGCTGATCTGCACGGTCATTTCCTCATCGATCCGAAGATGAGCGCCTGCCAGCTCACATCCCGAATCCAGCAGGCGATCGGATCCGTGCAGTTGTTCGTGCAACGGGCATTGCTCAACCTCGAAGCGGACACGGTCATCTCTCCCGAGGCGGCGGAGGAATGGCTTTGGATGAAATACTATCGGGTGTGGGAGGCGAACCGGAAGGTTTTCCTGTATCCGGAAAACTGGATCGAGCCGGAGCTTCGGCAGGACAAGACCCCGCTCTTTCGTGATTTCGAGAAGGCCCTGCTGCAGGGCGACGTCACCGATCGCATGCTGGACAGCGCCATCTCCGCGTACGTCGAAGGGCTCGCGTCGATCGCGCAGCCCCAGACCTGCGCCATTTACCGCGATCCGGAAACCCACACGCATCACCTGTTCGCCCGCACGCGTGAGCTGCCACATATTTACTACCACCGCCGCTGGGAGCGGTCACGCACGTGGACGCCCTGGGAGCGCATTCCGCTCGACCTGGAGGGGGAGCATCTCGTCCCGGCCTTGATGGGTCGGCGCTTCTATCTCTTCTGGCCGATTTTTCAGGAGAAAACCCAACCGCAGAACGACGAGCAGGAAAATGCGCATTCGTACCACGAGCTGCGCCTGGCCTGGAGCATATGGCAGGACGGACAGTGGTCGCCGAAGCTGCTCTCGAAGGTGGTGCTGACGCTCCCGGGCTCGGCGAACATGGACCGCTACCTCTTCCGCGCGGTGCAACGCTTCGTGGAACCCATGAGTCACGGGGGATTTCAAGGTTTCGGCGGCGGTGGCACAGAGCCCCCGGATTTTTCCTCCACTCCGCGCAAGATCGCCATTCGGCTACTGCCCGGTCCGCTCCTCAGCCAGGAACTCGGACGCTTCCGGTTTGCCGACGACGGCAGCCTGACGGTCGAAGGACTGGTCGACGCCGCCACCATGGCCGAATCGGCACCGCACCGCGGACTTCTCTTCGGGATGGCGATCATTGAAACGAGCTCCGGCGGGCTCTCGCTTCCCACGGGCTCGATCGATTTTTTCGGGAACGGCACTGCCGCGGGCGTGAGCCACATCCCGACTCTGGGAGAAACTCCCGGTCAATTTCGCATCGTCTACCCGCACCAGTTCGAAGGTTTCGCGACACAGTCGGCGTTTGTGTACGAAGACTCAAGCGCGACCTTTCTCGTGCAACCCATCCAGCGCTCCACCGCCGGTGCCGGAGGCGGAGCGGCCGGCGATCTGGATTTGTCCGCCGGGATTCGACACACGCATGGCATCACTCCGGATGACGTCGGATCCGTGCTCCCCCTCGCCCTCGAGCGGGCGACCTACGCGACCGGCCTGAGGGTCGCAGTCGATCCGGCCGGCCTTCCCGACACGATCGCGGCCAGTCCTTTCGTTTCCGCGTCCGGCTCCCCGGGCAAGAGCTTCCTTTTTCTCACGCACTACCATCCCCGCGCCCGCGCCTTCCTCTCGGCGCTGTTCGACGGCGGTCGCGACGGCCTGCTCGGCCGGCTCGAACTCCAGGAACAGGGGCCGGCGTCATTCTTTGAGGACAGATACGAACCCGTCCCGGCGCATGTCTCGGCACCGCATCCCCGGAACGGAGTCGATTTTTCCCTCGACGGTGCCTACAGCGCCTACAACTGGGAGCTGTTTTTTCACGTTCCTCTCCTGGTCGCGGAACGCCTGCGCAAAGAGCAGCGATTCGAGGAGGCGCAACGCTGGTTCCACTACGTGTTCGATCCCACTCAGGCCGACGCGGACAACATCCCGCAGTGCTACTGGAAGGTCCGACCTTTCTTCGAGTACGATCTGGCCGATCCCGAGAGCCGGCCCGTCCAGGATCTGATGCTCGCGCTCAGCCGGGGCAATCCGGCCCTGGCCAGGCAGGTCGAGGCGTGGCGCGAGCATCCCTTTGATCCTCACGCCATCGCCCGGCTGCGCCCCATCGCCTACCAGAAGGCGATTGTCATGAAGTACCTCGACAACCTGATCGCCTGGGCCGACAGCCTGTTCCGGCAGGACACCCTGGAGACCTTGAACGAGGCCACGCAGCTTTACATCCTGGCCACACAGATCCTCGGTCCACGTCCCGAGGAAACGGATACCGGCCAGCATCCGCCGGCCCGGACGTTCAACGACCTCGAGGAATCCCTCGACGCGTTCTCCAACGCCTTGGTCTCGCTCGAGGATCAGCTGGGCTTCAACGGGTTCGCCAGCACGACGGACTTCACATTTGGCGGTGGCGGCTCGTCCTCGTCGGCGCCGTCGGCCTTCGGGGCCACCCTTTATTTTTGCATTCCGAAGAACGACAAACTCGCCAGCTATTGGGACACGGTGGAAGACCGCCTTTTCAAGATCCGACATTGCATGAACATCGAGGGCGCGGTTCGCCAACTGCCGCTGTTCGCGCCGCCGATTGATCCCGGGCTCTTGGTGCAGGCCGCCGCCGCGGGCATCGATATCAGCAGCGCGATTAACGACCTGAACGCGCCGCTCGGGCCGTATCGTTTTGGGTTCCTCATCACGAAAGCGCTCGACTTCAATGCGGCGGTGAAAGCCCTCGGCTCCTCGCTGCTGGATGCGCTGACCCAGCGCGACGGCGAGGTCCTTGCGAGAATGCGCGCCGCCCAGGAAGTGGAGCTCCTGAAGCTGGTCCGGGAAACGAAGCAGCGCCAGCTCGCCGAGCACGCCGAACAGATTGCCGCGCTGCGCCACAGCCGCAGCACGGCCGAGGAACGCGAGCTATACTATCAGGGGCGGCCCGATCGCATCGATGAGGAGACCGAGCACCTCGACGAGCTCGAGTCCGCCGGGCGCGCCCAGGAGCAGGCACTGTCGCACGACCTCGTGTCCGCCGACGCCGCCCGCTTCATCCCTGATTTCGCGCTGGGCTGGTCGGGCATGGGGCCGCTGACCTCAATCAGCCTCGGCCGGGCGAACGTGCTCGCGTTCTTCGACTTTCGCAGCCGCGAGAAATCAGCGACGGCGACCAAGGCGTCGCACCAATCCACACTGGCGGGGATCCGCGGCGGCTGGCTGCGCCGCAGCGACGAGTGGAAGTTCCTCGGCGAGCAGGCCACGGCGGAGATTCGTCAGATCGACCAGCAGATCGCGGCGGCGGAAATCCGCGAGGCGATGGCCCGGAAGGAACTGGAGACGCACGATCGGCAGACCGCGCAGGCGGAGTCCGTCGAGACATTCATGCGCGAGAAATATACGAACGAGGAGCTCCACAGCTGGCGCGTGGCACAGATCTCGACGCTCTTCTTTCAATCCTATGAGCTGGCTTATGACCTCGCGCGGCGGGCCGAGCGGGCCTTCCGCCACGAGCTCGGCATCGAGCTGAGCTCGTACATCGAGTTCGGCAACTGGGACAACCTCCGCAAGGGCCTGTTCTCCGGTGACCGCCTCGAGCTCCAGCTCCGGCGCCTCGAGGGCGCCTACCTGAACGAAAATCGCCGCGAATACGAGTTGACCAAGCATGTTTCGCTGGCCCTGCACAATCCACTCGCGCTCCTCCGGCTCCGGGAAGTCGGGTCCTGCGAGATCGAACTGCCCGAAACCCTTTTTGATTTGGACTGCCCGGGCCACTATTTCCGCCGCATCAAATCCGTCAGCATGACGATCCCCGCGGTCACGGGGCCATACACCACCCTCGCCTGCACGTTACGCCTGGTCCGCAGCTCGATCCGGCGGCAAAGCACGCTGCTGAGCGGCGCGTATGCCCGCGACCTGGCCGGCGACGATCCACGGTTCGAGGACAATTTTGGCGCCATCCAGTCCATCGTCACCAGCAGCGGCCAGGGCGACAGCGGTCTCTTCGAGCTCAGCTTCCGGGACGAACGCTACCTGCCCTTCGAAGGCGCCGGGGTCGACAGCCGGTGGCGACTGGAGCTGCAGAGCGAGTTCCGGCAATTCGATCACGACTCCATCTCGGACGTCATCCTCCACCTCAACTACACCGCGCGGGAAGGCGGTGGCGTCTTGCGTGACGCCGCCATCCAGCATTTGCAGGCCGGTTTCAACGCCCTGGTTACAGGCGAGACCGCGCCGGGCCTGCTCCAGGCCTTCAGCGCTCGCCACGAGTTTCCCACCGAGCTACATCGCTTCCTGCACCCGCCCACGGAGTCCGGTCCGTCCACGCTGGCGCTGGACCTGGCCCAAAACCGCTTCCCCTTCCTGCTCCAGGGTCGGGACATCAGGATCGATCAGGTTCACGTGTTCCTGCGGCTGGCGGATGAGTTTGCCGACGCCGATGCCTCAGGCACCCGGCTTTCGCTCGCTCATCCCGGCGGCGAGGACGTGATCGATTTCGGCGCGGCCGTGAGCCTCGGACAAACGCGACAGGTGACCCTGGGTGCCGTGTCCAGTGAACCCGGCGGGTGGACGTTCACCGTCGCGGGCGTCGGCCCCGCCCTCGCTGGTCCGTCGGGTACGCTAGATCCAGAAGCCATCGAGGACCTCCTGCTCATCCTGCACTACCGAACCGAAGTCTGAGCCTCCCGCGAATCTGGAGAAGCTATGGGGGAGGGCGGCGGCGGCATGGCACCATCGTCGTTTGATAGAAGCGATAGAGGTACTGCATGACCCAATTTGACGATCTGAGCTGTTCGCTCGTTCCTTTTGAGCAGAATATGGCATTCTGAGGTTGCGGTTCCATACGAGATGGGATGGTTGCCGCCCTCCCCTGACGGCATCGCAATGTGCCAATGTTGTGGTGCGTTAACCCACAAAGCGGAGAAGGCGGCAAAATGAACGATACGATGATTGGTGTGGACCTGGCAAAGAGTGTTTTTGTGCTCCACGGAGCGTCGATGCTTGGCGAGGTGAAGTTCCGCAAAAAGCTGTCCCGGTCCCAGTTTCTGAAGTTTATAGCGGATCAAGCACCTGCGGTCGTGGTGATGGAAGCCTGCGGCAGCGCGCACTACTGGGCTCGACAGGTCGTGGAGTTCGGCCATGAGGTGAAACTGATTGCACCACAATATGTCCGGCCGTTCGTGAAGCGGCAGAAAAACGATGCGGCCGACGCCGAGGCGATCGTGATCGCGGCGCAGCGGCCGGAGATGCGCTTTGTGGAACCCAGGTCGCAATGGCAGCAAGCCAGGGCGGTGCTGTTCCGGGCCCGTGAACGTCTCGTCCGTCAGCGCACCGAACTTGTGAATGCCCTGCGGGCAGTGCTCTACGAATACGGTCACACAATCCCGCAGGGCATTGTCCACCTCAAGCGCATCGAGGTCGCTTCTCGACGAGCCAGATAGCGACCTGCCCGGGCTGGTCCACGAGGAATGCCGGGATCTTCTGGCGCAAATCGGCGAGAAGACCGTGCGGATCCAGGCCAAAACGGGGAGGATCAAGGAAGTGGCGGCCGAAACCGATACGACACGACGGTTGCAGACGATGCCGGGAGTTGGCCCGATCGTCGCGCTTGCGGTCGAGGCCTTCGCCCCGGCGATGGCAAGCTTCAAGCGTGGCCGCGATTTCGCTGCCTGGCTTGGGCTCGTTCCACAACAGCATTCCTCGGGCGGCAAGGAGCGGCTCGGGCGCGTCTCGAAGGCCGGCCAGGCCGACATCCGCCAGTTGCTGATCATCGGGGCAATGTCGCGGTTGAGCTGGCTCGGGCGCAAGTCCATCGCTGCGGGATCGTGGCTGGACCGGATGCTGGCGAGAAAACCGAAGATGCTGGTCGCAATCGCCCTGGCCAATAAGATGGCGCGGGCAATCTGGGCCATGTTGACGAAGGGAGAAGATTACAGCGATCCGGCACTGATTGCGGCGGCATGATGGTCGCACAATCACCGGTAAAGCAGTGTGAGAAGGCAATGACCTGAATGGGCAAAATGATCGAACAGATCTGGATCGGGAAAACCAGCTAATGGCAAAGAGCCTTTGTGCTCGCAGACGAGATTTGGACCTGATCCGCAGATCACCATACCGGCCCGCGGCGCCAGACAGGCCGCTTCCATGAGGCCTGACACAAGACCGCGCTCGATCACTGTTCATAAAGGTTCAAAAACTTCTTGCATCCCGGGCGGCAACCACACAAGCCATTATGCAATTTTCGGAGCACATACCGAGAACATCAGGCTGTTTAGCACTCAAAGTGGCGCCGACCGATGGGGACAAATGTTCGTTTGAAATTGCCGGTAAGGGCTGATTCTGATTTGTGCTTAAACTTCCACAAAGCGCGCGACATGGGGCCGACTTGGAATCGCTGGGAGAAAATGACGGTCGTTGCCCCCCTTCTGCAAACGAGATGCTTCAAAAGAAATCTAGAGCCCCGCGATTGTCCGTAGGTCGTCCACGGCACCGCCCGCAGCTGCCAGCACGGGCGAACCTTTTGTCAGCCCATCGCCTTTGACCGGGAATGGAAGGTGCCAACCACCGGCTTCCTTTACGAGGCAATAGCCCGCCATGCAGTCCCACGCATGCATATAAGGTTCATAATAGCCGACAAGACGGCCAGCGGCGACATAGGCAAGCATTAGCGCGCCCGAGCCATTGCGAATGAAGTTACCACCGGCATCGAGCAGTTTTTCGATGATCGACGCTACTGTAGCCGGTGCCACGTGATTGTTGGCACCGATGCCGGTTACGGCGTTGCGAATCGTCCGGCTTGCATCGAGCTTCAGGGATTTGCCATTCAATGTAGCACCCATGCCATCAGCAGCCGCGTAGAGCTCGTCATTGCATGGCACGTAGATGACACCAATGGCTATTTCCTCAGTGCGCAAGGCAGCAATGGAAATGCACCATGTCGGCATGCCATTGACGAATGGACTGGTGCCGTCGATCGGATCGATGACCCAGGTGTAATCGGATGTACCCGTACTTACACCGTACTCTTCGCCAAGGATCGCATCACCCGGGAAAGCTGCCGCAATCCGGGTCCGGATGAGATCTTCCACTTCGCGGTCGGCAATAGAAACGACATCGTGGGGATCTGCCTTGGTTTCGATAACCAGCCTTTCGCGTGCGTTGAAATGCGCAAGGGCTACGGCTCCCGCCTCCATCGCCATCTTCTGTGCCAGGGCAAAACGATCCTGAAGATCAGCGGTGACATGGGATGTCATGTTCTTTCCTTCGGTATAAATGCAGATTTCAACTGTTGATGATTGCGATGCCGCGATGGTGAAAGCCGATGCTGACATTGGTGGCCGGCGCAAGGTTTCGGTCGATGGCCGGGTCTACGACGAACAGCGTGCCCGCCTCGGTCTCGACTTCGTATTCCACATGATCACCGAGATAGGCGGCATGCCTGATACTGCCGGGAAACGCCCCGCTCTCGGCCGCCTCGAGCGTGATGGCGTTGGGTCTGACGGCGATCCTGGCCGGTCCCGGGCGAGCGCTCCGGCCCGGCACAGAATGTTCCAGCTTGCCGACACGAATGATCGCCTGCCCGCCATCACTGCGCAGGACCTCGCAAGGCACGACATTGGCTTCGCCGATGAAGTCGGCGATGAACGAGGAGGCTGGCGCTTCATAAAGCTCGCGCGGCGAACCTTGCTGGGCGATCAGGCCATCCTGCATCACGACAATCTTGTCCGAGACTGCAAGTGCCTCTTCCTGGTCATGGGTGACATAGACTGCAGTGAAACCGAGACGCTGCTGCAGTTCACGGATTTCCGTGCGCACGCGGCGGCGCAGGCGTGCATCGAGATTGGAGAGGGGTTCATCCAGTAGGAGCACCTGCGGCTCGAGCACCAGAGCTCTGGCAACGGCAACGCGCTGCTGCTGCCCGCCTGACAGTTCAGCGGGCAGTCTTTGCCCATAACCGGCAAGACCGACCTGCTTCAGCCCCTCCTCCGCCCGCTCTCGCGCTTCATTCTTTTTGATTTTCGATGACTCAAGTCCATAAGCGACGTTCTCCAACACTGACATGTGCGGAAACAGCGCGTAGGACTGGAACACCATCGAGACATCGCGTTCATTGGCGGGAAGCATGGTTACATCTTTACCACCTATGAGAATGCGTCCCGAGGTCGGGTGCTCCAGCCCGGCGAGCATACGCAGCGTTGTCGTCTTGCCACAACCTGACGGGCCCAGCAGCGTTACAAGCGTGCCAGGTTCGATATCCAGAGTCAGATCGTGAATAGCTGTGAACGTGCCGAACTGCTTTTTGACATTGGCGAACACAACAGAGCCGGTGCGATGGGTGGTCATGATACGGCCTTCTCTTGAGGTGCGGCAGACGGAATAAAGGCAGTTGCAACGCGGTTCTCGCGGCGCAACTTCCGTTCGCCCACCAGCAGTTGGAAACAAGTGATGATAACGATCATGACGACAATCAGCATCGAAGAGTACGCTACAGCGACGCCGTATTCGCCATTCTCGACAAGGCCGACAATATAGGAGGTCGCCATATTATACTCGGCGCTGACCAGGAATATGACAGCGCTGATCGATGTGATAGCGCGGACGAACGAATAGACCAGCGCAGCAACGATCGCCGGACGGAGCAAGGGCAGGATGACCTTGCGGATTGTCCGGAAGCTCGTCGCCCGCAAGGTCAGCGATGCTTCATCCAGGCTTTTATCGAGCTGGCTCATCGCCGCCACGCCGCCGCGCACGCCGACCGGCATGTTGCGGAAGACGAAGCAGGCGATCAAGATCAGCGCTGTGCCGGTCATCTCCAGCGGCGGCAGGTTGAAAGCCATGATGTAGCTGATGCCAATGACGGTACCGGGTATGGCAAAGCTCATCATCAGAGCGAACTCGAAGACATTGCGGCCGACGAAGCGTTGACGAACGATCAGATAGGCCGTGAGCAATCCAACGGCTGCTGTCAGCGGTGCCGAAATCAGCGCGATCTTGATAGTCGTCCAGAAGGAATTCCACGCAACGCCCGTCCAGGCAACCACGCCATTTTCGAAGTTCAAGGAAAATGCGCGCTGATAATGTTCGAAGGTGAGCGTATTATCGAGACCCCATGTCCGGACAAAGCCGCCGAAGAAGATCATGCCGTAGATGACCAGCGTGAACAGGATCCACGGAATGACGATAGCGTGGACGCCGACGGAAAGGGATCGCGGCAAGGCAATATGCGCGCCGGAATCGCCCTTGCCGGTAACGGTTGCAAAGCTCTTGCCTGCTAGCCAGATCCGCTGCGCAAGGAAGGCCGAGAGCGTGAAGAACAAAAGGATGATCGCCAATACTGCGGCACGCGACGGATCGTTTTGCGAGCCGACAACAGCAAAGAAGATTTCGGTCGAAAGCACTCCATGGCTACCACCGAGGACCAGCGGGTTACCGAAATCCGCCATGCTCTCGATGAAGCCAATCAGAAAGGCATTGGCGAGGCCGGGTTTCATTAAGGGCAACGATATTTTCCAGAACGTACGCCAGCGATCCGCGCGCAACGTCTGCGATGCTTCCTCCATCGATGGGCTGACACCCTCGACGACACCGATGAGCACGAGAAACGAGATAGGCGTGAAAGACAGAACCTGTGCAATCCAGATGCCGGTAAGGCCGTAGAGCCAGCGGCCCGGCTCGATCCCGAAGAGATTGGAAAGCTGATGGGTCACGACACCGGCGCGGCCGAAGAGAAGGATAAGCGCGAGGCCGATGACGAAGGGAGGCGTGATGATCGGCAGGATCGTCAGTAATCGCAGGCCCTTCTTGAAAGGAAAGCGGGTACGGGTGGCAACCAGAGCGAAGCAGAGCCCAAGCAGTGTGGAGCCGAACGCCGAAAGGATAGCCAGCAGCAGGGTGCGCCAGGCAACGCCACAGCGATTGCCACCGACGAGACAGTCCAGGCTCCAGATCGACGGATCCTGAATGTTGCGGACAAATCCGGAGGGATCGAACGAGCCGTCAAAGCTCTGGAAGGCACCGATGAACATACTGCCCACAGGGTAGAACACAAAAATACTGACAAGGAAGACGAGCAGCGCGATTGAAGCGACCACAAAGGCATCGCCCCGGAGCACGCCGCGCTCGGCGAGGCCGAAGGAAAACATCAAAACGAACGAAAGCGCCACGAGCCCAGCACCTGCTCCCATCGACGGCTGCCCATCGGTAAGCGGCCCGAACAGCGCTTCAGTGATCGTCCAGGTCCAACCGGCAACCCCGACAGCGAGTCCCTGCAAGACAAGGAAGACGATTCCGGTCGCGCCTGCCACGGCCAATAGATTTGAACGTAGCGGCGAGATTTTGAAGGCTCGCGCAAACAGGCCGGCAATTAAGATCAGTGCGATGATCGCAAGCGTCCAGCGGCCGTGCGCGAATATCTGCACTAGGCCAGGCGCTTCGCTGAAGCCTTTAGGAAAATCGCCGAGCCAATCGAGGTTGAAGAAGCCACTCTCGATTCTGTACCAAGGCGCAAGGACAAACCCAGCGAACCCGATGCCGAGAGCAATATTCAATCTCCGGTCGCCACGCTCCATAACGCCACCCGCCTTCGTCAAAGAATGTTACTTGCGCTGCCGATATGTCCGGAACGATCCGGACATATCACGTCAGTCATCAACAGGATCAGTTGGCGCTTGCACCAATCTCCTTGTCCCAGCGATCAAGCAGTTCCTTGCGCTTGGCGGGGTCGCCATAGGTCTTGAAATCATAGTCAATGAGCTTGATGTCTTCGAACCTCGGCGCTTCAGGCGGAATGGTGGCGGACTTGTTCGATGGCAGTTGGAACGACTTTGCCTCCTTCATATGCGATTGCACTTCGGCGGACAGCGCCCAGTCATACCATTTCTTGGCCGCATCAAGATTGCGCGCACCCTTGATGATCGACATGGAACCGATTTCGTAGCCAGTGCCTTCGCAAGGTGCGACGGCCTTGACCGGGAAGCCTTCGGCAATCTGCGCGACTGCATCGTGCATGAAGACGATGCCAAGCGCCGTTTCACCGCGCGCCGCAGCCTTGACCGGTGCCGAACCTGATTTTGTATATTGCGATACATTCGCGTTCAGTTGTTTCAAATAGTCGAACGCCTTGTCCTCACCCATGATTTGCACAAGGGAAGCCAGGGCGGTGTAGGCTGTGCCGGAAGAATTCGGGTTGGCGATCTGGATTTCGCCCTTGAAGGATGGATCGACGAGGTCGGCCCAGCACTTGGCCTCCTTCAGACCCTTCGTCTTGACGATCTCGGTGTTATAGCCCCAGCCGAGCGCCCCCGCGTAAACACCAACTGTCTTGTACCCTGCACTCTCGGCTTGCTTCTTCGCCCAATCCTGCAACTGATCAAGCATGGGCGATTTATATTCCTGGGTCAGCCCTTCGGAAGCGGCCTGCAAATGCGGATCGCCAGTCCCAGCCCACCAGATATCGGTCTTCGGATTGCGTGCCTCGGCACGAATCTTCGCATAGGTCTCGCCCGACGACAGGCGCACCATATTGACCTGAATACCTGTTTCCTTTTCGAACATACCCTCCATCAGTTCACAGATGACGACATCTGCCGAACAGATGAGATTGAGATTTTCCGCAGCGCGCACTTCGGTTGGCGTCATCTGAAGACCCAAGGCAAAAGCGGCAGCGATTGCGAACACAGAACGCATGATTTCCTCCCTGAAAAAGCGGCACCTCCATGCCGCACGCCTTTTTGCAAGCGTGTGCAAAAGTTTCACACGCTGTATCTTCTTGTCAAGCCGACTATTACATTCCTTCAATAAAATTAGGCATCTGATGGTTGCAGTAGAACGCAAGCGCGTGCAAGATGCCGTGAACTGAACCATGGACTCAAGCTATTGAACAAATCATTCGTCAGCGCCGATGACGTGGCAAAGCGGGCGGGCGTTTCGCGCTCGGCCGTGTCTCGCACATTCACGCCGGGCGCCAGCGTGTCGGAGGAAACACGCCAGCGCGTGATGGAGGCCGCTGACGCCCTTGGCTATCACGTCAACCAGCTGGCACGCGGCTTGATGCGCAGCGAAAGCGGTATCGTCTGCCTGGTCGTGTCTGAGATGGATACGCCCTACCGCGCTCGCCTGGTGCGTGCCCTTACCCACGAATTGCAGACGGCCGGCAAGATTGCCATGCTCATCAACACCGATCGTTCAGACGGCAGTGTGGACGGAGCCCTGCGACAAACCCTGCACTACCGCGCCGACGCGTCAATCCTGCTGTCTGGGCTTCCAGATAAGGCGATCACCAGACTTTGTCTCAACAGTGGCCAGCGCATCGTGTTGATCAACCGCGATGATGATATCGAGGGCCCGTTCCGCATCAATCTCGATGATGGCCAAGCGGCACGAGTGGCCGTGAGCGCTTTCCTGCGCGCAGGCTGCCGGCGTCTCGCGTTCGCGAACTCTGACGTCGGAACACCAAGTCTAATGGCGCGCGAACGCGGTTTCATCGCCGCGGCTGCGGAATTCGGCCTCGAAGTGATGGTCGTACGTCACGGCAACACCGTCTACGAAAGCGGCCGCAAGATCGCGCAGACATTGTTCACCGAACCCAAGCGACCGGACGCTGTCTTCTGTGTTAACGATCTGATGGCATTGGGGTTGATGGACGGCGCAAAGCACGATTTTGGGCTGCACATTCCGGAAGATCTCTGTGTCGTCGGCTTCGACGATATCGAGCAGTCCGCATGGACGTCTTATTCCTTGACGACGTTCTCACAGCCAGTGGATGAAATCGTAAAGAGCAGTGTCGCCTGGCTCCAAAGCGAAGCGACCACTGGTGGGGTGCGATCCGTAAGTCTGCACGCACCGCTGATCTGGAGAAAAACAATCCGGCACAAATCGGTTGGTGCTTGACGACATTCTCTGGGAAACAGGATCTATTGGTATCTATCATGCTACAGGGGAATTCATATGTCGGGTTATAGTGTTTCGAGCCGATCCAAACTCAGAGTGCAGATAATTGCTGTCGCAAAAGCAATCGTTGCTCCAATATTTGCCGGCTTAATTTTGCTCGCTACATCGCCACAATCATTCGCGTTCGATCAAACGAATGCGGAGAGGATCAAAACCCTTGTCGATACCGGCATGCAGTACTACTGGTCTGGCGGCGACGTCAAAAAGGCCGAAGCCGAGATTTTCAAGGGTATCACGCTGCATGGCCGCTATGACGTAGTCGAGCAATCCTTCGCTGAGGCTTCGAAGCTTGCACCAGAACGGCTGGACTTCCGCTTTGCTGTCGCTTCGTCACAGATCCTGCAGAAGAATGTCGATGGTGCGCGTTCGACCTATGAAGATATTCTGGTCAAAGACCCTGCTTCATTCGACGCGCAGGCATGGCTTGAGGCGCTTGCGCGCATCGGCAATGATGAAACGAGCACTTCCCTTGCTCATCAGGGATTGTCCGCACTCGACCGTGACCGGGCCGAAGCCTATCGGCAGCGTTTTGTGCGCGCCGAGCAGATCCTGGCCGAAAAACCAAACACCGACATTCCAACTGTGCCTGGCAAGGTAATGATTGTTGCCCTCGGCTATGCGTTGATGAAGGACGGCACGGCCGACAAGCCGTTGCTCGATCGGCTGGACGTCGCACTCAAGGCGGCACAGGCACATCCAACCGCACGAATTATGGTTACCGGGGGGCA
Organism: Phyllobacterium brassicacearum; assembly: GCF_003010955.1. Taxonomy (GTDB): domain Bacteria; phylum Pseudomonadota; class Alphaproteobacteria; order Rhizobiales; family Rhizobiaceae; genus Phyllobacterium; species Phyllobacterium brassicacearum. The sequence continues at coordinate 27,600 of NZ_PGGO01000036.1, forward strand.
GCCGCAGGCCGGTCTCACAGAAGGTGATGTGATGATGAAATGGCTGGTCGAACGTGGAATTGACCGCGACCGTATCCTCATTGAGGACAAGTCAAAGGACACGGTAGGCAATGTGCTGAACGTCGCCAACCTACTTAAGCGCCATACAGCGGATAGCGTCATTCTCGTGACAAGCTCCAGCCACATGCGGCGAGCACGGACGCTGCTCGAGGACGCCCTGAAACAATATGACATTTCCGCAAATGTCTTTCCTGTGGTGGCGCTGGATGCCCCTTCGATCGACGACGCCGCAAAGGTTTCGCCTGATGAGCGCCTGGTGATCTACCGCGACCTGATGCGCATATCGGGCCTCTGGGCTTATCCAGGGTTGCAGCAATAACGCAACCGAACAATCAGGGGCAATCCAGCTCGAGGCCGAAGCGGCGGCAAAGGTTCTCCCAGACATGCTCGGCAACAAGTAATAGAGCATCGAAATGACCCTCCGCAGGACCAACAAGCTTATTGGGATACGGAGAAGGCACGCAAATCGTAGGTACTGGCCGGTTCTATTCCTTACAATCTGCGCTCCCTTGAGCCTCGGAAAGGTTATCAACTCGTCTTGCTGAGCTAACAATAAAAGTCTTTAAAGGTCTTCCCTTTCAAGCCTCGGCTGTGCGCGATATACCAATGTCCTGATATGTTGGCCGCGCCGTTGAGAATTTCAAAACCAAGGGTCAATGAATGCACGCCAAAGACAGCGCCAAAAAGACGGTGGAGCCAAGGAAATCCATAATTGCGAACTTGGGCTTATTCTATGTCAGGATAGAACGGAGTCGCGTCGAAACGGACCTGATTGGCCCATTCAAGACCCGTGGTGAAGCAGAAGCGGCAAAAAATAGACACAATAAACGCAAGGAGCGCTGAGCGATGCCGCGCTCTGCGCAGGCATCGCATCCGTGTCACGGACCAAGCCCAGCTACAATGTAGAACAGCCCCGCAATCAGCGCGGCGGCAGGCATGGTTATCAGCCAGGCAACGACTATGTTACCGGCCAAGCCCCAACGCACCGCCGAGACACGCCGCGCTGATCCAACGCCGATGATCGCGCCTGTAATCGTGTGGGTTGTCGATACCGGAATGCCGAGCCATGTGGCTTTGGTGCATGAATAATTTCTGAACGGTTCGGCGATAGGCAAACAGGATCGCAATCAATCAGCTTGATCCGGGTGCCATGCCGTACAAACACAACGCCGATCGTCGTCATCACATCGCAAAGATGAAATTCAGGGTGACGAATTGGCCGGAGTACGAGGAAGGCCTGCGTCGGCGTGGCAGTCTTACACTGTGGATGACGCCGGAAGCGTTGGCCGGATGGCGTGCACCACGGCGAAAAACGCGAGGTGGTCAACCCCGGTATTCCGATCTTGCCATCGAAACGGCCCTGACCCTGGGCTGTGTGTTCGGAATGCGGTTACGCCAGACCGAAGGGCTGATGAATTCGGTGTTCGATCTGATGGGACTTGATATACCCGTCCCCGATCATACAACTCTGAGCCGCCGGGCACAGAAATGGACGCCACCTGCCCGACGAGACCCGCCCCTGCCGGATGGCCCGCTGCACGTGCTGGTCGACAGCACGGGGTTAAAGGTGTACGGCGCCGGGCAGTGGCTTGAGGAGAAACATGGCGCCAGATCACGCCGCAACTGGCGCAAATTCCATCTGGCAGTGGATGCCAATAGTTGCGAGATCATTGCCCAAAGGCTGACCGACCAGGACACGGATGATCCTTCCCAGGTGGAACCGTTGCTCAGCCAGATCGACGGCGGGATCGACCAGTTCACAGCCGACGGAGCCTATGATGGCAAGCCAACTTATCTGTCTGTTCTGCAGCACAGTGCCACGGCGAGCGTCGTTATTCCACCGCGTTCGACGGCGGTGGAAAGCGGTTCCGCCGGGCCACCCGGCCAAAGGGACAAGCACATAGCGGCGATCGCAAAAGACGGTCGGCTGCAATGGCAGGCGGCCACCGGCTACGGTAAGCGTGCGCTGATCGAAACCGCCATCGGGCGATACAAGGCTTCAATCGGACGCCGCCTGCGGGCCCGATCCTTTCCGGCTCAACAGACAGAGGTCGCCATCGGTTGCGCCGTTCTCAACCGCATGCTGGCATACGGACGCCCGGAGTCCGTCCGTCACCATGACAAACAGGCATAACAGGCGGCATCAAAGATCGAACTGCGTCGAACTTCGGCTCGGTGCACCAACGCCGCTCGCATGTAAATCAAACGGGTTCATCCGGTAGCCTGCCGCTCCGACCGATACGGCAACTCTCGCCAGCGCGTTTCCCGCGCAGCTTTCTGATCAGGCCTCCCTGGGTTCAAACTCCGTGCCGTCT
>NZ_PGGO01000037.1 GCF_003010955.1 Phyllobacterium brassicacearum
CCTGTGGCCTTTTGCAGGGCGGCAGCGTCACCGCCCCGATCAAGAAGGGCGAACTGATCACCAGCGCCAATGCCGCCCCCGCGCAAGGCTCGAAGATCGTCGAACTCAGGGCTCGCCAGGACAAGCTGGTTTATGGAGCGTGAAGGGCAGCACGCGACAGATACCATACCATGGCAACCAGACAGGGAGAGGCAAGATGGCTTCCGCCAGTAGTTCAAATGCCAAGTTGAAGGATGGCAGTAATTGGCCCTTCGCATTCCGGCAGTACCCGCCGGAACAGCTGAAGGATGCGCTGCGCAAGATGTACCTCATCCGCCGGTTCGAAGAGGGGGCGGAGGAGTCATACGCCCGTGGCCTCATTCACGGCACGATGCATCTGTCGATCGGTCAGGAAGCAAGTGCCGTGGGTATTTCCCTACCTCTCAGCGAGGACGACATGATCACCTCGACCCATCGCGGTCACGGCCATTGTATCGCCAAGGGTGCGGAAGTCTCGAAGATGTTTGCAGAGTTCTTCGGCAAGGAGACGGGTTATTGCAAGGGACGCGGAGGTTCGATGCACATCGCCGATGTCTCCAAGGGCAATCTTGGCGCCAATGGCATCGTAGGCGGCGGTATACCAATCGCCGTCGGAGCGGCACTCTCCGCCAAGAAGCAGAAGAACGGCAAGGTCGTCGTCTCCTATTTCGGCGATGGCGCCAACAATGAAGGTGCCTTCCACGAGGCACTTAACATGGCGTCTGTCTGGAAACTACCAGTGGTTTTCGTGTGCGAAAACAATGGTTATGGCATGTCTACTTCAACCAAGCGATCAACGGCCGTGGCGAATGTCGCTGATCGGGCCAGCGCCTACAATATGCCGGGCGTGATCGTCGATGGAAATAATTTGTCGGACGTCGCCGAAGCTTCGCATGAGGCAGTTGAACGGGCACGCCGGGGTGAAGGGCCGACGCTGATCGAGTGCAAGACCTACAGGCATCGTGGCCATTCCAAGAGCGATCGCAATCGCTATCGCACCAAGGAAGAAATCGAGGACTGGATCACCAAGCGCGATCCCATCCATCTGTTCGAGGACCAGATGAAGGAACTCGGATTCGTCAGCGAGGCGGATATTGCTGCCATTCGCGCGGACGCCGAAAAGGAAATCGTCGAAGCCATCGAATTCGCCAAGAACAGCCCATCGCCCGATCTAAACAATTTGACACGCGACGTTTACACGGACTGACCATGAACGAGATGATCCGCGAGCTGAGCTATTCGCAGGCGATCCAGGAAGCCATGGCTATTGCCATGGAGGCCGATGATCGCGTGTTCCTTATGGGCGAGGACATCGGCGTCTATGGCGGTGCCTTTCAGGTAACCGGGGACCTCGTGCACCGTTTCGGAGAGGACCGGGTGATGGACACTCCGATCTCGGAACTCGGTGGTGCTGGCGTTGCCGTCGGCGCGGCACTGACAGGCATGCGCCCTATCTTCGAGTTCCAATTTTCGGATTTTGCCGCGCTTGCGATGGAACAGATTGTCAATCAGGCTGCAAAAATCCGTTACATGCTTGGCGGTGCGGTGTCGGTACCGTTGGTCATGCGGTTTCCCGCTGGTTCCGGCACTGGCGCTGCAGCTCAGCACAGCCAGAGTCTTGAAGCGTGGTTCGGTCACGTACCTGGCCTGAAGGTTATCCAGCCGTCGACGCCGTATGATGCCAAGGGCATGTTGCTCGCAGCCATCGAAGACCCGGATCCCGTCATGATTTTCGAGCACAAGCTGCTCTACAAGATGAAGGGTCACGTTCCGGAAGGGCATTATACCGTGCCGATCGGCAAGGCTGCCGTGGTGCGCGAAGGCTCGGACCTGACCATCGTTGCTTCCGCGATCATGGTTCACAAGGCGCTGGAAGCGGCACAGGAGCTGGCCAAAGAAGGGATCAACGTCGAAGTCGTCGACCTGCGTACCGTACGTCCGATGGACAAGGAAACCATCATCGCCAGTGTCAAAAAGACGTCGAAGCTGATGTGCGTCTATGAAGGCGTGAAGACGCTCGGCATCGGGGCGGAAGTCAGCGCCATGATTGCCGAAAGCGAGGCATTCGACTATCTCGACGCGCCAATTATTCGCCTGGGCGGCGCGGAGACGCCAATACCCTACAACCCGGAGCTCGAGAAGGCCGCCGTGCCGCAAGTGCCGGGTATTCTCAAGAGCGCTCGCGATCTCGTTAAAGGGATACGTTAAGCCATGCCCGTCGAGGTGATTCTTCCCAAAGTCGACATGGATATGGAAAGCGGCCAGATCTCGCGCTGGTACGCCAAGGATGGCGACAGCGTTTCCAAAGGGCAGTTGCTTTTCGAGATCGAGACGGACAAGGCGGCCATGGAAGTGGACGCGCCATCCTCCGGCATCTTGCGCGATGTGACGGCGCAGGAGGGCACAACTGTCCCTGTAGGTCAGGCAGTCGCCTGGATATATGCTGATGGTGAGGCCTACAACGCAGCCGCGCCAGCCAAGACTGTCGTGGCACAGGCAGTTGTCGTCGACGAGACAAAACCTGCGCTCGAGCAGGTCGAGCCTGTGCCGGAGAAGCCAACGCAAGTTATGACCGATGGCGTTCGTGCAACTCCCTTGGCCCGGCGTATCGCCCGGGATGCCGGTATTGATCTCGCCTCCCTTAAGGGATCAGGCCCAAAGGGCCGCATCCAGAAGAAGGACGTCGAAGCCACGATCGCCAAACCAATCGCACCGGTGCGATCTTCGCCCCCTCTTCATGCCGTCTGGTTGCGTGAGGGCAAAGATGGCCGAGTACCGCTTGTGTTAATCCATGGTTTCGGATCCGACCTCAATAGCTGGCGGCCAATGCTGGGCGGACCAACGATGGGCAGTCCGATCCTCGCTATCGACCTGCCGGGGCATGGTGGTTCCACACGGAGTATTCCGGATGATCTCGATGGAATCGCCAGCCTCGTGGAACAAACCATAGCTGCGTATCACGCCGGACCAATCATACTGGTCGGACACTCGTTCGGCGGTGCTATTGCAGCGTGTGTTGCGGCACGCACGACCCTCGATATCCGTGCCCTAGCTTTGATTGCTCCTGCCGGACTTGGTCCCGAAATCAACGGCGCGTTTCTGTCGGGTTTTGTCCGTGCCCGCACCGAGGCCAGCCTCGTTGCCTGGATGAAACAGCTGGTGCAGGATGAAGGTCTGTTGACCAAGCCGTTCATCAAGGTGACGCTGGCACAATCGCAAGATGTGGCCTTGCGTGACGCGCAGCAAATCATTGCCGATCGCTTCTTTGCGGATGGGACCCAGACATTTGATATCCGGCCAAGTCTTGGCAATCTGGCGATACCAGTCCGCGTCATTTTCGGTGCTGCAGACCGTGTAATCCCGGCGGTCCATGCAGGGGGACTGCCGGGCGACGTTGCGGTCCACGTCTTTGCCGGCACCGGGCATATGCCGCAGCTCGAGCAGCGCGAGAAGATTATGCGGATTCTGGGCGAGATGATCCGGTCGGTAGCTTAGCGCCCGCGGCTTTGGAGGAAACTATCGCCCGCTGAATAGCGTCGCGGGCGGAAGCCAGATTGGGCATGATCCAATTAGGCTCGGCGCCAAGGAACTTGTCGAGAAATGCGATTGCGTAACCGGGCATTTCGCGGACATTTTCGCGGTAGGACCACCAGGTGCGCAGATCATCGGCGCATTTATCAACTTCGGGCGCGGTGCCAAATTCCTGTTCGCAGATCGCCGCGATCGCCCCAACACAATAATTGGTGTAGAGGAAACCTTCGGGCCAGAAGGCTATGATGTCCTGCATCCTGGAGGTCTTGGCATCGCTGGACTTGGGCTTGCTCCGCAGCTTCGCCGGCGCCTCGGAGATCAACTCCTTGAGCACAAGACCTGCAGCGAAAATGATAAAGTCTTTTCGGTCGATCCGGGCGTAGGATTTCTGCTTTTCGACGGTCTCGATCCAATTGAGAAATGCCCGTGTCAGCTTGGTTTCATCGATGGCGAAATGATAGCCATAATGCTCCGCTATAAGCGCCGCATTCTTGCGAAAAGCCATGCGAAACCAACGGAGTTGGCGCAGCCGATGCCGCAAATCCGGCATGTGGACCAAGTCGTCGCTGAACAGAAAATCCATGCCTTCTCACCTTCGTTTTCAATGTATCACGTCATACGCTTTCACGCACCATAAGCCAAGTTTTCAATGCTTCAAGAAATCATACATATTGACATTACAAAAAACAAATGTTCTATATTTTTTCGTTCGATCATAGCATATGTTGACGATCGGGTGTTGGGAGGTTGAAGACATGGCGATGTGGCAATGGGGATTGCTTGCCCTCGGATTTCTATGGGCGCTGCAATCACTGGGTGTCTGGTTCCAGATGCGCCACTACAGCGACGTGATGAAGGGCATCACTTCCAAATACAATGATGGTTTCGTCGGCGCGGGCAATGTTCGCGGTCGTCTTGGCAAGGGAGTGATTGTTCTCATCGTTGTCACGCCGGATCTCATTATTCAGCGGTTTCTGGTCATGAGTGGCCGGTCAGTCTTTGCAAAATTCAAGCGGCGCATGGAGTTCGAAGGCATCTCGCTCAATGCATTGCGTACAAATCCGGTCATGGCCGGTGTGGAGGAGCCAGCACTGGCCAAGGCGGCGGAGCGGGCGATTGAACAAATAGACAGGGCCAGGGCAGAACCCAGGAAGCCGGGTCTATCGGGAATTAAGACAGTTAACGCATAGGGACGGCCGTTTCGAAGGGGCGGTCGATTAGGAGGAGGGAACATGTCAATTCTAACAATGTTGGCTCAGCACGCCGACATCGCCGCGCACCATATTTCTGTAGCCGGATCGATGGTCTCGGATGCTGCGCTTCATGGAAGGCACGTCATCGATCATGCGGGCAACGATCTGGTCGTGCTTGCGCAGTCGACCGGCGATATTTCCGTTGAAGAATTCAAGGACAAGCTGAAGAACGTCCAACAGGAAGAACAGCTTGGCTGGCTGACCAGCATGGGCAAGTACTTTATCGGTATTTTCCAGAAGGGTGGCGAGGTCTTCGCGGGTTTCGTTACGGGTATCATTCCGACACTTGTCGTGTTGATGACAGCATTCTATGCGTTGACGGAACTCGTCGGCGAAGAACGCGTGCATGGTATTGCCCGTGGAGCCGGGCGTATCGCTCTGACGCGCTACACGGTGCTGCCTGTGCTTGCAGTGTTCTTCCTGACCAATCCAATGGCGTATACCTTCGGATCATTCCTCGAGGAAAAGTACAAGCCGGCCTTCTATGATGCAGCCGTTTCCTACGTACACCCGCCACTCGGCCTGTTTCCGCACATCAACCCCGGCGAATATTTCGTTTGGGGCGGTATTCTCGTCGCGCTTCTCGAACTTGAGAAAAAGGGCGCTGTTCCCGCCGGCTACCACATCAACGTTGCCATCTGGTATGCGCTTGTTGGTCTGGTCGTCATCCTCCTCAAAGGCATGCTGACCGAGCGCATTACTGCCATCATGGCGCGCCGTCAGGGTGTCGAGCTTTAATTCGGGGCGGGGAGCAGTAACAATGTCAAAGACCTATAAAGCAGTCAAAATCTCCAGAGGCTCGAATGGCTGGGGCGGCCCGCTCGTTGTGCAACTGACACCACAACGCAACAAGGTGGTCTCGGTCACCGGTGGCGGAATTCATCCGGTTGCGCGCCGCATCGCTGAACTCACCGGGGGTGAGGCCGTCGATGGCTTCAAGGCGCCGCCGGTGGAAGGCGAAATGGGCGTTGTGGTCGTCGATTGCGGCGGTACAGCCCGTTGCGGCGTCTATCCGCGCAAGCGCATTCCAACCGTCAACCTGACGCCGGTCGGACAGGCAGGTCCACTTGCCCAATTCATTACCGAAGATATCTACGTCTCGGGCGTGAAAGAAGGCAATATCGAGCTTGCCGATGGATCGCAGCCCGCCGCTGTTGCCGGCGCAGCGTCGCCGCCCACCCCGGCGGAACTTGCCGCATCGATGTCCAGCCGCACTTCCGCAACTTCGGATTCAAGTGAGGGCGGGCTCATCGGTCTGATCAGCTCGGTTGGCCGCGTCATGGGCCGCGTTGTCGGCATATTCTTCAACGCCGGCCGCCGCACCATCGACCAGGTCGTCCGCAACGTCCTGCCATTTATGGCGTTCGTGACGATGCTCATCGGCTTCATTCTCTATACCGGGATTGGCGATGTTCTGGCCCAGCCGATGGGGCCCCTCGCCAATAATATTGTTGGTTTGCTGATCATTTCTGCGATCTGTGGCCTGCCATTCCTGTCTCCGATCCTGGGACCAGGCGCGGTCATTGCACAGGTCATCGGTGTCGCGATCATCGGCCCGCAGATCGCCAATGGCACGATTTCGCCTGCAATGGCACTGCCGGCACTGTTTGCCTATAATACCCAAGTGGGTTGCGACTTCGTTCCAGTTGGTCTCGCGCTCGGTGAAGCCAAGCCAAAGACCATCGAGATCGGTGTTCCTGCAGTGTTGATCAGTCGTCAGATCATGGGTCCGATCTCCGTGCTGATTGCTTGGGTCGTCAGCCTGATCGTATTTTGATTGAAGCACAAGAAGTAGAAGAGGTCCGCCATCATGTCAGTCCTGTTAAAGACACGGGTAACAGCCGTTGGGCCTGAAGTGGCGGACCTGGCAGAGGGAGGCGTAGTCATCCTTTTCGCGGATGGCGCACCGCCCGAACTTGCGGAAGTTTCGATCCTGCACAGCGTCGAAGGCAAACCGTCCGAGATGACGCCGCCCTTGGGATCGGCGATTCAAATCGGTGACGTGTCGGCCAAGATTACTGGCATCGGTGAGTACGCATGGCAGAAAGTCAGGGATATCGGACACGTGGTCATCACGTTCAACGGCTCGGAAACGGTTGAACGGCCCGGTGAAATTTGCGCCTCGGAGATCGACACCGAGGACCTGGTGTCGGCCCTGAAGGTCGGAACGACGATCACCATCGGGTGATTGTCTGACCGGAAAACACAGTGAACTGAAGAGAGAACTGAATGGAACGCTCGACCATTGTGCGAGTGCATGACGGATTGCATGCACGGCCAGCCACCCGATTTGTCAAACTCGCAAAAAGTTTCGAGTCGGACATCGAGCTTGTCAAGGCAGACAGGTCTGTCAACGCAAAGAGTTCGGTCAAGTTGATGCTGCTCGGCGTCAAGGAGAATGATGAAATCACGGTTCGTGCGACGGGTGCCGATGCGATCGAGGCTGTGGAAGCGCTGATCGGTTATCTCGAAAATCCCAACTCCGGAATTCTGGAAGATGGCGCGGCAGAAGCAGCAAAGCCTGCCGAGAAGAAGGTCCCTTTGGGCCCGGAATCAAGCAGCGTCGGGCCAGGTTCCGCTGGCAAGTTAAGAGGTGTGCCGGCAAGCGAAGGCGTTGCGATTGGCCTGGCCTTCGGCTTTTTCCCGGCCGAAATCAAACATGAGAACCGGCTGCTCAATGGGGACGAGATTCCAGGAGAAGTGGCGCGGCTGAAGCAGGCATTCGCCGCAGTGCAGGACCGGATGGATAAATCGCTTGCAGCAACGAATCTGGCGGAAAGTGATCGCGGCATCATTGCCGCGCTCAAGGACATTGCCGGTGACGACGAACTGACCGGCGCGGTTGCAGCACTTGTCGACGGTGGTATCGATGCGGTATCGGCGGTCATCGGAGCGACATCAAAGATCGCCGCCGATTTCGCATCGATGGACGACCCTTATCTCAATGCGCGCGCCGATGACGTCAATGCCGTCGGGCGCCAGATCTGCCTTGCGCTGCTCGGTCAGGACGACGCCAACCTTGATGCCATTCCGGCAGGTGCGATCCTTATTGCTGAGGATATCGGCGCCTGGGATCTGGCTCGTGCTCCGCTGAAACGCATTGCCGGTGTCATTTGCGGTCATGGCGGCGCCACGTCGCACGTCGCTATCATTGCCCGTGCGCATGGTATTCCCGCCGTTCTTGGCGTTGGCCGTTCTGTGCAGGATTTGCAGCACGTCAACACTGTTGCGCTCGACGGCAACAGCGGCGATATCTTTCCCGAACCAGACCAGGCCACGGCTGATCGCTTCCACAAGCAGATCGGCAAGGCGGAATCCGATAAGCAGGCGCTGAAGGCCTACAGGGACGTAACGCCCAAACGCGCCGATGGTACGGTTATCGAGATTGCTGCCAATCTGGGTTCGCTGGAAGAAATCGAAGCGGCTCAGGATGCTGGGGCCATGGGCGTCGGACTATTTCGCACCGAACTCCTGTTCATGCGGCACATCCATCTTCCTTCGGAGGATCTGCAGGCCGAAACCTATGCCACACTGGCGAAGGCCTTCGCACCCTATCCGGTGATCGTCCGCACGCTTGACATCGGCGGCGACAAGCCGATTTCCGGTATTGATTTCCCCGCCGAGGAAAATCCGTTCCTTGGCTGGCGCGGCATCCGTATGTGTCTGGATCGCCCGGATGTATTCAAGCCGCAGCTTCGCGCACTGCTGCGCGCGGCGACACACGGCAATATCAAAGTGATGCTGCCCATGGTTTCTGGTCTTGACGAAGTTCGTGCGGCGCGCGTCCTCATCGAGGAGTGTGCGGACGAGCTCAAACGAGAGGGCAAGGCTTATGCTGCGTTCGATCTTGGCGTCATGGTCGAGACGCCAGCAGCAGTGATGATCGCGCCAATGCTTGCCCGGGAGGTAGCATTTTTCTCAATCGGCACTAACGATCTGACCCAATACATCATGGCTGCCGACCGGCTCAATCCCACGGTCGCCAAGCTCAATGATGTGACGCACCCCGCTGTGATGGCTGCAATCGAACTGACGGCCAAGGCGGGTGTCGAGGCGGGCATCATGGTCGGCATGTGCGGCGAAGCGGCCGGCCGTCCAGATCTGATCCCCTCTTTTGTCAAGATGGGCCTGACGGAGCTCAGCATGAGCCCTTCATCAATCCCGCGTGCCAAAAAGTGCGTACTTGACCTGGAAACTGCGTCTCAGGGCAGGTGAGGGATCAGGAAAGCAAAAAGGTCGGACAAGGCCCGGATGCGATTCGGCGCTTCGATAGCTTCTTCGAACCTTTCCTGCCCGGCCTGCAACGCCAGAAGGGCGCTTTCGACCAGCTTCTCTTCGCCCGGCTCGTGGTCCGCATAGGTCGCAAGTCCGATCGCAAGTGCGATCGAGGAGAAGCACAGGGACACTGTGGCCTTGTCCGGTTGCACCTCGTGATGCGCGGGCAATGGCCACGGCTCGGATCGGTAATGCGACTGCAACTCGCACGCAAGGATTGCGGAGGTTGTTGCGATATCATTCAGCTCGCGGTCTTTCATCGCGGCCTGCAATTGTGCTCCATGGCTGCGAATCATCGTCGCATGAACAGCGGAGAAGGTGGCTTCATGGATCAGCGCATTGTCGGCCCCCAGGACGCTCAACAAACGTTTCGTCAAATAATAAACATCGCGCCGGAAGGGCCCTTCGCCCTCGCTACTATCGGTTGGGAAGTAGGTATCGAGACTTCGGGCTTCGATTGTCGTCGTATGCGCATCCGGATCCTGCGAAACCAACGAGATCGAAATGGTTTCGGCAGTCGTCAAAGCCCTATCCACTGCCCGTGCCGCCTTGCCAAACAGGATATCCGGCAAACTCTGCGGGGCCGGTTCAACGGGCTGACGGTTCGCCCTGATCAGGTGGCGGACGTCGCGCAACCGGTCCTTCAGGTTGACGACGATCTCGTTGGAAATATCCCGGATCATATGACTAACCTCTGCTCGCAAGTGGATAAGACTTTGTATCTGTTTTTCATGGCTTGCTAAACAACATTCTGGTGGAGTGTACTGCGTATAATGCATTGTTGCCGGCGTCGCCGCTGCAACGCAAACAATAACGATGATAGGGGGAGACGATTGGCCGATCGACGCAAGCGAACGAATGGTACGACGAACAGCCTCCAAAAAACACCTCTGGAGGTTGGGCAGCCTGACACGAAGATCAGCCGGATGCGCATGCGCGCCGCCTGGATGTACTATATCGAACAAATGACTCAGAACGAGATTGCCGAGATACTTGGTGTTGGACGTGTGACGATCGTGCGCATGCTGGCCGAAGCGCGGGCTCGCAACGAAGTCAAGATCGGAATTCAGGGCTATCTTTCCGATCTTGTTGCGCTGGAGCGGCAGGTCGAACAGCAGTTCGGCCTCGACAAGGTAATCGTCGCGCCGCTGTCCCATCCGGACAATGATCCTATTCCGGCGATCGCTGCGGCAACTGGCGATTATCTTTCCAGCGTGGTCAGTAACGGCATGCGCGTCGGCGTCGGCTGGGGGCGAACGTTGCTCAACACGCTATCCTATCTCGAAGCACGGGCGCTCGAGAACTTTACCGTCATTTCTCTATTGGGCGGGATCAGCCAGCCACGCCGATTCAATCCGGCCGAATTCGCCTGGCAATTTGCCCAGTTGTTCCAGGGCGATGGGTACCTCATTCCGGCCCCCGCCATGGTCGACAGTATCGAAACAAAGACCGCTCTGATCGAGCGCTGCGGCCTGAAGAGCGTGTTTGAAATGGCCGAAGATCTCGATCTCGTTCTTCTCAGTGTCGGAGCGATCGAGACTGCGTCGAGCACGCCTTATCATATCGGCTTTCTCAATGAGGGGCATCAAGCCTCCCTGGCTGAACGCGGCGCGGTCGGCGATCTTCTGTTTCATTTCTATAACAAGCAGGGCCAACTGGTCGATCATCCCATCCACGATCTGGTCATGTCTGTTGGTATCGACACGGTGCAGCGGGTACCGGCGCGGGTGCTGACCTCCGGCGGCAAGGAAAAGATCATGGCCCTTTATGGGGCGATGACGCTTGTCCGCCCGACGGTCTTCATCACCGACGAGGAAAGCGCCCGGCGGTTGCTTGTTCTAGCGGAACAGGAGAAAGGCTAATCTTTCCCGGTGTTGGCGTTTTTGGTAGAAAATCAAAACAAGAGGGCAGGTAGACCAAGTCAGGGATTGCATTCGCGATTTTTCCCGTTATTGATCGCGAGCAGATTCACAAGGCAGTTGTCTGTGCATCTGAATTCAGGTGGGGCCTGTAGCTCAATTGGTTAGAGCCGGCGGCTCATAACCGCTTGGTTGGGGGTTCGAGTCCCTCCGGGCCCACCAATAATTTCAATGGCGTGGCGAGAAATCGCTTAGAATTTTGCTTTGACAGCAATATTAGGGCAGCGTTCGGAGCAACAACGCACGAACTTCCAGCGCCTTAAGCCAAATTCCCGGGATTCCGCTGCACCTGGCTAGGTGGGGTCCTTTTCATATGCCTTTATTCCTGGCGGTAGCTGAACCCAGGAATGTCTTCGACAGTCATAGACGGAATCTTGTGGTGGAGGAAAATTTGGATCAGCGAAAGCACCGACCGCAACAGCCACCCATGATTGTTCGTAACCTTCTTCAGTGTGAAACACATTCGTACCGCAGACAGGGCAGAACCGGAATTTGAACTTGGCTCCTTGGTCACCCACGCGAATATACTCGGTCGCAGTGCCAAATACCTTATACGGTGCGGCAAAGCCGGCAAGAGCTGCAAAGACGCTCCCCGTGCGACGCTGACAGGCGAGGCAGTGGCAAACGCCAACGCCATCCGGTTCCCCCTGAACCTCAATACACAACTGACCGCAAGAACATGAAGCTAGTCGACGCATGGTGCACCTCGCCGGATGTTGTTGTTGAGCCGCTCCTCCCGGCCATTCTGGTCCAAGTTATGCCTCCATGGAGCTCTTGAAAAGCATTGCTGGCAGCGCTGTCGATCCGTTCAAGTATCGAACCATTCATTGCGGACAGTCCTTACACAGCTTGGGGGTTACAAAGTGTGCGACCCGGAGCGTTGTTACAGTTAAGTACTTGCGCTCGCAGATCCGGAAAACATGATCGCAACATGGCGTCGCAACACGATATATGGTCCGCGACTGACCAATCCTGTCGCATGTTGTCGAACCCTCCGCGTGAGAATTGACGGCCTTGAAGTCTTTATGTTCGCAGACTGACCCTTCAGATCAAAGGAGACAACGATGAATTTCTTTCGGAAGACATGTCTTGGTTGCTTGGTTGCAATCGTTCCCCTTGGCGCAAATGCTGCGGAGACGCTCCAGATCGGCACGTTGTCGTGCGATGTGTCCAAGGGCATAGGCATGTTTGTAGTCGAGAAGCAGACAATGTCGTGCGTCTTTAGGCAAACCAGCGGGGGCAATACCGACAAATACGCTGGTTCCATTGATCAGTATGGGGTTGCGCTCGGCGAAACCGCGGCAGGACACCTGATATGGAGCGTTGTGGCCGCCACTGGCGCTCCTCCCGCAGGGGCGCTGGCCGGAACGTACGCCGGCGTCGGCGCAAATGCTTCGGTTGGGGTCGGCGCGGGAGCAAACGTTCTGGTTGGCGGCACGGGCAAGGCGTTTTCCTTACAACCCATATCCGTCGAGGGCCAGGAGGGCATAAACATCGCGGGCGGCGTGACGACAGTCACCCTGACCTCGGCACCCTGAGGTCTGGAGCATCCAGGCAGCACGTCTCCGATCCGCATCGGCCGGGGCGCGCACCCGCTAGTCTGTTGCATGAGACATTGCGATAGCAGGCTGCAGTGTTAACAAGAGCGATTTCGCCAAGTCCCGGGGATATGCATCCTGATCGACCTCATTAACGAAGCACGCCTCTAACGTGGGATGTCGAGATCGACGGGCGTGAGGCCACTCTTCGGTCTCCATCTTTTGTTCAATTGCTTTGCGCCTGCAAATTCTGAAATAGCAGGTGAGGTGAAAGTGGCATACAATGCCAACCTCAAGGGAATCGGGCAAAGGTTCAATATGGCAGATACACCTGACATCTCTGAAAACTGGACGGCGCTGACCAACTACGTCGAGTATTTTTGGGGCAAGCGGGATCAGCAACAACTATATCGCTTTGAGGCCGATGTTTCGTTTCGAAGTGACAGGGATGTCGATCAACGAACATACGTCTACATTGATTTTCATGATGGCGCTGTCTCGCCAGTGCGGTTTGCAGAAAAAGGTGAACTCAATCCGGTGTTCGTTCACACCGAATTCCGGCCGACGAACACTGCCATCAAGTTTGAAGATGGCGAACTGCATATTGTCGGAAAATCGCCGAAAGTCGGCCGATATGTCGTACGAATCTTGGCGGTGTAGCCACGCTGCCGCTAGTTATAAGGTGACGCAGGCATAACTGCGCCACGGTCATTCTAGTTGGACTGGTCCAGAGCGTGGGGTGAGGGCTGTCCAGGTCGGTCGGCATCATTTGTGGGGTTGCTCGTCAAGAAGACGGCGGCGATGGCCAGTACCGCAATGATCGCCGTTACCAGAATTGTTGTGCGTCCCTGCATGATCTCGCTCCGTGCTCCAGAAGGGCTCTGGGTAAACACGGTCCGCGGCGGAATTGTTCCGCATGGAGTCAACGGTCCCTCAAGCCGCCGCGTCAGTGGACGATGCGCAGCGCCGGCAGATTCACGCTTGCCTTGCTTGATGAACGCTTACGGATTCCTTCGAAAATATCACCACAGCAAAGACCAGCACACCGGCAAATGTTATCAGCGAAGCTATGCCAAGCAGCGGCTCCAACTGCGGATTGCCAAGTTCCATCAGATAAAGAGCTGGAAGCATGATGACGAGGCCAAATGTATAGACGGCGTAATGGATCATCGCCAGCCGTTTCTGTGCCTTCACCGGATTGAGGGCATAGTAGCCGCCGAATATCGCACTCGTGACCCAGCCCAGGAGATTGACGTGGGCATGGGTTGCGATTGTCGTATGGTTTCCTGACATTCCCATTTGCAGGCCAATCGCCAAGCCAATGATCAGCCATATGACTGCCGTTCTGAAAAACAGCTGAGAAATCTGTGGCATTGCGGTTCCCCTCCGAACTCATTCTAAGCATGTCGCTGAGAATACACGCACCTATGGTGTCTTTCCAGCATGGGACACTAAGCAGAAATGGTGAGTTGAAAAATGCGTTGGCTTAATCGTTATGCCAGCGGCACCGCTATATTTTCCATTGGCGCACGCACTGTCCAGACGATGCGGTTGGGGCTGGTTCCCAAAATGCCTTCTCCCCCGAGTGACAAAGGAGTAACGCGCTCGAGGACTGTCTTGCCAAAGCCTTGCTTGCGGCCGAGTTTTACCGGCGGTCCCCCGGACTCTGTCCAGGCAAGGTAAAAACTCCGTCCCTCTTCGCCGACATGCCAATCGACGGTGATATTGCCACACTCTGCCGAGAATACCCCATATTTGGCCGAGTTCGTTGCGAGTTCGTGGAATGCTATCCCAAGATACTGAACGGCGTTAGGCTGAAGCACAATGGGAGGTCCCGTCAGCGTGATACTGGCTTCGTTTCCGAATGGCTTGATTTGGGCAAGGATTAGTTCAGAAATGGTCGCTCCACGCCACTCGGCGTGCACTAGAAGATCGTGGGACCGGGCGAGAGCCATGATTCTTTCGCGAATCTGCTGTTCGAACTCTGCCGTGTTGCTCGTGCGGTTGCTCGTTTCACGGATCATGGAAAGGATCACGGCATACTGGTTCTTCACCCGATGGTTCACCTCGCGCATTAGCATCAGTATGCGTTCCTCGGTCTCCTTCTTATCGGTGATGTCGCGCGCGATCTTCGAGGCACCGATGACGCGGCCCGCCGAGTTTTTCACCGGAGAGACTGTCAGCGAGACGTGAATGCGAGAGCCATCCTTGCGCAGCCGTATCGTTTCATAATGGTCGATCCGTTCGCCCGCGCGGATACGTTCGACAATGCCCGGCTCCTCATTCGACCGATCGAACGGAATCAGGACAGTTATCGGGCGGCCGATTATTTCGTCCGCGGCATACCCGAAAATTCGCTCGGCTCCCTTGTTCCAGCTTTTAATCGTACCGGTAAGGTCTTTGCTTATGATGGCATCGTCCGACGATTCCACAATCGCAGCGAGGCGCTGTGCGGATTCTTCTTCCTCAGTTTGGCTGGTAACGTCGAGAAGCATATTGAGTGCGCCGACAATCTCGCCAAGTCTGTTGCGCAGCAAAACGGGGTAGGGAAGAAAGGTCACGCGGCTGCCATCAGGGCGCTCGGCGATTGCCTCCAACCCGCGCACCTCCTGCTTCTCGCGCAAAGTTATGGCCATGGGGCATTCGTCGTGCCGCATGGGTGTTCCATCCGGCCAGTATAGTTTCCATGATCCGCACCACTCATCCTCGCCGATCTTCGGTTCGCGCCCCCAAAGTTCAGCTGCTGCTTTGTTATAAAAAGTAATGATTCCTGAAGTGTCCGTTGTGTAGACGGCTGCCGGCAACGACATGATTATCGAGTCACGGCTGAAACTATCCATGTCATGTAAAGCTGCAAGTGGGGGAGCGAATTTGCTTTGCGGAACGTCCACAATTTTTCCTGGTTCAGGTGCAGTTCTTTCCATGTGAATTCTAGAATCAAGGCCTGTTGTTTACAATGGAGTTCGGATTCTACCGATCTTCACGTCTAAACCGCAGAGATGGAACTTGGTTCCATCGATACATCATCATCGGCAAGCCTATACCAATGTTCTGTTCTGTCCGAGCATTTGCAACGTCTGCCAGTGCGATGACAGATTGCCTGGCTCCAAAATGGCTGAACACATGGTTGCAGACGATGGTGGCTTATAGTTGCTCCGCACACGAATGTGGGCTGATTTCACGGAGAAATCAGCCCACACCATCCCTCGGCGTATCACGTCAGATACGTGATATCCTTGAAAATCTATCTATCGTCGAGTTTAAACCCGACCGTCAAACCGCAAAGACGACAGCTGCAACCGCCAGCGCGCCAAACAAAATCATAGAGCATGTCATCCAGTTGGAGATATCGCCATTTTCTTTCGTATGCCGCATCATCGCCTGTATCCTCCTGAGCGTAACCGGATGGGGACCGGTGCGTTCTCAAAAATCCATGAACACCCGCCGTTGACTTGAGCTGCCAGCGATCTTTCAAATTGTGGTGATCAAGTTCTGCTGCCGGAACGCGTGGAAGGCTTAGTACCACCATCCCGATTTCAGCTGAGGGGACTATAGCACTTTCAGCTTAGTCTCTCAATTTGTCCGACATACACCGCTCATCACATTTTGATATGGAATGAAAGGAAAGCGATACTTCCACGTTAGCTGGCGATTGCGTCCACGAGCATTGGAAATACCATGCGGACCATGGCGCCGCGGCCGCCGTGGAAGCCCTCCGGAGCGTCGAGCATCTCGAGATGACCGCCATGATCCTCGACGATTTTTTTGACGATGGCGAGGCCAAGGCCGGTGCCTTTTTCGCGTGTGGTTACATAGGGTTCAAGCAGCTGATGCCGATTTTCGCCGGGCAATCCCTTGCCATTGTCGAGCACATCGACAACCACGGATGAATCGGCGCTTGCCGCCCGGACCAGGATATGGCCCTTGTCGATCGCCCCAGCCTGAATTGCCGTTTCTATGGACTCCGACGCATTCTTGATAATGTTACCGAATGCTTGACCGAGTAGCCGGTTGTCGAAGTTACCGATGAGCGGTTCGCCGGCAAAGTCATGTTCGAACGTGATCTGGGAATTACTGATCTCGATCAGAAAGGATGCATCGCGCAAGACGTCACGGATGTCGGTTGCAGCCAGTTGTGGCTTGGGCATCCGGGCGAATTCAGAGAACTCGTCGACCATGCGGCCTATGTCGCCGACCTGGCGGATGATTGTCTCGGTGCACTGGTCGAAGACCTCACGGTCCTCGACGATGACTTTGCCATAGCGGCGGCGAATGCGCTCGGCGGAGAGCTGAATCGGAGTCAACGGATTCTTGATTTCATGGGCGATGCGTCGAGCGACATCCGCCCAGGCGGACGAGCGATGAGCAGCTACCAGATCGGTGATATCGTCGACAGTGACGACATAGGAAGTGTTCTTGGTGTCGGCGTCTTCCCGGGTGATCTGGACATTGAACGAGCGCACTATACCCCCGTGTGTAATGTTGATCTGCTTGCGGCTGGACGAGCGGCCGTTTTCGCGTGCCGCCTCGAATACGGAGCCGATCTCGGGCGAGAGTTGAACAAGCGTCTTGCCAATTGCCTGCTCACTATTGATTGCGAGCATCGACTCGGCTGGCCGGTTCAGGCCGGCAATGTGCCCTTGCGCATTGACGCTGATCACGCCTGCGGTGACCCCCGACAAGACTGCCTCGGTAAACCGCCTGCGCTCATCGATCTCGTCCTTTGCGGAGATCAGATCGCTGTGCTGGGTTTTCAACTGCTCGACCATGTTGTTGAACGTATGAGCCAGCGAGCCAATGTCACCGTCGGAACCCCGGACTGGCACCGACACGTTAAAATTGCCCGTGGCAACGTCCTCTGCGGCACCGATCAGCAAGCGAATAGGCTGAACGACCCGATTGGCAACCGCTATGCCGGTCCACACGGCGGTAAGCAAAAGCAATAGCGTCAACTCGATATAGAGCAGCGCGTAGGCAATCTGTGTATTGGAGCGATTGCTTGCCAGCGCCTGATACTCGATGTTGTTATCGTTCATGACGCGCATGTTATCCAGCGCCGAAGAATCAACCGCGCGGATCGTGTAGAGATACAAATCCGGCAGGGCCTGGGTCTTGATCACTGCACCGACTAGATTGGTAGCGCCGGGCGGTATCAGTACGGGTTTGTCGCCTGCAGCCCCCTTCAATGCCTCCAGGGGGACAGCGGGAAGCGTATGGTCGTTAAACAGCTGCGCACGGACGACAACTTCTCCGGTTGATTTCACGAGTGACGCACCGAGCAGGTTATTGCGTCCGGCATCATAGGTCAGCCAATCCGAGAAGGCGCCTCGGTCAAGACTGTAGAGCATCCGGCGTTGATCAAGATCGATCACCATGGAAAGCGTCGTCGTCAAAAGGCTCTGCGCGTTGTCCTCAGTATAGGATTGCGCTGCCTTGATCGACATGTCGATGATCTGGTTGTTTTCCGGATTGATCCACGAATTCAATCGGTTATCTAGAACAATCAGCGAAAAAAGGGCGACGATGATTGAAGGGATCGACGCGATCAAAGCAAAGATGATCGTGATGTTGGTGTGCAGATCCCGGTTCTTGTCTTTGCTCTTGAACAGGAACAGTTTCCTGAGTGTCGCGTAAGACAGGTAAATCAGCACCAGGATCGAAACGGCGTTGGCGGCAATGATGATCTGCGTTATCTGCTGCGTCGGTGAGATATTGGTGATGCCCATCATGACGATGAACGAAACAATCGTCGTCGCCAGGACCAGGAGCGTCATGACCAACGCACCTCTTGGCAGAACCTGTTGTTTTATGTTGGCCTCGCTGGAGGACATCCATTTGCCTCGTTGGGGCACTCCACTTGTCCGGAGTGGACCGCATATTTCCCTAGTCGATTATCGGTCATCACGCTGCTTGTAAAGGAAGCTTGCGTTGCGGCCATGCTTTGCGGCAAGAGCTTTGGCTGACGTTGCCATCGTGCAACGCACAGCATTGGGAGCAGCTACTTGACCATCCGTACGATCTTGAGGTTTCCGCATCCCGCCCTGCGATCGCGTGCAGAGCTGATCACCGAATTCGGCGACGATCTGCAAATATTGGCCCAGGATCTGTTGGCCACCATGCGCGCGGCTCCTGGGATCGGGATTACTGCGCCGCATTTAGGTATACTCAAGTGTCTTGTCGTGATCGAGTTGGAACCGGGCAAGGATGCCCGGTTTTACGTAAATCCCGAGATCGAGTGGTCGTCGGGCGAGATGACACGGCATGAAGAAGGGAGCGTTTCCATGCCAGGTGTTTCCGAAGAGATAGAGCGGCCGTGCTCTGTCCGTGTCCGCTATCAGGATCTTTCGGGTGCCGTACAGACTGAGGAGGCGAATGGATTGCTGTCGATCTGCCTGCAGCATGAAATCGATCAACTGGATGGATTGTTCTGGATATATCGCTTGTCGAAACTAAAGCGCGACCGGCTGATCAAACGCTTTGACAAGTTGCAACGCATGTCGAACGGGTAGGGTCGCCATTCAACGGTGAATGGGATCCTTCCACAAGACACCCTCGGGCTTCTCCACCGGCTCGATATCAAGATTGACGACCACCGGTTCCTGACCGGAACGCACGACAACGCATTCCAGGGCTTGATCCGGGCTGGCATTGATCTCTTGGTGCGGCACAAAGGGAGGTACAAAAATGAAATCGCCCGGTCCGGCTTCGGCAACATATTCCAGCTTCTCGCCCCAGCGCATGCGTGCCCGGCCCTTCACCACATAGATAATGCTTTCCAGGTCACCATGGTGGTGCGCGCCGGTCTTCGCATTGGCGCGAATGACCACTGTCCCGGCCCAGATTTTCTCGGCGCCTGCACGAGCGCGATCGATCGCGGCCGCACGGTTCATACCCGGTGTCTGAGCCGTATTCGGATCAAGTGAATCACCGGGAATTATTTTGACACCATGCTCACGCCAGTCGATCGGACCGCCATGGGAGTTTGCGTCGCTTTGGTGGTGCTCGTCCGACAAGAAGGCCGCCTCCTGATTGGGAATAACAGGGTCAATGTAGTGATCATCGGAGCATCGCGCCAGATCAGGTCAGCACCGGCTTGCTTCGTGACGAATAATTAACCTCAGCTCAGAGTATTTATCTTGACGATTTAGCTCTTCGCTCGCCAATGTAATTATGCTGCGGTGCGATCCTTCCGCGGTTGACGGAAGGCGGGTGATGCCAATCAGTAAATCGCGACAGTCACCATTCGATACCCGGAATGAGCGCGGTGCCGACCGTCTGCTGCAGATCGAAGCAGTGTATGACAAGGTTCCTGTCGGTTTGTGCTATCTCAATCGCAATGGCACGTTCGTCACCATTAATGATCAGCTTTCACGTATGCTTGGTGTTGCAAGTGAAAGGGCGGTTGGTCAGCAGGTTGAGGATATTGTGCCAGATCATGCACATCTGCTGCGAGATAGCCTTAAGGCCGCGTTGGCTGGCGCTCCGATTCCCGATCAGGAGATCCGCCGCGCCGAGGAAACCTTCATGGTTTCAGCCGCGTCCGTGACAAATGATCTGGGCGAGACTACCGGTATCTCGGTGGCCTATACCAATATCTCGAACGTAAAAAGGATTGCGCACAAGCTGCAGGAGACGGAGCAGCGAACGACCTATGCGCTCGAAAGCGCTGGGCAATGGATATGGGATCTTAACATTGCGACTATGCGTGTCTGGCGTTCACCCCAGTACAGGATACTCCTTGGTCTCGATCCAAACGGAGCCGACAGCGAAAGCGTTGCCTGGGATATCGTTCATCCCGACGACAAAGCTCGCGCGATTCAAGCGTTTGAAGATGCTGTTAGCGGCCGCACGCCGTACTTTGAAGCAGTCTACCGTGTTCCGCGTGGCAATGGCGGGCATGCCTGGATATTAAGCCGTGGCAAGATAGTCGAATACGGGCCAGACGGTGCACCGTTGCGGCTGCTCGCAACTAGTGTCGATATCAGCATGCAGAAACAAATCGAGGAACAGCTATCCACCACAGTTCAGCTCCGGCTCGAGTTGGAACAGAAACTCCTCGAAGCAAACCGCAAGTTGAAGAACCAGTCGGAACGCGATCATCTGACCAATCTGCCGAACCGCCGGAAGTTCAACCATCTGTTAAAGCGAGAGTTTGTCCGCGCCACCGAAAATGCTGACTCGCTGGCTATCCTGATGATCGATATCGATCATTTCAAAGCTTACAATGATTTCTACGGGCATCTGGCCGGGGACAAGTGCCTTGTGCAGGTCGGACGCGCCTTGAACAAGGTCATCAAGCAAAGCGGCGGCTCGATTGCCCGCTTCGGTGGTGAGGAGTTCGCAGCGCTGTTGTCCGGTGTCACCGCGGAACAAGCTTCGACAACCGCAATGCAGATGCTCGGCACTGTCACTGCAATGCAGCTAGAACATAGCGGGAGTCCGACCGGGGTAATATCTGTCAGCATCGGAATGGCCGTGTTCGGAGACGAAAACCGTGAGGCCATCACCGGGCCGGACGATGTTTTGAACTGTGCAGACAGCGCCCTCTACCAGTCGAAGCGCAACGGCCGTGGCCGTCTGAGCGTCTGGGGGGATTTTGCGAAGTAAGGCAATTTCAGTTGATATCGATCGTTGCTGTCATATTCGTGCTTACTACCGAACATAGTAAGGGCAGCGTTTGCGCTGGCCCATTGTATGCGCACAGATCAAGGAAACATTTATGACATCGCATGTCGCTGCCGACCTTCACGCTCGCTTTGCTCTGGCCCAGGAGGTCGCACGGGGCGCCGGAGCGGTGGCGTTGGCGCACTTCAACGCGCGCGAACAGCTTGTCATTGAGACCAAGGCCGACCCGCAGGATGTCGTCTCCGCTGCCGACCGCGAAGTCGAAGCGCTGATACGTGCGCGGATTGCGACTGCTTTTTCGAGTGATTCAGTCCTTGGCGAAGAATATGGTGTGAGTCCAGGTGCCTCCGATTACACTTGGGTGGTGGATCCGATCGACGGCACGAGTCCATTCCTGAATGGCATGCCGACGTGGTGCGTTTCAATTGCCGTCCTGCGGGGCGAAGAGATTGTCATCGGTGTTATTTATGTTCCCTGTGCTGACGAAACTTACGCGGCCGCTGCCGGTATGGGGGCGACATTGAATGGCAAAACTCTCAAACTGGATGCGACCCGCACTATTCGCAATGCCGTGACCGGTATTGGCGCCAATCATCACGTGAGCCCGGCGACCGTTGCCTCAATTATCGAAAAACTGCTCGATGCGGGCGGAAGTTTTATCCGCAACGGGTCTGGCGCCTTGATGCTTGCTTACGTCGCTGCGGGCCGTCTCGTGGGCTACTACGAACCCTATATGCATGCCTGGGACTGCATGGCAGGTTATTGTCTGGTCAAGGAAGCCGGAGGCTGGCACCATCCATTCCCGGTAACGGGCGATGGACTGACGAAAGGATCACCCGTACTCGCGGCTGCGACGGGCGCCGTCAGCGATCTGCGTCAGATCGCCGGGCTCTGACTTCTGCAACGCGGCAATACAGGGTCGAATGGGCAAGGCTGGAAGGACGCAAAAAAATATCGATTTCCTCCATCCGCCTGAAACGCAAATCATTGACTTATTTCAGCGAATAACATCGACTAAAGTACGATGCTGTAGGTCAGCGTATCTTGAAAAGCTGGGTAGTCATGACGGTCGTGCGAAATCTTTTGTGGGCGCCAACAATAGGCTTATCCTGGTTGTGGGGGCTGGGGTTCTTTTACTCGATCCATGTCACACTGACCTACGGCTGGCTCGGTTTCTTTGGCTTTGCGATCGCGAATGTCGGTGGGCTATGGCTTTTCGGCTATATCCTTGGCCGGACCAAACGTCCGCCCGACGAGATCATCAAGGACATTGAAGGGCGCTATGCGGGGGTATTCCTGCTGTTCCAAATGGCTGCACTGGTCGTGACGATTTTCGGTTTTGTCGCTTATCTCTGGCAGCCGATCGTTGGTGAAGGCTCGGGACTTGGCGTTGCATTGTTGCTTTTGTTCGCCTGCGCCATCGGCCATGCGCTTTCCTTGCAGCAACTGAAACTGCTGCACATTGTCTATACGGTCATAGGCGTTGCGGCCGGGATCGTGCTGCTTGTTGGCTTGCGACAGGCATCGGATTATCCGGGCGTTCCGCTTGAGCAATTCGACAGTCGCTTTTACGGCCTGATCATGCCGACCCTGGTCGGATTTCTGTTGGGGCCCTGGCTCGACATTCAGCACTGGCAGCGGGCCGTTACCATCAAGCGCGAAGGCGGCAATGTAGGTTTGGCGTATGGCGCAGGTGCGCTGCTCTTTTTCGGCTTTCTTTATCTCAATGCGCTGACGGCTTCGGCGGTTGGCCCTATCGGCAGCATTCTTTCCATAGACGGCTTGCCGAGCGCCCAAGGGGCGGTTTCAGCCGCAACCGTGCTTGCTGCAGAGAATGGTCAGGCATACCTTGCTGTCGCCTTTGTGATTTGGACCGTGATTGCGCTGGCCTCGACCGTCGACAGCTTCTATTGCGCCACGTCCTGGTTCCTCAAGGGCAAGCATCTGCGCAGCAACAGCCCGCTCCTCGCCCTGATCCCGGACGGCATTGCCTCATCGCCGCTCTGGCTCCTGATTGGTGCTGCGTGGGTTGCCTTCACTGCTGTACCGGCAAATTTCTCGCTCATGTACTTCATGATGCCATTTGCGACATTGTTTATCAGCGCATCAGCCAATCTGGTTTGTGAGGCGCTGGGGGCGAAGCCGAAATTCGACCCGGTTCTCAGTTTTATGATTGGGTGCGGTTCATCGCTGATATTTGTGATTGGCTATATCCAGCCCGTGCCGGGCTTCCTCTTCATTGCGCCTTTCATCGGCTTGATCGGCGCGTTGCCTGCAATCATCGAACTGGTAGGGCCACGGACAAAGGCCGTTCCTGTCGAGATCGTCGATCAGCCCATTCGCATGATGACGCCGTCGCCGCTTGCGGCGGTGTCTGGGACCGACGAAATTACGCCTTCGCATGGATTCGACGGCGAATGGTTTGTCATGCAGCTCGTGCCGACATATGACGATACGAACTCGGTCGGAAATGTCTATTTTGCCAATTACGTCCGTTGGGTAGGCAAGGCGCGCGAGTTGTTTTTCAATGTCTGCATGCCCGATTTTGATTTGGCGACCACGCGGTTCTATATCCTCACGCGTTCCTTCACCCATGATTACCGTCGCGAGTCGAAGGAGTTCGAGCAGATCACGGTCCGGATCAAGATCGCGCGGCATAACCGGAAGTTCGTGACCCTACAGCATGAAATCCACAGTGCTACCCAGGGGTTGCTGGGGCATGGCGAGCAATCGCTGATGTTCGTTGATAGGGAACACTACAATCCGCTCGATATTCCGGGTGAGGTGATCAAAGGCTTCCTGGCCTATTGGCCCAAGGATTCGCGGCTGTCGCCGAACCATCGCCCGAAGATCGAGGAAGTGGCGAAACGCCAGGCCTGATTGCCCCAGCGTTTCGTTCTGATCGCCCGGCAGAACGACGCTGTCTAAGAACTGGCTCCTAGCTTGCCACTTGATAGCGATCGCGGTCGAAGGCTAACAGTTCGAATGTCTTCTCAACTGGTTCGGCCGGGCTGAACAGGAACCCCTGGACCTGATCGCAACCTTCCTTCTGGAGGCAGGCGAGTTGCTCGCGTGTTTCGACACCCTCGGCGGTAATCTTCATGCCCATGCTGGCTCCCAGACCCATTACGGCACGGATAATCGCCAGGCTGCCTCTGTTATGGGGAAGATCGCGGACAAATGATTGGTCGATCTTGATCTTGGTAAGCGGGAAGCTGAGGCCGTTCAGGCGTTGTAGTTCCACGGCATGAGAGCATCGATTTTGCTATTTGGCCAGCCGTTGGCGATGCGCTCGAGGGTCTGTGTGAGCCATGCCAGAGGATCGACGTT
>NZ_PGGO01000038.1 GCF_003010955.1 Phyllobacterium brassicacearum
ATGGCGATCTGCTGACGCTCTCGAATGTGCGTGACTTTGAATGGCGCAGCAAGACTGATTTCACCGAACGTTGGGCAACGCGCACCTACGACCTCACCAAGCTCCAGACAGTCGACCTCTTCATGTCCTACTGGGGAAACCCGAACATTGCCCATGTCATGCTGAGCTTCGGCTTCGAGGGCGACGACTATATCGCCTGGTCGATCGAGGTGCGGCGGCGCATAGGCGGCGAGTTTTCGCCGGTTGCTGATCTGTTCAAGAGCGATCCTTTGGTGATCATCGCATCCGATGAGCGCGACGTGGTTGGTGTCAGATCGAACTTTCGCGGAGAGGATGTCCAGATCTATCGTCTCAAGGCGTCACCGGAAGCGGCTCGGGCGCTGCTGCTTGAGTACGTTGTGGATGCCAACGCGCTGGCGACGACCCCGGAATTTTATAATTCCATCACGACGAACTGCACGACGACCATCGTCAAGATGATGCGAGCCGTCGGCGACGCGGTGCCCCTCGACTGGCGGTTGATCGTCAATGGCTACCTTCCCGAATATGCCTATGATCATGGCGCGATCGACACCAGCTTGTCGCTCGCGGATTTGAGGGCCATTGCTCACATCGACAAACGCGCCCAGGCGGCCGGCTTGTCACATGACTTTTCGCGTCGCATCCGCGTCGACGTGCCATCGCCGTCCGGCATCGCGAGAGAAGGCCAATGATCAGTGATCTCGGCAAAGTGGCAGCTGGCGCCGCCATCGGCGCCGCAGCCAATCCATACTACCAATGTCCGCAATGTGGCTCCTCTTGCGCCCTGCTACTAGTTTGCTGGTAAGGCGTGGGGGCGGATTTGATCAAGGTGAGGCTTTACGTGTCGCCGGAATGTTAGTTTAAGCTTGTAAACAGCAATATGGCTGATGTGGATGGCGAAGTCGGCCACATCGATGGAGCGTTCGATTGGTGATATTTGTCCGCTCGGCAATTCTTTGGGCAGCCTTTTCGCTCTGGTGCCTGCTTGCGCTCGCCGGGCAGGCCGTTGCAGCCGAGACGGCTCACGCCGCCGATTCGCTTATCTCGATTCATGACGGCTTCGTGAACGAGACGAAATGTGCATCCTGCCACGCCGACCAGGCAGCAGCATTCGCCAAGTCGCACCACGCCAAGGCGATGGCCGTCGTCGATGACAAGTCGGTGCGAGCATCGGCCGAACGCAACTGCCCGGTTGGCGGTTGTCATGCAAAGGATAAATTAACGTCCTGCAAGCTTGGAGGTTCCGTTGCAAACTTTGACAAAGGCGTAGCAAGAACGAGGTTGTCAGTGTTTAGATAACTGCAAACAGCAAATCGAATTGTTCCGCTAGACTCGGGCTCGGATTGAAGGCAAATCTCGCCTGTTGTTTGCGCATCATATGGATCATCTCAATACCTGCCAGCGTCACTCTGGCACTGTCAAATGCGTTAAAACCAAGCATGGGCCTGACGCGCCGATTAATACGCCGGTGATCCTGCTCAATCCGGTTATTCAGATAACGGCTTTGCCGGATGCGGTCGGTCTGAGCTTTCGTCGCGATCGATCCTGCAAACGGGGTGTCATATCGCAGGAAACAAGAGCTTCCCGGTTGTTCTGGCTGCCATCAATGACAATACGCGCCGGTCGGCCGTGCCGCCGGAACGCCTTTCGGAAGAAACTTTTGGCAGCCGGCAGGTCCCGGTGTTCGCTGAACCGGAACTCGACAGTATCGCCAACGCTGTCTATTGCGCGATAACGGTACATCCATTTCCCACGAACCTTTACATAAGTCTCGTCCATATTCCATTTACCAGTAACGGCGCGCTTGCGTTTATTGAAACGGCCCAGCAGCAATAGGGCGAAGTGGATGACCCATCGGTGGATCGTGGAATGGTCAATGCTAGGGCCACGCTCGGCCATTATCTCTTTCAGGTCGCGCAGGCTCAATCCATAGCCAGGTTACCATCGAACACACAGCAAGATCACCGACTGATCAAAATGCCGCCCCTTGAACATTCAAAACTCCCCGTAAAACACCCGATTTCAAAAATCACAGCGACGTAACTGAAAAGTTTGCAACGGAACACAATGGATTGGGGTGCTCGGAGTGCGTCTCGGGCGAGAGATTGTCGCGTGCAATGCGGGGGTTGAAACGCTTCTACAGAGGTAATACCTTGTGGGTAGAAATCATTACCGAGGATGACATGACTACAACCGTTACGACGAAGGGGCAGGTGACTATCCCCAAGCCGGTGCGCGATTTTCTGGGAATAGTGCCGGGTAGCAAGGTGGATTTTCACCGAGCAACCGATGGCAGCGTGGTAATTACGCGTGCCGACAGAAAGCAGCCTACAAGCCGCTTTGGCAACCTCCGGGGCCATGCCGGCGACGGGCTTGATACTGACGCGATCATGGCACTGACGCGCGGTGGGATGTGATTCTGGTCGACACGAATGTTCTGCTCGATCTCGTCACCGACGACCCGAATTGGGCCGATTGGTCGGTCGCGCAGCTTGAGGCGGCATCCTTGCGCGGTCCATTGCTGATCAATGATGTGGTCTATGCCGAGCTGGCGGTTCGTTACAGCCGCATTGAAGAACTTGAGGCGTTTGTCGGTGAAGCTGGCCTTGAATTTGTTCCCATACCGCGTGCTGCGCTGTTCCTGGCGGGAAAAGTCTACACGCAATACCGTAAATCGGGAGGATCGCGCACCGGCGTTCTGCCCGACTTCTTCATTGGCGCCCAAGCGGCCGTTAGCCAACTGACCCTGCTCACCCGCGATGTCGGTCGATATCGAACTTATTTTCCATCGCTAACGCTGATTACACCCGGTGTTTGACGCATGTCCACGGTCACTGAGGCGAGAGCCGAGAATTCACTTGCGGTCCGATCTCATGCAGCGGCCCTGTATTTATCGGATCGCGAGGGCTGCAACGGCTATTGTGATACCAACCCGAGCTTCTTGGCTCGATCGAGCAGGTTCTTGACCGACGAGGCTGCCCAAGTGGAAGAGCCGCGGGGCGTGCGTTCATGCATCGCTTCGAGCTGGCTGGCAATGTCACGCAAGGCCAGCTCTGGGTTGGCGTTGGCGATGCCAGTGATCAGTGACATCAATCGGTCTGCCGTGCATAACGCTCGACTTGACCGCTGATGAACGGGTTGTGTTGCCGCCCATCATGGTGGAGATTTTTCATCCCTATTCGGATGCTCCCGAGAAAGCAATCGAGGTCTTAGCCTACGACTATATCGAAGCCTTCGCAGAAAAGTTCAGGGCACTGGCAGAGCGCATCCGTCCACACTCACAATTTCAGTGTTCTCAGGCGAAGCGCATTGGCAACCACTGACACCGAGGAAATACTCATTGCCGCTGCCGCAATCATCGGTGAGAGCAGCGTACCGAAAATCGGATAGAGGATTCCTGCGGCAACGGGCACGCCCAGCGCATTGTAAATGAAGGCGAAGAACAGGTTTTGCTTGATATTGCGAATCGTAGCCTTCGCCAGACGGCGGGCGCGGACAATTCCCTTGAGGTCCCCTTTGAGCAGCGTGATCCCTGCGCTTTCCATGGCGACATCGGCTCCGGTTCCCATGGCAATTCCGACATGAGCTGAGGCCAGCGCTGGCGCATCGTTGACACCGTCGCCCGCCATGGCGACCTTCGCGCCATTGGAATGGAGTTCATCAACCAACGCCTTTTTGCCCTCCGGCAATATGCCGGCACGCACTTCATCAATGCCGAGTTTCGCGGCGACTGCTTTGGCTGTACGCTCATTGTCGCCCGTCGCCATAATGATCCTCAACCCGCTCTCATGCAGAGCGCGGATCGCCTCGGCGGCGGTGGATTTGACCGGATCGGCGACCGCCACCAAGCCCGCGAGTTTGCCATCGACTGCCACATACATCACGGTCCTGCCGTCGGAGCGCAACGCGTCGGCCTGACCATCGAGGGGCAGAGTACTAACACTCAAGTCATCCATCATCGCGGCGTTCCCGAGTGCCACGGTCTTGCCGGAAGCATTGCCGGCAACGCCTTTCCCGGTGATCGCGTTGAAGTTGTCGACGCCCGACAGCCGAAGCCCCCGCTCGTTCGCGCCTTCGACGATCGCCTCCGCCAGCGGATGCTCGGAGCCTTTCTCAAGGCTCGCAGCGAGCGCCAGAAGTTCGTCCTGTTCAGACCCGTTTGCTGTGATCACGTCGGTGAGCTTGGGCTTGCCCTCGGTCAGCGTGCCAGTTTTGTCGACGATCAAGGTATCGACGCTGGCGAAACGCTCTAGCGCTTCCGCGTCCTTGATGAGGACGCCCGCCTGCGCGCCGCGTCCGGTCGCCGTCAT
Source organism: Phyllobacterium brassicacearum (assembly GCF_003010955.1). Lineage (GTDB taxonomy): Bacteria > Pseudomonadota > Alphaproteobacteria > Rhizobiales > Rhizobiaceae > Phyllobacterium > Phyllobacterium brassicacearum. The sequence goes on from NZ_PGGO01000038.1 coordinate 4,332, forward strand.
GATCGACATCGGCGTCGCAAGGCCCAGAGCGCACGGACAGGCAATGATCAGCACCGACACGGCGGCAACGATGGCATAGATCATGCTCGGCTCAGGTCCGATCGATGCCCAGACAATGAAGGCTGCGATGGCAATCAGCACCACCGCCGGTACGAAGTAGTAGGAAACGGCGTCGGCCAATCCCTGGATCGGCGCGCGCGAGCGCTGTGCCTTCGCCACCATTTCCACGATCTGGGAAAGCATCGTCTCTGCCCCGACCTTTTCCGCCCGCATGATCAGCGATCCGTTCTTGTTGATGGTGCCGCCGGTCACTTTATCGCCTTGAGTTTTTTCGACGGGAACAGGCTCTCCGGTGATCATCGATTCATCGATCGAGGAACGGCCCTCAACGACCACACCATCAACCGGAACGCTATCACCGGGGCGAATGCGCAGCCGATCACCCGATTGCACTTCGTCGAGCGGTATGTCCGTCTCCGTCCCGTCGTTCGCGATACGCCGCGCCGTCTTCGGGGCGAGATCCAATAATGCACGAATTGCCGACCCGGTACGCTCGCGTGCCCGCAGTTCGAGCACTTGTCCGAGGAATATCAGCGCGACGATAACAGCCGCGACCTCGAAATAGACCGGCACCGATCCGCCGTGACTGCGGAAAGAGTGGGGAAAGATACCGGGTAGGAGTGTCGCCACCACGCTATAAGCGAAGGCTGCCCCGACGCCGATCGAGATCAGCGTCCACATATTCGGGCTCCTGTTGATGACCGACTCCCAGCCACGTCTGAAGAACGGGATCGCTGCCCAAAGGATGACAGGTGCCGCCAGTACGAATTCGATCCAACCGGCAAGCGGCTCGCCGATCCATTCGCGAATTGGCAACCCAAACATCGGGCCCATGGTGAAAATGAGCAGTGGGATCGAACAGAGGGCGCTCACCCACAAGCGTCTGGTAAAATCGATGAGCTCCGGATTGGGACCCTCGCCGCCCGTCGGTACGCCCATCGGCTCCAAGGCCATGCCGCAGATCGGGCAGGAGCCAAGCTTGTCGCGGACGATTTCCGGGTGCATCGGGCAGGTATACAACGTGCCTGTCGGAGCTGCTTCGGGAGCGGCTTTGCCACCGAGATACTGCTGCGGCTCAGCTTCGAATTTGTGAAGACAGTCGGACGAGCAGAAATAAACGCCCTTGCCATCGTGGTGGAGGAAGTGCTGTGCCGTCGATCTCTGCACTGTCATCCCACAGACCGGATCACTTGCCGTGAGATAGGAGGTGGGTTCTTTGACGAACTTGTCATGGCAGGCTGCGCTGCAAAAGTGGTAGGTGCGGCCTTCATAGGAGGCGGTTGGCTTTCCCGGTTTCTGGTCGACCATCATGCCGCAGACCGGATCGCGAACCATGCTCGCTTCTGTATCGAGATCGTCGTGATGATCGTGCGTTTCCTGCGCCATTAGACGGACCTTTCAGGTTCGTATATTGATAGGTTCAAAGATAATGTTTGCCATCGTGGGAAGGTCAAGCAGCGTCTTACTGGCCAGCGCCAGGCTAAGCATAGTGTTTTCAGTCGGTTCTGAAGGAGCGCGTGGCTCGATCGTGCCGAGCGTCGGCCAATGCGATTGTCTTGCACAAGGGGACCATCGGCCGAGCGTCTTGGCAAGGCCGACAAGCTTCCCCCGGTCAATTTCGAAGGCCTATTGATAACGGAATGTTGAAAACGTTGTCTAAACAATGTCCGCTTCGGGCGTTATGACATTGGCACGTTCGGTCGGGTGAAGCGATTGTCGGCCGGAAGGCGACCTGGCCGCGCTGGATCCCGACAAAAGACATGATCGCGCGCGACCCCGGCAAGTACGGGAAATATGCGGTTGGGGTGGACGGTGGACCGACCAATCCATTGGGTGCCCGTGCCCTGTACCTCTGTCGCAACGGGGCGACACCTACTACCGAATCCATGGCACCAACGAACCGTGGACCATCGGAAGAGCGGTTTCCAATGGGTGCATCCGCATGACGAATGATGACGTTATCGAGCAATACGAGCTTGTGGGCATCGGGACGACGGTCGTTGTTTTGGGATAACTGAAGGGCTGGCTTCCGTGGAATCCAGCCCTTTTTCGAGTATCTTGTCACAAATATTCATCGGGACGGTACTGGCTGCATTCCTGCAGGAGTTTATTGCGTTCTTGAATGAGGTCCGCTGCAAACTCATCAACGAGTCGTGATCTTGCCCTCTGTGGCGGCACAATCTGCAGGGTAACGAAGTTGACGGCGGGAACCAAGGGGCGGGCAATGAGCCCGGCTTTTTCATACCCCTCCGAGACGTAACTGAGGACGTTGGCGACGCCCACGCCTACGCCTTCGATCGCCAGTTGGCAGACTGTGGCGGAGAACTGTGTTTCCACAATCATGCGGGGCGAAACACCTGCAGCGGCCAGATGGCGGTCGAGCTGTTTTCGGGCGGTATCCTCGGGAGCGAGACAAATCAGGCGTTCCTGTTGGAGATCGTGTGGGCTCACGATGCGTTTGCTCTCAAGTGCGTGACCTTGCCGGAACACACATATACCGTAACTTTCGATGAAAGGCTCGGCGACCAGATTGGTCGTATCGATTTCGTCGGCGCAAAGCCCAAAATCGAACAAACCGCTTGCCACCAGGTCACGCACTGCTGACGAGCCAGCGATTTCGAAGGTTATCGAGACGGCAGGTCGTCGTTTCAAATATTTCGCGATTACGCGCGGCATGAAGCTCAGGCCCAGAGCGGCGGAACTCGCGACCTTGAGCGAACCTGTTCCCACTTCCCGGATCCGGGCGGCTGCTTGTCGCAAACGATCCAAGCCAGCATGGGCTGCCTGAACCTCGCGGTAAAGCAGAAGAGCTTCAGGCGTTGCCGTAAGCCGTGGGCCAGACCGTTCGAACAGCTTGAGTTTGGTCGTGTCCTCAAGCCGCTTCAGACCACGACTGACACCGGGTTGCGAAATTCCCAGCAGGACGGCGGCTCTTGTGGTCGAACCCGTTTTCATGACTGCGCTAAATATTTCAATCAGGGCGAGATTCACGGCAACTCATTATAACCTGGATGAATGATTTGGTGATCACTATGCATTTGTGACGTGTCCATCACAAGTCTACTGTTGGGTGCAGACAAGGGAATTAAAAATGCACGACGACACCAGATGCCTGCAGACAGATGACGCCACCGGGCCATTCGGCTTCCAGAGCCTGTCCTTTCCAGTTTTCCGCGGGTCTACTGTCGTGTTTCCAACTGTGGAAGCCTATCAACGGCGTCGCGAAACTTTCTATGACGGTTATTCCTACGGGCTATACGGCACTCCGACCTCAAGGACTCTCGAAGCTCGGATCGCGTCACTCGAAAACGGAGCCAAGTCTCTCGTCGTCCCGTCTGGTCTTGGTGCAGTTGTCTTGACAATTCTTGCGGTTGCGAAAGCTGGTGATCATGTACTGATACCGGACAGCGTATACGACCCCGTAAGGACACTGTCGGACAACTTTCTGTCATTTCTCGGTATTCAAGCCAACTATTATGACCCGTTAATCGGAGGCGGTGTCGCGGCACTCTTAAACGACCGCGTCAAGCTGGTCCTCGTTGAATCTCCTGGCTCTGCAACGATGGAAATTCAGGACATGCCGGCTATTGCAAGGGCCGCACAAGCAAACGGCACACTGGTAGCGGCTGACAATACATGGGCCACTCCGCTTCGGCTCAAACCCCTCGAGATGGGTATAGACTTTTCCATCTGCGCGATATCGAAGTATTTCGCGGGCCACTCGGACGTACTTATGGGATCAGTCACTGTCCGTGATGAAGCCCTCTATCGACGCCTTCGGGATGTATCGCGCTATCTTGGCTACGGTGTTTCACCGGAAGACTGCTCGCTCGTCCTAAGGGGTATCGAAACACTTTCCGTCCGGCTCGATCGGGCAGAATCGAACGCCTTGGCGATTGCAAAGTGGTTTGAGGAACGCCCTGAGGTCTTCAGGGTCCTTCACCCGGCGATTCCTTCCCATCCGGGGCACGAATTATGGCAGCGCGACTTCTCGGGAACATCGGGCTTGTTCTCCGTGATTTTGCAGCCATGGACACGCCCGCACCTAGCATCGGTTATCGAGTCCTTGGAGTTCTTCAGCATAGGGGCAAGTTGGGGCGGCACGAAAAGCATTGTTGCGGTTATGGATCCACCCCCGGTTCGCACAGCGACAAGGACCATCGAACAGGGGCCCTTGATCCGCTTCAGTATCGGCCTGGAGCACGTCGATGACCTGCTCGCCGACCTGGAAAGGGCACTTCGGATGCTGGAAGCCGAAATCGTGGAACCTCTCATGCCTCCCATGCGGCGGGGAATCTAGATATCAAATCAAGAAAAAAGGGAACATGGACATGAAACTTGGAACATTTAAATCGATGGCAGTTGCCAGTATCGCTGTCGCTGCCACGGCCTTGCTTGGAGCGCCGGCCGAAGCCCAAACGGTCGTCAACAAGATCAAGGAGCGCGGCTATGTGAGCTGCGGCGCAAGTCAGGGCGTGCCTGGTCTCTCTCGGCCGGACGAGAAAGGCTATTATCGCGGCTTTGATTCCGACATTTGCCGCGCCTTTGCCGTCGCCATTCTGGGCGACAAGGACAAGATTCGCTTTGTGCCCCTCAATGCAGGCCAGCGGTTCTCGGCACTGCAGACGGGCGAAATTGATATCCTCTCCCGTACTTCAACTTTGACCTACACACGCGATATGGTCGTTCGCTTTGTATGGCTGACTCTCTACGATGTTGACGGGCTTCTGGTTCGCAAAGCCGACAATATCACCGATCCCAAACAACTGGATGGCAGGACGGTGTGCCTGCAGGGTGGCGGCAGCCTCACGGAAACCGCAATCCAGGAGACCGAAGAAGAGCACAACATATCGATGCAGAAGGTCTATTTCGACTCCACGATACAGGCACGGGATGCCTTCTTCGGGGGGAGATGCGACAGCTATGTCACGGACGGCACGGCCGCAGCCGGACAACGCGCCTCAGTTGCTAAGAACCCGGACGACTATGCGATCATCAGGGTCGGACACACCGTGGAACCGAACGGCGTCGCCATTGCGCGCGGTGACGACCAGTTGTTCGATGTCGTCCGCTGGACGGTCAATGCGTTGCTTTGGGCCGAGGCTAACGGAATTGACTCGAAAAACATCGACGAGAAGCTGAAAACGGGAAGTGACGAAGTGAAACGTGTTTTGGGAGAGGAGCCTGGTTTCGGCAAGCCAATCGGGCTTGATGACAAGTGGGTCTACAACGTCGTCAAGCAGATGGGCAACTATGCGGAAATCTGGGACAGCAACCTCGGCACGAACAGCCCCCTTAAGGTTGAACGCGGCATGAACGCCCTCGCCAAGGATGGCGGTTTGAACTACCCGCTTCCGTGGAACTGACCGGATCAACCGTTCAATGATGTCAACGTAAGGAGGGTCAGATGCTCAACGACGCGAAGGGCAGGGCGATCGCTATTCAGGGCGTTTTGATATTCGCGCTCGTTGGGTTCATGGCTCTCCTCTTTACCACAACCGTCGCCAATCTGGAGGCTCGCGGCATTCCGATAGGGTTCGACTTCCTTACGATGCCGTCCAGGCTTGTGATCTCCGAGTCGATTCTGTCGTACGGTCCGCGTGACCCTTACTATTGGGCGATCATCGTCGGGATCGCGAATACGGTGCTCATCTCCACGATAGTCATCATCTGTTCGTCGATTATCGGCTTGATCCTGGGGATCACGCGGTTGAGCAGCAATCCGCTTGCCTCAGGCACCAGCAAGGTGTGGATCGAAGTGGCGCGCAACACGCCCCCGATCGTCCTGCTCATCTTTCTCTATTCGTTGTGGTGGAAGATTCTTCCACCGATCGGTCAGGCAATCAATCTTGCGCCCGGCGTCCATGTGTCAATGCGTGGCCTCGTCATGCCAGCGGTCGATATCAGCCTTCAATCGATCGGGTGGGGTCTCCTTGGATTTGCTGGCCTGTTGATCGGGACCCACGTGTTCCGTAGGTTCTTTCAGCGAATTCAGTCGTTCTCGATCCTCGCGCTTTTGGGTTCGGCCGTACTCGGCTTCTGGCTGGCAAACGTGTCAATCAAGTTCGATTGGCCCGTCTTCACGGGCTTTAGTTTCCGGGGCGGGATCGCATTGACGCCCGAGCTCAGCACAATCCTCGTTGGTTTGACGATCTACACCAGCGGGTTCGTTGCCGAAATCGTTCGCGGCGGCGTATTGGCCATCCGCAAGGGCCAATGGGACGCTGGCCGCTCACTCGGTCTATCCCGAACTCAAATACTACGACTGGTCGTCATTCCGCAGACGTTGCGCATAATAGTACCTCCTCTGAACAGCCAATATATCAACGTCGTCAAGAACTCGACACTTGCGATTGCGGTTGGGTATCCCGACTTCCTGGCGGTCATGAACACGACCATCAGCAAGTCGAGCCATTCGATCGAAGGGCTATTCATCATCCTCGGCGTCTACCTTGCGCTGAACCTGACTTTGTCGGCGTTCGCCAACTGGTACAATCGCCGTATCGCGATAATGGAGCGATGATCATGAAATCGTTGTCGGCAGAACTCGTCGGGCGGCCAATCGCGCTTTCCAACTCATTGGCAGCATTGACCGACAAGATTCGGCAAATGGCCAAGCTTCTCTTCGGTACGCCGCTTAATGCAGTACTCAGCGTAATTTTTGGCGCTGGCTTGTTTGCTACGGTGCCCCCAATGTTTCGCTGGTTCGTTTTCGATGCGGTCCTGTTCGATCCTGATCCCAATGCTTGCCGTGCGGCCGCGGGTGCTTGCTGGAGTTTTATCTATGCCAAATCTGGGCAACTGCTCTTCGGGATCTACCCATACGATGAGCGCTGGCGGCCGGCATTGGTCTGCGTGCTGATCATTGCACTTCTCGGCTGGTCGGTTCGGCCGACCAGTTGGACGCCGAGACTGCTGCAGGTCTGGATCGCAGCCCTGGCGCTTGTGGGATGGCTGATGGGTGGGGGTTTCGGACTGGTTAGCGTTCCCACGTCAGCCTGGGGCGGGCTTCCAGTGACGCTGATATTGACCGTTGTGGCCATCGGGGTTGCTTTCCCCATCGGTGTCCTGTTGGCACTTGCGCGCCGTTCGGCGACGATGCCGGCCATGCGGATTATCGCAGTGGTCTTCATTGAGGGAATCCGTGGGCTGCCGCTGCTGTCTATCCTGTTCGTCGCGTCTATTATGCTCCCGCTGTTTTTGCCGGACTATCTGCTGCCGGACAAATTTGTGCGGGCGTTGGTTGCGTTGACCCTGTTTGCATCGGCATATTTGGCTGAGGTGATCCGCGGTGGACTGCAAGCCGTTCCCAACGGGCAATATGAAGCTGCCGAAGCTCTCGGCCTGTCGTTCTGGCGCACGCAAAAGCTGGTGATTTTGCCACAAGCAATCCGCGTCGCCATCCCTGCGCTGGCAAATACAATCATCGTGATGATCAAGAACACCAGCCTTGTGCTAGTGGTCGGACTGTTTGACCTCATCAGTTCAGGTAAAGCGGCGTTGGCCGACCCAGCTTGGCCATCGCCGGCGGCCGAAACGTTCCTGTTCATTGGCGCGATTTTCTTCGCGCTTTCTTTCTCCTTCGCCCGTTTTTCCGATTTCTTGGAACGGCGTGGTCGCATCAGCTATTAAGAGGGTCGCATGACAACATCTATCGCGCGTCATCCCAGCGTTCGGGCCGTTTCTAGGAATGACGAAGTCGCTGTCGAGTTGACGAGCGTAAATAAATGGTATGGCGACTTTCACGTTCTGAAAGACATCAATTTGAAGGTTTTGCCCGGCGAGCGTATCATTGCTTGCGGCCCATCCGGGTCGGGCAAGTCCACCATGATCCGCTGCGTCAACCGTCTGGAAGAACACCAGAGCGGCAAGATCCTGGTTGACGGCATCGAGCTCACCAACGATCTGAAGAAGATCGACGAGGTGCGGCGCGAAGTCGGCATGGTGTTCCAGCACTTCAATCTGTTCCCGCATCTGACCATTCTGGAAAACTGCACCCTGGCACCGATCTGGGTTCGCAAGATGCCGAAAAAGAAGGCTGACGAGATCGCGATGCACTATCTGGAGCGCGTCAAGATCCCGGAACAGGCCAATAAATATCCGGGCCAGCTCTCCGGCGGCCAGCAGCAGCGTGTGGCGATCGCGCGGTCCCTGTGCATGAACCCGCGCATCATGCTGTTCGACGAGCCAACCTCGGCGCTCGACCCGGAAATGATCAAGGAAGTGCTGGATACGATGGTCCAGCTCGCCGAAGAAGGCATGACCATGGTCTGCGTCACCCACGAAATGGGCTTTGCCCGCCAGGTCGCCAACCGCGTGATTTTCATGGATCAGGGCCAGATCGTCGAGCAGAACGCGCCGGCCGCGTTCTTCGACAACCCGCAGCACGAGCGGACCAAGCTCTTCCTCAGCCAGATCCTGCACTAAGCAATGGGGCGGACGTTATAGGCGACACTCAGGGTGGTGTTCGCCCGACTTTACTCGGACTTGGGTCGTTTTGAATTGAGAGTTCTACGTTTGGAGAGTTCCCGATACACGGCTTCAGGACTGGTCCCGATATCTTCGGCTACGACCTTCCATTCGCCTTTGGGAGGAAAACGCACCGTCATTCCATGCAATCCAAGCATCCAGCCGAGCCGCCACGGTCCTGAGGGAAACGATCTCCGCCGTACGCCGGGCGTTCTGGATTTCGCGCGCCATATAGGTGTTCCATTCCTTGGCCAATTCCACATCGCTGGAGATTTGACTGATCAACGCGGTTTTTCTGATCGCGAGCAGTCTTGAAGGAACAAGAGCAACCGCGTCACAGTGATAGTGATCCGAAAACAGAGAAGCCTCTGCAAGAATTGATCCGGCGGCAGCGCGCTGCATCACGATCGCCGCACCATCTGATTGATGCCGGAGCAACCGTACCGACCCATGAACAACGAGATAAATAGAGCCGACTTTGGAACCTTGTGTGAACACGACTTCGCCTTCGCCGAAAGACGCCTCCGTCGAAGGTAACTCTCGAAGCTGCTCAATCAATTTATTCGACATGATCACTATCATGTTCCAAAATTGAAACTTATGGCAACTTCCTCGGCATGAAAGTGGATTTTGGAGTCCGACCCATGGGTTTCGTACGCGTCCTCGCACTGTTGACGATATTGCTTCCTGATGCAGTTCACGCTCAAGAGCATCAGCATGGAATAGCGTCACCCTACGGAGGGGAGCAGACACGCGAGATCAAGAGCCTATCGAACGAGGAAATGGCTGATTTGCGCAAAGGAGCTGGTAGCGGTTTCGCCAAGGCTGCAGAATTGAACGGCGTTCCGGGACCCTCACATTTGTTGGAGTTGAAGGATGAAATCCGACTCGACCCGCAACAGACCGCTGCCATACAGGCAATCTTCGACCGGATGCGCGCGGACGCGATTTCAGCGGGAACGGGCCTTATTTCTCACGAGAAGGCCTTGGACATCGAATTCAAAAACGGTTCGATAACGGACGGAACGCTTGCAGAAATGATCGCGAAAATTGAAGAAAGCCGCGGAAAGCTGCGTTATATCCATTTGTCTGCACATCTGAAAACCAGGGTGATACTGAACGCAGACCAGATCGACAAATATAATTCTTTGCGGGGATATGCCGATCCAAAGCATTCTTCGCGTAAGGTAACCTCTCAATGAGGCGACAAATCATTGCCGTCGCCACGGATTAGCCGTTTTGGTTTCCGATGTCAGAAGGGACAATGATGCTGCTCGAACGATTGCCGAATTGAACGCATGATGGAGTCCCGCGAAAACTGGCGTTTAGGTGTTCACACCGTCCTAACGCTCATGCTTGTCTTCGCAGCCATCATGCAGTCGGCCGTATTCGCTCAACCGCCGATGCCGACCGCACAGCATTCTCATGTCGAAAAGCGTGTCGGGCAATCCATAGTCGCTCAAGAGGTAGTTGAATCCTTTAGCGTTGAAAAAAGTGTTGCATCTGTTGTCGGTGAAGCGATCGCAGAGAATTGCGAACAGCATTGCCTTTCAGGATTCTATCTACCAACTGAGGCTCCGCCGATAGTGCAACCCGTTTCACGAAATTTTGTGGCCGCCGTCGATGACAATCTGACGCGAGGCAACGCCCGAGCCAACGACCGACCACCCAAGACCGTCTCCTGAACATCCGCTGAAAGGCGACGCAACCGCATGGCACCGCAGCCATGCGCCGGTCTTCCTGTCTCGAAAGCCTCACGATGAATATGTTTTTATGCGCGATGTCGGCATCGCACGACGACGTTCCTGCTCGTTTGAGGAGAGAACGCCCATGATGATGCCGGTTCAACCTTCTGCCGCCGACGAACGGCAGTGGACAAGGGACATCCGGTCGGCGAGTCTGCGCGGGGCGGTGCTTCTTATCCTGTTTGCAAACCTCATTTTGGGTAATGATCATGACAATATCGTCGTCCATGTGACTGTCGTGATCGGATATTTGGCGGTCAGTCTCCTATCACTGGGAATGGCGATTGCCAGACGCGGACCTCGGTGGGCCGACACGTTTTTCGTCTCCGTCGATGCCCTGTTGGTCATCATCGTTCTTTATGAGCATCTCTTTCGCATCGATGTAACACAGGAACATGGACTCACAACGCCGAGCCTCGCGATCGCCTTTCTGCTTCTCAATCACGTCGGCCTCAGGCTCATGCCTTCGCTTGTCGCCCTGTTTGGCGGCATCGTCCTCGCAGGATGGGTGTTCCTGCTCCTGCTTATGACTGTTCTCCATTGGTCAAGCGGCATCGACACCCACTTCGTCACGTCGTTCAGCGAGGATCTTGGACTGGCGGCGGCCTTCACGTTTGCCGCCGTAGTCGTCTACCTTCTCACCAGCGACCATCGAACCATCATGCGTGCGGCCATCGAGAGCGAGGAACGGCGCATGAACCTTTCGCGGTTTTTCTCGCCATCTGTTGTTTCCGATCTCCAGGCGGCGAGCGACACCCTCGATCTTGAGCGCAGGGAGGCGGTCGTCATGTTCGTTGATTTGAGGGAATTCACGCGGTTCACCGAAACTGCTCCAGCCCTGGAATTGGCAGAGATCCTGGCCGAGTATCGCGGCATCGTCGCGGGAGCGGTGTTCCGGACCGGAGGCACCGTGGACAAGTTCATCGGCGATGGCATTATGGCGGTCTTCGGCCAACCGAAACCCCTGCCAGACGACGCCGACCGCGCCCTGAAGTGCGCGCTGCATCTGGTGCGCGTCCTTGAGGATTGGACGGAGTGGCGGCGGCGGGAAGGGAAGCCTGCGCTTGACGCGGGGATTGGGCTTCATGTCGGCACCATCGTCGGCGGTGTCCTCGAAAGCGGCTTCCACGATGAATTCACGGTATTCGGCGACGTCGTCAATGTCGCGCAACGTCTGGAAGCCATGACGAAGACCCTTGATGCCTCGCTGGTTGTGTCAGCAGCAATGTTGGACCGCGTCCCCGCGTCCTTGTCGGCAGCGGACTGGATAACGAAGGATACTGTGGAACTCCCCGGGCGGCGTGGCACGATCGGGATCGCTTATATTGAGCGTGGGGTGGCTCAACCAATACGGAATCTGGCATGATTTTGCATGTGGCGACGCTGACGAAACCTGTCGGAAATGGGGCGATTTATGGACCTAAGCAAGGCGACATCAGGCCATACTGCGTGAATTTCGTAACGTTCGATCACAACTTGGTTGCGAGATTGCGCTGCAGCAATTTTTGCGTTGACAATCATTGCGAACACTTGTGGAAAGATACCATGAAAACGTTCGTGCACCAGTTTTGGGGGAGCCGCTCTGCACCGTTCAAGGTGCTGCTGGCTTTCGCATTGCTGGTCATGACCTCCATGCAGTTTGCGGCGTATGCGCGAAATAGCATGGAGATTTTGCAGACATTCGACTCTGTCGAATCGCGAGTGGGTGGTCATTCGCATGACGGCAGCGGCCATCATCCCTCAGATGCAGATGAAACCGCCGCGGATGCGAACTCCGATTTGTCTGCGGAAAAACATTCGCCCAAACATCCTTCCGCAGACACGGATTGTGAAGTTTATTGTTCGCCGCTCGCTGCATTCGCTCCAACCTACTTTGAGCCGATGCTTCAACCCAAGCGCAGTTTCGAGCCCGTCCTGCACCGCGTCCTTACGTCGAGTGCTTACGACAAGCGGTCACGCCCTCCCAAACATCTGATCTGACATTGCCGTCCATCGACGGGTGAACTCTGCGCAAACTTTTGTTCGCGCGGTTTCAAGACCTCGCTCAGATTCAGGTTGGAACATGAAAATCGCTGCATTTCTTGCAGTTGCATCGGCGCTGATCGGCGCAGGGTGCGCTGCATCACCACGGCTTGCCGATATGGCCGCCGAACCTGCCGCCAATCCGTCATTTGGCACCAAATCGGGCCACTACCGTTCGGTATTAGGTTCCTATCAGCACCGCGAACCCGTTGATCCGAAGGACTGGAAAAAGCTCAACGAGGATCTTGCTCCGACGGGAGAAGATTCATGAGGCGGCCGACCTTGAAAATCCTCGTCGCTGTCGCAGGGCCCCTGGTGGTTTCGGGTTGTGCGAGTTCGGGCATGACCGCCGCGGTTTCGGATCCTGCCGCCGGGTTCAGCACGGTTCAAGCCAGGACTTCAGGCGCGATTGGCAAACAAGCGGTCTGGGCCCAGTCCCAGGCAGAGACCAAGTCGCTCGCCGAGCGGATACGCAACCTTGTCTACAAGAAGACGATCGGAGCCGACACTGCCGTTCAGGTGGCACTCCTGAACAACCGCGGATTGCAGGCCGCCTACGCCGAGGTCGGGTTATCGGCCGCCGACGTCTGGCAGGAAACGATGCCCGTGAATCCGACCGCGTCCGTCAGCTACAGTTCCATCGGTATCGGCCGCATCATCGAAACGGCGATCACCAGCAATATCCTTGCAATGATGACTCGGTCCAGACGTGTCGGCATAGCCGATGCACGTTTCCGCCAGGCGCAATTGAATGCGGCGCAAGAGACCCTGCGGGTGGCGGCCGACACGCGCCGGGCGTGGATCAATGCCGTGGCGGCGTGGGAAACAGTTTCCTATCTCAACCGTTCCCAGGTAGCCGCTGATGCTGCATCGGACCTTGCGCAAAAGCTCGGAGAAACCGGAGCGTTTTCCAAGACCGGGCAAGCGCGCGAACATGTATTCAATGCCGAGCTTACGGGCGAAACCGCCAAGGCGCGTCTCAATGCAAGGCTCGCCAAGGAAGAGCTGACCCGCTTGATGGGACTATGGGGGCAGGATGTGGACTACAGCGTCCCCAACGCTCTTCCCGCATTGCCAAAGGGACCGAAGAACAAATCCGGCATTGAGGCGGAAGCGCTGCGCAATCGGATCGATCTCGACGTTGCGAAGCTTGAACTGGAAGCGACCGCCAAATCCTACGGTCTCACCAACGCCACGCGGTACGTCACCGATCTTCAGCTCATGGGCGGCGTGGAAGTCGAACAAGAAGAAGAGGAAGGCGACAAGAAGGACGTGGTTTCCGGTGCCGCCGAGCTGGAATTCAGCATTCCGATCTTCGATACCGGACAGGCGCGCATGCGGAAGGCGGAACTGACTTACGTGCGGGTGGCGAATCTCCTTGCGGAAAAGGCGGTCAATGTCCGCTCCGAGACGCGCTCGGCCTACCAGGCCTATCGGTCCACGTACGACATCGCCCGTCACTACCGCAACAGCGTCCTGCCGCTTCGGGCGAAAATCGAGGAAGAGTCGATACTCACCTACAACGGCATGATCACCAACACGTTCGAACTCCTGGCCGATACTCGCGCCAGGATCACCTCAAACATTCTCTCCCTCAATGCCAAACGCGAATTCTATCTCGCCGAAGTCAACCTCGGGACCGCCATTTATGGCGGCGGTTCTGAGAGCGGCGGCGGCGAAACTGAAGTTGCGGCGGCTGAGGCAGATGAAGAATGACGAAGGGACCGACAATGCTTTCAAGACGCCAACTATTGGGTGCGGGTGCCGTTCTTGCAGGTGCCACCGCCTGGACCAAAACCTCAGCCATGGGACTTCCGGACGCTCCCACGATGGATGCGCCGGAAACGCAACCGCCCCTGTTTCCGGTATCTGGTCCCGACTATCAGCCTGTCGCTACCATTAATGGTTGGACCTTGCCGCACCGCATGAACAACGGCGTCAAGGAGTTTCACCTCGTGGCCGAACCTGTCGAACGGGAGTTTGCGCCCGGCATGACCGGTTACCTGTGGGGTTACAACGGCCAGTCACCTGGTCCTACGATCGAAGCTGTCGAGGGCGACCGTGTCCGCATCTTCGTCACCAACAAACTGCCCGAACATACAAGCGTCCACTGGCACGGCATGATCCTGCCTTCGGGCATGGATGGCGTTGTCGGGTTGACGCAACCCGGCATTCCTTCGGGCAAGACATTCGTTTACGAGTTCGATCTCGTGAAGAGCGGCACCTTCATGTACCACCCGCACGCGGATGAGATGGTTCAGATGGCGATGGGCATGATGGGCTTCTTCGTTATCCATCCGAAAGACCCGAAGTTCATGCGCGTGGACCGGGATTTCGTGTTCCTGCTCAATGCCTATGACATCGATCCTGGTTCTTATGTCCCGCGCGTCATGGAAATGACCGACTTCAATATCTGGAGCTGGAACAGCCGGATTTTCCCGGCCATCGATCCCTTGGTGGTGTCGAAGAATGACAAGGTTCGCGTGCGCGTCGGCAACCTGACGATGACCAATCATCCGATCCATATGCATGGTTACGACTTTGAAGTGACCTGTACGGATGGCGGCTGGGTTCGTCCTGAAGCCCGCTGGCCGGAGGTATCGATCGACATCCCCGTCGGTGCCATGCGGGCCTATGAGTTCGATGCAGTTTATGCCGGCGACTGGGCCATTCATTGCCATAAATCGCACCACACGATGAATGCGATGGGGCACGATGTGCCGACCTTCATCGGCGTTGACAAGTCGAAGCTCGCCGACAAAATCCGCAAGGTTCAGCCGGAATACATGCCGATGGGCAACCGCGGCATGGCCGACATGGGCGAAATGGAAATGCCCCTGCCGGATAATACCGTGCCGATGATGACCGGAACCGGGCAGTTTGGCCCGATCGAGATGGGCGGGATGTTCTCGGTCGTCAAGGTCCGCGAGGGCATCTCCGCCAGGGATTACGCGGATCCTGGATGGTACCAGCACCCAAAAGGCACGGTCGCCTATGAATGGACTGGTGACCTGCCAACTCCCGAGAAGGCCGCTGGGCCTGAAACCCAAACCCCTGACCCCGCAAAGCACGCCCAAGGCCACAAGGGGTGAGGGACAATTTCAATCGAACAGAAATCAATGGAGACATTCAGCATGATAACGAAAATGAAAATTGGACTTGCGGTGCTGGTAGCGTTGGCGGTCTCTCCCGCCTTCGCTACGGGCAATCATGCCGGAGGCCATGATGTCATGGAAATCGGTAAGCCAGGCACCAAGGCGGCAGCAAAGCGCACTGTTACCATCTCGATGAAGGAAAAAGCCGACGGATCGATGGTGTTTGAGCCGGCTGTGCTCAAGGTCAAGAAAGGCGAGACGATCCGCCTCAAGTTCCAGAACACGGGCGAAACCGATCATGAGTTCGTCATGGACACGCCGGCAGCCATTCAGGAGCACAAGACACTGATGCAGAAGTTCCCGGAAATGGAACATGCAGATCCCAATTCCATCCGCCTTGCCGCCGGGGGTAACGGCCAAATCATCTGGACCTTCGCCAAATCCGGAGAATTCGGCTTCGCCTGCCTTATTCCCGGTCATTACGAGTCCGGCATGAAGGGCGACATCACCGTCGCGCCATAACGCAGCCACCAAAATCATCCATCGATAAAGGAAAACGACATGAAATCCATCATCAAGACCGCCCTGGTCGCAATCGCTGCAGCCGCAATCTCGACGGCGTCAACGGCGGCTGAATTCACCAAGGGCGAGGTCAAGAAGATCGACCTCAAGCAGAAGAAAATCACCATCAAACATGAAGAACTCAAAGGCCTGGATATGCCCGCCATGACGATGGTTTTCGTTGCGAGCGACGAAGCTCTGCTTGCCAAGGCAAAACAGGGCCAATCGATCGAATTCGTTGCCGAGAAGGTCAACGGCAAACTGACGGTCACTGACATCAAGTAGCGTACGTCAATCGGTCGTGGCCAGCGACTCAGAGGAATTGTTGGCTGCGGTCACTTGAAGTGTGAGACGCCAGCGATTGCGCACAACCGCTGGCGTTATTTTTTTGGAAAGTTCGGACTCACTTTATCCTTGTCGACTTCGATCCTGAAATGAAAAAATCAAGGGTAGGGAGTGCCAGCCACCCTCCGTCGAACCCCGCCCGTTGCAAGCCGCTGCGGATGCACGTGCATGAGCGCATCAATCGCCACAGGAGGCCGCTGCGTTCGTTTTCAATCATTAGCACGATGGGACCTTCGTTCAGGCCAAAGTGCCAAGGCGAAACCCACCAGCCGAGTGCGTTGTCGGATGCGCCCGGATGTGTCGGATTGAAGGATGCCTTGAAGCCATAGTCGTTGCGGGGGGCTTGTCACATAAACGTGGATGAGACGGAGTTTGCCTCGGCGCTATATTTCAGGCAGGCGCGCCGGTTATTCCACTGCGCCATTGCCTTGAGGCGGTGAAGGTGGATTGCATTTGCCGAACGTTAGGGGTGGGACGAAGTGATTTCTGATGGCGGAGAAGATCGCGACGAAGCGTTGCAGCCCTCCTGGAGATCGGAAGCCCTGCATCATCCGTTCGCGTTTTCGTAACGGTACGTGCGAATTTTCGGCCCGGTTGTTAAGGCCTTTATGCGACCGATGTTCGACGCCCGGCATGACCTGTCGCTTTGCTGCTCCATAGGAGCGGAGCTTGTCGGTGATCATTCTCTTTGGCACGAGCCCCTGCTTTTCATCCAGGTGCCACTGCGACGACGTATCTTGTTGGCATAAGCGCGACCGAACTTTTCCGCCCATTCTCGCACGGTCTTATGCGTGACGATGATGCCTTTGTACGCCAGCATGTCTTCAACCATGCGAAAGCTTAACGGAAAGCGGAAATACAAACAGACAGCTTCGCCGATGATTTCAGGCGGAAAACGGTAACGACGGTAAAGAGATGGACGGGTATCGGTCATCCCTGACCATCACCATACAAAATTACGCTTCAGTTAAGGTAACGGTCCCCACCGGAGCAATATTGCGAGCGTTGGAATCTTGATGCGAACTATCCGATAGTTGCACCCAATTATGCGGCAGCGCGTTCGCAGCTGGTGCTCGGTCGGAAGGCGGGGAGAGCTCGTTAATGCGCTGCTTACAGAATCTCTCTTCAATTTCCTGAACTTCGAAACATGTGGCAGATCTCCTGGTATGCGGGCCGCCGGCAGACTTTTGAAGATCGACTGGGAGCTCTTCGGATGGTTAGGCCGGATGCGTCAAGGAATCTTCTCAACGCCGATCCATTTTCTCCCGCAAATCGGCGAGCGCTTGCATTGCCGCTTCCTCGCGCGTCATGCCCTCCTTCATGTACTTGATAATTAGACGCTCCTGAAATTCCAGCTCTTCCACAGTGTGTTCGTCTAAGGGGCTCTCCGGGGATTTTGATTTGCGCTTCATGGCCACTCCGATTTTTTTCAGTAGGAATGTTGTCAGGAAATTGTGGCATTTTATTCATGATCCCGTGAAGCGGAAACTATGCTCGGCGCGCCGGGGCGTCCGGCATCACGTTGTCGCTGAAAGGCGATGGAAGATACGAAGCTGCCTGCTGTCGGGAAAGGACCACACGTCGCATACATCATCGCAGCCTGAAGCCAGCGGCGATACTCCTGTTCAAGGCGAAGCATAGGCGCGTCAAGGATGAGATCGATTTCGAAATGCCTTGCCGTAGTTGTTCATTTCCGAATTCACTGGCCGAAAACCCGCCTGGAGACGACGCATCCCGGTCATGAATGGGGACAAAGACTGTAGCGGTCAAATCAGGACCGTCACGCCCGCAAACCCATACTGAACCAAGGTGCTCGGCTGAGTATCTTCGAGCGATTGCTGAGCCGCAAATGTTTGGGCACCATTAAAATTGGCGGATCTTAAGCTTTGAATCTTGGCTGACACTGTTTGAATACTCCGACGCGCCTAGAGCGTTTCATGTTTTCACCGAAGCGTATCCTGCGTTGGTAAAGTAGTTGGCGCATTCGTCTGGTTCGATGGTGTTGGCGAGGTAGCCGAGATGGCGCCAGGTGTCGTCGACGGTTCGCTTTTGAGCCTGGCGCATCCAGTGCTTGATCTTGGCAAAGACCTGTTCGATCGGATTGAGGTCGGGGGAATATTTC
>NZ_PGGO01000039.1 GCF_003010955.1 Phyllobacterium brassicacearum
GAAATTGCTGTCGGCACCTTGATATTGATCGTTGTTATTTTCGTACACGGCGCAGGAATTCGGGCAATCAATCAGCGCTTCAGCAAATCCTGGATCCATGTGAGCAGCACCACGCCACACTGGCGGCTCAACCTGTTGCTCGCCGCGACAATCGCTTCTCTGACCGCGCTGCATTTCGCCGAAACCCTCATTTGGGCGATCCCTATCCATGTGAGGGGATTCATCCCCTCAATGCGTGACAGTTACTACTACGTCCTGGAGAGTTATACGACGCTCGGCCAGGGCAACATCAGCCTGCCTGATCGATGGCGTCTGATCGGACCAATCATAGCCATATCGGGCTTGTTCACATTCGGCTGGACGGGCAGCGTTCTGGTGAGCATCATGACCGAATTCGGCAAGCTCGACCGGGCGCGTGCTAAGAGACAGAACGACCGAGCCCTTTCTGAAGAGGCCGACTCCGAACCGTGACCATTGGAGGCAGCATCGCCGTCCCCGGATTCGTGCGGTTCCATACGAGCCATTATGCGATTTTCGAAACACAGAACGGGAACATGGGCATAGCGGGCAAGCTAGCCCGATATCCCAGAGCCCGGCATGAGTGTGAAAACCGATCTTTCGTCACCGTTCCATTTTCTGAGATTCTAAAGCGCGGGGCGCTAAGCGGACTTTGGTGAATGTCCGCTACACGCCGCCCAGTTGCGGACGTTTGTCCTGCACGCGACCCTTGACAGGTCCGCGGGCAACAGGATTTCCGCGAACGATGCGAATTCATTTCCGGGTTCGGTGACGTACTGCCGCAGTTCACCGTCAAGTGGAATGAGGGCGTCAACAACTATACTACCTGTATGACCTATGTGACCGGGCCAGTTGCCGCCTTGCGATAGGTCTGGCGCGGGACTATCGTCCCTAGTAAGGCTGATGGAGGAGAGGATGGCAGCACTGGCGAGTGAAGCGCCCGCAGACTGCGCACTCGAGGTGCTCGGCGAGATAGTGATCATCCGTCGCGATCCAGCCGGCACTCTCGACGCGGCCGTGATTGAGGAGTTCGTGCCGCCAGGCGTGGCTGCACCGCTGCACCGCCATGGGCGGGAGGATGAGATCTCCTACGTGATCGAAGGGACATTTCGGATCTGGCGTGGCGATGAGGTGCTCGACATAGGCCCTGGCGGCGTCGCATTGTTGCCCCGCCATCAGGTCCACTCCTTCAAAAACATTGGCACGGCTCCCGGCCGCCTCCTGACCGTCATCCTGCCCGCTGGCTTTGAGCGCTTCTTCAAAGTAGTTGCTGAGCGCGGTCTCGGAGACGAGAACCTGGACGAGACTGCGACCGTCGCGGCGGGCGAGTTTGGACTGGAGATCCTGGGTCCGCCGCCGGCCTGAGTTCCGGAAGTCGACCCATGTTGCAGAGTGCTGATGGGCGGAGGAATCGACGTACGGCGGTTTGGTCAATGCGATTACGAATGACCGCTTCGAGCCCATACTGTTCTCTAAGGGGTCAAGGGCGGAATTCCTGGCCTCCACAAACGGTCATCGCAGCACCAATTCGCGGAACGCCACACGATCGCGGCTCTTTGCGCCCGCCAAAGGTTCAATGGCCCCTTAGAACCACACCGACGCGATCCTCTTAACCCTTCGTATAGCGGTCGCTGAAGTGCCGGGTTCGCTGCGCCATAGTCTGTGCTGCATCATCGATCAAGGCTCTGACAATATCGGACGCTGGTCGAATCTCACGCACCAGTCCGACGGACTCGCCCGCGTAAATGACGAAGTCGTCGATGTCCCCCTGACCGCCACTGAGCAGGCTGGCGAACGAGTACCGCCGTACCGGGCTGCCATCGGGTGTGCGACCAATCTCCTCACCTTCCCCAGGCCGGGAACCCGACGCGGGGCGACCCGCCGCCTCCCATGTCTCGACCGTGCGGTTGCGCAATACCCGACTGGGTGCATCCGGCCAGCCTCCGTCAAAAAGCGTGGTCTCGATCGTATCGCTCGCAGCAGCTTCGATGAGACGGCGCTTGTATTCGGCATGGCAAGCCGCTTCAGTCGAGGCAAGAAACCGTGTGCCGAGCCATACACCTGATGCGCCCAGCATGAGAGCCGCTGCAAGGCCCCGCCCATCGGCAATGCCACCAGCGGCTAGAACGGGCACCTTCCCGGCGACATCGACCACAAGCGGCAGGAGTACCATGCTGGATAACCGGCTCCAGACGTGACCACCGGCTTCATTGCCCTGGGCCACCAGAACATCCACACCGAGATCCACGGATCGACGCGCCTCCTCCGGTGTTCCGACGGTATTGACGACCAGCGCACCCGCGGCTTTGGCACGATCCATGTAGGGCGCGACGTCACCCCAGCAGAAAGAGACGATCCGAGCGCCGGCCGAGAGCGCAGCGTCCATCCTCTGGTGCTGATCCCATTCAAGGACAAAGTTGGCGAGGAAGGGACCGTCATTGGAAAGCCGCCGCACCGCAATAACGAGCTCTTCGATGCCCGCCGGGCTGTCCCAGCTGAAACCAAGCCCGCCGAGGCCGCCGGCATTGGTCACTGCTGCGGCAAGTTCTGGCCTGGAGGCACGCCCCATCGGAGCCGAAACGATTGGATGGCGGATACCCAGCAGTCGAGTGAAAGGAGTGACAATTGTTCCATCGGAATCCATAAGGTCCTTCCTTTTCTGAACGCGCTGAACATTGGCGCTCTAATACGCCATGCCATGCTACGGATTGCGTGATAGGTCACTCAACTAATCCTACAGACCCGGGTTCATTCTGACGAGAATATTACTGCCACGCCTACTATATTATAAGTCCGCTTCGCGCCGATATTGTAGCATGCGGCCAACCAGATCGGCCGACTGCGCTTTCAACCAAGCCGCTCCATACCCAGCTTACCCCATCAAGTACCACCTGAGCACGTATAGAACGCAGGCACCCGAAAGCGTCGACAACGCTCTTAACCGAGCCGCCGCGCCCTTGACCCATTGGAGAACAGTATCGGCGAATAGCGGAAATCCAGACAGCAATTAGCTTTCTGCCCCGCGCCGTTGGTCCGTCGCATGCATACGTTTTGATGGAGCTGTCACGTTGTTTGAAGAACAGGCGCATTAGTTCTCGTGCTGACGCTTTATTCCAGCGGGTTACCCAATTCTTGACGAATTTTCTTTGTCAGGCCAGCTTGCAACAAGCTGGTAGGATCGACGCAAATAGGCGTCGAGTTCGCCATCGCTAAGACCAGCCTCCTTAGAAACGCACACCCATTGCCGCTTAGCGAAGTAGGGCGCCTGCTTGACACCCTCGATCCCAGTCAGCACGATGAAGCTTTCCCTTGGACACTTGAATACAAGACTGTGCAGATCCGGGGATGTCAGCCTAAGAAGTGTGAATACTCTGTCGCTCACCTTTGCGACCCGGGATCCCCACTGGTCGACGAGGGATACGCCTGGAAGCGAAACCGTGAAGCTTTCAAAGCATTCAAGTTCGAATAAGCTCATGCATTTTCCTCAACGGCGCTAGAGGTGGTTCGTGGGCTGATGTTTTAGCGGATTGCAGTACAGCCCACTCGTCGAGACGAATGGGTCCGAACTGCTGACACCATAGTCACACGCCAAGTTTCTCAAATACAAAGCCTCTGTTCAATATCGACAGTCACTGATAACCGTTCGTTTGAAAATGCCGATAATAGGTGTTATTGCCCGATTTTGATTGGTTCCCGAAGGTCTACAATCCCACAATGCTGTAGTGCCCCATTTGATCTCGCTGAAGATCAGGACAGTCCACTTCGTACCCAATTCCAGTCATTGACAGCAGGTGCAACAAACGGCGGGACGCGCCCCCTTGCGGACCTTCTTCGAGAGATTTGAAGGGGAAACCATGACCCATAGCTGCCCTTGCCGACGCGACATGCTATTACTCCGTGATCGCGCTTATGGAGACGACAATGACTGGGCCGCTATATGTCGACGGTGCCACAGGCTACGATAGCATGTTTGCCCGCGTGACGGCGGCATACATTCCCGCGCTCATGGACGTCGCGGTGATCGCCGCCGGCCATCGCGTTCTCGACGTGGCAACAGGCACGGGGGCCGCCGCACGAGCGGCGGCGGAGCTGGTGGGTCCTACGGGAGAGATTGTTGCCGGTGACATTTCCAGCACGATGCTTAAGGTCGCAAGGCGCAATCCAGAGAACTCGGCGATCAAGTTCCAACTCCTCGACGGGCATGCCCTTCCGTTTCCTGACAGTCGGTTCGATCGCGTTATTTGTCAGCTGGGCCTCGCATTTTTCGAGGATCCCGCGCGCGGGCTCGCCGAGTTCAGGCGTGTCCTTGCGCCTGGCGGACGAACGGCGATTACGGTCAACTCGACGCCCGAGCGTTCTCTATTTACGCGGATCTGCACCGTCATCGGCAAGCATGTGCCTGCCAAGGCCGAACAGCTCAATCGCTATGCTTCGATCCGGACCGCCGAGCGACTGAGCGCGCTGTTGCATGGTGCTGGCTTCACCGAGGTGATGGTTCGAAGCGAGCTACGGTCGTTTTCCTTCGCCTCATTCGACGACTATTTCAGCGGCACCGACGCCGGTGCAGGGATCTCGGGACAGGAGTATGTCAAGCTCTCCGCAGACCTGCGGCACGCTGTACGCGAGGAAGTCCGCCAATCATTTCCTGATGCAGGCAAAAGAGAACCGCTCATCGTCGAGATGGAGGTACTGGTTGGCTCCGGAACGACGTGACCGTTGCAGCGGCGTGTGACGCCCTAGGTCGGAAGTGGCGCATATGACCGTTTCAGCTTTTCTTGGTTTATGACCGCTTCCCACCCCATCGCGGCCGTTTTTGAGCACGTCGATATAGGGCGGCTTTAGGGCCTCAGCGACCATGATGACCTCCTTGAGCGGAACCGAGACCCACTGAATGCGGCATTCTGCGGGTGCGGTTCCAGACGAGCCGTTATGCGATTTTCGAAGCACATATCGGGAACGTCAGGGGCAACTAACCCTCGGCCGTGTAATAACGCGCGTGCAGGCGCACAAAACCGGAGGGGAGATCGTGGTGCTTCATTTTTTACGAATGCCACAACCTTTTCGCCTTTTTGGTCACAGTGCCCGAAGGCTTCCCAAGTGGGTCAAAGCGCGCGCAACTGATCAGCTGACAGTTTGCCCGATCTCTTGTCCTGCACGAGCTCGTAACTGATTTTCTGACCATCGCTTAGGCTGCGCAAACCAGCCCGCTCAACGGCAGAAACATGCACAAATACATCTGCGCCACCGTCATCGGGCTGGATGAACCCAAAACCCTTTGTCGAATTGAACCATTTAACCGTGCCTTTGGCCAAGAGAAGCCCTCCCGTCGTAACAACCCGCGCATTACCGATAACGCGATAAGCGCACCTTCTCAATGAGATCGTTCAATGCCGTTGAAAACTCTAGACGTGATCAATGGGCGCCTGCCGAGTAATCCGGAAGATATCTGGCTTTCGCTTGCAGCGAGGGAGCCGACGCCCGGTCTCGCCTGTCGAGGTTGGAATTAACCTGCCGGACAGGGTCATTCCGAGCGTTCCAGGCAACTCTTGTGTATATCTTCGTTATGCACGGGCGAGCATTGCCACCAACATCTGTATTCCGCAAAAGATGCGGAACGACAGTAAACGGAGGCAGGAGGATTTGACCGGCCCCCTCTCACCTCCTATTTTAGAGCGATTCAGACGGCCACTGCGCGGAACGCAGCGGACACCGCCGCTTACTTCTGCGCGGCCTGACACTCGCGCAATGCCTTGAACGCGGCATCGGTACCAGTGAGGTCAATCACTAATTCATCACGCCCTTTCGCGGTGATCGTCAGCTTTTTCTTCTTGGCAAGACCATAGATGAAATCGAGATTGTTGAAGGGAACGGATGCACCGTCGAATCCCTCTATCTCCTGGCCGGTAGCCACGCCCGTAAACTGCTCGCCATCGACGTCGAACACGACCGAGAGTTGTTCTCCTGCGGTAATCTTTTCGGGTTTCTTGGAGTAAA
Source organism: Phyllobacterium brassicacearum (assembly GCF_003010955.1). Taxonomy (GTDB): domain Bacteria; phylum Pseudomonadota; class Alphaproteobacteria; order Rhizobiales; family Rhizobiaceae; genus Phyllobacterium; species Phyllobacterium brassicacearum. The sequence continues at coordinate 6,013 of NZ_PGGO01000039.1, forward strand.
GCGCCAGATAGCCGCGCAGGTCTGCGGTTGCATCGATACCGATCTCCACCTGTGCGCCAGCGTCGGGATTTTGCCGGGCGATCAGGCAGCCAGGGCCCATCTTCTCATTGACAAATATGTCCCAACCGGCCGCCTTACCATATTTCTTGAACATTTCCTGGGCCTCACATGGAACGGTGAGGACCGCAAATGCCAGGGCAGTCCGAACTAATAAATGCATGATCTCCTCCTGTGTTCTGCTTTGAATGAAAAGACGCGACGATGTGTGCGACGCATCAAAATCTCTAAGATGTTTGGGTATGTCCCAAGAATTGAATTCGCCGAGGGCGTTCTTCCCGGCATCAGGACCAAGAAACCAACGGACCCTGGCTTGCGGGCAGCGGTACCGGCAACCGTTGCAACGCCCAGTCGTGTTTGCCTGGTTGGTTTCATGGTCTCCCCACTTTTGTTACCGCAACTTTCATTACCATGTCCCGCCGGCACCTCTTGATTGTCCCCTTTCCGCCGAATTATTTGACCAGTTCAATTTCACTTAAACGCCATTCTTTCGTAAAGAACGGCTCAAGCGGACTATAGAGACGCAGCAGCGTGAACCAGCCTTTGTCAGGCATGGTCTGAATCCAGTTGCCACGCTTCACGCCATCCGGTTGCTTCGGGCCGAAAAAGATTGTCGTCGAGCCGTCCGCATCGGCTTCGGCAGCTGGCGAAGGATAAGACTGACTTCCGGCCCGCGGGTAGCGTTGCGGCGTGTCGAGCATCGAGCGAGACTGGTTGTCGTAAAGCGTAAATGACCAGAACGCAGCCGCTGGAATGTTCGGCGGAAGCGTCACCTTGTAGGTTTTGCCTCCGTCGAGGTCGTTCTTGTCCGCGTCCGAAAAGCCCATGAGATACTGCGAGCCAACGCGGGGAAGCCGCATGATCATGCCCGGGGAGTCAAGGGTGTAGCCGTAATAAAACGCCGTCTTGGAATCGAGGGTCCGCGCGCCAGTCGGCGGCAACGGTTCGAAAAGCCCCTCCTTGGAGATCATCGGCGGCGGCGTTTCAAAATTGGCACCGCCCTCCCACAGCATGTTGCCCCACATTGAGCCTGGGTAGTACGCCCAATCGGGATGAGGCACGCTGTAGCGCCAATTCAGCATTCGTCCGGCAGCATTTCCGACCGCGGCGGCATCGGTCAGTATCTTCTTCATCCGATCGTCCGGCTTGAATTCCTTACCCTTCACGATGCCGATTGCCGCCAATTGACCGGCAAGCTCCGGATTATAGGAATCGGCTGGCTCATCCTGAATGTTGGCGTTGATCATCTCAAAAAACGAGTAATCGCTTGGCGGAATCGTATTGTATGCTTTTCCGCTGGCCTCAATAATCTTGGTCTCCGGGATTGGCGGGGTTGCTTCCAGCTTGACCTTGCCTCCAAGCGCTGTCGCGATGCTGGTGCCAACGCCACCGGGCGTATAGGGGTAAATCTTGATCGTCTTCTTGATCACCTCGACCATTGGCTTCGGATCATTGTCGGTGAGGAAGGCGCGAGCGGCATACAACACACGGTTCGTCTTTGACCGCGCTACGTAAAAGCCACCCTCCGGAACGGGACCGTCGTAGCCTGGGGGAAGCAGTAGGTATTTGCCACCTTCGCCACGGTCGGGGCCGGGAAATCCGACGTCGACAATCCACTGAAACCACATGTCGTTGATGGTACCAAGTCCCTTCGGAGGCTGTTCGACCACCATAGGCCCCTTGGTCAGGTCGACGGTGCTGAAGTAGTAGATGGTGTCGGCGTTGGCTGTAAGAAACAACGACTTCGCATCCATCAGTTCGGGATAGATGGTGACGGTATTGTCCTCCGCGCCGATGCTGAGAAGTCCTTTGCGGATCGCGTAGGCGGATGCACCGCCGTAACTGTTGAGGAACACGTCGAGGCCGCGGGTGAAATCCAGCGTGTCGCGAACCTTCTCGACGGTTGCCGCGCTTGGGGCACCGTCCTTGAATTCGAGCGTGCCGATACGGGATTCGACCTTATCGGGTGTAACGAGGATCGTTGGCATTTCGGCCCCAGACTGGGCGAAGGCCATGCCCCCACCCTGCAGACTGGTTGCGGCGAGAAAAACCGCCGACACTAAGACCTTTTTGTGGAACGACTTCATGGTATCTCCTCCGGTTTTGCCTAACAGCACCGTTGTTTCGTCGACTGGACAGCCAAAACCCAAGCCCGCATGGCTGCTGTCAGTAGCATGGCGGATAGGGGTAGTAGCCGCACAATGGCCGCTGGTAATAATAGGGAGCTGCCATGGCGGCCCCGGCCACGGCTCCCCCATACCAGGCTCCTCGGTACGCGGTACGGCGAGCAACCCCGGCAAAGGAGCGTGGGGTCAATGGCATCCCGATGATATCGATGAAGGTCGATGCCGGTCCGTCAGCACCGTCGAGGCTGCCCTCCAACACTTCCACATCGAAGGTCAGGTTGTCGTCCTCCATTTTCGGGGCATTTAGAGTAACGACAGCGTCAAGGACGTCACTGCCGTCCTTCTTGAGAACAGACACCGTGGCGTTGGGCGGATCAGCGGCGAAGCTGTCTTTACCGACAGCCCACTCTTCCAGGAGATGAGCCGTCAGAACGTGGCCAGCCGCTCTTACAGGACGGTCGGCAAACACGATTGAACTTGGCGAAATCCCAGTAAGGATCAACTTTCCGTCTTTCATGCTCGCACCCTTTGAGTTGAGCACGATGAGCGAGGGTTCGATCTGCGATTTTGCCGATCCGATGGTCTTTGTCGCCGGTGCCTTGATGGCGTTCGGCTTGTCCTGCGCCGAAGCGCTGCCGAGTGCCAGGACGGAAAGTGCGACGGTTAATTTCAGAAATTCCCATTTCCCTTGCATGGATTAATCCTCCTGGGTTGTCGTTGGTGCGGGGCAACACGACGACGCTTATGCCGTCACTTCAGGGGCCCATGCTGAAGTGGCTGTCGAAACTGCGATCGAACATTTGATCAATCTGGCCCCCCATTGGCGCTATCCAACCGCCGAGTTGTGGGAATGAATCAATCAGATGAATTAGGGTTGAGCATTCGGTGGTTGTCGCGGCGGTCAGCCGCAATGTATTGCTTTTTGCTTCGGAAGAATTCCATTCAGCACGATGATTTCCCAATTCGGATGGAACAACTCATAAGCAAAAACCTGCGGATTCATCGTTTCCCAAGCGTTGCCTCCGAAAGACGTTTATCCCCTGACAAAAATGTACTGTAAAACAACCAGTATTCAAGCACAACTGCAATTAAACCTTCTATCTTCGAATTATAATGATAGATAGATATGCTTGTACTTACAATTACTTATACAGAGTAACAAAATAGCATATCGCGCTTACAGGGGAGTAAGGCGAGCGGTAGGGCGGGCCGGACCTAACCTTCAATCTGCACGCCGGGCTGTCTGGTCCGTTTTTTCATCAAGCCAGATTGAAAGCTGCAAAACTGGAAATGAAGCGCAGCGCTACGATGTTGCCTCACTTTCTCGGTCCCACGCGCGGCCGAAATGCACTATTGGTTGCACCGATCATTTACCGAATGCGCCGGACAGTTCCCGCTACCCGAAATCTTTGTCGGCGAACCCCGAAATCCCGGATTGAGCGTTTCAACATGACTGGCGTAGTTTTCACGCGTGTTCTGGTCCACAACGGCCGCTGGCGCCGCAAGGGCGAGGCCCGCAGTGGTACCAGCAACTGCAGCAACGCGGGTCGTTGCGGCGACGATTTGATCTCCGAGGCCGACCCTGTTGTCGGTAAGGGTTTGCCCATCGGAGAGGCGGGAGCCGATCAACTGCACAATCTGCGGCGACTGTGCAAACTTGCTGTGACGGAGGCTGTCCCCGGATTTGATTTCGGTCAGGTCGACAACGGATATCTTGTTGGCGGCAAGTTCCGTCTTGTAGGGTTCCTGCTCGGGATCGATTGCGCCGATGCGTGCAACGTTGCCCCAGACTCGCCGCGACAGTGCCAGCGCGCGGTCGTCGCGGGACACGAACAAGGTAAATTGCGGTCGTGGCTCGCCAAGGTCGGCGATCTGCGAGCGGAATACATCGACATCGACGTCGGCGTCGGCCAGCATCACATTCTTGAATTTGGGTGGAAGGCGGCCGTTGCGTATCGCCATTTGACGCAGTGATTCCAACGCCAGCCAGTTGCCCATCGAATGGGCAAGGATGGAGACTTCCTTCACGTTGCGGTCCCGCGCCAGATACTGGAACAAGTTCTCCAGGGCGTTCCGGGTATAGTTTGTGCTCTCGCGATCATATCCATACGCCAGGACGCTGCCTCGCGACGGCCAGGTCACGAGGACCGGCACACTCGGCGCGCCGGAATCGTGGACGATCTGCGCGAAGCGGTAGACCGCATCTTCAAAGCGATTGTTGAACCCGTGGATGAACACGAGGACGCTGCGATCCTTGTTCTTCGCCACCGCATCGCCCAGCCAGGCTTCTGCCGCCGGCTTCGTCACCTGATCTGCCTTCAGGACGGCAAAATCTGTCGCGGGATTGGGCGGCAGCCTCCGCGGCCATTCGACTTCACCTATCTTTCGGTGATCGGCAGGGGGTATCGACACCGTGATCTCGGCAAAGGACGGAGTAAGGGCTCGCTCTCCACTGAACATTTCGCCAGGATTTACGGAGCGACTGCGGGTGGTTGCCACGATCATTTCGACCCGGCTTGAATTTGGTGAGGTATCGGCCACCGGGACAAGAACGCCCTTTGGTCGGCCGGCGCAGCCAAAGAGCGCCACAATGAGGACTGCACCCAGCAGCCGGGTCAAATATTTTCGCCCATGAGTATTGCGTCCCTGCCTGCTGTACACTGAGTCCCCTCTCCTGCGTATTTCGCAGTTGCCCCCTGTTATTGCTCGCCATCAGTTGCAAACAGATGACATGAGCAATTCGCATAGTGGCGAGTCTGCATCCGATCCCAATGCGGGTTTGACCAGCTCGTCATAGCTCATCAAAGCCCGGGACATCAGTTCGATGCCTCGGTTGCGGTGGTCGGAATCCAGCTCGGGTTCCTCAAAATGCTGCCACCCGCTCGACGAACCAGAACGACGCCATGGTGCCGATCGCATAGGTCGTCGCCAGAAATGCGGAACGCCCCACCCTTGGCGGATACTTCAACAACTTCGCGCATCCAACCACGCCGATCACCGCTGCGATGAACATCAATTGTCCGACTTCCACCCCGACGTTGAAGAACAGCAGGGCCAGTGGAATATCCCCGGCAGGCAGCGCCAGACCCGCCAGTGCCCCGGCAAAGCCAAGTCCGTGCAGGAGCCCGAATGCGAACGCCACCATCCAGGGGCGCTGTGCGGTCAAGCTGGGCAGGCCCCTGTGTATCCGGATGATCTCACAGGCGAGGAGCAGTATGCTGAACGCGATTGCCGCCTCGACCGGCGGTCCGGGCACGTTGACAAACCCAAGCGTCGCCAGCGTCAGCGTGATCGAGTGCGCCGCGGTAAAAGCCGTTACTGTCAGGAGGAGCGCGGGATCTGTTGCAACGTTTTGGTTACCCGCAGCATGGCAAGGAACCCTTCGATTGTTTTCGGAGAGTTTTGATGTTCAAGGGCCGTCAGTTCGACCAATCAGTGATCCTGTTATGCGTACGCTGGTACCTTGCCTACAATCTGAGCCTGCGCAATCTTGAGGAGATGATGGCCGAGCGTGGCATTGCGGTCGATCATACGACCATCCATCGCTGGACCATTCGTTATTCGCCTTTGTTGCTGAAGCGCTTCAATCGGCGCAAGCGTGGCGTCACCGGCAAGTGGCATATGGATGAAACCTACATCAAGGTTCGAGGCCAGTGGATGTATCTTTACCGCGCCATCGATAGCGTTGGCGATACGGTCGAGTTCCTCTTCAGCGAGCATCGGGATCTATCCGCAGCGAAACACTTCTTCAGGAAGGCGCTGAAGCGCCATGGCCGACCGGATCGCGTCGTCATCGACGGCAGCCAGACCAACCGGGAGGCGATCCTTTCCTGCGACGTGACACATCGCTTGCAGGATCGCTCCCGGCGTCAGCTGAAGCCGATTACGATCAGGAAAAGTCCATACTTAAACAATCGGATCGAGCAGGATCACCGGCGCATCAAGCGCCGCGTGCGGACAATGCTCGGATTCAAATCGACGGCAACTGCCCGCATCATCTTGTCTGGCATCGAAATGGTCCACATGATGCGCAAGCGACAGGCAAGGTACGCCTTCAATCCGAATCCATCCCTGGCTGAGCAGTTCGCGATCCTCGCCGCATAGCTGTTATGGTATCAGCCTTCGTTAACCCAACTCAGCCGTTGCAACAGAGCCCGCGAGAATGGTCGCGGCGCATCCCAGCGCATGCTCGACCATTATGCAAGTCACTCGCCCTTCAGCACGCCCGGCCGCCATGCCGCCCTCCTTGATGCGCTGCCGTTCGATCCCGCGAGCGTCGCGCGCACGGTGCAGGGGTTGCTGATTTACGAGCACGTGGCGGAGCCCTTCTATGGCTATCCAATTCCTGACGCACGTCGCGGCGAGAGCCATATCCGGCCGATGGAGCAGATCATCGATGCGCTACTCGAACTCGATGATCGCCCGCTCCACATCGGCCGACCACCGGAAAAGCGCCTGGTCGGCATCTGCCGCCATTTTATGCTGCTTTCGCTCGCGATCTTTCGCCATCACGGTGTGCCCGCGAGAGGCCGCGGTGGCTTCGGCGCCTACTTCAATCCAGGCAAGTTCGAGGATCACTGGGTCTGCGAATACTGGAAGGCGGAAGAGGGCCGCTGGGCACTGCTGGATAGCCAGTTCGACGATGTTTTCGTCCGCAATCTCGCGATCCGCCATGATGTTCTTGACGTCCCCCGCGCGCAGTTTTTGACGGCGTCCGAGGCCTGGCGCAGATGCCGCGGCGGTCAACTGAATCCAGAACTGTTTGGTATCGAGTTTTCCCAGCTTCGCGGCCTCTGGTTCATCGCTGGCAGCCTGATCCGCGATCTCGCCACCCTCAATGGCCACGAAATCCTGCCATGGGACGTGTGGGGTGTACAACCCGCGCCCGATGCAACGCTTTCGGACGAGGAACTCGATTTCTTCGATGAAATCGCCTTGCTAACGGCCGATCCGGATGCAAGTTTTGACGCCTTGAAGCAGCGTTTTGCGGAGGATGTGCGGGTGCGGCTGCCCGAAACCGTCTTCAATGCGCTGCGTCAACGCGAGGAGAGAGTATTCGAGGGCTGAGGCGGAGCGCGGGGTCGTGTCTGGGGTGCAGACGCCAGTCGAGAAAGCGATCTGGTTCTGAAGAGAGTGATCAGTCTTTATTCAACTATCTTGGGAGCGTTCGGGATGGGCATGAGCAAGAATTGTCCGCGGGAGGACATATCGTTGACGCAAGCCACTACCAGGTTCTTAATATCCCTGTCGCTGGTTTATCAACGGCATGCCAGCGCTTGAGAGATGCTATGGGCTCCCGCCATTGGTGGAGGAGGAGCCTTATATGTTGCAGCATCTTTTCGACCAACTCACCTACAGCGAAGATGATTGGCAGATCATGATGTGCGCTCACATCAGGGCGTGCGAGATGCTCGGCGTACACCCAGGCTATTATGAACACAAAGACCGTTTGGCACGAACGATCATGAAGCTTTTTGACAAGGGTGGCCGCGATCTTGAGATCATCGCCTCGATCGCCGCGCATCGCGAAACGATCATGGTTCGCCTGTTATCAACACGTCATTGAGATGCTCTTTTTTGGCTCCCGTCACTAGCAAATTTGATGGAGTCCAGGGCGCCACTGTGCTTGCTATAGGCGCATGGAAGACTACAAGCTCTTCGAAAACGTATCCGTCCTCGGGCGGGGTATCACGTCTGTCCACGACGCTGCCAAGTTACCGGGATGCCGGATCGCGATCTACGGGCTTGTCCGAAGGTAAAGCTGGCAGATCTGGGCTCTGAATGTTGCCCTCGTTCTTCTGGATTTGGAGAACATTGTCGCCGCTCTCGTTATACAGCTCGACCCCGCCCGCCCCAAGCTACGAGTGCCAGGAGCAGTCCTAATATCGAGATGTTCAGCAAAGGCCGCCACCGACGACCCTGGCGTGCCGCAATTGGAGTTTTAGAAGGTCTGTTGTCGTCCATTATCCCCTCCTTTCACTTCGAGGTGAACCAATAAAGGACACATATGGTTCCAGCGCTTTCGCCAGCAATTCGAGTGGCTGCGCTCAAGAGCTACACGTCGTATGCCCCGTCGATCCCAGATCAGAACTATCACTCTTAGGTCACTTCAATTTTTCCGACGGCAGCGCCCCGCTACGATGACTTTGGCGGGCACCGTAAACTTAACCTGATATATTTCGCGTTTGGGCGCTTTTGTGTAGCTGATCTCATGCCGCTTGTAGGCATGCGATTTTGCGCCACGCGTCCATGGCAGCGTTGCGACAAGCGCGATGGTCGGATGAAGTTAACTTGTTGCGTGGAAAGTGGTGGAGATTGGCGATGGGATCATGAATGGAAACGAAGCGTTGAAGCTGCCGAGTTGATTTGAATCGCTTCATGATCTTTTCTCGTCGTCGAATTGGCTGGTGCGAATTCTCCGCCCGGTTGTTGAGCCCCTTATGCTGGCGGTGATCGCAAACGGTCAGACCAATCTGCCTGTTGCCGGCCGCATAGGATCTGAGTTTGTCCGTCACCATGACACGCGGCACACAACCTTGTTTCTTAAGCAGCTTGCGGATCAAGCGTCTGGCGGCCTTGGTATTCCTGTGGCTTTGTACCAAGACGTCCAATACAAAACCCTCCTGATCGACGGCGCGCCAGAGCCAGTGTTTCCTGCCCCTGATCGAAACGACAGCTTCATCAAGGTGCCACTTGTCGCCAAGGCGTGGCGTACGTCTGCGGATCTTATTGGCGTAGCCCCGCCCGAACTTTTCCGCCCATGTGCGGATCGTCTGGTGTGTGACGATTATGCCCTTGTAGGCAAGCATGTCTTCGACCATGCGAAGACTGAGCGGGAAGCGGAAGTACGCCACACCGCCTCGGCGATAACTTCAGCTGGAAAACGGTGACGGCGATAGAGTAGATCACGAACCTCGGTCATCACTCAAATTCACAAAGAAACATCGCCAACTGGTTAAGTTTACGGTGCCCCAAAAAGATGTCACCGGCCAACCCTCCGGAAATCCGACTGACAAAATCGATCAATTGATCGCTGAAGCGCGCACGATGGTCGACGCCGGCGATGAACAAGGTTGCATGAAAAAGGTTTCAGAGCTGAAGAGCTTGATGGGTATAAAATAGAGCGGGAACCAAAGGTTTTCGGGTAGGACGCTGTCTTATCGCGTGCAGCCAAGCGCCATAAACGTCGCATAGTGAAGGGGAGGCTTCAATCATGAGGCAATTTACGGCAGCCGTCGAGGAGAACCGAGCGAGCCCCTCATTTGAACGAGAAGAGGTCTGAATCTGAATCCCCCGACCCTGCAATCAGGTTACGAATGAGCTGTGCCGCAAGCATAGAAAAAGTGATGCCGTTACCGCCATACCCCAGAACAGCATAACAATGGTCCATCCCTGGAATCTCGCCGATGGACGGTAAGCCCGTATCGCTCGCACCAAAGGTGCCCGTCCAAGAAAAATCCGCCTCCGCAACCACATCGGGAAACATCTTCTTGAGTTTGCGCAGAATGATCTTCGCTTTTGCGGGCAATTTGGCGTCGCGTTTACCCTCGTCTTCGAATTCTTCATCTTCGCCGCCAATGATGATCCGATCATCTCTTGTCGCTCGCATGTACAAATAAGGATCCGACGCTTCCCAAATCAGGCAACGTTCGGGCCAAAGGGCCCTTCGCTGCGGTGGTGTCGCCAGTGCCCACGTCGAAACAATTCGATGCCCGTTGTGGGGTACCTGATCCGGAATTTCGTATCCGGTGCAGAAGACCAAGTATTTGCAACGAATCCTTTGACCTCCTTTCGTTAGAGCTAGGACATCCCGCGATCTTGGCTCTACGGTGACGATCTCGACAGGCGCATAGATAGCCGCGTCGCGCGCAGCCGCAGCACGCAAGTAACCAAGTGCAAGTTTGCGAGGATTGGCTTCACCATTTCCAAAACACCTCAAAGCTGCAGCCCGGTCAATACCGAATCTCTCCTTGAGTTCATTCCTGTCCAGAAACTGTGTTTCAAACCCAGCACGCCTCCGCGCTATCAACTCTCTCTGCAATCCTGCAGCATCCAGAACATCCCCTGCAAGATATAGTGAGTCATTCGGTTGCAGTTCACAAGATATGTGGAGAGCACGTGTCCGCTCCCTCAGAGCGTCCACCGCAAGTTTTGATCGCCTCCACGCACGTTCGGCATTGGCAAAACCTATCTTGTGTGCAAGTCGATGCAGCGGCATGTCAATTTCGAACAGCAGAAGTGCCGTGCTTGCGGAGGTGGACCCTGCCACTGGTTTGCGTCTGTCAAAGACAGCTACAGAATAGCCGACCTCAGACAGTGTTTCTGCCACAAGAGCACCGCTAATCCCTGCGCCAACAATAGCGACGTCGATCACAATATCATCGGAGAGCTCGTCGAAGCGAACGTTGGTGGCCGGGCGATCCAGCCAGATCGGCTGGCCACTTCTCAAATCCCTGTGCTGCACTGAAAAGCCCCCGAGATGTCGAACAACAGACCCAGCCGAACGGATGGGATGGCCGATTGGTTCCTAGACTCAGAGAAATGCATGCATTTTCGCGAACAGCATTTTCATCGTTCGCAAGGACTTCCAGCGCCGGGTCTAGCGGCCGTCGGCAACTCAATCCAAGGTAAATTTCAGTTGCCAATGGGCGTGCGCGGCAGGCCGAAAACGTTCCGGGCAATCGAAGATGCTCAACGCGAGATAAATCTCGCCAGGCAGGGTCACGTCCTCATATCCAAAGGAGTTACCGCAGTCGGAACTGAAGGTTCGGAGACCCGGGCGTTTTCGAGAATTTCCTCGGCGTGCCGTGCGATGTATCGGGAAGAAGGCTGGGAGAGTTTTAACGACGACAACCCAGATCTCATCGAGGAGGAACTTGTCCGCGAGCACGGATCCGGACGTACCGCACTCTTTAATGCCCAACCGATTTCAGTCTACGCAGTAAGCGGAAGCCACGCTGCGACATTTTCTGTGGTTACGCTCACGACTCAGCAAATTTCGGCTCCGATGTGTTACCCAATGCCAGAGATCGCCCGGTGCCGGTGTCAAGCATCGCGGAGATTGCAGGCCCTCCGATGAGTGCACTGCGCGGCAGGTTCGTGTCGATATTGGGTACGCCTCGGGATGTGACGTTGGACATGGGCACCGTAACTGTCCAGGATCCACTCGCGATGGTTTATCCCGACGCATTTGACTTCGGTCAATCTGCGTTGCGCAATTGTTTTGGCGGCACCGTCAGTTTCGCGTCAGCCAATTGTCAACATCGCGCTCAATCTCTTCCTGTGTTTTGCCGTAGCGTTCCTGGAGCTTCCCCACGAGCTGCTTTCTATTTCCTTCAATGACGTCAAGATCGTCATTAGTCAGCTTGCCCCATTGCTCCTGCACCTTACCTTTAAACTGTTCCCAGTTACCTTCGATGCGATCCCAGTTCATTTCAAATCTCCTCAATATTAGCCCTACAATCAACGATCTCCAGGTTGATACGTTCCGTCGATGCAGTTCTCTGGAACCGGAGCATTGCCGCTGCATTGACTGTCGTCAGAGCCACCCCCGAACGACGCAAGGAAACGGCCATGTCCAAGTCACCCAAGGCGAAACGCAATAACAGCGTAACCATCCACGATCAAAAGCTCCGGCGGGGCCAAGGCCGCGAACTGCATCAAACTGCTGATGGAGGTACGCCTCTGCTTACAACGGCTCAGGGAGGCCCGGTTGTCGATGATCAAAACGCCCTGAGGATTGGCGCCAGGGGTTGCAAAATACACGCGGGCCGACCTCTTTCAGCGCGCAGGAGAGAAAACCCCGGCTTTCGTCAGATTTTCCACAGTCGCTGGCAACAAAGCCTCGTTTGACCTTGCTCGTGACGTTCGGGGCTTTGCCGTTAAACTCTATACCCAGGAAGGCAACTGGGACATCGTTGGTAAAAACATTCCGGTTTTCTTCATCCAGGACGCCATAAAATTCCCTGACATAATACATGCGGTCAAACAGGAGCCGGACCGGGGTTTTCCGCAAGCCCAATCGGCCCACGACAATTTTTGGGATTTTATCAGCCTGACGCCAGAAAGCATGCACATGATCATGTGGGTCATGTCGAACCGCGCCATACCTCGATCATTCCGCTTCATGGCGGTGTTTTGCCCCTTGTGTTCTTTCATTGGAGGCATTCATGCCTTCACCCGGGCCCTAGCGGGAAACCTGATTTCGCGAGGCATCCGCGTCAATGCCGTTGCGCCCGGACCAGTGTGGACGCCACTGAATCCCGCGGACAAGGAAGCCGAAGATATTGCAAAATTCGGAGCAGATACAAAAATGAAACGGTCGGCGCAGCCCGAAGAGATCGCGCCAGCCTATGTCTTCTTGGCCTCGTCGCACTGCTTAGTTACATTACTGGCGAGATGCTGCCGATTATTGGCGGATATTGAAGTCCGCATGAACGTACATAATGTTGCAATTAAATAACCTTGGCGAATACGATACGCCTTGCAGATTCGGCAGTTTAGTTATGCAGATTTCGGTTCCCTCGTGCGTCTTCGCAACGGCGCTTTCGATTGCTCCCGATCAGTGGTTTCGTTTTCGACCATTGCACTCAATCTCTGATAGATGCCTAATCCAATCACAAGAGCGACACCAGTCAGAAGGAGGAGAGTTGGGTAAATCATCAACGGCAATTGGTCTTTTCCAGCTTCAAATACAGCAACCAATCCTTCAAGAAAAACCGCGATGGCAATAGTTGAGATAAACTTCGTCAAGCTGCGACGCGCTTCGGCAGGCTGGCGCATCTCGCGGGCCCTGATGGCCTCCTCCTCGAGCAAGTACTTCCCTACATCGAACACCGCAATTGCAATAACGGAATAGCCTACTGCTTCGAGCAAGGAAGTTGCAATGTTGGTGCCGTCCACTAACAGGGACCGCACAACTTCATAGGCTGCATATGTGATCAACCCGAAAGCCAGCAGCATGAGAAAGCCGCTTGCGACGGCGAATGCAGTTCGGGTGATTCGATCAAAGATCACCAATCGATTTCCCTTCGCTCATTCATTCTCGAGTTGGTTGTGACTACCACCAATAGACTATGCATAGATTCATCAGCAGATCGTTAAGTTTATAGATTCGATCCGCTCGTTGATCGCGATCGCTTGAAAGTTTCGGCTGACGGCAACTAAGAAAATTGAAATGAGTCGTCACCTGTCGATGTTTGAGTTTCGACAGTAGGATTTCCTGGCTAAGGGCCGCGGGCTCCCCGCAGAAATTCATCCCTTGTTGATCGATGTGACTGCTAAATTTGTAAGCTTGCTGTTAGCAGCCTTTTCCTCGTCAAGTATTCCACTTAAGAGCACGTGCGCCTCTTCGTTGCCTAGCACCTTTGCCCATTCGCGCAATGAGCCGTAGCGAGCGATTTCGTAATGTTCAACTGCCTGACACGCAGCGAGCGCACCGGCGTCAAGAGCCACATCCTCGGATTCTGCCATCAAGGCGTCAGCCTCCTTCAAGAGACCCACTACAGCATCGCACTTTGTGCCCTCCGGCTTGATACTGAGCGTCTTGAAGACCTTTTTCAGAGTCCCAATCTGCCCCTTTGTTTCTTCGAGGTGATAATCAACTGCCTTTTTCAGTTCCGGGTTTTTGACCGCTTTCGATACTATCGGCAAAGCCTTGGCAAGAGCGTTTTCAGAGTAGTAGATGTCCTTTAGAGTGTGCTCAAACAGCTCTGCGAGAGATTTCATGGAGGAACTCCTTGTTCGTATCAACACCTCAAGAACTCTTTCCAGGTTTGATCGTTCCCGCCTTTCAAGGTAACCGCTGTGGTTTTTTCAGAGTAACGCGAAATGGGTGGCTTGTGTTGCCATGCCCCGTGCGTCGACCTTCTCATCGATCACGACCGCGGGAGGCGCAATTGCCCCTCTGGCCCAATATCCCGCTGAAATGACGATCTCGACCGCCGATTTCTGGTTGCGCATCATCGCTTGGCCGAACCTCAACTGCGGCGAGGCTTTCGAAGCCACCTGGGCTGATCGTCACGCTCGGCATCCTTCGGCCGTTGATGTCGATACTGAGAGATTTCGGCTGGGCGTCGGTCGCTGCCTGTATGTTGTGTTTCGGCTTCGCACTGCGACGCCCCGCACTTGCTATCCTATCCTGCATCACACTTATCCTGATCTACAATCGCTGATCAGCAGCAAGAATGCCTGGCCTCGCGCCCGGTCGTTGGACTTTCAGCTCCGGATGGATGATCTGTGTCGCCCAGGAACCTTTCTTGGGTGCCTCAGAAGGCGCACAAGCAAGTTCCGTCTGCTATTGCGCTGGCCAAGATCGACATCGCTGACAAGCTTTGCGCCGCCCTCGCGCCGCTCCAATGTGATCTTGCGGCTATGGAAGGCCTCCAGCTCGGCTCGATGCGCTACGCTTATGATGGTGACCTTGGGCAATTCGTGGATGAGCATCTCCATCATCTTGTCCTGACTGTTCTCGTCGAGTGCTGATGTTGCTTCATCCAGCACGATGATATCAGGAGTGTGCAACAGGAGGCGCGCGAACGCGAGCCGCTGCTTTTCGCCACCCGACAAGGTCTGGTCCCATGGCGAGTCTTCCTCGATCTTGCCGTTCAGATAATCGAGTCCCACCTTGTCGAGGGCTGCGTTGATTTTCTTCAACGACCAGTTATCAGCTGCTGCGGGATAGGCGACTGCACGGCGAAGTGTTCCGGAGGGGATATAAGGCCGTTGCGGTAACATGAACAGTCGTTTGTCGGCGTGGAAATTGACACTACCGTCACCCCACGGCCACAGACCTGCGACGGCCCGCACCAGCGTGCTCTTGCCTGAACCGGATTCGCCAGCCACGAGCACCCGCTCGCCAGGTTCGATCACGACCTCGGTTTCCTTGACCACGGCGGTGCCGTCGTCAAGCGACACGGAGAGATTGTTCAAGCTGAGCACCGCATCGCCTTCAGTTTCGCCGCGCCTGATGCGTCCGAAGGCGTCGCTCTGCTCCGCGCGCTCGAGCCCGTCGAGCGACATCATCAGTGAGGCGATGCGCCGTGCACAGGCGTTCCAATCGGCGAGACGGGGGTAGTTGTCGACCAGCCATCCGAACGCGCCCTGTACGATGGCAAAGGCAGAGGCAGCCTGCATTACCTGTCCAAGTGTCATGCTACCTTCGAGAAATTTCGGAGCGCAAAGCAAAACCGGCACGACCGGCGCAAACAGGCTCGACCCCTGCGACACCAGCGCTGTGCGCATGTGCTGGCCTGTAAGAAGCGCCCATCGCTTGAGCACATTGGCGAACGTTTTGTCGATGCCGCTACGCTCCTCCTCCTCGCCACCGAGCAATGCGATACTCTCGCCGTTTTCCCGCACGCGCGTCAGCGTGTAGCGGAATTCGGCTTCCGCCTGATTTTTTTCCTCGGAGAGGTGGATGAAATGGCGGCCAATGACCGCCATCGAGGTGGACGTGATCGCGGCATAGAGTACCGCAGTGATGACGAGGAAGCCGGGAATAGTGACAGTCGAACCCGCGATCGTCAGGGTCATGGCCCCGCCGATAGTCCAGAGCACCAGGATGAAGGTCGAGGCCGACAGAAATGCGGAGATTACACCAGAGATGAAATCGACGGGAGATTCGGTGGCAATCCGCAAATCCTCCGCGATGCGGGCTTCGGGGTTCTTGTGGTCGCCGCCGACGAGATTCAACTGATAGTAACGGCCGTTGGCGAGCCAACGCGCGATGACGGCGGTCGTGAGCCAGGAACGCCAGCGGCGCTGAATCGTCATCCGAAGGAAGACTTGTGCAACGACAAGGCTTCCGGTACCGAGTACGAGCGGCAGGAAAACGGCACTTAGGAAATAAACGGTGCGGGCATTGCGTTGCTCAATGGCGTCGAAAATTGCGCGATTCCAGACATTGATCCCATACTGAAAGCCGACATTGGTACATATCAGGATCAAAAGCCCGATTGAGAACGGCCAAGCGAGCCTATCGCCACCGCGGCCCCAGTAACCGCGCGCGCTGATCCAGAAGCGCCTCAGCAGGTATCTCTTGCGCGCCTGCTCGGCCTCCTCAGGCGTCAGTTCTGGATCGGGGTCGATGAAATCCGGCGGCGCACCCTGATCCTCGACCTCAGAGGCCACTTCGACAGTCGATGCCCTCTGGCGCAGCTTTTCAGCACCGCGTGGTTTGGCACCGGCGATCGATTTCGCCTTGAGTTTAGCCCCGGACATAACGGCGATAACGGCTTAAACATCAAAAAGTTTCACGATGTCCGCTCGATCCAGCTGCCAACAGCTAGGCTCTTCTGGCATTCCAGTGTTCGCAACAGGCGCGTCTAGAGCGTTTCATGTTTTCACCGAAGCGTATCCTGCGTTGGTAAAGTAGTTGGCGCATTCGTCTGGTTCGATGGTGTTGGCGAGGTAGCCGAGATGGCGCCAGGTGTCGTCGACGGTTCGCTTTTGAGCCTGGCGCATCCAGTGCTTGATCTTGGCAAAGACCTGTTCGATCGGATTGAGGTCGGGGGAATATTTC
>NZ_PGGO01000003.1 GCF_003010955.1 Phyllobacterium brassicacearum
ACGACTTGCGCTTTTTTGGCGCTGGTTGTTCCCGCGTTAAGGCCTCCAGTTTTTTTAGGAAGGCGTTCTCCATGCGCAGATAGCTCAGCTCCGCCAGCAACTCTTCGCGGCTCTTTTTATCATCGCTGCGTGAAGCGTCCGGTTCTTTGGGCACTGGCGGTTCGGGCATGGATCGCTGCCTTCCTCTGCGGCGCGGGCTCAGGGCGTCAATACCACCCGTTTTATAGCGTCGCTCCCAATCCGGCAGGCAACTCCTGTTGCGGATGTTGAACAACGCCGCCGTCTGGCGATACGACAGCCCATCCTCCCACATCCGCTCGAGAACCGATAGCTTGAACGCAGCATCGTAGTGGCTGAACTTCGTCGCAAGCCCCGCTGCCCCGTGGGCCTCGTAGCTTGCTACCCATTTGCGAACCGTCGCATGGTCCACTCCGAAATGCCCGCCAACTTCCCGAGCGCTCCGCTCGCCCTTCTGATAAAACGCCACAACAGAAAGCTTAAAAGCAACGCTGTGTTTGGACATGCAAAACCCCCGAAGGTTGATGTCCAACTTTCGGGGGTCAGATCATCACTCGCGCCGGGCTTTCTCACGACTTTTTCAGCGGATCACGAACCTTCGATCTGGCGGATCGCCTCGATCATGAGTTCTTCCATCGTGCGGCGGATGCGATGGTCAGACGTGTCGATACCGGCCGCATCGAAATCCGTACGGATCTTGCGGAAGACATCATCGTCGCCGGCCTCCTGGAAATCTGCCTTGATGACGTCTTTCGCATAGGCCTCAGCCTCTTCGCCGGTCTTGCCGAGCTTTTCCGCCGCCCAGAGGCCGAGAAGCTTGTTACGCCGGGCTTCCGCCCTGAAACGCACTTCTGCGTCATGCGCATACTTGTTTTCAAAGGCGTTCTTGCGATCTTCCATTGTCATCCTCTCTTGCTCCCGCAAAATGATTGGGTAATTCGACTGCTATATACATCCGGGCGTTGGGCGTTTTTCAGGCAAATCCCCAATGTTTATAGTTCTTCAGTTTCATATAGCCGTTCTCCAGAAAATCGAAAGTCTCAAATTATACACCGAGGACGGGGCCAGGTCACATTGTCGTATGATCTCCACAGTCCCCATATATCCCATAAAACGGGGGACCTCCATAAAGGATCATTGTAGAATGCTTGCTTTTAAGATAGTTAGCGCGCCAACATGACGGCACGCTTAAGAACCGGGGCCCGACCGATAACTCCAATACCAGAGAATCCGCAATGAACCGTCGCCGCCGTGTCTACGAAGGCAAAGCCAAGATCCTTTACGAAGGACCAGAACCAGGCACACTCGTCCAGCATTTCAAAGACGATACGACCGTGCTGCACCCCAAGAAAACTGAAGTCATCGACGGCAAAGGCGTTCTGAACAACCGCATTTCCGAGTATATCTTCAGCCAGCTGAACCGGATGGGCATTCCGACGCACTTCATCCGGCGTATGAACATGCGCGAGCAGTTGATCAAGGAAGTCGAGATCATCCCGCTGCAGGTGGTCGTGCGCAATATCGCGGCCGGCTCGCTGGCAAAGCGCCTCGGCATCGAGGAAGGCACGGTTTTGCCGCGCTCGATCATCGAGTTCTACTACAAGAATGACGAGCTCGACGACCCGATGGTGTCGGAAGAGCATATCACTGCCTTCGGCTGGGCTGCTCCGCAGGAGATCGACGACATCATGGCTCTCGCCATTCGCGTCAACGACTTTCTCAGTGGCCTGTTTCTGGGTGTCGGTATCCAGCTCGTCGATTTCAAGATCGAATGCGGCCGCCTCTATGAGGGCGATCTGATGCGCATCGTCCTTGCCGACGAATTCTCGCCGGATTCCGCAAGGCTCTGGGATAGCCAGACTGCCGAAAAGATGGACAAGGACCGGTTCCGCCGCGACATGGGTGGCCTGATCGAGGCCTATCAGGAAGTTGCGCGCCGTCTTGGCATTATGAATGAAAACGAACCGAACCGTCCGACGGGACCGGTATTGGTCAAATAGCATTGGAGAAGACAAGTCGATGAAGGCACGTGTCACTGTAACCTTGAAGAATGGCGTTCTTGATCCGCAGGGCAAGGCAATTGTCGGTGCGCTGGGCAGCCTTGGTTTCGATGGCGTCGGTTCCGTGCGCCAGGGCAAGGTGTTCGATGTCGAGCTCGACACGAAGGACCGCGCCAAGGCCGAAGAAAGCCTCAAGGCGATGTGCGAAAAGCTCCTCGCAAATACAGTCATCGAAGATTACAGTGTGGCGATTGATTGATGACTTTTTGAGGATTCGCCATGGTCGAAATTACGCAGGAATTGATATACGAGGTTCTTAGCAAAATTCAGGGCGATGTGTTGCACCTAAAAGAAGGGCAGCGGGAAATGCGCCATGATATCGTCAGGCTTCGCAACGATATACATATTGTACAGGGTGACATTAATGGTCTACGCGCTGCAAATGTTGAGATCGTGGATCGCCTCGACCGTATCGAACTTCGGGAACTCGCAGAAGCACAAGCAAGGTTTGAACCGCACCCATGAAATCAGCAGTTGTACTCCTTCCCGGCCTTAACCGCGACCGCGACATGATTGCGGCGTTGACGAAGATTTCCGGCGTTGCGCCGCACACGGTCTGGCAGACCGACACGGAAATTCCCGATGTCGACCTGATCGTCATCCCCGGCGGTTTCTCCTATGGCGATTACCTGCGCTGCGGCGCGATCGCTGCGCGCATGCCGGTCATGCAGGCGATCCGCGAGAAGGCGGACAAGGGCGTCATGGTGATGGGCGTGTGCAACGGTTTCCAGATTCTGGTGGAAGCGGGCCTCCTGCCCGGCGCACTGATGCGCAATGCCTCGCTGAAATTTGTCTGCCGCGAGGTCAAGCTCGAAGTGACGAACGCCAATACGGCTTTCACGCGCGGCTATTCCCATGGCCAGATCATTCGCAGCCCGGTCGCCCATCATGACGGCAATTACTTTGCCGATACTGAGACGCTGGCGCGCGTGGAGGGCAATGGCCAGGTGGTCTTCCGCTACGCCGAAGGCACCAATCCGAACGGCTCGATCAACGATATCGCCGGCATCATCAACGAGAACGGCAATGTCCTCGGTCTGATGCCGCATCCGGAGAACCTCATCGAGGCTGCCCACGGCGGAACCGATGGCCGTGCATTGTTTGCCGGCATTCTCGGGGTTGCCGCCTGAGCAGAATCCTATACGTTTGAGAAATGCCGTTTCAACGGGGAGTGCGTTGAAACGGCGCTCAATGGAGGAACCCCGGAATGAAACTCTACTCGCGGCCGCTATCTCCCTATTCCTCCATCATCCGCTGCATCGCCTATTACAAACAAGCACCTATCAAGATCGTTGCGCCGCCGCAGGGCATGCCAATTCCCGAAGAGTTCCGCGCCATCTCGCCATTCAACCGTATTCCGGTGTTGATCACCGGCTCCGGCCTCACCATCATCGAGGCCTCGGTGATTGCCGAATATCTGGAAGAACATTTCCCTGAACCTTCGCTGTTGCCGGCCGATTCCAGGGACCGCGCCATTGTCCGCATGACGGCACGCGCGGCCGAGCTCGAAGTCCTGGCGCCGGTCATGGAGCTGTTCGAGCTGCTTTACTTAAAGTCCAAGGACGAGGCGCGGATTGCAAAGCTTTTCAAGCAGATGGAAATTGGGCTGACGGAGGTTGAAAAGCGCCTCGGTCAAGGCCCCTATGCGCTGGGTGAACAGATGACGCTGGCCGATGCATGGCTGACCCCGACGCGTTTCGTCTTCAACAATTTCCGCAAGCTGTCAGGCCGCGGAGACCTGCTCGATCCCTTCCCTAAATTTGATGCCTATCAGCAACTGATTGTTCAGGATCCGGTGCTATCGCTGGTCTGGTACGAGATGACGGACGGCCTCAAAGTGTTCGAGAGTGCACTCGAGTCTGCCTGAGTCCCCCGATTTTAAAGTGCTGCTGCGTCCCTTGCGTGCCAAGGGCGCACGGCGCAGCAGTGGAGAATCTTCAATGAACCTGCCAACGACTGGCACTGTGACAATCTGCGCCATGATGATTTCGCTTGCGGCGCTTGCCGGCTGCCAGTCGCAAGGCAAACCTGGTCCCGGCTCCCTCGCCTTCAACTCGGAGAAGGCTGCCCTGCCGACAATGGAACGGGTGGCGCTAGCCGCCAACACTTGCTGGTTCAAATCGGGCGATTCAACATTCAAGCCCTATCGGCTTGCACCGGAATTGAACTCCTTTTCGGGACGGCCGCGCATTCTGGTCGTGCCGGCAAGCAATCCCGGCGGCCGCCCGCTGCTCGTTGTTCACGCGGAAGGCAATCCGGCCAAGGTCGAGGCGTTCGGGCCGCTGATGAGCAATTCGGCGGGCAATCGCATTGCCGCAGATGTGCGCCGATGGGCCGGCGGACAGTCGTCCTGCTCGGCCAGCGGATGAAAACTGCTATGAGGCTGCGTCGCCAGCCTCACCATTTCACGAAAAGTAGTTTTCGAGATCAGCTTCGACGTGATCACGGGTTAGACCGAGATCTTTCAATCCCTCATCGCCGAGGGACGCAAGTTCGAGTCTTGTCCGGCGTTTCATGGCCGCATTTTCGAGCCAACGCACGATGCGGATGAGTGTCTCGTATTGAAACGCCGGTACCAGGCCGAAAGGCCTGCCAGGATCTATGTAGGTCGGACCCATATTCGCCTCCATGTGACGAGCGATCGCCTTTCATATTGGTGTTGGCAACGCCCGTCGCAAGAGTGTGTTAATCCCAGAAGAACCGCTTGATCTCGCGACGCGCTTCCGCAGGTGCAATCCCGACATCATTCAGCAGATCGTCGCTGAGTTCACTGAGATGCAGGCGTGTCCGGCGCTTCATCATTGCATTGCCAAACCAGCCGATCAGTGTGGAGGCCGTATGTAACAATCCGCTGTTCTGAGAACGTGCTGGGTGGCTTTCCGCGCCATCAGACCTTCTAATTGTATCTATTGTGCTCATTGTCATTGTCCTTGGGAGGTCAAATTGACTCGTTTTTGTGTCATTGTTATATGAATTGACTCAATTGGCAGCGCAATATAATAATTGTTACCATGACAAATTGGCTCCCTGAACTTGAACCCGGCAAAGGCCCGCTTTACCTGCAGCTGGCTGACCGCATCGAGACCGACATCGCGGAGGGTGTTCTTGCGCCCGGCACGAAACTGCCGCCGCAGCGCAACCTTGCTTTCGATATCGGCGTCACCATCGGCACGGTTGGACGCGCCTATAATCTCATCCGCGAACGCGGCCTCGTCAGCGGCGAGGTCGGACGCGGAACCTATGTGACGGACCACAAGGAAACATCGCTGGTGCTGCCAGTTGCACACACCGAGCCGTTTGGCGGTACGCGCAGCGCCACGATCCCGTCCGGCAAGATCCGCATGGACTCGACGGCGGCGATCGAGGTCGGCCAATCAGCTGCGATGGAACGACTTCTGGCTGAGCTTACGAAGGAGTATCCGAGCGAGATTGCCAGTTACTCCCGCACCCTCCCCGCATCCTGGCAGCAGGCAGGCAGCAAATGGCTTTCAGCGGCTGGCTGGGTGCCGGAACCTTCCTCCGTCGTCCCGACCCTGGGCGCGCATTCGGCGATCCTGGCTGTGATTGCCGCAATTACTGTTCCAGGTGACAAGATTGCCTTCGAGGACCTGACCTATTGTTCCGCAGCGCGGAGCGTCAACCTGATGGGCCGCCGCAGCATCATCATGCAGACGCAGGGCAGTCTCACGCCCGATGATTTTGAGCGGCACTGCGCCCAACAGCACCCGAAGCTCGTCTTCCTGATGCCATCTCTGCACAACCCCACCGCCGCCACCATGCCGGAGGAGCATCGCCGAGCCATTGTCGAGATCGCTCGACGCTACAATGTCTGGATCATCGAGGACGAGATCTACGGGTCTCTGATGACGCACGATCACGTCAAGATTGCCGATCTGGCGCCTGAGCGGACATTCCATATTGGCGGCCTCTCCAAATCCGTGGCCGCAGGCGTGCGCGGCGGCTGGGTTGCCTGCCCGCCACATCTTGCTGCGCGTGTCCTGACCGCCCACAAGATGGTTTCCGGTGGCATGCCCTTCATCTTGGCAGAACTTGCTGCGAAGATCGTCAATTCAGGCGATGCGGATGCAATCCGCGCGAAGGTGCGTGAGGAGATCGTGGCGCGGGAGGCGATTGCCAGGTCGGCGTTCGCCGGCATGGAGTTTACATCGCAGCCGCTGGCGCCCTTCTTGTGGATGAAACTGCCTGACCCATGGCTCTCCGGGACATTCAAGAACGCCGCGCTGAACGAAGGTGTGCTGATCGACGACGAAGACGAGTTCAAGCCCGGTCGTACTGAGAAGGTGTTCCACAGGGTGAGGCTCGGCATCACCGTGCCGACAACGCGCGACGAGGTGAGGCAAGGGTTTGCGATCCTGCGCCGTCTCATGGAGACGGACAATGCGAGCTACGACAGTTATTCTTGAGCGCAAGCGCTGCTTATCTCCCCCTTCCGGGGGAGAAAGCGATTTCAGCATCTTAGCAAGCGAAGCGACCGGCACATTCCCAGAACGTGAGCGATCTTGGGCCCTCACCCCTTCCCGAGATAAGGTATCGTTCCGGCAATGTCGGTATCATCTATGAGCTGAAAGCGGCTGTCGCTGCCATCCTGACGCGCTTTGGCGTATTGGGCATATTCAGGATCATTAGCGAAGGATTGCACGGCCTCGGCGGAAGGAAACTGCAGAATTGCAATAAGAGTCGTATCCAGCGGCTCGCCCTCCAGCACCTTGACGTTGCCACTGCGCGCCAGATATTTGCCGCCATGCTTGTGTACGAAGTCATGTACGGCAGCGGCGTATTCCGGGATCCACTTTTCATCCGTTACCTTGACGTCTGCGATCACGTAAACTGGCATTGTCCTATCTCCCTAAATCAGGCCGTCCTGACCTGCATTCCCGGTTACCCAACAACAGTTTCACATGAGAAGGCCGAATTGATCCAGTGCAGGATCTGTACCGCGTGCAGAAACTTGCTCAGATCGCGGTAAATCCATTATCGACGAAGAGATGCGTGCCGGTGATAAAACTTGCTTCGTCGCTGGCAAGGAACAACGCGGCGCGGGCAACTTCTTCCGGTTCGCCGATCCGCCCTTGGGCAGCCGTCATCGCCTCATCCGAGACGTCGACGCCCCTCTTCTGCAGTTCATCGACCTCGCGCAGGCCATGCGGCGTCCGGATGAATCCCGGACAGACGGCGTTGCAGCGGATGTTGCGATCGCGGAACTCCACGGCGATGGCCCGTGCAAACATGTGGCAGGCGCCTTTGGTCGTATCGTAGAGCACTTCCATCGGCGTAGCAGCGACAGCTGAAATGGACGAGGTGCAGACGATCGAACCGCCGCCAGCATCGAGCATTTGCGGAATGACTGCCCTCGTCATCAAATACATGGAGCGCACGTTGACAGCGTGCAGCCAATCCCATTCTTCAAGCGTCGTTTCAAGGAATGGTTTGATGACGATCGTGCCGGCGTGATTGAAAAGCACGGTCACATTGCCGAACTTCTGCGCAGTGCCTGCAACCGCCTTTTGCACCTGCACCTCGTCAGAAACATCGGCCACGAAATATGCGGCCACTCCGCCGACGGCCTCGATCTCCGCCACCGTGGCAGCGGCCGCCTGTTCGTTGCGGTCGACAATTGCCACCTTTGCACCCTCGGCCGCGAAGAGCTTTGACGCTGCACCGCCCATCCCGGTTGCCCCGCCTGAGACGATCGCCACCTTACCTGCCAGCCTGCCCGCCATTTCGAACTCCTCCGCACCCGACACTGCTTGAAAGCAGACCTTATGCCCGCCATATGAGCCGGACAAGGGCCGCTCCGCTACAGCGCAACCCTCTCTGTTGATTCAGCCCATTTTCCTGTCGCGCCGCAGCACCACATACGTTAAAGAGGGGCAAAAGCTGCTCCCTCGTACGGACATTCCAGGAATCATGACCAAAGCCGATACCCGCCCGATCACCCCGGAACTCGTTGCTTCGCACGGATTGAAGCCGGACGAATATCAACGCATCCTCGATCTGATCGGACGTGAGCCAACGTTCACAGAGCTGGGCATCTTTTCGGCCATGTGGAATGAGCATTGCTCCTACAAATCCTCGAAGAAGTGGCTGCGGACACTGCCAACAACCGGCCCTCAGGTCATCCAGGGGCCCGGCGAGAACGCCGGTGTGGTCGATATCGGCGATGGCGATTGCGTGGTCTTCAAGATGGAGAGCCACAACCACCCGTCCTATATCGAGCCCTATCAGGGTGCGGCGACCGGTGTCGGCGGCATCCTGCGCGATGTGTTCACCATGGGCGCGCGGCCGATCGCTGCCATGAATGCGCTGCGCTTCGGCGAGCCGTCGCATCCCAAGACACGGCATCTCGTGTCCGGCGTTGTCGAAGGCATCGGCGGCTATGGCAATTCGTTCGGCGTGCCGACGGTTGGCGGCGAAGTCAATTTCGACACACGTTACAATGGCAACATTCTCGTCAATGCCTTTGCCGCGGGCCTCGCCAAGACCGATGCGATCTTCCTGTCGGAAGCCAAGGGCGTTGGCCTGCCCGTCGTCTATCTCGGTGCCAAGACAGGCCGCGATGGCGTTGGCGGTGCAACCATGGCCTCGGCCGAATTCGATGATGCGATCGACGAGAAGCGCCCGACCGTGCAGGTGGGCGATCCGTTCACCGAAAAGTGCCTGCTCGAAGCTTCGCTCGAATTGATGGCCTCGGGCGCGGTGATCGCCATTCAGGACATGGGCGCTGCCGGCTTGACCTGCTCGGCCGTCGAAATGGGGGCAAAAGGCAATCTCGGCATCGAACTCAATCTCGACAGCGTACCGGTGCGCGAAGAGCACATGACCGCCTATGAGATGATGCTTTCCGAAAGCCAGGAACGCATGCTGATGGTGCTGCGCCCCGAAAAAGAGGAAGAAGCCGAGGGCATCTTCCGCAAGTGGGGGCTGGATTTTGCCATTGTCGGCTATACCACCGACGATCTGCGTTTCCGCGTGCTGCATGATGGTGAGGAAGTCGCGAACCTGCCGATCAAGGATCTCGGCGACCAGGCGCCGGAATATGACCGTCCGTGGATGGAACCCGGCAAGCATGCGCCGCTCCCTGCATCCAATGTGCCGGAAGTCGACGACTATGGTGCAGCGCTGCTCAAGATGATCGGTTCGCCTGATCTTTCCTCGCGCCGCTGGGTCTACGAGCAATATGATACGCTGATCCAGGGCAACTCGCTGCAGGTTCCGGGCGGAGACGCCGGTGTCGTGCGCGTCGAGGGCCACAGGAGCAAGGCGCTGGCCTTCTCCTCGGACGTGACGCCGCGTTATTGCGAGGCCGATCCCTAT
Organism: Phyllobacterium brassicacearum; assembly: GCF_003010955.1. Lineage (GTDB taxonomy): Bacteria > Pseudomonadota > Alphaproteobacteria > Rhizobiales > Rhizobiaceae > Phyllobacterium > Phyllobacterium brassicacearum. Next base: position 9,414 of record NZ_PGGO01000003.1, read on the forward strand.
GAGGGCGGCAAGCAGGCCGTCGCCGAATGCTGGCGCAACCTGACCGCCGTGGGCGCCGAGCCGCTGGCTGCGACCGACAACCTCAACTTCGGCAATCCCGAACGCCCCGAGATCATGGGCCAGCTGGTCAAGGCCGTTGGCGGCATCGGCGATGCCTGCCGCGCGCTCGCCTTCCCCATCGTTTCGGGCAATGTCTCGCTCTACAACGAGACGAATGGCCAGGCGATCCTGCCGACCCCGACCATTGCCGGCGTCGGTCTCATTCCAGACTGGAGCAAGACCGCAAAGATCGGCGGGATGCGCGATGGCGACGTGCTGATCGTGCTCGGCGGCGACGGCACGCATCTCGGCCAGTCGATCTATTTGCGCGACCTGCACGGCCGCGCCGACGGTCCGGCCCCGGCAGTCGATCTTGTCGCCGAAAAGCGCAACGGCAATTTCGTCCGTTCTGCCATCCGCAACGGCCAGGTGACCGCCTGCCACGATCTGTCCGATGGCGGGCTTGCCATTGCGCTCAGCGAGATATGCATATCATCCGGCAAGGGCGCGAATGTTGAAATCGGCGAAAGCGCACCGCACGCTCTGCTCTTCGGCGAAGATCAGGCGCGCTATCTCGTCGCCGCCGCGCCGGACATGGCCAATATCGTCATGCTGAACGCCGAAGGATGCGGCGTTCCGTTCCGCAATCTCGGGACAGTTGGCGGCAGTGCATTGACGATCGGGCGCCTGCTCTCGATATCTGTAGCAGACCTGAAAGAAGCACACGAATCGTGGTTCCCTGACTATATGGGCGTCGGCATTAATTAGGACTGCCGCTCTCAATGGACACACTGGAAGGCGTAGAAAGAAATCACGAAAAGGTCTTGCAAATTGCAAAGTCGGTCGGTCTCAATCCTGATCCATAAACATCGGATTTGACGACTGTGTTTGCAATCCCCATATCTTACCGATAGATTCTCAGCGAATGAATCAATAACCAAAAGCGCATTCCTGTCGTAGTCCAGGAATTTTGAATATCTGGAGAAATATCAATGGCAATGGACGCGCGCGATATCGAAAAAATGATTCGAGACGCCATTCCGGATGCAAAAGTGACGATCCGCGATCTGGCGGGTGATGGTGACCACTACGCCGCCGAAGTTGTTGCGGAGAGCTTTCGCGGCAAATCACGCGTACAGCAGCACCAGATGGTGTATGATGCATTGAAGGGCAATATGGGCGGTCTTCTGCATGCCCTCGCCTTGCAGACGAGCGCGCCGGAGTAACACTTCAAATCGGCGCTGCACGACAGAGTGACTTGCGTTCACGCGCCCATCGTGCTTTTTCTGGGCAAAGAGACGAGGCAAACGGGCTTCGAAGATATTTTTGGCCGCGAAACCTCCCCTCGCGGCTGCGAAAGGACCTGAAATGAGCGGTATCAACGAATTCATCGACAATGAGGTCAAGAGCAACGACGTTGTTCTCTTCATGAAGGGTACGCCCGGTTTTCCGCAGTGCGGCTTTTCCGGTCAGGTCGTGCAGATCCTTGATTACATCGGCGTGGACTACAAGGGCGTGAACGTTCTGTCCTCCACTGAACTGCGCCAGGGCATCAAGGATTATTCCAACTGGCCGACCATCCCGCAGCTTTATGTGAAGGGTGAATTTGTCGGCGGTTGCGATATCATCCGCGAAATGTTCCAGGCGGGCGAGTTGCAGACCCTCCTCAGCGAAAAGGGCGTGGCTACAAAAGCCGCCTGATTACGCAATAAGTTCAATCGGTTCCGGGGAAGTCCGGAATCTCCATATCAAAGGCGTCGGCCGTTCCGACGCCTTTGTCTTTGTTTGTTTTTGCAGGTTTGAAATCATGGATGCCTCCGCTGACACGTCTGCTGCTCGCCTGAAGGGGATGGGCAAGACTGAATTTATTGCGATGATGGCGATGCTGATGGCGATCAACGCCTTGGCAATCGATATCATGCTTCCGGGACTGCAGGAGATTGGCGCAAGCCTTGGCGTCGCCAGCGAAAACCACCGGCAATATGTGATCTCCGCCTATCTGATGGGATTTGCGGTCTCGCAGCTGTTCTATGGCCCGATCTCCGACCGGTTCGGCCGCCGTGTCCCGATGTTCACTGGGCTTGTCGTCTATGTGGTTTCGGCACTGGCCTGCGTCTTCGTTCCGAGCTTCACGTCGCTGCTCTTGTTCCGCCTGCTCCAAGGCATCGGCTCCGCTGCGACCCGTGTGATTACTATCTCTATTGTTCGCGACGTCTATGGCGGGCGGATGATGGCCGAAGTCATGTCGCTGATCATGATGGTGTTCATGATCGTCCCGGTGATCGCGCCTGGCACCGGTCAGGCGGTGATGCTGTTCGGCAACTGGCACCTGATCTTCATTTTCATGGCCGCCATCGCCAGCGCCGTCCTGGTCTGGGTCTACCTGCGCCTGCCCGAAACACTGGACCCGGCCGATGTGAGACCATTCACGCTGAAATCGGTCGCGCAGGGTTTCAGGATCGTTCTCACCAATCGTGTGGCGCTCTGCTATACGCTGGCCAATTCCTTCATCTTCGGTGCCCTGTTCGGCTTCATCAATTCGGCACAGCAGATCTATGTCGGGATCTACGATCTCGGCGTATGGTTCCCCGTCGCTTTTGCCGGGGTGGCGGTGACGATGGCATTCTCGTCCTTCGTGAATTCGCGCTTCGTCGGACGTTTCGGCATGCGGCGCCTGTCACACGGGGCACTTCTCGCCTTTCTGGGCATCAACGGCTTCTGGTTGCTGCTGACCCTGTTTGGACCGCATCCGACGCCATTCGTGTTGTATATGCTGTTGTTTGCGCTGGCGATGTTCCAGTTCGGCTGGATCGGCGCGAATTTCAACGCGCTGGCCATGGAACCGCTCGGCCATGTGGCCGGCACGGCTTCGTCCGTTTTGGGCTTCATGAGCACGGCTGGCGGTGGCGCGATCGGCGCACTGATCGGCCAGGCCTATGACGGCACGACACTGCCATTGGTTGCAGGCTACTTCGTCCTGTCGCTGATCGGCCTGATCTTCGTGCTGATCGCCGAGCGCGGAAGGCTGTTTCAACCGCACAACCAGCCGGTTTGAACAGTGCGCCGGCAATGGCTGTTGCATCGTATGACGCTCTGCAATTCTCACCCGGCTATGTACCACTTTGGTTGAATTGCTGACTTCCAACCCGTCGCCTAACATCCGAGTAATCTTGAAGGGCTGACTATGACAATTTCATTTGATACTCTGGGTTATGCGATACGCTTGGAACAGGGCGGAATTAGTCCCGCCCATGCCAAGGCGCAAGCAGAAGCCGCAAGGGATTTTATCATGCCCGAACTGGTAACCAAATCTGATCTGAACATCGCTCTGGAGCTGCTAACGGTTCGTCTTACGGTGCGGATGGGTGCATTTTTCTTCGGGACGTCCATTGCAACCATTGCCGCCATCGCGGCGATCGTAAAGCTATTCCCCTGATCGCGAAAAAGCGCTTCCTAACCCGCCATTAGCCCGGCGAAATCGAAAATCTTCCGATCCAGCAGGTGACTGGGGCGCGTATTTGCCAGCGCGCGGATCATGATTTCCTTGCGGCCAGGCATGCGTTTTTCGATGTCGGCCAGCATCGCTTTCATCATGTTGCGCTGCAGTCCGTCCTGGCTGCCGCACAGGTCGCACGGGATGATCGGGAATTGCATGGCGGCGGCGAACTTTTCCAGATCATCCTCGGCGCAGTAGCTCAACGGACGCAGCAGCATGAGATCGCCCTCGTCATTGAGCAGTTTCGGCGGCATGGCAGCAAGGCGTCCGCCATGGAAAAGATTCATCAGGAAGGTTTCGAGGATATCCTCGCGGTGGTGGCCGAGCACCAGCGCCGAGCAGCCCTCTTCCCGAGCCACGCGGTAAAGATGACCACGCCTGAGCCTTGAGCAGAGCGAGCAATATGTCTGGTTCTCGGCCACCTTGTCGGTCACGATGGAATAGGTGTCGCGGTATTCGATCCGATGCTTGATGCCGTTTGCTTTGAAAAAATCCGGAAGGATGTGCTTGGGGAAATTCGGCTGGCCCTGATCGAGATTGCAGGCAAGGAGTTCCACGGGCAACAAACCGCGCCATTTCAGATCGAGCAGCAGCGCCAGCAACCCATAGGAGTCCTTGCCGCCGGAAAGCCCGATCAGCCAGCGTTCGCCGGGCTTGACCATGGCGAAGTCCTCAAGCGCCTGCCGCGTGTTGCGCAACAGCCGCTTGCGCAGCTTGTTGAACTCCACACTCGACGGCACACCGAGGAACATCGGATGGCAACCGGCAACGTCGGTCAATTCCTGATCATGAATGGTCATGTGAACACCTCATGATGTTTCATTGACAAGGTAGCGGTCAGAACGCAAGGGCTATCAGACTCTTTGCTTTGGTCGCAATTCCGGACGGAAAACCGGTTTCCACTTTTCCTGGAATTGCTTATTGCCCGAACACCGACCAGCCAGTGCGCTGCGCCAGAAGCTCCAGTGCCGCCGAGCCGAGCTGCGAGTTGCCGACTTCGTTCAGACCAGGTGACCAGACGGCGATTGATGCCTTGCCAGGGGCAATGGCGAGGATACCTCCACCAACACCGCTCTTGCCCGGCAGGCCGACACGATAGGCAAAATCGCCGGAGCCGTCATAGTGGCCGCACATCAGCATCAACGCATTGATACGGCGGGCGCGGCTGGAAGAAACCACGCTGCCGCCATTGAGCGGATTGCGCCCGCCCGAAGCGAGATAAAGCCCGGCATGTGCAAGCTGGCGGCACGACATGGCGATGGCGCAGTGATGGAAATAGACGCCGAGCACGTGTTCTACCGGATGATCGAGATTGCGGAAGGCCTTCATGAAATTGGCGAGCGCCACATTGCGGTAGCCAGTCTGCGTCTCCGAGCGGGCGACGTTTTGATCGATGGCGATGCTCTCATCATCGGCGAGATGCCGGATGAATTGCACGATCTCGCCAATCGCTTCCTTTGGCAGATGGCCGGCGAGCACGACATCCGCGACAGCGATCGCTCCGGCATTGATGAAGGGATTGCGCGGCTTGCCCTTTTCCTGCTCGAGCTGGACAATGGAATTGAAAGCATTGCCTGATGGCTCGCGTCCGACGCGCTTCCACAACCCGTCGCCGACCTTGCCGAGCGCAAGCGTCAACGTGAAGACTTTCGAGATGCTTTGTATCGAGAAGGCGGTTTCGGCGTTGCCTGCCGCATGGATCTGCCCATCGACAGTGACCAGCGCAATGCCGAACTGCTTCGGATCGACGGTCGCCAGCTCCGGAATATAGTCGGCAAGCTTTCCCTCGCCAATCCTGCCCGAAAGATCGTGATAAACGCTGTCGACGACATCCTGAAGATCGGTCATGCGAAACGAAACTCCGGTTGAAAAAAAAGCCGCCGGGATTTCTCCGGGCGGCTCTTTCTAAAACTTCGATCTGATTAACGCGAATAGAATTCGACAACCAGGTTCGGTTCCATCTGTACAGCGTAAGGCACATCGGAGAAGGCCGGAACGCGGTTGTACTTGGCAACCATCTTGTTGTGATCGACTTCGAGATATTCAGGAACATCGCGCTCAGCCAGCTGAACCGATTCCAGAACGATCACGAGCTGCTTCGACTTCTCGCGCACTTCGATCACATCGCCAGCCTTGCAGATGTAGGACTGGATGTTGGTGCGGCGGCCGTTGACGTTGACATGGCCGTGGTTGACGAACTGACGCGCTGCGAAGATCGTCGGAACGAACTTTGCGCGGTACACGATCGCATCAAGACGCGACTCGAGCAGACCGATGAGCTGTTCGCCGGTGTCGCCCTTGCGGCGAGCGGCTTCTTCATAGGTCTTGCGGAACTGCTTTTCCGAAATGTCGCCGTAGAAGCCCTTGAGCTTCTGCTTTGCGCGCAGCTGCACACCGAAGTCGGAGAGCTTGCTCTTGCGGCGCTGGCCGTGCTGGCCGGGGCCATATTCACGACGGTTGACCGGGGACTTCGGACGGCCCCAGATGTTCTCGCCGAGACGGCGGTCAATTTTATACTTGGACGATTCGCGCTTGCTCATCGCATTTCCTTTCAAAAAAACCAAACCTGGGCTTACACCCGGGTTCAAGGAAACGCGCCCTCCTCTGCCTTCCGTTTTCGAAGACTGACAGAATGACCCACGCACGCTTTGCGAGATCACTCACGGGACACGTCAAATGAAACGCAGAGCTCGTTCAAGCCCTGCGCTGGGGTGGCTTCTAGTGTGAAGGTTTCATGATGTCAAGCTAGGTCTGTTGGTATTCACGCGCTGACGGCTCTGCAAATGATGTTTTTTCTAGACCCGCATGTTTCAGCGGATCACATAAATTGAAACCGATGCCGTATTTCACACGTTAAGCTGCCACCTCAACAGGAGTAGAGCCGGTAATGACCCTATTCTCGCGGCAATCGCGTTGCTCGACATTCGTCCTTCTATCCCTCACAGCCTGTATTGCAAGCGCGACCCTCATCAGTTCCACCGATGATGCGGATGCGCGGCACAGACGCGGACACCGGGCGAAGGTGGTACGGGCCCCGCAACCGCCGGCTATTGCACTGCCTGCTGTTCCGCCGCTGCCAACGGACAATCCGCGCGCTGCCGCTCCGGAAGCGCCCAAGCCGGTGGAAAAGCCTGCCGAGGAAATGCAAAAAGCCGATCCGCAGACACCCTTGCCCGACCAAAAACCTGCCCCGGAGGCCAAACCGGCAGAGAAGCCCAAGGAGCCACCAAAGCCAGGCGAGCAATTCGGCCCGAATCCGCTGCCCAAACAGGGTGCGGCTGGCAAGGACGAACATGAGGAAATTGTCGAAAAGGCCGATCCTTCGATTTCGCCCGACCGCGTTTACCAGAATGCCTGCCCTGCCCTCATGAACGGCGAGGTCAAGGGCGAACTCATTGCGCCCTTGTCCGAAGGCATGTGCGGCGAGCGCTCGCCACTGAAGATCACGGCTATCGGCAAGGACAATCCAGTGAAGCTGGCGGCGCCGATCACCACCAATTGCGCGATGGCGGGATCGCTGGCGACGTGGGTGATTGAAATACAAAAAGAGGCGCAGGCGAATTTCGGGGCCGAGATCGAGAGCATCACGACCGGTTCTGACTACCAGTGCCGCAAGGTCAATAATGGCCACAAGGGCCGCGTTTCGGAACATGCCTTCGCCAATGCTGTCGACATCGTCTCTTTCAAGTTCAAGAACGGCAAGACAACGGAACTTGGTTCAGGCTGGAAGGGCAAGCCAGAAGAGCAGACCTTCTGGCGAGCGTTGCACAAGGCAAGTTGCGACCGCTTCATGACTGTCATCGGGCCGGACGGCGATGCGGCCCATCAGGGCAATCTGCATCTCGACCTCGGCTGTCATGGGAGAAAATGCGAGGCGCGCCTCTGCCAGTGAGAGTGCGCGCCTTGACTGATCAGTGCTTGGTCTTCTTCTTTGGCAGATTCTTGCGGTCGGTTTCAGCAAACTCTTCCAGCTGCTTTTCGCTCATCGAGTCGTACATGCTTTTCGACGCACCCTTGAGCGCGCTCTTCCTGGTCTGGCCGCGCTTGGCCGACAGCGCTGCGCCAGCTGCCTTCTGCTGGGCCTGGGATTTTGCAGGCATCGTCATTCTCCCTGTGAGAGGTTGCACAGGTTGGGAAACGCGGAGGATGGGTGGGGGTTCCAGCAAGCTCAAACGTTGATCGCCTCTTGGCGTGTTTTCCTGCTAATCCGCGCGTGCCTCATCAAACACTTTCCGGGCGGCGCGCAGATGATCGCGGTTTTTCACCGCCCAATCTCCCAGCGCGCCTATCGGAACGGCAATCGAATGGCCGATTTCCGTCAGCGCGTAGGTTACCTCGGGCGGTGAGGTCGGCTTGACCGTGCGCGTGACCAGCCCGTCGCGCTCCAGCGAGCGCAGCGTCACGGTCAGCATGCGCTGTGAGATACCTTCGATCATCCGTCGCAGCACATTGAACCGGCGCGGCCCGGATTGCAGGTTGATGATGGTCAAAAGGCTCCAGGAATCGCCGATGATGTCGAGCACTTCGCGCATCGGACAGGAGCTGCCATCCCATTCCATCGCCGGCGTGGTTGCCAACAGAGGCGTATCGCCTTGGGTCTTTGCGTGAATGCTCATGTCGGTCCTCATCAACGCGCTCGGGGCGGTTACTTTCGTGTGCCCTGAAACGGAAAAAGTGCGTTCTTCTCAAGCCAGGGGTTCTAGCATAGATGGTTATTATTAGTAACCAGAAAACGATGCGTACCCGCATCAAAGGAGAGACTGATGAAAATCGCATTGATTGGCGCCACCGGCTTTGTCGGGCAGGAAATCCTCAAGGAAGCCGTCTCGCGCGGCGACAGCGTCACAGCGCTGGTGCGCAACCCGGACAAGGTGGAAAAGCTGGCCGGGGTCACGGCAATCGAGGCTGATGCCCTGAACACGGCGGACTTGGCTAGCAAGCTCAAGGGCCACGACATCGTTGTCTCTGCTTATAATCCCGGCTGGGGCAATCCCGATATCAAGGCCATTCACATTGCGGCCAGCAAATCCATTGCCGAGGCAACGAAGCAGGCGGGGGTCGGCCGGTTGATTGTCATCGGCGGCGCCGGCAGCCTTTATGCACCTGATGGCTCGCAATTTGTCGATGGCGAAGGCTTCCCGGCCGAATACAAGGAAGGCGCACTCGGCGCACGCCAGGCGCTGAACGACCTGCGCGGCGAGACTGAACTCGACTGGAGCTTCGTATCGCCGCCGTTCCATCTGGCGCCTGGACCGCGCACAGGCAACTACCGGCTCGGCAAGGACAATCCGGTGTTCGACGCCGAGGGCAACAGCGCGATCAGCGCCAGCGATCTGGCGGTGGCGATTATGGATGAGGCGAACACGCCAAAGCACGCCAAACAGCGGTTTACTGTGGGTTATTAACGTCAACAGTCGATGCCGATGATCTCTCCCCCGCAAGGGGGAGATAAGGAGCGGCATCTGCTCTCCAGTCCAGTTTCCTTTTTGTGCCTCGGCAACCGCAACGTGCGTTCTTCCCATGGCGTCATCCTGCGCTTAACTATGCAGCAAAGTTTAACGCAAGGTATGACCATGGAACTCGGCATCTATACATTTGCAGGGATGAGCCCTGATCCTGCGACTGGCGTCGCCATCAGTGCGCAGCAGCGCATGCAAAACCTCATCGAGGAGATGATGCTCGCCGATGAGGTCGGGCTCGACGTGTTCGGCATTGGCGAACATCACCGCCCGGATTTCGTCATCTCGACACCGGCCGTTGCATTGGCGGCCGGCGCCTCGCGGACGAAGAATATCCGACTGACCAGCGCAGTAACGGTGCTGAGTTCCGACGATCCGGTACGGGTTTTCCAGGAATATGCGACGCTCGACCTGATCTCCTCCGGCCGCGCCGAAATCATGGCCGGACGTGGCTCGTTCATCGAATCCTTTCCGTTGTTCGGCTATGACCTCAACGATTATGACGAGCTGTTTGCCGAAAAACTCGACCTGCTCCTGAAACTGCGAACCAGCGAACGCGTAACATGGAGCGGTGATTTTCGCGCGCCGATCGACAATCTCGCCATTTATCCGCGTCCGCTGCAGGATCCCCTGCCCGTCTGGATCGCCGTAGGCGGCACGCCGGCATCGGTGGTCCGCGCCGGAACGCTCGGCCTGCCGCTGGCCGTGGCGATCATCGGCGGCGAACCGCATCGCTTTGCACCGCTGTTGGAACTTTATCGCAAGTCGGGCGCCAAGGCGGGACATGCGCCGGAAACGCTGAAAGTCAGCATCAATTCGCATGGCTATATCGCGGAGAATTCGCAAGCCGCGTCTGACGAATACTGGCCGTCATACGAGGTGGTGATGAACAAGATCGGCCGCGAGCGCGGCTGGCCGCCAAGCAATCGCGCCCAATTCGAAGCCGGGCGCTCCATGCGCGGCGCGCTGCTCGTCGGTTCACCGCAGGAGATCATCGACAAGATCATGCTGCAGCACAGCTATTTCCAGCACGACCGCTTCATGCTGCAGATCGACCTCGGCAGCCTGCCTCATGCGAACACTCTGAAGGCCATCGAGCTTTATGGCACCAACGTCGCGCCGGTGATCCGGAAGGAGCTGGGTGGAGCCACGGGGAGCAAGACCGGCAAAGACGTCGCCATCGCCGGGATTGATGCGGTTCGAATTTGACATTTGAGTCCTGCCGGGCAGCAATGCTCGTGTTCAAATGTCAAATTCCACTAGAATCCAATAATTTGCCAGTTGTCCTTTGATTCTGACATTCGCAAAAAGGGTCCTGCAAACATGGGATGCGAATTGTCAGAATCGGACCACTAGTGTAACACGACAGGCGGCTTGGCAGCGTCCACGGGCCGACCATCGTAGAACGCATCGAGCGTCTTTTTTGCTTGAGCGCGTGCCTTGTTATCATCGAAGAACATGTGCCCGCCTTCGTAGAGCGCGACCGGGACGCTGCCTGCCAAGCCGGCGCCGGCGAGATCAAGTTCTGTCTGGTGAAAGGGCGTCAGCAGGTCATAATAACCGTGTAAGGCAAGCGCCCTTACCGTCGAGTCGTTCTCCAAAGTCGCGACCAAGTCCGGAAGTCCTGCAGTTTGTGCTCGCGCTCAAATTTCCAATGGGCGCGTATGCTGTCATCGCGCAGCATATAGAGCGAAGCGTTGTGATAGTTGAACATCTCAGGCAGGGCAGTCTTGATTGCATCCGCAAACCCTGCACCGGTATAGAGCGCAGCGGGAGTGCTGCCAAAATTGGAGATGTTCGCCCGAGCGTCAAAGAAACCGAGGTTCGAGCCCGGAACAAGTTTGTTCGGGAATTGAACCGGAGACACTTCAAACTCATACAGCCAATCAGTATCGAGCCCGGTGATGCTCGTCATATCCTTGAAGAAGTTTTAAACCGGCCGGCGTCTGCGCATAGTCCCGCCACGCCGGAGTCAAGGCTCTCTCGACCTCCTGTTTGGCGTTGGCGACAAATTGCTTGAGCGCGTCAAATGGATCAGCCGTGAATGCTTCGACGAAACGGGCCCGCTCCGCAGGGGTAGCAACAAGCAGATTTGCAAGTTCGGTAGCCTTGCTGCTGGCATTCTGCTTCGTGTCGACATTGAGCGCCCACTCACGGGCACTGGCAGGGTTCTGCCAGATACCGGTCAGCTTGCCGTATTGGCGACTGGCTTCGGCATAGGCCGCCTTGGCCCTGGTAAGCATCGGCGTGTACCAGATCTTTCGTGCAGGATTGTACTTTTCGGTGACAAAAGCTCGTAACGTTTCAATGTACTCCAGGGGAGACGCCGTCCCCCGCCTGGTGCTCAGCCCGTGGTAGTCAGCCGCCATGGCGTAGGATGGCAAATATCCCGCACAGCCGATATCCACGGTCTGGCTGCAGTTCGTACCGAGGTCGAGAATCGGCGAACCCAGCACGAGCTCCGACAGAGTGACAGGCTTCCTGCCGGTGTTGTCAGGATCGAAATTGCTCCTTTCCGCGGCGACGAGCAGATTGGCGACGATGGGCAGGCGGATGCCATCATAGGATTCGCCATAGAGATATTTCGGCGAGCTTTGGCGGAGGTAACGATTGACGAAGCGCACGACAAAGTCCCGATTTATCTGCGCATCGGCCTCCATGCCCCAGAAGTCGCTGTTCCTGTAGGGCGCAATGGCCTGCGACAGACCCGTTCCAGGCGGATCGACAAAAACGAGATCAGTCTTGTCCAGCAGCGTTTCGGCATTATCGACCCACGAAAAGCCTTTCGTCTCGCTTTTCGAAAGATCCTTGACGACATCGGAAGCTGTGATCTTGAGCCGTTTCGGCGCCCACGAGCCCAGATGCAGCCAGGCCGAGGAATACCCTGGACCACCGTTCCAGAAGAACGTCACCGGGCGATTTTCTCTCGGCAAGTCCTCCCTGGTATAAGCGATATAGAATATGGAGGCCTGCGCTACGTTCACCGCCGGATGCTCGGTATCCTTGCGCGCATAGGCAATGAGGTGGCCGGCAGCGGCAGTGTATCTGACCAGTTTGCCATTGATCATGATCCGGTGATTCTTGACAGCCGGCGTCTCGTCGACAGTTGCAAGCGGAAGGCTCGCATCTGCTGCGGCGCTGTAGACGTTCTTGTCTCTCACTACGTTGTTTTCGGGTGGGTTACCTGCGCATTCACCTTCTCCAATTCAGCCTTTGCATTGGCCAGATCAGAAAAAGTACCATCCGCTTCGTTGTTCGTGGAAGAGTCCGAGCCATTACAGGCGGAAAGGCCAAGGGCGGCCGCAAGCAATAAATAACGAAAATTCATAAGTGCTCGCTGAAAATCTCAAAAAGCAACTTTTGGCGGCGGCAGGTTGTGCGGTCAATTCGACGATAGTCGCAAACTGTCTATTTTTTTATCGAATGACGCTCATGAGGCAATTTTAGGCAATCACGCCTGTGGCAAGCCCGAAGCCCTGCAAAAGGCGGCGGGTCGGGAAATCCGGATTGCCCGATGTGAAGACCGCAATGTCGTCGCCATGTTCGGGTTCAACTCCTGTTCCATTCGGCGTGAGCAGTGACAGGGCCCGCCGGGCGATCGCCTCGGCCGGGTCGAGCCAGTCCACCGGCCAGGGCGCAAGGCGCCGGAACACATTGACAAGGAGCGGATAATGCGTGCAGGCGAGCACGACGATGTCCGTACGCGCACCATCCTTTTCGTAGAAGCAAGGCGCAATCTCCGCGCGTATCGCTTCATCGTCGATCAACTCGCCGCGCATATGCATTTCGGCCATCCGGGCAAGACTTTGGCTGCCGACCAGGCGCACGTGGCATTTCGTGGCAAAGGACTGGATGAGATCGCGCGTATACGCACGCTTCACCGTGCCCGGCGTCGCCAGCACGCTGATCAGTCCGGATGAGGTGCGCTCCGCCGCGGGCTTTATCGCCGGAACCGTGCCAACGAAAGGTACGGATGGAAAGACGCGGCGCAAATCTTCGAGCACAAGGGTCGAGGCGGTATTGCAGGGGATTATCACGAGCTCCGGATCGTACTTCCCGATAAAACCATCAATCAAGCCGACGATCCGCTGTTTCAGTGCCTCCTCTTCCCAGTCGCCATAGGGAAAGCCGGCATCGTCGGCGATATAGACAAAGCGCCGGTCCGGAATGAGCACGCGCGCTTCGCGCAGCACCGTCAAGCCGCCGATCCCGCTGTCAAAGGCAATGATCGGGCGGTCGTTGGATTGTCCGTCATTCATCGTTTGATGAATCCTCGTTCGACGTTTGAGTGACGGCAGGCTTCTCGCGCTTGCGCCCCTCGGGCGCGCCGGAACCGCGCGGCGTCTTCGGACTGAAATAATCGAGCGAGACAAGAACGCCGCGCAGAAGTTTCAGTTCGGAATCAGAAAAGCCTGCCCTTGTGAGCACGCCGCGCAGATTGTTGACCATGATCTCCTTGCGCGCCATCGGCCGGAAGTAGCCGCGCGCCTGCAGCGCGTCTTCGAGGTGATTGAAGAAGCCTTGCAGCTGCTCCTTTGGCGCCGGCTCCAGCTCCGGCCCGCGAAACGCAGTATCCGTGTGCTTCTCGAGACCTGATTTCATCCACTCATAGGACATGAGCAAAACCGCCTGTGCAATGTTCAGCGACGAGAATGCCGGGTTGACCGGAAACGTCACCAACTCATCGGCAAGGCTGACTTCGTCATTATTGAGGCCGATGCGTTCGCGCCCGAAAAGAATTCCGGTCTTCTCGCCCTTGTTGAAGCGCTGGCGCAGGGTTTGTCCGGCTTCGACAGGTCCGCGCACCTGCTTGAAGGCATCGCGCTCACGCGCCGTCGTCGCGTAGACGAAATTGAGATCCTTGATCGCCGACGGCAAATCATCAAAAACCTGCGCCGCATCGATGATGTGATCGGCGCGGCTGGCAGCTGAACGCGCCTTGTCGTTGGGGAATTCCTCGCGCGGCTTGACCAGGCGCAGCTCCGCCAGACCGAAATTTGCCATGGCGCGCGCAACCATGCCGATGTTTTCCGGCAATTGCGGTTCGACCAGAATGATCGCCGGGCCTTCGGCGATAAGGGTGCGCTGTCTGTCTGTACCGGCCATTTTTGATCCTTGAACTCTTTGGTGTCCTCATAGCCCGCGTTTTTTTGATGGGCAATGGTCGATGCCGGCGGTATCTGGGAGAGAAAGCGATTTCAGCATCTTAGCGTCAGCTAAGTGCTAGAAATCGCAAGAGAGGGGATTTTTGGGCCAGAGCACTATCCCCTCGCTTGGATTTTCCAAGGATTTGGCAAGGGCTAAATCCAGGAAAATCCTTTCTCCCCCCCAAGGGGGGAGATAAACCGCATCCTCACTTTGCGTTCTGCAATCGCGGTGCTATAGGGGCGCGAACCCTCACTTTAATCCCATGCTGACACCCACATGCAGCAAAACAGAGGCTGACACTCCATGGCTAAGATCAAGGTTGCAAATCCGGTCGTCGAGCTCGATGGCGACGAGATGACTCGCATCATCTGGCAATATATCAAGGAAAAGCTGATCCATCCTTACCTCGACATCGACCTGAAATATTATGATCTTGGCATCGAGCACCGTGATGCGACCAATGACCAGGTGACGATCGATGCGGCCAATGCGATCAAGCAATATGGCGTCGGCGTCAAATGCGCCACGATCACCCCGGACGAGCAGCGCGTTGAGGAATTCGGCCTGAAGAAGATGTGGAAGTCGCCCAACGGCACGATCCGCAACATTCTCGGCGGCGTCATCTTCCGCGAGCCGATCATTGCCAAGAACGTGCCGCGCCTGGTTCCGGGCTGGACGCAGCCGATCATCGTTGGCCGTCATGCTTTCGGTGACCAGTACCGCGCCACCGATTTCAAGTTCCCCGGCAAGGGCAAGCTGTCGATCAAATTCGTCGGCGACGATGGCGAGACCATCGAACACGAAGTCTATGATGCGCCGGGTGCCGGCGTTGCGATGGCCATGTACAATCTCGACGACTCGATCCGCGATTTCGCCCATGCCTCGTTCAACTATGCCTATAACCGCGGCGTTCCCTGCTATCTGTCGACTAAGAACACCATCCTCAAGGCCTATGACGGCCGCTTCAAGGATATCTTCCAGGAAGTGTTCGACGCCGAATTCAAGGACAAGTTCGCATCAAAGAAGATCACCTATGAGCACCGCCTGATCGACGACATGGTCGCTTCGGCGCTGAAGTGGTCCGGCGGTTATGTCTGGGCCTGCAAGAACTACGACGGCGACGTGCAGTCGGACATCGTGGCACAGGGCTTTGGCTCGCTCGGCCTGATGACCTCGGTGCTGATGACGCCGGATGGCCAGACCGTGGAAGCCGAAGCCGCGCACGGCACCGTGACGCGCCACTATCGCCAGCACCAGAAGGGCGAAGAGACCTCGACCAACTCCATCGCCTCCATTTTTGCCTGGACGCGCGGACTTGCGCACCGCGCCAAGCTCGACGGCAATGCCGACCTCAACCGCTTTGCCAATACGCTCGAGAAGGTCTGCGTCGATACGGTAGAAGCCGGCTACATGACCAAGGACCTGGCACTACTGATCGGTCCGGACCAGCCCTGGCTCTCGACCACAGGCTTCCTCGACAAGATCAACGAGAACCTGTCGAAGGCCATGGCTGCCTGAGCAACCGCTTCATCAAGATAGTTGAAAAGTCCCGGTTTTCCGGGGCTTTTTGTTATTTGCCGAACTGAAGGTATTATGCTTGCGCATCGAAACGGGAGGACGAGCCATGACCAAGCAGCAGTTCTTTTTCCGCCTGATCCCACCACGGCCGAATTTTGCCGAGGACATGGACGACGATGAACAGGAGCTGATGCGGCAGCACGTCACCTATATGAGCGAGTATTTCGAGGCGGGAACCGTGCTCGCCTATGGTCCGGTGCAAGACCCAGAAGGCTGGTTCGGCATTGCACTGCTCGAGGTTTTGCATCAGGACGAGGCGGTGCAGTTCGCCGAAAATGACCCATCCGTACTCGCCGGGCTCAACAGCTACAGCATCGCGCCGATGCACATTGCAGCCGCACAGAGTCCGCGGGAAACCTAGAGGAAGCGTCTCGCCATCTAAAGATCCTCGCCGACTTTCTCCGGCGCGGCATCCGTCGTGGCAGGCGCAGCCGCTATCGGTGGAGTGGGCTTGAGTCTGCTTTTCATATCGAGCACCGTACGGAACGTCCGAGTCGGGATTTTGCCGACAACCTTGCCTGCTCTGCCAACCAGTTCGAATTCGAAACCGTTTGACGCTGCAGCGACAAAATCAGTTTCATCATCGATACGACGCCCTGTTCGACGTTCATCGGCATGCAAGGCGGGATGGGGCACGGCATTTTCTCATCAATGCCTTTTGCGTAGTCGAATTGCTTTCCATAACTCCATGCTTCCAGGATTCTCAACCTTCGAGGGCTCTGGAAGCTCGTCTTAAGGCCAAAACCCGCTTTTGAGGAATAGACCGGCTGTGCGTGGAGGGCCTCAATAAGACCGAAATATGCGATCACGTCTGCCCCATAGATGATATCGGCACCCATATGCACATCTCTGACGACTGCTGGTGTCTGGCATGCACTCAACATCACCGCAAGCGGTAAGACCATCGCGATAGGAAAGCGCAATATCCGTTTCACGGTCTCTCCAGACATAACTCCAACGCCCATCCACATCCTGCCCGTCCAAAGACGGGCTGGCATGAAATGGATGGCTCGCGGTCAACTAAAAGCAAATCATGGAACTGTCAGGCCTGGTTCATAATACTATATAAATTTCAGCTATTGTACCAATGAATATCAACACAACAGTGATATTGTTCCACGCATCATCAGAACTATCAAGTATCACGCCATAGGAAATTAGTATAAAAAACCAATTAGAATCCAATAACAACTTCAAATACAGTATCCCAGCCGCGACACACGCGGCTGGTGCAGTCTAAACCGATAAGAAATCAGCCGGCCAAGGCTTCGCGCACGGCCGAAACGGCTTCTTCAGCCTTTGACCCATCCGGGCCACCGGCCTGGGCCATGTCGGGCCGGCCGCCACCGCCTGCCCCGCCAAGGGCTGCGGACGCAACGCGGACGAGATCGACAGCGCTGAACTTGGCCGTTAGATCGTCGGTGACCCCAACGACGGCGCTGGCCTTGCCGTCATCCGAGACGCCGATGAAGGTGACGACGCCGGAGCCGACAGTCTTCTTCGCATCATCCGCGAGCGGCTTCAGATCGCGTGGATTGACGCCAGAGACCACCTTGCCGATGAAGCCGACGCCATTGACCGTTTCGGACTGCGCGCCACCAGCGGCGGAACCGCCACCCAGCGCCAATTGCTTGCGCGCCTCGGTGAGTTCGCGTTCAAGTTTGCGGCGCTCGTCGATCAATGCTGTGACACGCGACAGGGCATCGGCAGGCGAAGCCTTCAGCGCGCCGGCAATCGCCTTGACGCGGTCGTCCTGCTCTTCGAGATAACGGCGGGCTGCCTCGCCTGTCAGAGCTTCGAGACGGCGCACTCCAGCAGCGACCGCGCCTTCGGAGACAACGCGGATCAAGCCGATATCGCCCGTGGCGCGCACATGCGTGCCGCCGCAGAGTTCTGTCGAATAGCTCTTGCCTTCCTTGTTGCCATGCAGCGCCGTGCCCATGGAAACGACGCGCACCTCATCGCCATATTTTTCGCCGAACAGCGCCATGGCGCCTTCGGCAATCGCGTCGTCAACGGCCATCAGGCGCGTCGTCACAGGCGCATTCTGCAACACAATCTCGTTAGCGAGATCCTCGATGACAGCAAGCTCCTTGTCCGAAATCGGCTTCGGATGCGAGAAGTCGAAACGCAGCCTATCGGGCGCAACAAGCGAACCCTTCTGGGCAACATGCGTGCCCAGGGTTTCGCGCAAGGCTTCGTGCAGCAGATGGGTTGCCGAATGATTGGAGCGGATGCGGGTGCGGCGCGTGCTGTCGACGGTAAGTTCGACAGCCGCATCGACCTTGACGGTACCCTTGGTTACCTTGCCAATGTGGACGAAAACGCCGTCATTCTTCTTCTGCGTATCGGTGATCGTCACGCTGAAGCCATCGCCGGAGATGATGCCCGTATCGCCCTGCTGGCCACCGGATTCGCCATAGAATGGCGTCTGGTTGACGACGATCGAGACGTCCGTCCCTTCTTCCGCGCTTGTCACCAGCTTGCCGTTCTGGACCAGGGCGGTGATGATGCCTTCGGTCTTTTCCGTCTCATAGCCGAGGAAGTCGGTTGCACCCAACTTGTCGCGCACGGAGAACCACACCGTTTCCGTTGCCGCATCGCCGGAACCCGCCCAGCTTGCGCGGGCTTCGGCCTTCTGCCGCTCCATGGCGGCATCAAAGCCATCCGTATCCACGGCAATGCCACGCTGGCGCAGCGCATCCTGCGTCAGGTCAAGCGGGAAGCCATAAGTATCGTAAAGCTTGAAGGCCGTCTCGCCGTCGAGCTTGTCACCATCGCTCAAGTTCTCCGTGGCGTCGCCGAGCAGGCCAAGACCACGCTCCAGCGTCTTGCGGAAGCGCGTTTCTTCAAGTTTCAAAGTCTCGGAGATCAATGACTCGGCGCGGATGAGTTCCGGATAGGCCTGGCCCATCTCGCGCACGAGCGCCGGCAGCAGCCGCCACATCAACGGCTCCTTAGCCCCGAGCAGCTGCGCGTGGCGCATGGCGCGGCGCATGATACGGCGCAGCACATAGCCGCGGCCCTCATTGGACGGCAGAACGCCATCGGCAATGAGGAAGCTCGACGAGCGCAGGTGATCGGCGATCACCCGGTGGCTTGCGCGGAACTTGCCCTCGGCCTTGACGCCGGTCGCCTCTTCCGACGCGTGGATCAGCGTCTGGAACAGATCGATATCGTAATTGTCATGCTTGCCCTGCAAGACCGCAGCGAGACGCTCCAGGCCCATGCCGGTATCGATGGACGGACGCGGCAGGTCGATCCGCTCCTCCTTCGTTACCTGCTCAAACTGCATAAAGACGAGGTTCCAGATCTCGATGAAGCGGTCGCCATCTTCGTCGGCGCTGCCGGGAGGCCCGCCCCAGATGCCTTCACCATGGTCGTAGAAGATTTCGGAACATGGGCCGCAAGGACCGGTATCGCCCATCGCCCAGAAATTATCACTCGTCGCAATGCGGATGATGCGCTCTTCAGGCAGGCCAGCGATCTTCTTCCAGAAACCGGCAGCGGCATCGTCGGTGTGATAGACGGTGACCGTGAGCTTATCCTTCGGAAGACCGAATTCCTTGGTGATCAGGTTCCAGGCAAGCGATATCGCCTCTTCCTTGAAATAGTCACCAAAGGAGAAATTGCCGAGCATTTCGAAGAATGTGTGGTGACGCGCGGTATAGCCGACATTGTCGAGGTCGTTGTGTTTGCCACCGGCACGCACGCATTTCTGCGAAGTCGTGGCTCGGTTATAGGGGCGCTGTTCGATGCCGGTAAAGACGTTTTTGAACTGGACCATGCCCGCATTGGTGAACATCAGCGTCGGGTCGTTGCGCGGCACGAGCGGGCTCGACGCCACGATCTCATGGCCATTCTTCTTGAAATAGTTCAGAAATGTCGACCGGATCTCGTTGACGCCACTCATGTTTCTTGCCTCTGACTTCTTTTTATCCAAAGCGGAATTGGCCCCTTGCTGACGCAAACGGGCGGAACGCAACGCTTGTAGCGACGCGGTTGCAAACTGTCCAGAAAATCCGGCTGAAATGGATGTTACCTAAGAACGCCAAACGGTCGTGCGCGGTTCGACAAACTCACCATGAGGGATGGTGTGGTTGGCACGAGCGGCGGAGCACCCAAACATGGGACTGGCATGACCGAAAAACCCGCAACCAGGACCTGGATGCGGGTTGATGTCAAAACCGGAAATGGTGTGGCCTTGCCTGCAGGTCAGCCTTCGGCGGCGTCGGGACCGTCGTCCTCGACATCATCAGGCCCTTTGTCCAGCATCTGCTCGGCGATAAGACCGGCATTTTGGCGCAGCGCCAGCTCGATCTCATTGGCGATCTCGGGGTTTTCCTTGAGGAAAAGTTTTGCATTGTCGCGGCCCTGGCCGAGACGCTGCGAATTATAGGAGAACCACGAGCCGGATTTTTCGACAATGCCAGCCTTGACGCCGAGATCGACGAGTTCACCGGTCTTGGAAACGCCTTCGCCATACATGATGTCGAATTCGACCTGCTTGAAGGGTGGCGCCAGCTTGTTCTTGACGACCTTCACGCGGGTCTGGTTGCCGACGACCTCATCGCGTTCCTTCAGCGATCCGATGCGGCGGATATCGAGGCGCACGGAGGCATAGAACTTCAACGCATTGCCACCCGTCGTGGTTTCGGGCGAACCGAACATGACGCCGATCTTCATGCGGATCTGGTTGATGAAGATGACCATGCAGTTCGAACGCGAGATGGAAGCGGTCAGCTTGCGCAGCGCCTGGCTCATCAATCGCGCCTGCAGGCCGGGCAGCGAATCGCCCATCTCGCCTTCGATTTCAGCGCGGGGCGTGAGTGCGGCGACCGAGTCGACGACCAGCACATCGATGGCACCGGAACGCACGAGCGTATCGGTGATCTCCAGCGCTTGCTCACCGGTATCCGGCTGCGAGATCAGGAGGTTTTCAAGGTCAACACCGAGCTTGCGGGCATAGACCGGATCGAGCGCATGTTCGGCATCGACGAAGGCGCAAATGCCGCCCTTCTTCTGCGCCTCGGCAATGGTGTGCAGGGCAAGTGTCGTCTTGCCCGAGCTCTCCGGCCCGTAAATTTCAACGATGCGGCCCTTCGGCAAACCGCCGACGCCAAGGGCAATATCCAGTGACAGCGAGCCGGTCGGGACCGTTTCGATCTCCACCACCTGCTCATTGCGGCCAAGCCGCATGATCGACCCTTTACCAAAGGCTCTCTCGATCTGGGACAATGCCGCATCCAGAGCTTTCGTTTTATCCACTGAATTACCCTCAACCAACCGCAAAGAATTTTGAGCCATGTTACACTACCCCTGTGCTATCCATGAAGTACGGATGTTCCTCAACATGAATTTATTTGTATCTGTTTTGTTCTTGTTTGGCAACTGGCATAACCCGTTGTAAAATAATCATAACCGAAAAATGTTCGCAAAATGTTCCTTTTGTCAGGATGATATGCCGCAGAGCTTATTCATAGGCGAATCTGCGGTGGAACAACGGAGCAGCCAGCGCAGGTTCGAATCGGTTGCGTGATTGCGTCTCCCCGTCCGGCGTTCTAGGACAAGAGCCAAACGAAGGCCTCACAACTTGAAGTTTTACCCGGACAAGCAATCAACCATGACCTCAGCCAATCAACTGCTGCTCTTTGCTGTCGGCGGCGCTCATCTCGATCGGCGCGGCCAGAGTATCGTGCCTTTCGTGCCGGGGGCATCGAACCCCGGCATCATGCGCGAGGAACCGGGCGGCGGCGTGTTCAATGCGCTGCGGCTGATCGTCCAGCGCGGTGTGGCGGCCGAACTCCTCTCGGTGCGCGGCGGCGACAGGACCGGCGAACTGATTGGCGATGCGATCCAGAAGGCCGGAATCAAGGACGGATCGGCCGTCTATATGGACCGCGCAACGCCGAGCTATACTGCCATCCTCGACGAGCACGGCGATGTGGTTGCGGGCATAGCCGACATGGAGCTTTATGAAGTTGCGCTGCCAAGGCAATTGCTGCGGCGCAAGGTGCGAGATTCCGTCACCACAGCCGATGCCATCTTCTGCGACGCGAACCTGCCTTCAGATGCGTTGCAGCGGCTGGCGGACTTGGCCGGCGGGCGGCCGCTATTTGCGCTGGCGATTTCCCCGGCCAAGGTTGAACGGCTGCGGCCGATCTTCGGCAATCTCACCTGCCTGTTCATGAACCGGCGCGAAGCACGGGCGCTGACGGGCCTTGGGCCGGAGGCGCCACTGCCCGGCATATATGCGGCGTTGCGCGCACAGGGCTTGAACGGCGCTATTGTCAGCAACGGTAGCAATGCCGCCCTCGCCTTTTTCGGCGATCACGCGTATTCCATCCAGCCGCCAGCCGTGGACGGCATCGCCGATGTGACCGGCGCGGGCGATGCGCTGGCCGGTGGCACCATCGCCGCATTGATGCGCGGCACAGCATTTCATGTGGCAGTGAGGGAAGGTATAGCCGCGTCCATGCTGACATTGCAGACCCACTCGGCAAGCGCGCATTTTTCGCCACAGGAATTCGATCGTGCACTTGCGTGCATCCCGGCTGTGGTGCCCCTAGGCTGACATAAAAGGAAACGACCATGGCAACCAAAGCCCTCAACCCCTTCACCGACATCACTCCCGAGGTGAGCCAAGCGCTGGATGCCGGCAAACCGGTGGTTGCGTTGGAAAGCACGATCATCACCCACGGCATGCCCTACCCGGACAACAGCCGCATGGCGGCGGATGTCGAGGCCATCATTGCCGAGGAAGGAGCGGTCCCCGCGACCATCGCGATTGTCGACGGCCGGCTGAAGATCGGCCTCACCGCCGCAGAACGCGAGGCTCTGGCGCAGGTCAAGGGCGCGATGAAACTCTCGCGCGCGGATCTTGCCTTTGCACTCTCGGAAGGCCGCACCGGTGGCACCACCGTCGCCGCGACGATGCTGGCGGCGCACCTTGCCGGCATCAAGGTTTTCGCAACCGGCGGTATTGGCGGCGTTCACAAGGGCGCCGAGCTGAGCTTTGATATTTCCGCCGACCTCGAGGAGCTTGGCCGCACACCGGTCATCGTCGTTTCGGCCGGGGCGAAGGCGATTCTGGATATCGAGAAAACGCTGGAAGTGCTTGAAACCAAAGGCGTCCCGGTTATCGTCCACGGCTCGGACGTGCTGCCGGCCTTCTGGTCGCGGCAAGCAATTTTCAATGGGGCGCCCGTGAAGGCGCCTCTGCGGCTCGACAGTGCGGAGGCGATTGCAAAATTCCAGGCGGCACGTGATGCCATCGGCGTCGTCGGCGGCATGCTGATTGCCAATCCGATCCCCGCGGTGAGTGAAATTCCGGCGGAGATCATGGGCGGGCACATCCGCGAGGCGATCTCCCGCGCCACGAAAAATGGCGTCACCGGCAAGGCAGTGACGCCATATCTTCTCAGCGAAATGCTCGACATCACCAAGGGCGAAAGCCTCAAGGCGAACATTGCCCTCGTCGAGAACAATGCGCGCCTTGCAGCAAAAATCGCAGTGGCTCTGTCTGCAATTAAGTAAGCGGCGCGATCGAGAGCTCGACGCGGCGGTTCTGGGCGCGGCCGGCCTCGGAGGCATTGGTCGCGATCGGCTGCGTCGGGCCATAGCCCTGGACGGCAAAGCGGCGGTTGTCGATGCCCTGCTGCGTCAGGTAGTTGGAAACCGAGAGCGCGCGCCGCTCTGACAGGAGCTGGTTATGCTGCAGGCTGCCGGTGGAGTCCGTATGGCCGGCGACATCGACAATGGTCTGGTTAAACTTGCGCAGGACGATGGCAACGGAGTTTAGCGTCTCGTAGAACTGCGGCTTAACCTGGTCCTGATCGGTGTTGAAGGTGATGTTGGATGGCATGTTGAGGATGATCCGGTCGCCATTGCGTGTGACCGAAACGCCGGTGCCCTGCAGCTGCGCGCGCAGCTCCGATTCCTGGCGATCCATGTAATTGCCGATGGCGCCACCGCCGAGCGCACCGATGCCCGCGCCGATCAGCGCATTGCGGCGGTCGTTGCCGCCCGCCAGCATGCCAAGGCCGGCACCTGCCAGCGCGCCGAGCGCAACGCCGCCAGCGGTGTTCGACACCTTCTGCCGGCCGGTATAGGGGTCGGTCGTCGTGCAGCCCGCAAGAAAGGAAGCTGCAAGGCAGCTGATGGCAATTTTCTTCATCATGGAATCAGGTCCCCGGTTGGATGTCGACGGGAATATACAAGCGATTCGGGCAAAAGAAGGGAGAGGAAATCGGGAAATGACGCGGGGTGGATATTTCACTGCCGCGCATGCTCCGCGGCGCATCATTCTGGTCAGCCGGCCTCGTTCCCATCTATCCCGATGGCGTTTATCCTGCTGGTGGCGAGTTCGATGAATGCCTTGACCAGCGGCGAAAGATGCCGGCTGCTCGGGTAGACGACATACAGGCCGCCAGACAGGCTCGTGTAGTCATCGAGAACGCGGCGTAGCCGGCCGTCCCCGATGGCCGGTGCGGCCATCGCGTGGGGCAGCAGAGCGACACCGAAGCCCGCTATCGCAGCGGCAAACACGGCCTGCATCTCATTGGCAGCGAAGCGTCCAGCCACAGCAACCGTCTCCTCACCATGCGGCCC
Organism: Phyllobacterium brassicacearum; assembly: GCF_003010955.1. Lineage (GTDB taxonomy): Bacteria > Pseudomonadota > Alphaproteobacteria > Rhizobiales > Rhizobiaceae > Phyllobacterium > Phyllobacterium brassicacearum. The sequence goes on from NZ_PGGO01000003.1 coordinate 33,744, forward strand.
TTTCAGTAACCAGTGCGCATTGTCGGTCAGAGGGCCTGCGACGATACAAAGATGGTGTGCGAGATCGGCCGGCCGTTCCGGTTCGCCGCAACGCGCAAGATAATCCGGGCTGGCGCACAGGATTCGAAGCGCGGAACCGAGCTTTCGGGCGATCAAGGTGGAGTCCGGGAGAATTCCGGTACGGAATGCGAGGTCGATGCCATGCTCCACGAGATTGAGTTTCTCGTCAGTCAGGTGCAACTCGACCTTGGTCTTCGGATGTGACGCCAGGAAATCAAACACAGCACCCGTCAGGAAATAATCGCCAAAGCCGACGGGAGCCGATATGCGCATTGTGCCTGACGGCTCCGCCCTCGCCTCTGCCAGACGCAGATTGGCATCCTCGATTGTCCGTAGCGCCTGACTGCTCTGCTCGTAATAGTGGCGGCCCGCGTCGGTCATGTTGAGGCTGCGTGTCGTGCGTTGAAGCAGACGGACTCCAACTTCGCGTTCAAGCGCGGCAATACGGCGGCTGACCGTCGTCTTGGGCATGCCGAGCAGGCGCGCAGCAGCTGTGAAGCTACCCGCCTCGACGACCCGAGCGAAGACCAAGATATCGTTGAGATCAAGCATTATATTCGATTTTGGGACGATGTTTCCCAATTATAGACTATTATGCATCAATGTGCGAGGCCCTATTTTTGTTCCACTGAAACAACAGGAGCAAAATCATGAGCACGAAACGAAAGGTTCTGGTGAGCGGAGCAACCGGCCAACAAGGTGGGGCCGTTGCGCGAGCATTGCTTTCCAGGGGACATCACGTCAGGGCGCTGACCCGCAAACCCGAGACCGACGCGGCGCGGCGTTTGGCTTCGGCAGGCGCTGAAGTGGTGGCTGGCGATCTCGGCGAACCGGCGTCCATTCTGCAGGCCGCAAAGGGCGTCGACACCATGTTCTTGATGGGCAACAGCTACGAGGCCGGAACGGAGGAAGAGGCCCGTCAAGGAATCATCGCCGCAAATGCGGCAAAGGCTGCCGGCATCGGACATCTGATCTATTCGTCGGTTGGCGATGCCAACAAGAAGACCGGCATCCCGCATTTCGAAAGCAAATATCTCGTTGAGAAACATGTGGCCGGGCTCGGCATCCCCTATACGATCAGCGCGCCGGTCGCTTTCATGGACAATACCGTCGGCCCGTGGTCAATCGACGGCCTGCGCAAGGGGATCCATGCCGCTGCATTGTCGCCAGAGCGCGTCCTGCAGATGGTAGCCGTGGCGGACATTGGCGCATTCGTCGCCGCCCTGGCAGAGCGCCGCGAACAGGTCTTCGGCAAGCGTTTCGACATTGCCGGGGACGAACTGTCCGGCGAAGCGCAGGCAAAAATCCTGTCGCAGGCTATCGGCCGGCCGGTCACCTATCAGGAAATTCCTGTTGCCGCACTGCGCCAGCAAAGCGAGGATGCGGCGCTGATGTTCGAATGGTTTGATCGCGTCGGATACGATGCCGACATCGCTGCATTGCGCAAGGATTTTCCCGAGGTCCGCTGGCACAGTTACGCCGACTGGGCGCGCGCGTTCGACTGGAGCATTCTCGAACAGACGCCCTCTGCCGGCTGAGCTGAGGCGGCAATCTCCCGATGATGGAGCGGATCAGCTGCAACGGGCAAGCTGATCCGTTTTCCAACCACGAGGCACCGCATAAGTCGATCAAACTGCAGAATATTCAATCCCCCTGACGCGCGCCATCGCAAAGGCATCGGCATAACGTCCGTCTTTGAAGGCATTGGCCTTCAATACGCCCTCAGTCTCGAAACCGAATTTCTCGTAGAGCCGGATGGCAGGGGTATTGTCGGTAAAGACCGTCAGTTCGATGCGCTTGATATTCAGCCAGTTGTCCGCCGCATCGATCAGGGCGCCAAGCAGAGCCTTGCCGATGCCCCTGCCTGCGAAGTCATCATGCACGCCCATGCCAAGAAATGCCGCGTGCGCCCGCCTTCCGTCGAACCGGTGCAGACCGGCAAGGCCGACGATACGTCCGTCGATCTCGGCGACGATGCTCAGCGTATTCGTACCGTGGCCCTCAAGCCACTTTCGCGTTTGTTCCAGACTTTGAAAGGGCAGACGCAAGGTTCCGGCGCGGTAGCGCGGCAGGTTCGACAGCACTGTTATCTGCTCGAGATCGGTAAGGCGGGTGGCACGAATGGATAATCCGGCCGCGTCGGCTTGTGTTACAGGTTGATCAGGCATCTGGCTCTCCATCTTTGAGGAGGAGAGCAAGATCAAAACCCTGCTCGCCTCAGTGGCAGGGTCTGGTGAATGTTTGCGGCCGATTCAGCGCAACAGCTTTCCACCGCCCTGCAGGGGACGACGAGATAAGCCATCATGGTGATCGGGCGATTTGTCATAGCCCATCATTCGCTTTTCGTTTTGAGATTTCAAGAAGACACGGAACCTGAGGCCAGTCCGAGTTAAAGAATTTTCATAAGCGTTGCCAGAAGACCAGATCCAACAGTCATCATCACGCCAAGGCGCAACATCAATGTATGGTTAATTGCAGCAACCGCAGCTGCCAGATCGGATTTGGTGCCGGGTTCGGACATCATGAAATCCCTCGCAACTCGGCATAGGCTTCTGCGTGCTGCTGGTCTATCCCACCCGCACGCAACCGTTTGGATAACCAAGAGTATGAAAAGCCATTGCCATCGTCATGCGCTTTCTGATTGCGTCGATCAACAGATTTTCACAACTGCTTCAACAGTTTCAATTCAACTTTTGACTCGTTTTCTCAACTTCGCTGGAATTTGACGATCACCAACCTGAACTCATCTGCCGCATGCCGATCCAACCATACCCCGAAGCCACACCACAACGTCACCAAAACCAGAGCATCTTGAAATACCTTCACAAACCTTGTTGTGTTAGTGCTCGCTCGACGATGTGTTATCGAGTTGAACATTGGACTTTGGTCAAACCAGCTTGCGGGAGGAAATATCAGTGACATTGAACAGACGCACTATTCTAGGCTTGGCGATCGGTTCGCTAATCGCATCGGTATTCCCGGCGGCAGCGGAAACGTTCCCCGAGCGCACGATCACGCTGGTGGTGCCTTTCGCTGCCGGTGGTTCGACTGACCTTGTTTCCCGTCTTGTGGCGGCAAGCATGTCGAAGACCCTCGGACAGCAGGTGATCGTCGAGAACGTTGGCGGCGCCGGCGGCAATCTCGGAGCTGGTCAAGTCGCCAGAGCGGAGCCAGACGGCTACACGATCCTCATGGGAACCGTTGCAACCCATGCGCTCAATCCACTGATGCTGAAGACAAAGCCCTATGATCCTATCGAGGATTTCGCGCCCGTTTCACTCCTGGTCCTTGTGCCCAATGTCCTGGTCGTCAACCCGCAATTGCCGGTTAACAACGTGAAAGAACTGATTCAGCTCCTCAAGGACAATCCTGACAAATACTCCTACGCATCGTCCGGCAACGGCACGCCGCTGCATTTATCCGGCGAACTTTTCAAAAGCATGGCTGGGGTCACGATGGAACACATTCCCTACAAGGGATCGGGTCCGGCCTTGAATGACGTTATCGGCAATCAGGTGCCCATCATGTTTGACAACCTTCCGTCCTCCTCGGGTCACATCAAAGCAGGTACCCTAAAAGCCCTCGGCGTTACGACAAAGGAGAGAGCCCCGTCCTTTCCCGACCTTCCGACGGTCGCTGAAGCCGTGCCGGGTTATGAGACCTACACCTGGAACGCATTCTTTGCGCCCGCGGGAACGCCGCCCGAGGTCGTCGCCCGCCTCAACGAAGCGGCCAAAGCGGCGTTGGCCGATCCCGAGGTCATTGCTCGTATGAAGGATTTCAGTGCAACCATCGTCGGCTCGACACCGGATGAATTGGCCTCTCACGTAAAGGCAGAAATTCAGAAATGGGAGCCTGTGGTCAAAAGCACCGGCGTAACACTGGATTGACGACGCCGCTGTAACTGGACTTTGGTTAACCTTCTGGGCCGCTTGCCAACTTCAAGCGGCCCGGGGGTGACCCGTATGCGCTGCAGCCTCTTCAAAATAATTGAAAATCCCGCAACTTGAATTCGTTTGCAGGCGGCGTCCCGATCCAACATGGTCACGGCATTCCGAAATCGAGGGCGAACATCATGACTGATACTTCTCAAGCACCCGTTGCCATCATCACCGGCGGAGGGCGCGGCATGGGCGCGGCCATTGCCCGCGAATTGCATGGTCGAGGCTACCGTCTCGGCCTGATGTCGCCTTCAGGCAGTGCGGTGGACCTCGCTGCAGAGCTTGGCGGCGTCGGCATCAAAGGCTCGGCGGGCGAAGCCAAGGATCTGGAAGCCCTGGTTGCGAAGACTGTCGAAGCCTACGGCCGTATCGATGCCGTGGTCAATTTCACCGGTCATCCGCCGAAGGGCGATCTTATCGACATCACCGACGAAAACTGGGCAATCGGCAACGACCTGATGGTCCTGAGCGTCGTACGCATGGCGCGGCTGGTTACGCCTTATATGCTGAAGCAAGGCAAGGGCTCCTGGGTCAACCTCACGACATTCGCCTCCTTCGAGCCGAGTTTGGTTTTCCCGGTCTCCTGCGCCTATCGCGCGGCGGTCGGCGCCTATACAAAGCTCTATTCCGATCGCTATGCCGCGGACAATATCCGCATGAATGCAGTTTTGCCGGGGTACGTAGACAGTCTCGATCACAAGCCCGGAACCGAAGACAAGGTGCCGATGAAGCGCCTTGGCACGATGGCCGAGATCGCCAAGACCACGGCGTTCCTGCTGTCAGATGATGCGGGCTACATCACCGGACAGAACATTCGCGTCGATGGCGGTGTCACGCGGCACGTTTAAGAAAGACTGACGCCAAAGGTCTCGCGCAGCTGTCTCTGGCCATTTGGCGTTACGGAGACAGCACGCGTGCCTTCGATCCGCCTGATCCAGCCATTGTCGAAGCAGTGACTGCACAGCGCAGCGCCGATGGCACCAGCGAGATGCGGGCGGCGTTCACTCCAGTCCAGGCACGGCCGGCAGAGGATGCGGCCGCGCTTGGCGATCACATCGACATCGATGCCGGCGCGGTCGAAAAGAACAAGGCCGCTATCCGTCACCTCGCCCGCGTCGATGCCAAGCTCAAGATGACCGGCATCGATCAGCGCATCGGTGATGGAAACGCCAAGGTGCCCGGCCAGATGATCATAACAGGTGCGCCCGGCCCGGAGCGCCGCGTCGCGCGGGCCGGTCCGGACAGCTTTGACGCTCACTTCTGGCGCCGCGATGCGCATGATGCTTTCGATCATCTGCGCCACCGCAGGGGATGCCAGACGGTGATAGCGGTGGCGTCCCTGTTTCTCGACCTGGAGCAGGCCCGCCTCGGTCATTTTCGTCAGATGGCTGCTGGCGGTCTGCGCGGTGATGCCGGCGAGCTGTGCCAATTCCGACGCAGTCAGGGCGCGCCCGTCCATTAGCCCATTGAGCATGCTGGCGCGGCCGGGATCGCCAGCCAGCGCTGCTATTTCCGCAAATCTCGCATTGTTCGACATGGTAGTTTTCCGTAGGTGGCGTTTGCCTTGTAAATCTCGGCTGCCGGGAGCGAGAATGCTTCGAAAACGATCGAAGTATCAAGCACTATTGCTGCTTATAAGAATGGTCAATCCACACACAAAGGAGCGACGACCATGACCATCACCTGCTTCGTCCAGTATGAGATCGATCCCTATCAGAAGGACGCCTTCGAGGAATATGCCCGCAACTGGAATGAAGCCATTCCGCGCTGCGGCGCTGACCTGATCGGGTACTATGCGCCGCACGAAGGTTCGGCGACACTGGCTTATGCTGCCTACAACATTGAGAGCCTGGCTGCTTATGAAGCCTATCGCGCCCGCCTCATGGCCGATCCTGTCGGCCGGGCCAATTATGAGTTCTCGAAAGAGAAGCGATTCATCCGCCGCGAGGACCGCACATTCCTGCGGCTCGTGACGGGGACGAACGGAGGACTGATCCGATGATTGCAGTGATCTTTGAAGTGGAGCCGGCAGAGGGCCGTGGCAAGGACTATTTTGACAGGGCAGCCGATCTGCGACCGCTGCTGGAGACGATGGATGGATTTATTTCGGTTGAACGATTCCGCAGCCTTGCCAACGAGAACCGCTATCTGTCCCTGTCCTTCTGGCGCGACGAAGCGTCAGTGGCGGCTTGGCGCCAGACCGAGGAACATCGTATGGCCCAGCGTGATGGCCGCGCCGGGATCTTTGCCGATTACCGGCTGCGGATTGCGTCCGTTGTGCGTGACTACGGGTTGCGCGCCCGTGATCAGGCTCCGTTTGATGCGCGGGCTTATCATGATGCCTGAACACCGTGGCCGTGATTGCGCTGTGCACATGCCGGTCCCGGACCACGCATATAGTGGCGTTCGGGCCGGTAGCTCGGCACAATGAACTCGCGGACGACGCGAAGCGTATCGCGCAGCTGGATAATCATGTTCATCATTTCTGGTCTCTTAGTTCTGGCTTTACCGGGCGAGCCGGTAGCTATTAATTAGCTAAAATTTAACTCATAAAGATGAACGCCTCCTGAACGCCGTTGGTTAAAATCAGATGAATTCATGAAAAATTAGCCTTAACCAGTTGGGCAGACAGGTTTTTTCGGAATGTGAAAAAGGGCCTGAATTTAGGTTTTTGCTAGATTTCGCATTGTCTGATCGTGCGTGGTTCGACAAGCTCATGCATTGCCAATCAGGATGCCGGTTGCCATTACCAGGCTGCCACCGAGCACGACCTGTATCGCCGCCCGGAAAAAGGGTGTTTCCATAAAGCGGTGCTGGATGTATGCGATGGCCCACAATTCGATGAAAACGACGAGCGCTGCGATTGTCGTGGCCGTCCAGAAATCCGGAATGAGATAAGGCAATGCGTGGCCGAGGCCGCCGATCGTTGTCATCGATCCGTTTGCCAAGCCGCGCTTCAAGGGCGAGCCGCGGCCGGACAATTTGCCGTCATCATGTGCCGCTTCCGTGAACCCCATGGAAATGCCGGCACCAAGCGACGCGGATAAGCCCACCAGAAAGGTTTGCCACGTATCCTGCGTGGCAAAGGCGGCGGCGAAGATCGGCGCGAGAGTGGAAACAGAACCATCCATCAATCCGGCAAGTCCGGGCTGGATATAGGTCAGGATGAATTGCCGGCGTTCGGTCTGCTTTTCAACTTCTTGCACATCGTCCGGCGTATGCTTGACGCCGAGCCGGTGGGCAAGCGATTCATGCGCCTTCTCGGCAATGGCTAGATCGCCAAGCAGCTTGCGCGTCGACGCATCGCGCACAAGTTTCAAGGCTTCCGTATAGAAGCGATAGGCCTGCTCCTCCATCTTCTCGGCCATCTCGCGCACCTTGTCGATACCGAGCGGTCGAACGAGCCAGTCCGGCTTGCGTTCGAGATAGCCCCGTACGTGTTCCCTGCGGATAAGCGGGATCTGGTTGCCGAAACGCTCCTTGTGCAGGTCGATCAACGACTGGCGATGGTTGTTTTCTTCCTCGGCCATTTCCTCGAACACCTTGGCGCTTTGCGGGAAATCCTCACGCAGTCCATCCGCATAGGCGAGATAGATCCGCGCGTCGTCTTCCTCCGAGGAAATGGCGAGTGCCAGGATCTGCTGTTCGGAGAGCGACGTGAGGTCGTGGCGGCGGTGACCGAAGAAACGGCTGAGCATGACATGAATCCCAAATTAGAATTATTCTAAACTATAGATTTCGAGGTCGTCATTCAAGCCCGGGCGACCAGAGTTTTGCCCATGGACAGAAATGAAGTGCAGGAGTATCGTCCGCCTCCTCCGCCCCTCCACCAATAGAGTCTCGTCATGACACTTGCCGGTTTTGTTGCCTATTCGGGTGCACTCGCCATTGCTGCCGCCATTCCGGGACCGGGTGTAACCGCCCTTGTCGCACGGGCGCTTGGCTCGGGATTCCGGTCTTCACTGTTCATGTCGATCGGCCTGATCATCGGTGATCTCACATATCTGACAGCGGTCGTCCTCGGGCTTGCGATGGTAGCGCAGACATTCGGCACCGTCTTCCTCGTCATCAAATGGGCAGGCGTGGCCTATCTTGCCTATCTCGCCTGGGGATTGTGGACCTCCGGCATTTCAGCGGAAAAGATCGAGGCGAAGAAAAGCCGTGGCGGAGCCGTCTCGGCGGTCCTGGCTGGGCTCGCGGTGACCCTCGGCAACCCGAAGACCATGCTCTTCTATATCGCCCTCACGCCAACTCTGGTGGACCTGCGTACAATCACACTCGCTGATTATTCGATCCTTGCCACGCTGACTGTGCTGGTATTGCTCATCGTACTGGTGCCATATCTGGCGCTGGCAGCAAAGGCGCGCGGGCTCCTCGCCTCGCCGCGGGCGCTAAAACGGCTCAACCGCACGGCCGCTGCCTTCATGGCGGGTGCAGCTCTGGCCATTGCAGGGCGCACTTCCTGACCTGGAATGTTTTGCTAGCACCAAACGGACGTTAGTAGAATTTTCCAACGCATCGCTGGTTTGCGCATGGCTTCGACTATGAATTTTCGCGCACGCCCCATAAGATCGGGTAACGACGCAATCCAGGATTGGGAGAACATTCATGAGCAGCGATAGTGTGCGCAAACCCGGCCGTGGCCGCATTTACAATTCCATTGTGGACACGATTGGCGATACGCCCATTATCCGTCTCGACAAATTTGCTAAGGAAAAGGGCGTTGGCGCAAATCTTCTGGCCAAACTCGAATTCTTCAATCCCATTTCCAGTGTCAAGGACCGTATCGGCGTTGCGCTGATCGATGCACTTGAAGCACAGGGCAAGGCGACGCCAGGCAAGACAACGCTGGTCGAACCAACCTCCGGCAATACCGGCATTGCGCTTGCCTTCGCCGCTGCCTCCAAGGGCTATCGCCTGATCCTGACCATGCCGGAGACCATGTCGGTCGAGCGCCGCAAGATGTTGAAGCTGCTTGGCGCGGAACTCGTCCTGACCGAAGGTGCGAAGGGCATGAAAGGTGCGATCGCCAAGGCCAACGAACTTGTCGAGACGACACCGGACGCGATTATACCGGGTCAGTTCGATAATCCCGCCAACCCCGAAATCCATCGCCGGACAACTGCCGAGGAAATCTGGAACGACACGGACGGCAAAGTCGACATCTTCGTTGCCGGCATCGGCACCGGCGGCACCATCACCGGCGTTGGCCAGGTGTTGAAGCAGCGCAAGCCAGACGTACGGATCATTGCAGTCGAGCCGAAGGATTCGCCGGTCCTTTCGGGCGGCAATCCCGGTCCGCACAAGATCCAGGGTATCGGCGCCGGCTTCGCGCCAGCAGTTCTCGACACACACATCTATGATGAGGTCATACAGGTTTCGAACGAAGATTCCTTCGCCAATGCCCGCCTCGTAGCGCGTCTGGAAGGCGTGCCCGTCGGCATATCATCGGGCGCTGCATTGACAGCGGCCATCGAGGTTGGAAGCCGCCCGGAAAACAAGGGCAAGAACCTTGTGGTTGTCATCCCCTCCTTCGCCGAACGCTATTTGTCAACCGTGCTGTTCGAAGGGCTGGAATAGCAACTCGCCGCTCTCTGAGGATTCGGGTCCGCTTATAGCGTTGGATTCTGTGCAAAACAATAGTACTGTGAAACTATGAAAAATATCACAGTTTCCGTGGACGATGATATCTACCGCCGTGCTCGCATGAAAGCGGCGGAACAGGATACATCCGTCTCCGCTCTCGTTCGCCAATTCCTGTCCGATATTGCCCAGACCGAAACCGAAGCGGAACGGCTGCACCGGGAAGAAGCCGTATTGCGAGCATCGATCAAACTGTTTCGGGCCGGGAATCGCCTCTCACGCGACGAACTTCATGACCGTGGTCTCTAAGTGTGAGAGTTTTTCTCGATACCAATATCCTGCTATATTCCATCAGCACCGCCACCGACGAGGCCAGCAAACGTATGCGCGCCATTGCACTCCTGGATTGGGACGATTGCGTTGTCTCGGTGCAAGTACTGCAAGAATTCTATGCTCAGGCCACGCGCGCATCACGCACCGATCCCCTCCCGCACGAATTGGCTGCCGGGATGATCAAGACGTGGCTGCGGTTCCATGTTCAGGAGAATACTGTGCCAATCTTGCAAGGCGCGCTTGAGATAAAGCAAGCCTACGGCTTTTCCTACTGGGACAGCGCAATCATTTCGGCGGCGCGTGAGGCCGGATGCCGCGAGCTCTTTTCTGAAGACCTATCGCATGGCCAGATCGTCGAAGGCGTCAGAATCCTTGATCCATTCCGATGACTGGGTCAGGTGCGATTTAGACCTCAACTTTCAAGCATTTCCTTGACAGCCGTTGCCAACTGCTTCAGCGAGAATGGCTTTGGCAGGAAGCCAAACTTGGCATCTTCCGGCAGGTTTCTGGCAAAGGCATCTTCGGCATAGCCGGAAACAAAGATGAACTTGATGTCGCCGTAGTCCTTGCGCAATTCGCGCAGGAGTGTTGGACCATCCATTTCGGGCATGACGACGTCGGAAACGATGATGTCGACCTTGCCGTCCAGTTCCCTCATGATCTCCAGCGCCTCGACACCGCTTGATGCCTCGTGAACGGTGTAGCCGCGTGACTGGAGCGCCCGCAGCCCGCCCATGCGCACGGCATCCTCGTCCTCGACCAGGAGCACGGTTGCAGAACCGGAGAGATCGGTGGCTTTTTCCGTCTTCTTCTCCTTCTTCGGTATTTCTGTCACGACGGCTTCGCCATCGGCGTTCAGGACCTGCGGCTGCTTTTCCTCCACAAAACGCGGCAGGAAAATGCGGAATGTCGTGCCTTTGCCGAGCTCTGACTCGGCGTGGATCGAGCCACCGGTCTGCTTGATGATACCATAAACCATCGACAGGCCGAGGCCAGTACCCTTCCCGACTTCCTTGGTGGTGAAAAATGGCTCGAATATCTTCGCGATCACCTCCGGGGTCATACCGGTGCCTGTGTCAGCGACCTCCACCAGGACATAATCGCCGGGCACCAGATCGCGGTAGGTGAGTGCGGCGTTCTCGTCCACGTTCATGTTGCGGGTGCGGATGATCAGGTCGCCGCCTTCAGGCATCGCGTCCCGAGCATTCACTGTGAGATTGACGACAACCTGCTCGAATTGGCCGAGGTCCGCACGCACTGGCCACAGATCCCGGCCATGCTCGATCTTGAGATTGACCTGTGTACCGGCGAGGCGCGTCAACAGCATACGCACGTCAGCGATCACATCGGTCAGATTGAGGATTTCCGGCCGCAACGTTTGGCGGCGCGAGAATGCCAGAAGCTGGCGAACCAGCGAAGCAGCGCGGTTGGCATTCTGCTTGATGTTCATGATGTCGGCGAAGGACGGGTCCGAGGCGCGATGATTGGTCAATAGCAGGTCCGACGACATGATGATCGCCGTCAGGACGTTGTTGAAATCATGGGCGATGCCGCCGGCAAGCTGTCCGACCGCCTGCATTTTCTGGCTTTGCGCCATGGTGGCTTCCAGCGCCTTCTGTTCCGTGGTTTCGACGACGGACACAATGGCGGCCTCTTCCGCGCCGTCCTCCGAACCGGCATCGAAGACCGGACTAATGTAGAAGCGCAGGTGACGTTCCTCGTTGCCAGGAATCACCGTGTCGACGGGTGAAATCTCCGCCTGCCCGGCAAATGCCGCCGCAAGCGCCCGATCAAACGCCTCGCGATCGCGCTCGTGCACCACTGTTTCGAGCGGAATGCGCCTGTCGATGTCATCGCGATCAACCACCGGCGAGAACAGGCCAAGGAAGCGTGCATTGGTGCGAAGGATCTTGCCAGTCGCATCGACGGCAGCAATTGCCATCGATGCCGAATTGAAGAAGCGCGTGAACCGGACCTCTGCTGCGCGCAGCGCGGCTGAAGTGTCTTCGCCCTCGGCGCGGTTGAGCACGATGGTACGGGTTGGCCCTCGCCTTCCATCCCGTTGCGCCTGGACCCGGTGATAGAAACGCACGGCAAGACTCTGGCCATTGGCCTTGGCAAGATCGAGATCGATGACCGTGTTGCGGCTGGTCCCGGGCTCGGTCTTGACAGCATTGATCAAGGCCATGCCATTACCGGCCACAATATCGCGAACCATCATTGAACCCGGCGTGAAGCGCGTCAGGTCGACACCAAGCCATTCTGCGAGCGTAGCGTTGATATAGATGATGCGGCCATCGGCATCAGCCGAGAAAAAGCCGGCAGGAGCATGATCGAGATGATCAATGGCTTCCTGAATGTCCTGGAAATAACGCTCCTGTTCGGCGCGCTCGGCGGAAATATCGGCGATCTGCCAGGCGTAGACCGGTGCCGTCTGATCGGGGATTCCTGCAACCGGCCGCGCCTTTACCCGGTACCAGGTGGGCACCGGCTCGCGCGATGGATCGAGCGGCCGCGACAGGCGCAGCTCTTCCTGGCCGGAAACGCCGTCGCGTACGGCATTCGCAAGGCGATAGATAGGGTCGGACGCGGCCGCTTCGCCGGACAGGATGTGTTCGATTGCCCGCACATCGTTGGAGTTGGTCACACCGGTCAGTTCGGCATAGGCCCGGTTGGCATAGACGATCCGGCCCTTCTGGTCCGAGACGACCGTACCCTCGGGCAATGTATCGACAAAAGCGCGTGTGAGTTCGTCGCTGGTTCCGCGCGGTGTGAACTGGATGACATTGATGGCGGACCCGAACAGATAAAACACGCCGGTCATGGCGAGCGTGCCGAGGAGTCCGAGCAGGAACTGCTGTCCGAGCTGGTCGCGATAGATGAAATAGAGGACCGAAACGCCGACCAGCAACACACCGAGAATGACCAGTCGTAACCCGGCCTTGTTCGATTTCGTGTTGGCAATGATCGGTTCTGGATAAAGATCGCTGTTCGTCTCTTGAGACATGCGTCTCAAACCCCTTTTCTTCATCATCGTCACGCGTAAGCGCGTGTACAGACGTTTATTCCCGAATCGTTTGGATCATATCTTTGAGGCGGTATAAACCCCATCCTTTATCTGGCACCGGGTATTCCACCATTCCGTTCGACAATTGGTCAATTTCGGGAGTTCCGCATGTGATTGATTGCCATTCCGTCATCAGGGTTGCCGCTAACATTCGCTCGCATGCATGGTCCGGTTTTGACATTCGTATACCGTTGTTGCAAAGCCCGTATACGAATGTCAAAATCGCAAGATCATTCGTAACTATATGATCCCAGTGGAACTTTGAATTTGACATTTGAACACGCGCGTAGCAGCAAAGTGGAACTCTAATGTCAAATTCGTTCCATTAGTGTCACGCAAAGTAATGCCTCCGAAGCCCGTGTCGGGGAACAAGCTTTGGGCCCGGAGACCGCAAAGGAGAGTTCGTTATGAACGCTTGGCTGGCCACACTTGTTGGCGACACCGCTGCCCCCATCGTGGGTTTTATTCTTCTGTTCCTTCTCGTGATTGCGCTGCTCCTGATCGTCTTCGCAGTCCTGCGGCGCGTAACCGGCGGAACCTTCGTTGCCGGCGGCCGCAACAGGCAGGTACGTCTTTCGGTCACGGACGCGGCAGCGGTCGATAACCGCCGACGACTCGTGCTGGTCCGACGCGACGATGTCGAACATCTCATCCTCATCGGCGGACCGAGCGACGTGGTCATCGAGCAAAACATCCGCCAATTCGCCAAGCAACCTTCGCGCGTCGAACCTGCTGCCCCTGTGACTACAGTCGAGCAAGAGCCAAGACCCGCCAATGGCGTGGCGGAAGCGCCCCGCGCTCAGCAGACAGCACCGGCGGCGGCGGAGCGGGTAACACCACCAGTCGCGCCGGCGCCGCGCGCAACGCCTGCCACTCAGACTCCTGCGGAACGTCCAGCACCGGCCGCTCCAGCGCCGCAAATCCCGTTACGCTCAACGCAGCCGCATCCAGTCGCACCGCCCAGAGATCTGCGCCTCGCCGAACCTCCAAAGCATGCCCAGGCACCAGCACCAGTTCCTGAGGCAATTACACAAGCGACAGCAGCCGCAATTCCTGCGGGCCCCTCCGTGGTCGCCCCCTCGTCCGCCACAGTAGTGTCGGCGGTCGAGGCTGCTGCGGCAGCTGTTCCGGTCCAAGACAACGGCAATGGCTGGCAGCGCACGGCATCCCCATCATTCGGCACGCCGCGGCGAAATGAACCGCCGGCCTACATACCACCGCCTGCCCGGGAGACACCTGTAGAAGTGCGGACGACAACCGCTGCCGCTTTTCCTTTTGCTGTGCGCAACGAAGGATCGCCGACATCAAAGGAACCGACCCTCGACATTCTGGGTCTCCCCGATACAGCAGAACCGGAAGTCTCGCTGGGCGACATGGATTTCCAGGATGCCTTTGAAAGCAATCCCGAGGGAGAACTCCATATCGCGCCCGGCAATGGCGACAAACCCAAGAAGGCCGACAGCATTGAAGACGAGATGGAGCGCTTGCTGGGCGATCTTTCCAATCCGGACAAACGCTGATCGTAACCGACGTGGTGGAAATGGAAAAGGCCCGGAAAACCGGGCCTTTTCTTTAGTCGCTGCTGTCAGCTCAGTCGTCGCGATAAACTTTCTCGCGCCGTTCGTGACGTTCCTGAGCTTCGATTGACAATGTCGCGATGGGACGCGCGTCCAAACGCTTGAGGCTGATCGGATCGCCCGTCTCTTCACAGAACCCATAAGTCCCGTCATCGATACGTTGCAACGCAGCATCAATCTTGGAGATCAGCTTGCGCTGGCGGTCACGAGCGCGCAACTCGATAGCGCGGTCGGTTTCAGAAGATGCGCGATCTGCGATATCCGGCAGGTTCGCGTTTTCCTGCTGCAGGATTTCAAGCGTTTCACGCGCTTCCCGCAGAATGTCGTTTTTCCAGTTGATCAGTTTTTCACGAAAATAGGATTTCTGCCGATCACTCATGAAGGGCTCGTCATCCGTGGGCTTATAGTCAAGATCGATAAGTTCATTCATCTTTGAATCACCCTGCACCTTATGAGACGCGAGGAGGCCTATATAGGTCGTGTCAAAGGGCCACACAACTACAAAAAGACATGTAAATCAAAGAAAGAGACCCCCGGAATTTGCTCAAATTAATGGCAAATCCTGCAACATTTCCCGATTTTCTGAACCGAAAGATGAGGAATCGCGGCCAATTTTTGGTGTTTTGTAGTTCCAATGCACTACTACCAGTTGTAGCTGCCTCGCAAAAACGCACCCCGCACAGAATTTTCGCAAGGAGGTTTTGCACAATAATTTGATTATTGTCACAGACGCCGCAGAGATTTATCGACTATTTGTGTCTTTTCATGAAGCATGACACCTTATCTAGGAACCGGACTCAGTGGAGTTGACAGATGAGCCAGGTCTATTTGCTCCGCCATGCTAAAGCAGTCTGGCCTTCTCCTGGCCAAAAGGACTTCGACCGGACGCTGGATACGGCCGGCATCGAAGCCGCCAGGATTCTCGGACAGGAACTGAGGCGATCTGGTCTAAAACCGGAGATCGTCGTTTGCTCAACCGCGATACGGGCGCGCCAGACCCTCGAATATCTCGAACTTGAGCCTCCGTTCGTTCTCGACCAGTCCGAGAAGCTCTTTTCGGGCGGCCCCGACGCCTATCTCATGGCGATACGCATGGCCGGACTCGAGCATGAAACGGCAAATTCCGTCATGCTGGTCGGCCACAATCCCATGATGGAGGAACTGGCCATCGCTCTCGCCGGGCGTGGCCAACCACCATCACACCCCGACTTCGAATCCGGATTCCCGACGGCGGGACTTGCCGTCATCCGATTTGACGCCCCGCTTGCCGAGGTCCGCCCGGGCACAGGTGAGTTGCAGGCGTTCTTCACTCCGTCCGCACATCATTGACAAGCCAATTACTTGCCATCGTGACACGAGCCCCCCAAATGGGCTGAGCCAATGAATTATTGCCACAGGACGGCAGAGCCTCGGGAGATGATATTGATGCGTTCTGCCGTAGTGAATTTGGTTCAAGGTCAGGGGTTTGGCGAGGTCGATGTGTTTGCATCGGACGAAGCCAAAGCCCGAAGAATTTGGGCCAAATTCACCCGGCCCTTCGGGTTTCCGGCTGGCGGACACCCACTTTGTCAGGTAGCGTCGTCCGATGGAACCACATCGGCCTCGCCACCTTCCGCGTGGATTGTCTCGCCATCCGAGAAACAGAACCGCACCAATATCATCGCCCGAGGCTCTAGATTGGGAACACTGACGACACTCACCGACGAAGCGAAAATCGCACTCGACACCCTGGCAGACAGGACAAGTGCACTGGTTTCTCCCTCGCTGCGGCTCGGCGTTACCGGTCTCTCCCGCGCCGGAAAAACAGTTTTCATCACGGCATTCGTGCACAACCTCATTCATGGCGGTCGACTTCCCATGTTCGAGGCGCAAAAATCCGGGCGCATTGCCCGCGCCTATCTTGAAGAGCAGCCAGACGATGCAGTCCCGCGCTTCCAGTACGAAGACCATTTGAAAGCGCTGATCGATGAACGTGTCTGGCCGGATTCTACCCGGGCCATTTCCGAGCTGCGCCTGACGATCGAATACGAATCCGCTTCGTTGTGGAACCGCATGTTTTCTGGCGGCAAGCTTTCGGTCGATATTGTCGATTATCCCGGCGAGTGGCTGCTCGACCTGCCACTGCTCGGCAAATCCTATTCGGAGTTTTCCAAGGATTCGTTCGAACTGGCGCAACTCGCAAGCCACCGAGACGTTGCGGTGGACTGGCGACAGGTAGCGGAAAGTGCCGATGCGGATGCACCTGCCGACGAGATGACTGCACAGCGGCTGGCCAGGAGCTTCACCGACTACCTCAAGGCCGGCAAGGCCGACGAGCGTGCGCTGTCGACACTGCCGCCTGGCCGGTTCCTGATGCCCGGTGACCTGGAAGGCTCGCCTGCGCTGACCTTTGCCCCATTGCCGGGCCTTGGGACAGGCAGGCCCAATCCTGGCAAGAGTCGGCCCGGCTCGCTCGCCGCGATGATGGAACGGCGTTACGAGGCTTACAAGACCCATGTGGTGAAACCGTTCTTCCGCGAACATATCGCCCGGCTCGACCGGCAGATCGTCCTCGTCGATGCCATGCAGGCGATGAACGCCGGGCCCGCAGCCGTTGCCGATCTTGAACGGGCCCTGACTGAGATTCTTTCCTGCTTTCGTCCTGGCAACACCAATTTCCTGACGGGCCTTGTCCAGCGCCGCATCAGCCGCATCCTTGTCGCCGCCACGAAAGCTGATCATCTCCATCACGAAAGCCACGACAGGTTGCAGGCCATCGTCCGCCGCCTGGTCGATCGAGCCATTGGCCGCGCCGATTTTTCCGGCGCAAGCGTCGATGTACTGGCAATGGCCGCCGTCCGCACCACCCGAGAGGCGACGGTTACCCAGAGCAAAGAGACACTACCCGTCATCGTCGGAACGCCGCTCAAGGGCGAAACAATCAATGGCGAGAGGTTCGACGGCAGGACCGAAACCGCCATATTTCCCGGTGACTTACCGGAGAAACCGGATTCAATCTTTGAACAGGCGGAATCGGTGTCTGAGGATCCGGCAATCCGCTTTGTCCGCTTCCGGCCGCCCCGGCTGGAGAAGACGGCCGAGGGTTTCACGCTGTCGCTGCCGCATATAAGGCTCGATCGTGCGCTACAATTCCTCATTGGAGATCGCCTCGCATGACGGAACCCCGCAAACCAGCTGCCTTTCGCCTGGAGACGCCGCAGCCGGCAGCGCATAAAACCGGCAGCGCCTCACCACAATCCCGTCGCCCCGCCGCGATCAAGGACGCCGCCGTCATAACACCGGCGGCAATCGACGTCTTTGACCTCGACCCGGCCGCAGCCGACGAACTCGACGCGCTGACCCCGCCTCCGGCGCTTGCGCAGAAACGGCGTTTTTCCTTTGCGTCACTGCTAACGGGCGCGCTTGGCATTCTGCTTTCGCTGGCTTTGGGGCTTTGGGCCGACAACCTCATCCGCACACTGTTCGAACGCGCCCCGTGGCTCGGCTGGCTGGCGCTGGGCGTCACGATCCTGGCGTTCTTCGCGCTGGTTGCCATTGTCATAAGGGAGGGTCTCGCTTTGCGCCGCCTCGCCTCCGTACAGAATCTGCGCGACGAGGCGGCCAAGGCGGCGATCACCAATGACGCCCGCACCGCCAAGGTGGCCGTCGGCAAACTCGTCGCCATCGCTGAAACGCTGCCCGCTACTGCCAAAGGCCGCGCCCTCCTGCATGATCTGCGCGATGATGTGATTGATGGGCGCGATCTGATCCGACTCAGCGAGACCGAACTGTTGCGTCCGCTTGACCGCCAGGCGCGTGACATGATTCTGGCCGCTTCAAAACGCGTATCCATCGTGACCGCCGTCAGTCCGCGTGCACTGGTGGACATCGGCTACGTGGTGTTTGAATCTGCGCGTCTCATCCGGCGGCTTTCCGAGCTCTATGGCGGCAGGCCGGGAACGCTCGGCTTTCTGAGATTGACCCGCAATGTCATCGCGCACCTTGCCGTCACCGGAACCGTGGCCATGGGCGACAGCATCATCCAGCAGCTGGTCGGCCACGGCCTTGCCGCGAAATTGTCAGCGCGGCTCGGTGAAGGCGTTATCAATGGGCTGATGACGGCGCGCATCGGAATTTCCGCGATGGATATGGTGCGCCCATTCCCGTTCGACGCGGAAAAACGCCCGGGGATCGGCGATTTCATCGGAGATCTGGGGCGCATAGGAGGCGTCAAAAAGGAATGAATCGCTTTTAGTTGGTCTCGCGGGGTTGCAATTTCATCCAGAGCAAGTTTTGTGTCACTGACAACTATCCGTTAACCATTCCGAACGATGATTGCCCTACGTGCCCATTCCAATGATTTGTGTTGAGTCCTGTCGATGAAAAGAAGCGCAGCAGCCGCTACCCTCTCCCTGTTCGCATGCGCGCTTTTTGCGTTGCCGGCGCACGCCAAGGACAAGGACGCGGAATTTTTCCAGACAATCGAGGGCCAATGGGTTGGCCCGGGTGAGATCGTTGCCGGCAAGTACAAGGGCACCAAATTCACCTGTACGCTCGATGGCACGACGCCCGCAGAGAAGGCCGGCATGACACTGGATGGCAGCTGCCGCGTCGGTATCTTCAACCAACCGATGAAGGCGACGGTCGTCCGCGCAGGCAACAGCTACAAGGGCAGCTTCCTTGACGGCTCCGCCGGCAAGGGCCTCGACATTACCGGGGGCAATGTTTCAGGCGACCGGGTCGTCCTTGCCATCAGCCGCAAGCAACTCAGCGGTGCGATGCAGGCAAAATTCACCGGCGCGAACAGCATGAACGTCACGATTTCCGTACGTCTCGAGGATCAAATGATCCCCGTCGTCGGCATGTCGTTGAAGAGGGTCGATGCAACCGCCGTCGGCAGCATCGCGAAAAATTAGTCTTATGGAGTTTGACGCCACCAGCCCGCATCACTTCGGGCTTTTTCTATGCCGCTCCTGTCGCAGAGCCTCGACCATTCAGCAACCGACCTGCCGCTGACGGCCAGTTGCGGCGCTATATCGGAAAGCGGGACCATGACGAAAGCCCGTTCGGTCATGCGCGGATGCGGCAGCACCAATGTCGGACTCCCAAACGTTTCTTCGCCCTCATAGGCAAGGACATCGATGTCGATGATACGTGGGCCCCAACGCTCGATGCGCTGACGCTTCATGCGTTTTTCGATGTCAAGACAGGTGGCAAGCAGGGCTTCCGGTGCGAGCAAAGTTTCGACCTCGGCGCAGGCATTGTGAAACCAGGCCTGATCGGTCTTGCCCCAAGGTGGGGTCTTGTACACAGCCGACACGGCCCGAACACGCGTATCACTCCGTCTGTGCAAGGCACGGAGAGCCTTCCCCATCGAAGCCACCGGATCGCCAACGTTGCCGCCGAGCCCAAGCCATGCCTTGTGCATCAAAGCGCTCAACTGCGCTGCCTGCGTGCGTTCAGGACGGCATCCGCCAGGGCGAGTGCGCTGCGGTTCATTGCGACATCGTGCACCCGGAAAATATCCGCCCCGGCCAGCCTCAAAATCGCCGACGAAGCTGATGTCGCAACATCCCGCTGCTCAGCTTCGCCGCCCGACGTCGCGCCAAGGAACCGTTTGCGGGACGTGCCAACGAGGAAGGGGTAGCCAAACGCCGAAAGCTCGGCGAACCGATCCATCAGCGAAATATTCTCTGCCGTGTCCTTGGCAAAGCCGAAGCCAGGATCAAGTACAATCTGATCGCGAGAGACGCCGGCAAGCTTGGCGATTTCCAGCGAACGATTGAGAAATGCGAATTGATCGACGATCACATCCGGATCGCGTTCACGTTCACGGCCAGTATGCATGATGACAAGGCCCGCACCGGTCTCCACGGCAAGACCGGCAATGGCCGGTTCGCGCTGTACACCCCAGACGTCGTTGACGATGTGGGCCCCTGCTGCCACCGCAAGGCGGGCTGTCTCCTCGCGGTACGTATCGACGGAGATGATGATATCGGTCTCTTTCACCAGCGCTTCGATCACCGGCAGAACGCGGGATTGCTCGACGGCCGGTTCGACCCGTGTCGCGCCGGGACGGGTCGACTCGCCACCGACATCGATGATCGATGCACCTTCCGCGATCATTTGCCGTGCACCTGCCAACGCATGATCGAGCGAGTAATGTACTCCACCATCTGAAAAGGAGTCAGGCGTGACATTGAGCACGCCCATGATGAGCGCCCGATCCCCCAAAGTCAGAGACCGGCCATGTGCCAGCTTCCATTCCCGTTGCATTGGAGCGCTCCTCGATCTTCGAAATTTGCAGTCCTGTTTTTTATCAGTTCGCGCGCGACGTCAATTCATCCGCAATGTTTTTGACGATAGTGTCAGGATCAGGCAGACTTGGCTGAAAGGAAAATTCATATGCGTATTCTTGCCAGGGCTGTAGCGTTCGCCACTCTTTTTCTGGTTGCCGCGTCTGCCGCCAACGCAGCAACCGTATTGAGAAAATACGAATACTTTACATTGAACGGGCGTACCGCAGCAGATCTCGACCGCGAACTCTATCGCCGCGGTCCCCTGCTGCAACGGACGGGACAGCGTCATCCCGGCATGACGAAGATGCGCTTTGTAAACAGGATCAAATACGGCTCAGACGGCAAAAGCTGCCGTGTCGTCGACGCCGACATCACTGTCCACGCCCAGATTTACCTGCCTCGCTGGAAACAGCGACGCACAGCGAATCCGGATCTTGCTGTGGTTTGGGACACGCTGTCGGCGGACATCAAGCGGCATGAAGAAAGCCATATCTCGATAGCCCGCACAGCGGCCGGCGAAATGGAGCGCCGTATAAGGGCACTGCCCTGGCGCAAGGATTGCGCAGCGATGAAGGCCGACATCGATGCTCTGACGGCGAAGTTGATGATTGAGCACGACATCGCGCAAGTTCAGTTCGACAAGGTCGAAGCGATCAATTTCGATGACCGTTTTGGACGGCTCCTGACCTATCGCATTATCCGCGAATTTGGAAAGAATCCCTAATTGACACCAAGCTTCTTCTGGAGGCTTGTGGAGGATGTGGTGTACTGGAACACCACGCGCTCGCCCGGGTTCACGATGCGTTTTGCCGCCTGGGTCATCAAGGCGGCTTCGTGGAAACCCGAGAGGATGAGCTTCAACTTGCCCGGGTACCAGTTGATATCGCCGATTGCGAAGATACCAGGCTCCGATGTCTCGAATGTCTCGACGTTAACCGGAATGAGGTTTTCGTTGAGATTGAGCTCCCAATCGGCAATAGGCCCGAGCTTCATCGTCAAGCCGAAGAAAGGCAGCATGCGCGTGACTGGAATATCGATCTCGCCTTCATTGCCCTTGATCGTTGCATGCGACAGCTGACCGTTGTCGCCCTTCAGTCCCGAGACCTGGCCGAGCTCGAAGCGGACACTGCCGCTCTCGACAAGCTCGAACATCTTCTTGACGCTGTCTGGCGCGGCACGAAACTCTGCGCGGCGATGCACGACCGTAAGGCTGCGCGCGATCGGCTGCAGGTTCAGCGCCCAATCCAGCGCGGAATCGCCGCCGCCGACAATCAGCACATCCTCATTGCGGAACTCTTCCATGCGTCGCACGGAATAGAACACGCTTTTGCCCTCGTAGGCTTCGATGCCTGGAACCGGCGGACGTTTTGGCTGGAACGAGCCGCCGCCAGCGGCGATCACGACGACTTTCGCTTCAAAGACCTCAGCCTCGTCGGTTTCAACGTGGAATGATCCGTCAGCCTGACGCTCCAGCTTGGTGACCATCCGGTTGAAATGAAACTGCGGCGAGAACGGCTTGATCTGCTCCATCAACTTCTCGGTGAGATCATGCCCGCTGATGATGGGCCATGCCGGGATGTCGTAGATCGGCTTTTCCGGATAGAGCTCGGCACATTGGCCACCAGGGCGATCCAGGATATCGATGAGATGGCATTTGAGATCGTAGAGGCCAAGTTCAAACACCGCAAACAGGCCGACAGGCCCGGCGCCAATGATCACAACATCGGTTTTGATAATCTCACTCATCGAAATTCCTCATGCCAGAACGTTCTGCATGCCGTGCAGAGAATAAAGGGATAATGGCTGGTACATCAGAGCATCACACAACGCTCAAAGGACGCACGGGCTGAACAGCGCGTAAACACTGCACTCGACAAGGTCAAGAGAATGCAGGTCGCCGGTGCTGCAAAAGCTTCAGTATAGCGGTTTTTCTAATCGGTGGATGAGAAAAAATCAGGCGAGATCCTTAGGATCGGGACCCTAGGCCTGCCGCTCTGGAACATGTACGATCAGGCCATCCAGATCGTCCGAGACGCGAATCTGGCAGGACAGCCGCGAGTTCGGGCGAACATCATAGGCAAAATCCAGCATGTCCTCTTCCATCGCTTCCGGATCGCCGGCCACGGAGGTCCAATCTTCGTCGACATAGACATGGCATGTGGCGCACGCACAAGCACCACCACACTCAGCATCGATGCCCGGCACGGCATTGCGGATAGCATTTTCCATCACGGTCGAGCCGTTTTCTGCGTTCGCCTCAATACGCGCGCCATCGAAAGTGACAAACGTGATCTTTGCCATAAAAAATGCCCCAAGCAGGAAAGTTAACGCTGACATAGGGATTTGGACAGGGAAGTCAATTGTCATCCCTGACGCATCCGTTACCGTCCAAGCTGCATTCCGGCAGGAAGCAGGCCGTTACCGCGTGATGGCCGCAATATAATCCCGCGTATCGTCGATGACCGGGCGCAGGTCCTTGATCTTTCTCAAGTCGGACGGCGCCTGCTCGACCGCCTCAGCCATCTCTGCAACGCGAAACGCGCCGATAGCGCGCGCAGAACCTTTCAGTGACTTGGCAAGGCGCACGCGATCGTCCGGATTGGCATGGGCCAGACGATCGACGATGCCACAGATTTGGCGGGAGAACAGGTTGAGGATTTCGATTTCGAGGGCTCTATTGCCAAACGTCTCACGCGTCAGATGAACGAGATCGATTGGCCGGTTGCGGGAGGGCGTCGATTTTTCGCCTCCAGGTAGTGCGAAGGCCATCGAGACTTGTTGTGGCAATGCCATGGTATGCTCCTGAACGCTTTTACAAATGAACTAACGAATTTATTCAAATGCCGCTGATTCAAGGTTAAAGCGAGGCAAGCAGGGTGCAAAAACGGGTACTTATGGTGAACGATCGGTAAATTTTGATGTTGAGGTGAAATTTCGTTCGACCTCAAAAAATTAACCTTGTGTTTAAACTTTTAAGCATTTCCCGAATCCATTGTTTCTTTCCAAGCCATGTGCCAGTACGATACACTAGCGGCGTAAAGAGTATGGTGCGGTGGGCTTCACATGTGGTCACCGCCCAATATTGTGAGGTAAACATGGCCACAGCCCCGAAAAGCAAAGCAGTGAAGGCCGAGGACGAACTTGGCCAAGCTCTTGAAAAGGCTCTCGAAATTGATTTCGACGAGTCGACGCTTGGGATGGATATGGATTTGTCGCCTATCGATGACGACTTCTTGTCCTTCACTGATCTGGAAGCGCAGATATCGCAGGCAGCTCAAGAGCTTGCAGCGGAAAAGCAAAACCAGCCTGCTGATCCGGAGCCGGTGAAAACCGCCGAAATCAAAGCGCCTGCCCCAGTGGAGCCCCCAGTACCGCTTCCTGCGCCCAAGGCACAAATTAAGGCTGCGAACCCCATTCCGGCTGCGCCGCCCGCACCGCCACGGGCCCCGGCCATACCAACACAGACCTTCAAGCCCGCAAACGACGATTTGCTGCAAACTACTACCACCGTGCGCCCGGCTACGACGGTGCAAGCTCCCAAGTCTTACAACCTCGTCACTGCAATTGTCAGCCTCCTTTGGGCTGGCGGTGTCTTTGCACTCGGCAATGCGCTGTACGGCTCTTCACTACAGTCGATTCGCTCGTTCTCGGACTTCGCCGCGGCGCCATATGCCATCGGTCTGGCCATCGCCATCATCGTACCGATCATGCTGTTCTGGGCCTTTGCGCTGATGGTTCGGCGCGCCCAGGAAATGCAATATGCCGCGCGTTCCATGGCTGAAGCAGCCATGCGTCTTTCCGAGCCGGAAATGCTGTCATCCGATCGCGTCGCCTCACTCGGACAAGCAGTGCGCCGCGAAGTGGCCGCCATGAGCGAAGGCGTCGAACGCACCCTCGCCCGCGCCGTCGAGCTTGAGACGCTGGTTCAGACCGAAGTCAATCAGCTCGAGCGCGTTTACACGGACAACGAATTCCGCATCCGCACACTTGTCGACCGGCTTGGCGGTGAGCGCGAATCGGTTATCGGCCATGCGGAGCGCGTCCGCGCCTCGATCTCGAGCGCCCACGAACAGTTGAAGGATGAGCTGTCGCAGGCCGGTGAATCGCTGCGCGAGAATCTCTCCAACGCCTCGACCAACCTCACCATGTCCATCAGCCAGTCTGGCGAGACACTTATCGACCGCCTCACGCAGAGCGGCCAGGCGATTTCCGAGTCGATCACATCGCGTTCTGACGATATCTCGCACAAGATCAGCACTTCCGGCGAAGCCTTTGCAAACCTTCTGGAAATGCGCATCGCAGCACTGTCTGAACAGACCGATGCCGTAACCATGAAACTGGCCGACACACTGGATGGCCGTACCAACAGCATGCTGTCGCTGCTTGGCAACGCCACGCAGACCCTCGTCGGCGAATTTGACACGCGGCTTGCAGGGCTGGACACAACAATCAACGAGCGCGGACGTTCACTTCTCGCTGAATTTGAGACCCGTGCTCAATCGCTCGACACCAGTACAGAGCGCCTCAATTCGGCGCTTGAAGCCCGTGCACGCCAGATCAACGAGCAGTTGATCGAGCGCACCCGCGACATCGCCAAGACCTTCACCGATGGCCGCGCTTCGATCGATGGCATCGTCGATGAGACCAAGGCGAAGATCGGCAATGATCTCTCGAGCCTGTCGGAATCCGTCGGAAGCCTGCTCTCGACCAACGCAGCGGCCTTTGCCGACAAACTGGCAGAAAACCGCGAAGCATTGGCTGCAACGCTGTCGGGCGAGACCGAACGGGCCGCTTCGATCATCAGCCACCACGCCGGACAGTTTGGCGATCATACGTCCAACCTGAAAGGCCTGCTTGAAAGCAGCACATCAGCCATCGGCCAGATCGTCGCCGGGCACACCTCGTCCCTTGACGATAGGGCGGCAGGCTTGCGCGCGGCGCTCGATGACAATGATGCACGCATCGGTGCGACACTCGAGCAGCACGCGAGGGCAATCGAAGACCGCACCTCCGGCATGCATGCAGCCTTCTCCGACACCGACGCCAAGATCCGTCAGACGCTTGATGAACATGTTCGCACGATCGATGCCCGCAGCGGCCAGATCGAGACGGCGATCCATGCCAATGACGCGAGAATTGGCCAGACGCTCGATGCCCATGCCAAAATCATGGATGACCGCACATCGGGCATGCGCGCCGCATTCGTCGACACGCACGCGAAGATTGCGCAGACACTGGATCAGCACGCCAAGAGCCTCGACGAGCGCAATCAGGAAATCCACGTGGCGCTTTCGAGCAGCGATATCAAGCTTGGCGAGACGCTTTCCGCCCATACGCAGGCCATCGACGCCCGCAATGCTGAAATCCAGTCGACGCTGCTCAACAGTGGTGCCCGCATCGATGACACACTCGGCGGATTTATCGAATCCGTTGACGATCGCACCAATCGTATCGAATCGGCGCTTACCAGCAGCGATGCCCGTATCAGCGATGTCCTTGCATCCCACGCCAGTGCCATCGAGGATCGTACAGCCGGTATCGAACAGGCTCTGACGAACAGCGATGACCGGATCAGCCGGACGCTTGCTTCACATGCCTCGGCGATTGATGAGCGGTCAGCGGGGATCCAGTCGGCGCTGGACAATACCCATGCCCGCATTGACGAGACCCTCGTCCGGCATGCTGACCATATCGAGCAGCGTACATCGGGCATCCGCTCGGTGCTCGACACCAGCAACAACAAGATTGGCGAGACGCTTGCCTCGCACATCATTGCGCTCGAAGAACGCGCTTCGGGCATCCGGTCGGTGCTCGACGACAACAACAACAAGATTGGCGAGACACTTGCCTCTCACATCGGTGCTCTCGAGGAGCGTGCTTCGGATATTCGCTCGCTGCTTGACGGAAGCAACAGCCAGATCAGTGAGACGCTTGGCTCGCATATCGGCGCTATCGACGAGCGCGCCGCTACCATCCGAGCGACGCTTTCCGAAAGCCACACCCGCATCGGCGATACGCTCAATACCCATGCCAGCCAGCTCGACGAGCGGATCGCTGGTATCAAGGCAGCCATGGAACAGGGTACTACCGCGCTTGACCAGACGCTGGACAACCGGGCCAGCGCAATCAGCGACCGTACTGTTGCACTTCAGGCTGTCCTCCAGGACAGCGCCGAAGTGCTGGCGAAAGCCTTTGAAAACCACGGCGGTACCATCGACGAGCGTACGACGACGATGCAGAATGCCCTGGCAATCGGCGTCGATAATGTACGCAAATCGCTGGAGCAGAGCGCTTCGGTGGTCGCACGCAGCCTGCGCGACAAGATCTCCGAGGCCGCTTCTTCGCTCACCGGAGAAGCACAGAAGGCCGGCGAAGCGCTGGACGGTCATGGCGAGGCGTTCAGCCAGCGCATGAACGAGAGTCTGGCGCAAACCGAGAAGCGTCTTGGTGAGCGCGCCCGCGAAGCCGCGGCCAATCTGGAAGCGCTTGAAGCACGCTTCTCGGCGGCGACCGATTCAACGGCGTCCAAACTTGCCGAAAGCACCCGTGAGCTCAATGAAGTTCTCTCGGCCCGTTCGCAGGAGATCATCGGCATCCTCGACAATACAGCACAGCCGCTGGTCGACAGCCTTGCCGATAATGGCCGCACGCTTGCCTCGCAGCTCGTTGAAGCCACGACAGCCGCCACCGAACGTCTGCGTGTCGAAAACGCCGCGCTTATCAATGCGATCGCCAGCCGCACGGCAGAGACCATTACTGCTGTCCAGGCCGCGAAAGCAGGTCTCACCGACGATGTCAGCAATCTGATCGACCGGCTCTCCGCTTCCAACGCGAAGCTGGGCGAACTCATTGACATGGCAACGAAGAACCTTGGTGACATTGACGGGCGGCTTCTGGATACAACGACGACCTTCGCCGAAAATGCGACCAAGGCCGCAGAATCGTTCCAGACCTCGACGCGCCTCATCGATGGCAATCTGGGCAAGCTGTCGCAACTGTCAAACTCGACGCTGACCGACATTGCCGCCATCGCCAAGCGCTTCGAAGACCATGGCAGCATGTTGAATTCGGCGTCTGAACTCATCGGAGCTTCGCAGACGAATCTTGCTTCGACCTTCGATGAGCGTCAGGAAGCATTGAAGAAGCTGGCAGACGGCTTGGTCGCCAAATCCGAAAACATCGAAAAAACCATGCGTTCGTTCGAGTCGCTGGTCTCCTCGGCATTCGATCGTGCCGAAGGCCGCGCATCGCAGACCACCGAACAGATCCGCAACTCGATCTCGGAAGTTGTTGAACAGGCCTCGCAGAAGTTCGCCAATGCGACCGACGAAATCCGCCGTTCCTCTGCCGCGATCCGCGCGGAACTCGAGGAAACACGTTCCGAATTGAAGCGTGGTGTCATGGACATGCCGGAAGAGGCGAAACAGTCGACCGCACAAATGCGCAAGGCCGTCGCCGAGCAAATCAATGCCCTGAAGGAACTATCTGAAATCGTTCAGAAGTCCGGACGACTGACCGACGTTGGCGAAGGACGTGCCGCACGCGCGTCGGCCCGTGCATCGGTTGCTGTCGCAGCCCAGCCACAGCGTTCCGAGCCAGTCGCTTCTCCGCAGCCGCAGACAACTGCGCCGGCCGCACCAGCAGCAGCTCCGGCAATTCGCGGCAGCCTCGACGTGCGTGGCAACGCGGCACAAGCGCGCCCAGCCGGCAATGGCTGGGTATCGGATCTGCTTCGCCGCGCATCGAGCGACGAGGCTCAGGCCGAGCCAAAGGCAAAGACGCCTGAAGCAGGCGGACGTTCGCCAGGTCAGGTTGTCGAATCCCTCAACTCATTGTCGATCGACATCACCCGTGCCATCGATCATGAGGCTTCGGTCGAGCTTTGGCAGCGTTACCGAGCTGGTGAGCGCAATGTGTTCACCCGACGCCTCTATACGCTCAAGGGCCAGCAGACATTTGACGAGATCAAGCGCAAGTATCAAGCGGACAGCGAATTCCGCCGCGCCGTCGACCGTTACATGGATGATTTCGAACGCCTGCTCGAAGACGTAACGCGCAATGACCGCGACAATGTCATGACGCAGAACTATCTTACGTCTGACACCGGCAAGGTCTATACGATGCTTGCGCACGCGAGTAACCGACTGCGCTAGATCCAGCCGATAACGACATAAAAAAACGCGGCCTCTGAGCCGCGTTTTTTTTAGAATGACGTTCAGGATGATGGCTCGGAGCCTCTTGCGATAATGTTGGTGCAAGTGGCTCTAGATAACCGAGAGCGTCCAAGTGACGATGTCGCTTGTCGTATTGTCGAATGCGCGGTCGAGGGCGGCAATATAGGACGCGTTACCAGCGCCCCCACCGACAGGAGAGGTGGAACGGAACACACGCGACGAGCGGACGGTCCCGTTCTTGTCGTTCAGAACTTTGACGGCAATTTCAACGACTGCCGTTTCCCCGGCTGAAGCGTCGATGTCAAAGGTCCGAATTTCACTGATGACCTGATAGTCGATGGCAAGGCCATCGCCCGGGCGGCCGACACCGCCAAGACGGTGGGTGCTCTCAAACGCCTGGACCAGACGCGACTGCACAATATTCGGCAGGCGATCCGCCCACTGAGCACCCTTCAGGTAGGAAATCGAATTTGGCCCTGACCTGACAACAACATTTTCGCCATCGAGCGCCTTGAGCGCGGAGGGAGCTGCAATGAGAATTTGTCGTCCCTGCTTCCTCGGCGAGGTCACGGCGGGCGAAGCACTGGTAAGGTCGAACGTATCAAGCTTCTTGGAGCTGGCGCAGGCTGAAACGGACAAAGCCATCAGCAGAGCGGCAACTGTCATTCTCGAGCTTACCAATCCCCTGTCCCCGCGAAGCACAACGATCTCTTGATCTTCATGCGTTGCGAATCGGCCAAAGTCAACGGCGTGTGCGGCCGTCATATTCCGGAACACTGCCGCCCCCACCGAAAATCACACGCTGCGGGTTCTTTTCAAGATCCGATATGGCACGCTCGATGCGTTGGACCGACTGGCGGCTCTCGGTGACGAGCGCTTGTACGTCGCGTAGACCCTGTCCGGAGAATCGGTTGATGTTGTCGGTGATGGGACCAAGCCTGGCATTCAGGTTGTCCGCCATCGCGCGATAGGATTTGAGTGTATCGCGTGCTTCACGCACGACGCTGCCATCCTGATCCGAGAGCTGTTTATCCAGTTTGGCCAAAACACCGTCGACCCGTGTCGATGCGGAATTGAGATTCGTCATCATCTCACGCGCTTCCTGGACAACTGCCTGTACGTCCTCGGCGCTCTGGCTAAATTTGTCGATAACCTCCGAATTGCTCGCAAGGGCGTCTGTAAATTTCTTCGTGTTGTTGACTGTGTCGACCAGCGGCCCCTTCACTTCCGTGATGAAGCTCTCGATTGTGCCTACCGCGCCATCCACGCGCTCAAGGATGGTCTGCGCCTTCTGCAAAAGGTTGTTCACCACGGACGGGTCGGCGTCCATGCGGGCGACCTGGTCGTCCTTCGCCGCTTCCTCGAGCAAATTCGGTTCGTTGAGCTTGCCGCCCTTGAGTTCGATGAAGGCCTGTCCGGTCAGGCCAGCAAAGCCCAAGGTCGCCTGCGTTGAACGCGTGATCGGCGTCGTGGCGTTGACTTCCGTCTGGGCAATCACCGCATCGGGATTGTTGGCATCGATAAACAGCCGCCGTACACTGCCGACCTTAATACCGTTGAACAGAACCTGGCTGCCTTCCGAGAGGCCCGTTACCGAACCAAGAATGCGTATTTCGAGGGTCGCTGTTTCACTTCGGTCGCCGTAACGCGCAATCCAATAGACGAATCCGAAAGCGAGCGCACAGATCACCAGCGTGAAAATACCGACCAGAACATAGTTGGCTTTGGTTTCCATTGCCTGCTCTACTAACCCTCTTGCTCCACAACGGAGTTTGGCGCAGCTCGATCGCCCCCCGATCGCCGCCTAACGATACTGTTGTTAACAATCTGGCGAGCGCGCTTGCCGCGGAAATATTCCTGAACCCACGGGTCGTCAAACGCCAGCATATCCTCGATGGTTCCTTCGACGAGAACCTTCTTCTTACCCAATACCGCGATTCGGTCGCAAACCGCGAACAGGCTGTCGAGATCGTGGGTCACCATATAGACGGTCAATCCCATCGTATCGCGCAAATTCGCGATGAGTTCGTCGAATTCTGCAGCTCCAATCGGGTCAAGACCCGATGTTGGTTCATCAAGAAAGACGATCTCTGGATCGAGCGACAAGGCACGGGCCAGCGCAGCGCGCTTGATCATGCCGCCTGAGAGTTCCGACGGATATTTTTCCGCCGTGTCGGGCTTCAAGCCGACCAACTCGATTTTCAGACGTGCAAGTTCATCCATCAGCCGTTCCGGAATATCGAGATATTCACGCATCGGTACCTGGATGTTCTCCAGCACAGTCAGCGACGAAAACAGCGCACCCTGTTGGAACAGCACGCCTATGCGCATGTCGACGCCCAGTCTTTCCTGTTCCGAGGCGCGATCGAGATCATGCCCGAAGATGGTGATCTTGCCGCTCTGCTTCTGGTTCAGGCCCAAAATCGCCCGCATAAGCACGGACTTACCTGTGCCGGATGCACCGACAAAGCCAAGAATCTCGCCGCGGTAGACGTCGAGAGAGAGAGAATCGAGGATCTTGGCCCGGCCGAAGGAAACACTGACATCTTCGACGGAAAGGATGACCTCCCTTGCGTCCTGTTCGCCGTTCTGTCTGCTTGCTGTTGGAGACATATTCCTGGCGCTCAAAAGTTGATCGATGCGTAGAAGACGGCAAAAATACCATCGACCACGATAACGACGAAGATCGACTTGACCACCGACGCGGTGACGCGCTGGCCTAGCGATTCAGCGCTGCCGCCGACCTTCATGCCTTCGACCGAAGCCATGATGCCAATGATCATCGCCATGAACGGCGCCTTGATCAGGCCAGCGAGATAGCTCGAGAGGTCGATGGCATCGCGTAACCGCTGAATGAACGCATCGGGTGTAATTCCCGAATAAGCCCATGTGATAACCATTGCCCCGGCAAGCGCCGCGAAATCGGCGATGATTGTCAACAACGGCAGGGAAATGACCAGAGCCACAAGACGCGGAAAAACCAGGACGCCCACCGGGTTGAGGCCAATGACGGTGAGCGCGTCGGTCTCCTCGCGCATCTTCATCGAACCGATTTCCGCCGTGATGGCACTTCCGGAGCGGCCGGCGATCATGATGGCCGTGAGCAGCACGCCAATTTCCCGCAACACCAGGATCCCGACGAGGTCGACGACGAAAATCTCTGCACCAAAGTAGCGAAGCTGGAACGCCCCCTGTTGCGCGATGATCGCGCCAATGATGGTCGACATCAGAACGACCACCGGAACCGCGCCGATGCCCATGCTGTCGATCTGGTGCACAATGGCTGCGGGCCTGATGCCGCTTCTGCCGCTGCCCTTCATCTGGGCGCCACGCACGGTTGCGCCGAGGATATGCATGGATTTCATGAAGTCGCCGCCGAAAGCGTAGACGGTTTTGCCTATCGTCTCGAGGAATCGAATCAGCATCGACGGGTGTTCGACTGGGGCAACGTCCGAGGGCGCAGCCGCCGCTTCGCTCACGGCATCGAAGAGGGCGCCCCAGCTCGCGGACTGTCCCTCAATCTTGACCTCTTTACCAGCCTGCAAAAGTGCGGTTCGCAGGCGCTCAACCAGCCATGTTCCAGCAGTATCGAGCATTTGAACGCCCGAGAGGTCAATTACAGCGCTCGAGAAGCCGTTGGCGTGACTGATTTCGCGCATTCTGTCGTCGACGCGACGGACATTGCGAGTGGTCCACGCGCCAGATAGCCTGATCGTCGCCCGATCGCCATCCTTGTCGAATTCAACGTGGGGATGTGCGGCGGTAGAAGCACTTGAATTGTTTGCTCTATCGGTCAACATCACACACACATATCGAGTCTCTTTGCTGATGTCACTTGAACAATTAAGGCGTAGATCATGGCGATTCACTTGGAGCTGACGGTCGAGCGGTGGCCCATCGCGGGAACCTTCACGATCTCCCGCGGCTCCAAAACCGAGGCCGCTGTCGTCGTATGCACATTGAGCGACAACGGCCATGTGGGACGCGGCGAATGCGTGCCCTACACCCGCTACGGTGAAAGTCTCGATTCGGTTTGCGCGGAAATCGAAAGCCTCCGGGATGACTTGATCAACGGTGTCAGCAGAGAGGATTTGCCACGTCTGATCGGGACCGGCGCGGCGCGCAATGCCATTGATTGTGCTCTGTGGGATTTTGAGGCGAAGCGAACGGGCACGTCCGCAAGGCAAATCGCCGGCCTGCCTTCACTGCGCGATCTCACGACAGCGGTGACAATTTCGTTCGGCGAGGTTCAGGCCATGGCGGCCTCTGCCATGGCCTTTGCCGATCGGCCCTTGATCAAGGTGAAGGTTGGCGGCGAAAACGACGCTGAACGCATTCAGGCCGTCGCACAAGCTGCACGGACAAGCCGCATCATTCTCGATGCCAACGAAGGCTGGACGGACGACAACATCGTCGAGAACGTGCTGGCTGCCGCCAAGGCTGGAGTCGTGCTGATCGAGCAACCTTTGCCCGCCGGAAAGGATGCGATCCTCTCCAGAATCCCCCACCCGGTACCAATCTGCGCCGATGAGAGCGCCCATGGCACCGACGATCTTCACACGTTGCTTGGCCGCTATGACAGCATCAATATCAAGCTGGACAAGACCGGCGGCCTGACCGAAGCGCTGCGCATGCAGAAGCGCGCACGCGAGCTCGGTTTCGGGATCATGGTTGGCTGCATGGTTGGAACATCGCTGGCGATGGCTCCGGCAATACTGGTTGCCCAGGATGCGGATTTTGTCGACCTCGATGGCCCCTTGATCCTGAAGGAAGATCGCAGGCCCGGCCTGATCTTCCAGGGCAGCCGCATATCACCGCCCGAACCCGCACTGTGGGGTTAAATCTCTCGCTGTTCGAGCTTTAGCGCTACATTCGCAAACACCAGGCCGCATGCGGCGAGAGCCACCATCGCATAGAACCCGTAGATCCCTGTCGCACTGTAGAGCGGACCTGAGACCATCGTGACAATGGCCAGCGATGTGCCGATGAAAAAGGTCGACAGGCCCTGTGCCGTGCCGCCGCGTTCTTCCGGTATGGTGAGCGCAATCATCTTCTGCATGCCCAAAAACGAGAGCGCGAATGAAAAAGCGTGCAGGCTCTGAATCAGCAGGAATCCAGCCACACCAAGACCGGCCGGCGCGATGAGCGGAAACGCCATCCATCGGAACATTGCGACAGCAGAACCGATCATCAAGACCCTGGCCGGATGAAGCCGACCAAAAACTCGACGAAAGCTGGTAAACATGATTACTTCCGCAACAACCGAGATCGACCACAGCGCGCCGATCATGGTTTCCTCGATGCCGATAGACTTCCAATAGATTGCTGAGAAACTGTAACCATAGGCATGGCTGGCCTGGGTGATGCCAGTCGCAATCAGGAAGGTCACGAATGCGGGCCGGCGCAGCGCCCTGCCCGCATCGGCCATATCCACGTTTGAAAGCGGCGAGAGCCGGCGCGGCTTGCCGATACGCGGTACGATGAAGCTCACAGCGCATGCTGCAACGAGCAGGCCGAGAAGTGCCCACGGGATGATGTGTTCACCCACCTGTTGGATGAATATTCCGCCAACGAAAGACGTCAGCAGAAACGAAATCGATCCCCAGACTCGCATCTTGGCGAAATCTGCACCGTATCGGCGTACACCCGACAAAGCGATCGTATCGGCGAGCGGTACCTGTGACGTCCACGGCGGAGCAAGCAGCAACGAAACAACAAGAATGCCGGCAAAGCCGAACGGCACGAAATAGAAGGCCGCCACGATGGCGGCCAGGACAGTGGCAATGCTTAAGATATGCGCCCGGTCATTCGAGCGATCGGCGAGCATGGACACAAGCGGCGCTGCAATGACACGAACGAACAGCGGCATGGACAGGACAATGGCAATCTGCGTGGGCGTCAGCGCGCGATATTCCAGCCAGAGCGGGAAATACGGCAGATGCAAACCGCTCGACGTGAAAATCGCGAAATAGGCCAGCGCGACCCGCAGCTCGAAACGAGGCGGCTTCTCCTGGTAGGTGTCCGCTGAGGCGGCGGCTATCATTGAAGGACTTTCGGAGGGTCGGAATGGTTCAGGCAGAATCGCAACCGTGCATTGCCTGAATTCCGCAACTATCATGAATTTCGCCAAGCGCCTACAAATGCTGGTAAAATTTTGATGCAAGACACAGTGATACCCCCTCCGTCCCGTTGATTTATCAGACGAAGCTCATAAGAGTGTCGCGGGGATAAATCAGATTGGGGAATTCGCCATGGTGGACGGCGCGGACGTTGCGGCGCATGTGCGTTTCTGGGATGCAGTTAATCGCGCCGGTTTCTGGAGGCGTGTACTGGCATTCTTGATTGATGCCACTATCGTTTTGATTCCCTTGCAAGTTCTAGTTGCTGTGCTTTTCGCCCAGACCAATGGCACAGTGCAGGGCTCTTTCGGCTTCACCACCACGTATTGTGTGGCTCTTGGGGAAATACCCGCGAACCTTGAACCCGCACCGCCTGCCGGGTTTAACTCAGCTGCCGAATGCCGGATATCATTCATCGGTTTTTTTGACACTGCGCGGACGCTTAGCGTAGCAAAGGTTACTGAAGACGGTTCGGTGACGACAAGTATCTCCACAGATTACACACTCGGAACTGACGGTCAGCCAAACCAGGCTTTCACAACTGATTGGATCGCACTACTCCTCTTGCTCGCTTATCTGGTTGTCATGGAATATCGCTTTGGCCGCACGTTCGGCAAGCAAATGCTTGGCATTCGGACTATTGACACCGACGACCCTGCTCAGACGGGCATTCCCTTAAAGAAGGCATTTTTTCGCCAGCTTGCTATGTGGATAGGTGCGACCCCTGCCTTGCTTCTGCTTTCATATCTCACTGTTGCCCCCTACCTCACAAGCGGGGTCGTCGCGGCCATGATATTGACCTGGCTCATAGGAATGGTCTGGCTGATCTGGATTATCGTATCGGTGTCTAAAAAGCAGGATCCGATTTACGACAGATTGGTCGGAACGGCAGTTGTGAGCGTGTAGGTGTGGAGTCCCTATCGAGCGGACGCAGCCTGCTTCGATTTCACTCGGCTCGCGGCAAGTTCCCGAGAACCAACAATCGTCGTGAGCACACTCTCGAAAATGTCGGCGCAGGCCTCCCAGCTGAAGCCTTGAAGCCTGATCTCCGGGTCGACACGCCCCATCTCCAGCGCGCCTAATGCCGCTTCCTGCAAATCGTCGGAGAGCACGCCCGCTCCCGATGCACCGATGACGTCTTTTGGCCCGGGTACAGGATACCCCGCAACCGGAAGACCACAGGCGATGGCTTCCAGCAGCACCAACCCGAATGTGTCGGTGCGGCTTGGGAAGACAAAGACGTCAGACCCGGCATAGAAGCGGGCGAGATCCTCGCCTTCCTTCTTACCGGCAAAGACCACACCCGGATATTTGCGCTTCAGTTCATCGAGGTCCGGACCGTCGCCGACGACGAGTTTCGTGCCAGGCAGATCAAGCGACAGGAACGCTTCAAGGTTCTTTTCCGGCGCTACCCTACCGACGCACAGAAAAACCGGTTTGGGCAGGCCAAGATCGACCTCGGGCTGGGGACGGAAGAGCTTGCGATCGACGCCGCGCGTCCACACCTTCAAGGTCCTGAAGCCGCGCGCAACCAGTTCGTCATGGATGGATTGCGTCGGGACGAGGCAGCTTTCCGCTGCATTATGGAAGCGTCGCAGGAAGCTGTAGGTCCACGAAAGCGGCACCGGCAGGCGTTCGCGCAGATATTCGGGAAAGCGTGTGTGGAAGCTGGTGGTGAAGCGCCAATTGTTCTTCAGGCAGGCGCGACGCGCCATGATGCCAAGCGGGCCTTCGGTAGCGATATGGACGAATGCCGGTTGAAGTTCTTCGATCCGCGCCTTGACCGCCAGCGGATGGGTTAGTGCCAGACGGATTTCAGGATAGGTGGGGCAAGGTGTGGAGCGATAGTCGGCGGGCGATATGATAGTCACCTCGAAGCCGCGTGCCTCCATCTGCTCGCGCAGCTTCGTCAGGGTTCGCACGACACCGTTCACCTGGGGGTGCCAGGCGTCCGAAACTATGACGAGCCGTTTTGGCTGGGCGTTTCGCTCAGGCGGCATTCGCCGCCTTTGGACGCTTGGCGTCCAGTTGAACAACAGGTGCGAAGCCGGCCTGCTCGCCGATCAGGTGCGTCCAGGACAGGAGTTCCATCCGGCCGTCAAAATGCTCGACAATGGCCGTGCAGCTTTCGACCCAGTCACCGGTATTGATATATTCGATACCGTCGATGTGCTCGATCGTTGCGTGATGAATGTGACCGCAAATCACCCCGTCGGCGCCGATGCGTCGCGCTTCGTCCGAGACGACCGTCTGGAACGAGCCGATGAAATTCACGGCTTTCTTGACGCGAAATTTCGCCCAAGCAGAGAACGACCAGTAGCGCAAGCCGAGCATGCGCCGCACCTTGTTCATGATCGTGTTGATGGCGAGCGCTGCGTCATAGGCCCAGTCGCCGAGATAGGCGATATGGCGGGCATTGCGCACCACGACATCGAACTGGTCACCATGGATGACGAGGAACTTCCTGCCGTCCGCCGTTTCGTGCATTGTGCGGTCCATCACCTCGATACCGCCGAAATGCGTTCCCTGGAAATCGCGCAGGAATTCGTCATGGTTGCCAGCTATATAGAGGATGCGGGCGCCCTTGCGGCTCTTGCGCAGCAGCTTCTGCACGATATCGTTGTGTTCCTGCGGCCAATGCCAGCTGCGGCGCAAGCGCCAGCCATCAACGATATCGCCGACGAGGTAGATCGTGTCCGCATCGTGATACTTCAGGAAATCCAGAAGAAAACTCGCCTTCGCGCCTTTCGAGCCGAGATGAACGTCGGACAGGAAAAGCGTGCGAAACTTACGGGTCTCGTTCTCGACCATGGGGCTGATCTCCGTTCAGCGCTGACGCAACGGCGTCCGGTTGCGCTGACAGAAACCCGATTCATGTCACAATCATATGACGGTACCGAAATGTGGGGGTTCTTCGAAGATAAACACTTGTAACAAAATAGACTTCATTTATGCCTCGGACTGCTGTTTAAGCGTGCTACAGCATTTGAATGTGACCGCCAGACCAAATTCCCCGGAGGACCTGTTCCATGGCCAAGGACAACGTACCCAGCAGCTCTGACCTTGACGAAAGCGCGCTGTTTTATCACCGCTTTCCTCAGCCGGGTAAGCTGGAAATCCAGGCGACGAAGACGCTGGGCAATCAGCGTGACCTCGCGCTTGCGTACTCCCCCGGGGTTGCCGCGCCATGCCTTGCGATTCACCGGGACCCGGCAACCGCGGCAGATTACACGAGCCGCGCCAACCTTGTTGCTGTCGTCTCCAACGGCACTGCTGTCCTTGGCCTTGGCAACATTGGTCCGCTCGCTTCCAAGCCGGTGATGGAGGGGAAGGCCGTCCTGTTCAAGAAGTTCGCGAATATTGACGTGTTCGACATCGAGATCGATGCCAACGAAATCAACAGGATTGTCGATGTTGTCGCTGCCCTCGAACCGACATTCGGCGGCATCAATCTTGAAGACATCAAGGCGCCCGAATGTTTCGAGGTCGAGGAGCAACTCCGCGCCAAGATGAATATCCCGGTTTTCCACGACGATCAGCATGGTACGGCCATCATCGTGGCCGCTGCCATACTCAACGGGATGGAACTCGCCGGCAAAGACCTGTCCAAGGTAAAGATCGTCGCATCCGGTGCCGGTGCAGCCGCCCTCGCCTGCCTCAATCTGCTGGTCAAGCTTGGCGCCGATCGGAAAAACATCTGGGTCTGCGACCTCGACGGAGTCGTCTATGAAGGCCGCAACACGCTGATGGACCGCTGGAAATCGGTCTATGCGCAGAAGACCGATGCGCGTGTGCTGGCCGACGTTATTGGCGATGCTGACGTTTTCCTTGGTTTGTCCGCGGCCGGCGTGTTGAAGCCGGAGCTTCTGAAGCAGATGGCTCCCAACCCGCTGATCATGGCCCTTGCCAATCCCAATCCGGAAATCATGCCGGAAGACGCACGCGCGGCCCGAGCCGATGCGATGATATGCACCGGCCGGTCGGATTTCCCCAACCAGGTCAACAATGTTCTCTGCTTCCCCTACATCTTCCGCGGCGCGCTCGATTGCGGTGCGCGGGCGATCAATGAGGAAATGAAGATGGCGGCAGTCAAGGCGATTGCGGCGCTTGCCCGCGAGGAGCCATCCGACGTCGCCGCGCGGGCTTACTCCGGCGAAACGCCGACGTTCGGGCCGAACTATCTCATCCCCTCGCCCTTCGATCCGCGCCTCATCCTGCGCATTGCGCCGGCAGTCGCAAAGGCTGCGATGGAAACCGGCGTCGCCGGGCGTCCAATCGAGGACTTCGACGCTTATCTCGACCGGCTGAATCGTTTCGTTTTCCGTTCCGGTCTGATCATGAAGCCGATCTTCACGGCGGCAAAATCCGCCGAGAAGAAGCGCGTCATCTATTCGGACGGTGAAGATGAGCGTGTGCTGCGCGCTGCCCAGGTGGTTCTGGAAGAAGGCATAGCCATCCCTACACTGATCGGGCGACCGCAGGTCATCGAGTCACGCCTGCAGCGCTATGGCCTGAAGATCAAGATCGGCAAGGATTTCGATATCATCAACCCGGAGGACGATCCGCGTTACCGTGACTACGTCGACCTCTTGGTCAGCCTGACTGGACGGCGCGGCACAACACCGGAGGTCGCTCGTACCATGGTTCGCGCCAGCGGTACTGTCATTGCAGCGCTGGCCATCATGCGCGGCGAAGCCGATGCCATGATCTGCGGGCTGGAGGGGCGTTTCGAGCGGCACTTGCGCAATGTCGACCAGATTATCGGGAAGGCACAGGGCATTCGCAATTTCTCGGCATTGAGCCTGCTGATTTCGCAGCGTGGCGTGCTGTTCCTGACGGACACCTATGTCAACATCGATCCTACGGCGGAGGAAATCGCCGAAAAGACGGTTCTTGCCGCCAATGAGATCCGCCGTTTCGGTATCGAGCCGAAGGCGGCGTTGCTGTCGCATTCCAATTTTGGCTCTCGCGATTCCGAAAGTGCTACGAAAATGCGCACTGCATCCGAAATTCTGCGCACGAAGGCGCCTGAGCTTGATCAGGATGGTGAAATGCACGGCGATTCGGCGCTTTCGCAGGTGCTGCGCGACCGCGTGCTGCCCCATTCGCACCTGAGCGGCGAGGCCAATCTGCTGGTATTCCCAAATCTCGACGCTGCGAATATCACGCTCAATGTCGTCAAGTCGGTTACTGACGCCTTGCACGTTGGTCCGATCCTGCTCGGTGCTGCCAAGCCCGCCCATATCCTGACGCCGTCGGTAACATCGCGCGGCATCGTCAACATGACAGCACTGGCAGTGGTGGAGGCTTCACAGCGCGTTGATTGACGTCCGACTGTCTCATTGCTGCCGCATGATTGTGGATGTTTCATGCATATTCATTGTTCCTGGATACGCATGACAAACCGAGGCGGCGGCATGTACCGGAAATTGCAAATCACTCTCGTGGCCATCGGCGCCATGATGGCGACCACGCAGCTGTCGTTTTCCAATTCAGATATTTGTGCGCGCATGCAGGAGCGGCTCGACACGCTCAACAGCCATGCTGACCCCGAAGATCCTGAATTCGCGCTGCGTCGCGACCGGGTTGAGGCGGCACTTGACGCCAATAATTGCCCGGTGACGGATCAGCCGCAAAGTGAGGCGCCCCAATACGACGTGCCACTTTATGAACAGCCACAGCGCGACTACCCCCTGCATGAAGAGCCGCAGCGCGAGGCAGCACAACCGCAGCCCTATGAGATATTGGGAAGCGAGCCCGAGTCGATCGAGCCCGAAATGAGCACCGCGCCGTTCTATGGCGGCCGCTACCAGACACTTTGTGTCCGCGCATGCGATGGCTACTATTTCCCGATCTCCTATGAAACTGGCGCCGAGAATTTCGCGCGCGATCAGACGCAGTGCCAAGCCCAATGCCCCGGCGCGAAGCTCTACTATCAACCCACTGACACACCGAACCCTGAAACGATGATTTCGCTCCGGGGTGACGTCTACAAGAATATGCCGAACGCTTTCAAATTCAGGGCTGTTGGCGCCACGGCGACACCGCAGTGCACCTGCCAGAAGACTGCCGGCAATTTCCAAACGTTGGGAAACCCAAGGAAAGTGGCGGTGGAACCAGTCAAGCCCGCTCCTGCCCCCCAACCGCCCCAACCCAAGCCTGTAGAAGCGAAGGCAGAGCCGGCCAAACCGATCGACACCAAATCGGAGACGTCCACGGCTGTTGTTGAGCCCGTTGCAAAGCCATCTTCAATCATTCAGCTGGGCGAGCCGGCGACGGCAAAAATAGAGAAGCCCAAACCCCTGACCGAAGACAAGCCGCTCGATCCCAACCGCAAGGTCAGGGTTGTCGGGCCAACGTTCCTTCCCGACCAAGCAGGGGCAACAAGTCCGCAAGCTCCGGACCAGAAGTCAGCCCAGTAAGGGCGATGCGCAACGGCATGAAGAGCGGCTTGCCCTTGCGTCCGCTCTCGGCTTTCACGGCGTCGGTCCACTGTTTCCAGGTATCGCGACTCCAAGGCTCTGGGGGGAGCAGATCGAAGGCGGCGCGCACGAAATCGCGGTCCTCTTCGACAAGCTGTTCGTCTGACGCCGGACCATTTTTGACGATATTCCACCAGATCACGGCATCCGAAACGCGTGAAAGATTGCCGCGTACCGCGAGCCAGAGTTCTTCGGTACGGTCACCCTCGATACCAAGAGCTGCAAGGCGGTCCCTTGCCTGAGCATAGGGCATCGCGTGGATAAGGGCGCGATTGAGCGCATCGAGATCGGCAGGATCGAATTTCGAGGCGGATTTCGACGTTGCGGCCGGGTCGAAGATTTCAGCGAGCGAGCCCATGTCGGGCACCGCGACCACGCTCTCCGAGGTCCCAATCAACACTGCAAGGCTGGCAACGGCCATCGGCTCATAGCCATCACGGCGAAGACTGCCGATCGAGAGTGCGCCGGTGCGCTTGGAAATTCCTTCGCCTGACGCAGTTGTCAGAAGGTTGATATGGCCGAGCTCGGGAACCTTTGCACCAAGAGCCTCGATGATCGAAATCTGGACGCCACTATTGGTGATGTGGTCGTTGCCGCGGATGATATGGGTGATCCCCATGTCGATGTCGTCGACAACCGATGTGAACGTGTAGAGATAGGTGCCGTCTTCACGCACCAGCACCGGATCGGACAGAGAGGCGAGATCGACCGTTTCCCTGCCGTGCACGAGATCGTCCCAATGAACTTCAGTTCTGGCCACCGAAAACGGGTCTTCCTTGAAGTTCGGCAGGAGGAAACGCCAATGGGGGCGCCGGCCCTCCGCTTCCAGCTTGGCTCGATCGGCATCGGTCAGCTTCAGCGCGTCGCGGCCGTAGATGGGCGGGAGGCGGCGAGCAAGGCGCAACTTGCGCTTGCGCTCCAGTTCCTCGGCCGTTTCGTAGCAAGGATAAAGGACACCCGCCGCCTTCAGCGTTTCAGCTGCGGCGTCATAGATTGGAATCCGCTTCGACTGATGCTCAATCCGCACGGGATCGATGCCCAGCCATTCGAGATCCGCAATCGTCGCTTCGGCATATTCGGCCTTGGATCGGGCTGTATCAGTATCGTCGAAACGCAGGATGAATTGCCCGTTGTTCTTCAGCGCAAACAGCCAGTTGAACAAGGCAATTCGCGTGTTGCCAATATGGATATAGCCGGTCGGAGACGGTGCAAAACGGACGATGATGGTCATGCTTGCGGCATATCGGATGCAGCTACAATTGGCAATATGGGCCGCGCTCGCACGCGGCCCATATTCTTAGTCGTCGTTGAG
Organism: Phyllobacterium brassicacearum; assembly: GCF_003010955.1. Classification (GTDB taxonomy): domain Bacteria; phylum Pseudomonadota; class Alphaproteobacteria; order Rhizobiales; family Rhizobiaceae; genus Phyllobacterium; species Phyllobacterium brassicacearum. The sequence continues at coordinate 76,670 of NZ_PGGO01000003.1, forward strand.
GACGAGCCCCTTGGTCAGTTCGAGTGCCTGGCGCTCGAACAGGCTCCGGTAGATGCCGCCATTGAGCCTGATCAGGGCCTCGTGGTTGCCCTCCTCGGCGATGCGGCCATGGTCGAAGACCAGCAGCCGGTCGAGGGCGCGCACCGTGGACAGGCGGTGAGCAATCACCAGCGTCGTCCGCCCCAGCATCAGCCGTTCCATTGCCTGCTGGATCAGCACTTCCGATTCTGAATCAAGGCTGGATGTTGCCTCGTCCAGAATAAGGATGGGTGCATCCGCCAGAAAGGCTCTGGCAATGGCCACCCTTTGGCGTTCACCACCGGATAGCTTGACACCGCGCTCACCGACCAGCGTGCCGTAGCCCTTCGGCAATGCCGAAATGAAGTCGTGCGCGCTGGCCTGCTTGGCCGCCTCCTCGATCTCCTCTTGCGTCGCACCCGGTCGACCATAGGCGATGTTTTCCGCCAAGGACCGGTGGAACAGGATTGGCTCCTGCTGCACGATGGCAATCTGCTGGCGCAGGGACGCCTGCCGGACGCTGGCGATATCCTGACCATCGATCAGAATCTGGCCGGCCTTCAGGTCATGCAGACGCTGGATCAGCTTGACGAAGGTCGTCTTGCCCGAGCCCGAATGCCCCACCAACCCCACGCGCTCGCCCGCCCGGATCGTCACCGAGAAACGATCGTAGAGTGGCAGACGATGTGCACCATAGAGGAAGGTCACATTGTCGAACTCGATCTTGCCATTGGTGATCCGGATCGGCTTTGCGCCCGGCTGGTCTTCAATGCCTAGCGGCTGGCCCTGGATGTCAACCAGTTCCTCCATGTCATTGACCGACCTCTGCAAATTGCGGATGTGCATTCCGACTTCCCGCAAATAGCCCTGCAGAATGAAGAAGGAAGTGAGCACGAAGGTGATATCACCTGCACTCGCCTGTCCCTTCGACCACAGGATCAACGCAAAGCCGATCACCGCCGCCCTGAGCACGAGCAGCATCGCCCCTTGAGTCGTGCCGTTGCGCGTGCCGCGAACCCACGTGCGGGCCGTCCGGTCCTGCCATTTCATCAGGACCTTGGCAAGGCGTGCATCTTCCCGGCTTTCCGCTCCGAAACCCTTGACCACCATGTTGCAGCTGACGGCATCGGCGAGCGCGCCGCCAAGCTTGGTATCCCAACGATTCGCAAGACTTGCCATCGGTGCGACGTAGCCGAGCGACATCATCACGGTGACCGTAACAAAGGTCAGCGATCCAATGCCGATGATCACACCCATCAGCGGCCAATACCAGGCCATCAGCGCAGTCGATCCGACCAGCATGACAATGGACGGGAACAGTGCCAACAACAACGTGTCGTTCAACAGGTCGAGCGCCCACATGCCTCGGGTCACCTTGCGCACCGTCGAGCCGGCAAAGCTGTTGGCATGCCAGTCGGTCGAGAACCGCTGAATCCGGTAAAATGCGCCCGAGGCAATGTCCGACATCATGATCAATGTCAGTTTGACCACGGCCAGGAACTCTATGTGCCGCAGGATGATCGTACCCAGCGATAGTCCGAGCAGCGTCGAGAAAGCAGCAATCGCCGCATTCCAGACGACAGCCTCAGTCGGATGGCCATTGACGACCGCGTCAACCAAGCGGCCCGAATAGAGCGGCGTCATCACGTCTGCCAGTGTCGAGAGCAACACTGCAACAAGAATGACGGCCAGACGCACCGGCTGTTTTTGCCAGTGTTTCCAAGTGAATCCAAGAACGCTGCGGAATGCACCACCGCGCAGGTCGAATCGAAAAATAGTCATGATGATGTCCGGCGCCAAAATCACACCGGCCTCAATGGGAATTTCAGACAAGAGTGCCGTGAAAAAGCTTGGTATCAGTACGGCATGGTTGATTTGGCGACTCGCCTGAAAACAGGAAAGGCCAATGTCGGCGATGAGTTACCTTGACTTGTGAAGGTAATCAAAGAGCCAATGGGCTCTTCGTCATCACGTGTCAGGAACGAGCGCCGCCCCGTGGGGACATGGTGAAAGCTGCCATTCGAAAACCTCCCGGTCTTCATTGCCGGACTTGCGCTTATAAGTGAATCGTTCGCAGACGCCAAGCGGCTGTTTTTGAGCAGGCGCTTTTCAAATATTGGTGCGGCCAGATTGCAACAGTACGTTGTCTCAGCCTCGATCGCGAAACCGGTTCGTGATCGGATAGCGGCGATCACGGCCGAAATTCTTCTTCGTCACCTTCACACCCGGCGCGGACTGCCGGCGCTTGTATTCGGCGATGTAGAGCAAGTGCTCGATACGTTCTACGGTCGTGCGGTCGTGACCGCGCTCGACAATTTCATCGACACCCATCTCATGCTCGACAAGACATTCGAGGATGTCGTCGAGTACCGGATAGGGCGGTAGAGAATCCTGGTCGGTCTGATTTTCGCGCAGCTCGGCCGAGGGAGCTTTCGTGATGATGTTTACAGGGATCACCTCGCCCGAGGGACCGAGGCCACCGGCGGGTACATTGCCGTTGCGCCATTCGGACATGGCATAGACCTGCATCTTGTAGAGGTCCTTGATGGGATTATAGCCGCCGTTCATGTCGCCGTAGAGCGTGGCGTAGCCGACCGACATTTCCGACTTGTTGCCGGTTGTCACGACCATGGAACCGAACTTGTTCGAAATCGCCATGAGGATCGTGCCGCGCGCGCGGCTCTGCAGGTTTTCTTCAGTGATACCTTCCTTGGTGCCCTCGAATGTCGGACCAAGCGCCTTGAGGAATCCCTGAACTGGCTCGAAGATCGGCACGATATCGTAGCGGCAGCCAAGCATGCGGGCGCAGTCCTCGGCGTCCTTCAGCGAGTCCTTCGACGTATACGTATAGGGCATCATGACTGCACGCAGGCGTTCTTCGCCCAGTGCATCTACCGCAAGCGCCGCACAGATCGCCGAGTCGATGCCGCCGGAAAGGCCGAGCACGACATCCTTGAACCCATTCTTGTTGACGTAATCGCGCAGACCCAGCATGCAGGCGCGATAATTCGCTTCCTCGCCCTCGGGAATCCTCGACATCGGGCCTTCGCTGCAGACCCAGCCGTTGGGTCCGCGCCGCCATGTGGTGACGATCAGTTGCTCTTCAAACTGCGACATCTGGAACGCGAGATTCTTGTCAACATTGAAGGCAAAGGAAGCGCCGTCGAAGATCAAATCATCCTGTCCGCCGAGCTGATTGGCAAAAACAAGCGGCAGTCCCGTCTCTATGACCTGGCGCAGCGCCACCTGGTAGCGGACATCGACCTTGCCACGGTAGTAAGGCGAGCCATTTGGCACGCAAAAGATTTCCGCGCCGCTTTCAGCCAGCGTTTCGCAGACGTCGTGATCGCCCCAGATATCCTCGCAGATTGGAATACCGATACGCACGCCACGGAAATTGACCGGGCCGGGCATGGGACCAGGCTGAAAGACGCGCTTTTCGTCAAACTCGCCATAATTTGGTAGATCGACCTTGAAGCGCTCGGCAATCACCTTGCCGCCATCAAGCACCATGACCGAATTGTGCAGTCCCGTCTCACGCTTTAGCGGTGTACCCATGATGACGCCCGGACCGCCGTCGGCTGTGTCCAAAGCAAAATCCTGAACAGCTTTCTCGCAAGCTTCGATAAAAGCACGTTTCAACACCAGATCTTCGGGCGGGTAGCCCGAAATGAAAAGCTCCGTATAAAGGATCAGATCGGCGCCTTGTCGCGCAGCATCAGCGCGTGCTTCGCGTGCTTTCGCCAGATTGCCTTTGATATCACCCAGCACCGGATTGAGCTGAGCGATGGCGATACGAAGGATGTCGGGATTTTTGCTCATGTTGAGTATTTAGCATTTCGTTGTTTGATAGACAATGCGCAGCGTAACATGCATCACGAAAAAACCACGGTCCAGACCGTGTAGAACCAGACCGTTGCGACCAGGATGATGGAGATCAGAACCGCCAGTGATCCACAATCCTTGGCGATCTGGATTTCGCGATGAAAGTCCAGCGATACCGCATCGCAAGCGGCCTCGATACCTGTATTGAGCACCTCGATCATGATGAGAAACAATACCGAACCAGTTAGCAGGAGGAACGATAGGACGGTTGGCGCAACGACAGCCGCCAAGGGGATCGAAAGCAAGAAAAGGATGAGTTCCTGTTGGACTGCTTTTTCATGCTTCGCCAAGTGTCTCAGCGCCCGCATGGAATTGATGAATGCCAGTACCAGCCGTTGCATACCCCGCCCCTATGATTTCCGTGAGGGCAGCTTTAAGTCCAGATTGGCGCGCGTCAATAGTTTGAACGATTAGAGCAAGTTTTGTCTGTTCAGAGTCGTTCTGCCGGAGAGGAATTCGTGGACAAGGTCGAGGGGGTTGTCGAAGCCGATGTTTAACCATCGGACGAAGTCAAAGCCCGAAGGATTTGGAGCAAATGCAACCGGCCCTTCGGGTTTCCGGCTGGCGGCCAACCACTTTGTCAGGCGGCTTCGTCCTATGAACCACATCGGCCTCGCCACCTTCCGCGTGGATTGTCTCGCCATCCGTGAAACAGAGCTGGCTCTGAATAAACAAATTTTGCTCTAGTCCCCGGCCACGACGACACTACCACCGCTCTTTTCATATTGCGGCAGCCCATCGTCTATCTCGTAATAGTCGCCCTTGTCGCCCACGAAGATGTGGCTCTCGCCATGTAATCCGGATGGCTGGTCAAATGCCCCAGCCATGACGGAAACATAGTCGAGCTTGTGGTGCTTCCAGAACAGCACCGATCCGCAATGCTTGCAGAAACCGCGCTTGGCGAAATCACTCGCCTCATACCAGCTAACATGCTCTTCGCCTGATATGTCTATCGAATCGTCCTGGACATTCGTTGCAGCATAGAAATGGCCCGACTGTTTGCGGCACTGGGAACAGTGGCAAAAGACAACGCCGCGCAGCGCGCCCCTCGTTTCGAATCGGACACTTCCGCACAGACACGAACCCCGGTGCAACTCGTTCACGATCACGGCCTCCATCCTACCCGAGACAAATCTAGGCGACGTCGCCGACGGCCTCTTTCGCATTCACGCCTTTGCCGGACGAGACAGCGACATACGAAGCAGGGCGGCGCCGACGACAGCAGACAATAGCGAGCCGAGCAGGACACCAAGCTTGGTTTCATCCTGCAACAAGGGCGAGTTGGCATAGGCGAGCAAGCCGATGAACAGGCTCATGGTAAAGCCGATCCCGCATAGGATCGCTACGGCGTAGATCTGCAGCCAGCTCGCACCTACCGGACGTTCTGAAAGACGCATCTTGATCGCAAGCCAGGCGAATGAAAAGACACCCAACTGCTTGCCGATGAACAGGCCGGCCGCGACACCAAGGGGAACCGGATCAGCAAGATTGGACAGCGACACACCGCTGAACGACACGCCGGCATTAGCGAAACCGAAGATCGGCACGATAAGAAACCCGACCCAAGGCTGGATCGCATGCTCAAGTTCGAGCAGCGGCGAATCCGCCTGCCCCTTCTCGCCGCGCATCGGGATCGTCAACGCGAGCAGGACGCCGGCAATGGTTGCATGAACGCCTGACTTGAAGACCAGTATCCACAGGATGACCCCGAGCGCGAGATACGCCCACAGCCGCACCATACCGAGCCAGTTGATTGCGACCAGAATGCCGAAAACGACGGCCACGCCTGCTAGAGCTGGGACGTTCAACCCCTCGGAGTAGAACAGCGCAATGATAATGACGGCACCGAGATCATCGATGATGGCGAGTGCAGTCAGTAATACTTTCAGGGAGAGCGGAACGCGTGATCCAAGCAGCGACAGTACGCCAAGGGAGAAGGCAATATCCGTGGCGGACGGGATTGCCCATCCGCGGATTGTTTCCCCTTCATTGAAGGCAAGGAAGATCAATGCCGGGACCACCATGCCGCCAACGGCGGCAAATCCGGGCAAGGCGCGGCGCGACCAGCTCGACAACTGACCGCTGATCATCTCCCGCTTGATTTCCAGGCCAACCAACAGGAAAAACACAGCCATCAGGGCGTCGTTGATCCAATGCAGGATACTGAGGCCACCGACATACGTTTTCAGGACGCCGAAATAGTCATCGCTTAGAGGCGAATTGGCAATGATCAGCGCCAACGCGGCAACAACCATCAGAATGATGCCGCCTGAGGCTTCATTCTCCATGAACGAACGAAACGATGCAGTCAGGCGGATTCGGCGCGAGGGTTTTGTGTCCATGCGCCTTGATAGAATCCTGAAAGGCAAAACTCCAGCCCAAACGGTATCATTCCACGAGCTTGTATTCCCGCCCAGCCGTGAGGGCTTGGCGCATGTGCACTATTGCGCAAGCCCGATCTGCTTTATGAAGGCAAGATTATCCCAAAAGAGAAATTCTTCATCCATCACACCCGCGGGCGTCCAATGGCCAAGCGTAGCCATGGTCAATTTGAAGGGCTTGCCGGTAGGGGCTATGGTCTTGCCATCGGCTGTCGGCATCGGCTTTGAGAACGTGCCTTCCAATACGCCGATGACACCGGTCCACTCACCCTGACCGAACTTGACCGGATGCAGTAACGCAGGCAGGGCCCTTTCCGCGCCTTTTGCGGTACAATGACAAAGGGCGGCCCGATAGGCCGCCCTTTGAAGTATTGATTGAACAGCCTGTCGGTCAGGCGTTGACAGCCAGCTTCTGCGGATGGCCGTCGCGCTCCTTCTTGAGAAGCTCGGCAACAAGGAATGCCAGCTCCAGCGCCTGATCGGCATTGAGGCGCGGATCGCAATGGGTGTGATAGCGATCGGAGAGGTCCTCTGCCGAAATCGCCCGCGCACCTCCGGTGCATTCCGTGACATTGTTGCCAGTCATTTCGATATGGATGCCACCCGGATAGGTTCCTTCGGCATGATGGACAGCGAAGAAACTTTCAACTTCCTTCAGGATGCGATCGAATGGCCGCGTCTTGTAGCCGTTGGCAGTGATCGTGTTGCCATGCATCGGGTCACAGGACCAGACCACGTTACGCCCTTCCTTCTGCACCGAACGGATCAGCCTCGGCAGATGATCGCCAACCTTGTCATGGCCGAACCGATTGATCAGCGTCAGACGTCCCGGCTCGTTCGCCGGATTGAGCAGGTCAATCAGGCGGATGAGGTCGTCGGCTTCCAGTGTCGGGCCGCACTTGAGGCCAAGCGGATTCTTGATGCCACGGCAATATTCGATGTGAGCATGATCGGCTTGGCGCGTACGGTCACCAATCCAGATCATGTGACCGGACGTGCCGTACCAGTCGCCCGAGGTGGAATCGACGCGGGTCAGGGCTTCTTCATAGCCAAGCAAAAGCGCTTCGTGGCTGGTGTAGAAATCCGTCTCCCGCAATTGCGCATTGGTTTCAGACGTAATGCCGACGGCACGCATGAAGTCCATCGTGTCCGAGATGCGGCGGGCCAGCGAACCATAGCGCTCGCCTTGCGGGCTATCGGCAACGAAACCGAGCATCCACTGATTTACGTTCTCCAGATTGGCGTAGCCGCCCTGTGCGAACGCGCGCAAAAGGTTCAGCGTAGCCGCGGACTGGCGGTAGGCCATTTCCTGACGAGCCGGATCGGGAACGCGTGCCTCAGCGGTGAACTCCGTACCGTTGATGATGTCGCCGCGATAGACCGGCAGCTCGACGCCGTTCTTCGTTTCCGTATCGGCGGAACGCGGCTTGGCGAACTGGCCGGCGATGCGGCCGATCTTGACGACAGGCTGCGACGCGCCGAAGGTCAGCACCACGGCCATCTGCAGGAATACGCGGAAGAAGTCGCGGATATTGTCGGCGCCGTGCTCAGCAAAGCTCTCGGCGCAGTCACCGCCCTGAAGCAAGAAGCCCTCGCCTTTGGAGACCGCTGCGAGCTGCTTCTTGAGCTTGCGTGCCTCACCTGCAAATACAAGTGGCGGATAAGTACGAAGACGGGCCTCGACATCGCTCAGAGCCTGAGCGTCCGGATAGTAAGGCATCTGCTTGACGGGTTTGCCTCTCCAGGAAGTCGGTGTCCAGTTCTTGCTCATTATTGCACCTGTTATTTGCTTTCCATATCGGTAGCGATTGTTCGGGATTATCCGGTCACGCCGGAAGGCGCTCATATAGTCCAATTGGGACAGTTATACCAGCATCAAAACCGTCGGAATACTCCATGTTGCGCCAGAACGGATTGGTCGTTGCCGGGATCGCCGATTTGAATTACGTTGACGTTAAAGTCAAAATTGGAGCGTCCAATGCGCAATCTGGTTTTCGAAGCTTCAGACGGCTTTCCCCTGCACGGCACGCTGTTCGAAGGCAAAGGTGATGGCCCCGCGGTCCTCATGTCACCGGCAGCGGCCGTACCCGGGAGATTCTATCGCCATTTCGCCGACCGACTGATCCAACTCGGCGCATCGAAGGTGCTCACCTATGATTACCGCGGCGTCGCGAAGTCGGTTCAACCGAAGGGTTGGAAAACCCGCCTCAATATGAAGGATTGGGGCACGCTGGATTTGCCCGCCGCGGTGGATACGCTGAAACATGTGGCGGGCACGCAATCACTCGTCGGCATAGGGCATTCCTTTGGCGGGGTAGCGCTCGGCCTCAGCAATCGCTCCGGCGACTTCGACCGCTATACGATGCTCGCCTCGCTTTCGGGTTACTATCGCAACACGGCAGAACCCCTCGCCGTCTTTGCCAAGATGAACCTGCTTGGTGTTCCACTCACGATTCCTCTTGGCAAGCTGCCGAAATGGGGCGGATTGGGCGAAGCCCTCCCCGGCAGCGTGTTCCGCGACTGGGCACGCTGGTGCCGCAACCCGAATTTCCTGTTTGCGGACCCGAAAGTTCCCGAAGCGCAATATTTCAAGTCGGTGCGCACGCCGATCCTTTCGGTGGGAATTGCTGACGATGTCTGGGGCACACGAAAGGCAGTGGATACCCTGCTCATCCATTACACCAACGCCGCGATCCGCGAATTATGGCTATCGCCGGATCAGAGCGCGCAGGGCCCGGTCGGCCATCTCGGCTTCTTCCGCAAGCAGCATGAAACAACGTTGTGGCCCGACATCATTGACTGGCTCTTGCACGGACAGGTGCCGGAAGGTGCGACTTTGCGCCAGGAGGCACAGGTCGCCTGAGCTAAACGGCCTTGATCAATCGATCCGCTCGCCATTCACGATGCGGTAATTCGGCTTGTACATGGTCACAAGCTCTTCCGACGCAGTCGGATGCACGGCCATGGTCCGGTCGAAATCATCCTTTGTGCAACCGGCCTTAATCGGAATGCCCAGAAGTTGCGCCATTTCGCCCGCATCGGGACCAAGAATATGCGCGCCGACGACTCTTCTGCTGGCGGAATCGACGATCAGTTTCGTCAGCATCTTGTCCTTGGCGCCAGAAAGAGTGTTGCGCATGGGCCGGAACAGGGCGCGATAGATTTCGAGCTCCTTGAATTCCTTGGCTGCGTCCTCCTCGTTTAGCCCGACAGTGCCAATTTCCGGCTGCGAGAAAACGGCCGTTGGAATCTGCCGGTGGTCCGGCTTGGTCGGATTATTCTTAAAGGCCGTTTCGAGGAAGCACATGGCCTCATGAATGGCAACGGGCGTCAACTGGACGCGGTTGGTCACGTCCCCGACAGCCCAGATATTGGCTTTGCTCGTGCGCGAATATTCGTCCACCTTGATGGCACCGATTTCGTCGACCTCGACGCGCGCCTCTTCAAGCCCGAGTGACTTCGTATTGGGCACCCGGCCGATGGCGAGCATGACCTGGTCGGCGACCAGCTCGCCGCCTGACGACAGTTGAATGGCGAGCCGCCCGCTATCCTGCCGTTTCACTTCCTTGATCACCTCAACGCAGCGAACGCGAATGCCCTTCTCCACCATCGACGCATGTAGCAATTGCCGCAAATCGTGGTCGAAGCGTGAGAGGATCTCCTTGCCGCGGTAGACGAGCGTCGTTTCGACGCCGAGACCATGGAAAATATTGGCAAATTCCACGGCTATGTAGCCGCCGCCTTCAATCACAATGGCTTTCGGCAGCTCTTTCAGGTGAAATGCTTCGTTCGAACTGATGCACAGTTCATGGCCCGGCAACGCCACGTGCGGATTTGGGTGACCGCCGGTGGCGATCAGAATCTGACCTGCCGTGACCCGTTTGCCCGTCTTGAGGATTTCGATCGTGTGGTCGTCGATCAGGATCGCTCTGCTGTCGATAATCTCGACATTCGAATTATCGAGGCCGCTGCGGTAGAGCCCTTCCAACCGTGCAATCTCTCGATCCTTGTTGGCGATCAGCGTCGGCCAGTCGAATTTGGTCTCACCGACGCTCCAGCCATATCCGGCTGATGCTTCGAAATGCTCCGGAAACTGTGATGCGTACACGAAGAGTTTCTTGGGGACGCAGCCCCGGATCACGCACGTACCGCCCATGCGGTATTCTTCTGCGAGCGCAACTTTTTTGCCCATGGCGCCAGCAAGGCGGCCTGCGCGAACACCGCCCGATCCGCCTCCGATGACGAAAAGGTCGTAATCATAGGTTGTCATGGGGAAGGACTCCGATTCTGATCAACAGTCATTGCATATGGGTTGTATCGCGGCTCTTTAAAAGAACAAAGCCCAGCGTTGAGCCGGGCTTTGCAAAGTGGTCCATTGAAACAGGATCAGGGCTTCGGAGTGGCCGGAGCCTCGGGCGCGGCCGGCGCTGGTGTGGCCGGCGATGTTGCTGCTGCCGCTGCAACGACCTTTTCGGCGACCGCCTGGGCAAGATCGCGAGCAATGCCTCGCTGCCAGATGCCCGCCGCCTTCATTACTTCGCGGGTAACGATCGGGCCTTCGGACAACAGCTTCTTGCCCGCAGGCGATGTGTAGAAGCCGGTGATGGCATTCAGTTCTTCTTCAGTGAAGGAGACGGCGTAGGCGCGGGCAGCCTCATTTTCCAGGTCACCGCGCCGCGACGCAAGGGCAAGGGCCTGCTCGTCGACTGCCGCACTGATAATCGCTTCCAGATTTGGATCTTTCTGGATCAATTCCGCTTTCAACTGCTGTGCAGCGGCTGGCAGGATCGAGTCGAACTGATCTGTCGTCTTGATGGCGGAAACGGCAGCACGGGCAGCTGCGAGATGTGACGGGGTAATCTCCTGCGCTTGCGCAGAATAAAGGCCGCCCAGCATGATTGCGACAGACAGGGGTGCAATCAAGCGGCGGAAGCCAGTTGCTCGGTTCATGGATTTATCGCTCCGTTTTCGTTGTTAGTGTCCGGATACCGTCTGCACCGGCCAGAATGGCCACACGCGCCAGTCCCAGAAAGATTCCGTGCTCCACCACGCCGGGAATGGCGTGCAAAGCGTCTGACAAAGCTCTTGTATCCGGAATGCGGCCAAAAGATGCATCCAGGATCAAATGCCCGCCGTCTGTAACAAAAGCATCAGTCCCCGTCATCCTTAATGTGACAGGTCCCGAAAGATGAAGATTTGATGCAGCTCGTTCGATTGCCAGCTGCGTTGCCGCACGACCAAAGCGATTGACCTCGATCGGCAACGGGAAAGCACCCAGCGTGCTCACGAGCTTCGATTCATCGGCAATGACAACCATCTTGGCTGAAGCCGCCGCGACAATCTTTTCGCGCAGCAAGGCACCACCGCCGCCCTTGATCAGCGCAAGCTGCGGATCAATCTCATCGGCGCCATCAATCGTCAGATCAAGCGCAGGGGTTTCTTCGAGCGTGGTCAGCTTGACACCCAGCTCCCGGCAAAGCGCTGCCGTGCGCTCGGATGTTGGTACACCAACGACCTTCAATCCTGACGCGACCTTAGTCGCAAGAAGCCGCACAAACTCTTCCGCTGTCGAGCCCGTTCCGATACCGAGACGCATGCCGTCTTTGACGTAGGTCAACGCTTCAGCAGCAGCCTTGATTTTCAATGATCTGGCATCCATCGGTGGTGCGCCCTCTTGTAGCTTTGACTCGACATGGCTTTGACGTGACACTGGGCTCCCTAACACGTTAGGCAATCGGGTCAAGGCTCGTTGCTTGATTTAATGCCCGCCTGACATTGAGAACAGGCAGGTTACACATAAAACCGGCGAAATTCCGCCATGACCCCGGATGTCACAGGAAAACAAATGTCTCAACCAATCGTTGTTTTTGATCTTGATGGAACTTTGGTGGATACGGCGCCCGACCTGCTTGATAGTCTCAACCACTGCCTGGACAAATCAGGAATGCAAAAGGTGGATCCGGTCACGCTGCGCCGCTACGTGGGCCAGGGCGGCCGCGTCATGATCGAACGGGCGTTCGAGGCGCAACAAAAACTCCTGAGCCCGGAACAACTCGATTGGCTCGTTGACATCTTCATCGAGCACTACAGCGCCAACATGCCCGGGCATTCGGCACTCTACGAGGGAGCCGAACAGGCGATGGATGATCTTGTAAGGGCCGGCTATCTCCTCGCTGTCTGCACGAACAAATTCGAAGGGCTTTCTGTCAATCTGCTCACAGGTCTCGGACAATCGGCACGGTTCAGCGCGATCTGCGGCTCGGACACATTCTCATTCCGCAAACCAGACCCCCGCCATTTGATTGAGACAATCAGGAAAGCCGGCGGCGACCCTGAACGTGCCGTCATGATCGGGGATAGCAGCACCGATATTGCGACGGCGAAAGCCGCGGGAATTCCCGTTGTAGCCGTCGATTTCGGTTATTCAGACCTCCCGGTAGCAACTTACGATCCGAGCCGTGTCATTTCACACTATCGTGAGTTGAAGGTCGAACTTGCCGACGATTTGATAGGTGCCGTCAGTGCTTGATGGCGCGAAGTAACGCAAAGGTGAGCTGGAACAATTTCGATATTCGCACGTTACTCTGCCGACTGGATGACACGCCATTTTGGCTTATCATTTGATGTTTGTTTTTCTCTTACATTGAATACGAGGCCAAACCTCGGATTTCAGGAGGAAATATGAGAAAGATCACTTCTGTACTGACTGCTTTAGCGATGTCGGTAGGTGTGGTTTCCACCGGAACGGTTCCGGGTAATGCGGCGCCATTGGTGCCGCCGTCCATCGAAACGTCAAGCAACATTCAAAAGGTCGACGAGGACGCTCGCGTAATCCGACGCTTCCCCCGCTATGGCAATCGTGAATGGCGAGGCAATCGTGAATGGCGAGGCGATCGCGGATGGCGTGGTGATCGCGGATGGCGTGGTGATCGCGGATACCGCGGTGACCGCTATTACAATGGATATCGCGGCGACCGTTATTGGTACAATGGCCATCGCGGATATCGCTACTATCGTCCTGGATATCGGTATTACAACGACGCATGGTTCCCGCTTGCAGCGTTTGGCACTGGGTTGATCATCGGAAACGCGATCAGCCAGCCTGCTCCTGTCTACCGCACCGGCAGCTCGCATGCAGAGTGGTGCTTCAATCGTTACCGGTCCTATAGAGCATATGACAACACGTACCAGCCCTATGGCGGACCCCGCCGACAGTGCATTTCACCCTATTATTGATAGGGCGCAACACATGATTCATTAAACCCGGAGGCCGTGCCTCCGGGTTTTCATTAAACAGAGCGCACATAGAATAGACGGAAATTGCTCTGCATTTGCCTCAATAGCGCTTTGACTGCCTAATTTTTGAGCCGGAGCGCGCCGCACCTCCTTAAACAATGGAATGGGCTTGCTTTTTTTCCTGAACCCGCTTGAATGACACTTGTGTGAAGGGGGTTTTGAGTGAAGCCATTTGACGAGATGATCGAAAGCGGCGGTCAGGTGCGCCCGCCATATGGACAGCTAAAGTGCTGGCTTGATACCCAGAACCCGGAGCGGTTGGCGCAGAAGGCGCTCGATGCAGAAAATGTCTTCCGAAAGACCGGCATCACCTTCGCAGTTTACGGCGATGAAGAAGCTGCAGAGCGCCTTATTCCCTTTGATATCATTCCCCGCATCATCACAGGCAACGAATGGCGCCGTCTGTCGCAAGGCATCGAGCAGCGTGTCATGGCTCTCAATGCCTTTCTCGACGATATTTATCATCGGCAGGAAATTATCCGCGCTGGCCGTATTCCGCGGGAGCTTTTCACCCACAATGATGCCTATCTGCCGGAAATGGTCGGTTTTCGCCCACCTGGCAATGTCTATACGCACATCATCGGCGTTGATATCGTGAGAACTGAAGAAAACCAGTTCTATGTCCTCGAGGACAATGCGCGTACACCGTCCGGTGTTTCCTACATGCTGGAAAATCGCGAGACGATGATGCAGCTGTTTCCGGAACTCTTCCAGCAGATCAAGGTTCGCCCCGTCGAGACATATCCGAAGCTGTTGCGGCAATCGCTTGCAGCGGTAGCGCCGCCCGGATGCAAAGGCACTCCCACGATCGCAGTGTTGACGCCCGGCATTTATAACTCCGCCTATTTCGAGCATGCGTTTCTCGCCGACCAGATGGGCGTCGAACTCGTCGAAGGCAGCGACCTTAAAATCGAAAATGGCAAGGTGGTCATGCGGACCACCGAGGGCAACCGTGCCATCGATGTGCTCTACCGTCGAGTCGACGACTCATTCCTTGATCCCCTCACCTTCCGCCGCGATTCAGCACTGGGTGTAGCGGGGATCATGGACGTTTATCGCTCTGGCAACATCACCATAGCCAACGCACCGGGGACCGGTATTGCCGACGACAAGGCGCTCTATTCTTATATGCCTGAGATCGTTGAGTTTTATACCGGACGGAAGGCGATCTTGGAGAACGTGCCGACCCATCGCTGTTCGGAACCCGATACGCTCAAATACGTCCTTGAGAATCTTGCCGACCTCGTTGTCAAGGAAGTTCATGGTTCTGGCGGCTACGGCATGTTGGTTGGTCCGGCCGCATCAAAAAAGGAATGCGAGGCTTTTGCGCTCAAGCTGAGAGCCAATCCCAAGAACTACATCGCGCAGCCGACACTGGCGTTGTCGACAACGCCGATCATGACGGAAAAGGGTCTGGCCCCGCGCCATGTCGATCTACGGCCCTTCGTCCTTGTTTCTGATCGCATCCGCATTACGCCCGGTGGGTTGACGCGCGTCGCATTGAAGGAAGGCTCACTGGTCGTTAATTCCAGTCAGGGAGGAGGCACGAAGGACACGTGGGTACTCGACGATTAGCCGGGCGCCCGAGGGGAATGAGAACCGCTCAAGACGGTTCCAGAAATAAAGAGGGATAACACCGAAAAATGCTTCTTGGTCGTACCGCAAATGGTCTCTACTGGATGTTCCGCTACATAGAGCGGGCAGAGAATATGGCCCGCCTGATCGATGCCGGTTTGCGCATGGCCCTGACGAAAACATCTGATGCGCCGGAAGAATGGTCCTCGGTTTTGATGAGCGCCGGTGTCAAGATCGGCTATGACAACAAATACAACGAATATAACGCCAGTCTGGTTTCCGACTTTCTCCTGCGTGATCTCGACAATCCATCGAGTGTCATGTCTTGCATTGAAACGGCACGTTCGAATGCGCGTATGGTGCGCACTGCGCTGACCCGTGAAGCTTGGGAGAGCGTCAACGAGACGTGGATGATCCTCAAATCCACCTTGGCGCAGGCCATACCCGAAACTGATCTTCCCCGTGTTCTTGATCAGATCAAGCGTGAAACCGCGATCATTCGTGGCGCCTTTCACGGGACGATGCTGCGCAACGAGATCTTCAATTTTGCCCGTATCGGCACATTCATCGAGCGGGCGGATAACACTGCGCGCATCCTGGATGTCAAATATTACGTCTTGCTGCCGTCGATATCCTATGTCGGCACGACCCTCGACAATTTTCAGTGGGAGTCGATCCTTCGTTCCGTTTCGGCGCATCGCTCCTATCGCTGGGTATACGATGTCGAGTATAACCCCGTTAATATTGCAGATTACCTCATCCTTAATTCGCGGATGCCACGATCGCTCAATTTCTGCTATTCGAACATTGTCGATAACCTGAAATACCTTGCCAATGACTATGGCAAGAGGCACGAATGCCATGACATGTCGGAAAGCATAATGACGCGCCTGGAGGACAATGATATCCGGACGATCTTTGACAATGGGCTGCACGAATTTTTGAGTGATCTCATTTATCAAACGAACAGCTTAAGCAGCAAAATTGCTGAAGCCTACAACTTCGATTGAAGATCATGCTTCTGAACATCCAGCACAACTCCCACTATCGCTACGACGCTCCGGTGCATTATTCGGTGCTGCGGTTGCGCATACATCCGCAAAGCAGCCCCGGCCAAAAGGTCATCGACTGGACGGTTACGGTGGAAGGTGCGAAGCAGGAGGCAAACTACCGAGACGGATATGGCAATCGCACCATGTTGATTAGCCTTGAACGCGATGTGCAGGACCTTGTCATCCGCGCTGAGGGGAAGATTGAAACCGAAGATCGCACTGGCGTGCTTGGCAAAATCTATAATTTCACGCCGATCTGGCTCTACGAACGCGAGACCGAACTTACAAAACCCGGCGAAGCAATCCGCGAATTAGCAGCAAGTCTCCAGGTCAAGTCCGACAAGCTTGCGGTCATGCATGAACTCATGGGTTTCTTGCATCAGAGAGTAGTGTACACGCCTGGCGCGACCAATATTCTGACGACAGCCGAAGACGCGTTGGTCGGCGGCAGAGGCGTATGTCAGGACCACACTCACATCTTCCTATCCGTAGCGCGCCTCCTCAATATCCCGGCCCGCTACGTGTCAGGGTACCTTATGTTGAACAACTCCATCGAACAGACCGCCAGCCATGCCTGGGCGGAAGCTCACATTGATGGCCTCGGCTGGGTGGGGTTTGACGCGGCAAACGATATTTGCCCGAACGAAGGGTATGTCCGCCTCGCATGCGGCCTCGACTATCGCGAAGCCGCGCCAATTTCGGGTATACGTTTTGGACCCGGCATTGAATCGCTTGCCGTGGAAGTCAATGTAGAGCAGTAATCGGTCCGATTATTCAGATTTGGGATTCGCCATGACCTACTGTGTAGGCCTTAAGCTGGACCGCGGCCTTGTGTTTATGTCCGATACCAGAACCAATGCTGGTGTCGACAACGTTTCGACGTTCAAGAAAATGTACACTTGGGCCAAAACTGGCGATCGCGTAATCACGCTGCTGTCCTCGGGCAATCTCGCAACGACGCAGGCTGTCATCAGCATCCTGAACGAGCGCACCAAAATGCCCTCTGAACGGTCTCCATCGATATATGACATGCCATCGATGTTCCAGACCGCACGCCTCGTCGGTGATACGATAAGGCATGTAATCGAGGAGGTGGATACGGGCGGACAGCGCGCGGATTCATTCGGTGCTTCGATTATCCTCGGAGGACAAATCAAAGGCGGAGATCCACGTCTCTTTCTGATTTATCCGGAAGGCAATTTCATTGAATCGACGCCCGATACGCCCTTCTTCCAGATCGGCGAGCACAAATATGGCAAACCGATCATCGTACGTTCCTATGATCCGGGAATGACGTTTGAAGAGGCCACGAAACTCTTGATTGTATCCTTCGATTCAACCTTGAAATCCAACCTGTCGGTCGGTTTGCCACTCGATCTGCAATTCTATGAATCAGACAGTCTCAGGCTCGGATTCGAAAGAAGGATCGAACGCCACGATCCCTATTACGAGACCATCTCCGAAGGCTGGTCACAGGCGTTGAAACTCGCGTTGCAAAGCCTGCCACCATTTGAGATAGAACCACGAAGTTAACAGTCTTGCCCTAGAGCCGTGCCGTCTGCGCGGCCTGGACATTGGTTTGCCGGACGGCCCGTGTTTTCAGAAATGCTTTCTCGAGATAGGCATCGCGCTGATAAACGTCGTCATAATACTGGATATCGCCCGTCGCTGCGTCTGGCCATGCCGTGAAATAGGAAACATAGACCGGCAACTGATCCTTTACTCTGACGCTGCGCTCGTTCTTGCCGAAATACTGTTTCAAATCTTCGACGGGAACACCAAGTACAGCCGCAGCCATATCACGCGGTCGCTCCAGTCGGATACAGCCATGGCTCAACGCCCGCATGTCCCGCTTGAAATAGGACTTGGCCGGCGTGTCATGCATATAGATGTCATGGCTGTTCGGAAACAGGATCTTTAGTTCGCCCAAGGCATTGTCGAGACTTGGCTTTTGACGAATGCCTACCCCGCCGCCATTGGCGGCCACCTGGTACCAGTTCACTGAACTTGACGGAATAACTCGGCCGGACTTGTCATAGACCTCATAGCCGCTGTTCTCGAGATAGGACGGATTGCCGAGTATCTTCGGCATCATCTCGTTGAGGATAATCGAACGCGGTACGCCCCAAGACGGATTGAAGACAACCGTTTCGATGGTGTCATTGAAGAAATAGGTTTGGTTCGTAGGTGATCCGACGACGATGTTCATCGCCAGCTTCTCGGCGTAGTCATCGAAGTATTGCGCCCGATAGGCAGGCTGGTTGATGAAAACATACCGCTTGCCGAAATCATGCGGCAGCCAGCGCAACCGCTCCATGGAATAGATGATGCGATCGCGTTTGGACGCGGTCGTTTCGCCCTGTAGCGCCTGGATAGTGTTGGTGCCGATGACGCCATCGGCTTTACGCCCTTGGCCCTTCTGGAAGTCCTTGACGGCTTCAACGAGGCTCTCATCGTAAACATTGGCATTCTCATGCGCCTGTAGAACGGCTTCGTGGTTCAGGAGATAGTCCTTCGGCGCCTTGGCCTTGATCAACGCCACTACATTTTTGATTTCCGGATTCTCGTCGCCGGGCCGGATCATCGTACCCGCAGTGACACGCACGACAGGCTCGTTGCTGTCCCCGAGTTCCTGCAGATTCTGCTTGAGTTCGGAATACCATTTGTTTTGGGGCGCGAACGCCTGAAGGGTTGCGCTTGGATCATTCGAGGAACCAAGCTGGTCGATCACATCGCGCGGCTTTACGCGGTCCATAGCGAGATCGTGGAATCCGCTCAGTCGGTTTGGATTGATGCGGCCCTCACCTTGATCCATCGCGTAGCGCAGCGCGCGAGCCGACATCATCAACTCGAACGCCGAAAGTTCTTTCAACCGCGCAGGGATATCCGAACGGTCATAGTCATCGCTCGGCAGCGAAACCGCATAATCTGCGGGATCAAGACCATCCTCGGCGGCTTTGGCGAATAGCGCCGCGACCGCCTTCGCTTTAGGGGTCACATCATAGGATGCCGTCCATATCGGTCGCTGCTTCGTGGCATAATAGGAAACGATGGCATCGGCGATTTCTTTCTCCGCCAGAACGTGTGCATCCTTGAGGTGATCAATCTTGAGCCCGAATTGTTCCATTTGCGGCGGCGAAACAATACCATGGTCGGCAGATGCGGTGAGTTGCGGATCGACCTTGGCAAAATCTACCTGGACGAGTCCTTCGGGCTTGTAGTCATAATTTGTCGGCGCGGTCACGGTGACACGTTTGACTGGTACCGACGGGCGCTTTGGAGATTCACCAGCACCCGGCCGAACCTGGTTGGGCTGCAAGACTGGCTGCGATTCAATACGGCGGCTACCGAATAACAGTTCCATCAAATTGTTGGCGGCGAAAGCAGACGTCATCGGGACGGCTGTGGCCGACAACATGGCCGCCAAAAAGAGTGCATGTTTTTTTGAATTGGAAGTCATGATTTCCGCCCGGAAGGTGCTGTCGTGCCCACGGGTGAACATGGGCCATGGATTTGGTGTGGCCAGTTTCACCGCATCCTATTTAGAAACTTTTAACAATGCCCCGTGCCCCACGGATTATTCTCCTGGGTCACATTTTTGTCCTGTGTGCCGATTTCGACACATGAACCGCGACGCTGCCTCATTAGGCATCGATTATGGGCATAAATACTTGATAAGTAATGGTTTTAGCCGAGCGAGGCCGCTCAATGAGCGCGCCGCGGTGAAACCGGTTCGCGGCTCAGTCCTTTTTTGCGGAGTTCATCGAGGTAAGTTTGCCAGCGAGCATCCCTGTTGCGGCCCAGGTCCATCAAGTAATCCCAACTGAACAAACCAGTGTCATGCATGTCGTCAAAGACAATGCGCACAGCATAGTTGCCAACGGGCTCCATCTTGACGATCTCGACGTTCATTTTGCCAGGTACCGTCACGCGCTGTTCAGGTGAATGCCCCTGCACCTCCGCCGACGGCGACGCGACACGCAGCAGTTCCGCACTCAGTTCGTAGCTTTCGCCATTGTCGAAGGCGATCCTGAGCGACCGCCGATCTTTGGACACGCGCAATTCATTGGGCCAGGCACTGGTCATGGTGGTATAATCCCCGTTCTGCTCCTCTGTAAGCGTCACTAATGACTGCTGCAAGCAGACAATGACGCAGACTGAAATGCAGCCTCCTCAGGATGACTGGACAAGCGTCTGCCGGCATCCTATTTACTGAGGTGGAGGATGGCCTTTGGACCACATAGCATTGCTCGATAGCACGACATACCAGGCACCCATGATCGATCCATTCGGTCGAACGATCAGCTATTTGCGCGTTTCCGTTACGGACCGCTGCGATTTTCGCTGCACCTACTGCATGTCGGAACACATGACGTTTCTGCCCAAGAAGGAACTGCTTACGCTCGAGGAACTCGATCGTCTCTGCACTGCATTCATCGAGAGAGGTGTGAAGAAACTCCGTCTCACCGGTGGCGAGCCCCTCGTGCGCAGGAACATCATGCATCTGATCGGGGAGCTCTCGCGCCACCTGAAATCAGGCGCTCTTGAGGAATTGACGCTGACAACCAACGGCTCACAATTGGCGCGGTATGCCGACGAACTGGCTGGATACGGCGTCAAGCGTATCAACGTGTCGCTGGACACGCTTGATCCTGACAAGTTCCATGCCGTCACCCGCTGGGGCGATTTCAACCGCGTCATAGATGGCATCAATGCCGCCCAGAATGCTGGCCTCCACATTAAATTGAACGCCGTCGCCCTCAAGGGCTTCAACGATCACGAGGTTCCGGAGATGATCCGCTGGGCACACGGCCGCGGCATGGATCTGACGCTGATCGAGACCATGCCTATGGGCGAGATTGATCTCGACCGGACCGACCAGTATCTGCCGCTGTCATTGCTGCGGGCCAAACTTAGTGAACAATTTACTTTGGAAGATATCGGCTACAAGACCGGCGGTCCTGCGCGCTATGTCGAGGTGAAGGAAACCGGTGGTCGCGTCGGGTTCATTACACCGATGACTCATAATTTCTGCGAGAGCTGCAATCGCGTTCGCCTGACCTGCACCGGGACGCTTTACATGTGTCTTGGTCAGGAGGACGCTGCTGATCTGCGCGAACCCTTGCGCGCGTCAGAAGGCAACGAACTTCTGAATAATGCCATTGATGAAGCCATTGGCCGCAAGCCCAAGGGACACGATTTCATCATCGACCGGCGCCACAATCGTCCGGCAGTTGCGCGCCACATGAGCGTCACCGGCGGTTAGGACCTACCTTCTCGTAATATTCCGAATGCTTTGGCGTGCGAGGGTTGATATATCAACTCATGCGATTCTGGAGGAGAATCGCCGCACTCAAATTGGAATGATCAACTTGGCGCTATCCCCCAATCTGCGTGGCAGCCTGTTCATGGCGATTGGCATGGCCAGCTTCACCTTCAATGACGCTACGGTAAAATATGTCGCCGAGCACATGAACATGGGACAGGTCATGCTTGTGCGAGGATTGATCGCGACCGTGCTGATCCTGGCGCTCGCCTGGCACAAAGGCATGCTGACCCCACTACGAGATGCTCTCCATAAGATGACTGTGCTGCGCGTCATCGGCGAAGTCGTTGGTACAGTCAGCTTTCTTGTTGCCCTCGTTCACGTCCCCCTTGCCCTGACATCGGCAATCCTCCAGGCCCTGCCTCTGGTCGTGACCATGGGTGCAGCAATGTTTTTTGGCGAACCTGTCGGCTGGCGGCGCTGGATCGCTATCGCAGTCGGATTTGCTGGGGTCCTCATCATCGTGCGCCCGGGCGGTGATGGCGTGAGCCCCTATATTCTCCTCATCGTTGTCACTGTTGTCTTTGCCGCGCTCCGCGATCTCGCCACACGCAAAGTTCCAAAAACCATTCCCGTGCTGATGATTTCAGCATTGACGTCCGCCGGAGTTTCCCTCGCCGGAGTGGCGATGATCGGCCCTCTCGGTGGTTGGACACCGATGACGTCGCAAAATACGCTGCTTCTGACACTCGCCGCCTGCTGCGTGATCGTCGCCTACCACTTTATTATTCTCGCCATGCGCGAGGGCGAAATCTCCTTCGTCGCACCATTCCGCTATACAAGTCTCCTATGGGCAATCTTGCTCGGTTTTCTTTTCTTTGGTGATTTGCCCGACATTCCAATGATCGTCGGCTCCGTCATTGTCATTGGCAGTGGCCTCTATACGCTTTACCGTGAGCGGATTGTCAGCCGCATAAGACCGGTGGCAATCACCGCTGAAGCGACGGCAACATCGCCTGACGGAGTATGAGTATGCGAATTGCAGGTGTAATCCTGGCGGGAGGTCAATCCAGCCGAATGGGCGGGCAAGACAAGGCAATGTTGCCCTTCGGCGATCGACGCCTGATCGATCATGTTTACGAACGCCTATCCCGACAGATCGACACCATTGCATTGAACAGCAATGGCGACCCATCACGATTTTCCGATTTGCGGGTCACCGTATTTCCTGACGATATCGGTGGATTTGCCGGGCCGCTCGCCGGTATTCTGGCCGCAATGGAATGGGCCGCCAATCAAGCAACGCCCTTCTCGCACATCGTGACGGTGGCTGCCGATACGCCCTTTTTCCCGGAAGACCTTGTTCATACTCTTCGCCGCTCGATTGCCGACGCCCCAAGCCATATTGGAGTGGCCGCTTCCGGAGGCAGGCTGCATCCGGTATTCGGTTTCTGGCCGGTCTTCCACAGGGCCGATCTGCGCCAATGGCTGAGCGATGACAAAAACCGCCGCGTCCTGACCTGGATTGAGGGACACCCTCACAAGGTCGCCGAGTTCCCCATAGTTACAGCGCGAACGGGCACGCCCTTCGATCCATTCTTTAATATCAATACGCCTCAGGATATCACTGACGCCCGGCAACGATGGATCACGATACAATGACGTCCGCCAAACATCGCATATTCGGCATTACCGGATGGAAGAACTCGGGCAAGACGACCCTCACCGTTAAGCTTGTAGCCGAGTTGACACAGCGAGGCTGGCGGGTATCAACAGTGAAACACGCCCACCACAATTTCGATATCGACAAGGAAGGGACAGATTCCTATCGGCACCGCAAAGCCGGCGCGGGTGAGGTTGCAATCGTCTCCGATCAACGCTGGGCCTTGATGCACGAATTGGTCGGCGAAGACGAGCCGTCGCTGATAGATGTTATTGGTCGGCTGTCGCCTTGCGATCTTGTGTTGGTGGAAGGCTACAAGCGCGAGCATCACAAGAAAATAGAGACCAGGAGACTTGAAGGTAGGTCAGGCGAGCCTTTGGCGCTGAACGACCCAACGATCGTTGCCATCGCGAGCGATCATCCGGTCGTGGGGGAACACGTTCCCGTCTATGATCTCGATGATATCGCGGGGTTGGCTGGACTGATTGAGCGTGAGTGTGGACTTTCGCGATAGGTGTATCAGAAAATGGCGTTTCAACCGGAACGCGCGCAACAAAAGTATGATAGCAAAATATTTGTGTGGTTTTGCCCTTTAGATTCGTTCGATGACGCACGATTCCTGGTTGCATTTGGCTGAAAACTAGTGGGAATATCCGGCCTAGTAGCAGTGAAACACTGCGACTTGCCCGGAAGGCTGTCCAAAAGAACAGGGGAACAGCCGGGCCACAAAAGAGAGGTTCAAATAATGCGTATCACCAAGCGTCTCGCACTCGCGATTTCCGCTGCAGCCCTTGCCATGACAATGGGTGCGGCCCACGCAGAGGACGCCATGAAGCTGACTATCGCTTCCGAGGGAGCTTACCCTCCCTTCAACAACCTGACGCCCGATGGCAAGCTTGAAGGTTTCGACATCGATATCGGCAAGGCGCTCTGCGAACAGATGAAAGCAGAATGCACTTTCGTTACACAGGATTGGGACGGTATGATCCCTGCTCTGCAGGCAGGGAAGTTTGATGCGATCATCGCGTCCATGTCCATCACGCCGGAGCGGCTGGAGAAAGTCGATTTCTCGAAGAAATACTACAACACGCCACCTGCGATTGCGGTGCCGAAGGATTCCGACATCAAGGACATTACTCCTGAAGCTCTCAAGGGTAAGACCCTCGGCGTTCAGGGTTCGACCAGCCATTCCAACTATGCTGAAGCCAAGTACAGCGGCTCGGAACTCAAGATGTATCCGACCGCCGATGAGTACAAGCTCGACATCTCCAATGGTCGCATCGATGCAGTCATGGATGACGTGATCGTGCTTGGTCAGTGGCTCGACAGCGATGCCGGCGCCTGCTGCAAGCTGCTCGGGACAATCGAACCTGATGTTGCGATCCATGGCCCAGGAGCCGGTGTAACCGTTAAGAAGGGTAATACGGCTCTGGCTGACAAGTTCACAACAGCCATCGCCGCGATCCGTACGAACGGAAAGTACAAGGAAATCAACGACAAGTACTTCAAGATCGATGTTTACGGCGGCGAGGATTGAGCCGAACGAACTGACTCGATAAGAATAGTAGATGGCGGCAACGCCGCCATCTACACTATGAACTTCAAATAATGACGGGCTGGCTCAAAAAAGGCCAAGGGGGAATAGCCCGCAAGACATGAAAGTTGCCTATGGAAGGCTCGATAGCGTTACTTGGTTTTGGCGAGGGCGGATGGGGCCCGAGCATTGCCAGCGGGATACTCGTCACAGTCAGCCTGGCTTTGGCAACGCTACCGCTGGGGCTGGCAGTTGGCTTCTTTGTCGCGCTGGGGAAGCAGTCTTCGGAACCATCCGTCAAGCTTGCAGCAAACATGTACACGACGATCTTCCGCGGCCTGCCTGAATTGCTCACTTTGTTTCTGGTCTATTTCGGCGGGCAGATTGGTATTCAAAAGCTGGGTCAGTTGTTCGGCTACACCGGGACAATCGAGATCAATTCCTTCATCGCCGGCATGTTTGCGATGGGGACCGTCTTTTCCTCCTATGCCAGTGAAGTATTTCTGTCGGCGTTTCGGGCGATACCGAAGGGTCAGTACGAGGGCGGCTACGCCATTGGACTGTCCAACGGCCAGACAATGCGAAAGGTCATCCTGCCGCAGTTGATCCGGATAGCCCTTCCTGGATTGGGCAATCTCTGGATGATCCTGCTCAAGGACACGGCACTCGTTTCGGCAATCGGGCTGGCTGATATATTGCGCCAGACCGCCGTAGCAGCACGTGTGACGAAACACGCGTTCTTGTTCTACGGCACTGCCTGCATGATCTACCTCGCACTTGCCATCCTTTCGTCCTTCGTCATTGATGGCATTGATCGCTGGGCCGCCAAGAGTGGGGTAAAGCGATGACCGAGAGCCTCGTTAATGCACGCACACCCACTGTCCTGCGGCCGCCGGCGCCGCCCAAAGGCTGGACCCGATCGCGTGTGTTCGGCTATCTGCTCGTTGGACTTTGGATTGCGCTTCTCCTTGGTCTGGTGGTGTATCTTTACAGCGCCTGGAACATTGAACTGGTAAAGAAATATGGACCGACATACCTGTCGGGCCTGGGGACCACGATTACCCTCGTCGGCAGTTCGATCATCCTTGGCGCCGTGTTGTCCATACCAGTTGTTTTGGGCCGCCTGAGCAAGAACCGCATCATTGCGTCGATTGCCTATTTCTATGTCTATTTCTTCCGCGGTACGCCGCTTATCGCCCAGGTTTTTCTGATTTATTACGGGGTCGGCTCGTTCAGCAAAGAGCTGCAATCGGTTGGGTTGTGGATATTCTTCCGGGAAGCCTGGTTCTGTGCATTGCTGGCATTCGGGCTCAACACCGCGGCCTACCAGGCCGAGATATTGCGCGGAGCGATCCGCAGTGTTCCTTTGGGACAATGGGAAGGCGCTGCGTCGCTTGGTATCTCCAAATCCGTCACATTCCGGAAGATCATTCTGCCACAGGCGCTCATCGTCGCGTTGCGCCCCTATGGCAATGAAGTGATCCTGATGATCAAAGGCTCTGCAATCGTAGCTCTGATTTCGGTCTATGATCTGATGGGGTACACGAAGCTTGCCTACTCTCGTACTTTTGATTTCCAGACCTATCTGTGGACCGCAATCATTTATCTAATCCTTGTAGAAATTCTCCGGCATCTGTGGGATTGGATGGAACGGCGCATCACACGCCATCTCATCCGCTAGTATATCCACCGAAAAGAGAAACGGACCATGCTGAAGATTTGGGGTCGCACGAACTCGAACAACGTAAAGAAGGCACTTTGGGCCGCCGAAGAGGTTGGGGTTCCATACGAGAACATTCCGGCCGGCGGGGCATTTGGTATTGTGTCCGATCCAGCTTATCGCACCATGAATCCGAATGGGCTGGTGCCGACGCTTGAAGACGGTGACCTTGTGCTTTGGGAAAGCAACACAATCGTTCGCTATCTTGCTTCGCAGTATGGTCGATCAACGCTCTGGATCGATGATGCGGCAGCAAGAGCCAAGGCCGAAAAGTGGATGGACTGGACCACGTCCACCCTCGCGATACCGTTTCGCGATGTCTTCTGGAACGTTGTACGCTTGGCGCCAGACAAACAAGATCATACCGCGTTGGAGAAAGGCCGCCACAACTGCTGCGGCCTGTTCTCGATTGTTGATGCTGCGCTTGCGTCGCAGCCTTACCTTTCAGGCGACAAGTTCGGAATTGGCGATATCCCGCTCGGCTGCTTCGCCTATGCCTGGTTCGAAATGACCATCGAACGGCCAGACCTTCCGCACCTCGCGGCGTGGTATGCGCGCCTGCAAGAACGCCCCGCGTACCAGAAAGCGGTAATGATCCCCCTCACCTGATCCGCGTACTAGTTCTTGGGTTTCAGACGCCACACGCCGAGCAACCCCTCTTCGTAGCGTTTCTCGTCAATAGGAATGGTGATCGCTTCGGTGTTTGCCCACTTCTGCGCAAAATCCCGGTAGTTCGCGGAAAACACGTTCCCTGACTGGCCACTGGTCTGGATATAGGTAGACCGGTCAAGATCGGCGAGATCAAATAATCCACGATAGCTGGTGCCGTGCGTCACACGGAACGGATTGCTGTCGTCTGTAAAGGAAGACTTGCCTCGATCAAGCGTGTAGGCACCGCCAGACGCAGGCACAGTAACATCAAAGAGCCGGTCGAGCGGGCTGACCTGGGAAAATGGCCGGTGTGCGCCATAGGCATAATGCAACGCACCCCAGTTCCATTTCGATCGGTCCGACCCCAGCCGCATATCAAGGTCGCTAACCGCATCGCCAAGCGCCAGCGCAAGGACGTCGCCGCAACTTTCCTTTTCCGGTGTGCGCCGGTCGTCACACCAGTCGCGCGCCGGATTTGGTCCGAGCCACCGCAACATTGCGCCGACATGTCCCTGCCAGAACGACGGAAAGACATCGCCAAGATCATCCTCAAAGATCCGCTTGGTCGCCATCCTGAGCCACGCATTGAAGAACAAAGGCTCGATGCGAGCCCGGTCCTCGACAAAGTCCCAGGCGTTCAGTTGTTTGAGGACGTCGAGGTCCACATCATTGTGGCGCTCGACCAGGTTGAGCATGATCGGGGCCAATGCGGCATAGGCATTGCTATGGGCATCGCCCTGAACCTTGCGATTGGTTTCCAACGTCTGCTGGTTTGCGCCATAGACAAGCGTTTTGATCCGCTCGAACCTCCAGGGTTCATCCCAATCGAAAGTCAGGAAATGCGGGTAACTCGCATCAACCATCTTGGTGTTGGCAGTCGCCAACACATTGTCCGCAGGATTGTAGACCCGTGGCAGTTCTTCGTACGGGATGAAACCCTTCCAATCATAGGTTGCATCCCAGCCAGGTGACGGAGCGCGGCCCATGATCTGATTGGCCGGATCGCGGACAGGCACCCTGCCCGGGGCGATGAGCCCGATGTCGCCGTTGGTATCCGCGATGACGATCGACTGCATTGGCGTCACAAAATCGCGCATCCCGTTCTGAAATTCAGTGACGCTAGCAAATTCCCATAATTTCAGACCCGCGGAGATCGTTTTGTCATCGCCGGCCAATGCGGTCCAGGACAGCGAAGCGACCGTGCCTTCGGGAAGGTAATGATCCAGTCCACGATAGTCTGCAGGCAGGACCGGGCCGTGCCTGGTAACGAGACGGTCGAACTTGACGGCATCGCCGCCCTTGACCTTGATTGTAACGCCCTTCTTTTCGAATGGCCGGAAACCCTCGGGCGCCTGGTATTGGTTCGGGTCGTCAGGGTTGGTCTTCTCGATGAAAATGTCCTGAACATCGGCACCGGTATTGGTGAAGCCCCAGGCAACCTTGTCGTTCCGCCCTAACAGCACCAGTGGCGCCCCAGGCAAGGTAACACCAACGAGATTCTTCAACGTGCCATCGCTGTTCTTGACCTGAAGATGTGCCAGATACCAGATCCCGGGGGAGGTCAGTCCAAGATGAGGGTCGTTGGCGAGAATAGGCTTTCCACTCTCGGTTCGAGCACCGCCTACAACCCAATTGTTCGACGCTCCGCTGCCCATGATCTCATTGAGTGATGCAAACTGTTTTTCGGCCTCAATGGCACCGGCCTTGAGTGTGCCACTGGATAATCCGAGCAACTGACGCAGATCCGGCAAAGGCGGCGGCGCATCGCCCGGCACGGGCGGCAGCAAATCCGTAATCTCGGCATCGCTCATGCCGAGCCGTGCAAATTTCAACCGCAACACCTCGTCATCGATATTGGCCGCCAAGGTCACCGACATGAGTTTCAACGTCACGATGACATCGGCTGCAATCCATTTTTCCGGTGAGTCTCCTAGAATGACAAACTCGGGGGAATATTTGGCACCAAAGACGGGGCCTGGACTGGCGATAAATGCATTGATTCCGCGCACATAGGCTTCGATCTTCTGGCGATCCGGGTCGCCGAGCGATGCGAGCGAGCTTTCAGCAGATTCGTAAAGTCCAATCGACCGGATGAATCGGTCGGTGGAAATGGTCTTGTCGCCGAAAATCTCGGAAAGGCGCCCCTGCCCCGCCATACGGTTCATTTCCATCTGCCACAGACGCTCCTGCGCATGGACAAAACCGAGGGCCATCAGAACATCGTCGATGGAGTTGCCGCTTATGTGCGGAACAGCATTCTTGTCACGGGTAATCGTTACGGGACCTGATAGATCGGCTAGCGATATCTCGCCAGTGGCGGGTGCGACTGAACGTGCCAACCAGACGTAGCCAAGGATCGAGGCAACTATTGCGATAGGGATGAGGGAGAAAACAATCCACAATAGGCCTTTGATGATGCGCCGCATTGTCCTAACGTCCCCCGATCCTGTTACTCAACAATTTGGCCTATCTGACAGAGGAAACTACGGAATGGCAACAGTCGCTTTTATTGGTCTTGGCGTCATGGGGTACCCGATGGCGGGTCATCTGAACTCACGCGGCGGCCATGACGTTACTGTCTTCAATCGCAGCAGCGAAAAGGCAAAGAAATGGGCCGAGCAATTCAAAGGCGCCCACGCGCCGACCCCGAAGGAAGCTGCAGCGGACAAGGATTTTGTGTTTTCTTGCGTCGGCAATGATGATGACCTGCGCTCGGTAACCATCGGCGAAAACGGTGCGTTTCACTCAATGAAGAATGGAGCGATCTTCATCGACAACACGACGGCGTCTGCAGAGGTTGCGCGTGAACTCGACGCGGAAGCCCGCAAGAAAGGCATCCATTTTCTGGATGCTCCAGTATCCGGCGGCCAGGCTGGCGCGGAGAATGGAGCGCTTACCGTGATGGTCGGAGGAGAACAGGACGCATTTGACAGGGCCAAGCCGGTGATAGAGTCCTTTGCCAAGATGGTTGGCCTGATGGGACCGGTCGGCGCCGGGCAATTGACGAAGATGATCAACCAGATTTGCATAGCCGGGCTAGTCCAGGGACTTGCGGAAGGCATTCACTTCGGCAAGAGGGCTGGCCTCGATATCGAGAAGGTCATTGAGGTCATTTCCAAAGGTGCCGCCGGCTCATGGCAGATGGAAAACCGTCACAAGACCATGAGTGCCGGGAAATATGATTTCGGCTTTGCCGTGGACTGGATGCGCAAGGATCTTGGGATTTGCCTGGCGGAAGCTGATCGCAATAACGCAACGTTGCCGGTTACCGCTTTGGTCGATCAGTTCTACAAGGACATACAGGTTATGGGCGGCAACCGCTGGGATACATCATCCCTATTGGCACGCCTGGAAAAATAATCCGAACCGCCGGCCTGCCAAGTCAGGCCGGTTCCTTCTCGATGCTCATATAGTCCAGCGGCAATTCCGTCGTGTATTTGATCTGCTCCATGGCGAAAGCCGATGAAACGTCCCGGATATCGATCTTGGTGATCAGGCGCTTATAGACCACATCGTACGCCGCGATATCCGGTACAACCACCCGCAGAAGATAATCAACATCGCCGCTCATGCGATAGAATTCAACCACTTCCGGAAATTCCTGCACAACCTCGGAAAAGCGCTTCAGCCATTCATTGCTGTGCGACCCGGTGCGGATCGAGACGAAAACCGTCACCTTGGTATTGACCCGGACAGGGTCCAGAATGGCAACGCGGCGCTGAATAACGCCATCTTCTTCCAGCTTCTGGATACGGCGCCAGCATGGTGTCGTCGATAGACCGACTTTCTTTGCCACATCGGCCACGGCAAGAGTTGCGTCCTCTTGCAGGAGGCGAAGAATTTTTCGGTCGAGTCTGTCCATGATTACCTTCCCTGTGGAATGGGATACTTTATGGTCCCATATTCAACCAGCGTACAAGAAATTTATTCCAATCTTTTCAAATCTGAAAAAAATTTCGTCCTTCGAACTAGGAAATTAGAATTCTGACCTTCTCCCGAAGGATGGGCAGGACGTTCTCCGCGAACCACGGATTTTTCTTCAACCATACGTTGTTGCGCCATGAAGGATGCGGCAGGGGCAAAATAGAGGGGGCATTCGATGTTTCGAAATACTCGCGCCAGTTCGATACCGTCTCGGCCATGCTTGCACGGCGGCGGCGACCGAGGTGATATGCCTGCGCATATTGGCCAATCGTCAGAATGAGTTCGACCTGCGGCATTGTCCGAAATACCCGTTCATGCCAGGTCTCGCGGCATTCCCGCCGTGGCGGCAGGTCACCACCATGGGCATCGTAACCCGGAAAGCAGAAACCCATCGGCACGATGGCGAATTTGCCCGAGTCGTAAAAAGTCTCTCGATCAACACCAAGCCAGTCACGCAGCCGGACGCCCGACGGATCGTTGAAAGGCAAGCCCGTATTATGGACTCGGATACCCGGCGCTTGTCCACAAATGACAATGTGCGCTGTCGAAGAGAGCACGCAAACAGGGTTGGGCTCATCTGGCAGCGGTGCGCCATAGCGCGGCGCATCGCGGCAAATCCGGCATGCCTTGATTTCGGCCGATAGGGTACCGGGCGATCCAGAAGGGCTGACCAAGATCACGCCTTGGCGCTGGGGCGGCTCGACACGGCAGCATGCCAACGCTTGAGGTGAACGAACTCCTCGGGAATCTGGATTTTCGCGGGCTTCAGGAAATCCATCGCCACAAGCAGTGTGATATCAGCAATAGAATATTCGCTGCCCGCGATAAATTCATTGGTTGCGAGCTGGTCATCCATGATTTTCATATAGGCCACAGCTTTCGGTCGGTTGACCTCACCCCAAGTTGCAACCTGCGGAATCTCCCATTCAACCATGGCTGGATGTGTATGCCGGAAGGCCGCAGTGATTGAGGCCAGCAGGTAGAGCTCGACACGCCGGTTCCACATTTCCACCTGAGCCTTGGCAACAGCACCCCTGCCAAACAACGCCGGCTCCGGATGTAGCTCTTCGAAATAGCGCGAGATCGCCACGGACTCCGTAAGGATTGTGCCATCGTCAAGTTCGAGTATCGGCAAGCGCTGAAATGGATTGAGCGCGGTAATTTCTGCGGATTTGTGAGCCATAGCCGCCATGTCAACGGGTACCAGCGGCACATCGATACCTTTTTCAGCCAGGAAAATTCGCATGCGGCGCGGGTTGGGCGCACGCCCTCCATCGTATAATTTCACCAGAGACCTCCCAATAAGCGATTAATCCAGTCAAACAATTGATCGAGCAAGTCTGCCGGCCGATTGGGCTGCGGTTGAATCTGCTCCGGCATCTCCTCGTGCTCTTTGCGCCAATCCTGCGGTGTTTCGAACGTGGTGACCCACAGACCCTTCCTCTCCTTCCGCGCTTGCGCTTCGTCATCCTGATATTCGCCATATGATATGGCCTGTCCAGCCTCAATCATTGCGCGATTGAGATTGGTTTCGCCAACATAGCAGGTGGCGAGGCTTCGATTGTATTTATCTTGACCGTATCCTTCGCAACGTACCTCACGGCCACCGACGAGGCGCACCAGCTCTTGCCTGGAGACCTTGCCGCAGGCGCTCGCTACCGACTCCGTGCCACAACTCTGGGTGAGTTCCGGCGCATCGATGCCCTTGAGCCGAATATGGCTGCCGGAAATCGAAATCGTATCGCCATCGATGACATACGCCCTACCAGCGAGAGCTTCCACCGGTTCTTGCCTGTTGAGCTTCGCGGCCAGCAAAGCCACCAAGGCAAAGAAGATTGCCATCAACGCGAAATCCAGCACCTTGCGACCAAACGAGCGTGGCGTGGACGGACGCCGCCACCTGCGGCGATAGCTTCCAGTCATCGATATTTCAAAGAAGAACGGTGCGTCATGAGTACCTTCCAGCTTCCAGGAACGATTCGATTCTTCGCATTCGATTTGATCCTCTATTAATCATTTATGAATAGGCTTGCGCTGCAATGCTGCCGCAAGTGCAGATCTGAAGCCATCTGGAACGAGGCGCATGGCATTACTCGACGTGACCACAGCGGACAAGAACATCGTTGATCGCCGGAAGCTCCCGCGCAACAAGGATCTTTCGGCCGTCATGCGCGGCGCCCGCGACCGCTTGATGGAGCGTGCGGGCATCAACCATTTTGAACGCGAATTATTGTTCATGCACACGCGCGCGCTGATCGTCAATTCAGCAACGATCCCGCTTTTGATCGTGATGATCGCTCTTATCGGCGTCTTTTCCGGCATCGGAAAAAGCATTGTCCTATGGGCCGCTTTTACAATCGCTCTCTATGCCGTTCTTGGACTTCTTGCACGCCGCCTCGCAAAGCAGGGCATTGATAACGAGCATATCCGGCAATGGCAGATGATCTATTTTGGCGGTCATTTCATGACCAGCATCGGTTGGGCCTATTTTGCTTATCTCGAATGCACGGCCTGCGGCATTAGTCTCTTTCCCGTCATAAAGGCAGTTGTGATCATCCTTGCGATGGCGATCACCGCGATCGTCTCATCAGCACTGCGCGCCGCTATCCTGGCTGCCTTCACGTTGCCGGTGATCACCTACACGCTCCTCGCATCCAATAATCTGGGCAATCCGCTTACGGCGATCATGGTTGTGATGCTTTTTGCCGGCCTGGCTTTTTTCTACCTGGTAGCGACGCGGCTCAATCAATCCGTGGCGGTGACCTTGGCGCTCCAAGCAGAGAAGGACGCCTTGATTGCTGAACTCGAAACGGCCAATGCGATGTCCGACGAAGGAAGACGACGGGCGGAAGAGGCTAATCTTGCCAAATCACGTTTCCTTGCCTCCATGAGCCATGAACTGCGCACGCCGCTTAACGCTATTCTCGGTTTCTCTGAGGTAATGGCGAAGGAAGTGCTCGGCCCCATCCAGAATGGCACCTATCGCGAGTATGCCAGCGATATCCATGCTTCCGGCGAACATCTGCTCAATCTGATCAACGAGATTCTCGACCTGAGCCGCATCGAGGCCGGCCGCTATTCGGTCAATGAAGAACCGCTGCTGCTCACCGATATCGCCAATGAATGCATCCACATGATGAATCTGAAGGCGCGCAACAAGGACGTCAGCCTCATACCTCAGTTCGAGTTGGGTATGCTACGCCTCAAGGCCGACGAACGTTCCATCCGTCAAATTCTGCTCAACCTTATCGCCAATGCAGTAAAGTTTACGCCTCCGCACGGCAAGATCCACGTTAAGGTGGGCTGGACAGCCGGAGGTGGCCAGTACATTTCAGTACGCGACAACGGCCCTGGCATTCCTCCGGAGGAAATACCGGTCGTGCTTTCCACCTTCGGGCAAGGATCAATCGCAATAAAGAACGCCGAACAAGGGACCGGTCTTGGCCTTCCCATCGTCCAGGCGCTGGTTCACATTCACGATGGCGAATTTCATTTGTTTTCCAAGCTGCGTGAAGGGACAGAGGCACTTGCGACGTTTCCACGCTCGCGCGTTATCCAGGGCAATCATCCCGTCGCGCGGAAACACGGCCAGAAGAAAGCTGCCTGAAAAACTCAAGTTCAATTTATTGTTATTTGCTCGTTATTTGGCGGCACTGCATTGCTCCCTGCAGTGCAACATGGGAACACGCAACAATGAACGCAAATGGAAATAGCCGCCCTTTGATCATCCCTGCCCTCGGCAGCATCTATCAAAACCTTGGCCAACTCTCGGAAACGATCCTGCGTGTCATCGCAGGTGTAGCACTGATCGTGCATGGCTCCGGAAAGATCGTCAATCCTTTCGGTGCAGTCGGAATGGTTGAAGGTCTCGGCTTCTATCCAGGCGTGTTCTGGTCCCCGCTCCTGTCCGTGACTGAATTCGTGGGCGGCGTTCTGCTCACGATCGGTCTCTTCACGCGGCCGGCCGCATTCGCGACGATGATCATCCTCGCCGTGACAATCTACTTCCACGGCATCGTGCAGGGACAGGGCTGGAGCGGTTCAGAAAAATCGATCCTTTGGACTGCGATTCTCTTCTTCTTTGTCGTTCGCGGCGCGAGCAGCCACTCGGTTGATGCCAAGATCGGCAAAGAATTCTAATCACCTGAAAAAAGGCCCGCATCTGCGGGCCTTCTTTTGTCAATCGCGGTTGCTGACGCCCGCCTGATCGAACGTCGCCATGCCGCTGTGACACAGCGCTGCCGCCTTGACGATGCCTGCCGCCAAAGCGGCACCGGTGCCCTCTCCCAGCCGCATTCCAAGGTCGAGCAAAGGCTTCTTGCCAAGCTTCTCCAGAACCTTGCGATGACCGGGTTCGGCGGAAACGTGCCCGAAAAGGCAATGGTCAATTGCCTCCGGGTTGGCCGCATGCAGGATCGCGGCCGCTGCTGTGGCGACATAGCCATCAATGATCACTGGAATCTTTTCCACGCGCGTCGCCAGTATTGCACCAGCCATGGCCGCAATCTCACGGCCGCCCAAGCGCCGCAGCACCTCCAGAGGGTCCTTCAGATGAGATGCATGAAGCGCCACGGCCATGCGCACCGCATCAGCCTTGCGCTTTATCCCCTCGCTATTGGCGCCTGTACCAGGACCAACCCAGTCTTCCGCTGCTCCTCCGTAAAGTGCATGGAAGATGGCGGCTGCAATCGTCGTATTGCCGATGCCCATTTCACCGATGCAAAGAAGGTCGGTGCCGCCGGCGATCGATTCCATGCCGAAGGCCATTGTCGCCGCGCAGGTCTTTTCGTCCATCGCCGCTTCTTCGGTGATATCGGCAGTCGGATATTCGAGCGCGAGATCGAAAATCTTCAGGCCGAGATCATTGGCAATGCAGATCTGATTGATTGCGGCGCCTCCGGCGGCAAAATTCTCCACCATCTGTGCAGTAACCGATGAAGGATATGGCGAAACGCCTTTGGCAGTGACACCGTGATTTCCGGCGAAGACAGCAACCAGCGGACGCGTCACCTGCGGGCGTGCCCGTCCGGTCCATGCTGCGAGCCATTCGACAATCTCCTCCATGCGCCCGAGCGCACCCGGCGGCTTTGTCAGGGTCGCGTCGCGCTTCCGGACGGCAGCGACAGCCGCTTCATCGGGTCCGGGGAGTGCCTCGATCAAAGTGCGAAAATCGTCAAATGGCAGGCCAGTGGTCATGATATCCCTTGCAATCAAGTCTTCATGGCAAATTAGCAATGCCCGTCCTATAAGCGCTCCAGGAGAAAACGCAAAGGTCAACCCACGGCGCAGAGTGTCGCGACCCTTCGATTCAGAGGTTTCAACATGGAATTGGTCAAGGAAACGATGCGGGCGCTGGCCTTTCTCTCGCGCTTGCCTGTCCCGGCGCGCTGGTTCGATGGTTACGATGGCGCCCTCTACGGTACCGTCCGTGGTTTCCCGCTGGCAGGGATGATTATCGCACTGCCCGCGTCGATTGTGTTGCTGATTGCAATCGCATTTGATCTCCCTGACATCGTTACCTCGTTGTTGACGATCGTCGCTCTCATCGTCACCAGCGGAGCGCTGCATGAGGATGGTCTTGCCGATGTCGCAGACGGCTTCTATGGCGGCCACTCGGTCGAACGCCGCCTCGCCATAATGAAGGATTCGTCGATCGGGTCCTATGGCACGCTTGCCCTGATCGTGTCCGTCGTTATGCGAACGGCGCTTCTAACCGCGGTTCTCGACCAAGTTGGCCCAATACATGCGCTGATCGCCGTGGTTGGAACGGAGGCTGCCAGCCGCGGCACACTCGTAAAATTCTGGCAGAGCCTGCCGTCGGCACGTGCTGGGGGCGTTGCTGATCGGGCCGGAACCCCCAGCGAAGGCGAAGCCAACTCTGCCCTGATCATCGGCGCGGTTGTCCTAGCGGCCGCCTACGCCGCCATTGGCGGACTTTTGCCAGTCGTCTATGCGATGCTGTTGACCGGGCTCGTCTTTTATGGATTCTCCACCCTTTGCCGGGAGAAGATCGGCGGCCAGACGGGCGATACATTGGGCGCAATGCAGCAGCTTGCAACGATTTCACTCATGCTCGGACTTGTCATTGCACTTTAACCGTACCAAATCTGTGCAATGAGCATTGTCGAGTCACCCTGCATTCTCGTTTGCGCAATCGACATCAATACCGGCTATTGCTTCGGTTGCGGCCGCACGCGCGAGGAAATCGGCGCCTGGTCAGTCATGTCACCGGAAAGCCGCCGCACCATCATGGCCGATCTGCCTGGCAGGCTCGAAACCGTCGAGCGTCGCCCCCGTCGCGAAACACGGCGAAGCCGGATGGCACGCGAAAAGCAACAGGAGGCATAGGCGACGATGAGCCGTCTGTTCTGGACCATAATAGCTCTTATCGGTGTCACTCTCCTTCTGCTGATGGCAAATAATGATGCTGGCTCGACACTCGGCATGGCCAATGACGACTTTGCCCGCTTCGCCTATATGGGCATCTGGGGTATCGTTCTTGCCTCCGCCCTTCTCGGCTCCGGCATTCCGCTCAGCCACTTCCTTCGCAGCATGGCGATCTGGATCATCATCATTCTTGCTCTCGTCGCAGGCTATCAATATCGATATGAGTTGCAGGATGTTGGCCATCGCGTAACGGCGGGGCTCATTCCTGGAAGCCCGATTTCCAACCGCGATGGCGATGGACTGGTGACGGTGACCCTGGCCAAGGCGGATAATGGTCATTTCGAAGTCAGGGGCGAAGTGAATGGCGCGTCCGTACCGTTCATGGTGGATACGGGCGCATCGTCCATTGTGCTCTCCTCCGAAGACGCGCGTAGGGCTGGCCTCGACCCGGACAAGCTTACTTATGGTATCCCGATCATGACCGCGAACGGGACAGCGACAGCGGCGAATGTCACGTTGGACAGTATCAAGATCGGTGCCATCGAACGGCGCAATATTCGCGCCATGGTGGCCAAGGATGGTCGCATGGCTGGAAGTCTCCTGGGAATGAACTTCCTCAATACGTTGAGTGGCTTCTCAGTACGAGGCGACCGTTTGATCCTCTCGGATTAAGCCGCCTCGTCTGTCACCGCGGTCTGAATGACCTCATATGCCTGGCGAATAACGGTGCTGGTGGCGCCTGTCTGATTGGCCGCAGTTGAGAGAAGCTGGCGCCAGCGGCGGGCTCCGGGAGCACCATGAAACAGGCCAACCATGTGGCGTGTTATATGCGACAACCGCCCGCCCCGAGCGATATGCGTGTCCGCATAGGCACACATATGATCGATGATCGCGTCCATCGACGGCGAATCCGCCGCCCCATCTCCATACATCCGCGCATCGACGTCAAGCAGAAGCATTGGATTGTGGTAGATCGCCCGGCCGAGCATGACACCGTCGACGTGAAGCAAATGCTCGAATGCTTCATCAAGCGTCTGAACACCGCCATTGATCCCAATGAAATGACTGGGATTTTGCCGCTTCAGACGATAGACACGATCATAGTCCAACGGCGGAATATCGCGGTTTTCCTTTGGAGAAAGCCCTTTGAGCCAAGCCTTGCGTGCATGGACCCACAATGCATTGGCACCGGCATTGAATACGCTGCCTGCGAGTTCGTCGAGAGCCACTTCCGTATCCTGATCATCAACGCCAATGCGGCATTTGACCGTCACCGGCACCGCGGCCACCTGCTTCATCGCCTCCACACAGGCAGCAACGACGCCCGGCGTCTGCATCAGACATGCGCCAAACGTGCCCGACTGAACACGATCAGACGGGCAGCCGACGTTGAGATTGATTTCCTGATAGCCCATGGCCTCGCCGATGCGCGCGGCGGCAGCCAATTTGGCCGGGTCGGATCCACCGAGTTGCAGGGCAACCGGATGCTCCGCCTCCGCAAATCCTAGAATGCGGTCGCGGTTGCCATGGATCGCGGCATCGGCGACCACCATTTCGGTGTAGAGCAAGGCATGGCGCGTGAACTGGCGGTGGAAGGTCCGGCAGTGGCGGTCCGTCCAATCGATCATCGGCGCTACGGCAAAGCGATTGTAGCCATAACCACCATATGTTTCAGTTCTATCGACCACCTAATGAAACTTTCGACCTGTCTTCTCTTTGGAATGTGTTTCCCGCCCGCAACGCGGTGCAGGCGGAGCATCAACTCAGAAAACCTTGCGCCAACAATGCTGTTCAAGCTCGGCATAACCTATGGCGCATTTCCAAGCAAGCCGACGGCCCACATGGCTCTTCACCGTTCCGTTTGCAAGCCCCGTGATAAAACCGCAACACCGATTTCCGAACCCTTGGTTCGATTACAGATCAGTTTTGCACCGACCAACGAACAGGAATATGCAGTCGTCGGGGACGAGCTTGTGTGACAACTTTTTTTGATCGGAGATCTAAAAATGAGACTCAAGAGCCTTCTCCTAGGTTCAGCTGCAGCCTTGATTGCAGTATCTGGTGCAAGAGCCGCCGATGCAGTTGTGGTGGCGGAGCCAGAACCCGTTGAGTAACTTCGCGTGTGCGATGCTTATGGTACGGGATTCTTCTACATCCCGGGCACCGAAACCTGCCTCAAGGTTAGCGGATACGTGCGTTATGACGCGCAGGGCGGCGATGACGTCTACAATGGCGGCGAGCTTGGCACCTGGGTCAAGCACACGCGCGCTGAAGTTCGTTTCGATGCCCGTTCAGAAACGGAACTCGGCACGTTGCGGTCCTATATTCAGACCCGCTTCGATTTCGAAGATGGAGAAAACGAGGGTGCAAGCATTCCCCAGGCATTCATCGAGCTTGGCGGCTTCCGTGTCGGCATTGCTGATGAAATCTTCGGTGCCTGGAACGGCTATGCTGGCGATATCATCCAGGACGATGTGATCAACTACAACAGCTGGGAAACGAACCAGATCAGCTACACCTTCACGGGTGGCAACGGTTTTTCGGCAATCGTCGCGGCCGAACAAGGCTCGATCAACGACGGTTATGCCGATTATGTCATCGAAGATTACATGCCGCATGTACTGGCAGGCGTGAAATACGAACAGGGTTGGGGCACGATTTCAGCCATCGGAGGTTACAACTCCAACGTGGAAGAATTTGCCGGCAAGGCTCGTTTGGACGTGAAGATCACGGACGCCGTGACGGCCTGGGTCATGGGTGGTTACCAGTCCAACTATGACGATACGCGCACAGAACGGAACTTCCTTGCACCGTGGCATGGCGATTGGGCTGCATGGGGTGGCTTGGCCGCAAAGGTTACTGACAAGGCCACTGTCAATGCCCAGCTCGCATACGAATCTGAGGGCACCATCGCCGCGGCTTTGAATGTTGCCTACGTACTCGTTCCTGGTTTTACGATTACGCCGGAAATCGACTATACCAAGTTTGATGGCGATCGTGGTGATGACGACGCCTTAGGCGGCATCGTCCGTTTTCAGCGCGATTTTTAAACGTCAAGCTTGATGAAAATCCGGGGGCGAGCCGCCACCGGATTCTCACTCTGCCTCCACCGAGACCGCAAAAATCCGTCGACCTATATTTGTTCCGAAATAGCTGCAAATGCTGCTGATTTTCTCAAGACAGCAATGAATTCATCGCCTGCATTGCTGACGTCGCCAGAATTGTCGATCATGACCGCATCAACTGGATCGCATGCATTGGGAGCGGCGCGTATCAGGCGGCGGCGGATTTCATCGGCATTTTCGCGGCCACGCGATGCAAGTCGCTGTGCCAGGACGTCGAGGGACGCGGTGATGTGCACGACAAGCAGGTTGGAATAGGCTTGACGAAGCGCAGGCAGCACGCCGCGCGAAACATTGGCAATCGCAACTGCACCGCGCTCGATTTCATCATCGACAGACCTTGGCAAGCCGTAATGCAAGCCGTGGGCTTCCCAGGAATGGCAGAACGCGCCGGCCTGCTTGGCTGCCAAGAACTGTTCTTCGCTCAACGTATCATGATCTTCTGCGTCTGCTGATGACGGACGTGTCACGACGCGCCGCACAAAATGGTAGCCTGGTTGATCGCCAAGCGCGGCGCGCGCGTAATCGATAATGGTGTCCTTGCCGGCACCGCTCGGGCCTACGACAGCAATAAAAGCACCGTTGCGTAACGGGGCCGACGCCGAATTCAGCGCACGTTCGATCATAGCCGCCATCATACGACTCGGCGGCCTTCCCGCCAGACCGTACGCACCACCGGAATGTGTTCATCGACGCGAACCCGCACGAGATCGGCACGCTTGCCGATTTCGATCACGCCCCGGTCTTCGAAGCCGATGGCCTGTGCAGGGTTCTTGGTCACGAGGCGCACAGCGTCCGGCAGGGTAATGCCGTCGACCGCCTCGCTCAGGAAAAACGTTGATTGGATCAGGCTGAACGGGATGTAGTCGGACGAGAGAATGTCGAGATGACCATGTTCGGCCAATTCTCGCGCCGACACATTTCCAGAGTGCGAGCCACCGCGCACCACGTTCGGGGCGCCCATCAAGACCGCCAGACCTGCTTGCTTTGAAGCTGCCGCAGCCTCAAGCGTCGTCGGAAATTCGGCCACATCAATACCCTGCTCGACGGCTTCGTCGACATGGGCGGTCGTTGCGTCGTCATGGCTCGCGAGCTTGATGCCTCTCTCACGGCACAAGTCGGATATCGCCTTGCGCTGCGGTCCCGAGTTTTTGGCGGATTCCGCCATGCGCTTCTCACAGAACAGATTGAAATCATGATCGCTGAGCTTCAGCTTGCGCTGATAGTAATAGGCGTAGGTCTCCAGGTTGACGAACTGGCGCTGGCCCGGCGCATGGTCCATGAGCGATGCGAGCCGCACACGATCGTCGCCGTCGAAGTAATGGAAACCCTCGAGGCAATCCGGAGCCGATACTTCGCAACGCAGATGAAAATAGTGGTCCGCGCGCAACCTTCCCTGAATGACACTATCTTCGATCGCGTCGGCAAGTTTACGGATTTCCGGAGCGGACATGTCCGCGTCCTCGTCCAATCCAACGCGCAGGGCATCCAGCACGGTTGTGATGCCAGACGTGGCGATTTGTGCGTCATGAGCCAGCACAGCCGCGATCGGATTCCAGCGCACCCGCGGACGCGGCACATAATGGCCTTCGAGGTGGTCGGTGTGCAATTCGATGAGGCCTGGAATGAGATAATCGCCCTCGAAATCCTCGCCACTGGCAACCGAGCCTTCCGATATATCGGCAATCTTGCCGTCACGGATCACAACCGAGCCAGCGATGACCTCATTTTCGAGAACGATCCTGGCATTGTTCAAAATCAATTCGGCGGACATTTTAGGCAGTCTTTCTTCGGTTGGTTCCTGCGAGCGGATGAAGCGAGTGTATCTCGAACGGAAAACCGCGCTCGGCTTCCGTAAACAGCGCAAGATTGTTTATTTCGACCGGCTCTTCGAGAACCGGCTCAAGGAATTCGGTGAGGATGTGTTCGATTTTTGGCCGGTCGCGTTCAGGCACCGGACCGGTCAATGTCATATGAAACCGAAAGTCTTCGAAAACATAGGGGTAACCCCACTGTTCGAGATTTCGGCGCTGCGCAATGCTCATGGTCTCAGGATTGCGACGTTTGATCTCTTTTTCGCTGGGCGGGGCGCGAAACCGATCAAACGCAACAACCACATCATTTGCCAGCTGATTGAGATTGTCGAGAGGCTCTGTGGGGACAAGTGCAAAAAAACCGTCAAGGCATGCAATCTGCAATTTCGGAATCTCAACCGGATCCATGGAAGAGGCAAAATGCATCAAGGCCGACAGGAGTTCGCGCTCCTCGACGCCATCGACGAGATGGAACGGCGCTTTCAGAGTAGCGTGGAAACCATAGCGGCGCGGCGACTCAGTCAATTGCGCGAAATCCTCATGCGCCAGGTCACGGATCTGCGGTGCTTTCACCGGTTGGCCCGTAAACGCGTTCCGGCCAAGCCAGTTCGCCGCCACTTTGAGCAGCGGATCGCTTGAAGGCGGCGTGAAATAGATTGCATAGCGCATTTTGATTCCTCGGGAGCACTCTCGCGTTACGCTCCGATTATGACAAGCCTTTGAACCTGATCGTACCTCAATGCTGTTGCTTTCCCATCAAGCGTGAACGAAGCGCATTGGATATGTTGTCGAAAATGAAGATGACGGCCAGTATGAGCACCACCATGTAGGCGACATTGTGCCAATTGGTGTTCGTGCGCATGGCTTCCCACAGCTTGAGACCGATGCCGCCTGCCCCCACCGCGCCGATGATGGTCGCCGACCGTGTGTTTGACTCCCAGAAATAGAGTGCCTGGCTAGCAAAAACCGGCAGGACCTGAGGAACGACACCATAACGCTGCACATTCATCGGCGAAGCGCCGACGGATTTGACACCCTCGCGCTGTTTGTCATCAATGTTTTCCAAGGTTTCGGAATAGACCTTCCCGAGCGTGCCCGTGTCGGTGAAGAAAATCGCCGAAATACCGGCAAGCGGACCTGGACCGAACGCGCGGGTGAAAAACAGCGCCCAGATCAGCATGTCGACCGATCGCAGAAAATCGAAGAAACGCTTGGTGATCTGATTGGCAAAGAAATTCGGCATGATGTTGCGGGCAGCGACAAAGGCGAATGGAAACGCAACAAGTGACGCCAGCAATGTTCCCATGAAAGCCATGACGATGGTCTGCAGCAGCTTCGTCCAGACATCGCCATGCTGCCATGACGAATTGTACCAGATATTGTTGAAGGCCAGAGCTGCATTCGACATTTCTGGTTTGATACGCTCACCGCTGATCATCAGCGAAGCCACCTCGCCGAAAGATTTGTTCCAGAATGGCGAGCTTGTATCGAAGACGAAATTCGCCCATCCGAGAAAACGGCGGCTGACCACAACGCGTTCGGGAATGATATCCGCCTGTCCCGCAAAACCGAAGTCGACCGTAACCTGGTCCTCCTTGAGCGCCGCCCATTTGGGCATCGTTCCCTGAGGCTTCGCGCCATCCGCTTCTATCAAGACTGTCAGGCTTTCGCCGCCGCGTGTCGCAATCACGCGTTGATCATTGATATCAAGCGATTGCCCGCTGCCAAAAAGCACCGTCACATTGTTGCCGGCCTGAACCACCCAGTCCGGCTTTGGATTGTCTCCAAGCTCCGAGAACCGGGGATAGGACACTGTCGTCGCTGTCGGAGACATGCGTACCGTTGTCCGGATCGCGTACGATACCCAATCGCGCGCATAGAGTTCAGCGCGCTGCCATTGGCCGCTCGCAAGCACGGTGCCAATGGAAAAGAACCACCAGCAATAGAGGATATAGAGGATAACTCCGGCACCGATGATCAACGGCATGAAGCGCTTCCAGACGGGCGGATTGAAGACAACTGGATACCTGGCCTCGAAATCGGCAACCGCCGCGGAAGAAATGGCGTTCATGATTGTTTCCCACCGAAGGCGAATGCCTGATTGCCGACGAGACGACGGCGCAACCACGCAGAAAATTGATCGACTGCTATGATCGTCACCAGGAGCAACAGCACGATGGCGAGCGTCTTTGCCTGATGGCCACGGCTTATCGACAACCGCAACTCCTCGCCGATACCGCCACCTCCGACGGCACCGATGATGGTCGAGGCACGGACATTGATCTCCAGGCGCAGCAAGGCATAGGACATGAAGTTTGGCATCACCTGAGGAACGATGCCGAAACCGACCCGCTCGAACCAGTTCGCCCCGACAGCCCGCAACCCCTCATCTGCCCTCATGTCGGCATTCTCGACAACTTCGAAGAACAGCTTTCCAAGCGCACCGATCGTGTGAATGCCGACAGCAAACATCGCCGGGATTGGTCCAAGCGACAGGATCGCAGCAAAGAAGCCGGCGATGACGATTTCCGGGAATGCGCGGAGGATCTCCATATAGCGTCGCACGACCCACCGGACCAACTTGTTCTTGACCAGATTTTTGGC
This sequence comes from Phyllobacterium brassicacearum, assembly GCF_003010955.1. GTDB lineage: Bacteria > Pseudomonadota > Alphaproteobacteria > Rhizobiales > Rhizobiaceae > Phyllobacterium > Phyllobacterium brassicacearum. The sequence continues at coordinate 121,562 of NZ_PGGO01000003.1, forward strand.
GGCGAGAAAGCAGAGAAGGAAACCGAAGATGAAACCAATCAGCGTGGAAAGGATCGCAATATTGAGCGTTTCCAGCATTTTGTAGAAGTATTCCGGAATGTAGAGTCCGCCGAAAAGATAAATTCGACCTTCCGGATAATCATATTTCAGGCTGCCGTCGAAATATGGCGACGGCAAATCGAAGAGGGCGCGCCAGACTTCCCAGCCATCGCGTGGAATGAGATCACCTGCGAAATCAAAGAAATGCGGTAGACGATCGAAAAACTTACCCGCATTCGACTCATTGGCGAACCAGAGCGAGCCAGCCACAGTGACGAGGAGGCAGACCGAAATCAGCCAGGAATAGACACGTCGGCGCCCAGCAAGTTCCTGCCAATGCCGTTCGATCTGAATGCCATCGGGCGAAAGCTCGGTGGAAATGGCTCGGCTCATCAATCTATCCTTCCGAAGCGCAAAAAATCACGGCCAGTTCCCCGGAACTGGCCGTGATCAAGCTTTGAAAATTATCCGCCGATCTGCGCCTTACGGGCGTCGATGATTGGCTGATAGAACTCTGTGTTCACTTCTGTGTAGCCCTTGAAATCACCGCCCATTGTGGAGGCAAAGCAGGCCGGATCGGACTTCGGCAGGTTCATCATGTAGTCTTTGAATTTGGCCTTAAGGTCGCTATTGAGCGAAGTGCGGACCACGATCGGGCCGTTCGGAATGAGCGGCGACTTCCACAGTTCGACAAAATCCTTCATGTCGATCAGGCCCTTGTCGACCATCTTACGCAGATTGCCCGACGTGTAACCTTCATCAAACTTGCCTACGCCCGAACCGAATGTGGTGCCGGCATCGAACTTGCCGTCCTTTACGGCCAATACGAGGTTCTCATGACCGCCGCCGAAGCCAGTTTCACTGAAATAGTCCTTGACCGAAGTCTTGATGTCCTTTGGCAGAGAGGTCACTGGAATGAGGTAGCCAGAGGTTGAGTCCGGATCGGCGAATCCCAGCTTCTTGCCCTTCATGTCGGCGAGCGTCTTGATGCCGCTGTCCTTGCGCGCAACCATGATTGAATAGTAGCCGGTGGCGCCATCTGTCTGAATAGTAGTCAGGATTGGTTCCACTGCCTTCGGATTGGTGAGGTAGATTTTCGCGAAACCGGATGCACCAAGCTCTGCATAATCGAGCGTGCCGCCGAGCAGACCCTGGATAACGCCATCATAGTCCGTAGCCGGGAAGAGCTTTACGTCCTTCACGCCGAGAACTTTCGGGAGCTGATCGACGACGCACTGGTAATTGCGCAGACGGTCGGCTTCATTCTCTCCGCCGATGATGCCAACGCGGAATGTTTCGAGGTTTTCGGCACGGGCCATCGATCCGGCCAGCATGGCGCCGATCGCGATAGCGCTGAGAAGGGCTTTCTTGAGCAACATAATTCTCTCCTGTCAAACGTCCAGATGGGTTTGTTTTTGTGCATATGAGCCCGTACGTGGGCGAGCCGATCTCTTGCGCCTAACGCGCAGCCAGAATGGCCTCAAGCTCAGGAATTGGCTTTCGCGAGCCGCGGCCGATGCTTGTCGATGTGATTGCTTCTGAAAATGCGTCCTTGATACCGTCAGCACCATAAATCCGGCGCGCGGCAAGCTCTGTCAGGTCGTCGGGCGTGCCGTCGAAGACGACCTTTCCACCCTGCATGCCGATGATGCGTGAGCAGAAATGCCGCGCCGTGTCGAGCGTGTGCAAATTGGTAATGACTGTCAGACCTTCTTTCTCGTTGATGTCACGTAGCGACTCCATCACCACTTGCGCGTTGCGCGGATCGAGTGAGGCGATGGGCTCATCGGCAAGAATGATCTTGGGGTTCTGCAAAAGGGCGCGGGCAATGGCGACACGCTGCTGCTGTCCGCCCGAAAGTGTTCCAGCCCGCTGCAACGCCGTCTTGACGATATCCAGCCGCTCCAGGGCGGCGATGGCCATCGCACGTTCCTCGCGGGAAAACATCCCCAGGAGGCTCTTGATCGTCGATCGATGATTGAGCCGGCCAAGAAGCACATTGGTCAGCACATCAAGGCGTGGCACAAGGTTGAACTGCTGGAAGATCATCGCGCAGTCACGCTGCCAATTGCGCAACTCCGAGCCTTTCAATTGCGCTACATTTGTCCCGTCGAAAAAGATGGAGCCTTCCGAGGGATCGACCAACCGGTTGATCATGCGCAAGAGCGTCGATTTTCCCGCGCCTGAACGCCCGATAACCCCAACCATCTGGCCTTGCGGGATCTCCAAACTGACGTTGTCGATGGCAGTGAATTTGCCAAAACGCCGCGTCACATTTTCAATCTTCAACATCAGACAATCCCTTTTGGCGTCGCTCAGTCCTAGGACACCTATGTGAAGGTGCGATGGCATTTTCATTTCAGTTGAATGACAACTGTGTAACGGCTGGTTCAGGCCGAATGCTTCTCGATAAATGCCTCGATATTCAGCTTGCGGAAGTCGTTGAGAGCATTGCGCAATTTTGCGTGATCCCAATCCCACCAGGCCAGAGCTTGCAGCCGCCCTGCCGTTCTTCCATCAAAGCGATCGCGGATCTTGCGGGCCGGGACACCACCGACAATCGTATAGGGAGCGACATCCCTGGATACGACAGCCCCTGCCCCGATGACCGCGCCATCGCCCACGTTCACCCCCGGCAGGACGGTTGCCCCATGGCCGATCCACACATCGTGACCAATCGTGACAAGATTTGTGCGGCGCCATTCGAAAAATTCGTCGTCAACGCCAGCGCCATCCCAATAGTCTTCGGAACGATAGGTGAAATGATGCAGAGTCGGACGCCACGTTGGATGATTTGGCGCATTGATACGCACATTCGAGGCAACATTGGCGAACTTACCGATCCTCGCACACCAGACAGCTCCGTCCTGCATGATGTACGAGTAATCGCCGAGCGTAGCTTCGATGATGCGGCAGCGCTCGGCGATCTCCGTGTAGCGCCCAAGCTCGCAGTCATGAACCGAAGCGGTTTCATGAATGAGCGGCGTTTCTGAGAGCCGCGTCATGCCGATGCCTCGCTGGGCACCGAAAACGCTGTGACATCGATGATCCGGTCGGCCACTGCTTCCCGGACATCGTCATCGTGAAAAATCCCGAGCATGGCAACGCCGGCTGCCTTCTTCTGCTGGATCATCGAGACGACGACATCGCGGTTTTTGGCATCAAGCGACGCAGTCGGCTCATCAAGCAGCAGGATTGGATGGTCTGTGATGAAACCGCGGGCAATATTCACCCGCTGCTGTTCCCCCCCCGAAAAGGTTGCGGGCGGTAGCGACCACAAACGCTCCGGCAGATTAAGTCCGCCGAGCAAAGATGCAGCTCTGTCGCGAGCCTCGTTGCGATCGGCGCCACGCGCAACCAACGGTTCCGCCACGACATCCAATGCGGAAACGCGTGGTACGGTGCGAAGAAACTGGCTGACATAGCCGATGATGTCACGGCGAATGCCGAGCATTGTTCGCGGATCGGCACTGGCGACGTCAACCAGGCGGTCCCGATATGGAATGATGATCTGCCCGGCATCCACGGCGTAGTTGCCATAGACCATCTTCAGGATCGAACTCTTGCCAGCCCCGGACGGACCGCCGAGAACAGCGCACTCGCCTGCCTTAATGGAAAAGGTCACATTTGCGACCACCGGCAGGCGAATGCCGTCACGCAAGTGCATGGTGAAACTCTTGGCGACATCGGAAACAACGAGAGGTGTCGGCATGATTTCTCCTAGACCTGCAGGATGGAAGAAACGAGAAGCTGCGTGTAGGGCGCCTGCGGATCGTCCAGCACCCGGTCGGTAAGACCGGTCTCGACAATGTGGCCGTCCTTCATCACCATCATCCGGTGCGAAAGCAGACGCGCCACCGCAAGATCGTGCGTCACTACGATGGCCGCCAGACCGAGGTCGCTAACTAGGCCACGCAGGAGATCGAGCAACCGTGCCTGTACTGAAACATCAAGTCCGCCGGTCGGTTCATCCATGAAGACGAGACGCGGGTTGGTGACCAGGTTGCGGGCAATCTGCAGCCGTTGACGCATACCGCCGGAAAACGCACGTGGCTGATCGTCGATCCGGTCTTCGGCAATTTCGACGCGTCCCAGCCAGTCGGTTGCGGTCGCACGGATCTTGCCATAGTGCCGGTCACCGACGGCCATCAACCGCTCGCCCACATTAGCGCCCGCAGAAACGGTCATGCGCAGGCCGTCCGCCGGGTTCTGGTGAACGAAACCCCAGTCGGTGCGCATCAGGAAACGCCGTTCCGCCTCGCTCAGACGATAGAGGTCGCGGAACTGGCTATCACGCATGCGGTATTCCACCGAGCCTGCGGAAGGTGCGAGACGCGTCGCCAGACAATTCAGAAGCGTGGTCTTTCCCGAACCAGACTCGCCCACGATGGCCAGCACCTCACCGGGCCAGAGTTCGAAGGTCACATTCTGGCAGCCGATCCTGCTGCCATAGAACTTCGAAAGCGCATTGACTTTCAACAGTGGTAAATCGCTCATTCTGCTGCCTCCGCCGGGTTGGCCGCGAGGTGACCGCGATGGCCCTTCTCTTGCCGGACTTCACAAAAATCCGTATCCGAACAAACGAACATGCTTCCGCCCTTGTCATCGAGGATGACTTCGTCGAGATAGCTGCCCTTGGCACCGCACAGCGCACAGGGCTGCGAAAATGTCTGTATCTCGAATGGATGATCCTCGAAGTCGAGGCTGACCACTTCGGTATAGGGTGGAATGGCGTAGATGCGCTTTTCCCGCCCTGCTCCGAACAACTGCAGTGCCGGAGAATTGTGCATTTTTGGATTGTCGAATTTCGGCGTCGGCGATGGGTCCATCACATAACGCCCTTCGACCTTCACCGGGTAAGCATAGGTGGTCGCGATGTGGCCGTGACGCGCGATGTCCTCGTAGAGCTTCACATGCATCAACCCATATTCCTCGAGCGCATGCATTTTTCGCGTCTCGGTCTCACGCGGCTCGAGAAACCGCAACGGCTCCGGGATCGGCACCTGGTAGACAAGTATCTGTCCGGTCTGCAAAGCGGCTTCAGGGATACGGTGACGCGTCTGGATGATCGTCGCCTCCGCTGTCCTGGTGGTTACCCGGACATTGGCGGTCTTCTGGAAGAAGGCGCGGATCGACACGGCATTGGTCGTATCGTCGGCACCCTGATCGATCACCTTGAGAGTATCTTTCGGCCCGATCACAGCTGCGGTAACCTGCACGCCGCCGGTTCCCCAGCCATAGGGCATTGGCATTTCACGCGAAGCGAACGGCACCTGATAGCCCGGAATGGCAATTGCCTTGAGTATCGCGCGGCGGATCATCCGCTTCGTCTGCTCATCGAGATAGGCGAAATTGTACGTCGCAAGCTCGGTCATTCTGCTGCCTCTTGAGTATCGCTGGTTTGGCTGGCGCGCTCATGTTCCGCACGCATGCGCCGGACCAAATCGAGCTCTGCCTGGAAATCAACGTAGTGCGGCAGTTTCAAATGTTCGACGAAGCCGGTCGACTGCACGTTGTCGCTATGGGAGATGACGAACTCTTCGTCCTGCGCAGCCGCAGTGATATCTTCGCCGAGTTCCCGCGCTCGCAGTGCCCGGTCACACAGAGCCATCGACATGGACTTGCGCTCGCTCTGGCCAAACACAAGGCCATAGCCGCGCGTGAACTGCGGCGGTTGCTTCGATGATCCCTTGAACTGGTTGACCATCTGGCATTCGGTGACGCGGATGCGGCCCAGCGTCAGCGGGAAGTCGAGCTCGGCAACATCCAGTTCGACCTCGACTTCGCCGATACGGATTTCACCGGCAAATGGATGACTGCGCGCATAGCCACGCTGCGTTGAATAGGCGAGCCCGAGAAGAAAACCCTCATCGCCCCGCGCCAGCGCCTGAAGCCGCAAGTCGCGCTCTAACGGAAATGACAATGGTTCCCGGGTAAGATCGCCCGTCTCGGAGCCTTCGGGCAATTCGCCATCGGCCTCGATCATACCATCATGGCTCAGAATGTCGGTGACACGCGGTGTCTGTTCAGCCGTTTCTATCCGGCGATCAGCAGCCTCGACCGGCGCGTCATCAGCAAGTTCGGGGTCAAGCAATCGATGCGTATAATCGAATGTCGGTCCAAGCAGTTGTCCACCCGGCAGGTCCTTGAACGTAGCAGAGATGCGGCGCTCGATTGCCATCCGTCCGGTCTCGACCGGCTTGGTATATCCGAAACGTGGCAGCGTGGTGCGATAGGCGCGAACGAGAAAAATTGCCTCGATCATGTCTCCCCGTGCCTGTTTGACGGCTAACGCCGCGAGTTCCGCGTCGTAAAGCGAGCCTTCGGCCATCACCCGGTCGACACCGAGTGCCAGCTGTTCGACGATCTGATCCAGCCTGATTGCCGGTACCGAGCGATCTCCACGACGCCGGTCGGCCAGGAGCTTGTGCGCATTGCGGATAGCGGCCTCACCGCCCTTGACTGCAACATACATGGCTCAGGCCTCCCGTTTCAAAACGCGCGTCGTGCGTGGCAAAGCCGCAAGCGCACCCTTGCCGGCCAAAATCAGATCAACACCGCGCGGAAAGGCTGCGCGGTTGGCGGCCCATTGATCAATGAACAGCTTGGGCAGTCTGCTGGGTGCGAAAGATCGTGTATGTTCGATGCCGGGGCCCTGGAGCGTCAGCACCTCGGCGCCATCGAAACCTGCGACCTGCAGAATGATCGTTGTCGAGCGATCGGGATACTCCGATGTACCCTTGGCGAAGGCTTCGAACGACGGCATCGTATCAACGTCACGGATCAGGGCAAATTGCGCGTCCGATGGGGTCGATGTCAGTTCGAGGCCCGTTTGAAATTTCAACCAGCCTGTTGCGGCGTCGGAACCGGCGATTGCCTTGTCACACCACACTGTCGCATCATGGTCGAATAGCGTGGCAGCAATCGCCGCCATCACCGGCTGCAATGGCGCTGGCGCATTGACCAGATCGCGGACAGGAATAACGAGGCCCGGATTGGCCATGGCATCCATGAGCGCCCGGAAAACCTCTTGTGAATTCAGGACGGCGTCACTGAAGCCGCCTTCGAAGACCTGTGTCGCCGCACGCATCAATCGTCACCCCGTACCATTGTGAAGAAATCGACTTTGGTCGCGGCCGTTTCGGCCCGCTTGCCTTCAAGACTGTCATTCAGACGCTGCGCGATGGGCGCGAGTACCATGTTCTCAACTGCCTGGCGCTGAGCTGTCTCTTGCCAAAGGGCATCGAAAACCGCCGCCAACCGAACCTTTTCACCCTGCCGTCCGAGGGCATAGGCATGACCAACAGCGCCGTTATCAAGCCTGACCGTGGCGCGGGTAACCGTCGCCTCACCAAGGTTAAAGGGAGCGCCGCCACCACCGATGCGTCCGCGGATCATCACCAGGCCGGTTTCGGGTCCGCGCAAGGTCTCGACACCAGGCTTCTCATTCCACTGCGCCCAGAACTGTTGCATTTCTTGCGCGGTTGCCTGGGCCAATAAAGCCATGGCGGCCTTGCGCCCGTCATCGGAGCCACCATGCTTAGGGGTGGCTTCAAGGGTTTCATTGCTCATTGACACCTCGCTATAATTTGTCTATTGATCTATACAACTAGACAATATACCCATCTATAGAGTTGGTAAATGACAGGAGCATGACAAAGCGTGGTTTCAGGCAAACTCATAACCCGCAACAGTGGCGTAGCCATCTGGCGCCAGATTGCCGATCAGATCCGGGGCGACATCACTGCGGGAAAGATGGCAAGCGGCGCGCGTCTGCCGCCGGAAGTTGAAATGGCGACGCGCTTTGCGGTCAATCGCCACACGATCCGCAGCGCCATTGCTGCCCTCACCAAGGAAGGCGTGCTACGTGCCGAACAGGGACGCGGGACCTTCGTTGCCAACAGCAAGAAGCTTACCTACCGCATCGGCGAGCGTACGCGCTTCTCGCAAATTCTTGCAGCCCAGGTACGCGAAACCAAGGGCATCCTCCTCGCGCATCGCTTGGAAGACGCAACACCGGAAGTCGCTGAAGCATTGGAAATGAGATTCGGCCAGGTCATTAGGATCGACACCGTGCACACAGCAGATGGCAATCCGGTCTCTTGCGCTACATCATGGTTTGATGCCGCGCGGGTACCGAGTATCGTGGAGGATTATCGTTCATCCGGCTCGATAACATTTGCTCTCAAAGCCGCGGGAATAGATGATTATCTGCGCAAATCAACCGTCATTGCCGCTCGCCATGCCGATGCCGAAGATCTGCGGCACCTGTGCCTTTCGCCCGGCGCCATTGTCCTTGTCGCCACTGCGATCAACGTCGATATGGACGGTCGCCCAGTCGAGTATGGCAAAACCCGCTTTGCTGCCGACCGTATGGAAATCGCCATCGACAACAGAAGCATTGGCTAGCCTACCACATTGTCTTTGCAGCACGCTCAGGCCATTCCCGATCGTAGGATTCACCACCCACACGGTCTTCACTGAGCGCCGCAAGGATCTGGCCCGGCGTTGGAAAATCTTTCGGCGAGCGCTGCTTCGCCGGATTCCACAGTTCGGACCGGATGAGCGCGCGAGCACACTGAAAGTAGGCTTCCATGACCTCAACGACGATGACCGAACGGGGTACCTTGCCGTCGACCATGAAGGTGTCAAGCAAGGCCTGGTCGGTGTCCAGGAACGCCCGACCGTTTACACGGAAAGTGGTCGTGAGCCCCGGAATGAGGAAGAGCAACGCAACACGCGGATCACGGACGATATTGCGCAGCGAATCGACACGGTTGTTGCCACGGCGGTCCGGCATCATCAGCGTTCGATCATCATGAACCCGGACGAAACCTGCGAGATCACCTCGCGGTGAACAATCGAGCCCTTCGGGCCCGCTGGTAGCCAGAGCCACAAATGGCGAACCCTCGATCAATTGGCGATATTCCGGCGTGATTTGGTCCGTTACCTTTGCCGTCGATGCCTCGGTAATGCCGCTGTAGATCGTCTCGAGCTGCTCAATCGTTGTTATCCGCGACATTCCATCTCCTGCAAAATGCCTTCGCCGACTAACATGCCACGCTTAAGCAAATATGACAGCCCGCGCTCCAGAACAGCAATTTTAAGAAATGACAGCAGCCAAACACTCGTATATCAGTCGCGTCGAGTTCGATGTGGAGGGTTTTCATGAGCGGGTTTGCAGCCATCGGCGAATGCATGATCGAATTGTCCGGTGCCAACGGCGACCATTGGCGGATGGGTTTTGCCGGCGATACGCTGAACACGACCTGGTATGTCCGTGCCCTCACTGATCCCGGTTTCGCTGTGGATTACGTGACTGCCTTTGGCGACGACCCGTTCTCCGTCAAACAGCGGACTTTCTTGCGCGCCAACGGCATTAACACTGCCCATAGCCCAATTGTTGTCGGTGCACGCCCGGGTCTTTACGCCATCACCCTTACCGGCGCAGAGCGCTCCTTCACGTATTGGCGCAACGATTCGGCCGCTCGCCACCTGGCCGACGATCCGGAGGCTCTGGCGAAGAGCCTAGATGGCCGTGAAGTCATTTATTTCTCTGGCATCACCATGGGCATCTTGAGCCCCAAGAGCCGCCAGAATGTCTTGAATGCTGTCAGCAACGCGCGCCGGCACGGATCGCTCATTGTCTTTGATGCGAATTATCGTCCCCGCCTATGGGAGAACGCCGAGACGGCGAAGCAGGTCTTAAGCAACGCTTTTCATATAACAGATATTGCCCTGCCAACTTTCCCTGACGAGAATGCGCTATTCAGCGATGTGACACCGGCGGACACAGCAAACCGCATCGCAAGCTATGGTGTGCGAGAGATCGTGGTGAAGGATGGGACCGAGCCGGCACTGGTCGTGGCTGGCGAAACGCGCACCGAGGTTCCTGCCTCACGCGCCAAGGCCGTGGACACGACCGGCGCTGGCGACAGCTTCAATGGCGGTTACATTGCGGCGCGCTTGGCCAAACTGGATCCGGTGGCCGCGGCTGCCCACGCCCACAAAGTCGCGGCGCGGGTCGTGGAGTTTCATGGCGCCCTTGCCCCGATGGAAGAAGCGCGCAAGGCGTTCGAGGCCTAATCAAGCAAATAACAAAGAGTACAGGATCCTCTCGATCCATTGTGCGGTTAATCGCATCAATCCACTGCGTTGTCTCCCGGACAGGCGCACGCAGCGGACGGCATAGCGACGAACTCAACCTTTATTCGATCTGGATCTTCAACAAATAGTGCGTAGTAATTCTTGTCATCGTTGGCAAACGGATACTTGTCATCATATAGCCGGGAAATGTCACGCTCAACGCAGTATTGTCTCAATGCGTCGACCATGTCTCTATCTTTGACCTTAAAGGCAAGATGATTTAGGCCAACGCCGCATCTGTTGTATTTGTATAATTCGTATTTCTCGGCAACCTGGACAAAGGTTAGATAAGCATCGTTACCATTGCTAAGGGTAAATCCCTCATCCCAACGCGCTGACTCTTCGTAGCCGATCTTGGCAAGGATTTTTGCCCAGAACGCATACGAAGCGTCCATGTTGAAACGTAGACTTCGATATGATGCAGCATTCGACACCCAAAAAAAGAGAGCTACCGAAAGAGAGAGGGTTGCCTAAGGCCTTAGGCCTTCGCCTTCCTGAAACTGTACTTGGTCATCTGGCTGTAGGTTTCGTCGGGACGCAGTATCGCCTGTGGGAAATAGGGAAAGTGCGTGGAATCGGGCCAAACCTGAGCTTCGAAGCAGAAGCCCGCGTAATTGCCGTATGTATTGCCAGTCAAGCCGATAGGTGGTCGTCCACCCAGCGTGTTTCCCGCATAGAATTGCACGCCAGGTTCCGTAGTCGATACGCTCATTTCGACTCCTGAACGTGCTCCTTTCGCCGATGCAACGGGCCGTAGCGGCTGGCGCTGACTGGAGAGGCAGAAATTATTGTCGTAGACAACCTGGTCGCCATTTTCCTCGCGCCGGATCGTGCGGTATTCGCGGAAATCATGCGTAGTACCGGCGACGGGGAGAACCTTCCCGTCCGGAATAAGGTCGCCGTCCACCGGAAGATAGGCCTCAGCTCCGATCCTGACCTGATGATCGAGTGCGTCGGAGGCGCCGCCATCATCCAGATTGAAGTAGCTGTGATGGGCGAGGTTGCAGATGGTCGGCTTGTCGGTCACCGCGTCCATACGGATCGCCAGCGTCCCCTTCGGTTCAAGCATGTAAGTGCAGGTGATGTTGAGGTTCCCCGGAAAGCCCATCTCGTTATCGCCAAGCTGGATAGTGAGCGTGACGTAATCCGCACCTACCGCCACGACCTCCCAATTTCGGTTACCTGCACCTTCACTGCCGCCATGGATATTGTGCAAACCGCGGAAATTCCTCTCCAGCGAATAGGTCGTACCATCGATCGTCAAATCGCCATCACGTATGCGATTGATGGACCGGCCGACGGTCGCGCCCAGATAAGGCGAGTGTGCCGGATAATCTGCGAAATCCTGATAGCCAAGAACCAGCGGAGACTCATGGCCTTTGAGGCGCAAGTCCTGAATGACTGCGCCCCAAGTCAGCACTTTGGCGGTCAGTCCGCCGCCTGAAATTGTAATGCGGTGGACTGCTTCGCCATCGGGCGTGTGACCAAAAATTTCTGTGTTCATTTAAGGTTACAGCCCCAGGCCGCCGACGCAGACATACTTGGTATCGAGATAATCTTCGATGCCCTGGTGACCGCCTTCCTTGCCGAGACCCGACTCCTTGGTACCACCAAACGGCGCCTCGACAGTCGTGATCATGCCTTCGTTCACCCCAACCAGGCCATATTTCAGTCCTTCCGACACGCGGAACATCCGCCCGAGGTCTTGGGTGTAGAAATAGCTGGCAAGGCCAAACTGGGTGTTGTTGGCAAGATCAATTGCTTCCTGCTCGGTCTCGAACTTGTAGACCGGCGCGACAGGGCCAAATATCTCTTCCGTCGTAAAAAGCATGTCCGGTTTGGCGTCGCCGATCACCGTTGGTTCGAAGAAACTGCCGCCCAAAGCATGACGCTTCCCGCCAGTGACGATCTTGCCGCCCTTCTGCTTGGCATCGGCAATGAACTCCTCAACCTTCTCGACCGCCTTCTCGTCGATGAGCGGCCCCTGCTGGGTTCCAGCCTCAAGACCATCGCCAACCTTAAGTTTCTCTGTAGCGGCGGCAAACTTCTGCACGAATGTGTCGTAGATGCCCGACTGAACCAGGAAACGGTTGGTACAGACGCAAGTCTGGCCGGAATTGCGGAACTTCGCGATGATTGCGCCTTCGACCGCCCGGTCCACGTCCGCATCGTCGAACACAATGAATGGCGCATTGCCGCCAAGCTCCATCGATACTTTCTTGACTGTATCGGCCGCCTGCTTGATCAAGATCTTGCCGATTTCTGTCGACCCGGTGAAGGTGATCTTGCGCACGAGCGGATTGCTGGTGATTTCGCCGCCGATTTCAGAGGCCGAACCTGTCAGGATATTGACCACGCCTTTGGGAATGCCAACCTCCTCGCAAAGCGCACCCCATACCAAGCCGGAATAAGGGGTCTGCGTGGCTGGCTTCACCACGACAGTGCAGCCGGTCGCGAGCGCTGGACCGATCTTGCGCGCAAGCATGGAGGACGGGAAATTCCAAGGCGTGATAGCGCCAATGACACCGACGGGCTCTTTCGTAACGAGAATTCGTCTGTCGGCCCACGGCGAAGGGACAACATCGCCGTAAGTCCGGCGCGCTTCCTCCGCATACCAGAGAATATAGGCGGCAGACATGCCAACCTCGCCCTTGGATTCCGCCAGCGACTTGCCCTGCTCAAGCGTCAGGAGTTCCGCCAGCGCGTCCTGGTTGTCCAGGATGGCATCGTGCAGCTTGCGCATCAGTTTGGCGCGGTCGAGCACAGATGTCTTGCGCCATGTCTTGAAGGCATCAGCGGCTGCGGCGATAGCACGCTGTGTTTCCGCCGTGCCGGAATTGGGCACCGTCCCGATCTTCAAACCGGTCGCAGGGTTGATGACGTCGATTGTCTTGCCCGAGTCGGCGGCTACCCACTCGCCATTGATGAGGTTCGCCTGCTTCATGAACTGGCTGGATTTCTGCAACATCATATTTCTCCCTGTGTTCTAAGGGTTATAGCTATTCTGAGTTCCATGAAGGATAACCCTGCATTGCGCGTGGCAATGCGCCTTGGCCAAGGCGATGCGGCTACCCTGCGCCTTTTTGGCAAAAGCTGCAACAAGCTTCGCTCAGCCGAAAATATGTGTAACGACCGAAATCCAGAATGCCATAGTGATCGCCGACAATGCGGTGGCCATGACCATGGAATTCGAAGCAAGTGCCTGCCCGGTGCCGAAGCGCGTTGCAATCAGATAGGAGTTCACACCGGCGGGAAGTGCAGCTGAAGCCACTGCAATCTTCGCGGTGAAGGGCGGCAATCCGATGAACCACGCAGCTGCCAACACGACCGCTGGCATCACAAACAGCTTGATGGCCGACACGACCAGCGAAGCTGCTATATGCCCGGTGACGCCGAATTTCTTCAATCCCATGCCCATGGCGAACAACGCCACCGGACCAGCGACGCTTCCCAATGTCTGGATCAGCGAGTCGGCGATGACCGGCATCTGCAAGCCCGTGAGCCGCCATATCCATCCGGCGAGGATGCCGAGGACGAAGGGATTGCGCAGGAGGCTCTTGAAGAATGCAAGCACAACCAGGCCAAAATGCCCCTCGCCTGCGAACACCCCGTCTCGGCGCATGGCGATCTCGTGCAACGTAATGGAGGCGGCCATCATGATCGGCATGTGAATCGCGACAATGAGCGACAGAATCGCAAAGCCTTCCTGGCCGAAAACACCTAACATGAGCGGCATGCCAAGAAACACCAAGTTGGAAAATGCGCCCGAAACGCCGGCAACAACCCCAGCACGATTGTCGCGGCCAAAGATCATTTTAATCGCCAGATCAGACGCCGCCCAGGCGACTACCACACCAGCAAAATAGGCAATCCACAATTGCCACGGTGCTGTTCCGTGAAAATCTGCCGTCACCATTGTCCTGAAGAGCAGCAAAGGGGCGGCGATCATGAACACGAAATCCGACAGTCCATCGCCGACACGCTCATCCAGCAGCTTGAAATGCGCTGCAGCATAAGCGATGGCAATCACACCGAAAACGACAATGATTGTTTGAATCAGACCCATCGTCACCCGCAATAGGCTTGCAAGAACTAGCGCGCAAGCCTTCCAAAGCCTTCACTTTATTTTTCTGTCCCAAATCACCATCTCGCTGCTAAGGAGACTGATGTTGAAACGGTTGCACTCTCGGGCATTTCTTGCACTGGCGCTCATGCTGAGCGCATGCCTGGCCGTTTCGCCAGCGCTGGCGACGGATGCCGCCTGGGCGAGATTGGCGCGAGGCGGATTAACGATTCTCATTCAAGGAGCCGACGCCTCCGGAACCTTGAGCCCTACGGTGGACAATTCTGTCGATTGCTCGGCAACGCAGACGCTTTCCGATAGAGGCCGTCAACTGGCTCAGAAGCTCGGCGCACGCTTTGCAGCCCGCGGCGTGCGAATCGACAAGGTCTTGACCAGTTCCACCTGTAACGCCCGGGAATCCGCACGGCTTTCCTTCGGTTCGATCCCAACCGAGATTTTTCAACCCCTCGATCCAGCACCAAACGACGATAGCGCGAAGCAAGCCCAACTTGGTCACATTCGTGCCGCGATCTCCGGATTCAAGAGTTCAGGCAATCTGGTAATGTTCACCGACCGTGCCAATATAACGGCCCTGGCAGGAATTACGCCGCGCCCAACCGAGGCTGTCGTGGTTGGTCCGGCCGAGGACGGTGAAACGATTCATATCGCCGGCCGAATCATATTCGACTAATCAGCATGCACGCTTTGGTCTTTCCCTGAGCGGTGAAAAACGCTAGATACCGCCTCATAAGACATCAGTGCCTTGCTCAAGGCACCGCAAGCAAAGGAAAATCAATTGTCCGAAACATTCGACAAGGTCGCCGATATCATTGCCGAAACCAGTGAAATCGACCGCGACTCCATTACGCCGGAAAGCCACACGATTGACGATCTGGGCATCGATAGCCTTGATTTTCTCGACATCGTTTTCGCGATCGACAAGGCCTTCGGTATCAAGATCCCGCTCGAGCAGTGGACGCAGGAAGTCAATGACGGCAAGGTCCCGACCGAAGAATACTTCGTGTTGAAGAACCTTTGCGCCAAAATCGACGAACTCGTCGCCGCAAAATCGGCCTGATTTCGGGCCATCCCGGACAGGCTCATCTATCCACCAAAAACTGGATGCACCGTACTGACGGTGTTGCGAGACAATGCAGAACAACACCGTCGTTATCACCGGTATCGGACTGATCTCATCGCTGGGCGAAGGCGTGGAAGCGCATTGGCAGGCCTTCAATGACAAGGTCGAACCTCGTGTCGACAGCGAAACGTTCAAGCCCTACACAATCCATCCCCTGGTCGAAGTTGACTGGAACAACCAGATCCCCAAACGCGGAGACCAGCGACAGATGGAAACCTGGCAGCGCATCGGCACCTATACCGCCGGGCTTGCGCTTCAGGACGCCGGCATCAAGGACAATGAAGAGCTGTGCGCTACCATGGACATGGTCGTGGCGGCTGGCGGCGGGGAACGCGATGTCACTGTAGATAAGCAGATCCTGACCGAAGGCCGCGTCCGCAACGATCTCGGTACGATGCTCAACGAGAAGCTGACGACGGAACTGCGCCCAACGCTCTTCCTCGCACAGCTCTCCAATTTGTTGGCAGGCAACATCTCCATCGTCCACAAAGTCACGGGCTCGTCGCGCACGTTCATGGGCGAAGAAGGTTCCGGTGTCTCGGCGATTGATACCGCGGTCGCCAGAATTCGCTCGGGGCAGAGCACGCACGCCCTTGTTGGTGGCGCCTATAATTCCGAGCACCCTGACATGCTCTTGGGCTATGAACTCAACGGCTTGTTGAAGACCGACGGCTGGGCACCCCTATGGCAGCGCGAAAGAGGGGCTGGCGGCGGTGTCGTTACCGGGTCTGGCGGCGCTTTCCTCGTTCTCGAGAGCCTGGATCATGCAAAAAAGCGCGGCGCCCGCGCTTACGCCGCCATCGACGCCGTTCATGGCAGCCAGATCCGCCGTACCCGCGAAGATTTGACCGAGACCATCGCCAAGATGGTGGGAGCTGCAAGCGCTGACACAGCAGCTAACCTGATCATCTCGGGAGCTTGCGGTTTCAAAGGCGTCACGGCAGCCGAGAAAGCCGCGCTCGATAAATTCCCAAGTTCAGCTGTGCGCGGGATAGCGGGCAAATTGGGTCATCTCCGGGAAGCGCAGTTCTCCCTTGTTGTCGCGCTCGCTGCGTTGAACGTTTTCAAGGGTACTGCTTTTCCGCCAATCGACGCCGATAACGAAAAAGATGGTCCGTCTCAGATAAATACGGCGCTGGCGACCGCCATCGGTGGATGCCGAAGCGAAGGCGTCGCTCGTCTGTCAAGAGTATAAGGGATATCATCATGTCCAAATATACCGATCATCTTGGTCGCCCGCTCGTCGCCATCACTGGCATGGGCCTTGTTTCTTCCCTCGGACAAGGCAAGGAAGAGAATTGGGCGGCGCTGACCTCTGGAACTTCTGGCATTCACACGATCACGCGATTTGCGCTGGACAATCTGCGCACGCAGATCGCCGGAACTGTCGATTTTCTTGAGGAGAGTAGTCAGGGCGCTTCAGCTTTGTCTGAAAAATTGGCCTCGCTTGCAGCTGAAGAAGCCATTTCCCAATCAGGTCTTCCTCTCAGCGATTTTGGCGGACCACTCTTCCTGGCGGCGCCACCGGTCGAGCTCGAATGGCGCAACCGGTTTGCACTTGATTCGCTTGTAAAGTCGGAGGGCGAACCTGGCTACGATCTTCTGCTCGCCGCGTGCCGCCGCGGTCCCCAAGTTGATATGTTCAATACCGTTGAATTTGGCTATATCGCGGAATGCCTTGCCGACAAGTTTGGAACACGCGGGTTGCCAGTTACGCTTTCCACTGCCTGTGCGTCGGGCGCGACGGCCATTCAGCTCGGCGTTGAAGCAATTCGACGCGGCGAAAGCAATCGCGTGCTCTCGATCGGCACCGACGGCTCCGTATCGGCCGAATCGCTGATCCGGTTCTCGCTGCTCTCGGCACTCTCGACGCAGAACGAACCTGCTCAAAAGGCCGCAAAGCCGTTCTCCAAGGATCGTGACGGTTTCGTCATGGCAGAAGGTTCCGGCGCAATGGTGCTGGAATCGCTTGAATCTGCTGTGGCACGCGGCGCGAACATTCTCGGGATCATGCGCGGCTGCGGTGAAAAGGCGGACGATTTCCATCGCACCCGGTCGAAGCCTGATGGCTCGCCCGCTATCGGCGCAGTGCGTGCCGCGCTGGATGATGCCGGCATCAAGGAAGACGCGATCGACTACATCAACGCCCACGGCACATCGACGCCCGAGAACGACAAGATGGAGTATCTGGCGATTTCGACAGTCTTCGGCGAGCGGATTTCATCGCAGTTGCCCGTCTCGTCCAACAAATCGATGATCGGCCATACGCTGACCGCAGCTGGCGCGATCGAAGCCGTGTTCTCGGTACTGACTATGCAGACCGGGACGATCCCGCCGACGATCAACTACGACAATCCGGATCCGGCAATCATCATGGACGTCGTGCCCAATGTGAAGCGCGAAGCGAGCGTTTCATCGGTGCTTTCCAGTTCATTTGGCTTCGGCGGACAAAATACGTGTCTTGTCATGACGGCAGAACCGAACTAATCCGTGACCCGAACAGGAAACGGATAGAATTATGCGCGCATTACAGCTGATTGAAGACCGCAACCTCGAGATAGTCGAAATTGCGCCCCCGCCCCCGCCTGGCCCGGGTGAAGTTACGGTCAATATCAGGGCCGTTGCGCTCAATCACATCGACGTCTGGGGCTGGCGCGGCATGGCTTTCGCCAAGCGCAAGATGCCGCTCACAATTGGTGCTGAAGCGTCGGGCGTCGTCGATGCTATCGGCCCGGGCGTCAGTCTCCTGCCGGGCCAGTTGGTCTCCATCTACGGCGCCCAGACCTGCGGTCTCTGCCGCCCATGCCGCGAAGGCCGCGACAATCTTTGCGAACACGTATCCGGCGTGCATGGTTTCCATCTCGACGGCTTTGCGCAAGAGAAAGTGAACCTTCGCGCCCGCTTGCTCGTTCCCGCTCCTCCCGGCGTCGACGAGATTGGCGCGGCTGTTGCTCCTGTCACCTTCGGTACCGTCGAGCACATGCTCTTCGACAACGCCAAGCTTGAACCGGGCGAAACCATCCTTGTCCATGCAGGCGGCTCGGGTATTGGTTCGGCAGCCATCCAGCTTGCCAAGAAGATCGGTTGCACGGTTATCACGACCGTCGGTTCCGACAACAAGATCGAAAAGGCCAAGGCTCTCGGCGCAGATCACGTCATCAATTACCGCGAAGACCGGTTCGAGGGCGTTGTACGCAAGCTGACCAAGAAGAAGGGCGTCGATGTCGTCTTCGAACATGTCGGCGCGGATACCTGGGCTGGCTCGATGCTGTCACTGCGCCGCGGCGGCCGTCTCGTCACCTGCGGCTCGACATCAGGCGTCTCGACCAGCATGAACTTGATGATGCTGTTCCAACAGCAACTGAAGCTTCTCGGCTCATTTGGCTGCCGGATGGAAAACATGGCCGATGCCATGCAGAAAATGGCGCGCGGCTTGGTGCATCCCGTGATCGACACTGAAGTTGGCTTCGATGATATCGACACAGCGTTGAAGCGGATGGAAGGCCGGGACGTCTTCGGCAAGATCATCCTGCGCGTCAACTGATCTCACATGAAACTAGATACGAAACTTGCTCTGTTCCGCTGGAGCCAGAGGCTGAAGAAATTCAACTACTGGCTGGCGGCGAACGTCATATTCGGCGTTCTGTGGCTGTTGCGGCGCCTACCCGCCAAGGCAGCCATGGATTTCACCGACTCTGCAGCACGCAAGATCGGCCCTCTCATGGGGCGCCACCGCGTGGCCATGAACAACCTGCGCAAGGCCTATCCGGAAAAATCCGAGGAAGAATTGCAGGAGATTGCCCGCGATATGTGGGGCAGCATGGCCCGGCTGACAGCCGAATACGTCTTCCTCGATGCCATCTTCGACTACGATCCTCATAGCGACAAGACCGGCCTTATTGAGGTCCAGGGCCGCGAGATATTCGAGCGCCTGCTTGACGAGAAGGATCGCCCGCACATCTTCTTCACGGGCCACACGGGCAATTTCGAACTTCTGCCGATCTGCGCGGCAACATTCGACCTGAACGTAACGGCTCTCTTCCGCCCCCCGAACAACCCTTTCGTGGCGAAGAGAATTCTGGGTGCACGTCGCACAAATATGGGTCACCTCGTTCCGTCAAAAGCCGGCGCTGCCTGGTCGCTTGCTACCGTGCTCAACGACAACGGTAATGTCGGGATGCTGGTCGATCAGAAATTCCGTCGCGGCATTCCGTCGACCTTCTTCAACCGTCCGTGCAAGACCAACCCGCTTCTGGCGAAGCTGGCTCGGCAATATGATTGCGACGTCTATCCGGCCCGCTGCGTCCGCCTGCCGGGTGGCCGGTTCCGGCTGGAGCTGGAGGAAAAAATGGTCCTACCGCGCGACGAGAAGGGCGCAGTTGATCTCGCCGCAACTGTGCAGGCGCTGAACGACAAGGTTGAATCCTGGGTGCGCGAATATCCCGGCCAATGGATGTGGTTCCACAAGCGCTGGAACTAGACCCCTTATCTCAATAGTAATTCATCACCGCGTGTTTGGCTTCGGCAAAGAACAGCCAGCGTTCGACGAAAACGCCAATCAGATGCGACAGTATGCCGACGCCAAGGACGACGTGCGCGGCCAATCCGCCTCCGATTGCCATGCTCAATAGAAGCGCCAGAATGGGTAAAATCGCGCCGCAACCAAAGGCGATCACCCAAAGCTTTGCAGCGTGTTTGCGGGCGATGCGAAAGCCCATTTCACGGGTTAGATAGTTATCAAGCGCATGTGGCCGTTCGAACAGCCGCACTTTGCCGATCGTCCCAAGACCAGTCGCACTTTCAGGCGACGAGAGCGGCACCAGCTTGGCAGCGCGATTTCGCCAGATCATCTTGGCAACAAGCGCCAGAAGTACAAACAGCAGCGCAAGCAACTCCACCACCAACGGGTCGCCACCCGCAATTCCGCTTGCGAGCAGAAATCCCCCTGCGAGCGAAAACAACAGGAAACACAACGGTGTCAGTTTCGTGTGCCAGCTGTCGACGGTCTTGAGCGACGCATAGATCATCGATGTGCAATAGACCGTCACCAGGGACCCAAGGACGGTTATGAGACCGAGAACCGTATCGTGCCTGTTGGTGAAAATCGCAAGGACTGCGCTCAGGGTGAGCGGCACGAATGTGGCAATCGCCATCACACCCTCACGCGACAACCAGCTGGAGCGCCATTGGGTCAATGCCCGCCATGCGCGTTGAGGATTGCCCAGGTGCAGGAGCGACGACAGAAGCCCGATCCCGATCAGCATCAACGATGCAAGATAGGCGATCTTGGTTGAGAGCAATGAAGGATCGAAAAAACCAAGCCCAAGCACTACGGCAAGACCGTAGCCAAGACCCGACAGAGCGGTGAAGACAATAATCGAAGTGGCTGGGTGCATTGACTAAATCCGGTCCAGCGTCTTGTCGAGCCAGGCGAAGAATCCGCGCGCGCCCTCAGTGTTCTCGGCAAGCGGCACGATCGGAGCGCTGTCACTTAGGGGTTTACGCGGACGGGGCGGCAGATACTTGTTCGTCGGCCGCGTTTCCTGTTCTGGCATAAGGTCGAAACCACCTCGTTCCGCCACCATGATTGAGACGTCCGAAGCCGGATCGCCAAGATCGCCAAAATGCCGGGCATTGGCCGGACACGTCCTGACACAAGACGGCACGCGATCCTCTTGCTTGAGGGTTTCGTTATAGATGCGGTCGACACACAAGGTGCATTTCTTCATGATGCCGGCCGCAAGATCCATCTCGCGCGCGCCATAGGCACAAGACCAGGCACAGAGCCCGCAACCAATACACTTGTCCTCATCGACAAGAACGATACCGTCTTCGGCGCGCTTGTAAGAAGCGCCAGTCGGGCAGACGGTTACGCACGGCGCGTCCTCGCAGTGCAGACAGGATTTGGGGAAATGCACAATGCGTGCATCACCGGCTTCGCCGATGATCTCGCCGCCTTCCGGAACAACCTCGAAACTGTGAATGCGGTTAAGAAACGTCCCGGACACGTCCTGTCCGTAAGGGTGCTGGTCCGATAGCGCATTGCCATAGCCGCCAGTGTTCCATTCCTTGCAACTGATCACGCAGGCATGGCAACCTACACAAACATCGAGATCGATGACCAAGCCAAGTTTTTTCGCCGTGCGGTTTTGCGGCAGGCTGGTCATTTGCTTGTCCACTCCTGTCCAAAGCGTAGTTCATCTGCAGGAAGTTTCTGGCTGCCGGGCCGTTTGATCACTCCGAAATGCGGTTCGCTGATCTCGGCCCCGGGATCCGCCTTTTCGATGCGCACGCGAAGGTCGTACCAGGCGGCCTGCCCGGTGATCGGATCGGAATTCGACCAGCGCATGCCATCAGCACGCGGCGGCAGCAGCTCGTGAATGAGATGGTTGAGAAGGAACCCTTTCGTGGCTTCCGGAGCATTGGGGTCGAGCGCCCAGGCCCCTTTGCGCTTGCCGATGGCATTCCACGTCCAAATGGTATGCCCGTTCACCGCGTCGGTCCGGGCAATCTCGCACTTGATACGGCCGTGATGGGACGAGACCCATGCCCAATCCCCGTCTCTCAAGCCCAACTCATCGCAGATCTTTCCAGGAACATAAAGCGGATTCCTCGTGTGGATCTGCCGAAGCCACGCATTTTGCGAGCCCCAGGAGTGATACATAGCCATCGGCCGCTGCGTGATCGCATGATAGGGATATTCCGTAGTATCGACACCCTGTTCCTCAAATGGCCTGTACCAGTCAGGCAGGGGGTCGAAACAGTCGAGCAGTCTTTGCCTATACTGTTCTGGAGCGACAGGCTGCCGGACACCCAGTGCTGAGAGGCGGAATTTCTGCAACGTCTCGACGTAGAGCTGAATCGTAACTGGCTGTGGCGCGTCGAAGAAGCCCATATCGATAGCGAACTGCTGGTAGGCGGCGTTGTGATGCTTGAAATATAGTGCCTCGTCCGGAATGTGGTTCATCCAGAAGGCACCGTTATCGACATAGTTTTTCAGTTGATCCGCATTCGGGGTACCGCGACCCGCATCCTGCGCATCCGCGCCGCGCCATCCGGATAGCGGGCCGATGCCCGGCTTACGCTGGTGATTGACGATATAATCGGCATAGTCCTTGTAAAGCGCGCTGCCTTCCTTGTCGACGAAACCGGGAAGCTTAAGTCGTGCGCCTAGATCGATCAGGACCGACTGGAAACCGCGAACATCCCGGTCCGGCTCAAGGACTGGCCAACGAATGGCGTCGCACGCCGCTTCCGGCTCGGATATCGGGCGGTCGAGCAGCGAAATGCAATCATGCCGCTCGAGATAGGTCGTGTCCGGCAACACGAGATCAGCATAGGCGACCATCTCGGATGAGTAGGCATCCGAGTAGATGATCTTGGGAATCTTGTACTCGCCGGTCGCCTCGTCGCGCTCCTCCAGCATCTTGATCGTGCCGCGCGTGTTCATTGACGAGTTCCACGCCATGTTTGCCATGTAGAGGAACAGCACGTCGACCGGATAGGGATCGCCGGCATTGGCATTCGCGATGACCATGTGCATCATGCCATGTGCGGAGAGCGGCGCCTCCCAGGAGAACGCCTTGTCGATGCGCTGCGGCTTGCCGTCGCCATCGACCAGCAAATCTTCAGGCCCAAGCGGATAGCCCAGATGCGGTCCCGCCAGTGGCTGTCCCGGTGTGACATGCTCGGCTCTGCCATGCGGCCGCGGATGCGCGGTCGCGGGTTTCGGGTATGGTGGTTTGTAACGATAGCCGCCCGGACAATCGATGGAACCGATGATTGTCTGCAGCACATGCAGTGCTCGTGCCGACTGAAAACCGTTTGAGTGGGCCGAGATGCCGCGCATAGCGTGAAAGCTCACGGGCCGGCCGATCATCACCTCGTGCTGCTCGCCTTTCATGTCGGTCCAGGGTTGTTCGACTACGATCGCTTCTTCGAATGCAACGCGGGCGATTTCCGAAGCCAGTCCGCGGATGGTGGCCACTGGAATCCCGGTTTCAGCTGCGACATTTTCCGGGGCATATTTCGGATCGAGATATTTCTCTGCCATCAGCCGCAGGACGCTGCGGACCTTCCGCCTATCGCCAGTGACAAAATCGGCATTGAGATCGGCAGTGTGATCAGGTTCGTCAAATCGCACCAGCGCTCCCGTCTTGCGATCGCGCACCAATGCCTTGCCGAGGTCATCGCGAAGGAAGAGGCCGTGGTCCTCCTTGCCTTCGTCGTCGATGACCAGCCAGGGCGCATTGGTATAGCGCTGCAGGTAGTCGAGATCGATCTTTCCGGTGCGAAAGAGCTCGTGAATGATCGCAAGGATCAGCAAACCGTCAGTGCCGGGCCTGATTCCGATCCAGTTGTCAGCGATCGCCGAGTAGCCGGTGCGTACGGGATTGACCGAAACAAATCGCGCTCCACGCTTCTTCAACTTGGAGATGCCGATCTTGATCGGATTGGAGTCGTGATCCTCCGCAACACCGAATAATACGAACAGCTTCGTCTTGTCCCAGTCCGGTGCGCCAAACTCCCAGAATGCGCCGCCAATCGTGTAGATACCGGCCGCAGCCATGTTGACGGAACAGAAGCCGCCATGCGCCGCATAGTTCGGCGTACCGAAATTTTGCGCCCAGAAGCTGGTCAGCGCCTGACTTTGATCTCTCCCTGTGAAAAATGCCAGCTTCTGCGGTGCGGTTTCACGCACGGGTTGCAGCCAGTCGACTGCCAGCGACAAGGCCTCATCCCAGCTGATCTCCTTGAATTCACCTGAGCCACGCGGCCCTGTCCGCAGGAGTGGCGCCCGCAATCGCGCTGGTGAATAGTGCTGCATGATTCCGGCTGAACCCTTCGCACACAGCACGCCCTTGTTGATTGGATGGTCACGATTCCCTTCGATGTAGCGAACCTTGCCGTCCTTCAGATGGACATCGATACCGCAACGGCAAGCGCACATGTAGCAGGTGGTCTTGCGGACTTCATCACCAACCGGCTCCGACAGGGCAAGGTGTGGTTCTGAATTCATTCTCGATGGGCCCCGCAGATTGTTCTTTCAGAATTGTTTTATAAGAACAATTCCAAACCGCCAAACACACAAGCGACATGTCACCAGGAAAACGCCATGGCCGACAGGCAAGAAGTTGCCTCTTGCCAAATCACGATCAGGCCTGATTTGATGGGCAAATGGATGAAAAACTCTCCCGCGCCATTGAGAAGCGACGTGATGATCTGATCGCGTTGACGCGCGAACTCATCCGCTTTCCGACCATCAATCCGCCCGGCGAAGCCTATACACCCTGCGCCGAATACCTCGCGCATCGGTTGCAAAAGATTGGATTTGAAACCCAGCTGATTCGCGGCGAAGGTACGCCCGGCGATACCGACCGCTACCCGCGAACGAATGTCGTCGCGCGTTTCGACGGTCGCAGGCATGGCCAGACGGTGCATTTCAATTCACATATCGATGTGGTGGACACAGGAGAAGGCTGGACGGTCGATCCGTTCGAAGGTGTCGTCAAGGATGGCAAGATCTATGGCCGCGGCGCCTGCGACATGAAGGGCGGGCTCGCGGCCTCGATCATTGCTGCCGAAGCATTTCTCGAGGTATACCCCGATTTTACCGGGGCCATTGAGATTTCCGGAACGGTCGATGAGGAATCGGGCGGATTCGGCGGCGTCGCATACCTTGCCAGCAAGGGATTTTTCTCCAAGCCACGCGTTGATCACGTCATCATCCCCGAACCGCTCAACAAGGACCGCATCTGTCTTGGCCATCGTGGTGTCTGGTGGGCGGAGATCGAAACCAAGGGCGAGATCGCCCACGGCTCGATGCCTTTCCTCGGCGATTGCGCCGTGCGCCACATGGGTGCGGTGCTCGACGCTTTTGAGAAGGAACTCTTCCCATTGCTCGACCGTAAACAGACACGCATGCCCGTGGTTCCCGAGGGTGCGCGCCGGTCGACGATGAACATCAATTCGATCCATGGCGGTCAGACCGACGATTATTCTGGACTGCCCTCACCCAACGTGCCGGATTCCTGCCGTTTGACCATCGATCGCCGCTTCCTGCTTGAGGAAGACGTCACCGAAGTAAAACGTGAAGTCACTTCGATTCTCGACCGGCTGCAATGGGAGCGGCCGAAGTTCCACTACAACATTCGCGACATCATGGAAGTGCAGCCGCTGATGACCGAGCGCGATGC
This sequence comes from Phyllobacterium brassicacearum, assembly GCF_003010955.1. Lineage (GTDB taxonomy): Bacteria > Pseudomonadota > Alphaproteobacteria > Rhizobiales > Rhizobiaceae > Phyllobacterium > Phyllobacterium brassicacearum. The sequence goes on from NZ_PGGO01000003.1 coordinate 147,147, forward strand.
GCCCGTCGTCACCGCCGTTGCCCAAGGTATCCGCTCCGTCTTCGGCAGGGAGCCCGAATATGTGATCTCGCCTGGCTCATATGACCAGAAGCATATAGCGCGCATCGGCCTGCTGCATGATTGCATTGCATATGGTCCGGGCATTCTCGACCTCGCGCACCGGCCAGACGAATATGTCGGTATTGAAGACATGATCGAATCGGCCAAGGTCATGGCGCTCGGATTAAAAGTGTTGCTCTCTGGTTCGATCTGAGCGGCAAGATTTGGGGAGATGTTGAATGATGAAAATCTGGAAGTCGGCCCTCGTAGCTGGTGCAATCGCGCTGCTCTCATCCACTGCTTCCTACGCTGCAAAGACAGACCTCGTGCTCGGTATCGTGCTCGAGCCGCCGCATCTTGATCCAACGGCGGGAGCAGCGGCGGCTATCGACGAAATCGTCTATGCCAATATCTTCGAAGGGTTGACCCGGATCGGATCGAAAGGCGAAGTTCTCCCTGCACTCGCCGAGAGCTGGACATTGTCCGATGACGGCAAGATCTACACATTCAAGCTGCACAAGGATGTAAAATTCCACGACGGCACGGCCTTCGATGCCGAGGATGTCAAGTTTTCGCTGGATCGCGCCCGCGGCGAAAAATCCACCAACGCGCAAAAGGGCCTGTTCGCGGCCATCGATACAGTGGATGTGGTTGATCCGACGACGGTCAAAATCACCCTGAAGCAGCCGAACGGCGATTTTCTCTACAATATGGGCTGGGGTGATGCGGTAATCGTCGCGCCCGAGAGTGCCGAAACCAACAAGGAAAAGCCGATCGGCACAGGACCGTTCGAGTTCGATACCTGGGCGAAGGGCTCACAGATCGTGATCTCAAAGAATCCTGGCTACTGGGGCACACCCGCTGTGCTCGACAAGGCAACGTTCCGTGTTATTCCCGACCCGGCAGCCGCAACCGCGGCACTCATGGCGGGGGACGTGCAAGCCTTTCCCGTGTTTCCGAGCTACGAAACCATTGCCCAGGTTCAGGCCGACCCGCGCTTCAAGGTCGTCATAGGCACAACCGAAGGCGAAACCGTTCTCGGCATGAACAATAAAAAACCGCCCTTCGACAATCTGAAGGTACGCCAAGCCGTTGCCCGCGCCATCGATCGAAAGGCGCTGATCGACGGTGCGATGTTCGGACTTGGAACGCCGATCGGTTCGTTCTTTCCGCCGCATCATCCGGCCTATCTCGATCTGACCTCGGAAACAGCCTACGACCCGGAAACGTCGAAGAAGCTTCTGGCTGACGCTGGCCAGGCCGCCGGCTTCAAGACCACATTGAAACTGCCCCCACCGGTCTATGCTCGGCGCGGCGGCGAAATCATCGCGGCAGAGCTGCGGGAGATCGGCATCGAAGCGGAGATCATTCCGCTGGAGTGGGCACAATGGCTCGAGCAGGTGTTCAAGGGCAAGGACTACGACATGACGATCGTATCCCATACCGAGCCCAACGATCTCAACATCTTTGCCCGTGACGATTACTACTTCAACTATGACAATCCGGCGTTCAAGGACTTGATCAAGCAGATCGAAGCAACGTCTGATGCCGAAAAGCGCACGGAACTCTACCAGCAGGCGCAGAAGTTGTTGGCAACGGATGTGCCGGCCGCCTTCCTGTTCCAATTGCCGAAGACCGGTATATGGGACGCGAAGATCGAGGGCCTCTGGGAAAACGGCCCAATCCAGGCCAATGATCTGACGGCGGTAAAGTGGACAGATTGATGGAACGGTTCAGCACGGGCGGTCAATGCTGAACTACGCGTCAAAGCGTATTCTGATCGGCATCGTCACACTGCTGGCGGCATCCATTGTTGTCTTCGCCGTCCTCGAAGTCGTGCCGGGCGATCCGGCGCGGCTGATGCTGGGCATGAATGCCACCGAAGACGCGGTCCGGACGCTGCAGGAGCAGATGGGACTCAATCAGCCGCTGATTGCGCGCTATTTCAACTGGCTCGGAGGCCTTCTGACCGGCGATCTGGGCCGGTCATATACATACTCGGTCCCAGTCATAAGCCTGATCACAGAACGGGTTGCAGTGTCCTTGCCGCTCGCTCTGATCTCGCTGGTTCTATCCACTGTCATCGCCATTCCAGTTGGCCTGTTTTCGGCTGCCCGGCGCGGGTCGTTTTCCGATACCGCGACGATGGGAGTGGCCCAGATAGGCGTCGCCATACCGAACTTCTGGTTCGCCCTCCTCCTCGTCTACGTCTTTGCGGTAACGCTCCGGCTCGTCCCCGCAGGAGGATTCCCCGGCTGGAACGCCGGTGTCTGGCTTGGTCTGAAGTCGCTGATCCTGCCTTCCATCGCCCTTGCATTACCGCAAGCCGCCATCCTCGCACGCGTCACACGCTCCGCCCTGCTGGACGTCCTTGGCGAGGATTATATCCGCACAGCCCGCGCCAAGGGCCTCACGCGTCGCAAGGTGCTCTACGGCCACGCCTTGCGTAATGCCCTCATTCCGGTCCTTACCATCCTCGGCCTGCAATTTGCCTTCCTCCTCGCCGGCACAATCATCATCGAGAATGTGTTTTATCTCCCTGGCCTTGGCCGGCTTGTGTTTCAGGCGATCACCCAGCGCGACCTGATCGTCGTCGAAGGCGTTGTCATGGTACTTGTCGCTACGGTCATTCTGGTCAACCTACTGGTCGACCTTTCCTATGCCATCGTTGACCCCCGTTTGCGGAGCCGCTCATGATTAGAGCCACCGCGTGGCGGGGAAATCTCTTGAAAGCGCTTGCCAACAGATCATTCCTGATTGGCCTGATCATCACGATTTTTCTTGCACTGATGGCGGCACTTTCCTTCTTCTGGACACCCTATGCGGTTGGCACCTTTGACATCGTCGGCAAATTGAAACCGTCATCGGCAGCGCACTGGCTCGGAACCGATCACTTTGGCCGGGATATTCTCTCCATGATCATGGTTGGCAGCCGCAATTCCATCGCGGTCGCCTTCGTCTCCGTCGTGATAGGCGCAGGCATCGGCGTGCCACTCGGTCTTTGGGCTGCAGCGCGCGGCGGCGTCATTGACGAAGTTCTGATGCGCTTCAACGATCTGGTCTTCGCGTTCCCTGCCCTGCTCTCGGCTGTGATGATCACCGCCGTCTTCGGACCTGGCGCCATCAACGCCATCATCGCGATTGGCATATTCAATATCCCGGTCTTCGCCCGTGTCGCCCGGGGCGCAGCTTTGTCGCTCTGGCCGCGCGAATATGTTCTTGCCGCCCGCGCGTCTGGCAAAGGAGCCGGACGCATTACCGCCGAGCATATCCTGCCCAACATGATGAACCTCCTTGTCGTGCAGAGCACCATCCAGTTCTCGCTCGGTATTCTTGCCGAAGCTGGGCTTTCCTACGTCGGGCTCGGCTCGCAGCCGCCAATGCCAAGCTGGGGGCGAATGTTGTTCGAAGCCCAGACGATGATCAGCATGGCGCCGCATATGGCGCTTTTTCCCGGTCTCGCCATCGTGATCACCGTCCTTGGCCTCAACCTGCTAGGCGATGGCCTGCGCGATGTTCTTGACCCGAAGCTGCGGCGGGAGCGTTGATGGCTCTGCTTGAAATCAAGAACCTGTCGTTGAAGATCGGCGCCTTTCAGGCGTTGAAGGGTGTCGACCTCACTATCAATCCGGGAGAAGTCCGCGCATTGGTCGGCGAATCCGGTTCCGGCAAGTCGATGACCGCACTCAGCATCATGAAATTGCTGCCGAGCGGCGCTACGGCTAAAGGACAAATCCATTTCAACGGCAAGGATATTCTGGCCGCAAGCGAAGCCGAGATGTGCCGGCTGCGCGGGGACGACATCGGCATGGTATTTCAGGAGCCGATGACCGCCCTTAATCCAGTGAAAACCATTGGAGAACAGGTCGCGGAAGGCATCCGGCTTCATACTGGAGCAGGCCGCGCCGTGGCCGAGGAGCGCACGCGCATCATTCTTGATCGAGTCGGCCTGCCATCGTCAAAATTTCCACTCAGCCGTTATCCGCACGAACTCTCCGGTGGGCAGCGCCAGCGCGTCGTGATTGCCATTGCCTGCGCGCTGAAACCCAAATTGTTGATTGCTGATGAGCCCACGACAGCACTCGATGTTGTCCTGCAGGCACAAATTCTCGATCTGCTACAAAGCCTCGTCGACGAGGAAAGAATGGGACTCCTGCTCATCAGCCACGATTTGGCGGTGGTGGCCGATACGGCTGACTCGATCACCATTCTCCGCCATGGCGAGGTGATGGATAATGGAGAGACCACACAAATCCTCACAGAACAGACACATCCCTATACACGCCAGTTGGCTCAAGCTTCGATGCACGTTCCCGAGCGGATACATCGCCCGCATCCTCAGTTCGAGGGGCCTCTGCTCTCGGTGCGCAATCTTGAGCGCAGCTATCGCGGCAATCGCGCCGGCTTGTTCGCCCGGAGCGAAGATACAAGAGCAGTTGATGATGTCAGCTTCGATCTTCAACCCGGACAATCAATGGCATTGGTTGGTCGGTCTGGCTGCGGTAAATCCACCCTTGCCCGCATGGTGCTGGCTCTGGACCAGCCAACCAGTGGCGAAATCCTGTTCGCAAGTCAGCGCATCGACCATCTGAAAGAAGCCGCCCTGCGGCCCATCCGCCAGAACATGCAGGTAGTTTTTCAGGATCCGTATGGTTCGTTCAATCCGCGCCACAAGGCAGAACGCCTTGTCTCTGAGCCGCTCTACCTTCTCGATCGCCCACTATCCACTGCCGAAAAGCGCGAGCGTGTAGACACATCGCTGGAGCGGGTGGGCATCTCTCCGAAAGACAGAGATAAGTACCCACATGAATTCTCCGGTGGCCAACGCCAGCGCCTTGCGATCGCCCGCGCCATCATCACCGAGCCGAAGCTGATCGTGGCCGACGAGCCTGTTTCGGCGCTCGACGTGTCGATCCGCGCGCAGGTTCTCGACCTCTTCGCCGATCTCAACGGGAGGCTCGGTATCGCCTATCTGTTTATCACCCATGATCTCGCTGTCGCCAGGGCAATTACCGATACGGTCATGGTGATGTCTGACGGAAAGATCGTCGAGCGCGGTCGAACGGAGGACGTCCTCCGCTACCCCCAGTCCGACGCCGGACGCGCGCTCGTCGACGCATCACCCGATCTGCACAAGGCTCTCGCCCGACGTATAGGCGAGCAGGGCTAGAACAGCAGACCGACAACGAAGAGCAAGAAGATGAAGGCAGTGAATGTCGCAGTCGCGACGCTGAAGATATCCAGCGCATCCTCGATGTTTTCGGCCCCGGCATCGCGCCGTCCGGCGCCATTCAGCATAGGCTCGTTGGCGATGACGCCGCCATAGACGCGTGGCCCTGCCAGTGCCACTTCTATGGCCCCAGCCATCGCGGCCTCCGGCCATCCCGCATTGGGCGAGCGGTGCAGACGCGCATCGCGCATCATCACATTGAACGATCGGAGCGCCGCATCGTAACCATGCAAGATCCAGGCAGCCGCAGAAATCAGCAGGCCCGTCAGCCGTGCCGGTATCCAATTCGCCAGATCATCGAGCTTTGCGGCAAAGCGTCCGAAGTCGCGGTGGCGATCATTCATATGTCCGATCATCGAATCTGCAGTGTTCAGCATTTTGTACGTCAGAAGCCCGGGTAGACCGAACAGCGCGTACCAGAATGCCGGTGCGATAATGCCATCGGACGTATTCTCCGCGAGGCTTTCGATTGCCGCGCGGCTGACTGCAGCGTCATCGAGGACTTCGGGATCGCGGCCGACGATCATTGATACAGCCTTACGGGCGCCAACGATTCCCTCTTCGCGCAACGCGACTGCGACGCGCGTAACGTGATCGCCGAGACTCTTCTGCGCCAGAAACACAGCAACGATCAGCGCTTCAATGAGTTCGCCGAATGGCGAAATGGTCTGTAGCGCCAGATGGACAAAAAAGCCGACTACGGCAGCCATCCCAAGCAGGCTCAGCATGGTCACAACGCCATTGCGCCGTCGTTCATAGTCGGAGTTTGCCGACTTGTTGAATCGCTTGTCTGCAAAGTCGATCGCCTTGCCGAAAACGACGACAGGATGCGGAATCTTCGCCCACAACCAGTCGGGATCACCGAAATATCGATCGGCGAGCATGGCAAGAAACAGAATCAAGAGGTTGATTTCCATGAACGATTCGATCCCGTTGTATCAAGGTATCAACTTGATACTGCATCCAAAGCAATAATAAAATCTTGGCGCAGTCGGCGCGCCGCATCTTCATCCAATGGCAGACCCAAACGCAACCATTGTGGCTCATAACTGAACTTTCGGGTGAGAACGTGTCGCTTGCAAAGCTCGTCGTGGAGCATGTGCGCTTGGCAGTGCTTCACCAGCGAAAACAGCATCGTTCCACCAGTTTCTACAAGCCCAGCGTCTGAGAGCGCGTCCGCAAGCAACGTGCGGCGAGCTTTCAGTCGCTCCATATATGCCGACAATGTCTCACTATTCGAAAACGCATGTGTCGCAATGGCCAATGCAGGGCCAGATACCGCCCAGGCGCCCAGGCGCAAAGCGAGTGCCTGCGAGACGGCGGGCGTCGATAACGCAAAGCCAAGACGCATGCCCCCGAGGCCGAAGAACTTGCCGAAGGATTTGAGAACGATCAGTCCCTTGATGCCTGCTTGGGCGGCAACGCTCGTCTCTGGATGCGGATCGGCAAATGCCTCATCGACGATGAGAAACCCGCCCCTGCGGTCCATCCGCTCCGCCAGACCAAGCAACGTGTCTTTGGCAACAATGCGTCCATCCGGATTGTTCGGGTTTACGATCACCATAACCTTTGCTGACCCGGGAATTTCATCAAGTCTCCGGCAATTCGAGACCATCCAACTCGCCTGCAGGAATGAACTCTCGTGCTCCTGGTAGGTCGGGCCAAGGACCGCGACTTCGCCCTTGGCAACCAGATTGGGCAATATCTGGATGAGCGCCTGCGTTCCTGGCGCGGCAACGATCCCCGCATCACGCGCCGCACCGTAGTAGTCCCTCGCTGCATGCAGCGCCGAAGACAGCACTTTCTCACCCGGCAGGCGATTCCAGATTCCGGGGCCTATAAACGGCAAAGGAAACACTTCCGGATTGATCCCGGTCGAGAGGTCGATCCAGTCGCCAATCTCGCCGCCATATTGGTCAATAGCGCGGTCGAGCGCGCCTCCATGTTCAATCTGCATCATCCTGCCAAATCTATTACATGCATGTACGAACCGCAGACTGATCCGACCCGCAGACCGGCCTCGCCCAAATCCTCGCCCAGCGCATCCCTGACCCGAAAGAGTTTCGCGGCGTTACCTTCGCGAACAATACTCGCATAATGGAATTCATGTGCGGTCAGTGGCCGATTGAAGGGCGACGCTTCAAGCGGTTCAATTACGCGATAACCAAGATGCAGCTTGCGTTTCGCGAAGCTGGTTTCCAGAGGTAAGAGCCCGAGCATTCTATGCGTGTTTTCCGCAGCGTCTTCGATGCTCTCGCCAAGCACCATATATCCACCACACTCACCATAAACGAGAGCGCCTCTGGCGGCAGCCTGCTTTATGCCCTCGGCAAAATGCGTGGCTCGGGCAAGCTGCTCACCGTGCAGTTCTGGATAGCCTCCAGGAAGATATATGGCGTCGCTGCCCTCCGCTGGTGCCTCATCGGCAAGCGGCGAAAAGAAGCTGATCTCTGCACCGCGCCGCCGCCAGCCATCGAGCAGATGCAGATAAGAGAAAGCGAAAGCATTGTCGCGGGCGACCGCAATGCGCTGGCCGAGCGGCGGGACGCGTGAAATATTGGCCATGGACTCGCTCGAACCGTAGCGGCCAGCGATTTGCTGGATCCGTTTCAGATCGATTCGTTCACCTATGACCGAGCCGGCGTAGGTTACGAAGTTGTCGAGATCGGCATGCTCGCCGGCCTGCACGAGACCAAGGTGCCGTTCCGGCAGTCGCAACCTTTCATCGCGCGGCAATGAGCCCAGCACGGGTATGCCGACGGGCTCGAGCGCCGATCGCAGCATTGCTTCGTGACGTGCGCTGCCTACCCGGTTGAGGATGAGGCCGGCAATCATCACATTGCGGCGAAAATCACGAAAGCCGCTGACGACGGCGGCAATAGAATGCGATTGGCGGGCGCAATCCAGGACAAGAATGACCGGCAGGGATAGATGCGTCGCCAGATCCGCCGCAGAGCCACGTCCATTCCGCGCGCCATCGAACAAGCCCATCATACCCTCGACAACGAGCATCTTGCCGCCCTCCGTATGACGCGAGGCCAGCGCACTTATTAGGTCTGGCCGCATGGCCCAGGGATCGAGATTGATGCAGGGCACACCGCTCGCTACGGTATGATAGGCGGGATCGATATAATCGGGACCGGCTTTTGCCGGCGCAATCTCAACGCCGAGGTTGCGCAGCGCGCGCAAAAGTCCCAGCGTGACTGTGGTCTTGCCGCTGCCCGAAGCCGGCGCGGCGACAATAAAGCCTTTCATCCCGCGTCCTTTTCCCGGCGCGTTCCGAGCGGGTCTTGCGTCAGCACCCTGCCCTCGATCGCACCGAGCCAGTCGAGTGCAGCGCGCAAACGCACAACTTCTCCGACCACAACGATCGCAGGCGGCCGCAGACCGGACTGCTGAACGTCCGTCTCGGCTTGCTGCAACGTGGTTTCGAGCACTTTCTGTTCGCCAGTCGTCGCATTGCAGACAAAGGCGATCGGTTCATCCTTCGAGCGTCCGGCCGCAATCAACCGCGAAGCAATCAGCCCTATGTGCTTCATTGCCATGTACATGACGATGACCGAGGAACCCTTGGCGATACTGTTCCAGTCCATCTGGTCGGGCACGAGGCCGGTCGCGTCATGTCCTGTGAGAAAGGTCACGCTCTGGTTGGTCTCGCGGTGTGTAACGGGGATGCCGGCATAGGCAAGCCCGCCAATTCCAGCGGTGATACCGGGAACGATTCGAAACGGAACCCCGTGCTCGACCAGCGTCAAAGCCTCCTCGCCGCCACGCCCGAACACGAAAGGGTCACCACCCTTCAGGCGCAGGACACGTTTTCCGGCATGCGCGAGCTCCACCAGCCGGAGTGAGATATCCCGCTGCTGCGGTGATGGTTTGCCACCGCGCTTGCCCGCATATTCGAATACCGCATCCGGTCCGGCAAATGACAGGCAATCCTCATTGACCAGCGCGTCGTAGACGATCACGTCTGCCTGTTCGAGCGCATTGACAGCATGCAGTGTCAAAAGGCCAGGGTCGCCCGGCCCTGCCCCGACAAGCCAAACATGTCCTGCCTCAAATTTTGGCAGTTTTGATTTCATTGCGCCGCCCACCGCTCACTCCTGATTGCTTTGCGCATAGCATAAAATTTCTGATCACAAGCATGAACTTATCGGAAAAATCATGCAACGGGCGCCGAAGCTGAGCTATAAGGTGCGTATGAGTGATGAACCCGACGCAGGATTGCGGAAACCCGATGAGACGAGGACAAGTCCGCTGCGCCGGGGCTGGACAACAGGTGCCTGTGCAACTGCCGCGACAAAGGCGGCGCTGATTGGCCTTATCACCGGCGAGTTCCCCGATCCGGTCGCAATCATCCTGCCCAAGGGCGAAGTTCCGCACTTCCAGTTGGCAATCGAATCGATCGGCGACGGTTATGCCATGGCCGGTATTGTCAAAGATGCCGGTGATGATCCCGATGTCACGCATGGCGCCACCATAATCTCGACCGTATTCCCCGCTCCGCCCGGAAGCGGCATCCAGTTTGTTGCTGGGGAAGGCGTCGGCAAAGTCACCCTGCCTGGTCTGCCCACCCCCCCCGGTGAGGCAGCCATCAATCCTGTACCCCGTGCAATGATGACCAAGATCTGCGAGGAAATCTGCGCGCAATATGACCTTCCAGCAGATTTGGTCATTACGATCTCCGTGCCCGAGGGCGAGGAAATCGCCAGGAAAACTTGGAACCGGCGCCTCGGCATTGTCGGCGGTATTTCGATCTTGGGAACGACCGGCATCGTTCATCCCTTTTCCTGCGCGTCATGGATCCACTCAATTCATCGCGGCATCGACGTGTCGCGCGCGGCAGGTCTGAAGCACGTCCTCGCAGCAACCGGCTCTACGTCCGAAGATGCGGCGCAGGCGATCTATCACCTGCCTGAGATTGCACTGCTCGACATGGGTGATTTTGCCGGCGGGCTTTTGAAATACCTACGCGTCCATCCGATTGACCGGCTGACGATCGCAGGCGGTTTCGCCAAGCTCACCAAATTGGCGCAAGGTGCACTCGATCTTCATTCAGGCCGCAGTCAGGTCAGCATGACGTTTCTTGCCGACGAGGCAGAAAAGCTTGGGTTCAACCCCGACATGAGGGAGCGGATTCTGAATGCCAATACAGCGCAGGAAGTGCTTGAATTGACTCAAAATCTCGGATTCGATCTGGCGCTTCCCATTGCAAAGGGGGCCAGAGAAACGGCACTCGCCACGCTCAGGGGAGCACCGGTCGAAATCGACGTGATTGTGACCGATCGCAAGGGAACCGTGCTTGCCCGTGTCTGAACGCCCCATTCTCATTCTCGGCGGTACAGCGGAGGCAGCTAAACTCGCCGCCCGGCTGGTATCACAGGGCCATCGCGTCATTTCATCGCTGGCCGGACGCACCCGCGAACCGGCAATCCTCGACGGCGAGGTTCGCATCGGCGGGTTCGGTGGCGCAAGGGGCCTTACCGGATACATTGCGCGCGAAAATGTGTCGCTTCTGATCGACGCCACTCATCCGTTCGCAACACAAATATCAGACAACGCCCTCATCGCAGCTGCTTCCACCAAGATTCCCTTCGTGCGTCTGGAGCGCCCGGCATGGCACGCCCGGCCCGGCGACAACTGGACAAGCGTAACCTCCATCGAGGAAGCTGTCTCGGCCATCCCCGCCAGAGCGCGGGTGCTGCTTGCGCTTGGACGGCAGCACATCGCGCCCTTTTCTCGACGCGGCGACGTGCATTTCGTTGTCCGCATGATCGATCCGCCGGAGCAACCGCTCGACCTCGTCGATTTCGAGCTGGAATTGTCGAAGCCGGGCAAAGTCGAGGATGAGGCCGCTTTTCTGGCGAAGAGGCGCCTCACGCATATCGTCTGCCGCAATTCGGGAGGTTCTGCGTCCTACACCAAGATCAAAGCTGCACGCGAACTTGGCCTGCCGGTCATCATCATCGACCGGCCTCACCGTCCCGTCGCACATACCTTGCCGGATATCGAGAGTGTTGGTCAGTTCATCGATAACACGTTGGGCTCATTCCGAGCGTGAGCGCAGTGAGTGGCTGTGATCCTTGTGATACAGCGCTGAATCTCGGAACGCATCTACCGATAGGCCCCGACCCACGAATATCATCGCGGATCGGCTCAGCCCCGATGATCGCACTTTGCCCCCAATATCAGCCAGCGTGCCGTGGACGAACTGCTCATCCGGCCAACCTACACGGTAGGCAACAATGACAGGGCAATCAGCTCCGTAGAGCGGAATGAGCTCGGCTTCGATGCGTGCCAGATTGCGGATCGACAAGTGAATGACCAGCGTCGCGCCTGATTTTCCCAGAGTCGCCAGATCCTCCCCTTCGGGCATGGAAGATGACTTCATGGAGGTGCGCGTCAGAATGATCGTCTGGCAAACCTCTGGAACCGTCAACTCCTTCTTCAGTGCAGCGGCAGCAGCAGCGAATGCCGGGACGCCAGGCGTTACGTCGTAATCGATGCCCAAGGCATCAAGGCGCCGTATCTGCTCTGCGACAGCTCCATAAATCGACGGATCGCCGGAGTGGACTCGCGCCACATCCTTGCCTTCCGTATGCGCGCGTTCAAACTCGGCAACGATCTCATCGAGTGTGAGTGAGGAGGTGTCGATCACCCTTGCACCCGCCGGCACTTCGGCCACCATCTCCGGAGGAACAAGCGACCCGGCATAGAGACAAACTGGACAGGATTGGATCAGCTTCAACCCGCGTACGGTGATAAGGTCAGGCGCGCCGGGACCTGCGCCGATAAAATGAACTGTCATGTCTGTGCCTGTTATCTTTTCACGGCCAATGCCGCAGTCGCGTGAGCGGATTTGGTTTTTCCGACTACCAGTACGCCATCTGGTCTTAAAGCCGCAAGAGCCGCCGATTCTGCCACACCGTGACAACCCACCAATTCAAAAACCCGCTCCGACGGATTAAGCAAATGCGGCGTCTGCTCCTCCAGATCTTCCGCACTGAAACACTCGAATCGCAGGCCAAATTTCGTTGCAACCTGGATGATTGCTGGTTCATTCTGGCGTTGATCGATCGAATAGACACCGGCCAGGTCCATTCCGGCAATTCCGGCCGCGCTCAAGACATCTCGTGTCAGCGCAAACATTTCTTGCGGATCGCATCCGCGCTCGCAACCAAGGCCAAGCGCATAAATCGGTTCGGTCCTCAATGCTTTTTGTGCAGTTCTTCGGGTGTCACGCCCAAGAGCTTCGCTGTCATCCGGATCAGATTAGCTTCTTTGGGATTAAGGTCATTGTCGGCATTGGCAATCACGAGAAGATGACGCAGCAACTGAACCTTGCGATCAAACGGCACATTCCCGAAGGCCAGGGCAGCCTGCTTGCTCGTCGTCTCGTAGCCGAAATCCTTGAGATATTCGGCGACTTCGGCAAACTCGTCTGCCGGAATGCCGAAATCGCTGGCAGCTATCCCCAATATTGCTGCGTATTCTGTCTCGTCCGTTTTTCCATCTGCCAATGCGACGTGCAGCAGAAGCAAGAGCTCAGCTGTCAGTACCGGATCGTCGGCGACTTTTTGCACTGCGCTTTTTGTGCCAAGATAAGCAGCGATCCGATCAAAAATGCTTTCGCTCATTGTACCCCCAACTGTCGTTCAAGAGCAGTTTGCAGCGCAGCGTATCGAATTCAAGTGCCGAAACAACACACTAGGTCGTGATTCGTATCTGGCGATTGTCGGGCGTCCGAAACCGCTCGCCAAACCCGAAAATTTGGCTATGGTCCGCCGCGTCTCACCGAGTTTCCCTCCTATGTCCGCTATCTTCGAAAATATCCCCCCGCTTCTGATTTTTGCTGCCTTTGTTGCAGGCTTCATAGACTCCATTGCAGGAGGTGGAGGACTTGTGACCGTACCCGCGCTGCTTTTGGCTGGTTTTTCGCCTGTTGAGTCACTCGGCACCAACAAGTTGCAGTCATTGTTCGGCTCGGCCTCGGCAACCATGGCCTACGCCCAGAAGGGTCACGTACATCTCAAAGCGCAATTGCCATCGGCATTGATGTCGGCACTGGGCGGTGCCGGCGGCGCTTTGCTAGCGGGCTTTCTGCCAGGAGACGTTCTGCGGGCATTTCTGCCAATTCTGCTGATTGCCATCGCTGTCTATTTCGCGCTGAAACCCAACATGGATGACATGGACCGCGCCCGGCGGATTACACCGTTCCTGTTCGGTCTAACGATTGTACCCCTCATCGGCTTCTATGATGGCTTGTTCGGCCCAGGCACCGGTTCATTCTTCATGCTCAGCTTTGTTTCAATTGCCGGTTATGGACTGCTCAAGGCGACGGCTCATACCAAGCTGCTGAATTTTGCTTCCAATCTCGGTGGTTTCGCTACCTTTGCTCTTCTCGGCGTTATCAACTGGAAGATCGGCTTGCTCATGGGCCTGGCACAGTTTGCCGGAGCACGAGTTGGCGCCGGCCTGGCGATGAAATCAGGTGCAAAAATCATCAAGCCGCTGTTGATCGTCGTCTGCCTGGCGTTGGCAACGAAACTGCTTTACTCGGATAATCCGCTTGGTGCGTGGCTCGCCGGACTGTTTGGCGCTTGATTTTATCTAGAATCGCATACTCAACAGGATCACCCCGCCAGCTGTTAGCAGGACGCCGAGCCAGTTGAGTCCGGAAAGCTTTTCGCCGAGAAAGGCAACCCCGAAGATCGCCACCATGACGATGGAAAGCTTGTCGATCGGTGCGACACGCGCCGCATCGCCAATCTTGAGTGCTCGGAAGTAGGCGAGCCACGACGCGCCGGTTGCCAGCCCTGAAAGGATGAGGAACGTCCACGTCTTCCCGGAGATCGTTGACAGACCCTGCCACTGCCCACTGACCGTGAGGAATAGGCACAACGCCCCGATGATGACGAAGGTTCGAATGAGTGTGGCAAAATCCGAGTTGATGTTCTCGATACCAACCTTGGCAAATATGGCCGTCAGCGCCGCAAACATGGCGGAAACGACAGCCCAGAATTGCCAGCTTTCGGTCATCAGAATTCAATGCCCTTCTGGGCCTTGATGCCCGAACGGAACGGATGTTTGATCATTTCCATCTCGGTGACAAGATCCGCGAATTCGATAAGCTCATCCTTGGCATTCCGCCCCGTGATGATCACATGTTTCATGTGCGGCTTCTGCTTCAGAACCTCGATGATTTCTTCGACCGGCAGATAGTCGTAACGCAAGGCGATATTCAATTCGTCGCAGAGCACCAGCTCGGTTTCATCGTCGAGAATCATCGTCTTCGCCTGTTCCCAGGCACTGCGCGCCATAGCGATATCGCGCGAACGATCCTGCGTCTCCCAGGTAAAGCCCTCGCCCATGGCCGAGATGGTGACCTGCTCCGGAAATTTCTCCAGAACCCAACGCTCACCCGTATCCCACGAGCCCTTGACGAATTGCACGACGCCTATCTTCATCCCATGCCCGAGAGCGCGGAACACGACGCCAAAGCCGGCAGTGGACTTACCCTTGCCCTTGCCCGTATTGACGATCACCAGGCCTTTTTCGTCTGTCTTCGTCGCAAGGATCTTGTCGCGCACCGCCTTCTTCTTGCGCATCTTGTCGGCGTGGCGTTGGTTGATTTCCTCTTCGGTCAGATTTTGTAACTTTTGTGATTTTTCAGCCATTTGGCGTCTCCTTCCGAATCAAAATTGTCAGGCAGCAAGGCTGCTGAGTTCGTAGCGAGCGGAATTGGACCGCGGCGTCCAGAATCCGCGCGTCACCGCCTCCTCCAGCTTCTGTGCAATATCGCGCAAAGCGTGAGGGTTCTTGTCTTTCAGAAAGCTTCGCACTTCCTCGTCCACCAGGAATGCCTGATAGACGCCCTCGAAATGATGATCGCCGACAGCGCCCGTTGTTGCGGCGAACGCGAAAAGATAGTCGACGGTTGCTGCCATCTCGAACGCCCCCTTGTAGCCATGACGCATAACACCAGCGATCCACTTCGGATTGGTAACACGGCCGCGAACCGTGCGCGCAATCTCTTCCTCAAGGGTCCGGATAACCGGCTTTTCCGGCCGCGAGTGGTCGTTGTGGTAAATCGTCGGCTGCTCGCCGGACACCAGTTCCACCGCCGCCGACATGCCCCCTTCGAACTGATAATAATCATCAGAATCGAGGAGATCGTGCTCACGATTGTCCTGATTCTGCACAACCGCATTCACTGTCCGAAGCCGCTCTTCAAGCAGCCCACGCTCGGCTGTACCCTCCTCGCCAGCGCCATATGCATAGCCGCCCCAGACCAACCAGGCTTCGGCAAGATCATCGCGCTTGGCCCAGTCCTTTTCGTCGATCAACGCCTGCAATCCGGCACCGTAGGCTCCCGGTTTGGAACCGAAGACACGGAAACCGGCACGCTGCCTGGCAAGCTTTTCATCGCTGCCTTCTGCAACGAGCCGCGCCAGCTCACTGCGCATGCGGGCGGCGATCGGATTGTCACTCTCGTCCTCATCCAGTGCGCCTGCGGCACGGACTGCGGTGTCGAACAGAGCAATCTGGTCAGGAAATGCATCGCGGAAGAAGCCCGAAATGCGTAGCGTGACGTCGACGCGCGGGCGCCCGAGCAGGGCTGTCGGAATGATTTCGTAACCGGTAACGCGGCGGGATGCCATGTCCCACACCGGCTTGACGCCAATCAGCGCCAGCGCCTGCGCGATATCATCGCCGCCGGTGCGCATGTTGGATGTCCCCCAAGCGGTAAGGCCGAATGAAGTGGGCCATTCGCCGTGATCCTGTGTATAGCGGCGGATCAGGAGCTCGGCTGATTTCTGCCCGAGTTCCCACGCCGCTGGCGTTGGTACGGCGCGACTGTCGACTGAAAAGAAATTGCGGCCGGTCGGCAACACGTCGGGGCGGCCACGTGTTGGCGCGCCGGACGGTCCCGGCGCAACGAAACGGCCGTCCAGCGCGGTAAGCAACGCGCTCATTTCTGCATCTCCGCAGGCGGTTACTGCAGGATGGAGATTGGTCCGTATGCCTTCGAGAACCAACGTCGTATTTTCCCACTCAGACGGGCATTCGGCCTCGCCCGCAACGAGCTTTGCTGCCAGCAGTTCGACACGCTCCACCGTGTCGCCAGTGATGCGCCAAGGAGAATCAGAGACATCCTGCAACATCTCCGGATGCACACCATTCCACGGCGCAGCCATGTCGCAGTCGAGCGGGTCGAATCCCGCAAGACCGAGATCAAGTGCAATCCCACGTTGAAGGCTTTGATCGGCTCCATGACCAGCGCCGCGCGGCACGCGGGCCAGCGCGACAACAAGATCCGTCAACAAATGTCCCTCTGGTGACCGGCCGAAAATATGCAGCCCATCACGAATTTGCATTTCCTTCAGGTCGCAGAGATAAGCGTCAAGTTTCTGCAGGGCGAGATCGTCGGGATCGTGGTCATGAATACCAGCATCATGATCGAGACCGATATCGCGGACCAGATCGAGTATCTGGACTTTCAGGCGCACGAGTCGGCGGGGATCGACACCCGAAGCCTCATAGTATTCGTCCACCAACGCTTCGAGGTCCTTCAGCGGACCGTAGCTCTCCGCTCGCGTCAGCGGCGGCGTCAGGTGATCGATGATAACGGCTGATGAACGGCGCTTGGCCTGGGTGCCCTCGCCCGGATCATTGACGATGAACGGATAAATATGCGGGACCGGTCCGAGGACGGCCTCCGGATAGCAGTTCTCCGACAGGGCAAGCGACTTGCCCGGCAGCCATTCCAGATTGCCATGCTTGCCGACATGGACGATGGCGTGGGCGCCATAGACCACGCGCAGGTAAGCGTAGAAGGCGAGATAGCCATGCGGTGGCACGAGATCCGGAGAATGATACGTATCCTTCGGATCAATGTTGTAGCCGCGTGCCGGCTGGATACCGACCAGTGTTTCGCCAAAGCGCGCAAGCGGCAGCGCGAAAGTCTGCGTGCCCTTTACGAAAAATGGGTCAGCCTCAGGAGCGCCCCATCGTTCCGTAATGGCCTGTTGAATCGGCTTAGGAAGCGACTGAAAGAAGTTCTTGTATTGATTCAGAGAAATCGTTTCGCGGACTTCCCGCCCGTCGCTTGCCGCATTGGTCGGCCCCGCCATCATATGGTTGATCAACGCGTCGCCATCTGATGGCACATTGGTGAC
This sequence comes from Phyllobacterium brassicacearum, assembly GCF_003010955.1. Lineage (GTDB taxonomy): Bacteria > Pseudomonadota > Alphaproteobacteria > Rhizobiales > Rhizobiaceae > Phyllobacterium > Phyllobacterium brassicacearum. The sequence goes on from NZ_PGGO01000003.1 coordinate 164,595, forward strand.
TGCATAGCCATGTTCGCGCATCGTGTTCAGCACATGCCACGTTCCAGCAGGCGTATCGAGCCCGACACCATTGCCGAGGCGGCCGTCCCGGTTGGGATAATTGGCCATTACGAGCGCGACGCGCCGCGTCTCGGGTTTCGTGCCGCGAAGCCGGGCCCAGTTCGCAGCCAGCGCAGCGACAAATTCGACCCGGTCAGGCTGCGGTTCATGCGTAACGATATTTGTCTCGACCGCCTCATCATATTGCCGCGCCGATTTGAACGAAACCGCGCGCGACAGCACACGGCCATCCACCTCCGGCAACGCCACATTCATGGCAAGATCGCGCGCCGAAAGTCCCTGGTCCGAATTGCGCCATTGATCGGCACTCGACCCGGAAAAGATCACCTGCAGCACGATGGCGCCATCGTGCTCGAGCACGGTCGGTTTGCGTGCCGCGCCCGGCGCTGATACGGCAAACCCCGTTGCATTGAGCACGACGGAAGGCGGCGCTTCACCGAAGATGGCTTCCAGCGTTGCCACAGACACCGGATCCTTCAAGCTCGAGACAAACACCGGCAGCGGGTTCAAGCCCTTTGCCTTTAGCGCCTCAATCAGTGCCTCCACTGGCTGCGTCTGCCCGCTCTGTACCAGCGCGCGATAAAAGCAAATCGCAATCGCGGGTGCATTGTCCAGCCAATGGCCGCGCATCTCGTTGAGCGAAGGCGCAGCACTTCCCGGCCACCACAGTCCGGCCTTCAGCAATGGCGCCGCATCTTGCGGCTTCTCCTCACCGTCGATCAACGCAGCACAATAGCCGAGAAACCGCTGAGCGTTCTGCGCGCCACCTTCAAGCAGGTAATGCCACAGCGCATCGCGATCCTGGCGCGCGATCGTGGAAAACCGGTCGAGTCCCGGATCTGGCTTGTCATCCCCCGGGAGCACGGCCAATTGGACCTTGTGATTGATCGCGCAAGCGTGCAGCGCTTCCAGTCCATAGGGCCAGTAGCTCTCGCCGCCGATCACCCGTACGACAATCAGCTTCGCATGTCGTGCCGTTCTTTCGACGTAGGCATCGACGGACATGGGATGTGTCAGCGCCATCATGTTCGCAAGGCGCAGAGACACCTCACCTGTCCTCTGCCGCTGTGCTGAAGCGAGGCTTGCCAGCTCTGTATCAGCGGCCGAGAGAAACAGCACATCTCCCGGCGTCTGACCGAGATCAATCGCCTCTGTGCCTTCGGCTATCGTGCCTTTCTGAGCGAGAAGGAGATGCATTCAATTGGCCTGCTGTTACGCCGCGGCGGCATTCATCGCGGTCTCAATCGCTGCCGTATCGATGTCATGGAGACCGATCACCACCAAGCGCGTCTGGCGCTCCTCATCCGGGTGCCAGCTGCGATCGAAATAATGCTCGATCCGCGACCCTACCGCCTGGACAACAAGACGCATCGGCTTGCCGGGAACGTCGACGAAACCCTTCAGCCGCAGCACGTCGTGATCGGCAATCACGCCCTTGAGCTTCTCCACGAAGGACTTTGGCTCGGCCACCGGGCCAAGACCGACCACGAAGCTCTCGAACTCGTCATGATCGTGTTCTTCGCCCGCTTCGTGCTCCATCTCATGGTGCGATTTGCGGTTGGCGATATCCTCTTCGGTGCCAACGCCAAGCCCGAGCAGCAGCTGGTTGCTGAGTTTGCCGAAGCTCGCTGGAACCATGTTGAGCGCGCGCGATGACCGACTTTGCACATCGCCCTTCACACCGTCGAGCTGATCGCCGTTGATCAGGTCGGTTTTGTTCAGAACGATCAGATCGGCCGCGCGAATCTGGTCTTCGAAAAGTTCTTCGAGCGGGCTGTCATGATCCAGGGACTCGTCCTGCACGCGCTGTGCGTCGACCTTGTCATGATCGTCGGCAAACCGGCCTTCCGAAACAGCGGCTGCATCGATGACTGTCACAACGCCGTCGACGGTGACCTGTGTCTTGATTTCGGGCCAGTTGAAGGCCGCCACGAGTGGCTGCGGCAAGGCCAGACCCGATGTCTCGATCACGATATGGTCGGGGCGATCAGGCCGGTCGAGAAGCTTCGTCATGGTCGGAATGAAATCATCCGCGACGGTGCAGCATATGCAGCCATTGTTGAGCTCGATTACGTCTTCGTCGCGGCAGGCTTCGATACCGCAGCCTTTGAGCAGGCCGCCGTCAACGCCAAGGTCACCAAACTCGTTGATGATCAAGGCAATACGCTTGCCGTTGGCATTCTCGAGAAGGTTTCGGATCATTGTCGTCTTGCCCGAACCCAGAAAGCCGGTGATCACAGTCGCCGGAATCTTCTTTCCATCATGCGGCTTTTGACCCTGCATGTTTTTATCCCTTCATTTTGAGCGGCAATCCTGCCGCCACGAAATAGACTGTTGTCGCAGCTTGCGCCACGGCTTGATGGAGGCGGCCCGCGTGATCGCGAAACGCACGTGCCATGCGGTTTTCCGGAACGATTCCAAGACCGACCTCATTTGATACGAGCACCACGGCGCCCTTGAGGTGCGATATCGCAGTAACAAACGTCGCAGTCTCCTCCTCTATGTCTCGCTCACCCATCATCAGATTGGTGAGCCATAGCGTCAGGCAGTCGACGAGGATCGCACTGTTGGCGGTGCATACTTTTTCCAGAGCACCCACTAGATCGAGCGGTTCCTCGATAGTTGTCCAATTCGGACCACGCCGCGCCTTGTGTAGTTCGATCCTCTCCGACATTTCGTTATCCCACGCTCTGCCAGTTGCAAGAAAGACAGCATCCATACTCGATGCCTCGATCAAGCCTTCGGCAAAGGAGGATTTGCCGGAGCGCGCACCGCCCAGAATAAAGGTAACTCCGCGCTCCAGCGACGACATCAGCCCTCGAGCTCCGATGCAGCATAGTGTTGAATTGCCCAGCCAAGCGCCGTTCCAAGCACTACCCAGAAGAACAGATTGGTAGCTAGCGTCGACACGGCAAACTCTGAAGCCAGTGTCGGGGGGACTGGTGACGTGAGATCTTCAACTTCCGGGGCACCGTAAACATGCGGTGCAACGATCAGCACAACGCCCATAACCTTCGTCCAGATCTCTTGGCGAAGCACAATGAGGTAGACTCCGCCCGCCGTAAGCAGGACCGTTATGAGCCACCAGGCTTGCCGTGCGGCCAGGTCAGCCGCAGGCATGGCCGGCAGTTCTGGTGCAAGACTGAATGCTGGAGCGAAGTTGAATATGAAGAACCCGGCAAGCCCCCAGTAGATGCCATTTTGCAAAGTAATTCTGCGACCAAGGAACAGCGCGGCTGCCCCGGTAACGAGTGCAAAGCCGGCACCAGCTACGAGGTTGATCAGCAGTGTGTTGCCTAACCGTCCAAATGGCAGCTCTGGTCCTGCCTCATCCTCGTGAACATGCGGCGCAACCGCTTGAGGTGCGCTTTCAGCTGTCGCAGCGTCTGTCGCCGCAGCAGTGTCGTGGCTATGTTCGTGCCCGCCAGCATTCTCATACTCTTCGGCATGGAGAATAAGCGGGACGTTCCGCACATACATGGCTGGCGTCAACAGAATACCAGCAAACAGTCCGGCTACAATTGTAGCCAGGAGATACTTGACCAACATGAGATCTGCTCCCAATCCCTAATGCAAACCGCCGGGTACGCAAAAAACGTCCCGGGCAAACAAATCGTAATTTTTCAATGCTTAAGCGCTGACGGCTGGATCAGATTGTTCAGCCAATTCAGACTTAGTGGCAAGGGAATCCGTATGAATGGCGGGTGTCATGCGCTGTGTCATGCAGCGTTTCGGAATGCGAAAGTCCGACACCGTAAATGATGAACACGCCGAGCATTAGCGAGAACACCGCCGTCGTCAGACGCGATGCGAGCGGGAGAGAAATCGTAGTCGAAGTACGAGCAGCAGCCATAACAACCTCCGTGCAGGGCCAGAAGGGACTATCCCCTTCGGTTTTGGGCACTATTACCCTATGACTGGCAGGTCTCCTGGCTCACGGGTCGCAAGATCAATGCCGCCTTCCCGGTTTCCCAGTGGCTGCCATCCGCTTTCGCTTCAGGCGCTGACATTGACCCTCGCCGCTCTACAGTCGCGGGGTCGGCTGCGGTTAAGCCGCCCTGATGGGTACGGCCGTCGCATTCCCTTTTGATCCCTTGGCCTTTGGCCGGTTCGGGAACCAATCATAATTTGACGTTATTCATCAAGCGCCAGGAATGTCAAACGAAACTGCGACATCAAGCACTGTTGCCGCGTCATCGTTGTACTTTGAGTGCGAATAGCCCGTCGGTATCGAGTACATCAGACAGTTGGCCGGCTATGGAATCAAGAGCCGCTTCAACTCCAGCATTATAGTTGAACGCGTCAGCGGCGATTCCCATGGATCGTAACAATGCCGCCCTGAAGGCATCCGCGCCGAACAACCCATGCAGATAGGTACCGAAAACCTTTCTGTCTTCGGACGTCGCTCCATCCGGTACGCCGTTGATACGCGCAGCCGGCCGCAAGCAATCGGGCCCCGTCGTTCGCCCAAGATGAATTTCGTAACCCCTCAACGGCAAATCGAATTGCAGCGAATGCGCTTCGACATTGCGGACGGTCTTTTCCGGCTCCATGATCGTGTCGATATCAAGATGACCGAGCCCCTCGACCTCGGTGACGCTGCCTTCAATCGCGTCCGGATCACGCACCGTCCGGCCGAGCATCTGATAACCGCCGCAAATGCCTACGATATGCCCCCCGCGTCGCCGGTGCATTTCAAGATCGCGGTCCCAGCCGTTTTCTCGGAAGTGCAGCAGATCGGAGATTGTCGATTTGGAGCCGGGAATAATCACGAGCCCTGCATCAGCGGGCAACCTCTCACCGCTTCGCACCATGACCACATCCACTTGTGGTTCTGCCATGAGCGGATCGAGATCGTCGAAATTAGCAATGCGGTCGAGGACAGGAACAGCGATTTTCAATGCGCGCCCCTCACCCTTGACCAGACGTTCCAGGACAACAGAATCTTCCGCCGGGAGCCGGGATGCGTCCTTCAACCAAGGGACCACTCCAAAAGATGGCCAGTTGGTAAATTGTGTTATTGCTCGCAGGCCATCGTCAAATAGCGAGACGTCGCCACGAAACTTGTTGATGATATAGCCCATGATCATGCCACGATCTTCTGGCTGCAGGATTGCGTGCGTTCCGACGATGGATGCAATCACACCTCCCCGGTCAATGTCTCCGACAAGGACAACCGGCACATGCGCGCGCGTGGCAAAGCCCATATTGGCGATGTCGCCTGCCCGCAAGTTGATCTCTGCAGGCGAACCAGCTCCCTCGACTATTACGAGGTCAGCCCCCTCGCATACGATGTCCCACGACGCCATGACAGCATCGAGGAGCTGTGCCTTGAATTTCTGGTAGTCCCGGCCCTTGGCCTGTCCCCAGACCTTGCCTTGGACAATGATCTGGCTGCCGGTCTCCGATTGCGGTTTCAGGAGCACGGGATTCATATGAACCGACGAGGGTACGCCGCATGCGAGTGCCTGCAACCATTGTGCCCGGCCGATCTCGCCGCCATCATCGCTGACCGCAGCGTTGTTCGACATGTTCTGCGGCTTGAACGGACGAACTTTCAGCCCGCGATTACGCGCGAGCCGGCAAAGTCCGGCCACCAGGACCGATTTCCCAACATCAGAGCCAGTTCCCTGCAACATGATTGCGTGCGTCATGGGCTTTGAGTAGCGGATATGTCTTTCTCTTCCTAGTCCCATGCAAATCGTTGCACCACTTGATGCTTGGGATAGAGTGCAAAGAACAAGAATACAGGGAGGTTACCATGGACACGCTGGTCGATTCGGCTGCCGGTCAGTTCGAGCTCAACGAGGATCAACTGGTGATCCAGGACATGGCCAGGGCGTTTGCCGCTGATCGCGTGGCGCCCCATGCGCTCGCCTGGGATCGCGACAAGCATTTTCCGGCAGATGTGATCCGTGAAACCGGCCCGCTCGGCATGGGCGGCATCTATGTGCGCGAAGACGTGGGCGGCTCAGGACTCAAGCGGCTGGACGCGGTGCTGATATTCGAGGCGCTGTCAGCCGCCTGTCCAGCGTTCTCGGCTTTCATATCGATCCACAATATGGGCACATGGATGATTGATCTCTTCGGTAATGAGGAGCAGCGCCAGCGCTTCGTGCCGCAACTGACGTCCATGGAGTTGTTGGCGAGCTACTGCCTGACCGAGCCCAATTCCGGTTCGGATGCTGCGGCGCTGAAGACCCGTGCAATCCGCGAGGGCGATCATTATGTGCTGAACGGCGCCAAGCAGTTCATTTCTGGTGCAGGCGATTCTGATATCTACGTCACGATGGTTCGCACAGGCGAAGATGGCCCCAAGGGAATATCCGCGCTCGTCATTCCCAAGGATGCGCCCGGACTGGCATTCGGTGCCAATGAGCACAAGATGGGCTGGAACGCCCAGTCCACAAGGCAAGTCATTTTTGAGAACTGCCGGGTTCCTGTTGAAAACCGGCTTGGCGAGGAGGGTGATGGCTTTCGCATTGCCATGGGCGGGCTTGATGGCGGACGCCTCAACATAGCTGCCTGCTCGCTCGGCGGGGCGCAGTCGGCGCTCGACAAGGCGGTTGCCTATGCTTCCGAACGCAAGGCGTTCGGCAAGACGATCAACCAATTTCAGGCGTTGCAGTTCAAGCTGGCCGACATGGAGACGGAACTGAGTGCGGCCCGCATGCTGCTCTACACTGCGGCCGCAAAGCTCGACCACAAAGCGCATGACGCCTCGAAATGGTCGGCGATGGCCAAGCGCTTCGTCACCGATGTCGGATTTGACGTCGCCAACGACGCTCTACAGATCCACGGCGGCTATGGCTATCTTCACGATTACGGCGTCGAGAAAATCGTACGCGACCTGCGTGTTCACCAGATTCTGGAAGGCACAAACGAGATTATGCGGGTTATCATCGCGCGCCACATGACGGCCCGCTGAATCAATATTGCATCAGGGAGAACGCTGCGATGACAACAGTCGCTTTTATCGGTCTTGGACATATGGGCAATCCAATGGCCGCCAATCTGGTCAAGGCAGGCCACACGGTCCACGGTTTTGACCTCTTGCCCGAGAACCTGAATGTGGCGCAGGGCAATGGTGTGACGATCATGGCCAATGCCGAGGCGGCCGTTGCGGGCGCCGATGTCGTAATCACGATGTTACCGGCGGGAAAGCACGTGCTCTCCGTCTATGAGTCTGTGGCCAAGAGTGCAAAAAGCGGTACGCTTTTCATCGACTCCTCGACGATCGACGTCGACTCTGCGCGCAAGGCCCACGAAATCGCCCAGGCGAATGGGCTCAAATCGGTCGACGCGCCGGTATCGGGCGGTATCGGCGGTGCAGCGGCGGGCACGCTGACGTTCATGGTCGGAGGCAGTGCCGATGCATTTGCCACAGCCGAACCAATCCTCAAGCCAATGGCTGGCCGCATCGTGCATTGCGGCGAGGCTGGCAACGGTCAGGCTGCCAAAATCTGCAACAACATGATCCTCGGTATTTCTATGATTGGTGTCAGCGAAGCTTTCACGCTGGCAGAGAAGCTAGGCCTGTCGCACCAGTCCCTGTTCGACGTTGCCTCGACCTCGTCGGGTCAATGCTGGTCGCTGACCACGTATTGTCCGGTCCCTGGACCGGTCCCGACCTCGCCCGCCAACAATGACTACAAGCCAGGTTTCGCGGCGGCACTCATGTTGAAGGACCTGAAGTTGTCACAGGAAGCTGCAGAAAGCGTTGGTGCAGCGACCCCGCTCGGCGCCCATGCCAAGGAAATCTATGAGCGGTTCGGCGCGGAAGGCCATGAAGCCTCGGATTTTTCCGGGATCATCAACTATTTGCGAGATGCAAAACGGCAAGACTGAATTCTTGAAGAAACGTCGAGAAAATTGCCGAATTTAGATTTGCTTAAGCTCTCGATAACTTCGCGGTAACGATGTCCGGTTAAAACTTTACGGGTTAGCAGATGACTCTGCTTCCCGCTCCGGATCAGGTACTGCGTACCGGAGTTGTTCCTTCTGCCAGCGTACCGTCCGGCAGGAAGCCATGCGTATTTGGCAAAAAACCGCGCTGCTCCCCAGGGACAGGGCGGTTTTCTGATTTTACCAATCGAGCAGATGAGGAAAAACCGCCGCCTTTTGCAGGCAGCGGCTTCAAAACTGGCAGTCTTCGCTGGCGGCTATTAGCCGGCCGAGCGTGTCCAGATGAACGAAAGCGCGGAACCAATGCCGCTCTTTACGTTGCTGGAAGGTGCATTGCGCTTTTCGGTGGCATTCCACGAAATGTGCACGCGGTTATTGCGGTTGAATATATAGAGCATTTCTGCACCTCGAAGAGAAAAACGTTGTTGCTGCTCAAATGCGCTTTCTGCCTAAAGTTTGATCAGGAAATTTCGCCATGGCGTGTCGCATTTACAGTACTGGCCCTTGCATTTTTGCATGACCGGTATGCAAAAATCGATTTGCTGAGCCTTATTGCTGCGGCAGTCGTCAGAAGTCCCGGTAAAAGTGTGCCATGGCGCACATGGAGAAGCCCGTTATGCGCCCGGCACCAGACGTTTGTAATTGGCACGCAGGGTCTTCCTGCCGGGTTTAAGCGCCGCACGTGTCGCTTTACTGACAGCTGCATTGACCAAGGACGTGGGTGATTTCCCGCTCATCACGTCGAGCCAGAACGTCGCCGCAGAATTCATGACGGACAGCTGGGCTTGAACAACGCCATCCATCGCCGCCGCGACCTTTTCGGAAACTGCACGATTGGCCTCGGGCCGGCCTGCCTTATCCGTCATGCTCTCCATCGCCATCACCGGAAGCCGCATGGCGATAACCATTGCGGCCAATTGCGCATCGGCGACATGGCGCTGCTTTTTTCTGACTGTTTTCATGTCCCATTCCCTTTGAGTGGAATACAAATTCGGGAGAGAATGCTCGACTCCAACAAATATGCAGGTTGCGACACAGGTCAAACCGTTTGATCAAGTCAGATTGCCTAAAGCATTGATCTTTCGTTCATTCCTTTGTTACGATGCCTTGATGAGCGTGTACCATTTGACATCGCAAAGATTATCCCGGCGTCGCTATATCGATAGGCGTTGTCGCGATATACCGCATTTATTCAATGAAACCATTGCATTCTGGCGGGATAAAGATGCCAAATGGCACATAAGCGAACAACTGGGTAAGGCAGTACCAAGTTAGAATTCGTTTTCGGGTGAACTGTCAAAATGAGTGGGAGATAAAGCACATGAAGAAGCTGCTCGCTTCAACTATCTTGGCCGCTGGTCTTTTCGGCTATGCCGGATCGGCATCGGCCCAGGAATGCGGTACCGTTACGATTGCCAACATGAACTGGCCGTCGGCCGAAGCTTTGGCCAACCTGGACAAGATCATACTTTCAGAAGGTTATGGCTGCGACGCCGAGCTGGTTGCTGGCGACACGGTTCCAACGTTCACGTCGATGTTGGAAAAGGGTCAGCCGGACATCGCGCCGGAGGGCTGGCTCAACACTGTCCGCGACCTCATTGAGAAAGCCGTCAAGGAAGAAAGACTGGTCCTCGCAGCGCCCGCCATTACCGAAGGCGGCACGGAAAGCTGGTGGATCCCTAAATATTTTGCCGATGCGCACCCGGACATCAAGACGATTGCGGACGCGATGAAGCACCCGGAACTGTTTCCCGCTCCGGAAGATCCTAAAAAGGGCGCGGTTTATAATTGCCCGTCGGGTTGGGCTTGCCAGATCACGACCACCAACTTCTACAAGGCGTATGGCGGCGACAAAAACGGCTTCATGCTTGTTGATACGGGTTCGGCAGCGGGTCTCGATGGTTCGATCGCCAAGGCCTATGAGCGCAAGGAGCCTTGGCTCGGATATTATTGGGGCCCTACCGCAATCCTCGGTAAGTATCCCATGGTCAAGCTCGACAATGGCGTACCATTTGATGAAGCCGAATGGAAACGCTGCACTGTCGTTGCCGATTGCCCTGATCCAAAGCCGAATGGATGGGCGAAGTCAGATATCTATACGGTTGTCACGAAGAAATTTTCCGACGCTGCTGGCCCCGCCTTCGACTATCTGAAAAAGCGGCAGCTTTCGACTGAAGAATTCAACAAGCTGCTAGCATGGATGGTCGACAACCAGGCTACGGGTGAAGACGGCGCCAATTATTACCTCAAGAACAATGAGGCGGTTTGGACAAAGTGGGTCTCGCCGGAAGCCGCAGAGAAGATCAAAGCTGCCGTGCAATAATTGTCAGATACGGCGAAGCAAGGCTTCGCCGTATCCCACTCTTGATAGGTTGAACGCCATCACGTTCAACCGCTTCAGCCATTCTGAAAGCTTAGCGCTTGGGGTGGCTATGGAAGGGGCACCGACAAATGGATTGGTTTTACTCATTTCCCAATATGAATGACGACACGCTGCGCAACCTGAAAAAGGCGATGGACGAGGGTTTCAAGGCTTTCACCCGTCAGTATGGCGATGTCATCGAGTCGTTTTTTCAACCCCTGCAGTATTTCCTTATTCAGGCAGAACGTTTTATGACGACGACGCCGTGGCCAGTCATGATCGTTCTCATTGGCGGCATTGCCTGGATTGCCAGCCGCAACTGGAAGATCGTAGGCGGCACTATCCTGACCCTTCTCCTGATCGGCTATTTCGATATGTGGAGTGATGCGATGAAGACCATCGCCATGATCTTCGTCGGAACGGTCGTTTCGATCGTCGTCGGTATACCGATTGGCATTGTGATGGCGCGTTCCGATGGTTTCCAGCGAATGGTCAATCCCATTCTTGACGTAATGCAGACAATGCCTAGCTTCGTCTATTTGATTCCGGTTGTGATGTTGCTCGGCATCGGCAAGGTGCCAGGCCTCATCGCCGTGGTAATCTACGCTATTCCGCCGATGATTCGCCTGACTAATCTTGGTATCAGGCTCGTTGACAAGGACGTCCTGGAGGCAGCTGACGCATTCGGTTCGTCGAGTTGGCAGCGATTGAGAAACGTCCAGATCCCCCTCGCTCTTCCGACAATTATGGCCGGTATCAACCAGACGATCATGATGGCGCTAGCCATGGTGGTTATCGCGTCGATGATCGGTGTCCAGGGTCTTGGGCAGCCCGTGCTGCGTTCGGTGAACGGCCAGTTCTTCTCACTTGGACTTTTCAACGGCCTTGCCATCGTCGGCATCGCCATCATCTTCGACCGCGTTAGTCAGGCCTATGGCAAGCGTCTTCAGAAACATCAGGAGGTCGTCCATGGCTGATCGCAACATTCAAGGCGCCGGCATCAGAATCAAGAATCTCTACAAGATCTTTGGTAAAAGACCCTCTGCCTATGTCGACGCCGTCAAGAAGGGCATGTCCAAGACCGAGCTGAACGAACAACATGGCCACGTCCTCGGTCTGCGCGATATCAATATCGATATGCCCGCGGGCTGCATCCAGGTGGTTATGGGCCTTTCGGGCTCGGGTAAATCCACGTTGATCCGCCATATCAACCGGCTCATCGATCCAACGGCAGGCGAAGTGATTGTTGACCAAGCCGACGTTTGCAAGATGAATCAGAATGATCTGCGCCAGTTCCGCCGCCACAAGACGGCGATGGTGTTCCAGAAGTTTGCCCTCCTGCCCCACCGCACCGTGCTCGATAACACCGTGTATGGCCTTGAGATACAGGGCCTGTCGCGGGAAAAACAGGAGGAACAGGCCAGGCGCTGGATCGGCCGAGTGGGCCTTAAAGGGTTTGAGGATCATTATCCTAACCAGCTTTCCGGTGGCATGCAGCAGCGTGTCGGTCTCGCTCGCGCGCTGACCAATGATGCTCCTATCCTCCTCATGGATGAAGCATTTTCGGCGCTCGACCCGCTTATTCGAATGGACATGCAATCGGTTCTTCTCGATCTGCAGAAGGAAATCAAGAAAACGGTCGTCTTCATCACGCACGATCTCGATGAGGCTTTGCGGCTGGGCGATCGCATCGCAATCCTTCGTGACGGTGAAGTTGTTCAACAAGGAACCGGTCAGGATATCGTTCTCAAACCTGCGGACGAGTATATTTCAAGCTTCGTGAAAGAGGTCAATCGCGGCCGGGTCATCATGGTTGACACTATCGCCACTCAATCCGGCGCGCCATCTGCAACGGGCGGTGTGACAGTTAAAACGGGCACAATTCTTGAAGAAGCTGCCAAGACAATGACCGACGCCAACCAGCAATACGCAACGGTTATTGATGATAACGGGAAACCTACTGGCGTCATTAGCATGAACAATTTGATTCAAGCGATGGTCACGCCGATTAGCCATCTGACATCGAAAGCTGCGGCGGAATAACCAACGCATTAGGTGTCGCTTCCCTTGCGCTCGGCGTCGCTCACGCCGCGCACCCTGCGCCCTGCTCTGGCGATAGTGCATCATCACCTGTGACAGGTGCGAATGAGGGCAAGAGCAATGAGTGAACCTGCAGTTGAGATCGATGCGAACGCATCAGCCCGGGACCATGGCAGACGTGGCGGGCGGGCGCGGCCACGCAGCGTTGAAAGCGGTGCTTTCGATCAGCCACCGTTTCGGCAGCTCAAAATCCCATTCGCACCGACAAAGATCGTTTCCGATGACGAACTTGAATCGATCCACGATGCATCGCTTAAAGTGCTGCAGGAGATCGGCGTCGACGTTCTACATGACGGCGCGCGCGAAATCATGAAAAAGGCCGGCGCCGATGTCACTCCCGGTACGATGCGTGTTCATTTCGATAAGGACATGATCCTCGAATATGTTGGATGTGCTCCGTCGGAATTCACACTGCATGCCCGCAACCCTGCCCATAATGTCCGCTTCGGCGGCAACAATCTGATCTTTGCCCAGATGGGTTCGGCGCCGAACTGCTCTGATACCGACAATGGCCGGCGCTCGGGTAACCAGGCGGATTTTCGCAATTTCCTGAAACTGGCGCAGATGCACAATATCATCAACACGACCGGCGGCTACCCCGTAGAGCCGATCGACATCCACCCTTCAGTGCGCCATCTCGAATGCATCCGCGATCTCGCTATGCTGACCGACAAGCCGTTTCACATCTATTCTCTCGGCAAGGAACGCAATCAGGACGGAATTGAAATCGCCCGCCTCGCCCGCGGCGTCAGCCACGAGCAGCTGCAGAACGAAGCGTCCTGCTACACGATCATCAATACGAATTCGCCGCTCAAGCTCGATGTGCCGATGCTCGAAGGCATCATCCAGATGTCGGGCCGCGGCCAGATTGTCATTGTCACGCCATTCACGCTGGCCGGCGCCATGGCCCCGGTGACGATTGCCGGAGCTTTGGTCCAGCAGAATGCCGAAGCGCTAGCTGGTATCTCCTTCACGCAGATGGTCAAGAAGGGCGCTCCCGTCGGTTATGGTGGATTTACCTCCAATGTTGATATGAAATCCGGTGCCCCTGCCTTTGGCACTCCGGAATACATGAAAGCACAGATGGTCGGCGGTCAGCTGGCCCGCCGTTATCGCATTCCTTACCGCACATCCAACGTTTGCGCAGCTAATACGGTGGATGCCCAGGCTGCCTATGAATCGGTATTCTCGCTTTGGGGCGCGATCCAGGGCGGCGGCAATTTCATGCTGCATTCCGCGGGCTGGCTGGAAGGCGGGCTTTGCTGTTCCTATGAAAAGATGATCCTCGATTTCGATCTCCTGCAGATGGTTGCGGAATTCCTGACACCGCTAGATCTGTCGGAGGATGCGCTGGGCCTCGATGCCATGCGCGATGTCGGCCCAGGCGGCCATTTCTTTGGCACAGCCCACACCCAATCCCGCTACAAGACCGCCTTCTATGCACCGATCATTTCCGACTGGCGCAATTACGAGAGCTGGCAGGAGGCAGGCTCGCCCACGGCCATCAAGCGCGCCAACCGCATCTGGAAAGAGCGGCTTGCGACCTATCAGAAACCGGCGATCGATCCCGCGATCGAAGAGGAAATCAACGCCTTCGTCGCCAAGCGCAAGGCCGAAGGCGGCGCTCCAACGGACTTCTGACGCTTGAATCAAACTCTGAACACATTGAATCACATTTACGATAAAGAGGCATAAGAGTATGAAATCGCACGTTAAAGCAGTGGTCATTGGCGGCGGGGTTGTCGGATGCTCTGTGCTCTATCATCTTGCACGCGCTGGCTGGACGGACGTGATGCTGATCGAGCGCTCGGAACTGACGTCCGGCTCCTCCTGGCACGCGGCCGGCGGTTTCCATACCCTCAACGGCGATCCGAACGTTGCCAAGCTGCAGGCTTACACAGTCAGCCTCTACAAGGAGATCGAGGAACTTTCGGAACAATCATGCGGGCTGCACCTCACGGGCGGCGTTATGATGGCGGATAGCCCAGAACGCATGGATTTCCTGCGTCTGGCGCATGCGCGTGGCCGCTATCTTGGCATGGATACGGAACTGATCACGCCGTCTGAAGCCAAGGCAATGTTCCCTTTGATGGATGAGACCAACTTCGTTGGCGCCATGTGGGACCCGGTCGAAGGTCACCTCGACCCGTCAGGCACGACCCATGCCTACGCCAAAGCTGCGCGCAAACTCGGAGCCGAAATCACTCTCCGCAACCGGGTTGTTGAACTGACGCAGGAGACCGATGGAACCTGGAACGTCGTCACTGAACAGGGCACGGTGAAAGCCGAGCATGTCGTCAATTGCGGTGGCCTGTGGGCCCGCGAAGTCGGCCGGATGGTCGGGCTTGAACTGCCGGTTCTCGCCATGGAGCACATGTATCTCCTCACCGAAGACGTTCCTGAGGTCATGGAATTCAATAAGTCCACGGGGCGCGAACTCATCGGTGTCATGGATTTCAAGGGCGAGATCTATACGCGCCAGGAGCGCAATGGCATACTGCTCGGCACCTATGAAAAGGCGGCAAAGCCGTGGTCGCCGGTCAACACGCCGTGGGATTTCGGCCACGAATTGCTGCCACCGGATATTGACCGCATTGCCCCTTCCCTCGAGGTCGGCTTCAAGCATTTCCCCGGAATCGAGAAGGCCGGCATCAAGCAGATCATCAATGGGCCCTTCACGTTCGCGCCGGACGGCAACCCGCTAGTCGGACCGGTTCCTGGCCTCACCAATTACTGGACAGCCTGCGCCGTCATGGCCGGGTTCAGCCAGGGCGGCGGCGTTGGCCTCGCCCTCTCCAACTGGATGGTGCATGGCGAGCCCGGCTTCGATGTTTGGGGCATGGACGTCGCGCGCTTCGGCGAATGGGCGACCTTGCGTTATACCAATGCGAAGGTACGCGAAAACTATTCGCGCCGTTTCTCGATCCGCTTCCCCAACGAGGAACTGCCGGCGGCGCGGCCGCAGCAGACCACGCCGCTCTACGACACAATGGTCGCACAGAATGCGGTCATGGGCGATTCCTGGGGGCTCGAAACCCCGCTCTGGTTTGCGCCCAAAGGTACTGAAGCGCGCGATATCGTTTCCTATCATCGTTCGAACGACTTCGAGCATATCGGCAATGAGGTGCGGGCAACGCGGACAAGCGTCGGCGTCACCGAGATCGCCAACTTCGCCAAATATGAAGTGACTGGCGCTGGCGCCGAGGCATTCCTGTCGCGCCTGATGACCAACACCATGCCGAAGACCGGGCGCCTGGTCCTCACTCCCATGCTGAACGAGGAAGGCAAACTCATCGGTGACTTCACCATCGCCAAGGCCGGCGATGAGCGTTTTCTGATCTGGGGATCGTCCGCAGCGCAGCGGTACCACATGCGCTGGTTCCAGAAGCAGCAGCCGAAGGACGGCACGGTGCGCATCCACCGCTTCGACCAGAGTCTTGTCGGCCTGGCCATCGCAGGTCCGAGATCGCGTGACCTTTTGGCCAAGCTAGTCGACGAAGACGTCTCCAATGCTGCGTTCCGGTTCATGGATTTCCGCGAAACGGCTGTTGGCGGTGCGCTGTGCATGGTCAACCGGATCTCCTACACTGGCGATCTCGGTTACGAAATCTGGATGGAACCTGCCTATCAGCGTCTCGTCTACCAGGCGATCAAGGATGCCGGAGCCGAATACAACATCGTTGATTTTGGCATGCGCGCCCTCCTCTCGATGCGGCTTGAGAAGAATTTCCCGACCTGGTTCCGCGAACTGCGTCCGATCTACGGACCATATGAAGGTTCAATGGACCGCTTCATCAAGCTCTCCAAGAACGATTTCATTGGCCGGGAAATAGCTGCCAGAGAAAAGGCCGAACTCGATGCCGGAACCAGCACGAAGTTGCGCCGGGTCTCGTTCTTGATTGACGTGCCGCATGGCGAGGGTGCTGCTGACGTGATGGGCGATGAGCCGATCTGGGCCAAGACCGCCAAGGACTACGGGACCGTGCAAGCTGGTCATGGCGTCGGCGCTCCGCGCTTTGACGCAACCGGTGAGGTCGTTTCCGACGAGGGCGACAAGGGCGCCGTACAGGGTGAATGGCGCGTGGTTGGTTGGGTCACATCCGGCGGCTACGCCCACTATGTCGGCCATTCTATGGCCCAGGGCTATGTTCCGGCCGAACTCGCGACCAACGAAAACAATGGCTTGTTCGAAGTCGAAATTCTCGGCGTCCGCCGTTCCGCCCGCATCAATATCGAGCCGCCGTTCGACCCGTCAGGCGAAAAGATGCGCGGGTAGTTCGAAGGCCGAGATAAAGGGCAGGCCCTTGCGCCTGCCCGTCCAGCCAACGACGACCAATGCGCTTGCCGCTTCGTCATAGCGCTGGGCCAGAGCCCATGACTTGCAGTCGATGGCGGCTGCATCCGCTTTCCCGGCAGCAACCGCCGCGATTGACGCGCGATGCGCCCCTGTTTCGACGAGGCTGGCAAAGATATCGAGCGTCTCGTGCTGGGAGGCAAGGTCTCGTTGCAGCGCCAGATAGCCGGACATCGAATCGTGACTGTTGAATGCAAGCCTCTTGTTCCGCAGCAGGTCGAGAGGCAGCGATGCCTTTCCGTCCTTGGGAGCCGCAGCTGCAGCCCCCTCGCCTCGGCGCATCACGAGCGCACTGGAGTAAAGTTTGCCTGCCCCACCCTCGATGCCCGAATAGTCGTCCTGCCCAATCACGTGAACATGGGGTTCGAGTCCGAGCTCCATAGGGCCCCAGCAGGTCTGAGCTATGAGAAGATCGGGATGGAGCCACAATGTTGGCCGGTCGAGTTCATCCGGCGGAAGTGTCGCCGGATCAGGTGCGATGAGTGTGCCCGCCGCGTCTCTGATGCCGCCGGGAACCGGTGGAAGATCGGCGTTGCGACGTGAGAGATGTTCGGGAGCGTCGTATCCGTTCGCGCGCAGGATGTCGCGCATTCTTACCCATTGCACATCAACTTCAGTGCGCAATTCGGGCCAGTCGTACATTGGCAAAGCCGCCACAAGTGTCATGTCGTATGCTTACTCTGTCGGCGGCTCGGCGGGAATTGGAACTGTAGATCCACCCTGCAAACTTATGCCATGGCGTCGTGGACGGAAAGCCCGTGCTGGAGCAGGTTCACGGCGGAGCACGGGGTGAACCACGTCCTGCTTCTTGCGAAAGGCATAGGCCCGCAGAATCTCGAAGTAGTTGCGGAAGACATAACCGCCATTCATCCGCTGCCATTCCTCGCGCTGCTCGCGATAGAGCTGCGGCAGGTCATACCAGGGCACAGTCGGCTTCTTGTGATGGACGAAATGCAGATTGTTGTTGAGGAAGATCAACGCCAATGGGGATTTTTCCACGATAACCGTCCGCCCGTCCGGGCGCTCTGACCATTGATGCTCGCAATAACTACGGATGGAGATGATCGACAGGCCCCAATACACGGCGGTCAGCGCATATATCCAGAGTGGAATACCAAATACGAACCATACGATCGCAAGCGTGGGTATGAGCCCTGCCGCGTGCAGCAGCCAAGCCGTGCGAGCCTTGTTGTCGCCGCCGGAAACCAACTTGATTTCGCTGAATACGAAGCCAATCACCATGAGTGCAGGCCCGATGACGACGCGTCCGACGAGCGAGTTGTTCCAGTTGAGCAGAGTTCTGACAGGCGCAGGCAGTTTTTCCCAATCGCCAAGGGCACGGTAGTAGCTCTCCGGGTCATCATAGGGATCCGTCAGGCGCTCGTCCGCGTGATGCTTGAGATGCAGATGCTTGTAGCGGCGATAGGGAAACACTAGACCGATCGGCAGAGACACCATTATCTCGTTGATAGTGCCATTGCGAGTCGGATGACCATGCAGGACCTCGTGCTGAAGCGACGAATGGAACGCGACTGCTATGGCCATTAACGCCAGTGCAAAAACAGGCAGGACGGGAAATAGATAATATCCGGAGATGAACCAAAGTCCGTAGCAGGCGGTCATTAGGCCAATGGTCGGCCACTCAATGCCGAGGCGCCGTCGCGCGGGCTGGGATGCTGTTATGTCGGTATGTCTTTCTGATTCCATGTTTTTCATGGTCTCATTGTCAGGAACTGTCAGCAATGCTATTTTTGTGAGAAAGTGTTGATTTTGCGCACCAAACGGTGCAATTGTTGTGCAAAGTAAACAAAGCTGTATAAAAATGGATAAACGCGATCTTTCCCGCTTGTTTCAGGAGCGTGTCAAAAGCCTGCTTGTGCGCAGCGGCGAGAACCAATCGTCATTCGCAGCCTCCGTTGGAATCGACCGGTCTGCGCTCTCGCAGCTTCTGTCTGGCCAATCCACGCGGCTCCCCCGTGTCGAGACGCTGCTCAACATTGCAGAGCGCCATTCCGTCTCGCTCGACTGGCTACTTGGCCTCAGCCAGGATGAAGGGATCACCGGCGAACTGCGCCCCAGTCTCGAAATCGAACAAGGGTTTGACAATCAGACATTGCTTGTAAAATGGCATGCGGACGCAACCGGCACGAAGATACGCTATGTACCAGCCCGCATTCCCGATCTCTTGCGCACACAAGGTGTAATTGCCTACGAGACCTCCATGGTCCACCGCGACCCGGCAACACAGATGAGCGAAACCGCGTTCCGTCTGGACTATAATCGCCAGCCGGGCACCGACATGGAAGCCTGCATGCCATTCCAGACCCTTCAGGATTTCGCGGCCGGTTGCGGTATCTGGAGGGACCTTCCACGCAAAGCACGCCTTGAACAGTTGCAGCATATGGCGTCGCTGCTCGACGAATTGTATCCATCCTTCCGGCTCTATCTGTTCGATGGGCGGGAACGCTACTCGGTTCCCTACACGGTATTTGGCCCCTATCGCGCCGCGATATTCGTCGGAGAGATGTATTTGGTCCTCTATACGACCGAAGCCGTGCTAACCATGCAGCGACACTTCGATGGGCTGATCCGTGTGGCCAAGGTCAATGCCCATGAAGTCGCGAACTATGTCGCCTCACTCAAAGTCGTTTGATCGGCATTCCTTGTCGCAATTGATTATTGACCACATATAAAGACTTCTTTATATCGTTATCCATTCAATCCCACAGGAATTTATGCGCCATGACCATTGCAAATCCACTTGCTGACCTCATCGCTGAAAAAGGCGTTTTGCTTGCTGACGGCGCAACCGGGACGAACCTGTTCGCCACCGGTCTGGAAGCAGGAGAAGCGCCCGAGCTTTGGAATGAGGCTCAGCCCGAAAAGATCACGGCGCTGCATCAGGGATTTGTCGATGCCGGCGCGGATATCATTCTGACCAATTCTTTCGGCGGCACTCGGCATCGTCTGAAGCTGCATCATGCGCAGGATCGCGTATTCGAACTCAACAAGAAGGCTGCGGAGCTCGCACGCGGCGTCGCTGATCAGGCAGGCCGGAAGGTCATCGTCGCGGGCTCGGTCGGCCCAACCGGCGAACTACTCGTTCCGCTGGGCACTTTGACTGAACAAGACGCCGTCGCGGCTTTCACCGAACAGCTGGAAGGCTTGAAGGCTGGCGGCGTTGATGTAGCTTGGATCGAGACGATGTCTGCTCCGGGCGAAATACGCGCAGCTGCAGAGGCAGCCGTCAAAGTGGGCCTTCCTTATGTCTATACCGGATCATTCGATACCGCCGGCAAGACCATGATGGGCCTACCGCCGAAGGACATTCACGGTGTGGTCGACGGACTCGCGCAACGCCCGGTTGCTGTTGGCGCCAATTGCGGCGTCGGTGCGTCGGATATTTTGGCTTCTCTTCTCGACATGAGCGAAGCCGATCCTTCCGCAACGATTGTTATCAAAGGCAACTGCGGCATACCGGAATTTCGCGGCGCGGAGATCTTCTATTCCGGCACTCCGGAACTGATGGCCGACTACGCCCATCTCGCAATCAATGGCGGCGCAAAGATTATTGGTGGCTGCTGTGGCACATCATTCGAGCATCTGGCGGCAATGCGCAAAGCGCTCGACAGTCACACGCATGGCGCGCGCCCTTCTGTCGAGACAATCGTCGAGACCATCGGACCGATGCGCAACAAGCTCGCAGCTCACGCTGACGACATGCCAAAGCGGGAACGCCGCGGACGGCGTGCATAAATAATTCCGACGCAGAACCAGCGGTTTCACCCGCTGGTTCTGGTCAGCACTATTCTGGCGACCTCAGAGGTCCTCGATCTCGCGGCGGACCCTCTTCAGGATTTCGCGCAACTGCTCGGCCTTCTCTGCTGTCAGCGATCCACTGCGAAGCTTCGAGCGAAGCGCAAAGCTCAATGCATGCATCTCTTCACCCAACGCAGCATTGTGTATCTCGCCTGAAGCGTTGTCGAGCTGGCCGTTGATCTTGTCTAGCTCGGCCCGGTTCTCGTCGAGATAGGCGAGCCCCTGATCTGTAATCGTATAGAGCCGTTTGTTGCCGGTTGTGGTGGAGGTGACAAGATCGGTTTCCTCCATCATTTGCAACATCGGGTAAATCGCACCGGCACTCGGGCTGTAGGCCCCCTGGAATCTCGCCTCCAGCGCCTTGATGACGTCATAGCCGTGACGCGGTTCTTCCGCGATCAAGCCGAGGACAACAAGGCGCAATGCGCCTGGATCGAACATGCGTGGGCCGCGCCCGCCAAACGGGCCGCCTCGATGCCGCCCGAACGGGCCGCCGCGTCCGCGCCCGCCAAAGCGGCCGCCGCCTTCGCGCGAACCTGACATGGCTTCAACGCGTGACCAGTGATCGGCGTGGCCGTGGTGATTTCTGCAATGACCGTACATGGAATGATGTCTCCTAGATATATCTTTCATAAGCTATATCTATACAAAGATATATCTTTTATCAAGGCAACGATATATCTTTTAAACGCATTTTCGATTAAACATTTGAAATAGATCAGGTATTTTTATAACGGAGACGTGCTTCAGCTCTTCGCAAAAGCATCCATGTGAAAGCGCATCTGCGGCGCACTGTAGGTGTACTCGCGTCCCACGGGACAGGCGCGACGCGCCAGGCAACCGCCATTCAGACACGCCTCCCCATCTCCAGAGGCAAGATGGGCACGACAACGAACGACATCATATCCGCCATCGGAGAAAGCATTCACCGGGCAGGCCGAAAGGCACGGCTTGTCCTGACAATCGTCACAGGGATGATGTTGCGGAATGTCGCCAGGCAATTCGAGCACGCGACCAAACAGCAGCGCTCCGCGAAAGGCATGCCAAAGCCCGTATTTTGGATGGATCAATATCCCGAGCGGAGAAGCACGCAATCCCTCGGCGTACATAGCCCATTGCTGGAAGGGCAGATATGGCCGATCAGAGGGAAACACGGCCGTCGCACCAAATCGTGCTGCAACGGCAGTCAGAACATCTTTGGACCATTGATCGAGCGGATCCTGTGCATCCGGATGGTCCTGCCACCACCGTGTGAAATGCGGCCAAATAGATGATCCGAAGTGGCCGACAAGGACGACGCTTCGAAAATGCAACCCTCGGATCAAGGGCGAACGGAGGTTCGCTTCTTTGAAAGCAAAACCGCCGCGCCGGACCAAACCGTATGGCTCCAGCGCGGCGGCGATATGATCTCGTATCGGTTCTGCAAGATCATCCTGCATCAGAACCCTTTACCGCGGAGGCCCAGACTTCCTTGTGGATCAGATTGGCCACTTTAGCCCGGCCGTCCTCGGGCTTCTTTCAAGTGAAGGCGTCGGGCATCGACGCTTTCTTCTTGGCGATGAACTCTTTCAGGGATTCGTCGATCGCCGGATCAAGGTAAGGGCCTTCATAGGTCTCAAGCCAGCGGCGAGCGAGCTCATTGGCACGCTGGTCTGCACGCTTCTCGCCTTCGGCCAGCCACTGCTCGTAAGAATTGTTGTCGGCGATGTTCGAGCGATAGAATGCGGTCTGGAAGTTCGCCTGGGTGTGGTCGCAACCGAGATAATGGCTGCCGGGTCCCACCTGCCGGATGGCGTCCATGGCCTGTCCGTTTTCCGATAGATCGACGCCTGCGGCCAGCTTCTGCGCCATGCCGAGCTGATCGATATCCATCATGAATTTCTCGTAAGATGAGACCAGCCCGCCTTCGAGCCATCCGGCCGAATGCAGAACGAAGTTCGTACCGGCAAGTAGTGTCGAATTCAGCGTGTTGGCACTCTCATAGGCGGCCTGGGCATCCGATACTTTCGAGGCGCAGAGCGAGCCACCAGTACGGAAGGGCAAGCCGAGGCGGCGTGCCAATTGTGCCGCGCCATAGGAAACGAGCGACGGCTCGGGTGTGCCGAACGTCGGCGCGCCCGACTGCATGGAAATGGATGATGCGAATGTACCGAAGATGACCGGAGCGCCCGGGCGGATCAACTGTGTGAACGATGCGCCGGCAAGGACTTCGGCCAGGACCTGCGTCAGCGTGCCTGCGACAGTGACAGGGCTCATGGCGCCCGCGAGGATGAACGGCGTGACGATGCAGGCCTGATTGTTGCGCGCGTAGACCTTCAACGCCCCGACCATGGTTTCATCGAAAACCATCGGCGAATTCGCGTTGATCAGGCTGGTTAGAACCGTGTTCTGCTCGAGAAAATGCTCGCCAAACACCAGCTTGCACATCGAAATCGTGTCTTCCGCACGTTCCGGCGCAGTGACAGATCCCATGAATGGCTTGTCGGAATATTTGATATGAGCATAGATCATGTCGAGGTGGCGTTTGTTGACTGGAACATCAACCGGCTCGCACACTGTTCCGCCGGAATGGTGGATCGACGGTGCCATATAGGCAAGTTTGACGAAGTTGTTGAAGTCCTCGATCGTTGCATAGCGGCGATTGCCGTCCAGATCCCGCACGAAGGGCGGGCCATAGACCGGCGCAAATACGGTCGCATCGCCACCAATCTGAACGGATCGCTCAGGATTGCGCGCGTGCTGTGTATAGATTGAAGGCGCCGTCTTCAGCAGGGAACGCGGGAGGCCTTTGGGGAAATGCACCCGTTCGCCCTTGACATCAGCGCCCGCTTCTTTCCATAGGGCCAGGGCTTCGGCATCATCCCGAAATTCGATGCCAATCTCTTCCAAGACCGTATCGGCATTGGCTTCGATCAGTGCCAGGCCTTCGTCGTCCAGCACTTCGTAGGTGCGGATCTTGCGCGTAATGTAGGTGAGCGACTTGCCAGGGCCACCCCCGGAACGGGCGGCGCGCCGTGCGGCGGCGCCTGCGCCAGCACCGCGCCCGCGGCGTCCACTGCTTGTCTCCGCATCTGCGGGAGCATCGACCGGTGTTTCCTCAATCATTTTCTTCTCTCCTAACGCTACGCAAGCGCAGACTTATTCTCAATCAAACCAAATCCTAACCGCGACACCCACAAGGGCGTTTCCGTGTGCGGCACGCCATGGCGCATCGGAGACAAACACCCGGTCGTTTTCGTCATTTACGAGGTCGCATTTAAGCAATGTGTTTTCAGCAACTTGCCCGATATGTTAAACGAATGCCAGTGATGTGCATAACGCTTGAAAGGAAGCAGACCTATGGCCGATGATGAAATCATTCTTTCGGAGCTTTCGGACGATGAACTCGTCGAGCAAATGCATGACGATCTGTATGATGGTTTGAAGGAAGAGATCGAGGAAGGGACCCAGATTCTCCTTGGGCGTGGCTGGGTACCCTATAGGGTCCTCACCGAAGCTCTCGTCGAGGGAATGCGCATTGTCGGCGAGGATTTCCGCGACGGCATTCTGTTCGTGCCTGAAGTGCTGCTTTCGGCCAATGCCATGAAGGCCGGTATGTTCATCCTGCGCCCTCTTCTTGCGGCAACCGGCGCGCCAAAACAGGGCAAGCTCGTCATCGGAACGGTCAAGGGCGATATCCACGACATCGGCAAGAACCTTGTCGGCATGATGATGGAAGGCGCGGGCTTCGACGTGATCGATCTCGGTATCAACAATCCGGTCGAAAACTATCTCGCTGCCATCGACGAACATCAGCCCGACATCCTTGGCATGTCGGCGCTGCTCACGACAACGATGCCTTATATGAAAGTCGTCATCGACACGATGAAGGAAAAGGGCATACGCGACGATTATGTCGTCCTTGTTGGCGGCGCACCACTGAACGAGGAATTTGGCAAGGCTGTTGGCGCCGATGCCTATTGCCGCGATGCAGCGGTAGCGGTCGAGACGGCCAAGGCTTTCATGAAGCGCAAGCACAACCAGCTCTCGGGAGCCTGATGAATGCATAAACGGCCGCATCAGGATGCGGCCGTTTATCAACCGGATGAATATTGGGCTGATCTGATCGAATCAGATCAAACAATGAATTAGTTGGCGGACCTTGCGACCCTCTGGCCAGCATTCTGAGTCGCATTGACCGTATTAGCTGTATCAGCTCCCATACCGCGAATGGTATTCGCGCAGCCAGCGAGAGCCACAACAGCAAGTACAGCAGCAATTGGAACGATATGTGATAGTTTCATGGACTGTGTCTCCCGTTCTGCTAAAATTAAATCCAACGCTCGCATAACGCGATGGAGCAAAATCAGTTCCATGAATGTTAGCCAAAAGTCAATGAAATCAATAGAAACCGTGCGTGTGATTGCGTGCGGAATGATCGCGCGCGAAATCCTGGCGATCCGTGAACAGTTCGGCTTGGAACACATAGAACTGAAGTGCCTGCCTGCGATCTATCACCACTACCCGGATAAGATCGCGCCTTCGGTGGATCGGGCCATCGTCAAAGCCAAAGCCGAAGGCATCACGCGCATCTTCGTCGGCTATGCCGATTGCGGCACAGGCGGAATGCTTGATCGCGTCTGTGAAAAACATGGTGTCGAACGAATAGCCGGTCCGCACTGCTTCTCGTTTTATGCCGGAAACGAAGCGTTCGCGTCGCAGTGGGACGACGACATGACGTCGTTCTTCATGACGGATTTTCTGGCTCGCCATTTCGACGCCTTCCTCGTCAAGCCTTTGGGTCTCGATCGTCATCCCGAATTGCGCGACATGTATTTCGGCAATTACACGAAAATGATCTATCTGGCGCAGACGGATGATCCTGAATTGAGCGCAAAAGCCGAGCAGGCAGCCGCTTTTCTCGGGCTCGGCTACGAGCGGCGCATAACAGGTTATGGCGATCTCATCCCTGCCCTGGAATCAGCCGCGACTAACTAGATCCGTCTCGCACGTCATCAATGAACGGCTTCTCCGTTCATTGCAGCCACAAGTCCATCCAAGCAGGAGTCTCCCGCGATGTTTCGTGCCGCGATTGCCATTGCACTCTGCCTTGCTTGCGCCAGCTACGCGTATGCGGACGGCGCAATTACGAAGATCATTACGAAGGCTGATCAAGCCCGGCTCGACAAATACGAAGAAACCAGGAGTGCGGCGATTAGTGAAGCTCGAAAAGGCGTCGCGGCAGCAGACGTGAAGCAACTGGATGAAACTCTTGCCAAACCCAATCTGGCTTTTGGCGAGAGCTTCAACATGGTCGGCGATTGGCAATGCCGGACAACGAAACTGGGCAAGGAACCGCCGCTGACGGTCTATGGCTGGTTCAAATGCCGGGTTACCGATGACGGATCGGGGTGGATGCTGGAGAAGACAAGCGGTTCCCAGCGCACCAAGGGACGGTTTTATACCGATAGCGACAAGCGTCTTATCTATCTCGGCGCAGGCTATATTGCGGGCGAAAAGCCGAAAGCCTACGGCGCTGGACTGGACACCGATCAGGTGGGCTATGCGTACCGGACCAGCGACAATGCGTTTCGAATCGAGCTTCCTGCCCCCGCTCGCGAATCGCTTTTGGACATTCTTGAATTGAAGCGCTGATGCGCTTTCGTCATTGCAATGTCACTATTTCCGCTCCATATGCGTCAAAATACGAACAAAGACGAGAAGATGGCCGCCATCGACGCAGATCACGAAATCAAGCCGGACAGAGCGGTTGTGCATTCAACAGCAGACAATGACCCGCGTCCGCTCTCCCAGGTCTTCGAGGATCTGGCATCAACAGCGACGGAGCCAGTGACATTCGCCGAGCTCGAAGATGCGTTTACCGATCGCAGTTTCGCTGCGTTGCTGACTTTCTTTGCAATACTGAATCTCCTTCCCCTGCCACCAGGCACTGGCGTCGTTACCGGAATTCCACTGGTTCTGGTCTCGGTACAGATGGTGATGGGTCGGGAATCGGTGTGGCTCCCAGCTTTTATGTTGACCAAATCCATCTCGCCTGAACGCTTCCGTTTGATATCGAACAAGGTCGTGCCCTGGCTGCAGTGGCTGGAGCGGTTCATCCGGCCACGTAACTGGCCATTCGGCCGCATGCAGGGTGATCGCTGGCTGGGCGTTTTCACCACCGTTCTCGGCATGTCGGTCGTCCTGCCCATGCCACTTTCCAATTGGCTGCCGGCGCTGGCGACAGCAATCATCGGCATCGCCCTTTGTGAACGCGACGGCAGATTGATGCTTGGAGGGCTCATTCTCGGTGTGGTCTCCATCAGCATTGTCTTTGGCTTTGCCTTTATTGCCGCAAGCGTTGTTACATACGCGGCAAGTTTTTGGCCCTTCTGAATCGGCTGTCGCAAAAGCACCAGCTCGCGCCGCGCAGACCGGGATCTGCTTTTGTCAAGGATTACGCACAAATCAAAGCCTTACTGGACCCTTTTGGGCATCGGGACTTGCGACAGCACAGTATTGAGGCACGTCGCATTTGAGTGCACGCACGTCGTGAGATAGCAAGCTTAAACCCCGATATTCCGGCAAAAGGGTCCTCATCGGAGGGTGAATTGCATGGCTGATCTCATTGTCGTCTATTGGCGGGACATTCCTGCTCAAGTGACCGTCAAGAAGGGACGTCAGGCAGCCAAGCGTGAACTTCCTCTCCGTTTTACCGAGGCCATCGACATGTGTGCGATGCGTATTGGCGCCAAGGATTCCGATGCCTATCTGGCGGAATGGCGCCGCGGCACTCCGGTGCCGGTGAGTGACGATCTGGATACCGAGGCTGATGCAGCCCTCGCGCGAATTGACAACGAATATGATCGGGAACGCCTTGTGGCGCTTGTAAAGGCAGGTGGACATGACAATTCATGAATTGAGAGCGAAGCCAATGACAAAGATCGCAGCATCCATCGAAGTGGCGGCACGCCAGGCTATCGAATCGCAGGATTTGCCTGGTTTGTTCCCGGCAGGTACCCGCGTCTACATCACCGATATGGGCACCGACAGCGTGGATACACTGACGTCTGCGGCAAAGCGCATTCATGACCTTGGCTACAAGCCGGTTCCTCATTTTGCCTCACGCCGTCTCTCAACCAAGGCCGCTCTCGAAACCCGCATCCGTCGCGCCGCTGAGGAAGCTGGCGTAACCGATATACTCGTCATCGGCGGTGGTCTCGAGCGTCAGGCCGGTGAATTTTCGTCCACGATGGAGGTTCTGGAAACAGGCTTCTTCGACAAATACGCCATTACCGAAATGGGCGTTGCCGGTCATCCCGAAGGCAGCCCCGAATTTTCCGAAGCTGTCGCGATTGAAGCATTGCGCCTGAAGCAGAATTTCGGCGAGCGCACCGGTGCCAAGCTGCGTGTTGTCACCCAGTTCGGCTTCGATGCCGATCGCTTCATCCGTTACTCGGAATCGCTTCGCGAACATGGCGTTGACCTGCCAGTGCATCTCGGCGTGGCGGGCCCTGCCAAGATTACGACGCTCATCAAGTATGCAGCAATGTGCGGCGTCGGCAATTCAATCAGCTTTCTGAAGAAGAATGCTCTCTCACTGACTGCGCTCGCAACCAGCCACTCGCCGGAAGGCGTCGTCGGCCCGATCGAACAGCATACAATTGCCAACCCGGCATCTGCCATCAAACAGATTCACATCTTCCCGTTCGGCGGTCTGAAAAAGTCGTCGGAGTGGCTTGTCGACCGTGGCTCCTGGGCGGTACACAACGCTTCCCATACATCTGCAAATGCCGCAGCCAGCTGAGGAATTTTGAATGACTCGCACGATCGTTGCCTCGGCAACCAAAGAAATCATCATCGGATTTGACCAGCCGTTCTGCGTTATCGGCGAACGGATCAATCCGACAGGCCGCAAGAAGCTCGCTGCGGAGATGATCGAAGGCAATTTTGACACCGTCATCAAGGATGCGTTGGAGCAGGTTGCCGCCGGTGCGACCATGCTCGACGTCAATGCGGGTGTCACCGCTGTTGACCCCAACGCGACCGAGCCAGGTCTGCTGGTCCAGACCCTGGAAATCGTGCAGAATCTGGTCGATGTTCCCCTATCGATCGACAGTTCGGTTACCGCCGCGATCGAGGCTGCACTCAAGGTCGCCAAGGGCCGTCCACTCGTCAATTCCGTCACTGGTGAGGAGGAAAAGCTCGAAGCCATCCTGCCGCTGATCAAGAAATACAACGTGCCGGTCGTCGCCATTTCCAACGACGAAACTGGTATTTCCATGGATCCGGACGTTCGCTTTGCCGTCGCAAAGAAAATCGTGGAGCGCGCCGCCGATTTCGGTATCCCGTCCCATGACATTGTGGTCGATCCGCTGGTGATGCCGATTGGCGCACTGGGTGATGCTGGACGTCAGGTTTTTGCGCTGCTGCGCCGCCTGCGCGAAGAGCTCAAGGTCAACACCACTTGCGGTCTGTCGAACATCTCCTTCGGCCTGCCGCACCGCCACGGCATCAATGCCGGGTTCATTCCGATGGTGATTGGCGCGGGCATGACGTCTGCGATCATGAACCCCTGCCGTCCCCAGGAAATGGAAGCGGTTCATGCTGCCAACGTCTTGAACGGCACGGATGCCAATTGCACCTATTGGATCAAGAAGTATCGCGACCACCAGCCGGCAGCGGCCGGAGCAGCGCCAGTATCTGTGCCTGCCGATTCCGCTGGAGGCGGCCGGCGGCGAGGCGGTCGCGAGGCGCGTCGCGGCGCCGCAGGCTGACGGTTTGCGTTACGCAAATTGACCAGCATTGATGGGCGGTGGGCAGCTAAACTGCCCCTCGCCTTGTAAGTTTGGAGTATCGATCGTGAACGCACCCGTCAAAGCACCAGAGGCATCGGCAAAGGAAGCGCTCGTTCTCTTCATGCCCTCGGGTAAGCGCGGACGTTTTGCTGTTGGTACGCCGGTCTTGGAAGCAGCCCGTACGCTTGGTGTCTATGTCGAAAGCGTCTGTGGCGGCCGTGCTACCTGTGGACGCTGCCAGGTGGAAGTGCAGGAAGGCAGTTTTGCCAAGCACAAGATCGTCTCCTCGCTCGACCACATTTCGCACAAGGGTCCGAAGGAAGAGCGTTATGATCGCGTGCGCGGCCTGCCCGAAGGACGCCGTCTCTCCTGTTCCGCCACGATACAAGGCGATCTCGTCGTTGATGTACCCCAGGATGTCCAGGTCAATGCGCAGGTGGTCCGCAAAGCCGCCACCAACCGCGTTATCGAGCGCAATGCCGCCGTCCAGCTTTGCTATGTCGAGGTGGAGGAACCCGACATGCACAAACCTCTGGGCGATCTCGACCGCCTGAAAGCCGTGCTGGAAAAAGATTGGGGCTGGAAGGACCTCCTCATCGCACCGCATCTGATTCCCCAGATTCAGGGCATTTTGCGGAAGGGCAATTGGGGCGTGACCGCCGCCATCCACCGCGACATGGATTCCTCGCGGCCCTTTATCATCGGATTGTATCCAGGCCTGAAGAACGAAGCCTACGGCATAGCCTGCGACATTGGCTCGACAACCATCGCCATGCATCTGGTTTCGCTGCTGTCTGGTCGCATCGTTGCCTCGTCCGGCACATCAAATCCGCAAATCCGCTTCGGCGAAGACCTGATGAGTCGCGTCTCCTATGTGATGATGAATCCCGACGGACGCGAAGCGATGACCAAGGCCGTCCGCGAGGCGGTCAACAAGTTGATCGGCAAGGTCTGCGAGGAAGGCGATGTCGACCGGCACGATATCTTCGACTGCGTCTTCGTCGGAAATCCGATCATGCATCACCTGTTCCTGGGTATCGATCCGACCGAACTCGGCCAGGCGCCGTTCGCGCTTGCCGTCTCTGGACCGCTGCAGTATTGGGCGCACGAGATCGATATCGAGGTCGCCCGCGGCGCGCGCCTCTATACTCTGCCCTGCATTGCCGGCCATGTCGGCGCCGATGCGGCTGGCGCGACGCTATCGGAGGGCCCCTACCGGCAGGACAAAATGATGCTGCTCGTCGATGTCGGCACCAACGCCGAGATCGTGCTCGGCAACAGCACCCGAGTGGTCGCCGCTTCCTCGCCGACCGGCCCCGCCTTTGAAGGCGCCGAAATTTCGTCAGGACAACGCGCCGCCCCGGGCGCGATCGAGCGCGTGCGCATCGACCCGCAGACCCTCGAGCCGAAGTTCCGTGTCATCGGCGTCGACAAATGGTCCGACGAGGACGACTTCGGGGAAGCCGCCAAGGCCACTGGGGTCACCGGGATCTGTGGCTCGGCGATCATCGAGGTAGTCGCGGAGATGTATCTTTCAGGCATCATATCGGAGGACGGCGTCATTGATGGCGCGATGACTGAGCGGAGTCCGCGCATCATCGCTAACGGCCGCACCTTCTCCTACCTCCTGCATGACGGCGAACCCCGCATTACCGTCACACAGAACGATATTCGTGCCATCCAACTCGCCAAGGCCGCTCTTTATGCCGGCGTAAAGCTGCTGATGGAAAAGCAGGGCGTCGAGACGGTCGACACGATTCGTTTCGCCGGCGCCTTCGGCTCCTTCATCGATCCGAAGTACGCCATGGTGCTCGGCCTCATTCCCGACTGCGAGTTGTCGGAGGTTAAGGCAGTGGGCAATGCCGCCGGCACGGGCGCGCTTATGGCGCTGCTCAACCGCACTCATCGTCGCGAGATAGAAAGAGAAGTTGCCCGTATCGAGAAGATCGAGACTGCACTGGAGCCGAACTTCCAGCAGATCTTCATAAATGCAATGGCGCTGCCCAACAAGATCGACCCCTTCCCAAAACTGTCACAGGCCGTCACCTTGCCGCCGCGCAAGAATGTCAGCGAGGATGGCGTTGCCGGCGACGCGACACCGCGGCGGCGGTCGCGCGAAGACCGCGCAGCACGGCGTAACCGCGAATAGCTTTGTCCAGCAGTCAATTTCCGCTATCAAACATCCATGATTGATTCCGGAAGTAGCTTGCCATGATAGCCTGCTTTGACATCGGCGGATCCGCCATCAAGGGCGCAATTGCCCATTCGCCCGAAGATATAAGGCCACTGCCCAAGGTCCAGACGCCCTTGCACGACTTCGATGCTTTCGCTGGCGCTATAGAAAAGATTGCCGCTGACGGCGGCGCGGACCAGGCAAGCCTCATTTCAATTTCGATCGCCGGCGTCGTTGATGCCGATACGGGCAAGATCACCTGCGCCAATATTCCGTGCATCCATGGTCGTAAGCTTGTCGATGATTTAAGTGAGAAGCTGCACCGCCCCGTGCTGGTTGCCAACGATGCCGATTGCTTTGCTTTGTCAGAGGCTGTCGTTGGTGCAGGTCGTGGCCATCGCGTCGTCTTTGGTGTCATTCTCGGTACCGGAGTCGGCGGCGGCATTGTCATTAATGGCAAAATCCACGAAGGAGCTGGCGGCTTCGCGGGCGAATGGGGGCACGGACCGGTATCGGCCACCCTCGCCGGCAATCCGCCGGTGGCAATTCCGCGCCTTGCCTGCGGCTGCGGCCAGATCGGTTGCATAGACGCCATCGGCGCCGCCCGCGGCATGGAGAAACTGCACGCCCATCTGCACGGTGTGAATTTGCCGAGCACGGAGATCATCGAGCGATGGAACGCCGGCGATACCGCGGCGGAGCGAACTGTTGATTGCTACATCGACATCGTCAGCGGGCCCCTTGCGATGACAATCAATGTGGTTGGTGCATCGATCGTGCCGGTTGGTGGCGGGTTGGCCAATTCCGTGCCGCTCATCCAACGACTGGATGAAGCGGTCAGGTCGCGTATCCTGCGCAAAACCGACAAACCGTTGGTCGTGCCGGCAGAACTCAAAATCGAACCGGGCCTGATCGGCGCTGGCGTCCTTGGATTGATGGAAGTCGCGAAATGAGTGTCTTGCTGGAAGTCTGCGTCGACAGTTCTGAAGGCCTGGCAGCGGCCATCAATGGCGGCGCTGATCGCGTCGAACTATGTTCAGCTCTGGAGTTGGGCGGTCTGACACCAACACCCGGATTGATCCGGCAGGCAGCCGTTTCACCAATTCCGATCTATGCGATGATCCGTCCGCGTCCGGGCAATTTCGTCTTTTCCGAAGCGGATATTGACGCGATGCTGCACGAAATCGATGCGGTGCGCAGTGCCGGTCTTGCCGGCGTAGTCCTCGGCGCCAATCTCGCCGATGGTCAG
This sequence comes from Phyllobacterium brassicacearum, assembly GCF_003010955.1. Lineage (GTDB taxonomy): Bacteria > Pseudomonadota > Alphaproteobacteria > Rhizobiales > Rhizobiaceae > Phyllobacterium > Phyllobacterium brassicacearum. The sequence continues at coordinate 197,394 of NZ_PGGO01000003.1, forward strand.
CTTGACCACACGACTCTGGACCGGCTCATGCGTCAGTGCGACGGGCTCGGCGTCACCCTGCATCGCGCATTCGACCTTGTTCCGGATCTCACGGAAGCCGTCGAAATCATAATCGAACTCGGATTTGAGCGCATTTTGACGTCTGGCCGGTCGTTAACCGCCTTTGCTGGCATCGACGATCTCGAACAGACCTTCGAAGTCAGCAATGGCCGCATCAAGGTCATGCCGGGTTCAGGGATCAACATCAGCAATGCAGGGGCATTGCTCGATCGTATTCCGTTTGGTGAAATCCATTCTTCCTGTGCCTCGATCATGCCACCGGTCAGCGAAGCGGCAAGGCGGCTCGGTTTCGAGACCGCCTCGCAGAAACAGACGAGTGTGGACCTCGTCAGGGCGTTGAAGAACTACTGCCTCAGTCGGCAGGTCTAGAGCCTGCCGGTCCGCTCATAACCTTCAAAATAAACCCGCAAGTGCTGGGCCACCGCCTTGACGTGTGCACCAGCGTTTTTGGCAACGAGCATTCCGAGCCGCGATTCGCCGAGTGGCGGCAGACCGTGCTCAGCGCCGAGCTGTACCATATTGTCGTCCAGCAGGAATTTGGAGAAAGGCGCAACGGCGAGATCGGCAATAATGGCCGCGCGCTGGCCCATGGTATGAGCACTCATGTAAGCGACCCGGTAATCCCTGCCCGCACTTTCCAGCGCGCTGATTGCGTTGGCACGCCAGATGCATCCTTCTTCCCACATGGAAAGCGGCAGCGGATTGCGCTCATGGGCAGTACCGCACTTGGCACCGGCCCAGATGATATCCTCCGTCATCAGGATTTCGACCTCGTCGACCTTGGCCAATGTCTCGTTCACATTGACCAGGGTGACATCCAGCCGCTGTTCGTCGAGGCGTTTACGCAGATTGTTGCTCTGGTCGATGACCACGTCGACTGTCACATCCGGATGGGACTCGGCAAATCGCTTCAGTACGAACGGCAATACACGTTCCCCGATATCATCAGGTGCGCCGAGGCGTACGACACCGGAAACGGTAGGCGCAATGAACTTGGCCACGGTCTCGCGATTAAGCGCAAGCATGCGCCGGGCATAGCCCAGGAGAACTTCACCGCTCGGTGTCAATTTCACCGAACGCGCATCGCGCTCAAGCAGCACGTGGCCCAATGTCTCTTCCAGCTTCTTGATCTGCATGGAGACAGCTGAGGGCGTGCGGAAGACCGCGTTGGCGGCGCTCGAAAAGCTCCCTGTCTCGGCAATCATTGCGAATGTGCGCAACACATCGAGATCCAGGATCGGGAAGGGATGATGCATGGGTGCTGACATGGTGCCGTATCCTCCATCAATTTTTCTGAAACATAGTGTTCCATAATTTCGTTTGATTGAACATCAACTTGAGCCGATAGTCAAGATCATGAAACGGAAGCCATTCAGATTGCCTCCGTATAAAGGGAGAGTGAAATGAGCACTTGTGACGAACTTTATCAGCGGCCCCAGAGTAGCATAACCGAACGTATCTCTACCGTTTTCGTTGATCGTACGAATCGCGTGGTGCAAGCCATTGCCCATGCTCGCGAGGTCTTCGTCCGGGAACGCCGCTTGCGGGAAACGGAAATGGCTCTTGACGGATTACCCGAAGACATCCGTTGCGACATTGGTTGGCCGGACCTTTATGAACGTCAGATCACCGAATGCAACAAGCTGAAGTCCCGGCACTGATCATGACACAAACAACCCGAGGGAGCAGATAACGGCCTGTCTGCTCCCTTTATCATATGTGATGCCTGCGCTTTTGCGACACAGGGCCAATCCCTTCCATTTAGAATAATTCTATGGTTCTATCTGAAAAAAAGCTCCAGAGACCACGCCAGTGATTTGAAGTTGCTACTTCAGTTGCGACATGGCCTTGAAGCAGGTTACGGGAACATAGAATCATTATGGATCATGTCGGTCTCAACAAGCGCTCGTTCGTTTTTTTCCTCGTCCCCAACTTCTCGATGATCGCGTTTGCGACAGCCATTGAACCGCTGCGCATTGCCAATCGCATGCTTGGATACGAGGCCTATCGCTGGCGTCTCGCCTCGGTAGACGCCAAGCCTGTTACCGCATCCAACGGTGTAGAATGCGCCACCACATCGTCCTTGGAGGACGAGCGGCGATATCTGACCGGCGGAGAGCGACCTTCGATGGTGTTCGTCTGTTCTGGCGTCCATGTTGAAAAATTCCAGAACAAGTCCGTTTTCGCCTGGCTGCGCGAGGAGTTTAATCGCGGCGTCGCCGTAGGTGGCCTTTGCACTGGCGCGCATATTCTTGCTGCGGCGGGCCTGCTTTCGGGGAAACGCTGCGCGATCCATTGGGAAAATCTGCCGGGCTTTGCCGAGTCGTTTCCCAAAGCTGATGTCTATGCCGACCTCTTTGAAGTGGATGGCAACATCTACACTTGCGCCGGTGGGACGGCAGCGCTGGACATGATGCTGAAATTGATCGGTGATGATTTTGGTGAAAATATCGTCAATCGTGTTTGCGAACAGGCATTGACCGACCGCGTACGCAGCCCGCACGACCGTCAGCGCCTGCCGCTGCGTGCACGGCTTGGCGTCCAGAACTCCAAGGTCTTGACGATCATCGAATTGATGGAAGCTCGCCTGTCTGAACCATTGTCATTGATCGAAATCGCTGACCATGTCGGACTGTCGCGCCGCCAGATTGAACGTCTCTTCCGTCAGGAAATGGGCCGCTCCCCTGCCCGGTACTATCTTGAAATCCGCCTTGATCGTGCCCGGCACCTGTTGATCCAATCGTCCATGCCGATCGTGGAAGTGGCGGTTGCCTGCGGTTTTGTCTCCGCGTCGCATTTTTCCAAATGCTACCGCGAGCTTTACGGCCGTTCGCCGCAGCAGGAGCGTGCTGACCGCAAGCAGTTGGTAGCGGCCTAGAACGTTTGAAAATTCAGCCTGATGCGCCAGATGGTGTGTCTCTTAGCGGGATTCCCAATCCTGCATCCGCCGCTGCCATATCCGCTCCCCGGATAGGCAATCATACATTAGTTTGTCCTGGGCAAGAATGACGGGCAGGTTGCCCTGCTGTGTCCAATCTGCCCTTTGTATGGGTGGCGTAATGCCGGCAAGCTCCAGGACAAGTTTTCGGCGCACAGCTTCCGGAAATTGATCCCAGGTATTGACCGGAATCATGAATGCTCCAGGCCCGCCGATAACGCAGTTGCTGTAGTAAACATCGAGGTCCTTTACCGCCCAATCGGAATAGAAATCGCCACGGGTCATCAGCGGCAAGCCGTTGACGGTAATCCCCTTTGCCAGTGCCTGGTCACGAGCCTCCGCAACCGGGCGGCCATTGTTGTTCGCGCCATCGCCAGAAACATCAATGACCTTTCGCATTCCCTTGAAGCCGTTATTGTCGAATAAGGTACTGCTGAAATCGATGGCTCCAGAGATTGAAGTTCGGCTTTGTGTCGATGGGATGGGCTGATCCAGTGCCGCAGCAAATTTTTCCGCTGACTCGGCGCCGTCTACCAGTGTCCAAGGGACAATCGTGCGTTGCAGCGTCGATCCTGCCCATTCCACATAGGTGATAGCGACACGCCCATGGACGCCGTCGCGAATGGCATCGATCACATCCTTGCGGCGGAAAGCGGCAATGTACCCCTCCCGCTGGATTTTCTGCTCGAATGGCTCCATGGAGCGCGACGCATCGACCGCAAGGACAAGTTCAACGTCGACATCGGTTTCGGCTGTTTGGGCATGCGTGGGAAAACTGGCCAACAGCGCCGCCAGTGTTAGAAAACTGCTGAGAGCCTTCCTTCGCGATGACATGGACTAAAGTCTAACTCAAATTGCCAAAACGCAAAGCAACTTCGATCTTGTTCACATTCTGTTGAACAGCGGACAAATAAATAAACACAGCGCCCTTTCAGGCGCTGTCTTCAAGTCAGCCCGAAGAATGGAACAGAATCTACGCCTTCAAGCGCTCGTTCTCAGTATCGAATGGCGACTCCGGAATGACTGTTGCCTTGTGCACTTTACCGAGAATCTTGATTTCAAGTTCAGTGCCCAACGCGGAGTAGTCCGGCTTCACCATGGCAAGCGCGAGGCTCTTGCCAAGCCGCCAGCCGTACCCGCCGTGGGTAGCGCGTCCGACGAGTTCTCCCTTGACATAAATTGGCTCGCTGCCGCGGGCGTCCACGTCGGACACACCTGGTACGTGCACTTCCAGCGTTACGAAGTTCCACTTCAGACCCTCTTCGCGTGCCTTGACTACGGCGTCGCGACCAATGAACTCGCCCTTGTTCGGGTGAACGAAACGATCAAGACCGCTTTCGAAGGCATTGTATTCGATCGACAATTCGCGTGGGATCAGACGATATGATTTCTCCACGGCCATCGCAGTCATCGCGCGGATACCAAATGGTTTAATGCCAAACTCCGCACCGGCTTCGAGCAGCAAATCATAGATGGTGTTTTGTTGTTCGATCGGATGGTGCAGCTCCCAGCCCAACTCGCCTACGAAATTGACGCGTAGAGCATGGGCTGTAGCTGTGCCCACGCTGATTTCCTTGCCGGAGAGCCAGGGGAATGCCTCGTTTGACAGATCAGCACGCGTAAGCTTTTCCAGAACATGACGGCTCTTGGGTCCGGCCAGCACTAGGACGCCATACATCTGGGTAATCGGCCGCAATGTCACCGATCCGTCAGTTGGCAAGCGCTTGTGCAGATAGTCGTGGTCGTGGTTCTCATAGGCGCCTGCCGAGACCAGATAGAACTTGCCGGGGGCCCATTCATAGACGGTGAATTCGGAACGGACGCCGCCGAGTTTGGTCAGGAGGTGGCAAAGTGCGATGCGGCCCTGCTTCTTCGGAATGCGATTCGCAAGGATCGAGTCGAGCCAGGCGCGCGCCCCGGGACCTGAAACTTCCATCTTCGCAAAGGCGGACATATCGAGAAGGCCGACATTGTTCGTCACATTCTTGATCTCATGACCGACATGCTCGAAATAATTCGAGCGGCGGAACGACCAGAGTTCCTTGACCTTGCCCTCGGCGTCGGGCTTCGGATGATTGTGATTCATCAGAACGTCCGGCTTTTCGAGCTTGGCGACATCAAGGCCATAACCCTGAGGTGCGAACCAATTGGCACGTTCCCAGCCGTAGACAGTTCCGAAAACTGCTCCGAGCGCCTTCTGCCGGTCATAGGACGGCGAACGCTTCAGCGGTCGTGCTGCGCCACGTTCCTCATCGGGATAATGCACCGAAAAGACTTCAGCATAGGCTTCTTCGTTCTTTTCCTTGAGGTACCCTTCGGTCGCATAGGGACCAAAGCGGCGTGGATCGACGCCCATCATGTCGATTGAGGGCTCACCCTCGACGATCCATTCTGCGAGCTGCCAGCCAGCGCCGCCCGCAGCAGTCACGCCGAACGAATGGCCTTCGTTCAGCCAGAAATTCTTCAAGCGTGGTGCAGGCCCAATGATCGGCGATCCATCAGGCGTATAGGCGATCGCCCCATTATATACCTTCTTGATACCGACCTCAGCGAAAGCCGGAACGCGGGCGATAGCCGTTTCAATATGCGGTTCGAGGCGGTCGAGATCTTCCTGGAATAGCTCGTATTCGCTCTCATCCGAAGGACCATCGACATAGCAAACAGGTGCGCCCTTTTCATAAGGTCCGAGCAGCAAGCCGCCATTCTCCTCACGCATGTACCAGGAACTGTCGCTTTCGCGCAGGACACCCATTTCCGGCAGCCCCTTCGCCTTACGCTCAAGGATCGCCGGATGCGGCTCGGTCACAATATACTGGTGCTCAACTGGAATAACAGGCACATCCAGACCAACCATCTTGCCGGTCTTGCGCGCAAAGTTACCGGTAGCCGATACAACGTGTTCAGCCGTGATATCGCCCTTGTCGGTCTTCACCAACCACTGCCCTGATGGCAATTGTTCGATGCCGAGCACGGTCGTGTAGCGATAGATCGTTGCGCCGCGATCACGGGCGCCCTTGGCCAGAGCCTGCGTCAGATCGGCAGGCTGGATATAACCATCTTCAGGATGCTGGATTGCGCCAAGAATGCCATCCATTTCAGCCAGCGGCCAGATCTCCTTGACCTGCTCCGGCGTCAGCAACTTGACGGGTACGCCGATGGTCTCGGCAACCCCCGCATAATACATATACTCGTCCCAGCGATCCTTGGTACGGGCAAGACGAATATTGCTGCAATTGGTGAAGCCGACATTCATGCCGGTTTCCGCTTGCAATTCCTGATAGAACTTGACCGAATATTTGTGGATCTGGCCGACTGAATAGCTCATGTTGAAGAGGGGCAAGAGTCCTGCAGCGTGCCAGGTCGAGCCCGATGTCAGTTCCTTGCGTTCGATGAGAACCACATCACTCCAGCCCTTTTTGGCCAGATGGTAGAGTGTCGAAACACCCACCACTCCACCGCCGATAACGACTACACGCGCCTCAGTCTTCATTTCACTATCCTCTGGTATCGATCGATGGTCGGAACGGCTCTTGCCGATTTTTGTGCACTATGCCGCCCCATATGTCTATTGCTAAGGCCTGTTTGCGACATGACCAAAACACGCCGCGACGCGCGGCAAACTGGCCGCATTTTGCAGCAAACCAACAGCGAATTCGCGCTTCTGCTTAACGCAATGTGGACAATTGGGAGCATAAAGATAGTCACCATTCGCCGAAGAAGCTGAATTGTAGAAGCATGTCCAATCTTTCCAATGTCACCTCCAGGCCATATCAGTTGATTTGTTCGCCATTGACCTTATTGGCGATGGTTCTGATCATTCTTTGCGTCCTGCTTTCCCTGCCGCTGCTGGTCCCAATCGGCCCCATGTACTGGGATACCTACATTTATCTCGATGCAGCGCAGCGAATTGCGCTTGGGCAGATTCCCGCCGTGGATTTTCTGACGCCCGTCGGCGCGCTGGATTATTACCAGTTCTATTGGCTCCAGACGTTGTTTCCCGGCGGGCAACCCGCCCTTCTCGCGCAATGGTCCGTGCTGATCTCGGCGGCTCCGCTGATGGCCGTAACAATCGCCGCAATCGATAGACAGAGCCGCGCGATTGCGTTTGCCGTACTCGCGCCATTCCTGATCTTCGCACTGTGCCCGATCAACACCCAGACGTTTCATTCCTATCCTGGGGTGAATGGTTTTGGCATCTACAATCGCCATACATCCTTGCTGCTCTATGTGCTGACAAGCGCGCTGATATTCCTGCCCGCCGGCCGCAAGCTTGCAGTGGTCGCTGCATTGACCATGCTGGCACTGTTTTTGACCAAGGTTACCGGCTTCCTAGCAGGCGGTCTCATCGGCTTGTTTGCGATTTTTGCTGGACGGTTCAAATGGCGCCACGTCCTTCTGGCTGCTTGCATCTTCGCTCTCGCCATTCTCCCGCTCGAACTGAACAATGGGATGATATCCGCGTACCTGAAGAGCATCGCGGTACTTGTCGGCAAAAACGAGGGTCTGCTGCTCTCCCGTTTCCTCACGGTGTTTTCGATCAAACTCGATGTCATCCTCGGCGCCGCAAGCCTCGTCCTTTACTTGTTCTGGCTGGATCGGTCCTTTGTGTTCGACACCATCAAAGAGTTCGGACACGTTCGGACAACCAAGGCCATCTCATCGCTGCTCGATCGTGACTGGCTTTGGATTGGCGTCATGCTGGTCGCCGGCATTTTTCTCGAAACCCAGAACACGGGCAGCCAGGAGTTCATTTTCCTCTGGCCCGTTCTGCTGAGGGTTCTTACCAAGAGCTCAGCATTGACCGAGAAGCGTCGGCTGGTTGTCTATTGTCTCGTTGCTCTCACGGCGATCCCCACGATCACCAAGGTTGTCCACGGTACACTGCGCTTTGTCGCCATAGCGCCCACCTATGTGGCAGCACCTGTTACGGACCTGAAAACCATGGGCCTCGTCTCAACCCGCCGGGACGTGATGGATCGCGCCGAAATGCTGGAGACGCACTACGCGCAGAATCCGGGAACCTACCGCCAGCTTGCCGATCAGGGGCAACTACCGAGTTGGCAGCTCTATTCCGAACTCGACTACCAGATGTACTGGATTATCTCCGCCGATCGCGTCGTCAAAGCCATAAAGCAATTCGAGAACACCAATGGTATCCGCCTGAACACTCTGATGACGCTGGATTTCGTCAACCCCTTCCCATGGATTCTCGATCGCGATGTGCCCCGGGATATCCAGATTGGCGCGGATCCTTTCCGGACCGTCGGTGACCTCACAGAAGCGGAAGAGAAGTCACTCCGGGCCACGGATGGCGTTTTGCGCCCCGCTTGCCCGGTCACGAGTGCACGGCTGCTGCTGCAAAATGTCTATGAAAAGGCACTCGCAGATCGAAATGTCGTCAAGCTCAACGACTGCTGGGACTTGCTTCTCAGGCCCGACATCAAGCTTACTGGATCATCGTGACCTTGGCCGGGCTAATAGCCCGGCGTTTCTCGCTTGAGCGGCTCATTTCACCTGTGCTTTGACGAAATCCTTGACGATCCGCACGATACCGCGTGACAGCACCTCGTCGAGTGCTTTGATGAACGCATCGACATGTTCCCGGCCGCAAATCAACGGTGGCTCGAGGCGTACAACATCGCGATTATATTCGGTAAAGGCGACGAGAACGCCATGATCGCGCAGGAGATGACTGCCGATGAAGCCCGGCAATGAGCCCTTCAGCTTGTCATCGAGCACGGCCAGAACAGGGCGGAGGACCACCGGCACGGTCTTGGAGAAATCGTGGAATTCAAGGCCAATCATCAGGCCCTTGCCGCGCACATCCTTTATCATTGCCGGATATTTGGCTTTCAGCTCGTCCAGTCTCTGCAATAAATAGTCACCCGTCGCAGCGGCTTTGTCGATCAAGTGCTCGTCGTAAAGAACGTTGATCGCCTCGATCGACGTCACACAGGCTTCGCCGATGCCGCCAAAGGTGGCCATCGCGTGGATCATTGCTGTCTTCGGCGTGCCATATGCTTTCATATACACGTCGCGTCGCGCAATCATCGCCCCGACAGCGGCCTTGCCGCCGCCGAGCGATTTCGCCAGGGCCGTCACATCCGGAACGACCCCTGCATGCTCAAAGGCGTAGAACCGGCCAGAGCGGCCAAAGCCGCATTGGACCTCGTCTGCCACCCAAAGAACGCCGTACTGATCACACAAGACGGTATGGAGAAGACCCCGCTCGCAAAAGCCCTGTTCCGCTTGCGGGCATGCTGGCGATCCAGTGGAAGATCGAAAAGATCGTTGAGGATGTATATGGCCGATGCAGCTGCCGAGAATGCAACAAACGCAATCGTAGCATTCAACAGGATTGGCCAGACCGTGATTTCATGGTTGAGGATCGCCGGCACGAAGATCAAGGTGTTCTTCATCCACTGATGTGCGCGCAGCATCTTGAAGAACGCTTTCCAACTTGTCTTCGGCGCTTTGAAAAGTCGGGCGGAATGCACGCGTTGCCATCTGGCTGCAGCCCGGTCAGGTGCGACGACAATCGCCTCACTTGCCGCATTGAACACCGGAATGTCCGCTTTGCTGTTGCCCGCATAGGCAAACTTGGCGTCGCCGAACATCGCAAGCAAGAAACTCGTCTTCGTAGATGTAAGATTGCGCGCTTCTTCGGTAGCATGGACCGCGTCGAAGAAGTCGAGATGCGCAGCAATGCTCTCAGCGAATCTGCGCGCAGCACCCGTCGCAAGTACCAATCGCCGCCCTTTGCCGTGCTCCTCTCTCAGATACGCCACGAAGTCCCCTCGATAGGGCAGTGTCGCAGGGTCGATGGCCACACGCAGCGATATCTGATGCTTGAGATAGCCCTTTCTCTTCAACGCCCAGACCGGCAGGAGAAGGAGGTACAACATGTTCTGCTTGAGAAGCTGAAAAACGCTTTCCAATAACAGGTCCGTGGCAATGAGCGTGCCATCAAGATCTACGATGAGATCAATAGCCTTGTTATCAGACTGAGCATCCACCACTACACATCCCTGAAGTCATTATTATCAACCGCGGCATTATTCTTGCCTATCAGCCGACGACTTAGCGGGAAAGTAAAAATGAACAGTGAACCAAGCGAACGAATAGTGGAGAATGTTTGAAAAAGAGTATCTTCAGTGAATCAAAAATTAAAAAGCCGGCTGAAAAGGAACTCAGCCGGTCATTAATCTATTTTGATGTCTATCGTCCGCCAAGCTTATTTGATCGACACCTTGCCACCCTTGATTTCGACAGTCTCGCTACCGGTCAAGGCCTCGCGGTCACCGTTCGGAAAGGTAACAAAACAGCCGCCGTTGCAGAACTCAACAGTCTCGCCCGCGCCAACCTGCAGTTCAGTCTTGCTTGAGCCTTCAGTGACAACAATGGTCTGGGCGCTGGCTTCATCGTTCTTGACGCTGGCAGCGAATGCCGAGCCAGCAGAGACCACACTGAGAAGAACAGCAATAGCAAACTTCTTCATTTCTTACCCGGTGTCTCCACCGCCCCTGTTATCAAGAGCCCAACTGCCCTTTACAACAACAGTTATAGCGGCATCAAACTGAACGGCAACTGAACGCGCCGTTGTTTTTGCGGCAAGGTGGAAGGTCTTCTAGGACTTGAACTTTTTTATTTCTGTCGGTCGTTCAGGCTTAGCCTGTTCTGCAAGCAACGCCAGGATTGCATCTGGGTTTTCCATATGAACATTCACGTCTTGTTGCGGAGACGCAATCTCGATGCCCTCCTCCGTGAACCTGTCAACCAAAGTAAAGCGAATCTCGTTCTGCACGGTGCCTGAATTAGAAAGGTCAGCGAGGTGAACACGCATCTCGAATTCCATCGTCGAATTGACGATCGACTTGAACGCAACGAACGGTTCGGGGTTTTTCAGGACCAGCGGATGGCCACGCGCGATGTCCATCAGGATGGCGTATACACGTCGCGGATCCTCCTTGTACGAAACCCCTATTGGAATATCCACGCGTCCGAGTTTGTTGCGATGCGTCCAGTTTCCGACACTACCGTTGATGAACGACGAATTCGGGATAATGAGCGATTGCCGCTGGAACGTCTCGACTTCTGTTGCGCGCACGCTGATCTTCTTGACTATGCCGCCGACCCCGCCGGTTTCGATCCAGTCGCCAACCTTGAATGGACGTTCCGCTAAGAGGATCAGGCCGGAAACAAAGTTCGACACGATCGCCTGCATGCCGAAACCGATACCGAGCGACAGACCGCCTGCAACCAGCGCAAGGCTGGAAAGGTTGATACCCGCCGCCGAAATACCGATCACACCTGCAATGCCGAGTCCCAGATAGCCAACGGCAGTCCGGATCGAATTGCGCACGCCCGAGTCGAGTTTGCCCCGAGCCATGACCCTGTTATCGAGCCAGCCCTGGAACCACCGCGTAAAGAAGTAGAACAAAGCAAACAGCAGGATGCCGATCGCGATTGCCACCAGCGATATATTAACGGACCCGATCTGAAAGCCAGTAGCGATGGTCACGAACCATGCCGACATCTCGCTCCATTGGAATCCCCAGAGAAGCAGTATGATCGGGATGCCAAGCATCACGACAAACACGTTGATGACAACACTCGCCACCAGGCCAAGCTGGTCCAGTGTCGTCTCGTCCATGCCGAAGCGGGTCTGGATCGCTTGTCCAAGTTTTGTTCCGGCAAGCGCATTTTCGTCCGACACAGCCCTGGCTGTAAGGAAGCCCAGGTACATCGTCACAACCACCGCGCCGTTGATGACAATCTGCTGGGACACGAAACGGGCAAAGCCAATATAGCCAAAAAATCCGGCAATGATCGGAACCAGACCAATCGTAAAGAGGAAGATGCGCATTGGCTTGGGCCAAGCCTTGATTTTCCCAGTCTCCTCGTCCTCCAGCGGTTTGAGAAAGGCCATGGCAAGGATAAGCAGCCCGACAAGAAGCGTGGCGACGAGGCTCTTGGCAACGGTCAATGACAATGGTGAGGCAGCAATCTGGTTGATCGTATCGGCAATGTAATCAAGTCCGGTGATCGTTGCGGTGGCGGTGATCAGCACCATCAGGATGCGCCCCGGCCTCGGGGCCACACGCACCAGCCGCCAGTTCGGCGCACCCGGGCAAATCACCGCCTGCGCCAGCGCATGGACGAAAAACACAATGCCGATAACGCAGAAGAGCATATAGATCAGCGCGGCAATATCCGGCCGTAGAACATTGAAATAGCCGAGAAAAAGGTAGGTTGTCGTCAGAAAGACAACGACGGTCAGCGACCGCATCAGCGTCGACCAGAAGGCGACAGCAAGTCGGCTTAGATAGGATGGCGACTCAATATTTGGGTCGCGCAAATATAGATGGCCGATTGTCCGTTGACCGCCTATCAGGAGGACGAGCGCAGCAATCACTGCGAAGAAGGTCGCCGCCAGCATGGATTGCCATTTGAACGTTACGACGAAACGCCACCACGATGAAACTCGTTGGTTCATCGTCTGCAGTTCCTGGCCATAAGCATCGACGATTTCGCTGCCAAGCGAGTAGTTGATATTCACACGCTGCGACAGCGTGTCGGTAAAAAGCTCACGCCGTGCGTCGACAATACCGTCGATCATCTTGTTGACTTCGATCAACATGTCTTCGGTCTCGCCAAGCACGGCATTGATTTCGGCTTTTTCCGTCGTCAGCCGCATACGCTCGTCGGTCACAACCTGCGCTTCGGGTGGCTGTCCCTGCGCCGGAGTAGGTCCCAGTTGCTCAAGACGCGAATTGATTTCGGTGATGCGCGGACGGAAGGATACCCCGATCTCCAACAGCTTCTTTGCTGTCGCTTCGAGGTTCAGACGCAAATCCGCCAATGCCGCGTCACTGTCGGCCTTTTCCTTCTTCTGCGCAAAGTCGGCGATCTGCTTCTTCAGCGCGTCGATCGCCGGACGCTGGTCGGCAACGATGCCTGCAACGGGCGCTTGCACAGGCGCCGGCGCTTGGGCTGCCGCCATCTGCAACGAAACAGCCAAAAGCACCAGAGCGACAATCGTCAGAGAAATCTGGCGAAGGAAACGAGAAATCACAGGTTCAAATCCATCCAAGAATAGTTTTCATCTATCGACTTGCCCGTTCATGTCGGCACAATCAAGGCACTTTTTGCTTTCCATGGCGGAACAAGTCGGCCCAATGATACTGGTCGCCGCTTTCCTGGTGATGGCGTCAGCGTTCTGACAATAGCATAGTAAAAAGGGTTATCATGATTCACGGGGACCGATAGCTTTTGAAATAACATCATTGCTGCCTGCTATTTGCACCTGTCTTGACCAACTCCAGCACAATCTGTTGACTGGCTCTCCAGGAAACAAATTATCGAACATACAATCTTGCCAGTGAAACGATTCGCCTCGAGACAATGAGATCATGATCATCAAATGCCCCTATTGCGGACCACGCGACGTCATCGAATTCATCTATCAGGGCGATGCAACACGAACCCGGCCCGAACCGGCATCAGATGATCGGGCGGCATGGAACGCCTACGTCTACGATCGCACCAACCCGAGCGGCTCGCACAGCGAGTATTGGTTGCACAGCGGCGGCTGCCGTCAGCACCTCCTTGTCACGCGTGACGTTTCCACCCATGCGATCTCGTCAGTTGTGTTTGCCCGGGACGCAGCAGTTTCAGCGAAAAGCGGTGAACTGGCATGACGAGTTCGCGGCTTTCCAAAGGCGGACGCATCGACCGTTCCAAGTCAGTCCGATTCACATTCGACGGCAAGGCCTATAGCGGCCATCCAGGAGACACGCTCGCCTCGGCATTGCTCGCCAACGGTATCACGCTTTTTGGACGCTCATTCAAGTATCACCGTCCGCGCGGCGTCTTCGCCGCCGGAAGCGATGAGCCCAATGCGCTTGTAACGGTCTTCACCGGCGATGTACGCGAACCGAATGTCCGGACCACCGAGCTGGAGATCTATGACGGCCTGGTCACCCAGAGCCAGAACCGGTTTCCTTCACTTGAACACGACTGGATGGCGGTCAACCAGCTTGCGGGTCCGCTGTTCTCGGCAGGGTTTTACTATAAGACCTTCATGGGCCCGGCCATCGGACCGCTTCGAGGAACGCGCTTCTGGATGTTCTGCGAAAAGTTCATTCGCCGGGCAGCTGGTCTTGGCAAGGCAGGTACGGCAGCCGATCCGGACCGCTATGAGCGCATGAATGCCTTTTGTGACGTACTTGTCGTCGGCAGCGGTCCGGCGGGCTTAATCGCTGCGGAAGCGGCCGCCACCACAGGCGCTAGAGTGATCATCGCGGAAGAGCGGCCAGTTGCAGGCGGCTCGTTGCTCGCATCGGGAGAACTGATCGACGGGCGCAATCCCGCTGTCTGGGCGCGCGAGAAGGCTGCCGCCCTGGCGAACATGCCCAATGTCCGTTTCCTGACACGCACTTCGGTCTGGGGCTATTATGACGGCAATGTGCTGACCGCGGTCGAACATGTTTCCGACTACAAACCCAATCGCACGAAGGGCCAGCCACGCCAGCGCCACTGGGTCGTTCGTACCGGTCGCACCGTGCTCGCGACGGGCGCATTTGAGCGTCCGATTGTCTTCCCCGGCAACGATTGCCCGGGTGTGATGCTCGCCGACGCAGTACGTCGCTTCGCAATCGAATACGGTGTCGCAGCGGGCAACAACGTCACCCTCTTCACCAACAACGACAGCGCCTATGATGCTGCGCGGGCCCTGTCGCAGGCTGGCGTCAACGTTACGGCGATTATTGACGTGCGTTCCGATGTTTCCGGCACTTGCCGCGATATTGCCAGTGTAGCCGGCGCCGAACTGCTCCTCGCTCACGCTGTAACGGGGACGCATGCTGGCAAGACATTGAGTTCGATTACCGTCCAGCACTTCAACGCTGAGACTGGTCGCGTTTCAGGCGCGCCACGGGAAATCAAGACGGATTGCCTCGGCGTTTCCGGCGGTTGGTCGCCGGCCATTCATCTGGCGAGCCAGGCTGGCGGCAAGCCCGACTGGGACGAAGATTTGCAGGCCTTCCTGCCACCCGAACCAAACCAGAATTGGGTGACCACAGGATCGGCCGCCGGCTACATGGATACGATCAGCGTGCTATCGGATGCCGCAACCAAGGGCTCTGCCAAGAGCAGGCTCGTCCTTCCACACGTAGAGGCGCCGATGCTGGACGCCTCGCCAGCGCCCGTATTCGAAATCGAACCCTCTATCAAATCGCAAAAGGCGTTCGTCGATTTTCAGCATGATGTCACCGCCGACGATATCCGTCTGGCCTATCGTGAGGGCTTTCACTCGGTCGAGCATCTGAAGCGCTACACCACGCTTGGCATGGCGACTGACCAGGGCAAGACCTCCAATGTTCCGGGTCTCGCCATCATGGCGGACGTTCGCGGTATTACGATCCCCCAAGCCGGGACAACGCGATTTCGGCCGCCCTTTACACCCGTCTCCCTTGGCGCCATTGCGGGAGAGCGGTACGGCGATTTGCGCCCGCACCGGCTGACTCCGATGCATGACTGGCATTTGGCGAACAGCGCCAGGACCTATGAGGCCGGGCTTTGGCACCGTCCGATGATCTATGGCAGCCATGGCGAAACTGTCGAACAGGCCTACACCCGCGAAGCGCGTGCGGTACGCCAGAGCGTTGGCATTGTCGATGTATCGACACTCGGCAAGATCGACATCCAAGGCCCCGACGCGGCCGAATTTCTCGATCGCATCTATACCAACATGTTTTCTACACTGCCGGTCGGCAAGGCCCGCTACGGTCTGATGTTGAGGGAAGACGGGATCGCTTTTGACGATGGAACGACCTGGCGGCTCGCGGAAACCCAATTCCTCATGACGACGACCACTGCCAATGCCGGGACGGTTATGCAGCATCTGGAATTCTTTTCCGACTGCATCTGGCCTGACCTGCGCGTCCATCTGACTTCAGTTACGGATGTCTGGGCCGGTTCGGCGATTTCGGGTCCGAAATCCCGTGCCGTGCTCGAAGCCTGTGTCATAGGCACGAAGGTCGACAACGTTGCGCTACCCTTCATGGGTATCGTCCATGGCAAGATCGACGGCATCCCGGTCATGATCTGCCGTCTCTCCTTTTCCGGAGAACTCGCCTACGAAGTCTATTGCGGCGCGGGGTTCGGTACGAAGGTTTGGGAGGCCTTGCTCGCGGCCGGAAATCCGTTCGATATCATGCCGTACGGACTCGAGGCGCTTGGGACGCTGCGCATCGAAAAAGGCCACGTGACGGGGGCAGAGATCGATGGCAGAACGACGGCCCACGACCTGCATCTCGACTGGATGCTGTCGAAGAAAAAGCCCTATATCGGCTCTGCCATGATCGGGCGCGAGGGACTCAAGGACGAAAACCGGCTTTCGCTTGTCGGTCTCATTTCTATGGATAATCAATCCATCACCGGCGGCAGTCATATCGTGACCGATCCCGTACCGCGCGAGCCGGCCGATAGTTTCGGACACGTCACGGCAGCATGCTATTCTCCGGCGCTTGGCAAATATATTGCATTGGCCCTCGTCAAGCACGGAACGTCCATGATCGGGAATCGAGCCTTCGCCACGGACTTGCTCCGTGACAAGCACTGTCCGGTTGAGATTGTCAGCCACCATATGTTCGATCCAGAAGGGAGCCGGATGCATGGCTGAACCCCAATCGCCCTTAGGAGCAAACTTTGTTCCGGGCAACCACGGCAATGCGGCTGCTGGCATAGGTGTCACGCTACGAGAGCGAAAAGGCCTCTCGGTCATTCAGGTTACAGCCTGGCGCGATGCGATTCCCGCCATGCTGACCGCGATCGGCAGCGCAACCGGCCTTGCACTTCAAAACAAGCCTGGCCTCGGCCGTGTAGCGGGCGAGAAATCGGTATTCGGCTTCGCACCGGGGCGATATTTTGTTGTCAGCGCAACACCAGACCTCGAAACAAGGTTGCGTTCCGTCATTTCGCCTGAACTCGGAACGATCATCGACCTCACCCACGGCCGCACGGTCATCCGCGTCAGCGGACCGCGCTCAGAATGGGTGTTGTCAAAACTCTTTGCGATCGACTTTTCGGAGCACGCCTTCCCGATTGGCAGTGGCCGCGCAACGTTGCACCACGACATTCATGCCAATATCCAGCGGATCGACGACGAAAGCTTCGATCTGTACGTATTCCGCACCTTCGCCCGTTCTTTCTGGCTGACGCTCGGGCATGCCGCTGAGGAAGTAGGATATCGCGTCGAGTAGATCAGCTCCGCAGGATGCTTTTCGCCGCCTTGCCGGCCACGTAGACTTCGGCGATCGTCCGATCGTCTCCCATGGTCTGCATCAGGAACAGCTCTTCCACCAGTGTCTCGACAGTATCCATGCGAATGCGCATGGCGGGTGTCGCGCGGGCATTGAGCACGACGCAGTCCGCTTCGGCTCCAGGGGTAAACGAACCGATGGTGCCCTCAAGCGACAACGCCCGGGCATTGCCAAGGGTTACCTGATAGAAAGAGCGCAACGGATGGTAGCGCTGACCTTGGATGTTCAGGATCTTGTAGCCCTCGTCCAGTGTGCGCAGCATCGAATAGGACGTGCCGCCGCCAATATCCGTTGCAATCGCTGTTCGAACTGGAGGATCGGACGCACGCAGGCGCGCGAGATCGAATAGCCCGCTGCCGATGAACAAATTGGATGTTGGACAGAAGACCGCCACTGAGCCGCTATTGGCGATCGAACCTATTTCTGCGTCGGTAAGGTGAATGCAGTGTCCAAGCAGTGTCTTCGGACCGAGCAAACCGTAATGTTCGTAAACCTGCGTATAGTCCCGGCTCCAGGGGAAAAGTTCGGCGACAAAAGCTATTTCAGCAGTGTTTTCGCACAGATGCGTCTGCACATGCAGTTCCGGGTGTTCGCGCACCAGCGTGCCACTCATTTCGAGCTGCTCCGGCGATGATGTCGGCGCGAAACGCGGCGTGATGGCGTAGAGCTGGCGGCCTTTGCCATGCCAATCCCCGATCAGCGCCTTGCTGTCGTCATAACCGGATTGCGGCGTGTCCAGCAGGCCGGGAGGCGCGTTGCGATCCATCATGACCTTGCCTGCAATCATGCGCATATTGCGCCGGTGCGCTTCTGTGAAGAATGCCTGAACCGACGCCTTGTGCACCGAGCAGTAGGCAGCGGCGGTCGTTGTGCCGTGCCGGATCAATTCATCAAGCAATGACGTTGCGATATGTTCGGGATGTCCCTGATTGGAAAATTTCTGCTCTTCGACAAAGGTATATTTGTTGAGCCACTCCATGAGCGCGCCGGCATAAGAGCCGACAACCTGCATCTGCGGGTAATGGATATGGGTGTCGATAAAGCCCGGCATGATCAGATGCGGGCGATGGTCCGCTACCTCCGCATCGATGCCGTCACCCGCGCGCACTTGTGCGTACTCATCGACCGCAACAACTTTTCCGTCGCGGATGAGCAGTCCGCCATCTTCGATATAGGTAAACGCCTCCCCACTCGCCTCACCCGCCAGCGGTTCATCGTGAAAGGTCAGGATGCGACCCCGCAAAAGGAGCTCTGTCATGGTTTCGTTTCACCAGCTGTCGCGGCACGATACCACGAGACGAGCAGCGCGCGTTCATCAGCAGTGATATTCGTCAGATTGCCGGGAGGCATGGCGTGACTCGCCCCGGCTTGAATATAAATCTCATTCGCATGGGACGCGATCAACTCGTCTGTATCGAGTCGAATGTCCTTGGGTGGCATCATGATGCCCTCCCAGGAAGGCTCAGCCGCATGGCACATGGAACAGCGGCCCATCACCGTATCGCGAACCTGCTCAAAATTCGGGGCCATCAGGAAAGGTTCGGCAGCGCGCGAAACCCTTTGCTCGCCGCCTGTCAACGCCTTCGGAACAGTCGAAAGCCAGATGATGACGATGAACAGGATGGTGCTGGCGAGCCACGTCCAGTGTGGATTGCCCGTGCCCGCATGCCTCGAATTGAAATAATGACGTATCAGCACGCCGATGATGAAAATCAGCGCGGCGATTACCCAGTTGAACTGCGTAGAGGTCGCAAGCGGATAGTGGTTCGACAACATCAGGAAGATGACGGGAAGCGTCAGATAGTTGTTGTGGGTTGAGCGCTGCTTCGCCTGTTTGCCGAGCTTGGGGTCAGGTATTTTTCCTGCGATCAGGTCGGCAACCACCTTCTTCTGATTTGGGATGATCAGGAGAAAAACATTGCCGGACATGATCGTGGCCGTGAAGGCGCCGAGGTGCAGGAATGCCGCGCGGCCGGTAAAGAGGTGTGTGTAGCCCCATGCCATGAAAACGATGACGCCATAAAGGATGATCATCAGCGCCGTGTCGTTGGACGCGAGTGGCGACTTGCACAAGAAGTCATAAATCAGCCAGCCGACCGAAATCGATGCAAGCGAGATCAGAATAGCAACCAGCGTTGAAACGTCCAACACATTGCGATCGATCAAGTAGAGATCAGCGCCCGCATAGTAGACGATGCAGAGCAGCATGAACCCCGACAACCAGGTGAAATAGGACTCCCATTTGAACCAGATTAGGTGTTCCGGCATATGCGCCGGCGCGACCATATACTTCTGGATATGGTAGAAGCCGCCGCCATGAACCTGCCATTCCTCGCCGTTCACCCCCTGCGGCAGGTTCGCGTGTCTGCGCAGGCCGAGATCGAGAGCGATGAAATAAAACGACGAACCAATCCAGGCGATTGCCGTGATCACATGCAGCCAGCGCGCGGCGAAGCTCAGCCATTCCCAGAAAATCAGATAATCCATCGAGGCCCCATGCGATATGTCGCCCCACAATGCTGTGGTTCTCGGGCCGATGCAACTAAGGTGCGTTGAGATTCAGATCGTGGGCGAGCCGAAAATGGCGCTTAACGAGAATCGGAACGCAGTGAACTTTCACGTTCATGAGCACCGGATCGCAGAAAAGCGCCATTTGCAGGCCACCATGGCATGAATATCAAACCTTACTTCGAATCGTGGAAAATGATGCCGAGTGTATGGCGCTTGCCGCTGCGCAGCCGGCTGACGCCGTGACGCATGTTCACCCGATAGTAGCCGCGCGTACCCTTCTCCGGGCGATGGCTCACAGGAAATAGGACCGCGTCGCCCTGTTGTAGAGGAACGATCTCAACACGCGACTGCATGCGCGGTCGCTGCTCGGTCAGAACGAACTCTCCGCCGCTGAAATCCTCTCCTGGCCTGGACAATAGAAACGCCACCTGCAGCGGGAAGACGTGCACGCCGTAAATATCCTGATGGAGGCAATTGTAGTCGCCTTCGGAATATTCGAGCAGCAGCGGTGTAGGGCGATCCTGACCTGCCGCATGGCACCGTTCGATGAAGGCCTCATGCCGGTCGGGATAGCGGACATCAATGCCCATCTGTTCGTTCCAGCGATTGGCGATTCCGGCGAGTGGCGGGTATAGCGACTGGCGCAGATCGGTTAGGATGTCGGGCAGCGGATAGGCAAAGTATTTGTATTCGCCGCGCCCAAATCCGTGCCTAGCCATGACAATGCGCTTACGAAACTGGCCGTCGTCCGGATAGCTTGCCGCTAGCCTGTGACAATCCAGTTTTGACAGCACACCTTTCAGGACGGCACAGCCAAAATTGTCCAGCTCGGTTTCGATCGTGTTCCATGGCAGCAACGATACGGTGTTGATTGCATCTGCCATCATGACTTCTCCATTTTGCATTAGAGTGCCAATTTGGCGGTTTCGTTCCACCCGTTTCTTGCAAAACGACACATTTTCCGGTCACCACCGGCCCCAGACGACGATTTTAAGTGACTCGGCCGGTCAGAGTTCATAAATAGAGTCGCAGCGAGGTGCTTTGCGCCGCGATAATATTCTATTGGATGTTGGTATGGGCCATTATGGAAAGTGCAGAACAGGAAAGCGTAGCGCTGCTCCGCTCCTGATTTCTGTTTTCTGGCTTGTCTCCAGCATCGGAGCGGCGTTGGGCACCGTTTACGCAACGAGCCCAGAGGTCAATCTAGCCGCGAGGGAAGTCAGTTCTCACAAGAACGATGACACGCGCCTGGCTCACGAGGCCGATAATCAATCGACCCCGGTTCAACGGCCTATGCGCGTGGTAGCGCTCGAAGCTCTTCATTTGAAGATCAAAAGCGGCTTGCGTTCTGACACCGGTGCAGACGGCGCCTTGCTACCTGCAAAACCATCGCTGGTTATTGTGCACCAGAGGAGTACAATTTCGGTCCACAACGGTTCATACGTGGTGTTCGCCCACGATACTGTTTTCAGTGCTCGCGCTCCGCCCTTAACCGCAGCCTGACATCACCGTTTCCAATAGGAAACGACAAAAACAACTCTGGCGGCGGCCAAGCATGAATGTGCAATAGTTCTCGGCAGCGCCTGCACTCATACGGAACATTAGATATGCGCACTTCGAGATGGGTTCTCTGGACCTATATTTTTATCATTCTTGCGGGCATCGTCCTCGCGCTCCCCAATGCCTTCACCAAGGCGCAGCTCGATGCCATGCCGAGCTGGTTCCCCAAGAAACAGGTCGCATTGGGCCTCGATCTTCGCGGGGGCTCTTATCTCGTTCTCGAAGTTGATGCCGCCGCTCTGAAGAAAGACCGCGTGCGCGCGATGCTGGATGATGCGCGTGGCCATCTGCGCACGGCGAAAATCCAGCCGCAATCCGTACGTGTCGCCGGTGACAGTGTTGTCATCACTCTTGCCGATCCGGCGCAGCGCGATGCAGCAGTCAATGCGCTACGCGAATTGACAACGCAGGTTGCCCAGGTCGGCTTTGCCGCACCGGTCAGTGATATCGATATCACCACCACGGACAATCAGATCCGGCTGACCCTCACCGAAGCCGGCATGAAGGACAAGCTCGACAACGCCTTGCAGCAGAGCCTTGAAATCGTCCGTCGCCGTGTCGACCAGGTCGGCGTCGCCGAACCTTCCATTCAGCGCGTCGGGTCGGATCGCATCGTCGTCCAGCTGCCGGGCCTGCAGGACCCGAGTCAGCTTCGAGCCCTGCTCGGCAGCACCGCGAAGATGACGTTCCACATGGTCGCAGATCGCAATGCCGACGAGACCCCGCAGCCAGGTGTCACAATCCTGCCTGATGTGAAAGAACCCGGCGTCACCTATCCGGTGGAAGACCGTGTTGCGATCAGTGGTGAACGTCTGACCGACGCTCGCGCCGCCTTCGACCAGCAGACCAACCAGCCGATCATTTCCTTCCGCTTCGACAATGTAGGCGCGCGCCAGTTTGCGGACATCACCAGCCAGAACGTCGGACGCCCCTTCGCCATCGTCCTCGACGGCAAGGTCCTGACGGCCCCGGTCATCCAGGTACCGATCACCGGCGGCTCTGGCCAGATCACCGGCAACTTCACCGTTCAGGATACCGTCACCACCGCCGCACTGCTGCGCGCTGGCGCCCTGCCCGCTCCACTCACCGTCATCGAAGAACGCACGGTCGGTCCGGATCTCGGCGGCGACGTCATCAAGATGGGCTTGTTGACGGGCTTCATCGGCTTTGCGCTGGTGGTGGCCTTTATCTTCATTCTTTACAGCGGCTGGGGCCTCATCGCCAACCTAGCCCTTGCCCTCAATGTGGTCCTGACGTTCGGCATACTCAGCTTGCTCGGAGCAACGCTGACGCTGCCCGGCATCGCCGCTATCATCCTCGGTATCGGTTTTGCGGTCGACGCAAATATCCTTATCAACGAACGTATACGTGAAGAAGCGCGCAAGGGTATCGGTGCAATGGCCGCGGTCGACCGCGGATTCAGGCTTGCCTATTCGACGATCGTCGACGCAAACGCCACTCACCTTATCGCGACGTTCCTGCTCTTCCTGTTCGGTACCGGTCCGGTGCGCGGCTTTGCCATCACCATGATCATCGGTGCGCTCGTCTCGATGTTTACTGCGGTTACGGTTGTCCGCATCATCATGATGGCCATCGTCCGCCGCCGGAAGATGAAGACCATCCACATCGAGCACCTCTTCAAGCTCGTCCCGGAAAACACGAACATCTCGTTCATGAACGCGCGGTTCTTCGGTATCGGTGTTTCGATCTTCCTGTCGATTGCCTCCGTCGTCCTGTTCATCCATCCGGGCCTCAACTATGGTATCGACTTCAAGGGCGGTATCCAGGTCGATGTCACGACTTCGAAGCCAGCTGATCTCGCCACCATGCGCTCCACGCTCGAAGGCCTCGGTCTCGGCGAAGTTGCCCTGCAGCAAGCCGGTGGCGATAACCGGGTGCTGATCCGCGTTCAGCGTCAGGAGGGCGGTGAAACGGCACAGACCGAAGCTGTCACCAAGGTCAAGGCAGCAGTTGAACAGCTTGATCCCGGCGTAAGAATCGAAAGCTCGGAGGTTGTCGGACCGAAGGTAAGTGGAGAATTGGCGCGCTCGGGCATCCTCGCCGTCATCCTCGCCAGCCTCGCCATGCTGCTTTACATATGGTGGCGGTTCGAGTGGCACTTCGCACTTGGTGCAATCGCCACCCTGATACTGGATACGACCAAGACGGTTGGCTTCTTTGCGTTGATGGGGCTCGACTTCAACCTCACGGCCATTGCCGCGCTGCTGACGATCATTGGCTACTCGGTCAACGACAAGGTGGTGGTGTACGATCGTATGCGCGAGAACCTGCGCATCCACAAAAAGATGCCGCTGCGGCAGATCATCGACCTGAGTATCAACCAGACGCTGGCGCGGTGTATCTACACCTCGCTGACAGTCTTCCTCGCCATGCTTCCAATGGCGATCTGGGGGGGCAAGGCCGTTGAGAACTTCGCCCTGCCCATGCTCTTTGGCGTGATCATTGCCACAAGCTCGTCGCTCTTCATCGCGGCGCCGATTCTCCTGCTGCTGGGAACCTGGTGGGAAAAGAACCACGCTCACCGCATCGGCAGTTCCGGCGAAAAGCCACTCGCTCAAAGCTGATGCCAGCATTCATCAGCATCTAACGCTAACTATTTGCGGCGCAGGGGAAAAATCACCTCCCCTGCGCCGCAAATCGAGATAAGCGGTTTGCAAGCCATCCTCGGTAGGCAATACTGGTGCGACAGGAACCTGTCCGCAGAATCACCGACTTTTTCATCAAACGAAGGGGGAGACGCCGACATATGCCTCATGAAACGCCGCTGATTGCGACAATCGTCGTCGGTCTTGTACTGGCCTTCATTTTCGGTGCAATTGCCAATCGTCTGCGTATTCCTCCCCTTGTCGGATATCTCGTTGCCGGAGTTCTCGCTGGCTCCCATACGCCCGGATTTGTCGCCGATCAGGAACTGGCGGCCGAACTTGCGGAAATCGGCGTCATCCTGCTCATGTTCGGTGTCGGGCTGCATTTCTCCCTGAAGGATCTCCTGTCGGTCCGGGCCATCGCGATTCCCGGCGCCATCGTTCAGATCGTCGCAGCAACCCTGCTCGGTGCAGCTCTGGCCTGGGTCCTTGGCTGGAACATGCAGGCCGGTCTGGTGTTCGGCCTCGCTCTCTCGGTCGCCAGTACCGTTGTCCTGTTGCGAGCCATGCAGGAACGCAGGCTGATCGAGACCGAACGCGGACGCATCGCAGTCGGTTGGCTGATCGTCGAGGATCTGGCCATGGTTCTTGCCCTTGTCCTGCTGCCAGCCATCGCCGGCGCCATCAACGGAGGTGGCTCGTCCGAAGGCGCAATACGTGCTGCCAACGATCCCCTCGCCTCTTATTTCAATCTCGGCGTTGGCGGGGTCATTGCTCTGACCTTTGGCAAGGTAGCCGCGTTCGTCGCAGTGATGCTCATCGTCGGCCGCCGGGTCATTCCTTGGACCTTGCACGCAATTGCCCACACCGGATCGCGTGAACTTTTCCGCCTTGCCGTGCTTGCAATTGCCTTGGGTGCTGCGTTCGGAGCGTCCAAGCTCTTCGGCGTCTCCCTGGCACTCGGCGCCTTCTTTGCCGGCATGATCATGAGCGAGTCGGAACTCAGCCATCGAGCCGCAGAAGAGTCGCTGCCTTTGCGTGATGCTTTTGCCGTCCTGTTCTTCGTCTCGGTCGGCATGTTGTTCGATCCGATGACCATCGTCAACGACCCGCTTCCGCTTCTCGCTACCCTCGCAATCATTATCATTGGCAAGTCGCTCGCTGCATTCTTCATCGTTCTCGCCTTCGGTTACCCGACAGGCACGGCCCTCATCATTTCTGCCAGTCTCGCGCAAATTGGCGAGTTCTCCTTCATCCTGGCAGAGCTTGGCGTTGGATTGGGGATGCTACCCGAAGAAGGCCGCGATCTGATCCTCGGCGGCGCCATCCTTTCCATACTCCTCAATCCATTGGTGTTTGCGGCGGTGACCTACCTCAGACCAAGGCTGGAAAAGCGCCTGCCTTCGACTGTCGAGCCCGCAGCCGATACAAATATACCCGCGGTGGAGGAGCCCGACGTTGAAGAGATTCATCCGACGACCCTCACGGATCATGCGGTGCTGATAGGCTACGGCCGGGTAGGCAGTCTCGTCGGCGATGCCTTGAAGGAAATCGGAAAGCCCTTCCTCGTCATTGAAGACGCAGATAAGACCGTGGCGAAACTTCGCGATGAGCATATCGAGACGATCGTCGGTAATGCGGCTAATGGCGATATCCTGGCCGCCGCCAATCTGGCCGGGGCCCGCCAGTTGATCCTTGCCATTCCGAACGCTTTCGAGGCTGGACAAATCGTCGTTAAGGCACGCGCTGCCAATCCCGTCATCAGCATTCTCGCGCGTGCTCACTCGGACGCGGAAGTACAGCATTTGCAGGATCTCGGCGCCGACGCCGTCATCATGGGTGAACGGGAAATCGCGCGCGGTATCGTCGCTCACATTCTCGATCTTGACGAGCCGAAGCCCGAGGGGCCATTGACGGAATGATGACAAGAAAATTTTGATGA
Source organism: Phyllobacterium brassicacearum (assembly GCF_003010955.1). Classification (GTDB taxonomy): domain Bacteria; phylum Pseudomonadota; class Alphaproteobacteria; order Rhizobiales; family Rhizobiaceae; genus Phyllobacterium; species Phyllobacterium brassicacearum. Next base: position 223,335 of record NZ_PGGO01000003.1, read on the forward strand.
CCGGAATGACCGCGTAGGAAATGGCATGAAGTTGAAGGATTACGTTTGGCCGGTCATTGGACTGGCCGCCGTCGGGATTTCCGTATGGCTCCTCTACAAGGAGTTGCGGAGCATCTCGCTGGATGACGTGATTCACAGCCTCTATGCAATTCCAACGCACCGCTGGATTTTGGCTGGCCTCTCCACCCTGGCGGCCTACGCTGCACTGGCCGGGTACGACCGCATTGCACTCTTGCATCTTCGCCGGAAGATTTCCTGGCTGTTCATCGCGCTCTGCTCGTTTACAACCTATGCCCTGTCCCACAACATCGGAGCATCTGTCCTTTCGGGGGCCGTTGTGCGTTATCGCGCCTATTCCTCGCAAGGCATGAGCACGCCTGAAATTGCCCTGCTTATTGCATTTTGCTCGTTCACTTTCATGCTCGGGATATTGACGCTCAGCGCTATCGTGTTGTTGGTCGAGCCAGGGTTGCTTCGGCGATTTAACTCCGAGCTGCCGCTCACCTTGAGCTACATTCTCGGATTTGGGTCGCTGATGATCGTGCTACTTTATATTTTCGGCAGCTGGCTTCATTTCAGGCCACTGCGCGTTCGCCGCTTCACGCTGGAGTACCCGCGCCTGTCGGTTGTAGCGCAGCAACTGATCGTTGGACCGCTGGAACTTGTCGGCGCCGCTGCAATCATCTATTTCACCTTGCCCGTCGCGGGAAACCCCGGCTTCCTTGTTATTCTCGGCATTTTCCTGGTCTCATTTTCCGCTGCGCTGATCTCCCACGCCCCGGGTGGGCTTGGAGTGCTGGAACTCGTATTCCTGACCGGCCTGCCCGATATGGATCAAGCGGATGTCCTCGCGGCGCTCATTATTTTCCGTCTGTTTTATCTGCTGATTCCCTTCGCACTATCGCTCCTTGTCGTTCTTTACTTCGAGCGCTCGCAGCTGCTTCTGCGCTGGTACAAAAAAGACGGAGAGACCTGACCCCAATTGGCCTGATTTTACGAAAATCGGGATTCACGCAGGAATATTTTCCAGACATCCTCAAGTTTAGTGTGCTGTTCCTTCATCGATACGCAGCACCAACCTATTTTGGAGCCACATTCAAGATTTTCCCTCTCAGGCAGATTTGTGTGAAAGGAGTTGGTGGCGCCGATGAAGACATTGATCATTCCGGGATATCGCGGATCGGAAAACGGGCACTGGCAGAGGCAGTGGCTGGCAGAAGACGAGACCGCACGTCTCGTCGAACAGGACGACTGGGAAAACCCGGTTCTGTCGCAATGGCTTCATGTGCTGGAGGCGGCCCTTGCTGAAACTCCCGGCGCCATTCTGGTTGCCCATAGCCTGGGATGCGTGCTCGTTTCCCATCTGGCCAGCCGTCCGTCGGCAGCGCATGTCGCGGGCGCTTTGCTGGTGGCACCTGCGGATGCGGAGCGAATGGCGGTTCAGGATCCGAAGTTTCGCAGCTTTGCCCCATTGCCGCGCCACAACCTCGGCTTCCCGTCGATCGTCGCCGCGAGCAGAGACGACCCTCACATGTCGTTCAACAAGGCGCGGGCCTTGGCCGACATCTGGGGCTCGGGCTTTGTCGATATGAAGTATGCCGGGCATATCAACATCGAGAGTGGATTTGGCTCGTGGCCGGAAGCGCGTATCCTCGCAGAGTCAATGCGCCGGCCGCAGGAAGCCTTGCGCACACAGCGGGCAGCGTGAATTTCTGCTGGGCTCGCTTAGAGCCTAGCTTGTCTGTTTCCGCTCCAGAATATATTTCAGCACGAGCGTAACGACCGCAATCAGCGCCAATGTGGATGAAGCAGCGAATGCTCCGGTAACATTGTAATCATTGAAGAGCAGCTCGATCTGCAGTGGCAGCGTGTTCGTCTGGCCCCGAATGGCGCCAGAAACGACGGACACCGCGCCAAACTCGCCCATCACGCGTGCATTGCATAACACTGCGCCATAGAGCAGCGCCCACCGGATATTCGGCAAGGTCACATAGAAGAACGTCTGCAATCCGGTTGCACCGAGTGTGATAGCCGCCTCTTCGTCCTCGCTGCCCTGCGCCTGCATCAGCGGAATGAGCTCACGCGCCACAAACGGGCTTGTCACGAAAAGGCTGACCAGAAAGATCGCCGGCACCGTAAACATGATCTTGATGTCATAGCTGTCGAGCAGAGGTCCGAGCAGGCCCTGGCTACCGTAGAGAAACAGGTAGGTTACCCCGGCGACGATGGGCGATACGGAAAAAGGAATCTCCACGAATGTGATCAATAACCGTCGTCCGGGAAAACGGAATCGTGTGACAAGCCAGGCCACGCAGATACCAAACAGCATATTGATCGGAACGACGACAATGGCTGTCAGAACCGTCAACCAGATCGCATGCAAGGTTGCGGGCTGGGTAATCTGGGAAAAATAGACAGCAACCCCTCCGCGGAACGCATAGGTGAAGATCACCAGCATTGGCACGCCGATGAAGAGGATCGACAAGAAAATGGCTGACGCTATCAACAGCCAATGCACCCGGCGCAACGCTGGCTTACCATGCCGAGGCGACGCTTGGGACGAAATTGCGGGTGCAACGAGATCAGCTGCGTTCTGCATAACGGAGCTGCCAAGCCTGAATGGAATTAGTGATGAAGAGCATGACAAAGGCCGTAACCAGCATCACTGTCGCCAAAGCGGCCGCTGCCGGATAGTCATATTCATCCAGCCGGATAAACACGAGGAGTGACATCACCTCCGTCTCGAAAGGCAAATTGCCGGAAATGAAGACGATGGCACCGAACTCGCCGAGGCTACGTGCAAACGAAAGGCTGCAACCCGCTATGAATGCAGGAAAAATGGCCGGCCAGATGATCCGCGAGAATATCTGCCAATTGCTGGCACCCAACGACCTCGCCGCCTCCTCGACATCCGTTGCAACATCCTCAAGCACCGGCTGTACGGTGCGAATGACAAAGGGAATGCTTGTGAACATCATGGCAAGAGCAATGCCCAGCGGTGCATAGGCGACCTTGATGCCCAGTGGCTCGAGATACTGGCCAAACCAGCCATTGGCTGAGAAAACGGTGACGAGCGCTAGACCAGCAACGGCCGTTGGCAGTGCGAAAGGCAGGTCGACAACGGCATCCAGAAAACGGCGTCCCGGGAAATCATAGCGGACCAGCACCCAGGTCAGAAGCACACCAAACAGTGCATTGAACATTGTTGCCAGCGCTGCCGCGCCCACAGTGATGCGATAGGTTGCGAGGGCGCGCTCCGACGAAATGATGGTCCAGAAATCACCCCATCCGAGATTGACCGATTTGTAGAGCATCGCCAAAAGCGGCAAAGCGACGATGATGACAAAGTAGAGCAAGGTCACACCCAGAGTGAGACCAAAGCCTGGCAAGATTCCGCGGCGACTGAACTTGGAAAACAACGGCATAGGCGGCTTCTAACGTATGTTGCTTTGAACGCAAGCTATGTTGGAAGAAGAACGGCGCGGCCATTGGACCGCGCCATCATCTGCATTCAACCGGAGCAGTTCATCGCTTGGTGAAGACCTTGTCGAGAATAGCGCCCTCGGAGAAATGGTCCTTCGTGACCTTGCTCCAACCGCCAAAAGCATCTTGAACTGTAATCAGCCGGGTTTCAGGGAACTGTGCCGCATATTTTGCCTTCACGGTCTCATCATTCACCCTGTTGAAATTCTGCGCGAGAATGTCCTGCCCTTCCGGAGAATACAGGAATTTAAGATAGCTTTCCGCGATGGCGCGCGAGCCGCGCTTGTCGACAACCTTGTCCACGACAGTCACCGGAAACTCGGCAAGCAGACTGACCGGCGGAACGACCGCCTCATACTTGTCCTCGCCGAGCTGCTTGCGCGTGCCGAGCACTTCCGCCTCGAACGTGATCAGCACATCGCCAATGCCGCGTTCCGCAAACGTCGTGGTCGCAGCGCGGCCGCCAGTGTCGAAGACCGGCACGTTGGCGAAAAGCCTCTTGACGAATTCCTGTGCCTTGGCCTCGTCCTTGTAGGTTTCAAGCGCGTAGGCATAGGCGGCAAGGTAGGTGTAGCGCGCATTGCCGGACGTCTTGGGATTGGGGAAAATGACCTTCACATCGTCACGAACAAGATCGTCCCAGTTCTTGATGTTTTTTGGGTTTCCAGCCCGGACGAGAAATGCCGGCAGGGAATAATAGGGCGAGGAATTGTTCGGGAGGCGTGACTGCCAGTCGGCGGGAATGAAATCGCCCTTGTCGTGCAGCACCTGTACGTCCGTCACCTGATTGAACGTGACGACATCTGCCTCGAGACCCTCAAGGATCGAGCGGGCCTGCTTGGAAGAACCAGCATGCGACTGGTTGACGGTGATGTCCTTGCCCGCCTCTTGCTTGTAGGCCGCCGTGAATGCCTTATCGATCTGTTCGTAGAGCTCGCGGGAGATATCGTAGGAAACGTTGAGAATCTCGGTCGGCTCATCAGCGGCCTTCACCGGCGTCATACTCAACCCCAACGCCACCGCCGCGTACACAAACAGTCTATTCATGGAAATCTCCCAAGCACGCAGACACGGACGTGCTGCCGCATTTCGATCATCGCCCTAGCCGCGCGACTCTGTCGGAAACGCGGACAATTTTTGCGAGAATGACGGCAAAACCCATTGGGCGGAAGAATTTTCTTTCCAATGCATCCGGTAGATTCGAAATAAAATACTTCAAACAACACAAAAAAGAGCAAGCAGCCTGCGGTCAGCAAAGCTGCTTGCTCTCATTGTTTCAACGCGGTCCTAGAGCCGAGGGAGGATGGCTCAAATGTAAATTTCTCTCACCAGAATCCGCGATGCTGCCAGCACCAGAGGAAATCTTCTTCCGTCCAGTTGCGGTGCTTCTTGGCCGAGGCCTCCTCGCTGTCGCGGTTCGCCCGGTTACCTGCAATCCGATCAGCGGGTTCAGCAGTAAAAATTTCCCTCCACAAGCGTTCAGCGCGATTAAAAATGCTTGATACTTCACTGTACATTGCGACCTCCGTAGAACAATCCGGTTGCAGAGTGCAGTTGCCTTGTGGGCCAACCGAAACCTGATGATGACCGCTTGAAATCATTTGTCAACAATCTCTACCAAGTTAATCGTGTATCAGGCAAAGCGCTACAAAGCTGATTTCTGTGCCAGAATCTTAATGAATTATTATTTTTCAGCGCCTTACGCGTTATTTTTAAGACACTTTTCCGCCGCAAAAAAACTCACTTTTTTAACATTTTTACACTAGAAAATGTCACGCGAGGGACTATGACTGCACCACAACGGTAGTCAGGCAGCAAAATGATATCGCAAAAAGCCAAATATGCTCTGCGGGCGCTTGTCGTGCTTGCCAGGGCGGACGCCGAGAAGGCTCTCTTCATCTCGGATATCGCGGAAGAACAAAACATTCCGAAAAAATTCCTGGAACAGATCCTGCTTGACCTGAAGCATCAGGGCATAGTCATGAGCCGCCGTGGCAAGATGGGCGGCTATCTGCTGCTCAAGCCAGCCGAAGACATCACCTTCGGTGAAGTCCTGCGCCTCATTGATGGCCCGATCGCCCCCCTGCCTTGCCTGAGCAAGATCGCCTATCGCCGCTGCGAGGATTGCGAGAGTGAAGAAACCTGCGAAATCCGTCACGTCTTCAACGAGGTAGCGAATGTCACCCGCGGCGTTCTCGACAAGACGACCATCGCCGATTGCCTGGTTTATGGCGACAACAGCAAAATGGCCGCGATGCTGGACAGCTGAGCCGAATACGCCCCTGGCTAGCTAAATACCGCCTTGCCGATAACCGGTGTCGACGGCACCGCCACGTCGCGCGGTTCCAGCATGCCCGCGTGATAGGCCGCGTGCCCCGCTTCTGCTGCCTTGGCGAACGCTCCGGCCATTGCGACTGGATCACCGGCTTTTGCCACGGCGGTATTGAGCAGGATTGCGTCGAACCCAAGCTCCATGACAGTCGCAGCGTGCGACGGGCGGCCAAGCCCCGCGTCGATAATCATCGGAACATTGGGGAAATGGCCGCGCAGCGAACGCAGTGCGTGCAAGTTGAGCGGCCCCATGGCTGACCCGATCGGCGCGCACCACGGCATCAACACTTCGCATCCGGCATCAAGCAGACGCTCCGCAACGGTGAGGTCATCCGTCGTATAGGGAAAAACCTTGAAGCCATCCTCCGTCAGGATGCGCGCGGCCTCGACCAGCGCGAACACGTCTGGCTGCAGCGTGTCATGATTGCCGATGACTTCGAGTTTGATCCAGTCGGTCGCAAATACATCCCTCGCCATCTGTGCCGTGAGAACTGCTTCCTTGACCGTATGGCATCCGGCCGTGTTCGGCAGCACGTGTCTTGCGAGAGACTGGATCATCGACCAGAACTTGTTGCCACTATTCCCGCCCATCATCTCTCGCCGCAGAGATACCGTGATGATTTCCGTGCCGGAGGACTCGATTGCCCCCTCCAGAATTGCCGGTGAAGGATATTGCGCCGTCCCGAGCAGGAGCCGGGAGAATATCTGCTTTTCGTAGAGTTTGAGCATCGCTCAGCCTCCCTGCCGCGGTGTGAGAATCTCGATGCGATCGCCTTCATTCAGACGGCAGGCATGACGTTCCTTTGATCGCACAAGCTCACCATTGAGCGCCGTCGCCAGCCATTCGCCTTCAAACTCCAATTCCCTCAGCAAGGCATCGAGAGATTGCGCAGAGACATCCTGCGTTTTTCCATTGACGATGAGTTTCATCGGATCTCACTCCTTCTCTCGAGGATCGCGGTGGCAGCCTGCACGGCCATCGCCGGCGCCAGCAGAAATCCATGCCGGTATAGTCCGTTCACCGTTATCGTATTTCCTTGGGCAGTGACGCGCGGCAGGTTGTCGGGATAGGCGGGACGTATCCCGGTCCCCGTTTCAACAATCTCTGCCTCGCCGAAGGCCGGGTGCAGACTGTAGGCCGTATTGAGCAGCTCCATCATCGATCGCGCAGTGATCGGACCTGCCGCGTCGCTTTCGATCATGGTCGCGCCAACCATGAAGGTGTGGTCCTGGCGCGGCACGACGTAGACCGGGAAACGCGGGTGAATGAGCCGGATGGGCCGCGATAGCGAGACATCTGCCGTGCGCAGTATGAGCATTTCACCGCGCACCCCGCGCAAATTTTCGTTCGTAACGGAATAGCCGGTGCAATCGATGATATCGTCAAAACCACATTCTGCCGATTGCGACAAGTCCGTTTCAAACGAGACCCCAGCTGCCACCAGCTTCGCCACCAGATTGATCAACACGTGCCTCGGGTCGAGATGTGCCTCCTCCGTGAAGAACAGGCCCTTGCGGAATCGTCCTACAAGATCAGGTTCGAGTGTGGCGATGGCTGTTTCGTCCACCACTTCAAAATGGGATGTGCGCGATCCGAACCGATCGAGTTCCTTGATGTCGCGCGATGCAGCAAGAACCAGTGTACCCTTGCGCGAAACGGACCCGGGCAGCGCCGCTTCCCACCAATCTGCGGCGTTCTGGCCAAGGTCAACGACTGGCTGCTCGGCGCTTTCCCGTTCGCAATACGGCGCGAGCATGCCTCCAGCATACCAGGAAGCTCGCTTGCCTATCTGTGGGTCGACCACCGTGACCTGAACCCCGCGTGACCACAGTTCATGGGCAACAGAGAGGCCGGCAACGCCGGCGCCCCTTACCAGAACGTCCATGATGTCAGGCCCCGTTGTTCAACGGCATATAGAGGTCACCGCCCTCGCGGAACTTCTCGGCCATGGCGGCCATGCCTTCTTTCTGCGCCTCGGCACGGATGTCGTGGGAGATACGCATGGAGCAGAACTTTGGTCCGCACATCGAGCAGAAATGCGCAACCTTGTGCGCTTCCTTCGGCAGGGTTTCGTCGTGATAGAGCCGAGCCGTCTCGGGGTCGAGGGACAGGTTGAACTGATCCTCCCAACGAAACTCGAAACGTGCCCGCGAGAGAGCATCGTCGCGGACCTTTGCCGCCGGATGACCCTTGGCCAGGTCGGCCGCATGAGCCGCAATCTTGTAGGTAATGACTCCGACCTTCACATCGTCACGATTGGGCAGGCCGAGATGCTCCTTCGGCGTCACGTAGCAAAGCATCGCCGTGCCGAACCAGCCGATCATCGCCGCGCCAATGCCAGAGGTAATATGATCATAACCGGGCGCAATATCGGTCGTGAGCGGTCCGAGTGTGTAAAACGGTGCCTCGCCACAAACGGCGAGCTGCTTGTCCATGTTTTCCTTGATCTTGTGCATCGGGACGTGACCCGGGCCTTCGATCATCACCTGGCACTCTTTTGCCCAGGCTATTTGGGTGAGTTCGCCCAGCGTCTCCAGTTCAGCGAATTGCGCCGCATCATTGGCATCGGCGATCGAGCCAGGACGAAGGCCGTCGCCGAGCGAGAAGCTGACGTCATAAGCCCGGCAGATGTCGCAGATCTCCTCAAAATGCTCGTAGAGGAAACTCTCGCGATGATGGTGCAGGCACCACTTGGCCATGATCGAACCGCCGCGGGAGACGATGCCGGTCACGCGGTTTACGGTCAGCGGAATGTAATGCAGGCGCACGCCAGCGTGGATGGTAAAATAATCTACTCCCTGCTCAGCCTGTTCGATCAGCGTATCGCGATAGATTTCCCAAGTCAGATCTTCGGCAATGCCCCCGACCTTCTCCAGCGCTTGATAGAGTGGCACAGTCCCGATCGGCACCGGCGAATTGCGGATGATCCACTCGCGAATATTATGAATGTTGCGGCCGGTGGAGAGGTCCATCACGGTATCCGCCCCCCAGCGTATGGCCCAGACCATCTTTTCCACCTCCTCCGCCATGGAGGACGTGACCGCAGAATTACCGATATTGGCGTTGATCTTGACCAGAAAGTTACGGCCGATGATCATCGGTTCAAGTTCGGGATGATTGATACTGGCCGGTATGATTGCTCTGCCCCGGGCGATCTCCTCGCGAACGAATTCCGGCGTCACATAATCCGGAACCGAAGCGCCGAATGATTCTCCATCGCGGACAGCGGCCGTCCGCGCTGCCTCACGGCCGAGATTTTCCCGGATCGCGACATACTCCATTTCAGGCGTGATGATGCCCGCCCGGGCATAGGCGAGCTGGGTGACGGCTTTGCCCCCCATTGCCTTGAGCGGCTGATTGCGGATGGGAAATTCCGGGGTTAGCCGTTCACCTGTGGCAAAGCCATTATCCGCCGGTGTGCTATGACGCCCTTGATAGGAGCGGGTATCGCCCTGCGACGCAATCCACGCCTCGCGGTGACGCGCCAGGCCCTTGGCGATATCAATCGCCGCCGCGGGATCGCTGTACGGACCGGACGAATCGTACACGGTGACGTTAGGTTCGCCGGCGGTCGGATGCACGGCGATTTCGCGCATCGGCACGCGCAGTACAGGATGTATCCGGCCAGGTTTGTAGATCTTTGTCGATGCAGGCAGCGGACCGGTCGACACCGTCGGAGCCGGAACAGTTGGGGTAATTGCGGTCATCATCAGGTTCCTTTGCAGTTCGTGCGTGGAAACCCAGTTCTGTGCCGGAAGGATGAAAAAAGCTCGCGAATCGGAAATGTGGACCCGGTGCCGAAGCACAATTCACGTAGACTTTTGCACCGTCCCTACGCCAGTATGAACTGGATCAGGTTCAACGGGTCACTGCGCTGCAAAAGCCAGCAGTATCTCAGCCCCTTGTCGGGACCCCCCTGGTGAATAGCCTAGACTGAACCGCACCCGGTCCCATTGTCAAGCGGGTGAATTTCTAGCTACGCGCGAAGCTGTTTCAACGCGCCGGCCCATTTGGTGAGCTCGCTGAGCATGTTCGTTGCGTTTGTCATGATGGCATCATTCGGCTGGAACACGCCTTCATCATTGATGAATTGCTGGTAGGAGTGCACCGGCACGCCCTCCGGGATTGGAACCATGCGCAATCCGGCCATTAATCCCTTGACGGATTCCACCGAACGCAATCCGCCGGACACGCCGCCATAGCTGACCAAGCCGGCGGGCTTGTAGTGCCATTCCTGCCACAGATAGATCATGGCATTGGTCAGTGCTGGCGGGGCGAAGTAATCATATTCCGGCGTGACGAAAACATAGGCATCCGCCGAATCGACAATCTCGCTCCATTTCCTGGTATGGGCATGCTCGTATTTCTTCATGCGCGGATGGTTCGGTTCATCGAAGATCGGCAGGTTGCGATCAGCAAGATCGATCAGAACCGGTTCAAAACGGCCATCCTGTTTGGCAAATTCATTGAACCATTTGGCAACCGCCGGCCCGCCGCGTCCAGGTCGCGTGCTGGCAATGATGATATTGAGCCTGAGTACCATTGGCATGTCTCCATAAGCATGAGTCGTGTTGCCTATGAATAGGAAGGCTATCCCGCACTGCACAAGAAGGCACTTTTTTGATACCGGCCACATCCGGTGTCGGCTGACGAAATGAGACCATCGAGACCTTTTGAGGATTCGGCCCGATGAGGCCGCTGGTGTGGTTTCGAGATCCGGAGCGCCGTGGACTTTCTGGTCAGTGAGCACCGGAAGCGCAGATGGCCATTATCGAAAAGGTCTCTAAAAACGAAACCCGCTCCGGCCGTGGCCGCGCGGGTTCTGTCGCGTTTACAATGACCGAACGGGCCGGTCAGAGATTATCGGTTGTTGAAATCACCGCCGCCATTGCCGTTCGGACGAGGCGTGCGTTCCTTTTTCTTCGGACCAGGCAAAAGACCTTCGCGCTGTGCCTGCTTGCGGGCAGCCTTGCGGGCACGGCTCACGGCCTCAGCTTTTTCACGTACACGGCGCTCGGATGGCTTTTCAAATGCCTGGCGCGCCTTCATTTCGCGGAAGAGTCCCTCCCGCTGCATCTTCTTCTTCAGGACCCGCAGGGCCTGCTCAACATTGTTGTCACGGACGAGAACTTGCAATCGTTTTCCTTACCCATGCTTGCCTCGCCTTGCGAAATCACGATTGATCACAATCAGACAAGCGTTTGAAGAATTGCCCCTGCGGCAATCCGGAGAAGCGCGGACTTTATTCATTTCCGCGCCAAAAATCCAGTGTACCCGGGCGATTTACTCGGGCTTTCCTGCTGTCAGGCCGGTTATTTGCATTCCCGACCTGACATATTCGACGTTTGATGCGCAAGAACCGCTCGTTGGTCCTGCGCAGAGAGAATCACAGCGCTGCCGTAATGATGATCTCAACCTTGTACTCCGGCGTTGCGAGCTTGGCCTCGCCGGTTGCACGCGCCGGTGTGTTAACCGGATCGACCCATGCGTCCCAGACGGCATTCATCTCGCCAAAGTCCTTCATATCGTCGAGCCAGATGATGGCCTGCAACAACTTGGACTTGTCGGTGCCGGCTTCCTTCAGCAAGCGATCGACGGCCACCAGGACATCCTTGGTCTGCTCCGTAACGCTCTTGCCTGGACCGCCGACCTGACCGGCGAGATAGACAGTGTTGCCATGGATAACCGCCTGGCTCATGCGCGGACCAACTTCAATGCGACGAATGCTCATGGAAAATCTCCTCTAGCGATTGCGGTCAGGTTGGCACCTGCCTTGCATGCATGAAAAAAGGGCCATACGGCCCTTTTTTCAAAAGAATGGTGGGCACAGTAGGGATCGAACCTACGACCCGCTGATTAAGAGTCAGCTGCTCTACCAACTGAGCTATGTGCCCGTCAGCCGCTTTGACGACCGAAAGTGAGGGCTCTATAACGGGGCAACTCTTGCCTGTCCAGCCCTTCTTGAAAACTTTATGACGGCTGCGCACAACTGTGGCCTTAGACAAATAGCTGACCCTCGGCAATCTTGATCGCCGCCCCGCCGATACGTCCGCCTGTCAGCTTCTGGTCAACGATATCAAGTTCCAGACGTAGGCTAGATGGCCTCCCCATCTCATGTCCCTGCTCGATGACGAGCCGCACCACACCGTCAAGCGGTTCGTCGAAGGCATGAATAGCGCCGGCAAAAGCAGCCGTGGCAGATCCCGTTGCCGGATCTTCATATGTCCCGTCATCGTTGACAAACATGCGCGAATGAAAGTGGCTGTCATGCAGGATCGTTTCGCGGCAATAGCAATAGACCGGCAGCTGGCGATGGCCGATTGTCGGGGCCACATCCTTCATCGCAATCTGGTTGATTCTGATACGTCCTGCCGCCTCGAGTCCATGGATCGGCACCAAGAGATATGGCACTCCCGCGTCCCATATGCTTGGAACATGGTTCTCAAAGCCGATCTCCCTCGGCTCGAGACGCAATGCGTTGGCGATGGCGATCTTGTCGTATTTGTAAGGAATGGTTTTGGGCAGGCGCGGAAGATCGAATTCGGCAAAAGCACCGTCTGCACTCAGCTTTACGCCGCAGCGCACCGGCCCAACCTGCTCTTCCAGAATGAACAAGGCATCCTGATCATCTTCGACGGCGCCGAAGCGGCGTTGTGCAAGCGCAACCGCTGTTCCGACCGTCGGATGGCCAGCAAACGGCATTTCATAGTCGGGCGTGAAAATACGTGCCCAAGCCGTATGTGCCGGGTTTTTCGCAGGCAGCACGAAAACCGTTTCGGACAGGTTGAACTCCCGGGCAATCCGCTGCATGGCCAGATCATCGAGACCCACTGCATCATGCACGATAGCCAAAGGATTTCCGGTCAGCACCTTGTCGGTGAAGACGTCATAGACCTCATAGTTGCGACCGCGCATCTGCATTGCTCCCCAGTTGGCGTCGGGAGAAAATAGAACAAGGCATCATACGTGCAAGACAAACCTTGTGACGGTGACATTCAGCCCTGCGTAAAATGCCAGTCGGCAAATGTCCGGAACGTATCAGGCGTCGTCTCGCCCATTTCTCCTGCAGCGGAAATCGCCGTGACATCATCAAGCTCGGAATCCGCCTCGGCAACAATATGGCTCCGGATGCGCTCAATCAATTCATTCGCAGGAACATCAAAATAGTGCCGCCGAAACAGCGCAATGCTGCGGCTGGCAGTGACAAGATGAATATATTCGTCCCGCGTACGCGCTTCCGACAGCCTGACGCCGGTTTCCTCCTCGACTTCACGCAGCATATTACCATCAATATCGACGTATTCATCCACAACATCGTTCTCGTCATACGAACCGGCCGGAAAGTAGATGCGCCCTGCTGCTGCCGTAGAAGCCGCCATGCGGCCCGCAATGAGTTTGTTGTCGTTCGACACGATCACGCCGACACCAAAGATGTGCCACGGTTTGTTGCCGGTCGCATTGGCCTTCCAGTGCATCATCGTGGCAAAGCGGGTCCGGTGATATCTTGCCTCGAACGCTTGATTTATCACATCGGCCTGCTCGGCCATGAAGAACGGCCCGTTGAACAGCGCGGGATTGACACTTGTCTCGTCGGCCCAACGCATAGCAATATCGGCAGTGTTTTGCAGCTCGTAGCGAAGTGGAGCGCTGTCAATCCGCACAACCGCGCTCGTTAGCGAGACCACCGTTTTCTCAGCAATATTCTGCATCGCTTATACCATGTTCAACGTAACAGTGACCGGGCAATGATCACTCGCCTTGGGGCGATCCCAGCCAGTCCGCGGGAAGAGTTCTACCTCTTGCTTGGGCGGAAATATGGTCCGGTGCGGCTGACCGCGGCGGATAATATCCGGTATCGCATCGGCGTTGCTCCGCGCCAATGCCGGCGACGCCAATATATAGTCAAGCTGGCAGAGGTGCCTCTCCTCGGGCCCGCGCGTATGATACAGCGTCCAGCGGTCCATGACCGGCCGCCGCTCCACCAGGTTCTCGCAAAAACCATCTTTCAGCAGGATGTCGAGGCAGCTCAATGGCTCGCTGACCGGTTCGAATGTAAATCCGGCAAGGGAATCGCCGCCAATGATGATCCTTTCGCGGTAGTCATTGAAGTCACCGCAGACCACCCAGCGCTTGTCCGCCGAGCCACCGCTCTGAGCAAATTTGTCCTCGATGATCCGCCGGACCGCCTTTGCTTCCGCCATCCGGACAGGCATCGTCGAAGCACGTCCATCCAGGCCGTTGCGCGGCGAACCCATTGACTTGAAATGACTGACAAACAGCGTTAGAGGCTTCCCTCCGATCCGCACGTCGATCTCTAGGCAATCGCGCTTGAACACGCGCTCATGCGGCTCGATGCCGAGCAGTGCAAGCTCAGGATCATAAATGCCAAAATCGGTATAGGTGACATGGGCATGGCTGGTCATCTGGACGAATTCGATCGGCTCGCCATACCGCGTCTGGTCCCGCATCAGCACCGCCACATCGATGCCGCGGCTATCGTTCCCCTCGACCATGTATTTGTGCCGGTAGCCCTCCCCGACCATCTTGAACAGATAGCCGAACTCGAAGGCGTTGAGTGCGCCGATATTATCGACCTCCTGCAGACAGAGGATATCCGCGTGGGTCTCGGCAATAGCCAGGGCTGTCAGCTGGCGTGTATCATCGGCATGGGCGATTGTCCGTGCCTGCTCCAGCTGCCGGTATTGCTGCTCGTCCACGATCTGGAAGAGCTGCAATGTCCGGTCCTTGTTGAGATTGTTCCTGAATCCTGAGAAGTCGAAACGGTTCATCAGATTTTCGACGTTGAAGGTAGCGATACGAACGGACATGCGGAACTCGAGGTTGAAACTTTTTTCCGGAAGCAACGTGGCTCCGCCATGGACCCTAGCCTCATTGGTGGCCTGCTACCAGTGGCGAACAGCTGAACAAACTCTTATATGCATTGGGTGACATATTGTGGTGGGACAACCAATGAAAGCCTTGAAAATCATTATCGCAACCCTCGGCCTTCTGGTGACAACGCAACTCGCGGGCGTCTCGGCCCAGGAAATCCAGATGTACCGTCCGGCGCCGCGCGGTCTGGACGCCATCCCGATCAAACCCCTCATTCTCCGCAATAACTCGCCGGCCAATCCTGCTTCACCCGATTGCACCGGTACATCCCGCTGTAAAGACTTCCGCGTTCGCAGGCCCATCGGTCCGTCGGGACTTCCGCAGACAGGACGCACGCAGACAGAACGCTGTCAGGCGCGTTATCAATCATACCGCGCCTTCGACAATACATACCAGCCCTTGAACGGCCCGCGTCGCCGCTGCCTCCTGTAGCGGGTTGCAAAATCTCAAGACATTGCAATTCGTCCGTCTACCAGATGGATTTGCCGATCCATGCGCGCGGCCAAATCGACGTCGTGTGTAACGGCGACAACGGTTTTGCCGTGTTCGCGAACAAGCGTTTCGAGGATATGAAAGACCTGCTCGGAGTTCTTGGTGTCGAGACTGCCGGTTGGCTCGTCGGCGAGCACGATTGGCGGATCGTTGGCAAGGGATCGCGCCACCGCAACACGCTGCCGCTGACCGCCGGACAATTGGTCTGGCCGCTTATCGAGATGACCTTCCAGGCCCAGCGATACCAGCAATGCCGTAGCGCGATCATGCATCTGCGTCCGGGACAATTTCCCGAGTTTTCGCATCGGTATCTCGACATTCTCGCGCGCCGTGAACTCGGGCAGGAGAAAGTGAAACTGGAAGACGAAGCCGAGCATGGCGAGGCGCGTCCGGGCGCGTTCCGTTTCGCCCATTGGCCCCGTATCTTTTCCATCAATTGTCAAAGTGCCAGTTGTTGGATGATCGAGGAGACCGAGCAAATAGAGTAGTGAGGATTTGCCCGAACCTGAGGGGCCCGTGACGGCAACGAACTCCTTCTCCTTGATCGACAAAGACACGTCCTTGACCAGTGTTACCGGTACGGTCTCTGGAAGAATCCGCGTGAGATTTTCAGCCTGTATCAGCACAGTCATGTCGCCCCCCGGATAATATCGACGGGATTGAGCTTCGCCGCGCGGCGGGCCGGCAGATAACCCGCAACTGCGGCCGAAGCGAGAGCGAATGCCGCGGCGAGGAGATAGTGAAGGAAACTCCAGGCAATCGGCAGCCTGGTCATTTCCTGTCCCGTGGCGGCCAGCTCAAAACGCACCTGTGCCAGCGCATAGACAAGCAGAAATCCCAGAACCCACCCGGCGGCGGACCCGGCAGTGCCGATAGCGACACCCTCAAGAAGAAACAGCCTCCGCATATCATGCTCCCGAAATCCCAAGGATTTCAGAATTGCGATATCACGCGCCTTTTCATGGGTGATCGTGGAAATGATGTTGAAAATGCCAAAACCGGCGACGAGCATAATGGCAGCAACCACGGTGTACATGATGATATTGCGCACGACGAGCGCCTCGAGGATTGCCTCGTTGGCTTCCTGCCAGGCGACAGCCTTGTATCCCAGCTCGGCTTCCGCGCGGTGCGCAACCGTTGGGGCGGCATTCGGATCGTTCAGCTTGATCCGGATTTCATTGATGGCATTTGCCCGCTCGCTCAGGACCTGCGCGTTCTTCAGAAGAACATAGGCCTCACCTTCGTCACGCGCCGTGGTGCCGGTATGAAACAGCCCGACAATCTTGAAATTGCGGGATAATCCGATCGATGACACCGCCGTGATTGTATCACCAAGCCCTGCTCCGAGCCGCGCCGCCATGGTGTCGCCGATCAGGACATTGTTTCCGCCGGCTTTAAGACTAGCAAAACTACCCTCCCTGAAATCATCGACGATAGGCGAGACGCCCTGTTCGATTTCCGGATCGACACCAATGATCGTGGCCCCGACGTCACGGCTTGAATAACGAATGATGCCTTGTGTCTTGAGGCTTTGCGCCAGGCGCCCGGGGACCCATCCATTCAGCCACGTCAGCGCGGCTGTTGGATTGATGATACCCCGGCGATCCTCCCGAGGACGGAGCCCCGAGATAACAGCCGTATCGAACACCTCTTCCGCCGGTTGGCGTGGCGGCGTCCGATGCTCATCGGTTATCTGCACATGCGGCATGGTGTTGATGAGCTGCTCGACAAAATCGTCCTGACCGCCTTGCATCAGCGCCGCCATGGCGACGGAAAAGCCGACGCCCACAGCAACGCCAATGATTGCAACGAGGGTTTGCCGGCCACGGCCGGCAATGTGCGTGATAGCGAGATCAAGAATGAGCCGCACGTCCTCACTCCTTCGCAAATGTCACGCGAGCACCCTCGGCAACATCTTCCGGATATGGCGAGATGATGCGCGCATCGGCGGCGAGGCCCGACTGGACCTCGACATCCTTGGTCCCCCGAATCCCGGTCACGATCTCATGGCGTGAGGCCCGGCCGTCCTCGACCGTAAAAATTGCATTGCCGCGCAGCGCGAGCGAAGGGACCGTGAGCGCATTCTCCGCGACACGAATGACAATATTGACGTCAGTGGACATGCCGATCATCAATGGCGTGTCGTCGGGCAATTTGAAACGAACCCGATACGTCTTGGTGACTGGATCGCCTTTGGGCGTGATACTGTCGACGGTCGCCTCAAGGTTCTGGTTCGGGAATGCGTCGGAGCGCAGCAGTGCCCGCTGGCCAACTTTGACGCGTGGAATATCCTCCTCGTTGACGTCGGCGACCACAATGAGCGGCGACGGCTGACCGACCCAGAACAATATGGTTCCGGGTTCGGCGATCTCGCCGACCTCGCCATCATGGCGAAGCACGGTGCCCGTTGCCGGAGCCCTCAAAGCGTAGCTCTCGAGCTTCGCTTTCTGGCCGGCGACCAGCGCTTCAAGCTGGGCGACTTCGCTGCTTGCCCGGTCGACGGACTGTTGGCTCGTAGCGTTCCGTTCTACGAGGACGGATAGACGCTGATGATCGTCCCGAGCAAGACGCAAGCGCGCTTCGAGTTCAACAAGGGCTGCCTGCGCCTCGCTGGTGTCGAGACGGGCCAGCACTGCACCCTGCTCGACTGGCTTACCCTCACAATCACATTGTTCGACAATACGTTCGCGGACCAATGCGGTCACTTTTGCCCAGGTGCGCGGCTCAACGACACCATTCGCGTAGACGACTTCCGCCACGCTTCCACGCTTCGGCATCACCACAGTAACTGTTTGCGGCCGCTGGGTGTACCAGATGCCCAGGGCGCCCATCGCCAGGACTACGGCAACGGCGACAGTCAACCGCGATAATCGCATGATTATTTCTCTCCGGCACGAACGATATCAAGATTCAAACGAGGCGGACCATAGCAATAGACCGACCGTCGGTCTATATCAAAGTTAGAAAGATTTGTTGGGCGATGCGATCGTGTTTCCGTTATTCGTTTGTGAAGATAGAGTTTTCGAATCAAATCCGTAGGGAGACTGTTTGTGGTTCGGGTCATAAAAGCACCGGAGGTTCGGTATGCAGAGCTTCTTGACTGCGCGCAGCGCCTGTTTTTCGTCCACGGTTACGATAACACGACCGTAAACGACATCATTCACGAAGCTGGACTGTCTAAGGGCGCATTCTATCACTACTTCGATTCGAAATCCGCCCTTCTGGAGGCTCTTGCTGTGCGCATGGCACGCGACAGCATGACCGAACTTCAACCTATTCTGGACGATCCCGAGCTTGACGCAATCAGTCGCCTCAACGCCCTCTTCGCTGGGTCGCGGCGGTACAACATTGAGTATGCGCCCCAGATCCGCAAGACGTTCGAGGTCATCTTTCGCCCAGAGAACATCGTCCTCTTCCACCGCATGGACCAGGCGGTGACCGCCGTCGTCACGCCAGCCTTGGCGAAAATTCTGCGGCAGGGTGCCGAGCAAGGCGTTTTCGATGTTCCCGACCCGATTGCCTTCGCCGAGATGCTATTGCAGTTTCGGCTGAGCCTGGCAACAATGATGAACGACGCATTGCAGCAGGCGAAAGCTGGCAACGTGGATGCGGCGGCGGAGGCGCTTGCCGAACGGATGCGCCTTTACGGACTCGCGATCGACCGCGTGCTTAAACTGCCCGACGGAACGATTGAGGTCGCCGAAAAAGGCTTCGCGTACGCATTGATTAGCGAGCAATGATATACGTTGTAAATTTGGGCCACAGCCAACCATTTGCGAACGCTACACACCGCAACAAGCAAACTACATGTCCACCAGCTTTACGCCGACAGGCCCTTGGTGACGGGCAGTTTCTGGATCGTTCTTCCCGTTGCCGCCCGCAAGGCGTTCGCAACGGCAGGCCCTATCGGGGGAACGCCCGGTTCACCAACACCTGTCGGCGGTTCGTCGGAAGGCACTATATGGACCTCGATCCGGGGCATCTGTTCGATGCGCAACGGTGTGTAGCTGTCGTAGTTCTCCTGATCGACAATGCCCTTTGTAAGTGTCAGTTCCTCCTGCAGAATTGCACCGAGCCCAAAACCAATACCGCCTTCCATCTGAGCGCGGATCTGGTCAGGATTGATCGCAATCCCGCAATCCACAGCGCAAACCACGCGGTCCACCGTGAAATCAGTGGCGCTCCTGAACGTAATTTCCGCTATCTCGGCAACATAGGTTGAGAAGCTCTCGTGCAGCGCCACGCCGCGGAAGCGGCCCTCAGGCAGAGGCTTGTTCCAATCAGCTTTCTCGGCGGCGAGCCGCAGGACCGCTGCATGTCTTGGATGTGCCTCGAGCATGGATAGACGAAACTCGACTGGATCGCGCTTTGCCGCCGCCGCGAGATCATCCATAAAGGTCTCTATCGCATAGGCAGTGTGCGTCGAGCCGACCGATCGCCACCAGAGCACCGGGATTTTAACGTCCGTGGTCGTGAGTTCGACCTTGAGGTTCGGTATAGCGTAAGGAAGGTTGGATGCGCCCTCCACCGACGTTGCATCAACACCGTCCTTGATCATGGCCGCAAATGGCGAGCCTCCCAATATCGACTGACCGACGATGTGGTCGTGCAGTGCCACCAGTTTGCCGTCCTTGTCGAGGCCCGCCTTAAGCGAATGAACATAGGCTGGCCGGTACCGGCCGCCGCGCATGTCGTTTTCGCGAGTCCATTGCACCTTGACCGGGGCTTTCCAGCCGAGCGCCTTCGCAGTGGCAACGGCCTCGACAATGAGATCAGCGTCCGCCACCGCGCGACGACCGAAACTACCTCCGGTTTTCATGACGTGAAGCTTGACCTTGTCTGGTGTCGTCTCGCCGACCTGTGCGGCGACGGCCTGATAGAGATCCGGCATCTGGTGACCGCCCCAGATCTCGATGACACCATTCTCATCCTTGCGCGCCACCGCATTCAGGGGCTCGAGCGAAGCATGGACGAGATAAGGGAACTCATAATTCGCTTCCACAACACGGTCGGCCGCCGAAAGAGCCGCGGCAACATCACCATCATTGCGGGCGGTCGCGGCTGCCGGCCCTCCCGCAAGTCTCCGGTACTCTTCCAGGATCTCGGAGGATCCGCGTTGTTCAGCGTTTTTCTCGTCCCATTGCGCGGTAACGAGTTCCCGGCCCTTTAACGCCGACCACATGTCGCGGCCGACGACGGCGATGCCGCGCGGCGTCTGAACGACATCGACAACACCGTCAAATTCCTTGGCCTTCGCAGCGTCGAAACTCACAAGTTCAGCACCGAACTTTGGCGGATGGATCATAACAGCGGTAAGCAGGCCGTCCATTTTAACGTCGATCGTGTAGGATTGTGTCCCGTTGGTCTTGCCAATTGAATCGTAGCGCTTGAGCTTGTCCGACCCAATCTGGCTCCATTGCTCGCGCGATTTCAGCGGTACATTATCGGGAACTGGCAGTTCGCCAGCCGATGCCGATAGTTCACCGAAGGTCGCCCGTTTTCCCGATGAATGCGTTACGACGCCGGACGTGACATCAAGCTCGTTTTCCGGCACGTTCCAGGCTTTTGCCGCTGCAGCTGTGAGCATCATCCGGGCAGTCGCACCGGCCTTGCGATAACGCTCCCATGATGAGGTCATGGACGTGGAACCGCCTGTTCCCTGGGCTATCCCGCCCCAGGCGAGATTGCCGTAGAGGGCGGGATTGCCTGACGCACCCACGACCTCCACCTGGGCCCAATCACCGCCGAGTTCTTCCATAACGAGTGTCGCAACACCGAAGTAAGAGCCCTGCCCCATTTCGAACTGGGAAGAATGGATCAAGATCTTGTTTTCCGGGGTGATCTCAACATAAGCCTGGAAGGGATTGGGCTGTGCCGGCGCTGGGGCCGTCTGAGCACTCGCCGGATCGCTTGCTATCAACTTATAGCCGACAACGAGGCCAGCGGCCGTTGCCGTGCCAACAAGAAACTGCCGGCGGGTTGCACGTACTGTGTTGGGGTCAAAACGGGATTGCAACATGATCAGGCCTCCAGTCTGTGCGCGGCTTCGTGGATTGCCGCGCGGATGCGCTGATACGTTGCACAGCGGCACAGGTTCCCGCTCATCGCGGAATTGATATCTTCATCAGTCGGCTTCGGCGTCTCGGTCAGAAGTGCCGATGCCGACATGATCTGACCAGACTGGCAATATCCGCATTGCGGAACATCAAGTTCGGCCCAAACAGTTTGAACCATTTGCCCCACCTTGCCGGACAGCCCCTCGATTGTCGTGATCTTGGCACCTTCGACATCGCCGATAGAGGTTTGGCATGAGCGTGTCGCCGTCCCGTCAATATGGACGGTGCAGGCTCCGCACTGCGCCATCCCGCACCCGAACTTTGTTCCAGTTAAACCAATGACATCGCGGATGGCCCAGAGCAGCGGCATCTCTGGATTGACGTCAAGCGTTTGCGCTTTGCCATTAAGGGTAAAAGCAACCATAACACGCCCTCCTATTGAGCATTAGATGCTTACGCCCCTATTGGCTGGCACAGGACGCATTTGCGTCGAGGCGTAGCTATCTCAAGCTTAGGGTCGCGCTGATCGTCCAGCAAGGTGGGCAACGTCTACCTCACGGGATCGTGAAATTAATTGTTCGCACCCACAGGCGACCGCCGCCAAGCGCGTTCAAAAAAAGGCCGGCGGAGCGATCCACCGGCCTTCCTCATTCGGTTCGAAGTCAAAACCTCAGTTCTTGGCTTTGTCGACCAGCTTGTTCTTGCCGATCCACGGCATCATGCCACGCAGCTTCTCACCAACCTCTTCGATCTGATGCGAGTCATTCATGCGGCGGATACCCTTGAAGCGCGAAGCGCCTGCCTTGTATTCCTGCATCCAATCGGACGTGAACTTGCCGGTCTGGATATCGTGCAGAACGCGCTTCATCTCCGCCTTTGTCTCGGCTGTGATGATACGTGGACCGGTAACATACTCGCCCCATTCGGCTGTGTTGGAGATTGAGTAGTTCATGTTGGCGATACCGCCTTCATAGATCAGATCGACGATCAGCTTCACTTCGTGCAGGCATTCGAAATAGGCCATTTCCGGCGCATAACCTGCTTCCACCAATGTTTCGAAGCCAGCGCGGATCAATTCGACCAGGCCGCCGCAGAGAACAACCTGCTCACCGAACAGATCGGTTTCGCACTCTTCGCGGAAATTGGTTTCGATGACGCCCGAACGGCCGCCGCCAACACCGCAGGCATAAGAGAGCGCGAGATCATGGGCATTGCCCGATGCGTCCTGATGGATCGCGATGAGGCAAGGAACGCCGCCGCCTTTCTGGTATTCGCCGCGTACCGTGTGCCCCGGACCCTTTGGCGCGATCATCACAACGTCGACAGACTTCTTCGGCTCGATCAGACCGAAATGCACGTTCAGGCCGTGGGCGAAAGCAATGGCCGCGCCGTCGCGAATGTTGTCTGCGATATGATCCCGGTAGATGTCGGCCTGCAGTTCGTCCGGGGTCGCCATCATCATCAGGTCGGCCCACTTGGCAGCTTCAGCAACGCTGACAACCTGGAAGCCATCGGCTTCCGCCTTTTTAGCGGTTGCGGAACCCGGACGAAGTGCAATGCGCAGTTCCTTCGCGCCGGAATCCTTGAGATTGAGCGCATGGGCGCGACCCTGCGATCCGTAGCCAATGATGGCGACCTTCTTCGACTTGATCAGGTTGATGTCCGCATCGCGGTCATAATATACACGCATCGATCTATTCCTTCCCGTGTTAGGATCTAGTGGCCGTCATCGGCCGCTTTCGTATGAACTCCATAAAGAGCCAGAAACTGCTGTGTCGCCCGCCGGGCATCCCGGTTGATCGCCGCTTCAGTCAATTCGAACCGGTCACCCAGCAGCAACCGGATTTGCACATCACGGACAACCAGTCCGAAAAAGGTGCGGAATGCCTCGTCCGTATCGTCGAATGACATGAGACCGGTATCCCGCCCAAGCTGAAGCAGCGGCTTCAGCCGGCGTGCCATGGCAAACGGACCGTTTTCGAGAACGATGGCGCCAAGATCATGTTTATCGCTACCGGCATGCCCGACCGCGACCCGGTTGAGCGCGACGGAAATGGTGCCCGACAGGACGCGCAGCCAGTCTGAGGCAAAACGCTCAAGGCCGCTGGTCAACGACGTCAGGCTGAACGCTTCCGGATCGACGGGTACCCCCCTAACCTTCGCTGCCTGCCATTGCACAGTCGCTGTCAGAAGTCCGTCGCGGTCGCCGAACCACTTGTAGAGGCTTTCTTTGGAGCAACTCGCGCGTCGCGCTACGCTCGTCATCGTCAATGTGTCGCCGGCTTCAACAAGCAGAGTAAGCGCCGCATCGAGTACGTCCTTCTGACGCTCGGTCAATGCGTTCTCGCTGACTTCCACTGCTGGCTGCACTCGCTATCTCCCGCCGTACCGTACCGTACGTTACGGCAGGGTTGTAGTATGGCGGAACGCGTTTGACAAGTAGTCTCGATAAAGATTCTGGCCTATACAATCCGAGTTTTGGATGAACTCATCCCAAACCGTACAACTTCTGCCGAAACCGGAACAAGAAAGTGCGATTCTGGTTCAAGATTTTCAATCGCTGATTGTTTTTTCAGTGTGCCCGGTTGATTTCGTGGGCCTCGCCTAGATGTTGACCTGCGTTCCGATTTCGACAACCCGTCCGGTGGGGATCTGGAAATACTCCGTTGCGTCGCTGGCTGTTCGCGCCAGCGCAATGAACAGTCGGTCCTGCCAGCGTGGCATTTCAGAGCGTGCCGATGCCTTCAAGGATCGCCGCGACAGGAAGAACGAAGTCGTCATGATGTCGAACTTCCAGCCCTGCTTGCGGCAGATCGCCAAGGTGCGCGGTATGTTTGGGCGCTCCATGTAGCCGAATGTCAGTGTGACACGCATGAACAGATCGTTGATCGGTTCGATCCGTACCCGATCGCTCTTTTTCACCAGCGGTGTTGGTGCCGTAACCACGGTCAGGATCACATTATTCTGGTGTAAGACCTTGTAATGCTTGAGACTGTGCATGAGAGCTGTCGGTGTGCTCTTCGGATCGCCGGTAAGGAATACTGCGGTGCCGGGCACGAGAGTCGGCGGATTTTCCGCCATCTTCTTGGAGATCAGGTCAAGCGGTACTTCACCTTTGCGGGTCTTTTCGAAGAGCTGGCGGCTGCCGCGTACCCAGGTGGCCATGACGAGGATGATCAGGAATGCCACGACCAGCGATGCCCAACCGCCATCAACCACTTTGATCAGGTTGGCGCTGACGAAGGTGATGTCAATGATCAGGAAGCAGAGTGTCACTGACACTGCAACCCACATACGCCACTTCCAGATGCGGCTCATCACGATGAAAAGCAGCGTCGTCGTAACGATCATATTGCCGGTCACGGCGATACCGTATGCCGACGCGAGATTGGACGAGCGCTCGAAACCGAGCACGAGCAGAATAACAACAAGCCCGAGCAGCGCGTTGACTCGGGGCAGATAGACCTGCCCGGACTGCTTTTCGGACGTGTGCTCAATGTTGAGGCGCGGCAGAAGATTGAGCTGTACCGCCTGCCGGGACAAGGAGTAAGCGCCGGAAATGACTGCCTGGCTGGCGATGACTGTTGCCATCGTGGCGAGCACCACCATTGGCAAAAGGGCCCAATGCGGGAACATTTCAAAGAAGGGATTCTTGGCGGCTTCGCCATGAGCGAGGATGAATGCGCCTTGTCCGAAATAATTCAGCAACAGACATGGGAAGACAATCCACATCCAGGCCGTGGCAATGGGCTTGCGACCGAAATGACCAAGATCTGCATAAAGCGCCTCAGCGCCCGTAACAGCCAGAAACACAGTACCAATTGTCGGAAATGCCGTTGCCGGATTCTCAACAATGTATTCCACGGCATAAACCGGGTTAATCGCCGCGAAAACGCTCAAATCGTCGGCGAGATGCCAAAGACCGAAGAACCCCAGCGCTAGAAACCAGAGGAATGTGATCGGGCCAAAGATCGTTGCAACGCGCGCCGTGCCGAATCGTTGGACTGAAAACAATGTGAGCAGAATGACGAGAGTGATCGGAACGATAAATGGCTGAAGCGCTGGCGTTACGATCTCGAGACCTTCAACGGCAGAAAGCACTGAAATCGCCGGTGTGATCACGGCATCGCCGTAAAATAGCGAAGCACCGATAATCCCGAGGGCCAAAATGAGTTGTGGGCGAGTCTTGAAGCTTGCCCGTGCCAAGGCCATCAGGGATAGGATGCCCCCCTCGCCGTCATTATCGGCGCGAAGAACGAACAAAACATACTTGATGGTTACGATAACTGTCAGCGCCCAGAAAATCATGGACACAACGCCGAGCACATCGGTGCGGCTCAAGTTTCCGTCGAGGGACGCTGCATGAAGCGCTTCGCGAAAAGCATAGATCGGACTAGTGCCGATATCGCCATAGACGACGCCGAGAGCACCAAGAACAAGCACCGGAAAAGCTTCTTTGTGATGATGCGGATCCGGTTCATAGGTGACGGTACCGTTATCGCAGTTCTCGTCGCCCAGTTGCTGGTCAATCATATAGGTTTTCCCTCGCTCCGACAGCGTGGGCGGACGAGTTAGTCGTGTTGCAACGCAATATCAATCGCCATTTATTCATAGCTCTCTACTCACGTTATGCAAAAACGCATGGCAACGCAAATCCTCCGCACGAATCAAAGGGCTAGTCCTTGAGCGCATCGATGAATCTTTTCACAGCTCCAGACATTCCATGCACCAAAGCATCTGCGGTCAGTCCATGACCGATCGAAACTTCAAGTAGATTTGGCACTTTCTTGACCAGTGCAGGGAGATTGGCAACCGTCAGATCGTGCCCCGCATTGACGCCAATTTCTGCTTCTGCCGCGGCAGAACCTGCCACTTCCAGCTTTGTCAGCTCATCATGCTCGCGGCGCAGATCGTCGTAAGCGCCGCCGTAGGGGCCAGTATAGAGCTCGATCCGATCAGCGCCAAGCGCCTTGGCAGCGAATGGGGCCTCGGAGTTCGGATCAACAAACAATGAAACCCGGACGGCCTGGCGTTTCAAACGTTCAATGATGGGCTGCAAGAATTCCGCATCCCGCTGCAAGTCCCAGCCGTGATCGGATGTGGACTGCGCCGGATCGTCAGGTACCAGCGTCACCTGTTCTGGTTCATTCTCCGCGATGAGGTCCAGGAATTCCGCCGTCGGATAGCCCTCGATATTGAACTCGGCCTGTGGAAACTCGTCATCTATCAAGGCGCGGATCGCCGGCAGATCGGAAAAACGGATATGTCTCTGATCCGGACGCGGATGCACTGTGAGCCCGGACGCCCCGGCCGCCAGAGCGATACGTCCGAGGCTGATAACATTTGGCCAGGGAAGGTCGCGTCGATTGCGAAGCATCGCAATTGCATTGAGATTAACGGAGAGTGTCGCTGTCATCGTGGGTTAATGTCCGGCAGGGAGTCCTGCCATGTCTTTTACATGAGAAATGCGACATTAAACATTTCTATTTCAATAAAAGACAAAGACCGAAGGATCGTTGGAAACAGTTAGTGGACTGGGACTGCAGCAAGGTCACCCAACAGACCAAACAGCTCGGAATCTCAAATCAAGAAACTCTTTAGCTCGGCAACGAGCGTTTCTGGAGAATCGTCCTGAACAAGGTGCCCCGCCATCGGAACGGTGTGAAATCGGGCGTTCGGAATGCGCGACGCTAGTGTGCGTCCTCGCTCGATGGGTATCCATCTATCCTCCTCGCCCCAAAGAATGAGGACAGGACAACGAACGGTTGATATCCGATCGGCAATTTCATCCGTAAACCTTTGATCCATAAGCGCAATTTGCCGATAGAATGCCGCCTGCCCAACGTCGCCGCGCCAAGGCGAACAATAGAGATCAAGGATTTCAGCAGGCAGTGGCCGAAAGGCAGCACCACTCACATAAGCAGCAAGAATGGCATCGTGTATATAGGGAGGCAGTCCGCTGAGGGCCCCCTCATGCTTGCGCACATGCTGTACAAAAGGCGATCCCCACGGTGCAATCGCAACAGGATCGATCAGTGTGAGCGAAGCAAAGTCCACGCGATTGAGGAGGTGGGTTCGCAGTGCTGTTGCACCGCCGAAATCGTGGGCAACGACATCAGGCCGTTCAATTCTCCAGTGCTGCAGCAGCCGGGCGAACAAATCATTCTGAATGCCGAGCGAAACGTCCTGGCCCTCGCGCATCTCGGATTGGCCGTAGCCGAGCAGATCAAAGAAATAGACGCGCCGATCACGAGCAAAATGAGGAGCAATCCTACGCCACACGACCGATGAAAATGGCGTTCCATGCACAAATATCAGCGGCGGGCCATCGCCGATCACGCCAAAACGCACTGATTGGCCTTTGAACAGGAACTCTTGCGGCAGATCCCACAAGATGCTCGCGTTGCTTTTGGTCATTAACAAGCCTCGCTTCTCGCCTGGCTCATTGAAGCTTAGAAAGCGAGCTGAGACGAGCAAAGTCTTTTGATGGGCGGTTAAATTTCCCTGAAGCTTGCTCTATCGCACCACAGTCAGACGTTCGGCTGCGCGAGTGATTGCCGTATAGAGCCAGCGCTCGCGTGTGTCCCGAAAGGCGTAGCTTTCGTCAAAAAGCACAACGTCGTCCCATTGCGAACCTTGGGCCTTATGGGTTGTCAGCGCATAGCCATAGTCGAAATCATCAAACCGTTTCTTGGTCTGCCACGGAATTTCGGTATCCGGATCCTCAAACTGCGCTTTGAGCAGCTTGATTTTGGCGACGCCCCTGCCCGGCTCCTCATCTTCCGGGGCAACGAGAAGGTTGATGCCCGGTTTGACCGTTTCCCGCGATGAGGTCATCACTTTCCAGAGCGAACCGTTGAGCAGTCCTTTCGCGGGGTCGTTACGCAAGCAAACAAGCTTGTCTCCGGCCTGTGGAAAGGAAGCGGAAAAACCCTTTAGTTCGCGCAGCCGCTGATTGTAGCGTCGCCGCGTTCGGTTCGTACCGACCAATACCTGGTCAGCGCCGAGCACCAGCTCTTGCGTCACGTCGGTCTTGGAAATGACCTTCGCTGCGCCGAAATCCCCGTAACTGAACTCCCGCCCTTCGCGAACGTCGAGTGCCAGACGTATGATAGGGTTGTCGCGCGCCTGGCGATGAATTTCGCTCAAGAGGAAGTCGGGTTCATGCTCGGTGAAAAAGCCGCCACCGGAGATCGGCGGCAACTGACCGGGGTCGCCCAGCACAAGAATGGGCGTGCCGAAGCTCATGAGGTCGCGCCCCAATTGCTCGTCGACCATCGAGCATTCGTCGACAACGATGAGCTTGGCCTTTGCCACCGGGCTCTGCCGGTTCAGCGAGAATGTTGGCGCTATGCTGGTTTTGCCGGTGGTTTCATCCTCGACCGCTTCTTCGCCGCGTGGCCGATAAATCAACGAGTGCAGCGTACGGGCATTGGTGGCACCTTTGGAACGAAGCACCTGCGCCGCCTTGCCTGTAAATGCGGCGAATTGAACGTCCCCTTCGATGTGCTCCGCGAAATAACGCGCAAGGGTCGTCTTGCCAGTTCCAGCATAGCCGAAAAGCCTGAAAATCGGGCTGCGCCCGTCCTTCAGCCATTTTGAAACGTCCCGAAGCGCTTCATCCTGTTGCGGTGATAATTGCATGACCCTGAGTGAAGGATTCGGCGACCAAGGGCAAGGAAAATGGGGCGACCTTACCTAATACTATAGGTTATCGGGATTTCCGGGACGTATCTGTCCCTCGCCAATACGGCCGAATTTATTGTCGACCATGCGGAAGCGATCACCTTTGACCTGCAGCCGCCAGCAAATCTTCTCCTCTTCGCCTTCATAGGTCAGGCAGAGGCTGTCCTTCTCCAGCGTCCAATCACCCGCATAGGACATGCCCTTTGTCAGGATCTGTTCCGGCCTGCAGCATTCGATCATCTTGCCGCGAGACTTACCATCCGGTCCCAGGAATTCACTGAAGTTGAACGGAGGTTCCGCTTTGACTTCTCCAGTCAGCGTTGCTCCGGTGATCACCTTGCGCAGCTCCTCTTCCGTCGTTGCTGGCCAGGAAGCATCTTGCGCCATGGCGTGATTGCCAATGAGCACCTGCCCGGAAATCAAAACGCACAACGCCAGACGGCGCACTCTCAATGACATTTGCATCTCAGGACCGGTCCGGATCATTTTCAAGTTTGATTGGTTGGCCATGCGGTGTCGCGTGGGCAGCACGTTGCCAAGCGGCGGCGAGATCGTCAATATCGCCTCTGCCCGCGATATTCTTCGTCGTAATGATCGACTCCAGCGCGGCAAGCCAGCAATGATAGTAATCGCTGGCGTCATCGAGGGCATCAGGACGCTTCAGCTCCGCTGAAAGTGAATTCGCCCATTCGTCCCAGCTGAACAGACCCCGGTCATGCAGTGCAATCACCATGGCAAAGGCTTCTGCTTGCCAAGGTTCGGCAAACACCGGCGTATCGCTGTGTCCTGGAATGCCTCGCGAATGCGTAATCAGCTCACGCAGGCTCAAGGTAGTTCTCCCAGGCATCGATGCTGACAGTCAAAGTGGGATCCGCCTCATCGCCCCAGATTTCGGTCGCAGGAAAGACAACCGTGTACACGTATTGCGGGTTCTCACCCTTACCGTGAGCATTCGTATCAGGGAAAACAAACCCGTCGCGCACTGCTTCAATTCGTCCGCTCTTCCCTCGGGCATAGCGCGGCAAACGCGTGTGTGTCTGCGGACTGAAATTGTGCGTGCGCACCCGATCGCCCACCTTGAAACGAGGGGGCGCCGCAACGGGCCGATCGCAAGGTCCGCCTTTGGCAAGAACCGCGGCCACGTTCTCTGCTTTCAGGACGCGCTTTGGCTCGGTCCCCTTGCCAAGTGAATGGCCTTCTTTCAGTTCTTGTACCGAAACGAATCCATGTCGTTCCAGCAGGATCTCCAGCGCCTTGATCCAGATCTCGTAATAGGTGGAGGAGTAATAGTCCGCAGGATGCAAGCTCTCGCGCGCATGCCGGCTTTCATCAATATTCCAGTGCCCCATGGCCCCGGCGGCAATTGTCAGGCCAAGCGCACGCCTCTCCCAATCGGCATGGAAGAGCGGCTCGTCCTTTTCCGGTGCAACGGGGCCGAATCCCATCTGCCCGCCAAGGTCCTGGGGGCCGTTCATGCGGCCCCCGGTGCAAGCGCCAGCCCCGTCCCAATCATCGAGTCGCGCGTGACGAGATCAGCCAATTGGCCTTCGCTCAATCCCTCTGTTCCCGCCGGACGCATAGGCACGACGAGATAACGCAGTTCAGCGGTCGAATCCCACACGCGGATGTTGGTCGTTGCCGGAAGGATAAGATCGAACTCGCCAAGGACGCCGCGCGGATCGATGACGGCCTTTGAGCGGTAAGGTGGCGATTTGTACCAGACAGGCGGCAGACCAAGCACGGACCATGGGTAACAGGAGCAAAGCGTACAAACGACCAGATTGTGCGTATCCGGCGTGTTGAATACCGCCTGCATGTGCTCACCCTGTCGCCCGGTGTAGCTCAGCGATGCAATCGCCTCCGTTGCATCGCGCTTCAGCCAATCGGCATATTCGGGATCGACCCAGGCCTTGGCAACTACCTTGGCGCCATTACGGGGCCCGACCTTTGTCTCATAGGTCTCGACAATTGCGTCGATAGCCAGCGGATCAACAAGACCTTTTTGAGTTAAAATCGTCTCCAACGCCCGGACGCGCGCCGCCATTGGGTCGAGTTCGTTATCGTGATGGTGGTCATCGTGATTGTGTGGCATCGAAAAACCTTATGCGCCTCTTTCTGCGGGCGCAAGCTCACTTCAACATCGGCCACAGGCTGGCAACGAGCAGAACCGCCATACTGATGTTGAACCATTTCAATCGCACGGGATTTGCAAGCCAACCGCGCATCATCTGACCGAAGGCCGCCCAGCTCGATACCGAGGGTATATTGACGAGTGCAAAAGCAATGCCGACGATTAACACGGTCGCGAAATAAGCGTCTGGTGACGTGTAGGTGGCCATCGCCGTAATAGCCATGACCCACGCCTTCGGATTGATCCACTGAAATGCAGCAGCTTCCAGGGAAGTCATGGGCTGAGCCTTGCCATCGACCTCATTGAGCGAACGTGACATGGCAATTTTATAGGCGAGGTAAACCAGATAGGCGCCACCAGCAATCTTCAGAACCGTATAAAGCAGCGGGAACGTTTGGATCAACGCGCCGAGACCGAGCCCTACACCAAGCAGCAAAGAGAAGAAGCCTCCTCCGATCCCGAACATGTGGGGAATAGTGCGTTTGAAGCCGAAATTGACGCCCGATGCCAGGAGCATGAGATTGTTCGGCCCGGGCGTGATCGAGGTGACAAAGGCGAAAACAAGTAGTGTCAGAAAAATCTCGGGCGTCATCGTCAACCAACCTGATAAATGGCCGAACGCTAGGATCGGATGCCATTTGACTCAACATCAATCTTGTCAGGGATACAATTTGCATATCCCCGACTTGATCTCACTACTTTCCGACGTTTGCGCCTGATTACATGCCCAATGGGCCGCGATTCATTGCTGCGACGCCGGTCCGGCAGATTTCAACGAGCCCCAATGGCTTCATGATCGCGATGAACTGATCAATCTTCGAACCTTTGCCGGTGATCTCAAAGATGAAATGCTCCGTCGTTGCATCAGTTACCTTGGCGTGAAAGGCGTCTGCCAGACGCAGCGCTTCGTTGCGATGTTCACCAAGGCCCGCGACTTTCACCAGGGCCAGCTCGCGCTGGATCGGTTTGTCGTGGCCCAATTCATCTGCCCGTACGGAAAGGTCAACAACCCGATGCACTGGAACAATGCGTTCCAACTGATGGCGGATCTGGTCGAGGACGTGCGGCGTCCCTCGTGTCACAATGGTGATGCGCGACAGATGCTGTTCGTGTTCGGTCTCAGAAACCGTAAGGCTTTCAATATTGTAGCCCCGTCCTGAGAATAGGCCGATAACGCGGGCAAGGACGCCCGGTTCGTTGTCGACAAGAACCGATAGGACCGTGGTCACCGGTAGCTCCGTTTCCTTGGCGATGAAATATGCCGAGCCGGAGGCCAGATTTTGAGCGTTCATTCTATTTATCCTCTCCGGTTACTTAAACGAGCTGTCTGCCCTTGGCATCGATGGCGTTGGCAACTGCCTCATCCGTTGCTTCATCGGGCAGGAGCATTTCATTATGGGCCTTGCCAGATGGAATCATCGGGAAGCAATTTGCCAGATTCGCAACACGGCAATCGAACAAGACCGGCTTCTTGACATCGATCATCTCCTGAATCGCATCGTCAAGATCGCCCGGTTTTTCGCAACGGATGCCGTGGCCACCGTAGGCTTCAGCCAGCTTGACGAAGTCAGGCAACGCCTCCGTATAGGAGTGCGACAAGCGGTTGCCGTGCAACAACTGCTGCCACTGGCGCACCATGCCCATATATTGATTGTTCAGGATGAAGATCTTGATCGGAGCGTCATATTGTACAGCGGCACTCATCTCCTGCATGGTCATCTGCACGGAGGCATCGCCCGCGATGTCGATGACCAGCGAATTCGGGTGAGCGATCTGCACGCCCAATGCCGCCGGCAGACCATAGCCCATTGTGCCAAGCCCGCCTGATGTCATCCAGCGGTTCGGTTTTTCAAACCCGTAGAACTGCGCCGCCCACATCTGGTGCTGACCGACTTCAGTGGTGATGTAGGTGTCGTGATCCTTCGTCAGCGCATAGAGGCGCTCTAGCGCGTGTTGCGGCATGATCACGTCCTTGTTGCGCGTGTAGGACAAGGACTTGCGTGCGCGCCATTTATCGATCTGCGACCACCATTCACCAATGGCTTTTTTGTCGGGTTGGGTTGAAGATGCCCGCAACAGACGGACCATGTCTTCGAGTACGTTGGCTACGTCCCCGATGATTGGAACGTCGACGCGAACGGATTTGTTGATTGAGGACGGGTCGATATCGATGTGGATTTTCTTCGAGTCTGGCGAAAAGCCACTGATGCGACCGGTAATTCGGTCATCAAACCGCGCTCCGATGTTCAACATGACATCACAATCATGCATGCTCATGTTGGCTTCATAGGTTCCGTGCATGCCGAGCATGCCGAGCCAGTTCTTGCCGGATGCCGGATAGGCACCCAACCCCATCAACGTAGACGTGATCGGGAAATTGGTGATCTCAACCAGTTCACGCAACAGTTTGCTGGCTTCATTGCCGGAATTGACGACACCACCGCCCGAATAGACTACTGGACGCTTTGCCGATACCAGCAGCGCAACGGCTTGCTTGATCGCCTCGATGTCACCCTGAACTTTTGGATGATAACTTGTGCGCGGGGCAGTTTCCGGCGGCGTGTACATGCCAGTCGCAAACTGAACGTCCTTGGGAACGTCGACGAGAACGGGACCTGGCCGGCCGGTCTTGGCCACGTGGAAAGCCTCGTGCAGAACACGTGCCAGATCGTTGACGTCTTTCACCAACCAATTGTGCTTGGTGCAAGGGCGTGTGATGCCGACGGTATCGCATTCCTGGAACGCATCTGAGCCAATCAGGCTCGTTGGAACCTGCCCACTGATGCACACGAGCGGGATGGAATCCATCAATGCATCCTGAAGCGGCGTTACCGCATTCGTGGCGCCGGGGCCTGACGTGACCAGCATGACACCGACTTTGCCTGTCGAACGAGCATAGCCTTCTGCCGCATGACCCGCACCCTGTTCGTGGCGGACCAAAACGTGATTGATCTTGTCCTGTTGGAAAAGTTCATCGTAAATCGGAAGGACAGCGCCGCCCGGGTAACCGAAAATATCTGTAACGCCCTGGTCAATGAGGGCCTGCACCACCATTTCGGCACCGGTCATTTCGCGACGTTGCGATGTGTGGCTGTCACTGTCCTGTTTTTCTGCGGTCATCGATCTTTTCCCGTATATTCTGCGGCGCGCGGCACTTCAGATGATTTTTCGTTTAGCTGACATGTTGAAAATAAAAAAGGCCCCCGAAGGAGCCTGTGTTTCGCGCATGGGAGCTTTCGCCGGGTGCTTACAACACCCTGCCCATGCGCGATCCCACGACGATAAGAACTGTTTTCATGGGCGCGGACGATAATTTGGCAAATTCTATCCGTCAACGGCAAAATGCAGTTGAATTGAAATTGCCTGGTATTCATCAGCGGACTGCACCAAACAACCGTCAAATGCGAGCAACTGCGCTAATATATTCTCAATGCCTTGAGCATAAAGTGCCGGATCAAGTCTAAACAATAGAGTTCCCATTAGTTCCCGGATTGAATATCACCAATGAGCTCTGAAGCCTTGCACTCCGAACAGCCAAGGCCACTGGTTCGAAACCGAACCGATGGACATGTCATCGAGTGTAATGGCGAGAAGGCCATCATTCACGCCAAGACCGGTCCATCAGTGCTTGCTTCAGACGATTACTGGGTCGTCGGGCAACTGATATCTATCCAGGTGGCCACCAGCCGCGTCGTTGGCCTCGTTTACAAGGTGGATCTCCCGATCGCCGAATGGGGACAAGGTATTGATCAAAGCATTCACATCCATGTCGAACTTGTCGGTCAGGTTAAAACGCTAGCCGATGGCACGTTGCGATTTTCGTCGGGCATCGCCACATACCCGCATATGGGCGCGATAGCTCACCGCATCCGCGCAGCAGATTTGGCGACAATCTACACGACCACCCTCAAGAACACCGTCTCGGTTGGTCACCTCTCGCAAAATGCCGATATCCCTGCGCTGATCTCGATCGATAGCCTCATTTCACGGCACTTCGCGGTGTTAGGGAGCACAGGCGTCGGTAAATCGAGCGCGGTGTCACTGCTCCTGCGCAAGATAATCAAGCAGCGCCCGGATCTGCGCGTGCTGATCCTCGATCCGCACAATGAATTTGCCAGTGCGTTTCCCGAGCATGCAATATCGATCGACTATACGACATTTAACCTGCCCTATTGGCTGTTCAGGCTGGAAGAATTTGCCGAGGCCGTCTTCCGCGGAAGACCTGTTATCCCTGCTGAGGTCGATATATTGCGCGACCTGATCCCGGTCGCCAAGGAACGTTTTGCAAGTGCCGACGCTGCGACCTCGGCTTCGCTTTTGAAAAAGGATCGCGACTATTCGTCGATGACGGCAGACACACCCGCGCCCTATCGGATGGCCGATCTTATCAAACTGATAGAAGAGCGCATCGGTCAGTTGGATGGCAAACCAGATCGTCCGACAATGAAAGCACTCAAGCAGCGATTGCAAGCGCTGGTTGCTGATCCACGCTATCGTTTCATGTTTTCAGCGCCCACGACGCTCGACACGATGCGCCAAACCATCGGGCACATCTTCCGGATTCCGAAGAACGATCGCCCCATTTGCGTGTTCCAGCTGGCCGGGCTGCCATCTGAAGTAGTCAATTCAGTCGCATCGGTGCTCTGCCGCATAGCTTTCGACCTTGCCGTATCCAGTGATGGCCGCGTGCAGACACTCGTTGTTTGCGAAGAAGCCCATCGCTACATCCCTGCCGATGCGAATGCAGCCTTCTGGCCGACGCGCCAGGCCATCGCCCGCATCGCTAAAGAAGGCCGCAAATACGGCGTCTATCTCTCGGTCGTCACCCAGCGCCCGGGTGAGCTGGACGCAACCATTCTTTCCCAATGCAGCACTGTCTTTGCGATGCGGCTTGGCAACGAACGGGACCAGGAAATCATCCGCGGCGCCATTACAGGAGCATCACAGAGCACGATCGGATTTCTGTCTTCCATTGCCAACCGCGAGGCCATCGCCTTCGGAGAAGCGGTTCCGACACCCATGCGCATGATGTTCGAGACGATCCCTGCCGATCAGCTTCCCGCAGCACATATGGCGAAAACGCAAGAATCGGTGCGCCTCGGCGATTCCCATTTATCGCTCGACACCATATTGATGCGTATGCGCCAGCTCAATGCAGCGGAAACCAGCGGCAGTGACGATACGGCCGACACTTTGGAAGGTATCGTCAGCGCGCCAGTTGCGAGCCAGCGCCTATCGACTTTGTCCCAGGAGCCGGCACGGTCGCAATGGCGGAGCACCGACACGACAGTTCGCAATCCAGAGCCCCTGAAGCCTCAGCCCGAGAACACAGAACGATCCCGGGCAAGTGATCTGATCCGAACTTTCCGCAACGACAAGACCTGACAACTCACGGATAAGGTAATCTCTCCCAATCGTCGCCAAGCTGGTTGCGAAACCAGGTCATTTGCCGCTTGGCATATTGCCTGGTGGCAATTGTCGCAAGCTCCGCGGCTTCGTCGGCCAGAACGCGGCCAGCGAGTACCTCTGCAATTTCCCGCACTCCAATGGCACGCATCGCCGGTAGATCGGGCGAAAGACCAAGCGATAGCAACGCCTTCACTTCATCCATCGCTCCGCCCTTCATCATCATCCCGAACCGCGATGCGATCCGCTCGCCCAACCATTGCCGATCAGGCTCGATGACAATCTTTCGCGCGTCGTCAGTGTCGATCAGCGGTTTGCCGGTTTCGCGCTGCCATTCAACGATCGAACGACCCGAGGCATCGAAAACTTCCAGCGCCCGCACGATTCTTTGGCTGTCCGTCGGGCGTAGTGTTGACGCGCCCAACGCGTCTTTTTCTGCAAGGATAGCGTGGAGCCTTTCCGCCCCTTGCTCGGCATCCTGTCTGCGCCAATAGGAGCGGACCGTTGCAGGAATATCCGGCATGGCCGACAAACCACCCAAGAGCGCACGGAAATAGAGTCCCGTTCCACCAACGAAAATCACAGTCTTTTCATATAGTTCTGGCTTAGCCAGCACGCATTCGACATCGGAGTGCCAACGGCCGGTGGAATAGGCTGTGATAGGCGAAACATGGCCATAGAGATAATGAGGAACAGCTTTCAGGTCTTCGGGACTCGGACGAGCCGTCAACATATTCAACACATCATAAACCTGCATGGAATCCGTGTTGACGATGACGCCGCCGGTCTCGGTTGCCAAACGAAGCGCAAGCGCTGACTTGCCGCTGGCCGTCGGTCCGGCTATCAGGATTGCCTGTCTTGTCGTCACTCTAACCGTCCAATCGGAAAATCGCCCATGTCGTTGATGGCCACGCTCATCGCCAATCCCGCCACATCAGGCTTGGTACCCTCTCTCGGGATTAAAGCCTCGGCTGCCGTCAATGCAACAGGTCTTTATTGGCTGGCGGACGGAATTGCCTGTGACATTGCCCTCCGTGACGGGACGTATGCCGCAGATGCCCATGCGGAACTGACGCGCGCAATCGATGGCGCTCCGATCGATATTGTGGTGCAAAATCAAGATTCTAGACGGAAAAAGATACTCATCGCCGACATGGACTCAACCATGATTCAGCAGGAGTGTATCGATGAGCTGGCGGAAGAGGCCGGGCTTCGCGACAAAGTCGCGGCCATCACCGCGCGGGCGATGAATGGCGAGATCGCCTTTGAACCTGCCTTGCGCGAACGGGTGGCACTTCTGAAAGGCCTGCCCTATTCGGTCATCGACAAAGTGATTGCCAGCCGCATCACGTTGATGCCAGGCGGTCCCGAACTGGTGCGGACAATGAAGAAACATGGCGCCTATACCGCGCTTGTATCAGGTGGGTTCACTGTCTTCACGCAGCGCATCGCCGACATGATCGGATTTCATGAAAATAGTGCTAACGTCTTGATAGACAATGGAATAGCCCTGACCGGAGAGGTGAAAAAGCCCATCCTCGGCCGCGAGGCAAAGGTAGCAGCCCTTACATCGATCTGTGAGCGTTTCAGCCTGTCACCACAGGAGGCAATTGCCGTCGGTGACGGCGCCAACGACCTCGGCATGCTGCAATTGGCCGGTACGGGAGTGGCGCTGCATGCCAAACCATCCGTTGCTGCCCAGGCCAAGGTGAGGATCGATCATGGCGATCTGACCGCTCTCCTTTATATCCAGGGCTACCGGAAGTCGGATTTCGTCGTCTGATCCGTTTCGCGTCTTTACACCAATTTCTCGCGCGAACGTTGCAAAACTTGTCTCAAAATCGCGATTTCCTGTACGAGAATCGTAGCAATCCGTACGAAATCCGTAAAGCTATTGTGCGAATCCTGGTCGGGCTTTGCCTATGACCGGATCAATCCATCTGAAGTGTCACGAAGCGCAGTTCGCCGGTCTTTGATGCAAGCATAAGGAGAGCATTCTTACGGCCTTCGTCGCGAAGCTTCTCGATTCGGGCGGCGACATCGTCCGGACTCGAAACCGCTTCCTGCGCAATGTCGACGATCACATCGCCGGCCTGAATGCGTTTGTTGGCGGCAACCGAGTCGTTCTGAACCTCGGTGATCAAAACGCCCTGAACCTCCTTCGAGATACCGAATGATTTGCGGGTGTCATCATTGAGCGTATCGAGGGTCATGCCAAGCACGTCGACATTCTGAACAGCACCGTCTTCACCCTGACCTGTCTGGTCATCCTTCTTCGCCTGTTGTTCGCTATCCTCCAGACGGCCGAGGGTAACCTTCACGGTTTCCTCCTTGCCTTTGCGGACAATGACAACGTCTACCTCTTTGCCCACCGGGCTCTCCGCAACGACACGCGGCAGATCCTTGACGTTGTTTACCGGCTTGCCGTCGAAGCGGATGATGACATCGCCCGCCAGGATCGAGCCATTGGCGACTGGGCCGCCATCGATAATGCCAGCAACCAGAGCGCCCTTGCTCGACGGCATGCCGAGGCTCTCGGCAATCTCGTCCGTAACGGGCTGAATGCGAACACCAAGCCAGCCACGCCGTGTCTCGCCAAACTCGCGTAGCTGCGCAATGACACCGGAGGCGAGTTCCGCCGGAATTGCAAAACCGATGCCGATCGAACCGCCCGTTGGCGAAATGATCGCGGTATTGATGCCGATGACCTGGCCATACATGTCGAAGAGCGGGCCACCGGAATTGCCGCGATTGATAGCAGCATCGGTCTGGATGAAATTGTCGTACGGACCCGAGTTGATATCGCGGTTGCGTGCCGAAACGATACCGACCGTCACCGTGCCGCCAAAGCCAAATGGATTGCCGATCGCCATGACCCAATCACCAATGCGGGTCTTGGACGAATCGCCAAATTTCACGGCAACCAGCTTGTGCTTCTTCGGATCTACCTTGAGCACGGCAATGTCGGTCTTGGTATCCTTGCCGACCAGTTCAGCCTTCAGCTTCGAGCCGTCATTGAAATTCACTTCAATCTCGTCCGCATCGGCAATGACGTGATTGTTGGTCACAATAATGCCCTGCTGGGCGTCAACGACAAAACCCGATCCGAGTGACTGAACCTTGTGAGACGGATTGTTTTGGCCAGGATTCTGCTTGCCGAAATACTCATCAAAGAACTCCTGGAAGGGTGAGCCTTCCGGAACTTTCGGCATCGGTATAGGCCCCGAATCCCCATCCTGACCTTTCACAGTCTGGGATGTGGAAATATTGACGACAGCGTCTATCAGCCCATCGGCGAGATCTGCCACCGATGCCGGTCCTTGCGCCCTCGGTTGTTCACTGTTGGGAACAGGGACAGGCTGTGTCTGGGCACGGGCGACTGTCACGAACGCGGGTGTGGCACTTGTGGCAGCAAAGGCAATCAACGCGATTGCCGCTGTTGCGGAACGGAGAACGGGGCGACCAGTTTTGAAAACCATGCGTTCGGGCCTCTATCGATGAGCGCGGATAATACAACAGAACGGCGAGAGTAGACAAAAATATGACCGCCGACACGAAGGTTTGATGAAAGGCGAGAACGATTTCGCCTTTTATCCGCGCGTCAGCCACACGACTGCCACGCCTACTGCAACGGAAGCAACACCCGCAATACGCAGGAATCCATCCGGCTGTTCACTGACATCGCGGGCCAAGCGCTTTGCAATCAACGGAAAACAGCCGTAGAGGAGCCCCTCGAATACGAGGAACAACCCTACGGCATCCATAAAATCAACCATCACAAGGCCGCCCTATTGAGGGGCGGGTGCTGGTGGTGCCGGAGTGACCGGCGGCGTTGTACCGCTGACCGGCGGCAAAGCACCGTTCGAGTCCTGGAAATAGCGGAAGAACTCGGAATTCGGCGACAGCACCATCGTTGTTCCGGTGTTGTCCAACGCCGTGCCATAGGCAGTCATCGACCGATAGAAGGCAAAGAAGTCCGGATCCTTTGAGAAGACTTCAGCAAAGATGCGGCTGCGCTCGCCCTCGCCCTGGCCTCGGGCGATTTCCGATTCCTTGCGGGCTTCCGCGATGATTTCGACAACCTGGCGATCGGCGATGGCCTTAATACGCTGTGCTGCTTCACGGCCGCGTGCACGCAGGCGCTCAGCTTCCGCCAGACGTTCTGCCTTCATGCGGTCGAACGTCTGTTGCGAGACCTCCTGCGTCAGGTCTGTCCGGCGAATACGCACATCGGTGATCTGCAGGCCGAGCGATTCCGCATCAGGACGAAGCTGTTCGCGCACTTCGTTCATCATGCCGGCACGCTCGTCCGACAGGGCAGCCTCAAAGCCACGCAGACCGTAGACGCCGCGCAACGAAGCATCGAGGCGGGTACGCAAACGAGCTTCTGCAAGCGTCACGTCACCGGAAACAGTTTGACGGAATTTCCGCGGGTCGGTGATCTGATAGACCAGAAAGGCATCGACCTCGTAGAACTTGCCGCCCGAAACCTGAACACGGATGTTGTCCAGTTCGAAGCTCAGGAGCCGATCTTCGATCATCTGCACATTATCAGCCTCGAGAAAACCGAAGGGCAGCTTGAAATAGATGCCGGGATCGGCTTTCACATCGACGATCTGACCAAAGCGCAGGACGATGGCCTGTTGACCGGCCCTGACGACAAAGATGGACGAATAAGCCAGCAAGGCGATGAACGCGATCAGGCCCGCATATAGAGGAAAACGGTTCTGGTTCATTGCTTTGTCCCCTCGACGGTGGCCGGGCGCGGCCTGGAGATTTCCTGCAAGGGCAGATAGGGCACGACACCCTGACCGCTCTGGTCGATGATCACCTTGTTAGAGTCTTTGAGAACGCGCTCCATGGTCTCGAGGAAAAGCCGCTTGCGCGTGACCTCCGGTGCCTTGACGTATTCGTCGTAGACAGACGTGAAGCGCTGCGCCTCACCGGCGGCTTCTTGCACGATCCGGTTCTTGTAGGCAGCCGCGTCTTCTCGGATCTGCGCGCCTTCACCACGGGCTTGACCGAGCTTCTGATTGGAATATTGGTTCGATTCCTCAACGAAACGGTCTTCGTCCTGCTCGGCACGCTGAACTTCATCGAAGGCGTCGGCCACTTCGCGAGGCGGCGCGGCATCTTCGATCGACAGAGCATTGATTGCAACGCCCGCGCCATAATCATCAAGGGTTTTCTGGATGATGCCTCGCACGTCATTGGCAATGCCGGCGCGGTTATCACGGAAGATGTCCTGCGCCGGGCTACGGCCAACGATCTCGCGC
The DNA here is from genome assembly GCF_003010955.1 of Phyllobacterium brassicacearum. Classification (GTDB taxonomy): domain Bacteria; phylum Pseudomonadota; class Alphaproteobacteria; order Rhizobiales; family Rhizobiaceae; genus Phyllobacterium; species Phyllobacterium brassicacearum. The sequence continues at coordinate 265,089 of NZ_PGGO01000003.1, forward strand.
ATAGCGCTCTCGGAAACCTGCTGTACGAGGTTTTCCGGGTTTTCGACATGGAAGAGATAGGCAACGGGATCAGAGACGCGGTAGAGCACGGAGAACTGCACATCGACGATGTTCTGGTCGCCGGAAAGCATCAGGCCTTCCTTGGCACCGCGAGCACCCTGCCCGCCAATATTCTTCTGCTTCTCAACGATCTCGACCTTTTCATAGGATTCAATCGGCCACAAGTGGAAATGCAGGCCCGGTTCGGAAATGTCCGGCTTGGGTTTGCCGAAACGCAGCTCGACGGCGCGTTCATCGGGCTGAACGGTGTAAATTGACTGGAACAGCCAGAATGCAACCAGAGCCAGACCAACTAGGCCCCAGATTGCCGGGCTGCCGCCTGAACCTCCCGGAAGCGCCTGGCGCAAACGATCCTGACCGCGGCGGAGAATGTCTTCGAGATCGGGGGGATTGCCACCGCCGCCCCCTTGCGGCTTCTGACCCCAAGGGCCACCGCCGCCACTATTGTTACCGCCGCCGCCCCATGGGCCGCCGCCGCCGTTCTGATTACTCCAGGGCATTCCTACCTCTTAATTTGAACGAGAAGCACCACCCCAGTGGCAACCTCCCGCTAAGCTGATGTCCCGTTTATAGGGATGGCGGGGCACGCTTTCAACGCGCGCGGTCGCTTTTCAAGCGGATTTGGTAAAAAGACAAACGATTAAGCCCGTTTATCACGATATTTTCATATCGCTCTCATCATCCGGAAACTATCAGCGCCGCTCATATACGACGAAGCGTGTAGCATAATTGTCCTTTTCACCTGCCGGGAAATCTTCGCTGGAGATTTCTTCCCAGGTTTTCGGATCGATAGGAGGGAAATGGACATCGCCGTCAATCTCGGCCAACACCCAAGTCACATAGAGCCGGTCTGCCCTGTTCAGCGTCTGACGAAAAATCTCGCCGCCGCCAATGACGCAGATCTCATTGACCTTGTCCGCGCTGGCATGGCTCCCTGCGACAACCAGCGCTTCATCAACGGACCGGACCGCTATGACGCCATCAACGGCAAAGGCCGGATCGCGTGTAATGACGATGTTCGTGCGGCCCGGCAACGGCCTCCCAAGCGAATCCCAAGTCTTCCGCCCCATGATGATAGGCTTGCCCATGGTCGTGGCCTTGAAACGTTTGAGATCCGAGGACAAGCGCCATGGCAAACCATTCTCACGCCCGATCACGCCATTTTCGGCAATCGCAACAACAAAACTGATCATTCAGGCAACATCCGTTTCAAAGAGTATTCGTCTTGAAGGTCCGTGCAGCGGACTACACCGCAATCGGAGCCTTGATGCTGGATTCCGCGACGTAATCTACAAGACGGAAATCGTCATATTTGAAGGCGAACAGATCAGTCACGTCCGGATTGATCTGCATTTGCGGCAGAGGACCGGGTCGTCTCGTCAACTGCAATTTCGCCTGTTCAAAATGATTGGCATAGAGGTGCGCATCGCCGAGTGTGTGCACGAAATCGCCAGGCTGCAGCCCTGTTACCTGTGCCACCATCATGGTCAGCAGGGCATAGGACGCGATGTTGAACGGCACTCCGAGGAAGATATCCGCCGAGCGCTGGTAAAGCTGGCAGGATAGTTTTCCATCGGCCACGTAGAACTGGAACAGGCAATGGCAGGGAGGCAGCGCCATTTCGTCGACGAGCGCCGGATTCCACGCCGAAACGATCAAACGCCTTGAATATGGATTCTTGCGTATCGCATTGACCACATTGGCGATCTGGTCGATATGCCTGCCATCAGGAGCCGGCCAGGACCGCCACTGATAGCCGTAAACCGGGCCAAGATCACCGTTCTCGTCTGCCCACTCATCCCAGATGGTAACGCCGTTTTCCTTCAGATAGGCGATGTTGGTATCGCCAGCCAAAAACCACAGCAGCTCGTGGATGATGGATTTCAAATGCAGCTTTTTCGTCGTCAGCATGGGAAATCCCGCTGCGAGATCGAAACGCATCTGATAGCCGAAAACGGAACGCGTGCCAGTGCCTGTCCGGTCGCCGCGATCGGCACCCGTATCCAGCACGTGTTGAAGGAGATCGAGATATGTGCGCATGGCTTCTCTTAGCAGATTCAGTTAAGCGAAGCACTACGGCTTATGGATGATCCACAGTGGTAGTTCGAAGTCTCACACATAAAAAATCCCCGGTTTTGGCCGGGGATGATTCGTTTGACGGCAGGCAACTTTCAGAGGCCGCCGAGAGCGTCGAGCGCCTTTGCTGTCAGGTAGTAGAAGGTGACGCGGCTCTTGGTGTTGTCCGCCTTCATGGCCGAGCAAACAGACTCAATCGCAGCGTCTGCCTTGGCGACATCGGTGATGCCGAGCTTCTTTTCGACCCAATTGGTGCGGACGCGCTTCAATTCGTCCGGATCGGTGCAAGAAACCAGAGATGAATCCCTGTTGCGCAGAGCAATTCCGAGATGTTTGACGATTTTCGCAACTGTCGCCTCATCGGCAGCTGCATCGTAATGACGTACATCTTTTAGATAGTCACTCATGAAAAATCCCCTGATTGCTAGGTGCAATGCCCGGCATTGCAACCTCCCTGACAATTAAGACACCGCACAAACTGGCAGATGCATGAGGCGATGACTCATTAGACACCTCGAAACATTCCCCAGCATCCGTTCCAAGTCAATCCACTCTTTCAATTCGACAAAACAGGCCCTATATAAGTCCTGCTGGCTTCGGTCAGCTATGGTGATAAACGGACGATGCAATAAGCCCATTGGACCCGGGGGCAGTACCCGGCGCCTCCACCACAATGCAGCTGATATCGCTGCCTTGTGGCGGGGGCGAAACAGGATCGACAAGGGTGTAAAGATCGCTCTTTTGCCCGGCATTGTACCACCGTTATCGGGCTAACTCAGTAGTTGCAAACGACAACTATGCGGAAGCACGTCTCGCCGCTTAATGCGGTGCGATAGCTTCAAATCAAGTCCTAGGGGTTCGCACTTCTAGGCGGGGTTCGGAGGCACCTGGCAACAGAAGCCTCCACTTTCCCCTCTCCTTTTTCTGTTTTCAGACCCGCCATTCGTTGAGATTGGCTGCTCGCAATCAAAAACATTGCTTGACGCGACTAGTGATGTGGCGTACCAAACCAATAAGTTAAATAACCGAATGGTTCAATGCCAAAAATGACACCCGATCGATTAGACCATATCTTCTCCGCCCTGGCCGACCCGACACGCAGGGCAATCCTGGCGCGGCTAGCGCTCGGCACAACTTCAGTTTCAGAACTGGCTGAACCCTTCCAGATGTCCGGCCCTGCCGTCACCAAGCACCTCAAGGTCCTGGAACGGGCCGGCCTCATCATCCGCGGGCGAGAAGCCCAGTTCAGGCCATGCACCCTCGATGCAGCACCGTTGAAGGAAGCGACTGACTGGCTGGAGCGCTACCGGCGCTTCTGGGAGGAGAGTTTCGATCGCCTAGAGGAATATTTGCAGGAAGTGCAAACCAATGGAGAGAAAGATGTCCGAGGCAGCTCACGTGACAAATGAAACCGCCGGCCGCGTCCTGACCATCAAGCGTTTGTTCAACGCGCCACCCGCCTTCGTGTTTGATGCATTTACCGATCCAAAGCGCATGCTGCAGTGGCTGGGCCCGCGCGACTACCCGGCGAGCTATGTGGAAGCGGACCTGCGGGTTGGCGGCAAATGGCGCGCTTGCCTCGACTCCGCTGCCACCGGCGAAAAGCTCTGGCATGGCGGCGTCTACCAGAAGATCGTGCCTGGCAGGCACCTTGCCTTCACCTTCGCCTGGGATCAGGAGAACGGTACCGCCGGTCTGGAAACCTTGGTCGACATCACCTTCGAGCGGCAGCACGACAAGACCCTGATGACGTTCCGTCAGAGCATCTTCGATACGTCTGAAAATTGCCGCTGCCATGGGCAGGGCTGGAACAGCGCCTTCGACCGCCTCGAGGAACTGCTAGCGCAGGACTAACCGCGAAGTGTGTCAGCATTCCCATTGAGGATCCGCAACAGGAGGAAGCCATGCAACATGAGATCGCATCACGGGACGAATGGTTGAAGGCGCGGACCGCGCTGCTGGCCAGAGAAAAGGCCTTCACCAAGGCCCAGGAAGAAATGAGCGCACAGCGGCGGGCCCTGCCTTGGGTCAAGATCGACAAGGAATACGTCTTCGACAGCCGGTCGGGAAAAGTGACACTTGCCGAACTGTTCGACGGCCGCAGCCAGCTTTTCATCAAACACTTCATGATGGGGCCTGGCCAGGAGCAGCAATGCGTTGGCTGCTCGCTTGAGGTTGACCATGTCGAGGGTCTACTGGCTCACCTGGAAAACCACGACGTCTCTTATGTAGCGGTCGCCCGGGCACCGATCGGCGAGATCGAGGCATTGCGCAAGGCCATGGGCTGGCGCTTCCCCTGGGTCTCTTCCTTCCACAGCGACTTCAACTATGACTTCAACGTATCCTTTACGCCGAAGGAAATGGCGGAAGAGCAGGCGTTCTATAATTACGAGTACATGGACACCGGCCTCGAAGACCTTTCTGGCGACAGCGTGTTTTACAAGGACAAGGACGGTCAGATATTCCACACTATTCGGCATTTAATCGCGGTGGCGAGCAATTCCTCGGGATCTACGGCTATCTCGACGTCATGCCCAAGGGCCGCAATGAACCCGGGCCGCACCATAACCTCGTAGACTGGGCCCGCCCATGGACGATGTATGGCAAGGGCGGCACTGTCGCCAACACTGGCCGATATCACGCATCCGGCTGCGCCTGTGGCGCACACGCGGCTGAGTGATGTGCTGTGCTATTGGAGCCTTGCTCCTCGCCCTCATCACCGCATGGCGAACAGGGTCGAGGACCCTGTTCGCCTGGCTGCCGGGCGCGCGGACATCCATCGGCTTTGGTGCCGCTGCCATCGCTCTGGTCGCAGGTTCAGTTATAATGGTTGAGCATGTCTCGCATTATGCCGCCCGCGCGCAAGCCAGCGGGCGGGCAGTTTTTGCCGAGTTTATATCTCAACCGATCTGCGGCGGCAGAACTGCAAATTAAAGGGCCCGGAACAACGTCCCGGGCCCTTCTCTTGGTATCTGACGGAGGATCAGATTTTTACTCGGCAGCAGCTTCCGCCTCGATGACACGCCGGCAGCCGATCGTTGCCTGTGTGAGTATGAAGGCACCCACAGCGCACAGCGCAATGCCAGCTGCCATGGGCAAGGCCGTACCGTCAAAGAACAGGCTGGCAATCACCATGGCAATGGCTGAGGTCACAAAGTGCAATGTGCCCATCAATGCCGAAGCGGTACCGGCAATCTCGCCGTGATCTTCAAGCGCAAGCACTGCCGACGTGGGGATGACCAGTCCGAGGAAACCGTAGCCAACGAACAGGAATACCGCCATCACCGGCAGCTGGTTGAAGCCCAGCCCCATCACGACAACCATCGCCGCCATTGTCAGCGAGAATGCTGTCACGGCCAGACGCATCACGCGGATCAGGCCGAACCTGTCGCCGAGCCAACCGGTCAACTGCGACACCGTGAAGAACGAAACCGCATTGATCGAGAAGGCCATGCTGTATTGGGTCGGCGTCAGGCCATAGTGATCGATCAACACGAACGGCGAGTTCGCCAGATAGACCAGAAAGCTTGAAATACCGAGGCCACCGATGAAGGTCAGCGTCAGGAAGTTGCGGTCGCCGAGCAGAAGGCGATAGGCAGCCATGGCGCTTCCAAGACCGCTTTCCGCGCGGGCATCCCGTGGACGGGTTTCCTTTAGCTGTGTCGAAAGCAGGATCAAGCCGATGAAGGCAGCAATCATCACTGCCCAGAACACGCCACGCCAGCCGTAGAATTCAATGACGGCGCTGCCCGTGAGCGGAGCAAGAATGGGCGAGATGCTGAAGACAAGCATCAGCAACGACATCAGCCGCGCTGCCTGCACGCCCGTATGCATATCCCGAACGATAGCGCGCGGAATAACCATGCCTGCCGCACCACCGATGCCCTGGAGAAAGCGGAAAGCGATCAGGGTCTCGATATCGCTTGCCAGAGCACAACCGATACTGGCCAGCGCGAACAGGCCAATCCCGATATAGAGCGGCGCCTTGCGGCCCCACATATCGGACATCGGCCCATAAAACAGCTGGAAGATCGCGAATGAAATGAAGAAGGCCAACAGGCTCAACTGCACGACATGATTCTCCGCGCTCAATTCCTTGCCAATCGAAGGCATGGCCGGGAGATACATGTCGATCGCGAAGGGCCCGATCGCAGTCAGGAGACCAAGGATGAGGGCAGTACGAAAGAAGGAGCTCGTCATGATGAACGTCTTTCAGGAAACTGTAGCGCAGCCGAATTGCCTCAGCGCCACATTGCTCTCAGGAGAGGTTGATATCGGGGTCGTCAGGTGGAGCGCACGGGCTTGGGAGGACTGTGCTCTCGCTTAAAAAGCCGTGTCAAAGATTTTGGACACAGATGTCAATTTAGACACCATTGTCTAAAACGTCAACACGCATTATCTTGGCTGTATGAAAAATCGCTATGAACCAGCTCTCAGGGCAACAGGCCACACTCAACGCGGCCAATGTGCAAAACGCCTTTCGATACTCGACGCCGCTGCGCACGTGTTTTGCCGAGAGGGATTTTCTGGGGCGAGTATAGATGAGATAGCCGTAGCGGCCTGCGTTTCACGCCAGACTATATACAATCATTATCGTGAAAAGGAAACGCTCTTCACCGCCGTTGTCGAAGACGTCATGGATCGCGCCAATGCCATGCTTTACTCGATATTGGCGACGTTTCCGGACAAATCCGATAACATTGAAGATGACTTGACTGCCTTCGCCGTGCGCTTGAGCAAAAATTGCCTCTGCAACCAGGACGGAAAGTTCCTGCGCAAGCTCGTGCAGTCGGAAGGCGAACGCTATCCGCATCTCTTTGAAGCATGGCGTCAACATGGCCCGGGCAAGATCAGCTCGGCCCTCGGCGCACTCTTTTCGCGGCTGTGCCACAAAGGCGTTTTGCAAATTGACGATTTCGATCTCGCCGCCCGCCAGTTTCTGGCGCTCGTGAATGCAGACTTGCAGATGATCAGTCTTTTTGGCGGAACCCCAACCGATGAGGAACTGGAGAGCGCAGCGCGCAATGCAGTTCAAACATTCCTGCGTGCCTACGGCAAGCCAGCAGGAACGAGTATTGCTCAACCGCCATCACTTGCCGTTGTTAGCTAGGATCGGGACTCGAATCCTGGACGAAGATTGTCCCCGCGAACCAACGTCAGAATTGCCTTAGAAGTGAATTGGATTACGCCTTCCGACCTTCCCGGGGGCGTGGACAACACTTAATTTAAACATGCGGCTGACAAGCAGTCGCAATTGCGTTAGCCATGCGCCATAATGATTGAATGACGGTTGCCATCTCCGCTTGACAGGGAGGGGTGAATCCATGGGATAAGAATGCATGCCACAAGATATGATCCGCTACGATATACTTGCCCAGGAAGCGCTACGCGGCGTGATCCGCAAAGTGCTTGGCGAAGTCGCCAAGGCAGGTCTTCCGGGCAATCATCATTTCTTTGTCACCTTCCTCACAGGTGCGCCTGGCGTTCGCATCTCGACCCGCTTGCATGAAAAATATCCGGAGCAGATGACCATCGTCCTCCAGCATCAATTCTGGGATCTTCAGGTCACGGATACATTGTTTGAGGTTGGGCTCTCCTTCGGCGACGTGCCGGAACGGCTTGTTGTTCCCTTCTCTGCGATTCGCGGCTTCTACGATCCGTCAGTGAATTTCGAACTCGAGTTCGACGTAGAGGTGGAAGAGACTGTCGGCGACAACGACCAGGGGATCACGAGCATTGCGCCGGCCCAGTCGATAGACAAGCCGAAAGTGGCAACACCGAGCGCCAAGCCGAAGCCACCTGTCAAAGCTGCAAAGAAGCCCGTGAAGCCCGGTGAGAAGCCTGACGCCGCATCGGATGAAAGTGGCGAAAAATCATCCGCTTCTGTCGTGTCGCTGGATTCCTTCCGTAAGAAGAAATAGCCCGCGATGGCCGAAATCATCAATCTTCGACTGGCCAAGAAGCGGAAGTCAAAAGACGTGAAAGACAAGACCGCAGAGCAAAACCGCATTCTGTCCGGCCGCACCAAGGCTGAAAAACAGTTTGAGCGCAATGCCAAACGAAAGTCGGCGCGCTTTCTTGACGATAATCGCCTCGAACGGAGCGATGCACAGAAGACCACAGAATCCGATACGGACGGCAAGTGAGCCTCGTTCGCAAACGATCTGTCACCATCCACGGACATCGCACCAGTTTCTCGCTCGAGGATGCGTTCTACGACATCATAGCGTCTATTGCCGAGAGCCGGAGTATTCCCTTGGCAAGTCTCATTGCAGAGATCGATGAGAACCGCGACCGCAATGCCAATCTTTCGTCAGCGTTGCGGATCTATGCCCTCGATTGGGCAAGAAACAACACCAGCAATCGCTCATAGGTCCTGATTTTGATTCATGAATCGACCACGGGAATATTAAGCTGGAAGCAATCGAAAAAATTTTTCCGCAATGTCGGAACGGCAAGTTCTCATACGTCTTTCAGATAGTGCAAACCGCGATGAAAGGGAAAGCGATGCCTGCCAAACAGAAGATCACCCCCTGCCTTTGGTTCGATGGAAACGCCGAAGAGGCAATGGATTTTTACATGTCCATTTTCGAGGACAGCAAAATTCTTAATAAGATGAACTGGGGAAAAGAGGGGGGTGCCAAGGAAGGCTCGCTGCTCGTCGCCACGTTCCAGCTAGCAGGTCAGGAATATATCGCTTTGAATGGCGGCCCGGAATTCAAATTTACCGAGGGTATTTCGCTCTCCATTGATTGTGATACACAGGAAGAAGTGGATAGCCTGACCGAAAAACTGACGGCCGGTGGCGGGGAAGTTCGCCCCTGCAGTTGGGTTAAGGACAAATTCGGCCTGTCATGGCAGATCGTTCCTACTATTCTTCCCGAAATGCTGCGGGACAAGGACCAGGCGAAAGCCGACCGTGTCATGGCAGCGATGATGAAGATGTATAAAATCGATATCCAGAAACTCAAAGAGGCCTACAACGGCTAATAGAGCAATTGCAGTCCGCATTGGTCTTCCCACAGCGGGAGGCCAATGCTCGCCCGGCTACTGGATATTGGGTTCCAGGGACTTGGGTTCGAGCGTCTTCAGGAATTCGTCAACGGATTGCTTGTTGATGGTTCCTGCCCCTGGTGAGGGCGTTGCCGTTCCTCCCTGGTCCGGCTGCGGCGTCGCGGGCTGCGATTGTTCGAGTGCTTTTGCGGCAGCATCTTCAGCCGCCTTCTTCTCGGCTGCGGCGCGCTCTTCTGCTGCGCGCTTTTCCGCTTCGGCACGCTCAGCCGCTTCGCGCGCTTCCTGCTCCGCCTTGAGTCTGGCCTCCTCGGCCAGACGAACGCGCTCGTCCGCGCGTGCCTGATAGAGTTGCGTCTCGCGGCGCAATCGTTGCTTCTCGACAAGCGCCGCCTGCAATGTTTCGACCCGCTGTTGCTCCCGCTCCAGCGCCCGCTGGGTCAAGAATTGTTCAAGCGGCTGGCGGTTTAAGGCCAGTTTCGGATTATCCCACGGACCATTCAGCGTGAATTCGATAACAGGATCTGCTCCTGCCACCACTGCCGTGCCAGGATCGAAGGCAATGCGCCCCTGCGAGGCAACCGTCATATTCGGAAAATTCAATCGAAGGTCGGCAGCCAGCGTTGCACCATCGCTCCCGAGTTGAAATGTCGAGGTCCGCGCCATGCCGCCAGCAATCGTAAAGGCGAATTCTGCAGCACCCGCCTTAAACGTGCCGGCATGCAGATATTTTCCGATTGTCCCGTTCAGCAACGCGGGTGTCACGGGACCTTCCATTGCATCAGCGTCGGCCAAAATTGGTTTCAGGGCCGCCGGGTTGATCGCACTGATCGTAAGATCGCTGGCAGAGACCACCCCCGAACCTGCAACGGATTCCATCATCTCCGCAACCGAGGTGCCGGTCGCGTTGACGGACGCGGTAATTTTGGCCTTTCCCTTGAGGGGCGGCTCGCCTTCTGCTGGTTTGTAAAGCGCATCCAAAGCCGTTTGATCCAAGGTGAACTGACCGGTCGCAAGGCCCGTGCCGCTGGTATTGCGCAGTTCGAACATGCCATCGAAACGACCGCCCAACAGATCGCCCTTCGCCTCGTCCAGGCGCAGCGCACCGTCTTTCAAAGCAGCATTGGTCTGAAACTGGCTGATAGGGCCGAGCACGCCGGCGTCGGCCTCATCAGCGGTCACTTTCACATTGAAGCTTACTGGAAATAGCGGCGCAGCCGCAAAAACCTGTTTGGGCCATGGCGTCCGGCCATCGCCATCCAGTGCATCTCCACCAAGCACGAATTGTGCAACAGACGGAAGATCAAGCCTGGCAAGTTTCACGTCACCTTGAACAACCGGCACATCGTTCTCGATTGCCAGTCCCAGGCGCCCGCTCACCTTTGTGCCGCTCAACTGCCCGCTCAAATCAGGAAGCGTGAGCCTGCCTTTCGCTAGTTGAAAACTGCTGGCTAAATCGGCAGGCATGCCGTTGCCAAATCCGGGCAGAGAATAGCCGGCCGTTGCGAGGTATCCTTCTAGATCGCCGGTCTTGATGGAAGCCCGCCCCTCGCCGGTCAAGCCATCACCCGCATCACGGAAACCACCGTCGACGAGCGCCTGGCCGTCCGTCGCCTTCAGGGAGAGTTGGGTCTGCAGTCCCTCTTTCTCATTGCCTTTCAGCGCAAGATCAGCCTCGAGTTCTCCGGCGAGGCCGAGCGGCAAGGACGGAAGACCGATCAACGCCATCAGTGTTTCGGCTTGCCCGCTCCGCGCGTTCATGGTCAGTTCGAGCGTACGCAACTTGTCCGTGTTTTTCGTGGTTGTTCCGGACAGCGTTATATCCATCCCGCCGGTTTTACCGGCCGCGCTCAGCGAAAATTCATCGGTTCCGGCCTTTGCACGCAAAGTGTTGGCAAGGACGGTGAGTTGCGTTTCCTGGAATAATCCGGGGAAATTGGCCGCATGCTCGTTCAGAGCCTTGATAAACGGAAAATCCGGGATCCGCGTCGCAAGAGCCGAGATAAACGGGGCCAGGTCGTCCGCCAAGATCGTCGAATCAATGGAACCGGTGGGGTCGGCCTTGAACGGATCAAGCTTCCCGGTCGCAGTGATGGTCGCGCCGGCAACATTGCCGATTGTCAGCCGGTCAATATCGAAAACACCATCGCGCAGGCGGAAAGCCGTATCCAGCGATTCTGCGACCAATCCATCGTGGGTGACCGGACCCGCCTTCAAATGCACGTCGAGGTCCTGACCCTGCAATTGCGGTGAACGGCCGGCCGCTGGATTCGCAGGATTGCCAAAGATTGCGGCAAAGGCCGCGAGTGCATCGGCATCAAGCGCCCCGCCCTCAAGTGTCAGTTGCGTCAGTGGCAAAGATTCACCCTTGGCACTTCTTACCAGCGAACCTTTGAGCGATGAACCACCCAGCGCCAACTCCAAATTGTCGACCTTCTGCAACTCATCGCGCAGGCTGACATCGCCGGAGAAGCCCGCGCCCGGCAGCCGCCGGATGGACTCATCGACAGAATCCGTGAGCCATGCTGCCAAACCGGAGGGCTGACGTGAGGCGACGAGCAGCTTTCCATCAAAACCGAAGTCCGTGCCAACCTGCAATACACCATTGGCCTCGAACTGCGTCCGGCCAGGCAATTCCGCCTTGAGCTGATTGATCGTCCATCCGTTTTCAGAAGGCGCGGCATCGATCGCCACGGAGCGGATCGTCGTGTCGCCGGCAACGATCGCCGGAAGTTTGAGGTCGATTGTGCCCGGAATCGTCGGTATCGGCAGTTGATCCATCAGGCGCCGGAAGACGCCAAGTCGCGCTGCAGCCGTTACAGCTCTCGCCTTCGTACCGTTGGCTTGTTCCTTGCCATTATCGAACGTGACTTGCTGGCCATCGGCCCTGACCTCAAAACGCGGATCGCTGCCATAGTCGAACAGCGCGTTGCCATTGACGACATAGGGGTCGTCGGGAGCACCCTGCTCCATGCGAAATTCAGGAATATTGATTTTTCCATGATCCGCCTCAAAACGTCCGGTCACGCGCAGACTTGAGAGCAGCGGCTTCTCCACCTGATCGACTGCTTTGGTTCCGGCGCTGGCAACGAGTTCATCGGCCGAACGAATGGCGATGCTGCCGGCATATTTCAGTGCTCCCCCGTTCAGGGTTACATCGCCATCAGTTTCGAGCGCTCCTGGAACCCCATCAGGAATGATCCGCGTGCGCAATTTCAGCGTCCCGTCCGGTTTCACTTCTCCAGTGGCAGCGGATATGGCCGTTTTCTCGCCGTTGAACAGCAATGTTCCATCGAATTTCCAAGGCCCGGAAAGGTCCGCGGCTGATAACGTCGCATCCAGCTCCGTGATCGTGCGGGTCGTCGCGGTTGATGCATCGCGAATGACAACCGAGCCATCGGTAATGCGCATGTCCTCGAGCCGCACCTTCGCCGACCGGAAGGGAACATGCGGGCGGATTGCCCAATCGACAACGCCATCCTTGTCGATCGCGACTGACACGATCGGCGCCTCAAGCCGCATGTCGAAGATCAGGATTTGACCACGAATGAACGGCGCGAGCTCCGCATCCATGGAAAACCTGTCGATCGTCATGACCGGCTCGGTGCCTGGATCACCGACCTTCACGTCGGAAAACGTCACCGACGGGAACGGCAGGAGCCGCGCGCTGGCACTGCCCGCGACAGTGACGGGGCGCCCGAGCAAGGCGGAGGCCTCCCGTTCGAATGAGGACCGGTAGCCTGCCCAGTCGACAAAATAGGGCACGACCAGTGCCGCTGTCAGCACCAGGACCAACAAACCACCGATGAAAACAAATAGCCGTGCCAGTATCTTACTCCAATCAATGTGCGCCGGGCACCATAACGGCCGGTTTTTGGCGACGAGAAGACATGATCGTCTTACTCATTGATTTGCAACGCTGAGACAATGGTTTAGCGCCTGGAATCAATGTGCGAACCTATAACCGTAAGATCTTGCCAGGATTCATTATATTTCCCGGATCGATTGCCCGCTTGATGGACTCCATGACATCCACTGCGCCACCGAGCTCGGCCCGGAGAAACTTGATCTTGCCTTGACCGATGCCGTGTTCACCGGTGCAAGTCCCGTCCATGGCGATGGCCCGCAGATTGAGGCGCTCCACAAACGCTTCCACTTTTTGGATCTCGTCCGGGTCCTTTTCGTCGAACAGGACGAGCACATGAAAATTGCCGTCACCGGCGTGACCGACGATTGGTGCAATCAGACCGCTCTTTTCAATGTCCTTCTCCGTTGCGACGATGCATTCGGCAAGCCGGGAAATCGGCACGCAGACATCCGTCGAAAGCGATTGTTTTCCCGGTGCAAGGGTCATGCAGGCAAAGTAGGAATTGTGCCGCGCCGACCAAAGCTTCTCGCGCTCTTCGGCATTGGCTGTCCATTTGAACTCGCCGCCGCCATTGCTAGCCGCGATCTCGCCGAAAAACTCGGCCTGTTCCGCCACACCCGTTTCACTGCCGTGGAACTCCACGAACAGATAGGGAGCCGGTTCGTAATCGAGCTTGGAATAGGCGATCATCGCCTGCATCTCAAGCTGATTGACCAGCTCGATACGCGCAACAGGTATGCCCATCTGGATCGTTTCGATCACCGTGTTGCAAGCGCTTTCAAGGTCTGGAAACGCGCAGATACCACCTGAAATTGCCTGAGGAATACCATAGAGCTTCAGTGTCAGTTCGGTGATGATACCGAGCGTCCCTTCCGAGCCGACCAGCAGACGCGTCAGATCATATCCCGCCGATGTCTTCTTGACCCGCTTCGACGTGGTAATCAGGCGGCCATCGGGCATGACCGCCTTCAGCGCCAGGACGTTCTCGCGCATTGTGCCATAGCGCACGGCATTCGTCCCCGATGCACGGGTTGCGGCCATGCCGCCAAGACTGGCATTGGCACCCGGATCGATGGGGAAGAACAGACCGGTATCGCGCAGATATTCGTTGAGTTCCTTGCGGGTTACGCCCGGTTCGATGACGACATTCAGGTCTTCGCTATAAACCTTGAGAATGCGGTTCATGCGCGAAAGATCGACCGAGATGCCGCCGGCTGGCGCGTTGACGTGACCTTCCAGCGAAGTGCCCGTCCCGAAGGGAATGACCGGCACCTGCCACTCGCTGCAAAGCCGCACGACTTCTTGAACATCCTCCACGGATTCAGCGAAAACGACCAGATCGGGCGCCTGATTTGGAACATAGCTCGTGGTATGGGCGTGCTGCTCGCGGATCGACTTCCCGGTCTGCGCGTTGTCACCGAAGCGTTTCTTGAGGATGGATACGACAGTCGCAATCCCATTCTCGTTGCGCAACAATGCTCCTGCGTCTGCCAATGCCATTCCAGTTTCCACCCTTCCGAGTCATCATCGTTTTTTGCACGCGCATTTTCAGGGAATGCACGCGACTTGTCCAGTTGTAACTCTGTGTGATGGTCAACGGCCCAGGCTGGACGTTAATCCTCGTCCTCATCGTCCTCGCCGGGCTGCCAATCGGTAACGGCGACGAAGCGCTCCTGCTCGCCTGTCTTCTCGAAAACGCTGCCAACGGGGGAATCAAGCAGCGGTATGATGCTTGGGTCGTAGTTGGCGATGGTATTGACGTCGAAGATGCCGCTGTTTTCCGGATCTTCCATATAATCATCGCTCTCGAAGCCGGAGAGAAAACGCCAGCCGCTATCCAGCGGATTGTCCGGGTCCTCACGGTACATGAAACGCACCGGATAGCCATCGATCGTGATCGTATCCGTTGCGATACAGCCGCCATAGTTCCGGATAAGAGGCCGTATCTCGTCCTTGGTGAGTCGGTAGCTTTTCTCCATAACCAATTTTAGTTGATCGTCATGGACTTGGCTAGCTTGCGGAACCGTTCGGAATATTTGTCCTTCTCGGTGTCGCGCACAATCAGGATTGCACGGACATAGCGGCTCGGCTCAAACCGGGCGATTTGCGCAACATACAGCCCATCGCCGCTTGCCGCATCCTTGGCGCCGCCATCGATCTCGACCCACTCGGCTCCGTCAGCCTCAGCGCTTGTTTCATTGTCCGACCGCACATCCTTGATCCCCGTCAAGGACGCAAATGCCTGTTTGGCAAAGTCCATCCGAGCTGAAGGTTCCGGAGCAGCGTTGAGATTCGAGGCAATGACGATCATTGGCTGGGACGAATTGGCTGCGACGTCGTTGGGACCGTCGGTCAGGAGATAGGTTGCGCCTGCGATAACGCGTACCGGGCGGAAGCCGGCCTGGTCCGCGACCTTGAAGGGTAGCGCAGCGATTTGCTCTTCCAAACTGGGCGGCGTTCGTATCGCGATCGATCGCAGGGCTGTGTCCACATCCGCGTCCGACAATCCGCCCGCTACACCTTCGGGGATTTGTACCGTAACCATGGCCGTCGTGGATTTCGCGCCTATGAGAACGATCCATTTGCGGTATTTGACCCCTGCCGCGACCTGACTGCCGCGAATAAGCTTCGAAACCACAGCGCCTTCGACAGGCCAGTTTTCAGGAGGTGCGGCGGCTTCGATCCCGGTTTCGCGCAGGCCTTCCGGATTGAACTTCGCGGCGATCGTCGCATAGGCCTCGACGGGCATTTCCGTAACGACGATGGACGTCCCCTTCGCGGGGTCCTCAAACCCGCTGAAATTGGACGACGCTACCAGACCTGCCGGCGGAACAAGTCCTACGCTTGATCCGCCCGGAAAAACCGCATCCTGTGCAAAACTCGATTGAACACTGACGAGAATGAACAAGAGCAGGCTCAGAGAAAGGGTAAAGATTCGCATCGGCGCAGTCCTTCTCGCATTTACAGCACAGAGGTAGTAGCCGCAGAGCGATCCGGCAAGCGATTGGTTTCTCGTTTGTTTTTTATCGCGACTAGCTCAGGTTCTTCTTGAAAAACTCCACCGTGCGGCCCCATGCAAGGTCAGCCGCGTTCTTGTCGTATCGGGCTTCGGATGTATCATTGTTAAAAGCGTGGTTCGCACCTTCGTAGACGAAGATTTCGAAGGTCTTGTCATTTTCCTCCAGTGCTTTCTTGTACGCGTCGATCCCCGCGTTGATACGGGTGTCCAGCCCTGCATACTGCAGCAGCAATGGTGCCTTGATCTTCGCAACATCCTCCGGTTTCGCCTGGCGACCGTAATAGGCGACGCCTGCCCCAAGATCTGGCGCGTTGACGGCCAGATCATTGACCATTCCACCACCCCAGCAGAAGCCGACGGCTCCGACCTTTCCGTTGGTCGACTTGTCTTTCTTGAGATATTCGATCGTTGCCACGCCTTCGGCAATTGCCGTTTTTGAGTCTAGCGCGCCGATCATTTCGCGAGCTTTCTCTTCATCGGATGGAGTTCCACCCGCCGATGAAAGCAAATCCGGCGCCAATGCGATAAACCCTTCGAGCGCCAAACGCCGGCCAACGTCGCGAATATGATCGTTCAGGCCACGATTTTCGTGAATGACAATCACCGCGGGAAGCTTTCCGGATGCATCAGCCGGGTTCACCCTGTAACCCTTGATGTCACCCGAAGGACCAGGAAAGACAATATCCTTTGTCCGAAGCCGGCTGTCGTCCGCAGCGACAATCGCTGCCCGGGCAGAATTCGCCGCCAGCATCGGAGCGATGATGGCGGCGGCGGCGCCGGACCCAGCAAGTTTGGTCAGTTTGTCCATGAAGGAGCGGCGGTCGAGCGTCAGATGGGTGTATTCATCATAGGCTTCGACCATCGCCTGCGAGATTCTCGGGGTTTTCGTCGGCTCGTTCATAATTGCCTCCTCCGATGAAATAGTGGACGAGGCGCTGGCTCGTTTCGCGTCAACCCTTGAGGCGATGCGAAAGGATACCGGTGGAAAGGGCAACGCCAAGTCCGGTGATCACTGCTGCCTTAATTTCCCAGACACTGACCGGCTCGTCAAGGAATATGGAACCACCGAAGGCAGCAAGGACAGGTGTCAGGGCACTGAACGCGGCAGCCTGGCTACCACCAAGGGAACGGACGGCAATACCGTAGGCCAACATGGCGGCCAATCCCGACAAAACACCCTGGCTGAGGAACTGCAGGCCGATCTCAGGCAACGGAACCTCGAAGATCGTTGTGCCGAAGGCAAGTGCAAGTCCGGCGTGGATGATGAATGACCATACGGCAATCAGCGCTCCACCCTGCAATGCAGTCAAGCCGGAACGCTTGAATGCATGAGTATAGCCCGCCCAGAGGAGCGCACCCAACGGCAGGAAGACGAAGCTGATCCAGGAGATTTCATGTCTGCCGAGAGCCAGCGCCAGCAGGATGACAAGACCGGCGACAATCGCGGCCAGGCCGAGGCAGCGCATGACATCAGGCCGCTCACCAAACAGTAGAACGCCGATCAGCGCGGCTGCCAGCGGCATTGACCCGCCCAGCAGAACGCCCACAGCCGCTGCCGGCGTAGAATGGATCGCAAAGGTTGTGAACTGGAAGAACACAGCACCGGCACCACAAACCATGATCGCCAGCAGAACCAGCGGAACATCACGCGGGACGAGACCGGTCCTGAGCCAGACCGGCGCAAGGACAAGCGCGGGCACGCCGTAGCGGATCAACCCGAGATCGATGGTGCCCAGATGTGTCCCGCTGCTGTGACGGGTAGCGATGATCCATGTTGCCCAAATGAAGACGGTCACCAGCGCTCCAGCATAGCCCGCCCCGATCGAATTTGACTTCTTGTAGTCCTGAGCAAGAGCAACCATCGGCGTAACCTCCAAAACTGCCCGAAAGATTTCGGTTGAGGTCACCATACTCCTGATGACATGAGCATGTCCTTGCAAGTTCATGCTATCTCAACTACTATTCTAGCAATATTAGAGAATATTTCAGGTGCATACAGGTGGAAAATGCCAAAACTTGACAATTTCGATATTGGCATCCTCGAAGCACTGCAGGAAGATGCCAGGGCGACGAATGTTGAGATTGCGGAACGGGTAAACCTCTCGCCTTCACCCTGTTTGCGCCGCATTCGCAACCTGGAGAAGACGGGCGTCATCCGAGGTTACCGGGCAGATATCGATCGCAAGGAAGTTGGCCTTGGACTGACGGTGTTCGTTGAGATCAAGGTCGGCCAGCACAGCAAGGAGAATTCCGAATTGCAGCAAGCCGCCCTCCTGGCCATGCCGGAAGTGACCGCTGCGTTTCTCATCTCGGGAACGGCGGATTTCCTGGCCGAAGTGGTAGTCGAAGACCTCAGCGCCTATGAGCGGTTCCTGACGGAAAAACTGCTCGTTCTTCCAGCCGTTTCCGACATACGCTCCAATTTTGCCATCCGCACAGTCAAGGCCGCGAGCCCGCTGAAACTGCCAGCGCCGAAATGAACCGGCGCTGGCCAGTATCGCCTATTCTGAGAATGAGATGCGGTTGCTGAAGGGATCGATGACCATCAATTCCCGTCCCCAATCCTGCTGCTCAATACCAGGCTTCATGAAGCGGTAGTTTTTCGAATGGAGTTCCTTGTGTAGCGCGTCGATTCCCTTGATGCGTACGAACACCCGCGCGCCCGGGCTGGCGTCACCGGAATGCTCGCTCAGATGCAGCGTCAGGCCAGACCGGGAAACCTGACAGTAAAGCGGGAAGTTGTCACCGAAACGATGTTCCCAATCGAGCGTGAAGCCGAGAAAGTCGAGATAGAATTCCTTGGCCTTCGCGACGTCGAATATCCGTAGAATAGGGTTGGCCGGCCCGAAAGATACGGGTTCCTTCCCGGTCAATGCTCCCGTATCGATTTTCGCCGCAAGCACATTCCAGTTGTCGAAGCCGAATCCGGAGGCGACAAGTTCCAGACCTTCACTGTGGGTAATTTCGATATTCTTGTGCTTGAGTGCCTGCCGAAGCGATTTGGCAATCGCCTTGGCGTCATTGAATGTACGCATCGTCAATCCTTCGCGTCTGATGAACGAGGAAAGTCAGTGCCCGCATTGCCGACCCGTTCATCATTCAAAGGATAAAACGAAGCTTCAATCGATACATTCACCTTGGCCCTGAGGACCGCGGGCGGCTGGCTGCATCTGCCACCGCAATGGATATTCGCCGTTCAAGCCGCCGTCAAGTCAACTTGATAAGTTCACTCAAGATATCCTCCCGGGAGCCCTGACCCTGGAGGTTTTCTGAACTCTGCCAATGCTCAATTTGGCAAGGTGTAGGCGATGACATAGTCCCCTGGTTTCGTGCCGACCGAACCATGACCGCCAGCAACCATGACCACGTACTGCTTGCCATTCTCCAAGGCGAACGACATCGGCGTAGACTGACCGCCAGCTGGAAGACGTGCTTGCCAAAGCTGCTTGCCGCTCGTCACATCATAGGCGCGGAGATAATCATCCACCGCCGCGCCGAGGAAGGCAACGCCACTTGCTGTGACCATCGGACCGCCGATACCAGGAACGCCGACTTTGAACGGCAAGGGTATCGGCGACGAGTCCCGCACGGTACCGTTCCGGTGCATATAGGTGATCTTCCCAGTACGCAGATCCGCACCCGCAACATATCCCCAAGGCGGCGCCTGGCAAGGCAGACCAAGCGGCGACACAAAGGGCCCCATGACAACCGCATAAGGTGCGCCTTCATTGCGGTTGAGGCCCTGTTCGCTGGCCTTCTTATTGTCCGGCGGCGGGACCTCTGCACGGGGGATCAGTCTGGAGGTGAAGGCGAGATAGGTCGGCATGCCGAACATCACCTGGCGCCCCGGATCGACAGCAACCGCTCCCCAGTTGAATACGCCGAAGTTACCTGGATAGATCAATGATCCTTGCAGGGACGGCGGTGTATAGCGCCCCTCGTAACGCAGCTTGAGGAACTCGATGCGGCAGGCAAGCTGATCGAACATCGAAACGCCCCACATATCCTTGCCGGTCAATGGCTCCGGCATGAAGGTGAGGCCCGAAACCGGCTGCGTCGGCGCGGTGAAGTCGCCTTCTATAGCGCCGGTCGGCGCCGGCACTTCCTCGATCGGCAGGATCGGCTCGCCGGTCCGGCGGTTGAGAACATAGATATCACCCTGCTTTGTCGGTCCGACCAAGGCGGGAACAGCGCCGGTCGCAGTGTTGATATCAAGCAGGGTCGGCTGCGCCGGCACATCCATGTCCCAGAGGTCATGGTGAACCGTCTGACGTACCCACCGCATCTGGCCGGAATTCAGATCGAGCGCGACGATCGATGATGAAAACTTCTCGACATTTTCGGAACGCCCTGCGCCAAGCTGATCCGGCGTCTGGTTCCCGAGCGGCACATAGAGCAGTCCGAGCTTTTCATCGGCACTAGAAACCGACCAGCTGTTGGGTGAATTGTGCGTGTAGGTCTGGCCTTCCGGCAGCGGCGTCGTTACATCGGGATTGCCGGAATCCCAATTCCAGATCAGTGCACCAGTGTTGATATCGAAGGCCCGAATGACACCGGACTGCTCATGGATCGAGTAATTGTCGTTGACCGCTCCCCCGACAATAATCTTGCCTGCAGCGATCACTGGCGGCGATGTCGAATAGTAGTAGCCGGCCGGGTTGTAGGGCATGCCGGTTTCGAGATGCAGCATGCCCTTGTCACCAAAGGACGGACAGATCTGGCCATTGGCAGCATCGAGCGCAATCAGACGTGCATCCGACGTTGGAAGATAGATCCTTTCGGCGCAGGGTTGTCCGGCAGTTAGCGTCGGGTCCGCATAATAAGAAACGCCGCGGCACGTCTGGTGCTGGCGATCGGGATTCAGACCCACATTGGGATCATATTTCCACTTTTCCTTGCCGGTAGCCGCGTCCAGCGCAATCGCCCAATTGTGCGGGGTACATAAATAAAGCGTGTCACGCACCTTCAGCGGTGTCACCTGATAGGTGGTTTCTCCTACATCGTCTGGCAGCTTCACGTCGCCAGTCTGGTACTGCCATGCAACCTGCAATGTATTGACGTTTTCCGGCGTGATCTGCTTGAGCGGTGAATAGCGCTGGCCATAGGGCGTGCGGCCATATTGATGCCAGTCACCCTCCGGCACGTTACCGCCGAGATCCGGTTCGGGAGCAATGACCTCTTTGCTCAGTTCCCCGACGATCTGCTGAGGATCCTGCGTCATCGAATACCCGGCAACCCCAAGCGCCGCGAGCACCGCGACAGCCAGCGGAATTGCCGGACCCCATGCCGACGGCGCCCTGTCTTCTTCCTCATTCAGTCCACGGCGCACCCACGGGGTCAGCAGCCAGAGCCCGAGCAGCATGATGACGCCGCCGCGCGGCGCAAGCTGCCACCAGTCGAACCCGATCTCCCAGATTGCCCAGCCGAGCGTGCCGACGACCAGTATCGCATAGACCAACATCGCAGAGCTGCGCTTGCGGAACAGAAGTACGCACGTAATCAGGAAGGCAATTGCGGCCAGGATGTAGTACCAGCTGCCACCAAGTATCGCCAGCCAGACACCACCGACACCAAGGGCCGCACCGATGAGGAAGAATATGAGAGCCGTCAGAGTGATTGCCATGGGTCAAGAGTCCTTTTCCAAGCTCAATCAGTATCTTATGGAACTGTGACATGCGGCTGCGAACGCGCCGGCGGCTGCCAGAGTCTGTCTGATCAAATGGGTAGGCTCTAAATCCGGGGGACGCAATATCGGCGGGCGAATATTCAACTGCAAGTTTCAGGGGAATACGCCCGCCCTAGATTGGCCGTTCTCTTTTTGTATCGCTTTTAAACTGGTTTTTCGGAGCCGAATCACTACATTGGGAGCAAATGTCCGGATTGCCCGACGATATTCCTTTTTTTGATGAACCTGATCTGCCAAGGCAGCCCTCGGGCATAGCCGCGCGCGCCATGCAGGCCCGCGGCGCCCCGCCCTATTTGGCGGGCCTTAATCCAGAACAGCGACTTGCAGTTGAAACGACTGAAGGGCCGGTTCTCGTTCTGGCTGGCGCTGGCACGGGCAAGACCCGCGTCCTGACATCCCGGATTGCGCATATCCTGTCGCTCGGCAAGGCCTGGCCAAGCCAGATTCTGGCCGTCACCTTCACCAACAAGGCCGCACGCGAGATGAAGGAGCGTATCGGCGTTCTGGTCGGCGGGGCCGTGGAAGGCATGCCGTGGCTCGGCACTTTCCACTCCATCGGCGTCAAGCTTTTGCGCCGGCACGCGGAACTGGTCGGCCTGAAGTCCGATTTCACCATTCTCGACACGGATGACGTCGTCCGCCTGATCAAGCAGATCATCCAGGCAGAAGGCCTCGACGACAAACGCTGGCCTGCCAAGCAGTTTGCGCTCATGATCGACGGCTGGAAGAACAAGGGGCTCGGCCCTTCGGAAATACCGGAGGGAGATGCGCGCGCCTTTGCCAATGGCAAGGGTCGGGAACTCTATACCGCATATCAGAACCGGCTGAAGACGCTGAACGCCTGCGATTTCGGCGACCTGCTCTGTCATCCCATACGGATGTTCCGCGCCTATCCGGATGTGCTGAAAGAATATCACGCCAAGTTTCGCTATATCCTCGTCGACGAGTATCAGGACACCAACACGGCGCAATATATGTGGCTGCGTCTGATCGCGCAGGGGTCGAAGAATGTCTGCTGTGTTGGCGATGATGACCAGTCGATTTACGGCTGGCGCGGCGCGGAGGTGGACAATATCCTGCGGTTCGAGAAGGATTTTCCCGGTGCGGTCGTCATCCGGCTGGAGCGTAATTATCGCTCGACAGCGCATATTCTCGGCACCGCCTCTTTCCTCATCTCGCACAATGAGGGGCGGCTCGGTAAAACCCTGTTCACCGATGCGGCCAATCCCGAAGACGCCAAGGTCAATGTGCATGCGGCGTGGGACAGCGAAGAGGAAGCCCGTGCCGTCGGCGAGGAGATCGAACAGGCCCAGCGCAGGGGTCACAATCTCAACGACATGGCGATACTGGTGCGCGCCTCGTTCCAGATGCGCGAGTTCGAAGACCGTTTCGTCACGCTCGGGCTGAATTACCGGGTCGTTGGCGGCCCGCGGTTTTATGAACGTCTCGAAATCCGTGACGCTCTGGCCTATTTCCGCGTTGTAGCTCAAGGGGCGGACGACCTGGCACTCGAACGCATCATCAACACGCCCAAGCGCGGCCTTGGCGAAGCGGCCATCCGCCAAGTGCATGATTATGCCCGGGCCCGCGACATCAGCATGCTCGACGCGGCAACCGACCTCATCGAAACGGAAGAGCTCAAGCCAAAGCCGCGTTCCGCGCTACGCGAGGTGGTGGAAAACTTCAGGCGCTGGCAGTCCCAGATCGAGTCCACGCCGCACACAGAACTGGCCGAAAAGATCCTCGACGAATCCGGCTACACGGCAATGTGGCAGGCAGACCGGTCGGCGGAAGCGCCGGGGCGTCTGGAAAACCTGAAGGAATTGATCCGCTCCATGGAGGAGTATGAGTCGCTGCGCTCGTTCCTCGAGCACGTCGCGCTGGTCATGGATGCGGAGCAGAACGAAAACCTCGATGCAGTCAACATCATGACGCTGCACTCGGCCAAAGGTCTTGAATTCGAGACCGTGTTTCTTCCCGGCTGGGAAGAGGGTCTTTTCCCGCACCAGCGTTCGCTGGATGAAGGCGGCCGATCGGGTCTCGAGGAAGAACGGCGTCTCGCCTATGTCGGCCTGACCCGCGCCAAGAAGAATTTGCACATCTGGTTCGTCTCCAATCGGCGCATTCATGGCCTCTGGCAATCCACCATCCCTTCCCGCTTCCTTGAGGAACTGCCCGAAGCGCATGTGGAAGTTGTGTCGACAGGCGATTCCTATGGGGGTTACGGCGGCCGGGGCGGCTACGGCCAATCGCGGTTCGATCGCGCCGATCCTTTCGAGAACAGCTATTCGACACCAGGCTGGCAGCGCGCCCAGCAGCACCGCTCCGATGCAACCCGCAACAACTGGGGCTCACGCTCCGGCGCGCGCGTCGAGCGCATCGGTTATGGCGAAACGGATTCAGGCCACGGTGCCGGGCGCGGCTCGGTCAAGGGCCGTACCATCGACGGCGAACTGGTGGCCAAATCTGTCAGTGAAACACCATCGAATTTCGACGTCGGCGATCGCGTGTTCCACATTAAATTCGGCAATGGCAATGTTTCGTCGATCGAAGGCAACAAACTGACGATCGATTTCGACAAGGCCGGCCAGAAACGGGTGCTGGATAGTTTCGTGAAGGGCATTTGAGCGAATTGCTCACCGGTCCTCCTTACCCCTCAAACAAGCAGTCTCCATGCACCCAGCCGGAAAAATCCGGCTTCTCGTCCTTCGCCAGAACCGACACATAACGCCACTTGCTTCGTTCGAGACAACCTTTGTCCCATCGGGCAACGGCGTTGGCCTGACTAACGCGAACGAGGCTCCGGCGCCGCAGCGGATGTTCAGGCCGCTGCTTGAACGGACCACCGTGATCGCGCCGCCATTTTCGGCCTTTCCCCGTACTTTTGCCTTGAATGCCTCCATGTCCCAGGCAGGACCCGGGTCGGACTTGCGGCCGGGCGCGATATCGTCGTGGCCGACGATGTCTTCGATGGCGTATTCAGCGCAAATCGCGCGTGCGGCGGCAACCTCTGCCTCAAGCTGAGCAGGTGTGTAGACTTCCCAACCACAATCCGGCATCCCGAATTTGTGGCGTGCCTCGATTACCTTCGAGCCGTCAACTGCAGCCCCGGTCCAAGAAATCCAGCCATCGGCAGCCTTGTTGATCGGCCCCCAGTTTTCGATCTCGATACCGATTGCATCCGTGTTCAATCCCGAAAACCGCGCGCCGCTTTTGTCGGTCCATTGGCTCTTACCCGCGTGCCAGGCGACAACATTGAACGGAACGCACTGAGTCACCGAACCATCGCGGCGGACAACGAGATGCGCCGAAACATTGGCTGTCTCCTGGGAAAAGTACCTCGCAATGTCAGCATCCGGGCCGCTGGCGGTATAGTGGATAACAAGGAATTTGGGCTTCAACTCACCGCCAATATTGGGCGATCCGACGAACTTCACATTAGAAGAGCCAGCTCGAAGTCTATGATTCTTTACGCGAAAGGTCATAATCAAACCTTTGAAAAGTTTGATCTATTCTGCATCAGAGAAAGCGGGATTGAAATTGGCCAATAGTATGACATGCCGTCCGTAGATAAACGGCACCTGCTACGCGGATTGCCGGAAACCCTATTCGGGCTTGCCCTTTGCCCAAGTGACGTTGCCAGCAAACAGCGGAATCGTCGAAATCGATGTCTTTGCCGAACCGTCCTGGACCTGGCTGGCATGAGCAAGATAGATCAGTGAATTGTTCGGCTTGTCATAGATCCGCGTGATGATGAGTTTCTTCCAGATCAGGCTCGTCCGTTCGGAGAACACGCGCTCTCCACCCTCATCCAACTCGATATCATCGATCGTGATCGGGCCGGTCTGCTGGCAGGAAATAGAGGCATTCGAAGGATCTTCGAACCAGTTGCCCTTCTGCAGCCTGTCGATCACGCCACGCGAAAACGAGGCGAGATGACAGGTAACTCCCTGCACTTTCGGATCAGTGACGGCATCGATGATAATGTCATTGCCGAACCAGTCGACGCCAACCTTGCCCACCTCTTCCGCCTGTGCAGGCAGGATTGCAGCGCCTAGAAAGGCAAGGCCAGCCAGAATACGCTTCATCAAAAATCTCCTGGGGTTGGTTACAGGTGCCAGAAACAGTTGGATACTCCGCCGGGAGATTGCAAGCCGCGTTTCATCCCGCTCCTCGCGTTTCCCATTTCGCCAGAAAATTCTCGATGCTGAGCGACTGGATGTCGGGGATGGCTTCGAAAATCGTGGCAGATGGCCAATCCCACCATTCAAGTTGGAGCAGGCGGGCGGTAACGTCGTCCGAGAAACGCGGGCGGATCAATCGCGCAGGATTGCCTGCGACGATGGTGTAGGGCGCGACGTCCCTTGTAACCACCGCATTCGCCCCGATGACGGCCCCGTGCCCGATCTTGACGGCTGGCATGATAACCGCGCCATGGCCGATCCACACGTCATGGCCAATGTTGACCCGCTTGGCTTGCCGCCGCGCGCGAAAGGCATTGTCGATGCCTTGGTAGCGAAAGAATTCGTTCGGCCGATAGCTGATCTTGTGTGTGGTCAGCCGCTCCATCGGGTGTTCAAGAGCATTGATGCGCACATTCGACGCAATTGAGCAGAAGCGGCCGATATCGGCATAGATGCCCTCGCTGTGACGCTCGAAATAGGTGAAATCACCCGCCGTTACGTCGCGCAAAATAACACGCTCCCCGACTTCGGCGTATTTGCCGAGTTTGACGCCCTTCAGCTGCGCGCTCGGGTGGATGCGTGGCTGGTCGTTCTGGAAGCGGAGATCGTCAGTATCAGCCATCGTATTCTCAAAAAAAGTTCGGGCAATTCTTTTGCATAAAAAGAAACGGCATGGCAATTCACACGATGAAAACGACGCCGCTCATACCCGTTCCCTGGCTATCGATCCTGCTAAATGCGCACTAACCTAGATACCTTCTCGGGTCGTCACGCCCATGAATGCGCCTTTGGCGTTGTAACGGCACACGAACTTCTTGATACCCTCGCTGCCCCGGTCGACCTCCCCGTCGATCGTCAAACCGTAAGCTTGCTTTACCGGCGGATTGATCTTCACGTTTTGAGGCCGGGTTCCATAGATTCCGGCAACCTCGCCAAGGCAATTGGCAGGCTGATTGACCTTCCTCAAAGTTGCGCCCTTTGTGGTCAATGTGACTGGTGGTGCTTCAAAGATGGTATCCGGTGCTATCATCGGCGTCCCGCTCACTTTCGCCATTGTGCAGCCGCCAAGCACAATCGTGGCGGCAACAACCGCCAAACCAATGTTTCGCATTTTCGCTTTCCCCCGTTTGAACGCATTATTTGTTTGAAGAATAACATGTCCAATTTGAAATGTTTAGCAGTGTTGATACGGTCGAAAATGGCGAAAGAGCAGGTTCTTTGCTGGGTCAACCGAAATAATTAGTGCCGATCTTTGCTTTGCATAAACAACATCGAGGTCCTATATTCGGACCATGAAAACATCATCGTCCATTAGCGCACCACGAATGGTGCTTTATGCAGCGCTAGCACTGGGCGCTGCGGCGGCTTCAGGGCTGACCTTTGCCGCATGGTTCAACCAGGGCGATTCCATCTTCCTGTCCCTCATCAATGCGGGCCTGGCGTGGTGTATGTAACCGCCGCGCAGCCTTAAGGTTTATTTCCATGAACAAACGACTGCTGCCCTTGTTGATTGTGGCAATTGCACTTCTTGCGGCCGCGGTGGGCTGGGTCACGTTCCAGTCGTCCCGCCAGACGGCGATTGGTGGCAGCCAGGGCCCATTCGGAACGCCGTTCCAGCTGACGACCATGAATGACGAGCCGATTACCGAGGCAGCGTTCCGGGAGAAGCCATCAGCTGTCTTTTTCGGCTTCACCCATTGTCCAGACGTTTGCCCGACGACATTGTTCGAACTCGACGGCTGGCTGAAGCAGCTGGGCACGGAAGGCACGAATATCAATGCGTACTTCGTTACTGTGGATCCGGAACGCGACACGGCAGCTGTGCTGAAGTCATATGTTACCAATGTTTCCGACCGCATCATGGGTGTCACCGGAGATCCCGACAAGATGGCGGCCATGCTCAAGGGCTACAGCGTCTACGCGCGCAAGGTTGCAGCAGAGGGCGGTGACTACAGCATGGATCATACGGCCTCGATCTTTCTTCTGGACAGCAAGGGCGGTTTCTTCGGCACCATTGCCTATGGCGAAAATCCTGATACGGCTGTCGAGAAATTGAAACGTCTCGCCGACAGCTGAGAGTATCCGAAAGCCACTGCCCGATGACTACCCAGACCCGCCTCTTCCTGACCGCCGGCAAGATCGAAGCCGAGCGTGTATTCGCTCTGCTTGAACGCGCCTTCGAGGACGACGGCCTGCCAATCTCCACCTCGGAGATCGATGAAGATCGCGAGATATTCGAGGTCTCGGTCTATACGTTCGAGCCGGACGAGATCGAGCCTCGCATAAGGGATGCACTCGGCAGCGATACCTTTGGCCTGGAACTCAAGCGCGAACAGGTGCCGGACATCGACTGGGTAGCGCATTCGCTGGAAGGCCTGAAACCCGTTCGCGCCGGCCGGTTCTTTGTGCATGGCTCGCACGACCGCGGCAAACGCCGCGTCAATGATCTCGCTATCGAGATCGACGCGGGGCTCGCCTTCGGTACCGGCCATCATGGAACGACGTCAGGCTGTCTCGACATGATCGGCGAAGTCATCCGGCGTGAACATCCGCGCAACGCGTTGGATCTCGGGACCGGCAGCGCGGTCCTCGCCATCGGCATTGCCAAACTTGCACCGATTCCGGTTCTCGCCACGGATATCGACCCGATCGCCGTCGCAGTCGCGCAGGACAATGTGGTGAAGAACGGCGTTGCATCACGAGTCCAGACGGAGACTGCGACTGGCTTCCATCATCCGGCGATGCGCTTTGCAGCACCGTTCGAACTGATCGTCGCCAATATACTCGCACGACCATTGATGCAGCTGGCACCCGAAATGCGCCGGCATCTTGCCTGGGGCGGTTCGCTCATTCTTTCAGGAATTCTCGAAACACAGCGCGAAAAGGTTCTCGCCGCCTATCGCGTGCAGGGACTGTTCCACCAGAAAACGCTGCGCCGCGAAGGCTGGGTTACGCTGCACCTGAAAGCGAATGCGGTACTCAAACGTAATAGTTGATGTGTCTGGTTCTCTCGCGCGCTCCATCAATGGGCCGCACGACATATCGGCTCATCTGGGCGGTTCGGTACGCAATCAGATTTTCGAGTGCTGTCTTGAAAAACCCGCGGATCCTGTGTGCCATCTCTCATCTCCATGATCATATGGTGGCAACCGATCCTCCCACTGCAAGAATAGGTGATTTGGGTGGCCGCCAACCAGCGCCTTTCCAACATGGCAGCCATGTCCATTGCGCATACGCGGCGAAATAATCGTACAATGGGAACGTGCTTTTCTCGACTATCAACGGCAGAATCTGGTTGCTAAATCCACTCATCCATTGCGCCGGCGAAGACGGGAAGATAGGTTTCGGCCTCTAACAGCAGAGGTTCACAGTCATCATGTTTCAGTCGTTTGAGGTCGCAAGCAATCCGGCAACCGCCGCCCCCCGGGTCGCCAAGCTGCGCGCCGAACTCGAGTCCCTCGGCCTTGACGGTTTTCTCGTACCGCGTGCCGACGAACATCAGGGCGAATATGTGCCTGCCCGTGCTCGCCGACTGGCGTGGCTGACGGGCTTCACTGGGTCAGCCGGTGTTGCCCTGATCATGAAGAACAAGGCCTATCTGTTTGTCGACGGACGCTACACGCTGCAGGCTGCCGAGCAGACGGATCCTGAAATCTTCACGATTGAAAGCCTTGTCGACACGCCGCCCCCGGTCTGGCTGCGCAATGTCGAGAAGAAGCTCATCATAGGCTTCGATCCCTGGCTGCACACGATCAGCGAGACCAAAGCGTTGCACGAGGCGCTGGAAAAGAACGGTGGCAGTCTGGTCGCCATCAAGGACAACCTGGTCGACATGATCTGGGACGATCAGCCTGCTCCGCCGCTCGAAGCAGTTACCATTCAACCGGAGAAGTATGCAGGCAAATTCGCCAGCGAAAAGCTGCAGGAACTGGCTGAGGCGGTGGCGAAGGCCAAAGCCGACGCGACCATTCTGACAGATCCATCCTCGATTGCCTGGGCGTTCAACATTCGCGGCAATGACGTCAGTAACACGCCGCTGCCTTTGGCTTTTGCACTTCTTCCCGCTTCCGGAGAACCGCTGCTCTTCATCGACAAGCGCAAGCTTCCGATCGAGACGGAGGCCTATCTCACACAGCTTTCGACATTACGTCCACCTTCATCCCTGGAGGGCGATGTCTCGACCTTTGTCGCCGGAGACAAGACCGTGATGCTTGATCCGGCTTTGGCGGCCGAAAAGCTGCGCCTGATCGTTGAGCAGGCGGGCGGCAAGGTTGTGGATGGCCTTGATCCAGCGCGGCTGCCGCGTGCGATCAAGAACCCCGTCGAGCTTGAAGGCGCACGCAAATCGCACGAGCGCGATGGCGTCGCCATGGTGTCGTTCCTGTCCTGGATCGACGAACAGGCTCCCGGCACTATCGATGAAATCATTGCAGCGACAAAGCTGGAGGAAACCCGCCGTACGGTTGCGGAGGGCTTCCAGATGCCGCTCGAAAACCTCTCCTTCGACAGCATTTCCGGCGCCGGACCGAATGGCGCCTTTGCGCATTACCGTGTCAGCACCGCGTCAAACCGTACATTGGAGGATGGCGAGCTCTATCTGATCGATAGCGGCGGCCAATACCGCGATGGCACCACCGACATAACGCGCACCCTGCCGGTCGGTAAGCCGACGGACGACATGAAGCGGAAGTTTACACTGGTCCTGAAGGGCATGATTGCCATTTCAACCGCACGCTTCCCCAAAGGCACGCGCGGCATGGATATCGACGCGCTTGCGCGCATTGCCCTGTGGAAGCAAGGCTACGACTATGGCCATGGAACCGGACACGGCGTCGGCTCATTCCTTTCGGTACACGAAGGACCGCAAAGCATCTCGAAACGTGGTGTGCACGAACTGTTGCCGGGCATGATCCTCTCCAACGAGCCCGGCTACTACAAACCCGGTTCGGGCGGCTATGGCATCCGGACAGAAAACCTTTTGATCGTCACCGAGCCGGAGGTGCCCGAAGGCGGCGATATCCCGATGATGGGCTTCGAAACGATCACGCTTTGCCCCATCGACAAGCGGCTGATCGACACGAGCCTGCTGGTGCGCGAAGAATTGGTGTGGCTGGACGCCTATCACGCGCGGGTTCGCGAGGCGCTTCTGCCGCACACCAAGGGCGATGAGCGCGAATGGCTTATGGCTGCGACCGAGCCGCTCGCGCACAACAGTTGAAAATAGCGATCAGGAAAACTGGCGCAGCAGAATGATCATTGCTGCGCCGGCAAGGAACATCGTCAGCGCGTTGAAGCGCAGGGAAATGAGCCCTGCGAAAGCCAATGCCAGGAGACCGCGCCAGTCAGCGGTGGCCGCCGCTGGCGCAACCAATGTCGTCAGGACCGCAGCAGGCACTGCGTTGAGTGCCACCTCGACGCGCGGATGAATGCGCTCGAAGCGCGACAGTACAAGGTGGCCACCGATGCGGGTGAGGAAGGTCAGGACTGCGCCGGCGATGATGATCCAGAATATTGATGACATCAGCGCTTCTCCCGTGCTTTCTCCGGCTTGGCTACGATCACCGCCACGATGATGCCGGCCAGGGCACCGATGCTGACGTGCCACGGCGAGCCGATTGTCTTGTAGGCGATGATCGAGACAATGGCGCTGGCGATGACGATAGCCGCCCAGTTGTCGCGCTTGCGAAAGCCCATGACCAGCCCAAGGAAATAGATCGGCAGCAGCATATCGATGCCAAGCGCATGCGGATCGGAAATGAGATTTCCGAAAAGCCCGCCAATCCAGGCCTCTGTTACCCACATGACGTAGATCGGTGTGGCAACGCCGAGATACCAGATAAACGTGACGGCCCTGCCGGACTCGGCTCGCTTCTCGGTTTCCGCATATTGCGGGTCGGTCAAAAGGAAATAGCTGAGGAGGCTCTGCAGCGGCTTGAAGTGACCGATACGCCGTCCCACGGCAGCTGAATACAGCACATGGCGAAAGTTGACCGCAAAGATCGAAAAGACGATCAGCCAGGCGGGAATGTGCTGGCCGAAGAGCTCGATACCGACCATCTGGCTCGCGCCACCAAAGATCGCGGCGCTCATCAGCACAGCTTCAAATACGGTGAAGCCGTTGTCGACCGCCAGCGCACCGAACAGCAGACCGAACGGCGCCGAGGCAACCATGATCGGCAGCCCCTTGCCGAAGCCTTCCCAGAACTGCGAACGGGAGGTGCCGGAATCGACCGGGATTGATTCCCGTTGATATATTTGTTCGTCCATGGGTCTGCTCTAGGCCAGGATGGCCGGGCTGTCACGTGAGATTTGTTGATCAATACGATCAATGTTGCTGCAGCGAGCCACCAGACCTCCCCTTCTTGTCTCCGCCTTTGCCCATAGATAGGGTGCAAATGGGTGCGGTGAAAGGGAGAGTACCATGGCACATGTCATCGATCGCGATGTCTGGGCGGAACATCCGGAATTCTGGCACGGCGAAGTGACCGGCAAGCCCTACGGCACCAATGTGTCCATCATCTTCAATTTCCAGCAACGTATTGGCGGCGGGCCGCGCCTCCATAGGCATCCTTACACGGAGACTTTTATCATCCGCAAAGGGCATGCCCGCTTTACCGTCGGCGGTGAAATAGTCGATGCCCATGAAGGCCAGATCGTCATTGCACCTGCCAATACGCCACACAAATTCGAGAATCTTGGGCCTGGCGCCCTCGAAAGCATCGATATCCACGCCAACGAAGTCTTCGTTACCGAGTGGTAGCTACGCGACGAGGGTGCCCTCGATTGCCCTGCCCCAGTCGATCAAAGGTTTTGCCCGCACCGCAAAGTCGAGAAGATCGTCGGCAAGCTCTGGCAAGGTGATCCCGGCGGGGTCGATCGGAAAGCGCACGACGAAGTTGCGGTTCCGCAGCGCCTCGATCAGATCCGGGTCGGTGACCGTCTCAAAACCGCGCGGCGTTCGCTTCAAACGGTTGGTATCGTTGAGTTCCAGCCCGTTCTTTGCCAGCGCCCGAACCATTGCCCGATATTTTTCCGGCTTCTCGACAATGGCCTTGCGCATCGCAAGCAGAAGCTCCGGCTTTGGCTGCCACCAGGCGATGGCAGCATAGCAGCCGCGATACTCCTCAAGGCCAATACAAACATAGAAGCAGCCGCTCTCGGCCCACTTATTGCCGTCGGGCGAGAGCAGCGCCGACAAGTGCCGGTTATAGGGGCTCTTGTCCTTGGAAAACCGGGTGTCACGCTTGATGCGGAACTGCGATTTCTTGCGGTCGCCCCTGAATGGCAGGCCCGCCTTTTCGAAACGCGCCAGCAGATCCTCGACCAGATCGCCGAGCGGTTCGTAGAGGTGCCCTTCGAACAGATCCTTGTTTTCCAGGAACCATTCTCGGTTCTGATGAAAATCGAGCGCTTTCAGAAACGGTAGCGCCTTGTCACCAAAACCCTTGAACACGATCTCGCTCATGCGCCCACCAGGGTGAACCAGGCGTTCTCGTCGATGACCTCGATGCCGAGGCTTTGTGCCTGTGCGAGCTTCGACCCCGCGCCCGGTCCGGCAACAACGAGATCGGTCTTCTTGGAGACAGACCCGGCGGTCTTGGCGCCATAGCGTTCGGCCATGGCCTTGGCTTCGTCTCGCGACATGCGCTCTAACGAGCCGGTGAAGACGATCGTCTTGCCGACAACTGGCGAGCCGCTGACTGTCTTCACTTCCTCGTCGAGCGGTGTGACCTCGGCGAGGAGCGCAGCAAGTGCTTCCCGGTTGTGCTCTTCGGCATAGAAATCGACGAGTGCCTCGGCAACGATGCTGCCGATACCTTCCACCTCGTTCAATTCGCGCCAGGCATCATTGCCCCTGTCCGCCCTGTCCTTCGGCGGCACCGCCGCCGTGGCAGCATTGGCAAGGGCTTTGTAGGAGCGATAGGCCTTGGCCAGCCGCTTGGCATTGACCTCGCCAACGTGGCGTATCCCAAGGCCGTAGATGAAGCGGCTGAGCGTGACCTCACGCCGATCGTCTATTGCGTCATAAAGTTTCTTGACCGAGGTCGCGCCAAATCCATCAATGTTTTCAAGCTTGGCCAGAGAGGCCGCCTGGCGTTTCTTCAACGTGAAAATGTCGGCGGGTGTGCCGATATGCAGCGCCGGATCTTCCGATTTGAAGAAGAACTCCACCTGTTTTTCACCAAGCCCCTCAATATCGAAGGCGTTACGCGAGACAAAGTGCCGGATGCGCTCCACCGCCTGCGCCGGGCAAATCAACCCGCCGGCACAGCGGCGCACCGCCTCGCCCTCCTCACGCACCGCATGGGAGCCGCAGGCAGGGCAGGTGTCCGGAAAGACGTAGGGCGACGGCCCGCGGGGCTTGTCGGCAACGATATCGACGATCTGCGGAATGACGTCGCCTGCGCGCTGGACGACAACCGTATCGCCGACTCTGAGATCCCGCCCTTCGCGTATCGGCTGGCCATTCTGGCCGATCCCCTTAATATAGTCCTCGTTGTGGAGCGTTACATTGGTTACGACAACGCCGCCTACAGTAACCGGCTCAAGCCGTGCCACGGGCGTCAGCGCACCGGTGCGCCCGACCTGAATGTCGATGCCCTTGAGGATCGTCATCGCCTGTTCCGCCGGGAATTTGTGGGCGATGGCCCAGCGCGGGCTGCGGGAGACAAAACCCAGCCGCTGCTGCAGCGCAAGGTCATCCACCTTGTATACGACACCATCGATATCGTAGCCAAGCAAGGCGCGTTGTTCTTCGATCTGGTGATAGTGCTTTACCAGGCCTTCTACCGACACGAAGCGCTGCATCAGCGGATTGACGCGGAACCCATAAGATCGGAACGCGTCGACCATGCCCATTTGTGTGGCGGCCGGCATCTCGCTGACCTCACCCCAGGCATAGGCGAAGAATTGCAATGGCCGAGACGCTGTAATCGTCGCATCAAGCTGGCGCAGGGAACCTGCTGCAGCGTTGCGGGGATTGGCGAAGATTTGCTTGCCTTCCTTCGCCTGCCGCTCGTTGAGCGCCGCGAAGTCGGCATGACTCATGTAGACCTCTCCGCGAACTTCCAGCACCTCGGGCGGCTTGCCATTCAGTACGTTCGGGATACTGGCCACGGTGCGCGCATTGAGGGTGACGTTCTCGCCAGTCGAGCCATCGCCGCGGGTCGCTGCCGTGACTAGCCGTCCCAGTTCATAGCGCAGGGAAAGCGACAGGCCATCGATCTTGGGTTCCGCCGTAATGCCTATCTTCGCGTCGGGTCCGAGCTTGAGGAACCTGCGGATGCGGCCGACGAAATCCTCGACATCGCTGTCATGAAAGGCGTTGTCTAGCGACAGCATCGGAATTGAATGGGTCACCTTGCCGAACTTTTCCGATGCGACGGCACCGACTTTGTTCGATGGCGAATCCTCACGCTTCAGATGCGGAAAACGCTGCTCGATGGCGAGGTTTCGCCGCCGCAGCGCATCATACGCGGCATCGGAAATGATCGGCGCATCTTCGGTATTGTAGCGGTAGTCGTGGCTCGCAATCTCTGCTGCCAGACGGCCAAGTTCCTCTGCGGCTTCCGCCTCGCTTAGGTCTTCTACGGGAATGTCTGCCATCACTATCGTCTAATTGTTGTGCTTCGTCATGTGTGCGACGTTAGCGTTCCTTTGGCCGAAGAGAAAGTGGCTCTGGCTTCTTCATGAACTATTGGTTCTGGCTTTTTATCCTCGTACCTCCAGTGCTTGTATTCAGCGAAAAGCCGGAGGTAAGCGCCTGGCTGCAAGCGGCGAGACTGATCTTCGCCACTGCGCTTGCTTGCTATACTTTTCTTGCAGGTGCCATAGCTTGGCAGAAGTTTTGGCTGATTATGGAGGAGCCCCATCCATGTATCGGCGGTCTCATTGAGACCGATCCATTGATTTTGGAAACATGCAAATCTTTCGTTTACATTGCACTATACTCGCACCTAACATCCTACATATTCTTCAGCTGCATTCTTGCAGCCATCTATGTCGGAATAAATGAAGCGATCTGGCGCGTAGTTTTTCGTCGCGCACTTGCGCAACTGGATGGTTCTCATTTTTTGAGCAATATCTTATTGATTTATATAGCGCCCGTACTGATATTTTTTATCATTTGCATTCTATTCTTGATGTTTCGCTGGGTTTCTCCAGAAAGCAGCAACGGTGCAATCCAACCCCCGGGCCCAATGAACTACTGGCTCTGGAGTTTCATCATCCTGCTGCCCGTTTTCGTTTCAGTGTCAAACCAGAGCCGAATACCTGGCTTAAGGTTGGGCGACTGTTGACGGCAATTGCGCTCGGCTATGCACTGCTTAATGCGGGCGTGCAGTGGGGGAGCAAGCTGAGTTGGGAAGCTTACGAGAACTGCCATAACAGTTTCCCAAACGGCGATCAGAATGGCTATGGTTAGGAGAAATGTAAACATCT
The DNA here is from genome assembly GCF_003010955.1 of Phyllobacterium brassicacearum. GTDB lineage: Bacteria > Pseudomonadota > Alphaproteobacteria > Rhizobiales > Rhizobiaceae > Phyllobacterium > Phyllobacterium brassicacearum. The sequence goes on from NZ_PGGO01000003.1 coordinate 301,433, forward strand.
CCTCGTAGGAACCGGCGGGCTCAACTTCGTCTTTGCCCTGTTTTTGGGCTGGATTCCGTCCGGCGCCTATGTAGGTGGATTCGAGCTTGTGTGGCGTATCTATTATCGCCGCGGAATTCGAGAGATGAATGACTCAGTTGGCAATTGGGTGAGTAATATTTTGCTGGCTCTGAGCACTCCGGTGTGGATTTATGTTGGGGTTATAATTCTAATGATAGTCTTTCTGGTGATTTATCCATATCAGCCAGCGGGCTGATTATATACCATCGCTTTGGTTGTATTTGACCTCACTCCTGAACTCCGTCCGCCACGTGTCGGACACATTGAAATATTGGCCACCTCCATCAGAGATGGACACCCACACGGGAGATGATGCATCTACTGAAGAAGTTCCGTACGTAATTTTTTCCCGCACGCTGGCAGGGTCGGTAAAAGTATCCGTATAGAGATAGGACATCTCGCCTTCTATGAACATCATACCATTTTCATTTATGACGGTTCCGGAAAACTCCCGACTAACGACACTACTTCCAAACACATAAACATAATCACCAAAGTCATAAGAGTTAATGAAACTATAAGTGAGGGGTCCAGATGTAATTTTCCTTGCCTCTGCGATAATTTGCGCGCTTATCCGATCATATACGTCAAGCTTGTAAAAAAAATAATCTATCACACCAGCCATATGCCCTGTTTCTGATAAGGTCAGGTCTTCGCCACCACCAAGATAGTAATGGCGTATGAAACGGGCATTGGTCCATTTCTCCGGCGCATCATTGATATCACTGATCAGTGTCTGATTGGCATATTCGCTATCCCCACGTATATAGGGCTCGGCGACGCAGCGACAGCCATAGTCCTCGCCCGGATGGCCGGTTTCGGGCGGATTGTCCCAGGCAAATAGCTTTCCGTTATTTTCAATGTGAGAAGGACGCACCTGCGGGTCGCCGCGCGTGCGCCAGACATAATGCGTGGTGGGATGGCCGAGATCTTCCGCCTTCAGCGACAAGCGTATCGGGGTCCCGCGGCGGAGATAATTATTGAAGGCTTTGCGGTATTCCAGCGAATTGAGAAGGTTCATCCATGTCTTGCCCTGTTGCACCCGGACGATGATACGGCGGTAAAAGTGGACGTGGATAAGTGACCAGTGAGAAATCACCGAAAGCGATTACCAGGCTCTGCCCTCAGGATACGACGGCGGCGTTTTCTCGTAGCAAGCGGACGGCCGCGGCGCGCGCCTCTTCTGTCACACTGGCGCCGGCCAGCATGCGCGCGATTTCTTCCTGCCTATCGCCCGTTTCCATGGCGCGGATGGAGGTCGCCACACGGTCGTTGCCGCTCGCCGACTTGGCGATGAGGAAATGGGTCTGTGCCCGCGCGGCAACCTGCGGCGCATGGGTGACGGAGAGAACCTGAACCTGTCCCGCGAGACGGCGAAGGCGCTGGCCGATGGCATCGGCAACTGCGCCGCCTACACCCGTATCGATCTCGTCAAACACCAGCGTCGGAGCCGACCCGCGGTCGGCAAGCGCCACTTTCAGCGCCAGCAGGAAGCGTGAGAGTTCGCCGCCGGAAGCGACTTTCATCATCGGCCCGGCGCGGGTGCCGGGATTGGTCCGCACCCAGTATTCGACGGTGTCGATGCCTTCGGCGGTGCGGCTATCCGTATTGGTCGTCATTTCGACGATGAATTCAGCCCGCTCCAGTTTCAGTGCCGGCAATTCGGCCATGACCGCTTGTTTCAGATGAACCGCGGTCTCGCGCCGGTCATTCGAAAGGGCAAGCGCCGCCTGGTCATATGCCTCACGAGCCGCCATGGCTTCCTTTTCCAGGACAGCGAGACGTTCGGCGCCGGCGTCGATATCGGCAAGGTCTGCATCCATCCTGTCGCGCAAGGCAGCAAGGTCATCCACTGGAACCGAATATTTCCGTGCCGCAGCACGAAGAGCGAACAAGCGCTCTTCCGTCTGTTCAAGGAAGCGCGGATCGAAGTCGATAGCGCGAATGGCTTGTTCGATGCCGTTCTGCGCCTCAGCCAGCGCGTTCAGCGCTTCATCAATCGCCTTGACCACTGGCTCCAGCAATTGTGGTGCTTCCGGTACCTTGCGCTCAAGCCGCCGCACGAGGCTGGCAAGCGAGGGCACGGGCGAGGCATTGCCGGATAGAACCTCGTTGGCATCATTGACGTCGCCGGCAATCTTTTCCGATCGCATCATCTCCGTGCGCTTGATTGCCAGCAGCTCTTCTTCCTGGGGCTCGGGATCGAGCTTGGCGAGTTCCTCAACCGAGGCCCGCAGGTAGTCGGCCTCGCGGGTTGCCGCTTCCACCTTGGCGCGGTGGCGAACCAGCGTGTGTTCGGCATCGCGCCATGTCTTGTGCGCCGCCCGAACGAGACCCGCTTTTGTTTCAAGTGCGCCGAATGCGTCGAGCAGTGTGCGATGGATATCGATGTCGATCAGGGCGCGGTCATCGTGCTGGCCATGGATCTCGACAAGCCTGCGTCCAAGCTCCCTGAGCAGGGTGACGCTTGCGGCCTGATCATTGATGAAAACGCGACTGCGGCCATCGGCTGTCTGCACGCGGCGCAGGATGATATCGCCATCATCATCGATGTCGTTGTCGCGCAGCAGCGAGCGTGCCGGATGGCTGCCCATCACATCGAAAACGGCCGTCACCTGGCCCTGCTCCGCCCCATGCCGGACAAGCGAAGCGTCGCCACGTGCCCCAAGGGCAAGCGACAATGCATCGAGCAGAATGGATTTGCCTGCGCCAGTCTCCCCGGTAAGCACCGACAAGCCTTCGCGAAACTCGATGTCGAGCCGTTCAATCAGAACAATATCGCGGATCGACAGATGCGAAAGCATGGATTGCTCTGTTTATCGGTTAGACGCCGTCTTTGCCACCAGTGATTGCAGTTGCAGCCTTCGACAGCCATGAACCGGCGCTCTCACGCGGCTCAAGGCCACCACTCTGCAGCAGCTTGTAGCTATCCTTGTACCACTGGCTATCCGGATAGTTCTGGCCAAGAACAGCCGCAGCCGCCTGCGCTTCATTCGTCAGGCCCAAGGCGAAGTTAGCTTCCACCAGACGCGCCAATGCCTCTTCGACATGGCGTGTGTTCGAGTATTGCTCGACGACAACCCGGAAGCGCTTGATCGCAGCCAGATATTCCTTGCGCTCGAGATAATAGCGGCCAACCTGCATTTCCTTGCCGGCGAGCTGGTCACGGCCAAAACGGATCTTCGCCTTGGAATCCTCGACATATTCAGAATCGGGGAAGCGCTCGACCACTTCGCTGAATGCAGCGATCGACCGGCGCGACATGCTTTGCTCGCGCGTCACATCCGGAATCTGGCGATAGTAGCAGAGGCCGGTAATGTAATAAGCGTAAGCCGCTTCCGGCTGTGTCGGATAAAGCGCAATGTAACGCTTGGTCATGGCAAGCGCATCGTCATACTTGCCGGCGCGATAGTTTGCGAACGCGCCCATGACCAGCGATTTACGGGCGAACTCCGAATAAGGGTGCTGGCGATCGACGGCATCGAATTTCTTGGCGGCCTCGGCAAGGCGGCCGGAATTCAGATTGGCGAGCGCCTGATTGTACAGAACGTCAGCAGGTTCGATTGTATCGACATAGGCGTTCAGGTCTATATCATCATCTTTGGATGCACAACCGGAAATGGCGATAGCGCTGGCAATTGGAACAAGAAGAAGGGCCATGCGGGCCCTGTGAGCCAACCCTGTATTCATCGACATTCTGCAATTCGCCATGCTGTCTCCGGCCCCCACATAATAGTTTAAGAGCATTGATCGCAAACCCGATATCACGTTTGCGTCCCATGCTCTAGGCATACTCAATCTTACCGTCGGTTGGGCGTTCATAAACCACAAGCCAACAGAATCAGCAATCTTATTGCCGTGTAATCGTCCAATTTTGTGGCGAACCTGAAATGAATTCAACTTGTTTCGGTAGCGACAGGTAGCCGATCCTGTAGGCTTGGACCTCCGCACCAGACTTCAATGGCCGCGGCTCGCCCCAAAGTTGAATTCGAAGGCGCGTCCAGCTCGTCGTTTCGAATGCCGGAATAGAGGCCAGAGCACCGCCCTTCTCAACATCATGCATGGCTTCGTCGCTGTCACGCTTGCGTAAGTCTCCGACCGATGAATGAGCCGCTGCGACCCGCAATTCACGTGTTGCGAACGTTGCTGACCGATCACAGAAGACAAATGTGCCTGCCAGACAAACCAGGTTCTTACCATCGGCCAGCCGAATGACCGTGTGACACCGACAAAGCCCTCCCCACACAGGAAATCATTCAGGCCGTCCTCATGATTCCAGAGATAGAACGGAGCGTAGAGGTTTTCCCGGCTCTGGGTGCCGTCACCGCTCCGGGCCGTCAGGTAAGCCTTGAATCTCAGATTGGGAAATTTGTCGAGCAGATGGCCCTTCTCCGCTATGCGGCGATGTGTCAGAACATCAAATAGCGGATCGCAAGCTAACGAAGACTGATTGGCAACTGGGCCGGATTAGCGATTGCGACGAAAGATCGCCGAAATTCCGAAGGGCTCTTTCCGGTCCAGCGTCGGCACGCGTGGCTGAAGGCGCTGGGTTGTTGGAAACCAAGCCGCCACGTGATGTCCGACGCTCGAAGGTTTTGTTCGAAATAGCGTAAGGCGAGATCGCGCCGCATCTGGTCGAGGATTTCTCCAAAGCTCAACCCCTCGGCTGCCAACCGCCGCGCGAATGTCCTTTCGCTGAGGTTAGTTTTTGCGCGATCGTCCTTGCCTGCGCTTCACCGTGCGGCAGAAGCGGCCTGATGGTGTTCTCAACCTCTGTCCGGAACGCATTACCGCTGGATGCACGTGCAGCAATCGCCTCGTCGCAACTCTTCACCATCAGATCGTTGAGATACGGGTCATAGCCAAGCAGGGGCAAGTCCATCACGCTTGCGTCGAATCTTATCTCGTCGACATGGGCGTCGAAGCTGACCTCGCAGCCCAGGAGCTGCTCGATTTTGCGGCCGTCCGCGCGATGATGCATGAATCTTACCGAAAGCGGCACGATCTTCCTTCCGACAAGCTGCCGGCAGAGCCGTATCAGCGCGACCGCGAAGGACTCCATCAGGTGCCGGTCCATGTGGCGGGGCACGCCGTCATAGAAAAGCCCCACCTGGCCGCCCGAGCCTTTGGCGATCCGCAGGTCCAGCGCTTCGTTGGCAATGCGCTCATACCGATCCAGGCGTTTGAGTGCATCGCCCAATCGCTCCGATGACGCAGCCACATAGTACAGCATGCCGAGTTTGCGCAAGTCGAAATCCGCTGCAAGAGTAAGCCCGAGCCAGTCGTCCTGAACGACACGAGACACGCGCTCCAGAAAATCGATCGCCGCTCTGACCTTGATCCGTTTGCGGCTGGCGAGCGCCGCCTCCGGCAAGCCGGACTGCACAAGTAGGGGAGCCGGGTCGATGCCGCGACGTTCAAGCACTCCAAGCGCCAAGTGAACAGCCAAGCCTATTGACGTCGGCACCGCCGTTGATCTCCCAAGAATCGTATGGCCGCGTGCTGTGAAATCATGCCCAACCGGCCAGTGCCCACACTATGAGCGCGATGGCAGCTTAGCGCAACTTTTGTCGCGCGTGTCAAAGCACTTCGACTGGGCCGAGAGGGCGTGGCGGTCGTCAGTAAACCAAGACCTCATTGGCGTCTTAGCCCAAGACATTGGCAGCCAAACGCAAGCGCGAATTTACTCGAACTGTTAGAGATAGCCCGCACGGTTGGAAAGGTAAGGCCATTGAGCCGGAGCGATCTGCTCCCCACCAACCAAATGAAGAAGCGAATTCAAGAGAAGCAAGCAGCTTAACCAAGTACGGGCCCCTTTTGCGAGGGGGCTCCGCTTGATTGTTGCACTGTCCTCCCTCGCGAGGGGGCCAGTGGAGCAATCGTGCTCCGATTAAACATGGACCAACTCCGAAGGCAAAGAGCCTCCGGACTCCATCGCGAAAGAGAAATGTGTTGAAGAAACTAGTCATCCTTGGCGTGTTGTTCGCCAGCGTATCCGCCCCTGCTCTCGCTGCTCAGAAATCGAGCTGCCAGCGTAACCTGATGCAGATCTGGTTCAGTGCTCCGTGCTCCGTCGTGAGTCCGGTTTTGAAGGACCGCAGCGATTGGCGATCCACGCATACACGATCGACCCGTAGCGAATCGCGGTCCGCGAGTGCATCCGCAGCCGATCATGCATCATCGGCCGGCGGCGCAAGTTCCGCCAGCAATGCATCCTCAGGCGGCTCAGCGGCCAGCTCGGGCGGCGGTTCAGCGGCCAGCTCCGGCGGCGGTTCAGCGAGTGCTGGCAACGGTAGCGGCCCGACGGGCGGCTCCCCCTCGGACACGACTGACGTGGCGGACAACGAAACGCCGGACAACGAAACCCCAGCTGGCGGCGATAACACTGACCCGGGTGCTGAGGAAGGCACTGGCGAGCAGGGCACCGTTGGAGAAGGCGTTGGTACCGAAGATCCTAACAGCACGAAAGACCGCGACAAGCCCAAGGACGATAATGGGCATGGGAACGACCCCGATAACACCGATCCAAGCAATCCTGGCCGAGGCAACGGCGGCCACGGCGCTGACAATGATAACAAGGGCGGCGACAAGAAGTAACAGACAGTGCCCCTCGAGAGAGGAGCCCACTTTTTGAAGGTAAATTCAATGTGGCATCCTATGAATCGTCGTAGATTCCTCACCATCATGGGGGCACTTTGCGCCGCCTCCATGTGGGCCTTCGCAGGGTTTAGTGACTGCATTATGTGGGCGGGCCGATCATGAAAAGAACATTAGCTGCACTAGCGGCGTGTCTAATGTCGACCGTGGCTCACTCCGGCGAGTTCTTCAGCATTCCCGATACAGGCGCTATCGTCTTCAGTGGTAGTGTCGATCGGGACGACGCAGTTAAACTAGAGGACATCCTAGCTCAACGTGACAGTCATGGCCATCAAACCAATGCTCTGATTCTCAACAGTCCAGGCGGTCATATTCAGCCAGCTAACAGAATGGCACATATAATCCGCGGTCGCAGCTTGGACACCGCTGTGGCTCAAGGCGAGGAATGTTCCTCTGCCTGTGTTCTGATGTTCTCAGCGGGCATCACACGTTATGTTAGTCGAGGATCATTGCTTGGCGCCATAGCGCATCCTCAAGAAAGGCGGGCGAACCCACCAGTTACGAGGATGGCGACACAACGGTCGACGTGGCTCGTGAGATGGCATATTTTGGTACGCCAGCAAATATTATCGGTGCCATGGTGCTCACCAAATCGGGCGAGATACGTTGGCTCACCACTTCCGAGGTTCAGGGCTAGGTAGAATTCCTGCCAGATCGACCTGCCCCACAAACAGAGCCAGCCGTTGCACCAGATCCGACTAGATCGGGCAACAACAATTTCATGACCTGCCAGAGCACCACCACTCGGGACACTTACATTGTAACGTGGAGCGGTGGAAAAACGATTCAGGTCGGGAAGCGGACGTTTAACGTAGCAAGCACCCGCCCGGGCAATGACGATCCAAATCAAACGGTCGTAAGCGGACGAACGTTGGTCAAGGACGGGAAATTTGCTGCAGTGCTCGGCGGCACGAATCCCAAGATTTTCTTCTGGACCAAGAGGGAGAAAGCTGAGGACCGGTGCTGGTAACAGGTTGAGCTTGATCCAACCATCGCGCAATGCGGCAGCGGTTCGCACCGCGCTAGGTGCCCTGCAATAGGGAAAGACCCTTTGGCGTCGTAAAACATAAGATTGGCAGCCAAACGCAAGCGCGAAATTTTTTGGACCGCTAGGGAAAGCCCACACGGTTGGAAAGAAGGCCATTTGGCCTCGCCGGCGCTCATTTGTGGAATTGAGCGATCTGCCCCCACCAACCAAATGAAGAAGTGAAATCATCAAGCAGATTAACGAAAGCACAGGGCCCTCATTCGAGGAGCCGCGCGCTCGTTTTTTGGAAAGGTCAATAACATGAAAATTCTTATCAGTGCCGTGATCGGTGCAGGGTTGGTCCTAACTGGATGCCAGACAAAACAGATCAGTGAAATGTCGTACAAGGAAGTGCAAAGTTTCGCTTCCATGATCGACAAACGTTGCCGTCCTCAGGTTAGGACGAAAGCTGAATACCAAATGTGTATCCGCCAAGAAATCACTATGGAGCAAACAAAGAGACATCAGACTCGTCAAGCGATCCGCCAAGGGTTTGCAGCGGCGGCAGAAGGGATGCAAGCTATGTCAGATAACTATGCTCGGCAAGCCCAGTCCAATACCCGTATAACCTGCTACACCAGTGGTGCTTATACCAACTGTTATTGATAGCCGCATCTTCTCCCTCCGATCGCGAGGACAATTGTCAATAAGCTATTGATTTAGTTTGATAATTGAGAGCACCATGGACGGTATTGGAACCGGCTGATGCTTGCATGGCTATCATGACGATCCCTCCTGTCAAAGCATTGATCTCAGACCGATTCCAGCATCCGGGTTTCGCCATTGCTGAAAGACCATTCGTCCCGGCTCGCGGTACTGACGATGATCATGATATCTTCCGGCCTTACCCCGGGCGATTTGCCGAGCAAAGCTACCAGCCGCTTGTAGAACGCTTTCTTCGTCGCCGTGTCCCGGGGCTTACCCGTCGTTATCGAGAACACGATAAAATCGTCGGAACGCGGCCCGCCAAAATAATTACGATCGAAGATCAGTTCGTTGGGGCGATGCTGATGAATGGCCTGAAACCGGTCGTCCGCCGGTACGTTGAACGCTTCGACCATCGCCTGATGCAAGCCGTCGGAAACAGCTTTCAGATATTCGGGCGATTTTCCTTCGATCAGTGAAATGCGGGTAAATGGCATTGGAATTCTCCTTCCAGGGATGCGGTAGTCCAATGAACTTGACGCTGGATTTATAGGCGCGCATAATCATCCCGAAAATCAGAAAATTTTGAAGAAACAGTCCTGAAAATCAGGATAATTAAAATGCGACGAATTACATTCGATCTTGATGTACTGCGGACATTTTCCACCGGAATGGAGCTCGGCAGCTTTGCCAAGGCTGCTGACCGCCTCGGTCGCTCCACTTCCGCTGTGAGTGCGCAGCTGAAGAAACTGGAGCAGCAGGCCGAAACGCCGATCTTTATCAAGGCGGGTCGCGGTCTTGCGCTCACCGACGCTGGGGAGACCATGCTCGCTTACGCGCGACGTCTGCTTGACCTCAACGACGAAGCGGCAACTGCGATTCACGGCACCGAACTTGAGGGCTGGGTAAGGCTTGGTCTGCAGGAAGATTTCGGCGAGACCATCCTGCCGGAGGTCTTGGGGCAATTCGCGCGTGCACATCCGAAAGTGCGGATCGAGGCACGCGTGGCGCGCAATGCGGAGCTGATCGATCGCGTGACGTCGGGCAAGCTCGACTTGGCCCTGGCATGGAGCAGTGGTGAAGTCACCCCCCATAGCGAGCACGTCGTCGACGTCCCGATGTGCTGGGTCGGACCTGCCGGAGAACCGAAGGAGTGGATAGCATCCGCTGAAGAGCCGCTGCCACTGGCATCGCTCGAGGCGCCCTGCCTGTTGCGGACTGCCGCAATCAACGCACTTGACCGCGCCGGCATTCCGTGGCGGCTGGCATTCATCAGTCCAAGTCTGGCGGGATTGTGGGCCGCCACTGCGGCGGGCCTTGGCGTGACCATCCGCACCCCGGTGGGCCTTCCTGCCAGCGTAAAACCTCTTGTGCCCGCAGACAGTGGATTGCCACAGCTACCGAGCCTTGGATTGGTTCTTCATCGCTCGGAAGCGCAATCCGAACCGGCAACGGCCCGTCTTGCGGCAATCATGCTGCAAGCGGTGCACAATGCGATACCGGGATTGTAACAGGAATTATATCGCCCAAGGCGCAAAGACGGGGGCATTCACCGCGACAAGAGATGCGCCGCGGTTCTGGCCGCGTTTGCCAGCCATCTCGACAATCTCAAATGCAGTATGATCCGACAAGAGCGCACGAAGCACCGCCGCATTCAGCCGATGACCGCCGCGATAGGAGCGAAAACACCCGATGAACGGCGCTCCCGCTAACGCAAGATCGCCAATCGCATCCAGTGTCTTGTGGCGGACAAACTCGTCCTTGAAGCGCAGGCCACCGGGATTGATGACCGAATGGTCATCGCCGATGACCAGGGAGTTGTCCAGTGACGAGCCGAGCGCAAGGCCGGCGGCCCAGAGCTTTTCGACGTCGCGCATGAAACCGAACGTGCGCGCGCGCGAAATTTCTTTGCGGAAGATCGTCTCGTCCATGTCTCCGGCGAATTTCTGTCGACCGATAACCGGCGTCTCGAAATCGATCTCGACTTCGTATCGTGTTCCGTCATAGGGACGGAATTCCGCCCACGAGGCACCAGCCTCGATGCGCGATGTTTTGAGGATGCGAATGAAACGGCGCTTTGCGGCCTGACGGACGAAACCGGCCTGTTCGAAAGCATCCAGGAATGCGGCGGAGGTTCCATCAAGAATGGGTACTTCCGGGCCATCGATCTCTATAACCATGTTGTCAATGCCGGCTCCCGCGATCGCCGCCATGACATGCTCGACGGTACTGATCGTAACACCAGCCCGGTTGGCAAGGGTCGTTGAGAGATCCGTTGTGCCGACTTCGGACACCAGGGCCCTGATTTCGTGGCTGCCGCCACTGCCATCGATTCTTTGGAAAACGATGCCGGTATCGGGATCGGCGGGCGCAAACGCCATCGTAACCGGCGTGCCGCTGTGCACACCCGCACCCGAAAGCGATATACGCTCTGCAATCGTCGTCTGGAAATCGCGCAATAGAAACCTCGTGCCGGTGCCGGGCAGGAACACCCGAATTTTATTTTTGGCACGCTGCACGATCGGAATCAGCACAGCAGCTGCCATGTTGCGGCGCAAGATACAGTCGGTATCGTCTGAAACAAAATCACGGTTTCGAGACATTTGTAACGAGAGCATCATCTCCGCTGATCAGTTGTTTCAAAGCCTTTTCAAAAGCTTGAAAGAAAAATTCCGCCATTGAGACAATGGCGGAATTCATATTTTTTAACATTCCGTGAACGGATCAGTTTGCCTGACGGCGGAGAAATGCCGGAATTTCAAGCTGATCGTCTTCGGAAGCCTGGCGCGTTTGCGGCTGGACCCGGCCCTGCTCGTCAAGCTGACCGCGGCGCGGCGCGTAGATGGACGCGTCTTGTGAAAGCGGACGGCGTGGTTCGGCCGGACGCATGGCGGGTTCCCGCGGCTGCGCTGGTTCCAACCGGGCGGTTTCGTCGTCGCGGCGGGTCAAGCCAGCAGTTAGGCGCTTCAAGAGACCCATCGGACCACGATCTTCCTGGCTCTCATATGACGCCGGATCACGACCGTTATCGCGGGCGCCCATGTCGCGAGCATTGAGTTCCGCCTGAACGACCGGCGGGAAATCAGCAACATTGGGCATACGTGGCGCTGCAGCCGGCTGTGATGCAGGCGCCTGCATCTGCGGCTGAGGTTCCGGTTGAACCGGTGCCTGGGGAGCGGCAGCTACCGGAGCGTCGAAGACTTCCGGTGCTGGCGCCTGGAAGATGCGGCTCTGAGGGCGGAACTCCTGCTCGACCTGTTGTGGCGCGCGCTGCGGAATATCATGCTCGGCAGCGCGGATCGCTTCCGCGACCGGATCTGCGGCGCGGGCGGCCGGCTGCTGGACAACCGGACGTGCAACTGTCTCAACTCTTGCGGCTGCCTGCTGCGCGGGCTTGGCAATGGGCTTCAGAGGCTGGCGAAATTCGATCGGCGCGGGCGCCGACTCTCCAATCTGCTTATCGATGCCAGTTGCCACGACAGAAACGCGGATGATGCCTTCGAGGCTTTCGTCAAAGGTAGCGCCGAGGATGATATTGGCATCCTGGTCAACTTCCTCACGGATACGAGTTGCAGCCTCATCAACTTCAAACAGCGTCATGTCGCGGCCACCGGTGATCGAAATCAGCAGACCCTTGGCGCCACGCATGGAGGTTTCATCAAGCAGAGGATTGGCAATTGCAGCTTCAGCGGCAGCCATTGCACGGCCGTCGCCGGAGGCTTCGCCGGTGCCCATCATCGCCTTGCCCATCTCGCGCATGACCGAACGAACGTCGGCGAAATCGAGATTGATCAGGCCTTCCTTGACCATCAGGTCGGTGATGCAGGCAACACCGGAGTAAAGGACCTGATCGGCCATTGCGAATGCATCGGCGAAGGTCGTCTTGTCATTGGCAATGCGGAAGAGGTTCTGATTGGGAATGACGATGAGCGTATCGACATTCTTCTGCAGGTCTTCAATGCCCATATCGGCGGTGCGCATGCGGCGCTGGCCTTCGAAATGGAAAGGCTTGGTCACGACACCAACCGTCAGGATGCCCTTTTCGCGTGCCGCGCGGGCAACGACGGGAGCAGCACCCGTACCCGTGCCGCCGCCCATGCCGGCGGTGACGAAGCACATATGTGTGCCGGACAGATGATCGTTGATCTCATCGATGCACTCTTCCGCAGCTGCGCGGCCAACTTCTGGCTGCGAACCTGCGCCGAGGCCTTCGGTCACCGCCGCACCGAGCTGAATCAGACGTTCAGCTTTGGACTGCGAAAGTGCCTGCGCATCGGTATTGGCCACAACGAATTCAACACCGCGCAAACCGGCATTGATCATGTTATTGACCGCATTGCCACCGCCACCGCCAACACCAAAGACGGTGATCCGGGGCTTAAGCTCGGTAATATCCGGCTTTTGCAGATTGATACTCATTTGTCTCGTTCCTTTTCGTCTTTACCGCCTCGCCGCTGCGGTATTTTTTTGGGTTTCCCCGATTGATCAAAAACTCTCTCTCAGCCACTGGCCGATACGCTGAAAACGCCCACCCGTACCTGTCATCAGCGATGATGAACCGGCCTTTACAGAACGCTCTTCAATTCCTGCCACCTGCGGGTAGATCAGAAGACCAACCGCTGCAGAGAAAGCCGGCCCCTTGGCTGCTTCGGGAAGCCCCGTCACACCGAGAGGGCGGCCAATTCGCACATTGCGCGCCAGGATGCGGCGGGCCACCTCGGGCAGCCCTGCCAGTTGACTGGCTCCGCCCGTCAGGACGACGCGCTTGCCGACAATCTGGCCGTAGCCGGATTGATTGAGACGATCGCGCGCCAGCTCTAGCGTCTCCTCAACGCGGGCACGGATAATGCGTGTCAGAACAGCGCGCGGATACTGGTTGGGTACATCACGCCCGTCATTGCCGAGCGGCGAGACGCTGATGAGATCGCGGTCATCGGCAGCGCTGGGCAACGCCGAGCCGTGCATGACCTTCAGCCGCTCCGCATCATCCATATGCGCAGAAAGCCCGCGAGCCACGTCCATGGTCACGTGGTTGCCACCGATGGCGATGGCGTCAGCGTGAATGAACTTGCCTTCGGAGAAGACCGATATCGTTGTCGTGCCGCCGCCCATGTCGATACAGGCAGCGCCCATCTCGGCTTCGTCATCGACAAGTGCCGAAAGACCACTGGCGTAGGGCGTCGCAATCATTGCCTCCACCGACAAATGGCAACGGTTGACGCAAAGTTCGAGGTTGCGCAATGGCGCAGCGTCAGCTGTGAGCACATGCATTTCAACGCCGAGCGTATCGCCGATCATCCCGAGCGGATCGCGTATACCGCGCTCGCCATCGAGCCCATAGGCGATGGGCAGCGAATGAACCAGATGACGTTCGGTTGCGAGGGCCTGCTTCGCGCCTGCGGCAAGGACACGGCGGATATCGGCCTGGTCGACCTCATGCCCGCCGAGATTGATGCTCGCCGAAAAGCTCTCGCTCTTGAGACGGCCTGAGGAAATGTTGACGATCATTGAGTCGACGGTCAGACCGGCCATGCGCTCGGCTGCATCGACTGCGAGGCGGATCGCCTGTTCAGCAGCATCCAGATTGACGATCACGCCGGATTTGATGCCGCGCGATTTCTGGTGACCGATCCCGAGCACTTCGATGCGGTGGGTACGGCCCGGCAGATGGGCGCTCTCTTCACGCGGACGCAGCCGCGCAATGATGCAGCATACCTTGCTTGAGCCAATATCAAGAACTGTTAGGGAGCGGGTCCGCTTTGCGGATGCCGCTCCAGCCGAGTTCGCTTTTCCGTTCAGAATACTCATACACGCTTCTCCGAACGCTTGGACGCCTTGTCGCGCGCCTTCAAATATTCAACGCGCTGTACCATCGCGTCTGGTGTCAAACGAACGACGACCCGGCCAGTCAGGCGCAGATCGACCGACGCGATATCACGCGACAGAAGTCCGGACTTGCGATCCATATCAACGATATCCGCTAGCGCTTTATCGATCCGGTATTCCGGCAGCATCAGCGTCACGCCACTCTTCATGACAAGATCCCAGCGACGGTCGCCAAGCCGCGCATAAGCCTTCACCTCGCCTGCGATCTGTGGAAAGGCAGCCATCTGTGCCATCAACAGCTTCGCCTGCTTGTCTGCGCCGGCGCCGATCACCAATGGCAGGGCGGCACTGCGTCCGCCGGTGAATGGAACGATCACACGGCCGTCCGCGTCGATGACCGAGAGCTCGCTGCCATTCTGCCAGACTGCCATCGCCGTCCGCTCGTGGATCGAAATCTGAATTGTGTTCGGATAGACCTTGAATACGTCGACGGATTCAACCCACGGCAATCCCGCGACAGCCTTCTGCGCATCGGCAGCACTCAACCCGACCAAGGAGGTTTCGCCGTCGAGGCCAAGAGCGCCGAGAACGTCGATCTCGGACGTTTCCTTATTGCCCACCACCTTGACGTCTTCGATGGCAAATCCAAATGTCGATGTCGTAACCTTGACGACTTCCGGCGCATGACCGCCGAGAATGGCCCCATAGGCACCGGTCAGCGCAAGAAACGCGACGGCACCAAATGTCCCGACATGGTTCGGAATGGACACTTCGCCCTCAATGGTGCGCGCCAGCACGCGCGCCGGTTTGCGCAGGAATTTTGGCAAGACGATCCGGAAACGGCCAAAAGTCGCCGACCTGCCCGAAGACACCGGCGCAGCACCCCGAGGGTGCGCATTTTTGCCCTTCAACGCAAACACGATGCGTCCTCCACCATCCAACTCAACAATTCACCGAAGGTATGCCCCGCAGCTTTGGCGATATCAGGCACGAGAGAGGTGGGAGTCATGCCTGGCTGGGTATTCACTTCCAGCCAGATAAGCTCGCCATCTTCGGAAAAACGGTCGTCGTAGCGGAAGTCCGACCGGCTAATTCCTTTACATCCAATTGCCTGATGCGCCTTGAGTGCCAGTGTTTGTACTTTTTGGTAAATTTTTAGTGAAATTTTAGCGGGAACCACATGATTTGATCCGCCTGCAACATATTTTGAATCATAATCATAGAACTGGTGCCCAACAGGGATGATCTCACACACACCGATGGCGACATCACCCATGACAGCACAGGTCAATTCCCGTCCATGGATGTAGCGCTCGACCATGACGGTATCGCCGTACTTCCAGTCGTTTGATGTGATGATTTGCGGCGGATGCGACTGATCCTCCTTGACGATCACAACACCAAAGCTCGACCCTTCACTGACCGGCTTGACCACATAAGGCGGCTTCATCGGATGTAACGACGTGAAGTCGTGACGATCCATGACCCTGGCTTCCGCCACCGGAACGCCCGCCGCCTTGGCAACGATTTTCGCCTGCTCCTTGTTCATAGCCAGCGCCGAAGCAAGCACGCCAGAATGGGTATAGGGGATTTCAAGATATTCGAGGATGCCCTGAACGGTACCATCCTCGCCGAAGGGGCCATGCAGCGCATTGAACACCACATCCGGCTTCAGCGCATTGAGAACGCTGGCAACATCGCGATCGACATCAACCCGCGTGACCCGATAGCCCTCCGCCTCCAGCGCATCGGCACAGGCATTGCCAGAGGAAAGGCTCACCGGACGCTCCGATGAAAAGCCACCCATCAGCATTGCAACATGCTTTTTCGCCATCAAGGCAACCCCTCAACACTTCCCCATCAAAGGCGGAAAAAGACATGAGTCGAGGCACATCCGGCGGCCGGGACCGCAGATACCCGAAGCTGATAAAAACCAGCCGACTCAAATCAGTTAACGCTTGCCCCTAAAGAATCAGAGAGTTGATTCGCTGACAAGTCCCCAATGATTCAACAATGAATTTTCGTGTAAAAAAATGTGTTCCATGGCTGAAATGCGACATCGGCTTCGAAGAGCGCAACGCAGAGTTCCAGTGCTTAAAGCAGTTGCCCCATGAACTCGTCCACCTCTTGGCCCGGCCGGAACATCCCGAGACGCTTGATCTCCCAGTGAAGTCGGATGCCCGATTTTTCCAGGACGCGCGAACGGATCGTTTCGCCCAAGATCTCAAGATCATGGCCGGTCGCCGTACCGGTATTGATCATGAAGTTGCAGTGCATGGGAGACATTTGCGCACCGCCGATCATCAGGCCACGTCCGCCTGCCTTGTCGATTTCCTTCCAGGCCGAGGAACCGTCCGGGTTCTTGAATGTTGAACCGCCGGTTTTCTCGCGGATGGGCTGTACCGTCTCACGGTGTTGTTGCACGGCATCCATTGCCGCTTGAATGTCGCCCCTGTCGCCGGGCGAACCTTCGAACAATGCCGACGTGAAGATCAAGTCGTTCGGCGCCCCGGAGTGGCGGTAGGCGTAGCCCATATCCGCATTGGACAGGGTATGCACCTCACCCTTGCGATCGAGAGCCCGCACTTCGACCACCCGCTCCCGCGTCTCGACGCCGTTGGCGCCGGCGTTCATGCGCAGTGCGCCGCCAATGCCACCCGGGATGCCGTGGTAGAAATGGAAGCCGGCAATGCCAGCCTCCAACGCCGCGGCCGCGACGCGTTTGTCCGGCGTGGCCGTGCCTGCCCTGAGCTGCGTTTCCGCTACGCGTTCAACCTCACCGAAGCCCTTCGCAGAAAGCCGCACCACAAAACCGCGTATGCCGCCATCGCGCACGAGGAGGTTGGACCCGATGCCGACTGTCAGGATTGGATATTCTTCAGGAACGGCCTTGAGGAATGCCGACAGATCTTCCTCATCGGCCGGCTGGAACAGGACCTCGGCCGGGCCGCCTGCACGGAACCACGTCACTTTTTCCATGCCCATATTGGGCGTCAAACGCCCGCGCAGGCCCGAGAATCGATCGCCCAGCTTTTTCAACAGGGCTTCGCCATCAACCAATGAGTACATTCTATCCTTCCAGCAGCCTCAGCCCCAAACATCCCACCCGGAGCAACCGCCAAACTTAGAGCGCAGCCAGTTCCTTTGGCAAGGCATAGGCCCACTGGGTGATACTGCCTGCACCAAGAAAAATCACAAAATCATCTGGTTTGGCGATTTCGGCTATCAACGGGGCGACTTCCTGCGGGCCATTGATATAGCGCGCGTCGCGATGGGCGGCAGTTCTGATGCGGGAAACCAGTGCCTCGGATGTGATGCCTTCGATCGGATCCTCGCCGGCCGTGTATACCGGCGCAACGACGACGGTGTCCGCATCGTTGAAACAGGCAGCGAATTCGTCGAACAGACTGGCAAGGCGCGTAAAGCGGTGTGGCTGGACAACAGCAACTACGCGGCCCTTGGCGGAATCGCGCGCTGCCTTCAGCACAGCCTTTATCTCGACGGGATGATGGCCGTAATCGTCGAAAATCTCGACGCCGTTCCATGTTCCCGTATGGGTGAACCGGCGTTTGACCCCGCCGAATGACGACAGCCCTTTTTTGATATCGTCAGCAGAAATGCCAAGCTCATGCGCCACTGCGATTGCTGCCGTGGCGTTGGAGACGTTATGGCGGCCCGGCATTGGTAGGCGAAGGCCGGTGATCTCGATCGTTCCTCCGGTCTTGCGCTTGGCGATCTGGACATCGAAACGCGAGCTGGCGCCGTCTACGACAAGGTTGACGAAACGCACATCTGCCTGTGGATTTTCGCCATAGGTGATGACCCGGCGATCCTCGATGCGCGACACCAGCGACTGCACTTCGGGATGGTCCAGGCACATCACGCCGAATCCATAAAACGGAACATTCTCGACGAATTGCCGGAAAGCTTCCCGAACCCGATCGAACGTTCCGTAGTGATCGAGATGTTCCGGATCGATATTGGTGACTACTGCAACGTCGGCCGGAAGCTTCAGGAACGTGCCGTCGCTCTCATCCGCCTCCACGACCATCCAGTCTCCCTCGCCCATGCGTGCATTGGTGCCATACGCATTGATGATGCCGCCATTGATGACGGTCGGATCGAGATTACCCGCGTCGAGCAAGGTGGCAACCATCGAGGTCGTCGTCGTCTTGCCGTGCGTGCCGCCGATGGCAACAGCCTTGCGAAAGCGCATGAGTTCAGCCAGCATTTCCGCGCGGCGGACGACTGGCAGCAGCCTTTCACGCGCAGCGATCAGTTCCGGATTGGACTTCTTGATGGCTGTCGACACGACGACCACTTCGGCGTCGCCTACGTTCTCGGCCTTGTGGCCGACGAAGATCTCGATGCCCTTTTCACGCAGACGCTGCACATTGGCGCTGTCCGCCTGGTCGGACCCCTGAACCCTGTAGCCGAGATTATGCAGGACTTCGGCAATGCCGCTCATGCCGATACCGCCGATACCGATGAAATGAACAAGGCCGATGTTGAGCGGCATCTTCATGGACGCACTCCTTTTTTGAATTCTTCAATACGCTGGTCGGACGCAATAGCCTCTGCGAGGTCTGCAAGCAACCTTGTAGCGTCCGGCTTGCCGGTGCTGCGGGCTTTTTCCGCAACAAATGCCAGTCGTTCCGGCTCATTCATAGCACTCGTCAGGATAGCGGCGATGCGCTCCGGTGATAGTTCCGACTGTTTTATGACGTCGGCACCGCCGACCGCCTGCAGGGCCGCCGCATTGGCCGCCTGATCATGGTCCAGCGCATGCGGGAATGGTACGAGAATGGCGGGACGACCGATTGCAGCGATCTCGGAAACAGTGGACGCGCCCGAGCGGGAAAGGACAAAATGCGCATCCGCCATCCGGCGAGGCATATCCTTGAAGAATGGGGCAACGTAGGCCTTGATGCCGAGTGCCTGATACGCGGCGCGTACCTGCGCCTCATCCTCAGGCCGGGCTTGCTGCGTCAACACAAGACGCGCTTGATCCGCCGGCGCAAGCAGCTTGATGGCTGCAGGAACCGCGGTTGAAAAATACTGCGCGCCCTGGCTGCCACCGAACACCAGGAAGTGGAAGGGCTGATGTGCCTGCGACGCGACATACGGCTTGCCAACTTCTGCAAGGACGGCAGGGCGAACAGGATTGCCGGTGACAACGGTCTTGTCGGCGAAAGGGCCGCCGCGGTCAGAAAGGAACCCGCCGGCGATGGCATTGACCCGCGCAGCGAGTGCCTTGTTGGCACGGCCCATCACCGCATTCTGCTCATGGACCAGCGTCGGAATTTTCATTCGGCTCGCCGCATAGAGCGGCGGGAGGGTTGGATAACCGCCGAAGCCGGCGACGAGCTTGGGCTTCAATGCACGAAACAGTTTGCGGGAATCGAGATTGCCCTGCCACAGAGTCCAGAATGTCTTCGTCAGGGAGAGCGGATTGCGCCCTGCAATCGTCGCCGATCGCACCACATGGACTTTAGCTGGAAACGCGCTTGTAAAACGTGTCGCTCGATCGTCGGTAGCGAGGTGGATTTCCCAATCGCGCGCAATCAACTCATGCGCCAGCGCTTCGGCCGGGAAAAGGTGACCGCCGGTACCACCGGCGGCAAGAAAGATAACCCCCTTCGTCATCGTTCAGATGCTACCCGCCAGTGTCCGCATCTTTGCATCGACCAATGTGGCCGAGCGGCGCGCTGCGGGCCGGCGCCGTGTCAATGCGAGCAGGAGCCCGGTCGAGATCGCAACGGCGATCAAAGACGAACCACCATAGGAGATGAATGGCAGCGTCATACCCTTTGCTGGCATCAGGTGCAGATTGACCGACATGTTGATGATCGACTGGAAGCCGAACAGGATCACCAGGCCCGAGACCGAAAGCCGGGTAAAATCATCGCGTTCCTTCAGCGCAATCGACAGGCCGCGAATGACGATGAATGCGAAGATGATCACGATCAACAGGCAAAGCGCAATGCCATATTCCTCCGCCGTGACCGAGAAGATGAAGTCCGTATGACTATCGGGGATGATGCGTTTGATCGTGCCCTCACCCGGCCCCTGCCCAAACCAGCCGCCACGAATAATCGCTTCGCGGCCGGTATCGACCTGAAATGTGTCGCCTTCGCCAGTCAAGAAACGATCGATACGGCCGGCCACATGGGGAAATACTGTGTAAGCGCCAAAGAAGCCGCCAACGGCAAGAACACCAAGCCCGATGATCCACAGCCAAGGTACCCCGGCCATGAAGAACATGGCGCCCCAAGTGACGGCCGTCAGAATGGTCTGCCCGAGATCGGGCTGTGCGACGAGCAAAGCGGCCACCACACAGAACAACACCATTGAGAAAAAGTTGCCCGGAATGTCCTTGCGCCTTTCATTCTCGGCAAACAGCCACGCACACACGATTACGAAGGCCGGCTTCATGAACTCCGATGGCTGAATTGAAACGCCGGCGAGCGAAATCCAGCGTCGCGCGCCCTTGACTTCTATACCGAAGAATAGAGCACCCACCATGGCAACGAGGGAGATGCCGAGCATGATCATGGCAAACCGGCGGATTGTCCGCGGCGCCATGAAGGACACGGCGAACATCACGATCACGGCAGGTACCATGAACAGCGCCTGACGCTTGACGAAGTGGAAACTGTCCAGCCCGATACGCTCGGCGACGGCGGGGCTTGCCGCGAAGGACAGCAGGATCCCGAGCCCCATCAGGGCAAGACAGGCTGCCAGGAGAAAACGATCGATTGTCCACCACCAGTCGGCTACGGGACCACGGTCAACACGGCTTACCATCAGAGCCTCCAATAGCGGATGCGCCCGCAAGCGCGAGGACGGCGGAGCGGAATGCCTCGCCGCGTTTTTCGAAATTCTGAAACTGATCGAAGCTGGCACAGGCCGGCGACAGCAGCACGACCGGTTCTGCAGAGCCGTCACTTGCCGCGTCGCGTGCAGCATGCTCAACCGCCGCGTCAATCGTGCCGGATATCTCGTAGCGGGCCGCTTCGCCCAGGGTTGCGGCAAATTGCGGGGCCGCTTCGCCAATCAAATAGGCCTTTGCAATGCGTGGGAAAAAGCCGGAAAGCGATGCGATACCGCCTTCCTTGGGGAGCCCCCCGGCGATCCAGTAGATGCGCGGAAATGACGAAAGAGCCGGCGCTGCTGCATCAGCATTTGTGGCTTTGGAATCGTTGACGAAAAGCGTTCTGCCGAGCTTGGCAACCTGTTCCATGCGATGGGCTAGACCGGGAAATGTCTTCAATCCTGCGTTGATCTCTTCATTGGACAATCCGACTGAGCGGCAGGCCGCAAAGGCTGCCAGTGCGTTTTGTGCATTGTGCTCGCCGCGCAGGGACCCGATGCCGGCGAGCGACGCGACGACGGTCATCTCCCCGTTTACCGCGTGGAAGAGATCGGAGCCTTCGGCAAAGTAGCCGTCGCGAACGGCCAAGCGCTTGGATATGCGGAGCACCGGCTTGCCCGTGCGTTGCAGCCGGTCGGCTATTGCCGCGCAATAACTGTCGTCAATACCGATGATCGCGGTTTCGCTCCCAGCAACAAGACGCTCCTTGATTTCGGCGTAGTGCTGCATCGTACCGTGGCGATCGAGATGGTCGGGCGTCAAATTCAGCAAAATGCCGGCAGTGGGATTAATCGAAGGTGCCAGATCGATCTGGTAGGACGAACACTCTACCACATAAAAACGCTTGTCGGCGGGCGGCTGCAAAGTCATGACAGCAGTGCCGATATTGCCGCCGAGCTGCATGTCGCGGCCGGACGTCTTGATGATGTGCGCAATCAGCGCCGTGGTTGTCGATTTGCCATTGGTACCTGTAATGGCAATGAACGGACTGTTCTTACCAATGAGATTTCGCTCACGGCCAAACAGCTCAACGTCGCCAATGATTTCGACGCCCGCAGCCTTGGCCAGATCCACTGTCCAGTGCGGTCGCGGGTGCGTGAGCGGCACGCCAGGCGACAGGACGAAGGACGAGAATTGCTTCCAGTCCAACTGCCGCAGATCGCCGGTTTCGATGCCCGCGTTTCGTGCACGCGAGACGCTCTCGGGATTGTCATCCCAGGCAATGACTTTCGCTCCTCCGGCGACAATCGCCTGCGCGGTCGCTATGCCCGAACCGCCGAGCCCGAACAGCGCGACGGTCTTGTCCTTCATGGAGTAGGCAGCGATCATGCGGGCAAACCCTTATCTGAGTTTAAGCGTAGAGAGGCCGATCAGCGCGAGGATAACGGCGATGATCCAGAGCCGGATCACCACCTGGCTCTCGGTCCAGCCTTTCTTTTCGAAGTGGTGATGGATAGGCGCCATCAGGAAGACGCGCTTGCCGGTCATCTTGAACGAGGCCACCTGGATGATGACCGACATCGCTTCCATGACGAATACGCCGCCGATAATGGCGAGGACTATTTCGTGCTTGGTGGCGACGGCAACGGCTCCAATGAGACCACCGAGCGCAAGGGATCCGGTATCACCCATAAAGATGGCGGCGGGCGGTGCATTGAACCAGAGGAAACCGAGCCCCGCACCGATGACCGAACCAAGTACCACGGCGAGCTCGCCAGTGCCGGGCGTGAAGTGTATCTGCAGATAGTCCGCGAAGATCGCATTGCCTGAAAGATACGCGATAACGCCGAACGAAGCTGCTGCAATCATCACCGGAACTGTCGCAAGACCGTCCAGGCCATCCGTGAAATTCACTGCATTGCCGGCGCCGACCATGACGAAGGCGGCAAAGGGAATGAAGAAGATGCCCAGATTGAGGATCAACTGCTTGGCGAACGGGAAAGTCAGCGACGAGGAGAAAGGCTCCTGTCCGGCCCACATGATGGCAAGACCAGCCAAGCCGGCAAGGAGAAACTCTATTCCCAGGCGCGCCCTCGCCGAAAAACCTTTGAACGTCTGTTTGCTTACTTTCAGGTAGTCATCATAGAAACCGATTGCACCGAACCCGAGGGCAACCAGCAATACGATCCATACATAGACATTCGACCAGTTGGCCCAAAGCAATGACGAGACAACAATACCCGTCAGGATCATGAGCCCGCCCATCGTCGGTGTGCCGGCCTTTTTAAAATGAGTCTGCGGGCCATCGGCACGGATCGGCTGACCGCGTCCCTGCCGTATCCGCAGTGAATCGATGATACGTGGTCCAAACAGAAATACAATCAGCGCCGAGGTGATCAGGGCGCCGCCGGTCCTGAACGTGATGTAGCGGAACACGTTGAGAAACTGGATATGTTCCGCCAGACCGGCGAGATAATAAAGCATCAGCTATTTCCCCATAGCCGTAGGATCATTCGGCAGGACCGACAGGCTCCACGGTGTTGTATTTCTGCAAGAGCGTTTTAACGATCTGGGAGAATCCGGTCCCCTTCGATGACTTGACCATGATCACGTCACCGGCCCTTATCGTGTTCAGCAATTGCGGTTGCAGTTCGTCTACGCTCTGCCTGTATTCGGCGTGAAATTCAACCGGCATGGCCGCTTTGAGCGCCGCCATCTCGGGTCCACCGAGAAAAACCATGTTGATATGATTCGCGGCGATGACAGATGACAGTTCGGCATGCAGCTTCGGCGCTTGTTTACCAAGTTCCAGCATATCGCCAAGAACGGCAATGCGCCGGCCCTTTCCAGTGGGGGTAGCTGCGGCCAAAAGTTCTATTGCGGCGCGCATCGATGCCGGGTTGGCGTTGTAGCTCTCGTCAATCAGTGTGAACGTGCCTTTGGCGATTTCGAGCGTGTGGCGAGCGCCGCGTCCGCTCTCGGGCCGGAGCGATGCTAGCGCCAAGGTAACTTTGGTCATATCCGCGCCCGTCAAGTGAGCAGCGCCCAGCACTGCGAGGACATTCTGCACGATATGACGACCTGGTGCACCAACCTTGGCGACGACTTCCTCACCCGCGAGACGTGCTGTCATGCAAGAGCAGTCGCCATGCAGCTTCAGCTTGACGAGGCGATAGTCCGCTCGTGCGTTTTCGCCGAAACTCTTGATGTGCTCCACACCCGCTGCCCGAGCCAGCGTATCCAATAACTTGAAATGCTTGTCATCGCGGTTGAGCAGTGCATAGCCGCCCGGTACGATGCCGTCAAAAATCTCTGCCTTGGCTTCGGCGATTTCCTGGAGATTCTTGAAATGGCCAAGATGGGCAGGTGCAATCAGTGTAATCAAAGCAACGTGCGGACGAACCATTTTGACCAGAGGACGGATTTCATCCGCATGGTTCATGCCGATCTCAAACACTCCGTAGTCCGTATCCGCCGGCATGCGTGCCAATGTCAGTGGGACACCCCAATGATTATTGAAGGATGCGACCGACGCGTGCACCTTGCCAGCTGCCGAAAGTGCATGCCGGAGCGCTTCCTTGGTGGTCGTCTTGCCAACCGAGCCAGTTACCGCAATGATCTGCGCGTGAGAGCGTTCCCGAGAGGCAATACCGAGCCGCGTCATGGCGGCCAGCACGTCGTCGACGACGATCATCGGTGCTTTCAGCTTGCCGAGCGCCGGTAATTTGGCCTCAGCGACAACAAGAAGTGCTGCTCCTGCCGCCACCGCCGCCGTCGCATAATCGTGACCATCGAGTGCATCGCCCTTGATGGCAAAGAATGCCTCGCCCTTGCGCAGTGTGCGCGTATCGATCGAAATGCCGGCAATCCCATCCGGCAGCTTGCCGACGGGTCTGCCATTCATCGCTTCGATCATCGCCTCCGAAGTCCAAAGCAAGCTCATGCGCCGCTCTCCTTGGCGAGCCGGTCTTTCAGCGCCTGACCGACTTCGGCGTGGTCCGAGAACGGCAGCACCACATCGCCGACCGTCTGGCCCTCCTCGTGGCCTTTTCCGGCAACAATCAGCGTATCACCCGACTTCATCATGTCCACGGCTTCGCGGATCGCCTCACGGCGATCGGGGATTTCGCGAGCGCCGGGGGCGGCTGCCAGGATTTCGGAGCGGATTGTGGCAGGCACTTCCGAGCGCGGATTGTCATCGGTCACGATGACAATGTCGGCGAGCCGCGTGGCTATTTCGCCCATCATCGGGCGCTTTCCCTTGTCACGATCGCCGCCGCAACCGAACACCACGATAACCCGGCCGGTCGTGAATGGACGAACAGAAGCGAGGACGTTCTCCAGCGCGTCGGGTTTGTGGGCATAATCGACATAGGCAGGTGCCCCCTCCTCGGTCGCTCCGACCAAGTCGAGACGACCCGGCGCGCCCTTGAGCCGCTCCAGACCGCGCATGGCAGCGGCAGCGGGAACACCGGTGGCGATGGCGAGGCCAGCCGCAACCAGACCATTGGCGACTTGGAAATCGCCCGCAAGCGGCAGGGTGATCTCGAAGATTTCGCCATTGATTTGTACTTCCACGTGCTGGCGGAACCGCTCATGCTCGACGCGCTTCAACGTAATGAAATCACCCTTGCGGCCAACGGTCAGGACTTGGCAGCCAGCTTCGCTTGCAGCAGCGATCGTTGGCTTGGAGAACATGTCATCGGCAAAAATTACGGCCGGGGCACCCTTCGGCAGCAGCTCGGTGAACAGGCGCAATTTGGCAGCATGATATTCCTCGACTGTCGCGTGATAGTCCATGTGATCGCGGCCGAGATTGGTAAACGCACCCGCTGAAAGCCGGACACCATCGAGCCGGCGCTGATCGAGACCATGGGACGAGGCTTCCATCGCCGCATGGGTCACACCTTCTTCGACCAGTTCCCGCAACAATTTATGCAGTTCGACCGGATCAGGCGTGGTCAGGGAGCCGTAATCGTCACGCTTGGGCGAAACAACACCAGTCGTGCCGATGCTGGCCGAAGCGAAGCCTGCCTGCGCCCAGATCTGGCGCGTGAACGACGCTACCGACGTTTTGCCGCTCGTACCGGTAATGGCAACCATGACGTCTGGCTGGAGTTTGTAGAAACTTGCGGCGGCCAATGCCAACGTGCGGCGCGGATCATCCACATAGATGATCGGAACCGCGATCTTGCCGAGTTTCGCACCCTTGGAAGTAACGATGACCACGGCACCCCGGGCTACAGCGTCGGCCGCATAAGCGGCGCCGTCCGACTTGGAGCCTTTGAGGGCCGCGAACAGAAAGCCGCGCTCCACGAGGCGGGAGTCCGATGTCAGACCATTGATCGTCTTCTCTCCGATCTCGGAGATCGCCAAGGCCGGAATACCGTTCAGATCTTTCAGTTTCATGGCCGGACTGGAACCCATTCTTCAAACGTTCTACTTCATAAACTCATTGAGTCTGCTCGCAATGCGCATCGTTTTGAGTCGAATCTGCGGCATTAGAGCATCGATCCACAAATACGATGCATTCCATTGGTGGGAATTCGGGCTCCTGGCTGGTGGGCGCCCGGCTTGTGTGGGACGAACCTGCTTCAATGAATGACGTTCTAGTCATCAAACGTCACCATTAATGGAGCAGTTACTTGTTCTTCCCCGAAGTCAGGCTTCACACCGAGAAAAGATGCCGACCTCCGGATGATGTCGGCTACCATTGGCGCGGCATTGAAACCGGCCGTTGCTCCGACCTTGCCTTCCTCCGGCTTCGGCTCATCGATGATCGTCAGGACAACATATTCGGGCTTGTCGATTGGAAAGGCAGCGACGAAGGCATTGAATCGCACGTCGCTCGAATAGCGGCCGTTGACCACTTTTTCTGCCGTACCGGTCTTGCCGCCAACGCGGTAGCCTTTGACATTGGCGCGCGAACCTGAACCACCCGACCCCGTTTCGCTGTTAAGACGGTAGAGGTAGCGCATATCCTCGCTGGTCTTCTCGTTCACGACCTGCTTTGCCACCTTGTCGGCCTCTTCGACTGTGCGCGGCAGGAACGTGGGCTGGATTAGCTTCCCGCCATTCATGAGGGCAGCAGCGCCCACTGCAGTCTGCAGCGGCGTCGTCGCCATGCCATGGCCGAAGGCGATGGTGATCGAGTGCACCTTCTTCCAGACTTTTGGCTCCATCGGACGCGCCACCTCAGGCAGCTCCGTCTGCATACGTTCCAATAGGCCCAGGCGGTGCAGGAACTCCCGGTGCCCCTCAATACCAACAACGTCCGCTTCCTTGGCCGAGCCGATGTTGGACGAATAGATGAACACCTCAGGCAGGGTCAGAATACGGTGTTTGCCGTGAAAATCGCGGATCGTCTGATGCCCGATGGTAATTGGTCGGCTGGCGTCGAACGTGCTGTTCAGATTGACCTTGCCCGAATCGAGTGCCATCGCCGTCGTAAAGCTCTTGATGGTGGAACCCATCTCGTATGTGCCTGCCGACATGCGGTTCAGGCGGTCCTTGTCGAGCGCGTTGAACGGATTGTTGGGGTCGAAATCCGGCGCAGATGCCATGGCTAGCACTTCGCCGGTACGAACATTGATCACCACCGCACCTGCCGCGATGGCGCGATAGCGTTGCATTGCAGTCACGACAACATCGCGCACGACATGCTGGACGCGCAAATCGATCGACAATTTGACCGGCTCCAGCGAGCGGCTATCCGCAAGACCGACATCCCGCAGGTCAGATAGTCCCTGCTCGTCGATGTATTTCTCCATGCCTGCAATACCCTGGTTGTCGATGTTGACAAGGCCAAGGATATGCGAGGCGGTTGGCCCGCCCGGATAGAAGCGCGATTTCTCCGTTCTGAAACCGATGCCCGGTATGCCGAGTGCCATGATCTGGCTTTTTTGCTGCGGTGTCAGTCCGCGTTTGAGCCAGGCGAAGCCCGAGCCACTCTTGAGACGGCTGTAGGTCTGTTCGAAATTGAGATCCGGCAGGACCGTCGACAACAGTTCGATCGCCTCGTCGGGGTCGATAATCTTGCGTGGTTCCGCATAGAGCGAGGCAGTCTTGATGTCGGTGGCGAGAACTTCGCCATTGCGGTCCAGTATGTCGGGGCGCGAAGCAAGCACAGCGCCGGTTGGACCGTTGTATCCCGACGTATCTTCCTGCATGCCGTAATAGACCAGCCGACCACCAATAATTCCATAAATACCCATGAAACAGGCAATGGCCATAACAACGCGGTTACGGGCGCGATTGCCGGACTTCTTTTTCCTGGCGTCCACTGCGAACGCAGGCGCAGCGCTCGCCCCAAGCTCAGCTTTCTTCCGCTTGATCCACATCCTAGCCATCAAAAAAGCCCCACTCCCTTTGGCGCTGCATTCGGAATAGTCCGTTTGGCCGGCTTCGGAGCAGCCGGTTTTGGCTTGACGATGCTGCCGGTCATGGTGGTGGTGTCAGGTTTGATCGTCGTTCCGGCGTTTGCCTCCGTGATGATGTTGGCAACGTCATCAAGATCTTGCGACACTGGTTTCGGCTGAGGCAGTTCGTTGATGTTGACAATCTGCTGTGCCTCGACCTGCTGGAGGTCGAGCTGGCCCTGGAAAGACTCCACCAGTTTCTGCAACCGGTTCGGCTGAGTCAGCAAACTCCAATCGGCCTTGAGCAGATCGATCGTATCCTTCTCATCAGTTATCATGCGCTCAAGCTTGTTCACTTGTGCCATCTGCTTTTCAGCGTCGTGCTTGATCTTGTAGGTCACGGCCGCGGCCGTGATCATCAGTCCGATCAAAATGATGTCGAAGGTACGCAGCACGGATCAGCTCCTCACCGTTTCATGGAAGACCGGAAGATTGGGCAGGCCGTAGATCGAGTGATCTTCGGCGAGCGGCGGATTGTCCGTGCGCACCCCAGCGCGCAGCTTGGCAGAACGCGCGCGAGGGTTACGGGCAGATTCGGCCTCCGTCGGCACGACAATACCTTTGCCGACTGGCGTAAAACTGGCCAGACGTTGCTCAAGCTGCGGCAAATGACGCGAACCGCCACCGGTGCCCGAGCGGTCCGAAAAGAAGCGCTTGACGATACGGTCTTCGAGCGAATGAAACGTCACGACGACAAGGCGTCCACCGGGTTTGAGGACACGCTCAGCGGCATGCAACGCGCGCACCAGTTCGCCCAACTCGTCATTGACGAAAATGCGCAGTGCCTGGAACACTCGCGTCGCGGGGTGGATCGGCACTTTCGGATTTCTGCCGACAAGCGCTTCGATCGCATTGGCAAGGTCGCGGGTCCGAGTGAAGGGTTCGGACGCACGACGCTTTTCGATCATACGCGCGATGCGCCCGGCATGGCGCTCTTCGCCGAGAAAATTGAAGATGCGTGCGAGGTCACCCGTTTTGAGCCGATTGACGACATCGGCCGCACTTGGCCCGGAACTCGACATCCGCATGTCGAGCGGCCCGTCCTTCTGGAAGGAAAATCCGCGCTCTGCCTCATCGATCTGCATGGAGGACACACCAATGTCGAGGACGATGCCGTCGGGTGCGTCGAGCAGTGCGACCTGGTCAAGCGTTGAGAACGTGCCCTGAACGAGCGTCAGACGACCGCCATATTCCTTTTCCAGCGAGCGACCGGCTTCGATAGCCGAAGGGTCCCGATCGACCGCCGTAACGGAAGCACCGGTCTCAAGAATGCGCCTGGTGTAGCCGCCCGCACCGAATGTGCCATCGATGATGAGCTGACCCTTGGCGGGCTGGAGAGCCGCGATCACTTCATCCAGCAGAACCGGGATGTGCCGTCCGTCGCCATCCGCACCTGACATGGCATTGCTGCCGGAACCGGCCATCAACTGCCTCCTGCTGGAACGCTCAGTTCCCCCTGACGACGCTTTTCCGCCAGCCGCTCGCGAACTTTTGTCCGATGCGCTTCGAATTGGTCCGGGTGCCACATCTGAAAATGCGTGTTGGCGCCCGCAAAGGTCACATCGCCCGAAATGCCCGTATGCTCGCGAATGAAGTCCGAAACTGTTATCCGCCCGTCGCCATCCAGCTTCAGGAAACCGCCATCTGCGTGCAAATAGAATGACATGTCGTCCGCCGTTTCCGCGAAGGGATCTTCCTGACCCAGACGTTTGTCGAAGCGCGTCAGCAGCTCCGGTCCGCCCACATCGAGTGCAGGGAGATGCAACGAACGCAGTGCATAGAGTTCCGTGTGTCCGGCCGTCTGAATAATCGAACGAAATTGCGCCGGAACGGAGACCCGCCCCTTCGCATCGATCCTGTTCGTCACATGTCCGAGGAACCGGTTCAAAACGCAACCCCGCCGTTTGCGCCCCGAGCGTCTTGTTTATCGGGGCCTCGATCATTTCCACCTGTGCTTCACCCTCCGATCGTTTCGAAGCGTGAGCCCCATCAATAGGGGGCAAGGCACCGGCAAACTGAGCCGCGCGCCTACCCTGGCATGCCAAATCCAATGTTGGGAAACACCGTGTCGACTGAACGCTACTGATGAAATCAATCGATATCATGGGGCACTATGGGCGTCAATGGGACTAGAGCACACTGGATGGGAGTGAGCCGCAATTCCAGCGCACTTCCGGCGATTCTGAATTTATCGCTCATTAAGCTTAATGAAGGGTTAGGACTCTCGCGCAACGTGTATGCAAACGCCGCCCCGGGGCGGCATCACATTGCCTCTCCAGCGATGTAAAATTGAAGTGCCAGCTGGCCTGTAAGCCGGGTTCTGTATGGCCGGGCTCTCGCCCGGCGCGGCAGCCATTCATCTTGGACGGATGTTACCACCCGCCTCCTGCAACCTACCCGGACGACTGACCCGGAAACTGATCGCCGGACTTTCGCCCGGCACGCCGTCCCTATTCGGTTTTGCTCCCGGTGGGGTTTGCCATGCCGCCGCTGTTACCAGTTGCGCGGTGGGCTCTTACCCCACCCTTTCACCCTTACCCCGTCATTCCTTGCGTCCGGCCCAATTCGGACCCGGCGCAACGAAAGACGGGGCGGTTTCCTTTCTGTGGCACTTTCCCTGGGGTCGCCCCCGCCGGACGTTATCCGGCACCGTGTTTCCCTGGAGCCCGGACTTTCCTCACATGCCGCCTTTCGGCTCATGACATGCGCGGCTGCCCGGCCAGCTGGCGATCCGTATAAATGCGTTCTGAATGAAAAACGCAAATGAAAAAGCCGGTGGAGCGATCCACCGGCTTTTTAACGCAAACAAACTAAACGCAAAACTTTAGTTGGAAGCCATCTGTGTCTTCACCTTGGCGCAGTAGTTGGCGGAGACCGGGTTCATGCGGGTAGCGCCGTGGCCGGCATTGTACCGCAGGATTGTGCCGCAGGTTGTGCCATTGCCGAGCTTGTGGGCTCCGGCGAGATATTCCATGCCCCAACGGATGTTTGTGTCCGGATTGTAAAGAGCTTCACGCGAACCTGTATATCCGAGGCCGCGAGCCGTCTCGAGCTTGATTTGCATCAAGCCAATCTCGCCAGCGCTGCCTGTCGTATTCGGCTGGTAGTTGCTTTCGACGCTGATGACCGCATTGGCCAATGCCACCGGCACGCCATACGATGCTGCATAGGAATTGATGATCGTAGAGTACTTGGTCGACCCCATTGCCGAAGCGACGCTGCCTGTTGTCATTGTGTCGACGCTGCCAATCGTCGTATTGGTCACAACTGTCTTTACGCGGGTCTTGGCCTGAACGACGGGGCGTTTGTGCGAAGCGGCCTTCTTGCTCACACGCTGCTGCTTGGTATTAGCCTTGCTTACACGCTGCTGTTTGGCGGTAGCATTTGCCTTGCTCACACGCGGCTGCTTGGCAGCAGCACTTTTCTTGACCACGGGTGCCTTGACAGCACTACTCTTGACTTTCCCCTTTGACTGAACTGCCTTTGTCGATTTGTCGCTGGCCTTTTCTTTCAGCTCATTCGCCCGCTTCGCTTTAATAAAATCGGCGAGGTTCGTCGGTGCTGCCGAGCTGCTGAGTGCAGAGCTTGAGCCATAGAGGGCCATCGCCCCAAGAAGGGCGAAAATCATACCAAATTTTTTTGTCATCTTTTTCCGTCTAAATGCTTGGGCCGCACGAACGTACGCGCCGGGATCATTCCGTCGCCCAAAAATCAAAGGGGCAGAGCCAGAACACTGGCCAAGGATGTGACGGTCCAATGCAGCCGAATATTGGTCGGCCAAATAACTTTGTGTAACCCATTGAAATACATAGGTTGCACCGCACAAAACGAGCCAGAAAAGGCTTTTTCGTTCAATAAGTTACGCGGTCAGCACCGGTAGAGCAGAAAGCAGTCGATGAAGCGTTTCGATGGTTGACATGTCCGCGACTCCATCGACTTTTTCAGGGCGAAAATGGCGCTGAAACGCCAAAATGCCTAATTCTGTCGTCGATCCGAACACACCATCGATTGGGACACCATACCCATAGAGCGCCAGCATTGACTGGAGAGCCTCAACCGGCTGCCCCTGATCGCCAACGGAGAAGAAGCGTCCGCCGCGGACAGGCGAAGGATTAACCCAATGGCCCACACCCGCATTGTAGAGCACAGGCCACGGAAACTTTTCGCCCGGATCGATTTTGCGAGCGGGTGCGATATCCGAATGGGCCAGCACAGCCTCCGGCTTGATGCCATGACGTGACACTATGCCCTTGCACAGATCGATCACGGCATCGATTTGCCTGCTCTCGAATTCAGGGAAATCAAGCAATGGTCCGCCGTTGACGATCTCAATCCCGATTGAACTGGAATTGATGTCCGTCTCACCTTTCCAGGAACTCTGTCCGGCATGCCAGGCGCGCTCGCTTTCGGGAACCATCTGGACGATGCGACCATCTTCGTGAACGATATAATGTGCCGACACCTCACTCGCCGGGTTTACAAGCCAGTGTTCTGCAGCCTCGCCAGTTTCCATGCCGGTATAATGCATAATCAAGAGAGACGGCCGCTTGCCGTCCTTGCGGGGTCCGAAATTCGGTGAGGCATGAACTTCTGCGCGTAAATGGTTAGATTCAAACGCTTTCATATGCCTTCAGGTCTTTTTCGACTTTATCCCAGGCCGCATTGATGGCAGCGATGCGCTGATTGGCGATTGCGATGAATTCTTCCGGAACGCCGCGCGCAATCAGGATATCCGGATGGTTTTCACGAACCAATGCCCGATATTGCTTGCGAGCAGCTTCAAAGCTGACATCCCGTGGCAGACCAAGAACGAGATAGGGATCCGCGTGACCCCGTCCGGCATGACGCGCCAGGATCTGATCAAACTGTTCTTCATCGAGCTGGAAGATTTCGGCAACAGTACCGAGGAAGGTCAACTCCTTGTCGTGCAGCGCGCCGTCCGCCTTGGCAATGTGAAACAGACCGTCGAGCACGTCTTCGAGCATTTTGCAGTTGGGCTTACCGCTGCCGCAAAGCCCCGCAAGTTGCGTCGCGTAAGCCTCGTAGCCAGCCACATCCTGCTTGGCGAGATTATAAAGGCGCGACACCTGATCCTGATACTGCTGCGGTACGTGAAAAATGTCGTGAAAGGCATTGACCTCGACCTGCGAGACGACACCGTCCGCCTTGGCCATTTTTGCTGACAGTGCAATCATGGCAATCGAAAATGCTACGCGCCGCCGGGTTTCCGGATCACCCTCAAAGGTTGTCCGCACCGCCTCGATGATGCTTGAAAAAGCATCGATGGCTGTGCTGGTGATGAAATCGCTGATACGGCGCCAAATCGACATGAGGTTCGTTTTATTCAAATTCTCTCGCGATTGCGAGAGCGATAATAAAAAGCCGGCCCGAAGGCCGGCCGTTGGTTGAAGTTTGAGACCTTACTGGACGCCAAGTGCCTCCTTGATGGCTTTTTCCGCGGCGTCCGCGGCAGCGGTTATCTGTTCCGCTGTCTGACCCGCTGCCTTGGCAGCATCTTCAGCAGCCTTACGCGCTGTTGCGACCGCAGCCTGCTTCTGCTCCGCCGTCATCGTTGCAGCCTGTTCCTTCAGTTTGTTAAGCGTTTCTTCAGCATTCATCGGTGCCGCCGGAGCTGCCGGTGCTTCTGTTTTGGCTGGCTCGGCCGGCGCGGGAGCGGGTGCAGGCGCCGCCGGCGCTGGCTGTTCGGTTGTTGCCGGAGCCTGTTCGGACTTCTTCTCACCTTCGCCGCAAGCCGCAAGCGTCAAAAGCGAAACGGCTGCCAGCGAAACAAAAAGCTTATTTCTCATGGTTTTCCTCTCCGAGATATATATGTGGCCCCTCGGACTCCACATTACCCAAAATCGTATCGCATTGGGTTTTGTTTTCGTTTTGGGTTAATTTTCATGTGGATATCAACGTTTTCGCAGAAAATTTGCAGCGAATGGCACCGCCGATTGCACTTGCCAGCCGGTCCTGCTTATTGTCGCCTTGCGGACGATGTCCGCCCCAAATTTACGAATCACTTATTTTATTATGATCGGACGAATATTATGAACGACAAGTGGGATTTCTGGATCGACCGTGGCGGTACCTTCACTGATGTGATCGCGCGCGACCCGAAAGGCCGTCTTCTTGCACACAAACTGCTATCGGAGAATCCTGAAGCCTATAAAGACGCGGCCATTCAGGGCATTCGCGAACTCCTGGGTGTCAAGCAAGGTGAGCCCATTCCCTCGCACCATATTGGCGAGGTTAAGATGGGTACAACTGTTGCAACCAACGCGCTGCTGGAACGCAAAGGTGACCGGACAGTTCTGGTCATCACCAAGGGCTTTCGCGATGCGCTCAAGATTGCCTACCAAGCGCGCCCGGACATATTTGCCAAGGAGATCATTCTTCCCGAACAGCTGTACGAGCGCGTTATCGAGGTGAATGAACGCGTAAGGACTGATGGATCCGTGGACGCGGTACCCGAGCCCGAAAAGATCCGCGCAGCCTTGGCCGAGGCCAAGCATGACGGGATCGACGCGGTTGCCATTGTCTTCATGCATGCTTGGAACTATCCGGCACATGAACAAATAGCCGCCGGGGTGGCCCGGGAGTTGGGCTTCGGCCAGGTTTCGGTCAGCCACGAGGTGTCGCCGCTTGCCAAGCTGGTGGGACGCGGCGATACGACTGTTGTCGACGCCTATCTCTCGCCCATCCTTCGCCGCTATGTTGATCATGTCGCCAGCGAGCTTGGAATTACCGCGGCTGGCCAAGGCGAGACGAGGTCGCCGCGCCTTTCCTTCATGATGTCGTCGGGCGGTCTGACGGCGGCGGACCTGTTTCAGGGCAAGGACGCCATCCTGTCCGGACCGGCTGGCGGCGTCGTCGGGATGGTGGAAACCGCAAAGCTTGCCGGCTTCGACAAAGTGATCGGTTTCGACATGGGCGGCACATCCACGGACGTGGCGCACTATGATGGCGACTATGAGCGCGCCTTCGACACCGAAGTGGCCGGCGTGCGTATTCGCGCGCCGATGATGCGAATTCACACGGTAGCGGCCGGTGGCGGCTCCATTCTCCATTACAGTGCAGGCCGACTGTCTGCGGGCCCCGATTCCGCCGGCGCTATTCCTGGTCCCGCCTGCTACCGCCGTGGCGGACCTCTGGCCGTTACCGATGCCAACGTCATGCTCGGCAAGCTGCGGCCAGAATATTTCCCGGCAATCTTTGGCCCGGATCAGAATGAGCGGCTTGATCGCGATATCGTTGTCCAGAAGTTTTCGGCGCTCGCCGCAGAGATCGGCGACGGCAAGACACCGGAGGAAGTTGCCGAAGGCTTCATCACCATTGCAGTCGAAAACATGGCCAATGCAGTCAAGAAGATCTCCGTCCAGCGCGGCTATGACGTTACGCGGTATCTGCTCAACTGTTTTGGCGGAGCCGGCGGACAGCATGCCTGCCTTGTCGCCGATGCACTTGGTATGGAAGCGGTACTGATCCACCCGTTTTCCGGATTGCTTTCGGCCTACGGTATCGGTCTATCCGCAATCTTCGCATCGCGGCAGCAAGCACTGATCAAGCCCCTCTCACCCGAGACCCTGAACGAAATCCGCCACCTGTCCGACCGCCTCGCTGATATCGTTATCGCCGAGATAGCCGAGCAAGCTGTGCCGCGGGAACACATTGCCTCACGTCCCGTTCTCCATTTGCGCTACGATGGTACGGATACAACGATCCCGATTGACTTCAGTACCTTCTCGATCCAGCAAGCCCGCACCGGCTTCGAGTCGGCGCACAAGGCACAATTCGGTTTCATCTACGACAACAAGGGAATTGTCGTGGAGGCCGTCGGCGTCGAGGCTGCCGACGCTCGCGGACGCGCCCAGGTTGAAAGCGAGCAGGAGCACGACAATCTGGACCCGCTGCCAGGTGCGACGTGCAAGCTGTATTCAGGCGGGCGATTCCATGACTCTCTCACCTATCCGCGCAGAAACCTCAAAGCCGGGCACAAAGTCTCGGGTCCGGCGCTGATCATCGAGACACACCAGACTATCGTCGTCGAACCCGGCTGGCAGGCGGAGATCACCAAGCTTGACCACGTCCTGATGCGGCGGGTTGAAAAGAAGGCCCGCACTGCGGCCCTTGGCACCGAAGCTGATCCCATCATGCTCGAAGTGTTCAATAACCTCTTCATGTCGATTGCCGAGCAAATGGGCGTGACGCTGCAGAACACTGCCTATTCGGTCAATATCAAGGAACGGCTGGACTTCTCCTGTGCCGTTTTCGACCGCAACGGCGCGCTTGTGGCCAATGCGCCGCACATGCCTGTACATCTCGGATCAATGGACCGTTCGGTTGAGACCATTATCAAGCTGAACGCGGGCGATATCCACCCGGGCGACGTCTTTGCATTGAATGCCCCTTATAATGGCGGGACGCATCTGCCCGATATCACGGTTGTGACACCCGTTTTCGATGAAGCAGGCGAGAACATCCTGTTCTATTCAGCATCGCGCGGTCATCATGCGGATATTGGCGGATCTGCACCAGGATCGATGACACCATTGGCGACAACAGTCGATGAAGAAGGTGTGCTCATCGACAATTTCCGTCTCGTCGAACGCGGGCGTTTCCGTGAAAAGGAACTAACGGAACTGTTGACCAATCATCCCTGGCCGGTACGCAATGTCCATCAGAACATTGCCGACCTGAAAGCGCAGATCGCTGCCAACGAAAAGGGCGTGGCAGAGCTCAAGAAGATGATTGCGCAATTCGGCCTCGACGTCGTTGAGGCCTATATGGGTCACGTGCAGGACAATGCTGCGGAAAGCGTTCGCGCTGTGCTCGACCGCCTGCCGGAGAACGCGGAATATTCCTACGTCACCGATACGGGCCAGACCATCCACGTGAAAGTCACTGTCAACCGCAGGGAACGGCGTGCGACTGTCGATTTCACCGGCACATCAGCTGTAATGAAGAACAACTTCAATGCACCGGAACCGGTGGCTCGCGCTGCCGTGCTTTACGTATTCCGCGTGATGGTAGAGGGCGCGATCCCCATGAACGCCGGTTGCCTGCGGCCAATTGACATCATCATTCCTGACGGCTGCATGTTGAAGCCCTCCTATCCGGCTGCGGTGGTTGCCGGCAATGTGGAGACCTCACAACACGTCACCAATGCTCTCTTCGGGGCTCTCGGTGCGATGGCCAATTCGCAAGGGACGATGAACAACCTGACATTCGGCAATGACCGGTACCAATATTATGAGACGATCTGCTCTGGCTCACCCGCAGGTCATTTCAATAGTGGAACGGGGTTTGCCGGGACGTCGGCAGTCCATACCCACATGACCAACTCGCGCCTTACAGATCCGGAAATTCTTGAAATGCGTTTCCCTGTCATGCTCGAGGATTTCCATATCCGGGAAAACTCCGGTGGCAAGGGCAGGTTCAGCGGCGGCGGCGGCACCAAACGTACCATCCGTTTCCTCGAACGCATGGATTGTGCCATCCTCTCCTCACACCGCAATCGACCACCGGAAGGTCTTGACGGCGGCGGGCATGGCGAGGTCGGCAGAACCGAGGTTCGCCGCAAGGATGGCACGCTCGAAGTGCTCAAAGCCTGTGACCAGACAGTACTTGACGCAGGCGAAGCCGTTATCCTCACAACGCCGACTCCCGGCGGATACGGAGCTTGATCGATGGTCGCCGCCATCTCCATAAGGATACTTGATGGCGGCGATGCCGAATGCTTCCAGGCGCTGCGTTTGCATGGCTTGCGCACGGCCCCGGAGGCATTCGGTTCAAGCTATGAGGACGAAATTGGTCAAACCATAAGTGACGTTCGCCAACGCCTTGACGATAGACCGAACGCCGTCTTCGGTGCGTTCGCTGATGACAAGCTTGTCGGCGTGGCTGGTTTCGCCGCGAACAATAAATTGAAACAAAGGCACAAGGGGCTGCTTTGGGGCGTCTATGTTGACCCCGAATGGCGCGGACATGAACTCGGAAGACGGCTGACGCAGGCAGTTATCGACCATGCCCGCCAGCATGTCGACATACTGCAAGCCACCGTAATGGCCGCAAACGCATCGGCGCGAACGCTATACCTAGGACTTGGTTTTACAGTATTTGGATTTGAAAGGGACGCGCTGCGTATCGGCGACCAATCCTACGATGACGAGCTGTTGCGGCTCGACCTGCGCTGACGGAACATCAACAGCGAATTTTGTTCATAGCCACTTGAAAAATCAATCATTCGAAGTTATATCGCACCATAATAATTAGCATACTACCCATTATATGGCTACGATATGTCCCATCAGTCTCCCAATGCACAGTTCGTTGATGAACTGACCAAAGCGAGCCGCAAATTGCGAACCCTGTTCGACGCCCGTGTTAAAACACTTGGGCTGACCCTCGCACGTGCCCGCACATTGCTGCTCTTGCAGCGCCTTGGTGTCCTCAATCAGCGGGAACTTGCCGAGGAGCTCGAGATTGAGACGCCAACGATGGTACGCCTGCTTGACGGCCTCGAAGCGCAAGGTTTCATACAACGCCGAGCGGTCGAGGGCGATCGGCGCGCCAAGCAAATCGTCATGACGCCGGTTGGCGCCGAACTGGCCAAAAAGGTCGATCACCTCGCTCGGGATTTACGCGCCGAGTATATCGGGCATGTCGATGAAACTGAGCTTCTGACAGCCATCAAAGTGCTGCGCGCCGTCAACCGCAATATTGGCGACCTGATCGAGAAGAGCTAGCCGCGATGGTCCCGGAAGCAGAGTTTGTCGGGTACGACCCCACGACAAGAGAGGCCGTCCAGCAACAACCTGTTGCGCCGGCAACTGTACTGTTGCCCAAGCATCGACTACGTCCCGCCGCCTACATTGCCGCGTCAACCCTCCTGTCGATGACTCAGGGCCTCGGCATGAACCTGATCGCGGCGAATATCCCGCAGATTCAGGGCTACCTTGGCGCGACAAACATCGAAGCGACGTGGCTGATCGCAGCTTATATGGCTCCTAACGTCAGCCTTTCGATCGCATTGATCAAGATCAGAAACCAATACGGCCTGCGGAATTTCGCCGAGTTGAGCATCGCCGTTTTTGTGTTGGTGTCGCTGCTGCACCTGTTCGTCACCGACCTGCAATCGGCTATCATAATTCGTTTTGTCGGCGGCATTGCCGCGGCACCGCTCTCGAGCCTTGCCTTTCTCTATATGCTCGAAGCCTTTACCCCGGCGCGGAAGATGACAATCGGCATCTGCCTGGTCCTAACCAATATTTCGCTCGCCTCTCCCCTTGCACGATTGCTGTCGCCGACATTGCTCGACATCGGCCAATGGCCAGGCCTTTACATGTTCGAAATTGCGCTGGCGCTTATCGCTTTGGGCGTGATCTACGTCTTTCCGCTTACGCCCATGCCACGAGCCAAAGTGATCGAGAAACTCGATATTGTCAGCTATCTCTTGATCGCCATCGGTTTTGGTTGCACCGCTGTTGTCCTGGTTACCGGGCGCCTCTACTGGTGGCGCGAAGCACCCTGGCTTGGCGTTCTGCTGGCAGTCGCTGTTGTGACGGTCACAAGCGCAGTTGTGATCGAGCTCAACCGCGAAAAGCCTCTCCTCGATATAAGATGGATTGCCAGCAAGGAGGTCCTGCATTTTGCCGGGACGATCCTTCTCTTTCGGCTGGCCGTTTCCGAGCAGTCGTCGGTTGCCAGCAACTTTTTCCAGAATCTGGGACTGCAGAACGACCAGTTATCATTGGTCTATATCGTCAGCATTCTGTCAATGATCGCCGCTTGTTTCTGCTGCGCCGCGGTCATGAAAATTGAACGCGTTCCGGCGATTCACGCCACCGCTTTGATCCTCCTGATCATCGGCTCCTATATGGACAGCCAGTCGACCAATCTCACACGCCCGATAAACATGTATGTCAGCCAGGCGTTTATTGCCGCGGCGACGGCGCTCTTCCTGCCACCCGCCATGTCCGTTGGGCTCATGTCGGCATTGAAACGCGGTCCCAACTACATACTCAGTTTCATCATCGTGTTCCTGTCCACGCAGAGCCTCGGCGGCCTCCTCGGGCAGGCGGCATTCGGTTCGTTCATTACGATCCGCGAAAAATTCCATTCCAATATTCTCGCCGAACACATCACCATGTCCGATCCCTTGGTTGTCCAGCGAGCAG
Source organism: Phyllobacterium brassicacearum (assembly GCF_003010955.1). Classification (GTDB taxonomy): domain Bacteria; phylum Pseudomonadota; class Alphaproteobacteria; order Rhizobiales; family Rhizobiaceae; genus Phyllobacterium; species Phyllobacterium brassicacearum. Next base: position 342,059 of record NZ_PGGO01000003.1, read on the forward strand.
CGCAACTCGCAAACGCCTACGGCCGGGTGATCGGCGACAAGGCGTTGCTCAATGCGGAAGGTGCCGCCTTGCTCTCTCAGCAGGTTACGCGCGAGGCAAACATTCTTGCGTATAACGACGCCTTCCTGCTGATCGCCGGAACGTCCCTTTGTGCACTCATCGCACTTCTCTTGCACGTGGCGATGGGCGGACTGTTCCGCTCACACCTGACGCCCGCCACTGCTCAAATGAGTTGATTGAACCATGTCCAGATATCTTCACCAATCTGCAACCCTTATTGCGATTGCCGTCGGCATCGCCGGGCTCGTCCTGGTCCTTTATGCGTGGCGCCTGCCACCCTTCGAAAGCAACGTCGAATCCACCGAGAATGCCTATGTCAAAGGCTATGTAACGCTGATCAGCCCACAATTGAGCGGCTACATCGTGGAAGTGCCGGTGCAGGACTACAACCACATCAGCAAGGGCCAGTTGCTGGCGCGCATTGATGACCGGATCTTCGCGCAGAAACTGGATCAGGCACGAGCCACCCTTGCGAGTGAACAGGCCGCCCTTGCCAATTCCACCCAGCAGCAGAGAGCCGCAGAAGCCCGAATCGGTTCGAGCCAGGCGCAACACGACAGCGCGACCGCAGGCCTCAAACGCGCGCAGGCCAATTGGGCAAGGATCGAGCCTCTGGCACGCCAAGGGGTGATGACCAAGAGCGATGCCGAGCAAAGCCAGACGACACTGGAACAGGCGCAGTCGTCGGTCACCCAGGCACAAGCAGCACTTGAAGTATCCCGGCAGGACCTCGAAACGATAAAGGTGAGCCGCGGATCGCTCGAGGCTGCGGTCGCCGGGGCACAGGCCGCAGTTGAACTTGCGCAGATTGATCTGGCAAACACGCGGATCGTTGCACCGCGGGATGGTACCTTGGGTGAGGTCGGCGTGAAACTCGGACAATATGTCAGCGCCGGCACTCAGTTGATGGCAATCGTCCCGCCCGATGTGTGGGTCATAGCCAATTTCAAAGAAACGCAACTGAGCAATATCGCACTCGGTCAACGTGTCAACTTCACTGTCGATGCCCTGGACCACAAAAGTCTGACGGGGCACGTCGAACGTTTCTCACCAGCCGCAGGTTCGGAGTTCAGCGTCCTCAGGCCGGATAATGCGACCGGCAACTTCACCAAGGTCGCCCAGCGCATCTCCGTGCGCATCGCAGTCGATCCTGATCAGGAACTCGCCAAACAGCTCTCGCCCGGCATGTCCGTGGTCGTTCGAACACAAAGTGAAGGCGCGTAACCCAGGACGAAAGGACGTTTTCTGGCTGAATCGGAAGAAGGGCGGAAAAACAAGAGATTAGACGCATCAGGTCATTTATGCGGCAAGACTGTCACATAGCGCGTATAAGCCTTCCCAAGGTGTTACGGCTGTGAATTGAATCAACTTACCAATTTGTTAAACCGGCATCGTCACCGGTTTGTTACATCGAAATGTTAGGCGGGCAGGAATTTCCAACAAAGGGGATTCGATTAGATGCCTATTGCTCGACAATCCAGAAGCGCCTCTCACCCCCGCAATGAGAAGCTGAACAAGGCAGTTCGCCAAAACAGACTTCTATCGCGCGCTGGATTGTCCGAACGGCTCTTTGCCCATGTCTTCAAGGGACTGGTCTATCCGCAAATTTGGGAAGACCCGGAAGTGGACATGGAAGCGCTGCAGATCCGCGCTGGTCACCGCATCGTCACCATCGCTTCCGGCGGCTGCAACGCCATGTCGTATCTCACTGCCGATCCGGCAAGTGTCGAAGCAGTCGATCTCAACACTGCCCACGTTGCTTTCAACCGGCTTAAACTCGCTGCGGTTGCCAACCTGCCCAACTATGACGCTTTCTATCGTTTCTATGGTACGGCCGATGACAAGGCCAACCTTGCTGCCTACGAGCGCTTTATCCAGCCGCATCTGGACACCACCAGCCGCGCCTACTGGGAAAAGCGCATGCTTTCGGGCCGCCGCCGCATCACGATCTTCTCGCGCGACCTCTATCGTCACGGCCTGCTCGGTGTTTTCATCGGCATGGGCCATCGTGTAGCCAGGCTTTACGGCATTGATCCGCGCGACATCCTCAAGGCATCGACCATGGAAGAGCAGCGCGCCTATTTCGACCGCGCGCTCGCCCCGCTCTTCGACAAGCGGATGATCCGTTGGGCAACGAAGCGCAAATCCTCGTTGTTCGGCCTCGGTATCCCGCCGCAGCAGTACGATGCGCTGGCAACAGCCGGAAACGGCAACATGGCACAGGTTCTCCGTGGCCGCCTTGAAAAGCTCGCCTGCGGCTTTCCGCTGTCGGAGAACTATTTCGCCTGGCAGGCATTCGGGCGTGGCTACAGCGACAATGCCGAAACGGGGCCGCTGCCCCCTTACCTCTCCCGCAACAATTTTGCGACCGTGCGCGAACGCGCCGGCCGGATGAGTGTCGTCAATGCGTCCCTGACAGAATTCCTTGCCGCAAAACCGGCAGCCTCCGTCGACAGGTTTATTCTTCTCGACGCGCAAGACTGGATGACCGATACGCAGCTCAATGATCTTTGGCGAGAAATCAGCCGTACCGCTGCCCCGGGCGCGCGCGTTATTTTCCGAACAGCGGCCGAACCAACGATCCTCCCCGGTCGCATCAATGACGCATTGCTGAACCGCTGGGCGTATCAGGCGGAAGAGTCGCTCGCGCTCCATGACCGCGACCGCTCGTCCATCTATGGCGGCTTCCATCTTTATCTGCTCAAGGACTGACTTTGATGTTTGCAAAGATTGAACATGGGCGGCTGATGGATCGCGTCTATCGGCACCAGCGGCATTTCTATGATGCTACGCGCAAATACTATCTGCTCGGTCGCGACCCGATGATCGCCGGACTCAATCCTCCGGAGCGGGGCAGTATTCTTGAAATTGGCTGCGGCACCGGCCGCAATCTGGTGCTGGCTGGCGAGGCATACCCTAAGACTTCGCTCTATGGCATTGATATATCGCACGAAATGCTCGCTACAGCGCACAAAAATATCGCTGCCGCCGGGCTTGGCGGCCGCGCCCACCTGGCCTATGCGGATGCTGCCGATTTCAACCCGGTGGAGCTGTTTGGGCGGCGTAAGTTCGACCGGATTTTCATCTCGTATGCGGTATCGATGATCCCGCAATGGGAAGCCGTGATGCGTGAAGCGGTGAGCCACCTCACGCCGGGCGGGGCACTGCACGTCGTCGACTTCGGCGACCTGAAAGACCTCCCACGGTTCACCAGGACTGCACTCTACAAATGGCTCGAATGGTATCATGTCACTCCGCGCAACGAGCTGTTAGATGTGGCGGACAAGATTGCCGTCGAAACTGAGACCGAAACAGAGGCACAACGGCTCTACGGCGGTTTTGCCTGGATCTCGGTCATTCGCCGCAAAGCCTGAAGAAACCGCTACTTGCAAAGATCGGCTTTGGAACCCTCGGCATTCGGTCCGGCGAGGCAATATAGCATTGACATGTCCGCGGCCGAGCGGGTGCTCTGCGGATTAGGCTCGGCCGTATCGCCGCTCGTCGGCCGGTTCAATTCGCAATCTGGACGAAGCAGGCACATGACCGGTATTCGCGCCATCGCGACCGCTGCCCTGAACATGCCCTCTTGTCCGGCAAAATTGCCAGCATTGCGCACGCGATACCATTGATGCGTACGTGAAATACGGAAAAAGGCCCGCGGGTTGGACAGAATCGCCATTCTTGAGGTCAGATCATTGTCAGCAAAGAGATCCACCACCTGCCCGTCATAGGGCTCCGCCAGGCGTCGATTGTTCGACACGAACGTCGAATTGAACGTGATCGCTGCCGTGCAGGGAAATGCCGCTGCAATGTGACGAGCAAGCCCACCGCCCAAGCCATGGCCAACCGTGAAATACTCGACCGGCAGCCCATCAGAGCCGGATTGAGCGTCCCTTCTGATCTTTGCGAACTCCTTGCGGGCAGTACGATATTGATCCCAGGGATTGATCATCTGCGTAAAATAGGTGTTCTCGCTGATGATGTCGGTCAGGTTGGTAACGCTGTCCTTTCCCCGGAAAACCACCATCACTGACAGGCGGTCGGCGCTGCGACGATAGTAAAGTTCGGCATATAGGCCACCAGGCCTTACGATAGGTTCCCCTTGTGAAACCCAACCGAAATAATCCGGCATCAGCTTGAACTGCTCACGGGGGATGGGGCGATAGGCGTTCGAGGCAAAGGCCGCGTAAATGCCAAAGTAATCGGAAATCAGTTCATTGTCGTAATCGGGAAAGCCCCGATAGTTGCGCCAGAAACTGGGGATCATGGGCCGTATGCAACTTCCGGATTGACCGGCCGAAATACCGAGATCGTCCCGGTTGATCGTCACCCATGATGCGAAGAAAGCATTGGCTGCTGCAACAAGTCCGACAAGAACAGCCAGCAGGCCAAGTCTTCTGATCATTTCGTTCCCCCGCCTCAAATTCAGGTTGTAACGAGTAACATGGCTCCGGGCTACGCGCAGCCAACAAATTGACTTTAAGGTTGGCGAACTTGTCCGCGAAATCAAAGCCTGTATAGTTTTGCCGGTCCAATCCGGACGGTGACCGTATTGATCGTCGTAAAGCTCGGTCCATGAGGATCGGGGTCTGCGCTTCAAGAAACCTGTCACCGACGTGGACTGGATCGCCTGCTGTCGAGAACAGGGAAACTGCCATGTGTCGTAACATCAAGACGTTATTCAACTTTGATCCACCGGCCACGGAGGACGAAATTCACGCATCTTCGCTGCAGTTCGTCCGTAAGCTCAGTGGCTTCAACAAACCGTCGCATGCCAATGCCGAAGCCTTCAATCTTGCAGTCGAGGAAGTTTCGGATGCGGCACGGCGCCTGCTCTTTTCACTGCATACCCAAGCGCCGGCGCGCGACCGGGGCATCGAGGCCGAGAAGGCGCGCGAGCGATCAAGGGCAAGATTTGCCTCCTGAAGTCATCCCCTTTTTGCACATCCGGCATCGGTAGTGTGATATTGACCCGTGGTGCGGGCTGTGATTTTTCGGCAGCCCGAGCCCGCTAATAAGGCGGCGATAAAAAGTTGAAGCCGATGGGGATTGAAGTACCTTTTGTTAAGCGTAATGGCACATCACTATGGGGTACCAGACGCTCCCGCCACGATTCGAACACGGACCAATATTGATGAAACGACTTGCAGCAGGCTTGCTGACCCTTCTTCTTCTGACCGGCTGCACGACCGTTGACTATGATTTTTCGGAAGCAAAGCGTCCCTCCGCCGTCCAGCAAATCGCTGCGCCATCCGGCAAGGTAGGCGCGGCGCGCTTCGGTGATCGCGATCCGCATGACTGGAACGGCAAATCGCCCTGGGGCTACCCGATTCACGGTACTGACATATCCAAGTATCAATCTAAAATTGATTGGCAGACTGTCCGCGGCAATCGCATTTCCTTCGTTTTCATCAAGGCGACGGAAGGTGGTGACCGCGTTGACGACCGCTTGGCCGAGAACTGGGCGGCGGCACGAGCTGCAGGCATCTCGCGCGGCGCCTATCATTTTTACTATTTTTGCCGAACCGCCAAGGATCAGGCGCGGTGGTTCATTCGTCATGTGCCAAAAGATCCGGACGCACTGCCTCCTGTTCTCGACATGGAATGGAATGCGGCATCACCCACGTGCAAGCTCCGGCCCAATGCCGCCGTTGTTCGCAGTGAAATGCGCACGTTCCTGGACATTGTCGAGCGCCATTACGGCAAGCGTCCGATCATCTACACGACTGTCGATTTCTTCGACGACAATGATTTGAGGCAATTTGTCGGCTATCCGTTCTGGCTGCGCTCTGTAGCGGGCCATCCGGATGAGAAATATGGACCGCATCCCTGGACCTTCTGGCAATACACGGGAACTGGCTCTGTTCCCGGGATACGGGGTGACGCGGATATTAATGTTTTTGCGGGCAATGAAAGTGCCTGGAAACAGTGGCTGGTGCGCAACAAGGCACGATAAAGGTTCGTCCCTGCCCTATCTCGCAATTCTTTGTCTTCACGCCACCAGCATATTCGTGCATTAGCAGGTCATGTCCGCGCACCATTGGATGCGCCTGTTACCAACGAGAATCCCTGATGAACAAACTATCGATTGCCCTAGCCGCCAGCCTTTTGGTTTTGTCCAGCGCCGCCAATGCACTCGACCAGGTGGCGTCACCGCAGCCGGCAATCGCGAAGCCTGCCTGTGGCGGTGAATTGGAGCCTTGGTTCAACGGACTGATCAACGAGGCCAAAGCTGCCGGTGTCTCCGATAAGGGTATCAGCGAGCTGTTCAAAGCATCGATGGACGACAAAGTTCTGGAGCGCGATCGCGCTCAGGGCGTGTTCAACCAGACATTCCTGACGTTTTCCTCGCGCATGGTGTCCGATTACCGTTTGAAGCAGGGTGCGGCAAATCTCAAGAAATATGCAGACGTCTTTGCCCGAGCTGAGGCAGAATATGGCGTGCCCGGCCCGGTAATCGCTGCCTTCTGGGGTCTGGAAACCGACTTCGGTGCTGTTCAGGGTGATTTCGACACGCTCAACGCGCTCCTGACGTTGTCATTTGATTGCCGCCGCCCGGAACTCTTCCGCCCGCAACTGATCGCTCTCCTGAAACTCTTCGACAGCGGCGTTGTGGATGCCAAGACGACTGGCGCCTGGGCCGGTGAAATTGGCCAGATGCAGATGCTGCCGACCGACTATCTCGAGCGCGGTGTAGACGGCGATGGCGATGAAAGGGTCGACCTGAAACACAGTGCTCCGGACGCCATCATGACGGCAGCACGCGTGATGCGTGATCTCGGCTGGCGCAAGGGCGAACCTTGGCTCGAAGAAGTCAAGCTGACACGGGAATTGCCCTGGGAGAATGCCATTCGCACCAATCGCCTGCCCCATTCGAAATGGGCGGAATGGGGGGTGACGGGCATGAAGGGACCTCTTGGACCCGATGACGGCAATGCTTCCCTGCTCCTTCCCATGGGGCGCAAGGGACCGGCCTTCCTGTCCTATGCGAATTTCGACGTGTTCGTTGAGTGGAACAAGTCGATCATCTACGCGACGACTGCTGCCTATTTCGCCACGCGCCTTGCTGGCGCGGGCCCGCTTGAGCCGACTAATCCTGAACCCGGTCTCAATCCGGAGCAGATGAAAGAATTGCAGAATAAGCTTGCAGCGCGCGGCCACGACATGGGGCCGAAGATCGATGGCGTGTTTGGCATCCTCACCCGCGACGCGGTGCGCGAGGAGCAAATCCGCCTCGGCCTGCCGGCTGATTCCTGGCCAACGCCGGAGCTGCTCGGCAAACTCTAATGTTCGGCAGGAGCCATCGTTTCGAGCGTTGCAAACCCCTCTGGTCGGTCACCAGCATCGAACGGCGTCTCGACCTCGACAAACGTATCCGGGTAGAAGCCGTTGAAGCGCGTGCGCAGCGAGAGCGAATAGGCGCCGATATGGCCTATCTCGATCCAGTCGCCGGTGTCGACCGTCTCAGGCAGCCAGAATGGGCGTGAGAGAATATCAACGGAATCACAGGTCGCTCCGCAGACCTTAAACGGGACGATCTCCTTCGGATCGCCGTTCCGGTGCTTCTTGGCGGGATCCGGGATGAAGCGGGCGGGCAACGTGATCTTGCCTGTCCATGAATCAGAGAGCGAGGCCCATATGCCGTCGTTAATGTAAAGGCGGCGGCCCTTGCGCAAAAGCACACGCACGATGAGCGAAAATGCGCGCGCCACAATGACCCGGCCTGGCTCTGCAACGAGTGGTAAATCGTCAAAGGCATATTCCTTGATGTCCCCGCGTAGCCGCGACATCAGCTGGCCAAGCGAAGGCATCTCCACGTGCTTGCGCTTGGGGTCATGGCCATATTCGGCAGGAAACCCGCCACCGACGTCGAGGCCAGCCAAGGGCACTCCCGCACGATTGCGAACCCAATCCGCCGAACTCAAGGCGCGCTCATAGGTGTCTGGATCCTCAATCTGGCTGCCGACGTGAAAACACAGACCGACCATGTAGCCGATCTTGTGGGCGCGCTGCAGAAGCTCTACCGCATGCGCCGGCGCCGCGCCGAACTTCTTAGAAAGTTCATACGCCGCATGCCCCTTGGTCTGCAGGCGCACGTAGAGAGTGATACTGCCAGGATCGATATCGAGTGCCCGCACGATACGTGTCACCTTGGCGATTTCGTCCTCATGATCGACGGACAGAACCCGGATGCCATAGGTTTCAAGTGCCAGGCGAATGTCCGACTGCGCCTTGATTGGATGCATGTAGAGCATCTGTGCGTTTGGCGCGACCTTGCGCACTGCTTCAAATTCTCCGGGGGACGCAACATCGAATGTATTAATGCCGTTGCGCGCCAGCGTCTCCAGCACGAGATTTTCGCCGTTGGTCTTGACTGCATAGGCCGTCTCGCCGGGGAACATCTGCATGAACTGATGCGCGTCTTCAACCAGTACTTGTGGCCGGAAGCAGTAAACCGGTTGATCCGGCCGCAGGGTGAGCGCTGCTTCACGGGCCGAGGCGAATCGTTGCATCGTTTTGTTCTGCGTCATGCAAAACTCTTATCAAGGACAGGTGACAGACGAAAGTCGGTTTCTTGCAGCTGGAATCGGGTGGTTTTATACCGTTGATCAGCTAGAAACCTCATCAGACAGCACTGTCCGAAAGGATCTACCCGTGTCCACTGCGCAAACAACGTCGCCAAATCCTCTTGCCATGACCAGCTTCGCATGGTTGCAACTGCTTCTTCTCGGCGCAATCTGGGGTGGCTCATTCTTCTTTGCGCGTGTCGCGGTTCAGGTTGTTCCGCCGTTGACGTTGGTGCTTTTTCGCGTAGCAGTCGCAGCTCTCGCACTGCATGTCTATTTGCTTAACCGCGGCGTCCGGTTCTGGGACTACCGTCACCACGCATTTGAGTTCGCCGGGCTTGGCCTGCTGATGAACGTCATCCCCTTTTCGTTGCTCTTTATCGGCCAGACAGTTCTTGGCGCAGGCGTCGAGTCAATCCTCAATGCGACAACACCGATTTGGACTGTCGTTGTCGCCGCTATCCTTACGGTAGACGAAAAGGTTACCATCAATAAACTTGTCGGCATTCTGCTGGGAATATTCGGGCTTGTCATCATGATCGGCCCCGGTGTTCTTACGGGTCTGGGCGGTCCGCTGTGGGCAGAAATTGCTGTCATTTGCGCCACCCTGTCCTATGCCTTTGCCGGCATTCTGGCAAAGCGCTTCAAGGGAGTGCCCCCTACAGTGACTTCGACCGGTCAGATGACAGCATCCACGCTCGTCATGATACCCGTGGTGCTCATCTACGACGGCGTTCCCGCCGTGACGACCATCGATACTGGTGTCTGGCTGGCCATTCTCGGTCTTGGCCTCCTGTCGACCGCCTTCGCCTATATCCTCTATTTTTCGATCGTGCGGACCGCCGGCGCAACAAATGCATCACTCGTCACTTTGATCGTACCGGTCAGCGCCATACTTCTTGGAACAATTTTTCTCGATGAACGTCTGGCGGCTCACGATTTCATGGGCATGGCATTGATAGCCTTTGGTCTGCTGATCATCGACGGACGCTTAATGAACGTTTGGCAAAAACGGCAAAAAGTGTAAAGTTTTCAATAATGCGTTAGCACTATAGCTCAAAGTGCCAAGTTGAATTTCGGCGGGATTGTGGCAAAGCGTTACAAATGCTAGTTACAACGAATGTCGTTGTGCAGTGCAAAAATATACCCGATTCACGTACATTTTATCGTGAATTTAGAATTTTTTTGCTACTATAAATCTGTTTCATTTCAAAAACTTAAGGTTCTTGGGCAAAAAATTTCTACTCGTCCTGTCACACATCGGTAATAATTAGGCTTTTTCTGTGGCAAATTTGCGCTATGCTAAATCGGTTAACTGCAGGAGACAAACGATGGGACTAACTCGATCGATGAATGTCCTTATGATCTGTGCAGCGTTCGCATTTATTGGTGCAATGGTCGTAGGACTAATACCCTGACATAAATCATGAACGCTACGGAGATGGTCTCAGACCGTTATCAGAGTGAAACAAGATGGAACGGTCCGGTTAAAGCAACCGGGCCGTTTCCCATTTTACGGTAGCCTACTTTGTCATCAGGCCGCAGCGCCAGCCAGATTGGCCTCTAACGCAGTGCCTCCGGGGCGAATGCCGATCAAATGGCAGATCGCAAACGCAAGATCGGCCCGGTTCATCGTATAGAAATGGAAATCCTGGATCCCGCGCTCGACAAGATCGAGCACCTGCTCAGCTGCCACCGCTGAGGCAACCAGCGCGTGGGTCTGTGGATCGTTTTCCAGTCCATCAAATCGCTCGGTGAGCCAACCTGGAATATGTGTTCCCGCCTTCGAGCAGAAATTGGTCACCTGCGTGAAATTGTGGATCGGCAGGATGCCTGGCAGGATCGGAATATAGATACCGGCGCGGCGAACCTTCTCGACATAGCGTTCGTAAAGATCATTCTCGAAGAAGAACTGAGTGATCGCCCTTGTGGCACCATTGTCCACCTTGCGCTTCAGCATATCGATATCGGTCGCAAAGTCCGGGCTCTCCGGATGCTTTTCTGGATAGGCCGAGACCGAGATGTCGAAGTCCGCGAACGCCTTCAGGCCGGCGACCAGATCGGCACCATTCTCATAACCGCCCGGAGTTGGCTTGTAATGCGCACCCACTCCGCTCGCGGGATCACCTCGCAACGCCACGAAGCGCTTGACCCCCATCGCTGCAAATTCTCGCACAACCGTGTCGACTTCTTCCTTTGTCGCGTCCACGCAGGTGAGGTGCGCCGCGGCATTGACATCCGTTTCGGTGAGGATTCGCTTGATTGTGCGGGCGGTACGTTCACGGGTTGAGCCTCCTGCCCCATAGGTTACCGAGACGAACTCGGGATTGAGAGGCGCAAGCCGTGTCACGGTCTCCCAAAGACGTTCCTCCATCACCTCGGTCTTGGGCGGGAAGAATTCAAATGAAACCCGAATGTTGGTTCCTAGATCGGGACGGCGGGATTGGCGGAAAAAACTCATCATACACTCTCCGTGACGCGGGAGGTTAAAGTCGGATCGGCGATCAGCAAGCGTGGGTCGCGTGCCAGCCACAATTTGACGGTCAATTTATCTTTGCCTTTTGGCTCAAGTTGCAGGCTGTCTTCAAGCATCAGGCCAGCTTCCGTGAGCCATTCACGCATCTGCTCGTCGGCGAAGCCCAAACGGACATGCGCATGATTGTCGCGCAGAAATTCAAGTTCGTGTGGAGCGAAATCGACGATCAGCATGCGCCCGCCTGCACGCAGCGCACGCGCGGCCTCGCGAATGGCGTCTGCTGGATTGTCGAGGAAGTGCAACACCTGGTGAATGGTCACCAGATCGAAGGATTCCCGGTCGACCGGTAATGAATAAACATCGCCATGGCGCACCTGCGCATTGGTAATGCCGTCCCTGTCGAGGTTCGAGCGGGCGATCGTCAGCATGTCGCGGTTGATATCGATGCCAACGCCGCGCACATAAAGCGGAGCGAAGAGTTCCAGCAGGCGGCCTGTGCCTGTGCCGACATCAAGCATGGCCTGGAACGGCTTGCGGCCAATGATCTTCAGAAGAGCGTCTTCCACTGCGCCATCCGGCACATGCAATGACCGGATCACGTCCCAGCTTGTTGCATTAGCACTGAAATAGGCGGCGGCGCGTTCGCGGCGTTGCAACTTGACTGACGAAAGGCGTTCGAGATCACGCTCGAGAAGCAGATCAGAGCTGTCAAGGCGTTCCAGCAAGGAGCGCGCGATATCGCCGACGATGAGGGAATCGGCCAGTCGGAAATAAGCCCATGATCCCTCCTGATAGCGGTTGATCAGGCTGGCTTCAAACAACAGCTTGAGGTGGCGCGACACACGGGGCTGGGACTGACCGAGGATGGACGTAAGGTCGGAAACTGTCAGATCACCACGCGACAGCAGGGCCAGGATGCGCAGACGACTAGGCTCGGCCGCAGCTTTGAGCGTATCGACCATCAGATCAAGATTGAGATCACGCTTGTCCATCACATCACCCTCAAAAGACATAAAGATATGTTTATGTGAGAAATACATTATTTGCAAGTTGGTTTTTGCCATTGACGACAAAATTTGCCGCGTCTGAAATAGCCGGGAGAATCGCTACAAGGGAATTCCGAATGAGCACAGGTACAAACCGCCAGCGCGCCATCAACAAGGCGCTGACGCTGCTTCTGCCGGCAGTACCCTACTCCGATTCGGAACCCATCCGTTCAGCCGCCAGCGCCCCGCACATGAGGAGCCTGCCGCCGCCAATCGCCGTCTGGCTCGCTGCAGTTGCCCATGTCCGGCATCAGCATACCGACTATGATGCCTTGCGTGACGAAGGCTACGACAAGGAGTCGGCGCGGTTTTTCGTGCTGGATGCAATCAATCGCAAGTTGACCGAGTGGCGGGCAACCCGGTTGCTGGATCCGGACGAGGAGGATCCGAGCTGATCGCAGATCTCTGCCATTCCTCCTCGAATATCAGGCCTTCCAGGGGCAGTCTCTTCCGCCAGCCACGTATTTCCAGCTCCGGAGCGTCGTAGAGCTCGTCGGCATAGCCAATGCAGAGGTAGGCGATAATCTCGACATGATCGGGAATTCCCAGGATGTGCCGCATGTCCTGGTCGTGATAAATGCTGACCCAGCCGACGCCAATGCCCTCTGCCCGTGCGGTAAGCCAGAGATTCTGCACGGCGCAGACAGTGCTGTAAACGTCCATCTGGCGATTATGCGTGCGTCCAAGCACCACCTTGCCGCCGCGCGTACGATCACAGGTGATGCAGAGATTGACGGGAGCGTTCCTTATGCCCTCGAGCTTCAGCGATGCATAAAGCGCCTGCCGCTCATCCGTAAATAGCCCTTTCGCCTCATCATTGGCACGCATGAAGGCGCGATGCACCTGCGCCTTACGGGCTTCATCGCGGATAAGGATGAAATTCCACGGCTGCATGAAGCCGACCGACGGCGCATGATGTGCGGCATCGAGCAGCCGCATGAGTACCTCATCCGGGACCGGCCGAGGCAGGAATTGGTCGCGCACATCGCGGCGGGAATAAATGGCTTTGTAGACCGCCGCACGCTCTTCATCAGAAAAGGCAGCCGCAGCGACCGGACCATGCGAAACATCGTGCATTGTTTGCTCCCAACAACGCTTCAAACCCTCCCCGCCGTCCGCGCGGATTCAGGCTATAAGGTCCGGCCGGTCTTCTGACTGAGGTTCATCTGAACCGCGCGCCTTCCGGATATCTCCGTGGCATCTGCGCGGCCCATCCCCTTTACAGCGTTGGGCACGTGCCGGATTTACACCGGCTTCCCGATTCTCCCGCAATATCGGGCACCGGACCTTCAATCCATTCGCCACAGAAACTTCTCTGACGCAAGCCTCAAGGCTGATAAATCCATTGTTCAGGTACGCGCACATCCACCTTTTCACCAGTGCGGATGGTGCCAGGCTTCTCAACCCAGGCAACGATGCCACGCAAACGCCGGGATAACCGGACAAAATCGAGTGCAGTCACCATATGGTCCACTGTGCCGGCGTGCTCGGCGACGGACCGGCCGGAAACCTTGCAGGGTGCGTTCTGCCCATCGACGCGCAGGGTCACGCCTCCCTCAAAAAACAACAGTGTACGCGGCGGCAGCATCGAAAGTGATGGAACACCCTCGATGACCATATTGCCACCGATCCATTCCGGCTTGAGTTCCGAGAGCCCCATGCCAGTCGCAATTTCCTTGAGCTCGTCCGACGCGAGGATAGAAAGCTGGCGTTCGTTGCGCATTTCGGTGCCGCGCGGATACCAGGGTTCGCGACCACCCGACATGCGGGTCTGGCCGGCGTGATGGTCGCCGACGATCCCGTCAAATGTCAGTTCGAGTGAACTTGCCGGTGCCGTGATGAAATTGCCTGCGCGAGCCTCGAACACCCCGCTTACCCGGCCGCTGATCTTGCGCGCGGGAACGATCTCGGTCGGGGTTGCTGTTAGATCAGTCATTTGGCGCTCCTGGATTTCGCCGCACTTTACGAAAATCGACCGCGAAAACCAGCGAATATGACTGATGGGTCTGTCAAAAATGGTGATGGGAGGGTTTCCACCCTCCCGCCAATATCAACGTGTCAGAGGCTTGTAGGTCGGGCGCTTCGGATTGACGCTGTCCGGACCGAGGCGGCGGATCTTGTCGTTTTCGTAGTCCTCGAAGTTGCCTTCGAACCATTCCACATGGCTGTCGCCTTCAAATGCCAGGATATGCGTCGCCAGACGATCGAGGAACATGCGATCGTGGCTGATGATCACAGCGCAGCCTGCATATTTTTCCAGCGCATCCTCAAGTGCCGCCAATGTTTCGGTGTCGAGATCGTTGGTCGGCTCGTCGAGCAGGAGAACATTGCCGCCGGCCTGCAGCATCTTGGCGAGATGCACGCGATTGCGCTGACCGCCGGAAAGATTGCCGACCTTCTGCTGCTGGTCACTGCCCTTGAAATTGAACGCCGAGACATAGGCGCGCGAATTCATCTCATATTTGCCGAGCTTGATGATTTCATTGCCGCCGGAGATTTCTTCCCAGACGTTCTTGTCCGCTTTCAGATGATCGCGGCTCTGGTCGACATAGCCGAGATGCACCGTATCGCCGACACGGATCGAGCCGGAATCCGGCTTTTCCTGACCGGTGATCATCTTGAACAGCGTGGTCTTGCCTGCACCGTTGGGACCGATGATGCCGACAATACCGCCCGGAGGCAGTTTGAAAGTCAGGTTTTCAATGAGCATGCGATCGCCGAAGGATTTCGTGAGACCTTCTGCTTCGATCACGACCTGGCCAAGGCGCTCGCCCGCCGGAATGAGGATCTGCGCGTCGCCGGGACGCTGATCATTCGCGGCATCTACGAGTGCATCATAGGCCTTGATACGCGCCTTCGATTTGGCCTGACGTGCTTTGGGGCTGGCAGAAATCCACTCACGCTCGCGCTCCAGCGCCTTCTGGCGCGAGTCGTCCTCGCGGCCTTCCTGCAGCATGCGCTTGGCCTTGGCGCCGAGATAGGCCGAATAATTGCCCTCGTAAGGGATGCCGCGCCCACGATCGAGTTCGAGAATCCAGCCGGTTACATTGTCGAGGAAGTAGCGATCGTGGGTGATGAGAAGCACGGAGCCCGCATATTCCCGCAGGTGCTTTTCCAGCCATGCGGTGGTTTCGGCATCAAGATGGTTGGTCGGTTCGTCGAGGAGCAGCAGATCCGGCTGCGACAGCAACAGGCGGCAAAGCGCGACGCGGCGGCGCTCACCGCCGGAAAGGTTGGTGACCTCACTGTCGCCAGGCGGGCAGCGCAACGCTTCCATGGCCATTTCGACCTGGGATTCCAGATCCCACAGGTTCTTGTGATCGATGAGATCCTGCAACTTGGCGCCTTCCTCGGCGGTCTCGTCGGAATAATTCATCATCAATTCATTGTAGCGGTCGAGGATGGCCTTTTTATCGGCAACACCGTCCATGACATTGCCCATCACGTCCTTGGTGGGATCGAGAACGGGCTCCTGCGCAAGGTAGCCAACTGTTGCGCCATCGGCCAGCCATGCTTCGCCGGTGAACTCTTTGTCCATACCAGCCATGATCTTCAGGATGGTCGACTTACCAGCACCGTTCGGGCCAAGGATGCCGATCTTGGCGTCCGGATAGAAAGAAAGATGAATGTTTTCAAGAACCTTTTTGGTTCCATATGCCTTGTTCAGGCCGGCCATATGATAAATGAATTGGCGTGCCATAACGCGCGTCACTCCGGTGTTCGGGAATTTAGGGACATGAATTTGCGCCGTATGTAGGCGAAAGGGACCCGTGTGGCAATGCATGGGTGGGTTATTTCGGGTATTCCGCCCATCTTAAGCCCCTCCCTCGCCACGCCCGCATCTGAGTCTGGCCATTGAACTGGTTGGGAAGACGGGCGGTCATCGAAGCGCGTCTTTGGGGTAGTAATGGTGCGATCCGAAGACCGCCCGTCCGGCGACTTTTCATCCCCTCCGTTCCGCTTGGGAGGCCTCGGCATCGGGGAGTACCATTTGCGATACTCCATGCGTCGCCTACGCGCCCCTTAGAGTGCTCGTCCAGCACGCGCCGGTGATTTGAAGGCGGCGATCTGCACGCCAACAGCCAATGCCGATTATCTCCCCCCTTGCGGGAGAGAAGGATTTTCTTGGCGTTAGCGCAGCTAACCCTTAGAAAATCCAAGCGAGGGTATTTGTTTGAATGCACGAGTTACCCCTTGTGATTTCTAGCACTTAGCTGCGCTAAGATGCTGAAATCACTTTCTCCCCCACAAGGGGGAGATAAAGACGTCGCCCTAAAACGAGCGAAACCGGGCGCGGATATTTCCGTCACCCGGTTTCCCCTCTGGGGCCGCATTCGGGGAGCGTCCTCTTCTCCCGTGAACGGCCATGTAGCTGGCAAGACCTGGATCCCTCAGGCCCGATCGATCGTCACGCTGCCTGCAATCAAGCGCCCATTTGGCGTGTCTGCAGTTGTGATCATTGACAAGGAGACCTGTATCCAATCTCTTTCGGAATGAAGTTCTGCGGCATGTTTTTGCCGTTTGCAAGAGGTTTTGCAAAATAAAATTGCATTGGCATCAACATGATTATTTATTGTGCAACACCGAATTAATTTAGGCGGATTCAACCAGCATTTTTTCCGCATTGACTAATCATGCGCCACCCTTTCAAACTGCGACGGGAGGCTCTGAATGGCATTTGATGACGTAGAAACGGTGAAAACTGCAACGGGGGCCACGCTCGCCATGCGCTTTTCGCCAGCCGATGGCCCGCAACGCGGCATCGTTCAAATCAATCACGGTGTCAGTGAGCATTCCCGCCGTTATAGCCGTTTCGCGCGGTTTCTCAATGAAAAGGGCTTTCATGTGTACGCCCATGATCATCGCGGCCATGGATTGACCAAGGCTCCGGGCGCACCGGCCGGCCGCTTTGCACCATCCGGCGGGCTCCTTCACGTGCTTGATGATGTCGATGCGATCAACGACCTTGCTCGCAGCCGTCATCCCGGTCTGCCTTTGATTCTGTTTGGGCATTCAATGGGTGGGCTGGTTGCATTGAATTATGTCATGAAACACCCGGACAAGGTTGACGCCGCTGCGATCTGGAACGCCAATTTTTCTGCAGGAATTCTTGGGCGTCTGGCACAAGGAATCCTCAGGGCTGAACGCATGTTTCTCGGATCCGACGTTCCGAGCATGGTCTTGCCAAAACTTACGTTTCGGGAATGGGGCCGCAGCATGAAGAACGGGCGAACAGCATCTGACTGGTTGTCGCGCGATCCTGACGAAGTGGATGCCTACCTTGCCGACCCCCTCTCGGGTTGGAACCCGACGGTGAGCATGTGGCGTGATATCTTCGATTTTATTTTCGCCGGTTCGGATGATCGCCTGCTGGCCAAAGTGCCTCGCGACATGGCGTTTAATCTGGTGGGCGGTGCAGAAGATCCTGCTACGGCCAAGGGTAAGGCCGTCAAAGATCTTGAAAACCGGATGCGCAAGCACGGCTTTATCCATGTTACGACCAAGATATACGAGGACACGCGACATGAGGGCCTGAATGAGATCAACCGGGAGTTGATCATGCAGGATTTCGCTGATTGGGCGAGGCAAGTTGCCGAGCGACAAATGATGAAACTGAAGAGTGCCTGACCGTTATGTCTAATGCCCCTCTTAAAGGAATACGTGTCATCGAATTGGCCCGCGTCCTCGCTGGCCCCTGGGCGGGACAAATTCTCGCTGACCTTGGCGCTGACGTGATCAAAGTGGAGAATCCTGCGGGGGGTGATGAAACCCGCGGCTGGGGTCCTCCGTTCATCACCAGCAAGGAGGGTGAGAACCTTTCCGCCGCCTACTTTCACTCCTGCAATCGCGGCAAACGCTCGATTACCGCTGATTTCACATCGGCGGAAGGTCAGGAAACCGTCAAGGCACTCTGCCGGACGGCCGATGTGGTACTGGAGAACTTCAAGGTCGGTGGCCTGAGGAAATACGGGCTCGATTATGAATCGCTGAGCGCTGACAATCCCCGTCTTGTCTATTGCTCGATCACCGGATTCGGCCAGTCCGGTCCCTATACCACGCAGGCGGGCTATGATTTCATTATCCAAGGCATGTCCGGCCTGATGTCGGTGACCGGAGAGCCGGACCGTGAACCGCAAAAAGTCGGGCTTGCCGTTGCGGATGTCTTTACCGGGCTTTACTCAGTCATCGCAATTCAGGCTGCACTCACGCACGCGGCCAAGACAGGCGAGGGCCAACTGATCGACATGGCGCTCTTCGACGTGCAGTCGGCAGTGATGGCCAACCAGGCGATGAATTACCTAGCGACGGGAAAGAGCCCACACCGCATGGGCAATGCGCACCCGAATATTTCGCCCTACGAAGTCGTGCCGACCTCGGACGGTCACATGATCCTGGCGGTCGGCAATGACGGACAGTTTGCCCGGTTTTGCAGCATTGTCGGGTTGACAAGTCTCGCCAGCGATCCTCGCTTCCTGACGAACCGGGCCCGGCTGGAAAACCGTACCGAATTGACGGCACTGATCAGGTCCGAGACCATCAAACACACTCGTGCCGAGTTGCTCGGGGCCTGCGCCAGAAATGCTGTGCCGGCCGGCCCGATCAACCAGATCGGCGAAATGTTCGACGATCCGCAGATCGTTTCGCGCCAGTTGAAGCTCGATCTCGACGATGCGCATGGCAGCACCATTCCTTCGGTGCGCACGCCGATCATCATGTCGAAGACGCCACTCAGCTATGACCGGCCGAGCCCACGCCTTGGCGAACACAGCGCAGAAATATTGAGCGAATTGAAGGATACATCCGATGAAAACCGGCGGTGAACTGATCGTTGAGGCGTTGGTCGCCAATGGAACCGAGCGCCTGTTCTGCGTCCCGGGCGAGAGCTATCTGGCGGTGCTCGACGCCCTTTATGACGCCGATGTCGGCGTGACCGTCTGCCGGGCCGAAGGCGGCGCCACGATGATGGCTGAGGCATGGGGCAAGCTGACCGGCAAGCCCGGCATTTGTTTTGTTACCCGTGGCCCCGGGGCAACCAATGCCTCTCCCGGCATCCATATCGCCCAACAGGACTCCACCCCGCTGATCCTGTTCATCGGTCAGGTACAGCGCGAAGCACGTGAACGCGAGGCATTTCAGGAAGTCGAATACCGTCGATTCTTTGCTGACACTGCAAAATGGGTTGCGGAAATTGACGACGCGCGGCGTATTCCGGAATTCGTCACGCGAGCATTTTCGGTCGCGACATCGGGCCGTCCGGGCCCGGTCGTGCTCGCATTGCCCGAGGACATGCTGACCGACAAGGTCGAAGCCGTCACGGCTCAGGGCTGGCAACCGGTCGAGACCGGCCCCTCACCCGCCAGTATCGAGAAGCTTGCAGATCTGCTGCAAGGGGCAAAAAAGCCGTTTATGATCCTCGGCGGCTCGCGTTGGAACGAGCGTGCAGTTCACTCGATCACACGCTTTGCCGAAAAATGGCACCTGTCCGTCGGTTGTTCCTTCCGCCGGCAGATGCTGTTCAATCATCTTCATCCCAACTTTGCGGGCGACGTCGGTATCGGCATCAATCCAGCACTCGCAGCGCGGGTCAAAGAGGCCGACGTATTACTGCTAGTCGGCGGACGCTTCGGTGAAATGCCCTCCTCGGGCTATACGCTGATGGACAGTCCCTACCCCAAGCAAACATTGATCCATGTGCATCCAGATGCCGACGAACTAGGACGCGTCTATCGTCCGAGCCTCGCAATCAACTCTGCCCCTGACGCGTTTGCCGAAGCTGTGGAACATCTCGCGCCACCCTCGCACATCAACTGGCCGGGCGAAGCCGAGATTGCCCACGGGTCCTATCTTGCCTGGTCGACGCCGCCGAAGACCGGGCCGGGCAAAGTGGCGATGGGACCCATCATGTCCTTTCTCGAAAGCGTACTGCCCGAGGATGCGATCATGACCAACGGTGCGGGCAATTACGCGACGTGGCTGCACCGCTTCCATCGCTTTCGCCGTTTTGGCACGCAGGCTGCTCCGACTTCGGGCTCGATGGGTTACGGGCTGCCGGCAGCCGTTGCCGCAAAGCAGCTCTACCCCGAACGCACCGTCGTATGCTTTGCCGGCGACGGCTGTTTCCTGATGAACGGTCAGGACTTCGCGACGGCGGTCAAATACGCGCTACCGATCATCGTCCTTGTGATCAACAACAACATTTACGGCACGATCCGCATGCATCAGGAGCGAGAATATCCCGGACGCGTATCCGCGACGGACCTGACCAACCCGGACTTCGCCATGCTGGCGCGCGCCTTTGGCGGTCATGGCGAGACAGTTGAGACGACCGAGGAATTCGAGGGCGCTTGGCAGCGCGCTGTCCAGAGCGGCAAGCCGGCGATTATCGAAATCCGCCTCGATCCCGAAGTGATCACACCCGCGAAGACGCTGACCGACATCCGCAACAAGCACTGATTGCCATGACCACCATTACATCCCCGTAACGCAAATGAGGATAGCAAGGCGGCGCTTTCAATGTTATGGAGCGCGCCTGATGAGACTATACGAAAGCGTCTGACTTGAGCAATCCGGCAATCACAATCGTCATTCCGTGCCGAAACGAGGCCGCAAATCTAGCCTTTCTCCTTGATGAAGTGGATGCCGCCATGGATGGCCGCAGCTACGAGGTGATTGTCGTCGATGACGGCTCGACCGATGCGACGGGCGCCGCTCTGGAGGCAAGGATCAAGGCCGGAAAGCCGCTGCGCCATGTGCGACATGATAAATCCGCAGGCCAGAGCGCCGCGGTGCGTTCAGGCGTGTTTGCTGCCAAGGGCAAGGTCGTCGTGACGATGGATGGCGACGGGCAGAACGATCCAGCTTACCTGCCCAGGCTGGCCGACGCGCTGCTGCAGGCGGGTCCCGCAATCGGCATTGCCGCCGGGCAGCGCCTGAAGCGGACCGACACCAAGCTGAAGCAGATCTCGTCGAAATATGCCAACATGCTGCGCGGCGCGATCCTCCAGGACTATACCCGCGACTCCGGCTGCGGCCTCAAGGCCGTGCACACACACCTCTTCCGCGAACTGCCGTTCTTTGACGGCTGGCACCGTTATCTGCCGGCACTGGTCATCCGCGAGGGCTATGGCGTCGTGCATGTCGATGTGGTCGACCGCGAGCGCCGCCATGGCAAATCCAACTACGGCATTCTCGACCGCGGCCTGCGCGGCATTCTCGATCTATACGGAGTGTGGTGGCTGAGAAAACGCCGCAAGACCGTTCCAACGATTACGGAGATCAGCCATGGCTGACGCTATCACCAACTGGCTGCACTCGGTTTTCATCGCGCAGTTCGATGCCTGGGTCGTGCTCGGCTTTTTCGCGCAGGCATGCTTCACCATGCGCTTCGTGCTGCAGTGGCTCGCCTCCGAACGGGCCAAGCGCAGTGTCGTGCCGGTGACCTTCTGGTTCTTTTCGCTGTTCGGCGGCGCACTGCTGTTCGTTTATGCCATCGTCCGCAAGGACCCCGTGTTCATCGCCGGACAAGGCCTCGGACTTGTGGTTTACATCCGCAATCTCTGGCTGATCGCCAATGAGAAGAAAGCAATGACGCAGGACACATGAGTACGGGTTTGTCGATGACCGACTCCCATTCTGCACCCTCCAGTAGCCTCAGACGGCTTCGCGTCAGCCACTATCTGTTGCTGATCTTCATCTGCCTTGTCTCCTTCCTTCCCGGTATCGGCTCGATACCGCCGCTGGACCGGGATGAATCCCGCTATGTCCAGGCCACGCATCAAATGGCCGAGAGCGGCGACTACGTCGACATCCGCTTTCAGGACGCGTCCCGCTACAAGAAGCCGATCGGCATCTACTGGTTGCAGAGCGCCGCGTTGAAGCTGACCGGCCATGACGGCGATGCACCGATCTGGGC
This sequence comes from Phyllobacterium brassicacearum, assembly GCF_003010955.1. Classification (GTDB taxonomy): domain Bacteria; phylum Pseudomonadota; class Alphaproteobacteria; order Rhizobiales; family Rhizobiaceae; genus Phyllobacterium; species Phyllobacterium brassicacearum. Next base: position 364,121 of record NZ_PGGO01000003.1, read on the forward strand.
TTACCGGCTGGTGTCGGTGACCGGTGCGACGGTGGCGGTGCTTGGCACTGCCATCCTTGGCGCCGCCTTCTTCGGCCAGAGCGCCGGCTTGCTGGCTGGGATCGCTCTCGCCGCAATTGTCATGCTTGGCTTTGAAGCCCGCGTGGCCAAGACCGATGCCATGGTCCTGACCACCGTCGTATTCGCGCAGGGCGGTCTTGCCTGGATCTGGATGGCAAGCCGCATGCAGGCGCCGGAAAGATGGGCGCCAGCACTTGTGTTCTGGGTGGCAACTGCAGCCGGCGTCCTGATCAAGGGGCCGATTACGCCGTTTGTAAGCCTCCTGACCATGGCGACGCTCAGCCTGTTCTACCGCGACTGGCGCTGGCTGAAACGGCTGAAGCCGCTGAGCGGCATTCTCATCCTGCTGGCGATTGTCCTGCCCTGGCTAATTCTGATCACCCTTAAGAGCGGCGGCGCGTTCTTCAACGAATCCGTCAACAAGGACTTCCTGTCGAAAGTCGGCGATGGCCAGGAAAGCCATGGCGCACCGCCCGGCTATTTCGCGCTGATCTTCGTCGTCTTCATCTGGCCATTTGGCGTACTGGCTGTTCGCGGCGGACTGCAAGCGCTGGCCCGCCTGCGTGACGACCCACGCCTCGCCTTCCTGACCGCCTGGTACATCCCGTTCTGGCTGGTAACGGAGCTTATTCCGACCAAGCTGCCGCATTACATCCTGCCGGCCTATCCGGCCCTGCTGCTTATGATGGCGTGGGCAATTGATACAGGCATCGCCAATGAGCCGTATCGCGGACGCTGGCAGATCTGGCTGGAGCGCCTGACGCTGTTTGGCCTCGCCGCGGCAACGCTTGGCTTCATGGGAGCCGGCCTCGTGCTCCCCTATGTCATGACCGATTCGTTCTCGTTTCCGGGAATAATCGTCTTCTTTACCGCCCTTGCGGCCGGCGTCTTTGCCAGCGGCCTCATCTTGAATCACAATCTCAAGGGAGCGCTGCAAGCTGCTGCAACTTTTGCGATTATCACCTTCGGGCTGCTCACCTGGGGTGTCATCCCGGCCTTGACGCCGATATGGCTGAGCCCGGCCATTGCCGATGCCTTCAAAGCCGCCAAGCAGTGCAATAACAGTGTGCTCGCCTCAGCGAGTTACGCCGAGCCCAGCCTTGTGTTTCTGGCCGGCACCGGAACGGTACTGACGAATGGTCAGGGCGCAGCACAGCACCTTCTGGCGGATCCGGCCTGTGCCGTTGCCGCCGTCGATGAACGCGAGCGTGATGCCTTTATCGCGAGCCTGCCGAAGGGCGAGCAATCGGTTGCGGCAGTCGCGACGGTTTCGGGCATCAATTACAGCAAAGGTCGCAGGACGACCATAACGCTGTACAGGGCGCTGCAATAGGCCGATCAGCCGCCGGCTCGTTTTATTATCCGCCATCGCAAGGGACCGTAAGCGACCTTTCGTCAACTGGACGTGGCGCAGATCTTGCCGATAGCTTCGGGTCGCAAATCGAAAGGGAGAAGACATGACTGACATATGGTTTCGTACGGGTGAAGCAACGGTTCTGGCAGCAGAGGGACAGGCGACGGATGCCATGCCGGAAGTTGTCATCGGCTCGGTCAGAGGCCCTGTCGGGCAGGCCTTTGCCTCGATGATGGGCCAGGTTAAGGGTCATACCCGCATGTTCGTCGTCCGTGACCTCAACCAGGCGGTTCGTCCGGCAACGATGATGACCACGAAAGTGACCATCAAGAACATGGCATATGCGGAATTGCTCGGAGGAGTGGTACAGGCAGCTATGGGCGATGCAATCGTAGACTGCCTGATTGAGGATATTCTCCCCAAGGACCAGGCCGACGAACTATGCATGATCATTACAGTCTGGCTTGACCCCCGTTGTGCCGAAGACGAAAATCTAGACCACAAGGATCTCTACCGGACCAACTACGAGGCCACGAAGCTCGCGATTTCGCGGGCCATGACCGGCTCGCCGACCGTGGAAGAGCTGATCGCCAATCGCAAGACGGTGAAGCACTACGCTCTGGACGGTGTCATCGCCTACTGAGCCTAGTGACAGGAGCCCGGCCCAGGTTTTTCCGTGGACCGCTGGAACCTGTCGTCGAAATCGCGGGCAACGTCCGCGATCGTGACATTGCCGAAGCGTGATATCAGGATTGCCTCTGCTTCGGCAAAGGCATCCTGCAACGCTGCATTGACTGATTGTTCGACCAGACAGGTCGGGTGATCGATTGCAAGCCCGATTGCGAATACCTCCGGGCTGCCCAAAGCCCGGTGGATATCGAGGAGCGAGATCTGCTCGAGCGGCCGGGAAAGCGTCCAGCCGCCGCCGTGGCCTTTCACCGAATGCACATAACCTTGCTCGCGCAAACCCGCCATAGTCCTGCGCACCACCACCGGATTGGTATTGAGCATCCGGGCGATCACTTCTGAGGTCGCAGAGCCGTCATGCCGATCCATGTGGATCAGCACGTGCAGCATGCGTGATAGTCGGCTGTCGTGTCGCAAATTCCTGGCTCCTTCCGGTTTTCCTAGCACGCGATATGTTCCGTAACAAGATGTGTTACATAACCGTTGACACGACCGTTTCATGTAACTTATGTTGTTCTCTATCTTCATTTTCGGCAAAGGAGCGGCCATGTCCCATGATGCAATCGTAGTTGGCGGCAGTTTCGCAGGGCTATCGGCCGCAATGCAGCTTGCCCGTGCGAGGCGGCAGGTACTGGTCATTGATGCCGGCCTTCCGCGCAACCGTTTTGCGGCAACCTCCCACGGCTTCCTCGGTCAGGATGGCCGATCACCCCGCGACATTGTTCAGGACGCCAGGCAGCAACTTGCCCGGTATCCGACCGTTGAATTCATTCACACGGAGGCCATTGCGGCCCGGCAGACCGACACTGGATTTTCCGTAGCGTTGGCTGATGGACGAGAGCTGTCCGGCCGGCGCCTTGTCCTTGCGATTGGCGTGAAGGACGAATTGCCTGCGATCCCCGGTATTGCGGAACGTTGGGGCGTGACAGTCCTGCATTGCCCGTACTGTCATGGCTACGAAGTGGGCAACCAGCCGTTGGGTGTCCTCGCCAACACCCATCTCTCGATCCACCATGGGCTGCTCCTGCCTGACTGGGGACCGACGACCTATTTCACGCAAGGCGTTTTCGAACCCGACGAAGCGGAGGCCGCCAAGCTTGCCGCCCGCGGCGCTCGCATCGAGCAGACACCTATCGTCGAACTCCTGGGCACCTCACCTGCGATGGAGGCCGTCAGGCTCAGCGACGGCAGGATCGTGCCCGTGGCTGCCATCTTCACTGCCCCCAAGACACACATGGCAAGCCCGCTTGCCGAGCAGCTCGGCTGCGCCTTCGATGACGGACCGCTCGGGCCGCTCATTCGCATCGACGGCCACAAGGCGACGACGGTTCCCGGTGTCTACGCAGCAGGCGATGCGTCAAGCGCCATGGCCAATGCCACACTTGCATCTGCGGCGGGAGTCATGGCGGGTGTCAGCGCGCACCAGTCTCTCATCATGGCGTAATGGACTGGAATGCGACGAATGTCGAATTGACGGTAAACCTGGCTCGACAGATCATCAGGGAAGTCAGTGGGTGGATGGAAAGCGGTCGTGGTTGTGGCCGCCCGAATTGGTGCATATGCTTACGGACACGTTCGATTAATGCAAAGTTCGGGACAATGGACGCTCCACATCAACGTTGACCACAAAACGAATGCTGCTTGGCCTTACCGCCGCAGCCGCCGCTGGGCTGGCGGCGTTAATCGGCATCACTTTCGCATCTAACCTGCTCCAGCTTGCCGTTGCCACGCTCGTTTCCAACGAAGAGTGGAGAACTCCGCCAGTCTTTCAAGGCGTGCTGCTCTATGCGGTGTTCGGCTTTCCGTTATCCCTGATCTTCAGCATGGCCATTGGTCTGCCAGTATGGAAGCGTGCGGAGTCTCGGCCTTTGCGCAGCAGCCGCGACGCGATCGCACTGGGTGCTAATGTCGGCGCGACTATTGGTTTGCTTTTGCTAACGTTCAGTCTCGTCATGGGATTGAGGACCTACTTCGATGACAACTCTAGCTACAATAGTTGGAGTTGGGGCTATCAGGTGACGAAGGATGGCTTACCAACGCTGTTCGGTTGGTTGTTCAAACTCCTGAATGTGCTCTACTTCACACTCGCAGGCGCAGCGGGTGGTCTGGCCGCTCGTTGGACTGCGCTGCCCAAAGTCGAGAGACAATAGCAGGTTCGCTGCACCCGATGCGTCCGTCTGGATCAAATCCGGCGGCTTCGCCTAGAACTATACGCAGCAACTGAAGTCTGCTTCTAAACGTCCTTCCCCACCAGCGGCCTTCCGACAGACCGATAATCGAGCCCGGTCCCTTCGAGATCCTGGGCGCTATAGACGTTGCGCAGGTCGAACAGGATGTTGCCGCTCATCAAGCCCGCTACCCGCTTAAGGTCAAGCGCGCGGTAGGCGTTCCATTCGGTGAGGAGAACGGTGATCCCAGCGCCGTCGGTGGCCTCGTAAGCGGATTTGCACCAGGTGACCCCCGGCAAAACCTGCTCCGCCGCGACACGCGCTTCCGGGTCGTGGGCTCGGACAGCCAAACCCGCTTTTTGCAGCACAGGAATGATGTCCAGCGCAGGCGACTCGCGAATGTCGTCGGTATTGGGTTTGAAAGCGATGCCGAGGACCGCAACGGTCTTCACGCCTTCCTTCTGCGCCGCTTCGATGACCCTCTCGGCCATGGAGCGCTTGCGCTGTTCATTGACGGTGACAACCTGCTCGATCAGCGTCTGCGGCGCATTCATCTTGCGGCCCGTCGCGGCATAGGCGCGGGTGTCTTTGGGGAAGCATGAGCCGCCGAAGCCGGGGCCTGCATGCAGGAACTTCGAGCCGATGCGATTGTCCATGCCGATTGCCCGCGCCACATCCTGCACATTGCCGCCGGCCTTCTCGCAGAGATCGGCGACCTCATTGATGAAGGTCACCTTCATCGCCAGGAACGCGTTGGCCGCATATTTGATGATCTCGGCATTTTCCAGCGTCGTTACGATCATCGGCGTCTCGCGCAGGTAAAGCGGGCGGTAGACACGCTTCATTGCCGCTGTACCGCGCTCGTCATGCACGCCGACAACAACGCGGTCGGGACGCAGGAAGTCTTCGACGGCGGAACCTTCGCGCAAGAACTCCGGATTGGACACCATGGAGAACGGAACGTCCGGCCGTGCCCGGGCAATGCGCTCGCGCACGTCGGCATTGGTGCCGACAACTACAGTCGATTTGATAACGATAACAGCGCCCGGCTTCATCGCCGCAGCAATTTCATCGGCCGCCGCGTGGATGTATTGCAGGTCAGCCTCGCCGTCGCCACGGCGGGAGGGCGTACCAACGGCTATGAAGATGACATCGGCTTCCGCAACAGTCGTTGCGAGATCCGTCGTGAACACGAGGCGTCCGTCGCGTGCATTGCGCACCAGCAGCTCATCAAGGCCAGGCTCATAGATGGTGACTTCACCAGCCTGCAAGCGCTCAATGATCGCCGGATTCTTGTCCACGCAGGTGACCTGGAAACCAAATTCCGCAAAGCAGACACCCGACACCAGACCGACATATCCGGTCCCGATCATCGCAATCTTCATCGAACTATTCCAATCCGTATCGATTTCATGGCGCAGACATTTCGCACATTAGCGTTGCGCTGCCAATCTCAGCTTTGTGCGAAACAACGCCAGAGTGACGATATCCTGGCGTTGAAGGCGCAACTGCGGGTATCAGGCCAGTTTCGGCGGCACACGCTGCGGACCGTCACGTTCGGCCGAGGCTGCCCAGAGGTTGACATTGGCGTCATTGGCGTACTTGTCGATCTCTGCAAGCTCCGCATCCGTAAACTCGAGATTGTCGAGCGCCTTGACGCAGTCGACGACCTGCTGTGGTTTGCTCGCCCCGATCAATGCGGTCGTGATGCGGCCCTTCCTGAGCACCCAGGCAATTGCCATCTGGGCGAGCGTCTGACTACGTTTACCGGCAATGTCATTGAGTGCACGAATATTTGCAATGTTGGGCTCGCTCAGGAAATTCGGGTTGAGCGATTTGCCCTGCGCCGCACGGCTCTCCTCTGGGACGCCCTTCAGATACTTGTCGGTCAACATGCCCTGCGCCAGCGGCGAGAACACGATCGAGCCGATCCCGAGTTCCTCCAAGGTGTCGATCAAGCCATCTTCCTCGATCCAGCGATTGATCATCGAATAGCTGGGCTGATGAATAAGGCAAGGCGTACCAAGCTCTTCAAGAATGGCTTCGGCTTCGCGGGTCCGTTTCGAATTGTAGGAGGAGAGGCCGACATATTGTGCGCGGCCGGACCGGACAATGTGGTCGAGCGCCATCATCGTCTCTTCCAGCGGCGTATCCGGATCAAACCGGTGCGAATAGAAGATATCGACATAGTCGAGACCGAGCCGCTTGAGGCTCTGGTCGCAGCTGGCGATGACATATTTGCGGCTGCCCCATTCGCCATAGGGTCCCTGCCACATGCCATAGCCGGCTTTCGACGAAATGATCAGCTCATCGCGATAACCCTTGAAATCATTGCGCAGGATTTCGCCGAACGCTTCCTCCGCAGATCCGGGCGGCGGCCCGTAATTGTTGGCGAGATCGAAATGCGTGATTCCGAGATCGAAAGCCTGGTGGCAGATCGCCTGCTTGAGGCTGTGTGGTGTATCGTTACCGAAATTGTGCCACAACCCCAAAGAGATAGCGGGAAGCTTGAGACCACTCCTGCCGCAGCGATTGTATTTCATTGTGTCGTAGCGTTTGGAATCCGGTGTCCAGCCCATGGTCGTCGTCCTGTTCCTGTCCATATCAGAGCCGCGTGAAATCGATTCCACGGCGCGCCGGACTATGGCCCAAACGTTTGATCATGTCATGACATGAATTGGTAAAATCAGCCCTTGATGACCTGCCCATCATTGTCAAACCGGTAGGTCCGCCCCGCATCCGGAGTGGCATAGAGCACGCCGTCGACATCGTAATTGTGCTCGCCGAAGAGCCGGACGGTCAGCGGACCGAAATCGGTCTGGAGATAGATGATCGTGTCGGCGCCAAGGTGCTCGACGTGAATCACCGAACCTTTCCATTCGCCCGATGTCTTGCTGACCTGGATGTGCTCGGGCCGGATGCCGATGGTCTTGGCTCCGCTCTGGCCGAGCTTTGCCGCATCGATGAGGTTCATCTGTGGTGAGCCGATGAAGCCGGCGACGAAGATCGTCTGCGGCGCGTTGTACAGCTCCATGGGCGAGCCAACCTGCTCGATCTTGCCCTTGTTCAGCACCACGATCTTGTCGGCGAGCGTCATCGCCTCGACCTGGTCGTGCGTCACATAGATCATGGTCGCCTTGAGCTGCCGGTGGAGGCGCGCGATCTCGAGGCGGGTGTTGACGCGCAGCGCAGCATCGAGGTTCGAGAGCGGCTCGTCGAAGAGGAACAGTTGCGGTTCGCGCACAATGGCGCGGCCAATCGCGACGCGCTGGCGCTGACCACCTGAGAGTTCTGCCGGGCGGCGTTCGAGATATTCGTCCAGCGACAGCATGCTAGACGCGATCCCGGTGCGTTCCTTGATTTCGTCTGCAGGCTTGCCCGCCTGTTTCAGGCCAAGGCCCATATTGTCGCGAACTGACAGGTGGGGGTAAAGCGCATAGGTCTGGAACACCATGGCAATGCCGCGCTTGGCGGGCGGCGTGTTATTGACCTTCTTGCCATCGATCAGGATATCGCCAGATGTCGCATCCTCTAACCCCGCGATCACCCGCAGCAAGGTGGATTTGCCGCAACCGGACGGTCCGACAAAAATCACGAACTCGCCATCCTTGACTTCAAGGTCGATGCCTTTCAGCACGTCGACATGGCCGAAGGACTTGCGGATATTTTCAATCTTCAAAGAACCCAATGTCTTGTTCCCGTTTCTTGGATAAATTTATAGGTCTACCGGCCTGCCGGTTCTGACGCTTTCATCCGCCGCGAGGCAGACGCTCAGCGAACGCACCGCATCCAGCATGTGGCGGGCAAGGTCGAGATTTTCGCGAATTGCCTTCAGGACAAAGGCCTGCTCCAGATCGCAAAGCTCCTGATGTCCCGGCTCTCCGGCCATGTTCAAGAGTTCGTCCGGCTCGGCAAAGCGTCCGTCCGCCGCAGTCCTTGCGGAATGCAGCCGTATGGTCGAAGTCTTGGTGTGGGAGTCGATGTCATCTGATTTGGCGTTTTGGTCCATGACGATGGAAACGCAGCCGTTTGGCGAGATGACATCCTTCACGAAGAAGGCCGTCTCCGACATCATCGGACCCCACCCAGCCTCGTACCAGCCGACGCTCTTGTCGTCGAACAGGACCTGCAGGTGGCCGTAGTTGTACATGTCTGCATCGATCTCGCCGGAAAGGCGAACGCCCATGCCGCGAACCTGAACTGGCTTGGCGTCGGTGATCTGCAGCATTACATCGAGATAATGCACACCACAATCGACGATGGGTGATGTCGTCTTCATCAGCGACTTATGGGTTTCCCAGGTAGCACCGCTCGACTGCTGGTTGAGGTTCATGCGGAACACGTAGGGACCGCCGAGCTTACGCGCCTCTTCGATCAACCGCACCCACGAAGGATGATGGCGGAGGATATAGCCGATCACGAGCTTGCGGCCATGCTTCCTGGCGGCAGCGACGACCCGCTCGGCATCGGCTACCGTCGTTGCAAGCGGCTTCTCGACGAAGACGTCAGCGCCCGCATCCATGGCCGCCACGGCATAATCCGCGTGGCTGTCGGAATAGGTATTGATCGACACGAGATCGGGCTTGAGCTCGGCCAATGCTTCGTCGAACGACGGATGGATCGTGTAGGAGCGCAGTTCTTCCGGCAGGGGCACAATCGAACGGTTGACCAGCCCGACAATCTCGAAACCCGGATTGTTGTGGTAGGCCAGCGCATGACTGCGGCCCATATTGCCGAGCCCCGCCACAAGAACCCGGATTGGCTTTTGCGCTATCATTTGACCGCTCCCGATGTGATGCCGCGGATGAGCTGCCGCGAGAAGACGAGGTAGAGGACGAGGACCGGCAAGATTGCCAGCGTCAACGCGGCAAGGACTGCGTTCCAGTTGGTGACGAACTGTCCGATGAACACCTGCGAGCCGAGCGTCACTGTCTTGGTCGCGTCGCTTGGAGCAAGGATCAGCGGGAACCACAGATCGTTCCAGATCGGGATCATGGTGAAGACGGCTACGGTGGCCATGGCGGGCCGGACCAGCGGCAGCACCAGCCGGAAGAAGATCGAATATTCGGAGAGGCCATCGATCCGTCCCGCATTCTTGAGATCGTCAGAAACGGTCCGCATGAATTCGGTGAGGATGAAGACCGCAAGTGGCAGGCCCTGCGCCGTGTAAACCAGAATGAGCGCCGTCAACGTGTTGACGAGCCCAGCGGCAACCATCCCTTGCAGGATCGCTACCGTGCCGAGGCGGATGGGGATCATGATGCCCAGCGCCAGATAAAGGCCCATCATGGTGTTGCCTTTGAAACGGTATTCCGAAAGCGCAAAGGCGGCCATTGCCCCGAACAGCAGAACGAAGAAGATCGAAACGGCCGTGACGATGAAACTGTTCTGGAAGTAGAGGACAAAATCCCCTTGCCCCAGCACGGTATTATACCCGACAAGGCTGAATGTGGACGGCGTCGGCAGGCCGAGCGGATCACGGAATATCGATGCCCGGTCCTTGAACGAGTTGATTACGGTCAGGAACACCGGGAAGAGCGCGATCAGCGTGTAGGTGCCGAGCGCGAGGTGCACGAGGCCGGTGCGCAGGGGCGATGCGGTTGGTTTGGCCATGGATCGATCGCTCCTAGAACTGGTACCGGCGCATGCGCCGCTGGATAGCAAAGAGATAAAGGCAGACACCCGAGAGGATGATTAGGAACATCACCGTCGCGATCGTCGCGCCCATGGACTTGTCGCCGATCTGCAGCTGGAAGCCGAAGAAGGTGCGGTAGAGCAAAGTACCAAGGATATCCGTTGAGCCATCCGGCCCGGCGAGCGCACCCTGTACGGTATAAATCAGGTCGAACGCATTGAAATTGCCGACGAAAGTCAGGATGGAAATGATGCCGATCGACGGCAGGATCAGCGGCAGCTTGATCTTCCAGAACTGGCTCCAGCCGGTGACGCCATCGCATTCGGCAGCTTCGAGAACTTCATCGGGGATGTTCAGCATGGCCGCATAGATCAGCATCATCGGGATGCCGACATATTGCCAGACCGAGATGAGCGACACAGCGATAAGTGCCGTGCCCGGTTTGCCGAGCCAGGGTGAAAACATCGACTTCAGACCGACCAGGTCCATCAGATAGGGCGATACGCCCCAGATGGGTGACAGGATGAGCTTCCAGATGAAGCCGACGATCACGAAAGACAGGAGCGTCGGCAGGAACATGGCGGTACGGTAAAACGCACCAAAGCGCAGCTTCGGCACGGAAAGCAAGGCGGCCAGCGCCACACCGATCGGGTTTTGCACCAGCATATGGATCAGGAAGAAAACGAAATTGTTGCGCAGCGCATTCCAGAAGCTTGCCGCCCAGCGCGGATCACCGAACAGAACCTGGAAATTGCCAAAGCCAACGAATACGCTCTGGCCGTCCTTGACGTTGAACAGGGAGAGCCGCAACGTTTCGATGAGCGGCAGGATCATCACAGCCGTATAGACAAGCACCGCCGGTGCGAGAAACACCAAAATGTGCCAGCGCCGCTGGCGCTTGTCTGCGCCTCTGTCGATCGATACTTCTGCGACTGTGGTCATTAGAGCCCTGCTTTTGATTTTTGGTCGTGCATAACGCGGCACACGACTGCCGTTCTCAAGATGATAGCGCAACGGCCAATACCGTGCTTCAGATAAAGAAATGGCCGGAACGCCCATGACGGACGCTCCGGCTATTGAGTGGTTACTTGGCAGGCTTGAACCAGCTGTCGAGTCCGTCCTGAAGCTTCTTGGCCGCAGCTTCCGGTGTGTCGGTGCCGTTGATCACGTTGGCCGATTCAACCCAGGTTTCGTTCTCGAGGTTTGGCGTGCCGCGTGACAGGATCTGGTAGGTCGAGCGGATCGTCGGCTTGCACTTTTCGCGCCAGGACACGAATTCCTGGGCTAGCGGGTCCTGCATCTTCACCGCGGTCGAATTCAGGCTGAAGAAGCCCGGAAGGGCGTTGGCGTAGATGTCGGCAAATTCCGGAGAGGCAACCCAGTCCAGGAACTTCTTGGCTTCTTCCGGGTGCCCGCTCTTGGAATTGAGACCGACACCGATGTCGTTGTGGTCGGAGATGTAGCATGCGTCACCGGCATTTTTGACCGGCGGCGGGAAGGCACCCATCTTGAATTGGGCCTGCGTGTTGAACAGACCGATTTCCCACGAACCAGCCGGATAGATCGCAGCGCGGCCGAGCGTGAACAGGTTCTGACTGTCTGGATAAGTCTGCGCTTCGAAACCGTCGCCGAGATAATCCTTCCACTTGAGAAGAACCTTGTAAGGCTCGACCCATTCCGGATCAGTGAGCTTGGATTCGCCCTTGATCAGTTTGGCGCGGCCCTCTTCACCCTTCCAGTAGGTCGGTCCGATGTTCTGATAGCCCATCGTTGCGGCTTCCCAGAGATCCTTCGTGCCCATTGCCATTGGAATATAGGTTCCGTCGGCCTTGATCTTGTCGAGCGCAGCGAAGAATTCAGCTTCCGTGGTCGGGATGGCAATTCCAAGCTTGTCGAAGGCATCCTTGTTGTAGATGAAACCATGGATAACCGAAGCCATCGGTACGCAGAACGTGTCCTTGCCATCGTCCGTCGTCCAGGCAGCCTTGGCGACGTCGGAGAAGTTCTTCATGCCCGAAAGGTCATTGAGGCTTGCGAGATTGCCGCGCTTGAACTGTTCCAGCGACTTGTCGAATGGACGGCAGGTGATGATGTCACCGGCGCTGCCCGCATCGAAACGCGCACCGAGGGCAGCGTCGTATTCGGTCGGAGGCGTTGGAGAGAACTTGACCTTGATGCCGGGGTTCTTGGCTTCGAAAGCCGGAATCAGCTTCTCCTGCCAGATCGCAAGATCGTCCGTACGCCAGCTTTCAATCGTCAGTGTGGTATCTGCTGCATGGGCAAATCCGGCCGTAGCCAGAATGCTCGTCGCCATTAGCAGTGTTTTCAGTGTTTTGCTTCCCATTTTAGTCTCCTGTTGCACCCTCATGACCAGTGCCGTTAACGAGAGCCGAGGCTCCCTTTCAATTTCGAAAGCGCCGGGCGAAGCCTCTGTTGATTGCTTTCGAGAATCTCTGTTGCTTGTTCTGCACTTGGCGCACCGGCCGCGAGCAGAATTGCAGATTTGACAGACCCGCCGCTTGCCTCGAGCAGCCTTGCCGCATCGCTGATGTCGCAGGCGCTAATGGCAGATACTATGCGTGCCGCCCGCTCGCGCAGCTTGATATTGTCCGCGGTAAGGTTGACCATGTAGCCGTCGTGTACATGACCGAGATGAACAGCCATCAATGTCGACAGCAGATTGAGCGCAATTTTCTGGGCAGTACCTGCCCCCATGCGCGTCGACCCGGCGACCATCTCCGGCGGGGTTGGTAGCGTGATAGCCACATCCGCAAGACTGAACAGCGGAACATCCGGATTGTTGGCGATTGATATGATCTTCAGACCGCGGTTTGTAGCCTCGTCGATTGCCGCCAGTGCATAGGGCGTCGAACCGCTGGCCGAAATCGCGATCAGGCAATCACCCTCTGCAAGTCCGGCAGCAGCAATGTCTCTCGCCGCCTGGGCAGTGTCATCTTCGTAAGTGCCGGCGAGGCGATTGAGGCTGGCAACGCCGCCAGCGAGCAGGATAACGATGCGATCTGGGGCGATGCCATATGTACCCGGCAATTCGAGCGCATCCGCCAGCGCCATCAGGCCGGAACTCCCAGCCGCGGCATAAGCAAGACGGCCGCCAGCCCGAAGAGTTTCAGCGGCCAAAAGTGACGCCTTTGCGATGGAATCCGTAGCCCGGGCAACCGACGCCGCCGCCTCGACCTGTGCCTCGTACAGCAAACGCAGGATATCTTCTGGCGATCGCTCGTCCAGACCTGATGCCCTGTCATTGCGTTGCTCGGTACGGGTTGTTCCCACTGCTCTCTCCTCGTTGGGACAATTAATGCCAAAAAAATACCACTTGTCCAGCAAATCTTAAAAAATTTCCGCAATGATTTTTTAACAAGGCTTTTTATGCAATGAATTCAATGGTAAGAAGGAAATCCTGAAAAAGCGGAAATTAATGCTTGGATATTGGTATTTTATTGGTATTCTGTTTTTGGAGGATGATTGAACGTGACTTATCTCCTGGGAATTGATGGTGGTGGAACGGGCTGCAGGGCGGCGCTGGCTGACATGAACGGCCAGGTTCTGGGTACCGGCAAGAGCGGTTCGGCTAACATCATGACCGACATGAATACCGCACGCCTCAACATTCTGGACGCCACGGAAGCAGCGCTGGCCGATGCTCGGATCGACCACTCGGCGATCCCCTCTCTATCGGCCGTTCTTGGTCTTGCCGGTGCAAATGTCGGGAGCAATGCCGCCCAGCTTCAAGCCATGCTGCCTTTCAGGAATTCGCTTGTTTATTCTGACGGCGTTATCGCGCTACAGGGCGCACTCGGCGACCATGACGGAACAGTGGTCATCCTTGGAACCGGCTCGGCCTATGTAACCCGGGTTGGAAGCGATATCCGTTTTGCGGGCGGCTGGGGATTCAAGGTCAGTGATCTCGGCGGTGGCGCTCGGCTAGGCCGCGATCTACTCGAAGAGACGTTGCTCGCCTATGATAAATTCCACCCCTCGTCGCCGTTGACCGAGGCGATCATGGAACGGTTTGGTGGCAATCCGCATCGCATTGTCCAGTTCGCTCATTCGGCGCGCCCAAGCGATTTTGGTTCGTTTGCGCCAATGGTGTTCGAGTATGCATCGCAGAAAGATGATGTTGCTCTTGCTCTCTTGCGGAAAACGATCGGCCAGATCGAAGAAGGACTGGATGCTATCACAGCGAACAACCCAACCCGCCTCTCCTTGTTGGGTGGCCTTGGCGCGCTCTATGGTCCGCTTCTATCGCCGCGATATCGGGCCCAATTGCAGACGCCTCTCAACGACGCACTCACCGGAGCGGTCCAATTGGCGGCACAGAATTTTGCTTCGAAAGTCACGGAGACCGTCCATGGCTGATGGTTTGATCGATATCTTGCCTTCACTCAATGACGGCTCGGCCGCCGGCGGTCCGCTTTATGTGAAACTCCAGCGCCTCATCGAAAATGCCGTCCGGGATGGGATGCTGCATCCGGGAGATGCCTTGCCACCCGAGCGCGAGCTTGCGGCCATGGCCGACATATCGCGCGTCACGGTGCGGAAAGCGGTCCAAGGTCTCGTGAATAGCGGGCTGCTCGTACAGCGACATGGCTCCGGCACATTCGTTGCACCGCGTTCCGAACGTGTTGAACAGTCGCTGTCACATCTGACATCGTTCACCGAGGACATGGCCCGTCGCGGCATGATCGTCCGTTCGACATGGCTTGATCGCGGCATATATGCGCCCTCGCCGGAAGAGATGGTCACGCTCGGCCTTTCGTCCGGCGAGAAGGTGGCACGCATCAGCCGTCTGCGCGTTGCCAACGAGACACCAATGGCAATAGAGCGCGCGGCACTGTCGATCCATGTTCTGCCCAACCCTGAATTGGTCACGCTGTCGCTTTACGCCGTGCTGGCAGAAAGCGGAAATCGGCCGGTCAGGGCAATCCAGCGCATTTCTGCAGCCATATTGAAAGAGAATGATGCTAAATTGCTGCAGGTTCCCGCTGGCTCGGCCAGTCTGAACATCGAGCGCATATCCTATCTGGAATCGGGCAAAGTGATCGAATTCACCAAATCGATCTATCGGGCCGACGCCTATGAATTTGTCGCCGAACTGAAACTCGGCGATTCTTCGGAAATATCAGGAGCAGTGCTTTGACAACCAAAACAACCCTCATGCGGGAAGAAATTCTGTCCATTCCCGCGGTCACGGCGCGATTTCTCGATGCCTCACGCGACACGCTTGCAGCGGCAGGCGCGAAGTTGCGCGAGAAGGACCCGCCATTTCTGGCATCGATCGCCCGGGGTTCGTCCGATCATGTCAGCGCCTTCCTGAAATATTCGAGCGAGCTAACTGCGGGCATTCCCGTTGCCTCGCTCGGTCCCTCAGTCGCATCGATCTATGGTGTCACGCTGAAGCTCGGCAGCGCGGCAACATTGTCGATCTCGCAATCCGGCAAAAGCCCAGACATTGTCAGCATGACCAAGGCGGCCAGTGAAAGCGGCGCGCTGACTATAGCCATCACGAATGTCATCAATTCCGACCTTGCCAATGCAAGTGATTTTCCCATCGATATCCTGGCCGGTCCCGAACGCAGCGTCGCCGCAACGAAGTCCTTTGTCAGTTCGGCCGTTGCCGGTCTGGCGCTCATCGGCCATTGGACCGAAGACAAGCAACTGCTTGCTGCAATCGACGCTCTTCCCACCGCCCTGGAAAAAGCGGTCGACTGTGACTGGTCGCCCTTCGCCACCACTTTGAAGGATGAAAATTCTCTCTTCGTGCTCGGACGCGGCCCGTCGCTTGCAATTTCGAACGAGGTCGCGCTGAAATTCAAGGAAACGAGTGCAGTTCATGCCGAGTCCTACAGCGCGGCAGAAGTCATGCACGGCCCGAAAGCCATAGTCGGGAAAGGCTTTCCAGTCCTGGTTCTGGCCGCGCGTGACGCCGCCGAAGACTCGATCATTGAGTCTGCCAACCGTCTCGCCGAACAGGGCGCAGCCGTATTCGTCACATCGGCAAAGCCCTCGAAGGCAACGGCCGTGCCCTTTGTCGCAACGTCGCATCCTTTGACCGATCCACTGGCTTTGCTCGTGTCGTTCTATGCGTTCGTGGAAGCCTTTGCCCGCAGCCGGGGACTGAATCCGGATGAACCTCCGCATTTGAGAAAAGTGACCGAGACGATATGAGTTCACCATACGCACTCACCGGCGCCGAGATATTCGACGGCGAGAACTGGCATGCCAATTCGGCGCTCATCGTAGACGGCGGAGTTGTCCAAAGCTTGACTGCAAATTCGGACCTGCCTGCCGGACTTCGCCAGGTCGCGTTGAGGGGCGGCAAGCTCGTGCCGGGCTTCATCGACCTCCAGGTCAATGGCGGCGGCGGTGTGCTTCTCAACGACGGCCCGAGCGTCGATGTCATCCGCACCATATGCGACGCGCATTTTGCCTTTGGCACCACTGCCCTACTCCCGACCCTGATCACCGATACGCCGCAGATCACCACCGCCGCACTTGCCGCCGGCAAGGCCGCAGCGCAGGAAAAGGTTACAGGTTTCATCGGGCTGCATATCGAGGGGCCGCACCTTTCCCTGACGCATAAGGGCACACACGATCCCAAACTGATCAGGCCAATGGACGATGCCGATTTCATGGCTCTTATCGAGGCGGTGCAGGAAGTGCCGGTTCTCCTGACCACCGTTGCTCCGGAAACAGTTCCCATAGAAAAGATCCGGGCGCTGACTGATGCCGGCGTGATCGTCAGCCTCGGCCACAGCGGCGCTTCCTATGAAGTCGCCATGGCGGCAAAGGATGCAGGCGCAACCATGGTGACGCATCTTTTCAATGCAATGAGCCAGCTTGGCCATCGCAGTCCGGGCGTTGTCGGAGCAGTATTGCAATCGGGCGAATTGTCCGCAGGACTGATCGCCGATGGATTTCACGTCGACAAGGCCTCCATGGCGATCGCACTACGTGCAAAACAGGGACCATCGAAGATATTCCTCGTCACCGACGCCATGTCTACGATCGGCACAGACATTACCTCGTTCACCCTGAACGGCCGCAAGATCACCCGCGCCGGAGGCCGCCTGACTCTGGAAGACGGCACGCTCGCCGGTGCCGATCTCGACATGATTTCCGCCGTCCGCTTCGTTCACCGCGATCTCGGACTGCCCCTCGGTGAGGCGCTGCGCATGGCCTCGCTCTATCCGGCGGAAAGCATCCGCATCGATCACCGCTATGGCCGGCTTGCTGCGGGTTATGTGGCCAATATCGTCCACCTCGACAACGAGCTCGATGTCAATCACGTCTGGATCGATGGAGACGTGCATTACGCTCGTTGACGCCGCAAACCGATTGGCCATATTCATAATCTTCAATGAGTTGGAGAATTGGAATGGCCAAGGACGCGCTGATCGTCGTTGATGTGCAGAACGATTTCTGTCCGGGTGGCGCACTTGGAGTGGAAGCCGGCCATGAGATCGTTCCGATCATCAACAGGCTAATGGTACGGTTCGACCACGTTATCATCACGCAGGATTGGCACCCGGCTGGCCATTCAAGCTTCGCCTCATCGCATCCCGGCAAGGCGCCATTCGAATCGATCATGATGCCCTATGGCGAGCAAACGCTATGGCCAGAGCACTGTATCCAAGGCTCGGTCGGTGCGGATTTCCATCACGACCTGGATTGGACAAAGGCTGAACTGGTGATCCGCAAGGGTTTCAGGCCGCATGTCGACAGCTATTCGGCATTTTTCGAAAACGACCACAAGACTCCTACCGGCCTCGCCGGCTATCTGAGGGAACGCAAGATCACCAACGTAACCTTCGCCGGTCTTGCAACAGATTATTGCGTCGCCTACTCCGCACTCGACGCAGTTGAACATGGTTTTGCCGCCGATGTTCTCCTCGATGCATGTCGTGGAATCGACCTTGGCGGTTCACTCGCAGCGATGATCACGAAAATGCGCAAGGCAGGCGTCACGCTGATCTAATCAGCCTCGAAAATGAACAGCTGCGCAATTTTCCACAGTCCCGTCGGGCTTAAGTCATAAGCTTGTTGTTTCTTTGTCACAAAATGGGAATACTGCCCTCAAGCGCACTTCAGATGACGCCTTATCATGGGAGATTGAAATGACCTATCGCGGTACCCGCTTGAGCCTTGCTCTTGGCATTATGCTCGCTTCATCCACTTCATCCTTTGCCCTCACGGAAATCAGCTGGTGGCACGCAATGACTGGCGCCAACAACGAGGTTGTTGAAACGCTGTCCAAGGAATTCAATGAAAGCCAGAGCGACTACAAGGTCGTTCCGGTATTCAAGGGAACCTATCCCGAAACGCTCAATGCCGGCATCGCCGCATTCCGCGCCAAGCAGGCACCCGATATCATGCAGGTATTCGATGCAGGGACCGGGGTGATGATGGGTGCTCAAGGCGCGATCAAACCGGTCGCGGATATCTTGTCGATGGGCGGCACGAAGTTCGACAAGAGCCTCTATTTGCCTGGCATCGTCTCCTACTACTCGAAGCCGGACGGCACGATGCTGTCCTTCCCCTATAATAGCTCCTCACCGATCCTTTATTACAACAAGGATATCTTCAAGAAGGCGGGACTTGACGAAAACAACCCGCCAAAGACCTGGCCGGAAGTCTGGGAAGCAGCAAAGAAGATCAAGACCAGCGGTGCAGCAAATTGCGGTTTTACCTCGACGTGGCTGACCTGGATCCATACGGAAAACTTTGCGGCCTGGAACGATCTTTCGTTCGGCAGCAACGAGAACGGAATTGCCGGCACCGATGTCGAATTGAAGATCAACTCACCGATTTTCGTCAAGCACTTCCAGGAACTGGCTGACCTCGCCAAGGACGGTACATTCCGCTACGGTGGGCGCACTTCGGAAGCCAAGCAGCTGTTTATCTCCGGCGAATGCGGTATCTTCACCGAATCCTCAGGTGGCCTTGGCGATGTGATCAAGTCGGGGATGAACTACGGCACAGGTCAGTTGCCGTACGAACCGGAAGCCAAGGGTGCTCCGCAAAACACCATACCGGGCGGCGCCAGCCTCTGGGTATTCGCGGGCAAGAGTGACGAACAGTACAAGGGCGTCGCAGCATTCTTCAATTTCCTGTCGAAGACCGAGATCCAGGCCCGCCTGCATCAGGTTTCGGGTTATCTGCCAGTGACGCTGGCGGCCTATGAGGAAACGAAGAAATCCGGCTTCTACGACAAGAACCCTGCCCGCGAGATTCCGATCAAGCAGATGATGGGTAAGGCTCCGACGGAAAACTCCAAAGGCGTTCGCCTCGTGAACCTGCCGCAGGTTCGCGACATCGAAAATGAAGAGTATGAAAACATGCTGGCAGGCAAACAGACAGCCCAGCAGGCCCTCGACAATGCCGTCAAGCGCGGCAACGCTGCCATCAAGCAGGCCATCGGCCAGTAATCATCCCCTCATGACCGCCCTGTCCGTACCCAATACGGACAGGGCAATTTTTTCGCGAGGCATTCATGGCATCGTCAACGCGCGTCACTTTTCCAAACAAGCTTCTGCCTTATCTTCTGTTGGCACCGCAGCTCGCCATCACGGCGATTTTCTTTTACTGGCCCGCATCGCAGGCGATCTACCAGTCTGTCCTGCGAGAGGATCCATTTGGACTGTCGACGCAGTTTGTCGGCCTCGATAATTTCAGGCGCGTCATCAGCGATCCGAATTATGTCAATTCGCTTCAGGTGACAGTGATCTTTTCCGTCGCCACCGCGCTTATTGCTATGGCTCTTGCCCTGCTCCTCGCCGTCATGGCCGACAAGGTCATCCGCGGCAAAGGCATCTATCGGACATTGCTGATCTGGCCCTATGCAGTTGCGCCAGCTATTGCTGGCATGCTCTGGCTCTTCCTGTTCAACCCATCGATGGGAACGCTGGCCTACCTGGTCCGCTCGGCCGGATATAACTGGGATCCGCTGCTCAATGGCGACCAGGCCATGGTGCTGGTCGTATCCGCCGCGGCGTGGAAGCAGATAAGCTACAATTTCCTGTTTTTCGTCGCTGGGTTGCAGTCGATTCCGAAATCACTGATCGAAGCCGCCGCGATCGATGGTGCAGGCGAGACCAAGCGCTTCTGGACCATTATCTTTCCGCTGCTCGCTCCGACAACATTCTTCCTGCTGGTCGTCAACACGGTCTACGCGTTCTTCGACACATTCGGTATCATCCACGCCGTCACTGGAGGCGGCCCGGGCAAGGCGACGGAAACGCTGGTCTACAAGGTCTACAATGATGGCTTTGTAAATCTTATCCTCGGCGACTCTGCGGCGCAGTCAGTGATCCTGATGATCATCGTCATCGGCCTCACAGCGATCCAATTCCGCTACGTCGAACGCAAAGTCCATTACGGCTGAGGTGGAAACATGATCCAGAACAACCCCATCGGCCGGTTTATTGCGCACATCATCCTGATTATTGGCATCATGATCGTCGCGTTTCCGATCTATTATACCTTCGTGGCCTCGACGCAGTCGCTGCAGGAGATCATGCGGCCGCCCCTTTCACTGCTTCCCGGGAACCACTTCTGGGAAAATTATTCGGCCGCCCTCTTCGGTGGCGTCGGTCGGATAGGCGGCGTCGGGGTCGATCGCCTGCTTTTCAACACGATCGTCATGGCGCTCGCGATCGCCGTCGGTAAGATCGCGATCTCGATCCTGTCAGCCTACGCGATCGTCTTCTTCCGTTTTCCCGGCCGCATGATCTTCTTCTGGCTCATCTTCATCACCCTGATGCTGCCAGTCGAAGTCCGCATCCTGCCGACTTACAAGGTCATGGTTGATCTCGGTCTGATCGACACCTATACGGGGCTGACACTGCCGTTGATGGCATCAGCAACGGCGACGCTGCTCTTCCGCCAATTCTTCATGACCATCCCCGGCGAGTTGGTCGAGGCTGCCCGCGTCGATGGGGCCGGTCCGTGGCGCTTCTTCAAGGACATCCTCCTGCCCTTGTCCAAGACCAATATCGCCGCACTGTTCGTGATCCTCTTCATCTATGGCTGGACGCAATATCTCTGGCCGTTACTGATGACCAACCGCAATGACATGACGACCATTGTCATCGGCCTGCGCAAAATGATCTCCTTCGCCGATGCAGATACCGAATGGCATCTGGTGATGGTCACCTGCATTCTCGCCATTGTTCCCCCGATCCTCGTTGTCATGCTGATGCAACGCTGGTTTGTGCGCGGGCTGGTCGAAACGGAGAAATGAAATGGCAAATGTAGAATTGACCAACGTCCGCAAGGTCTATGGGAATTCGGTCGAAGCGGTCAAAGGCGTCAATATTGCCATTGAGGATGGCGCACTATGCGTGCTCGTTGGTCCTTCCGGCTGCGGAAAGTCAACGCTGTTGCGCATGATCGCTGGGCTCGAATCGATCACCGACGGCACGGTCAAGATCGAGAACGCAGTGGTCAATAATCTCGGACCAGCCGAGCGCGACATCGCCATGGTGTTCCAGAACTATGCGCTCTACCCGCACATGAAGGTTTACGACAACATGGCCTACGGACTGCGCAACCGCGGCATGCCCAAGGACCAGATCGACAAACGCGTCAGAGAAGCCGCGCAAACACTTGAATTGACTCACCTACTGGAGCGCCGTCCCAAGGAACTTTCTGGCGGCCAGCGCCAGCGCGTTGCCATGGGGCGAGCCATTGTCCGCAACCCCAAGGTTTTCCTATTTGACGAACCTCTGTCCAATCTTGATGCCAAACTGCGTGGACAGATGCGGGTCGAAATCAAGAACCTGCAGCGCCAATTGGGGGTCACCAGCGTCTACGTGACACATGATCAGCTTGAGGCCATGACCCTAGCAGATACGCTCGTCGTCATGAATTCCGGCTCGGTCGAACAGATCGGTGCACCACTTGATATCTATGAAAAACCGGCAAGCACGTTCGTTGCAAGTTTCATCGGGGCCCCGCCCATGAACCTCGTCCACGTTACCGCGGACAATACCGGCCTCATCCTGAAGGATGGGACACATATCGGCGCTGAAGGACTGACAGTCCCAACGACCGGAGCAGTCATTGGCTTCCGGCCGGAAGACCTGGAGGTCGCAGCTGGACATGAAAAGCACATTGGTGGATTGCAGCTCGACCTGAAGGTTTTGGGTGTAGAGCCGGTGGGCGCGGAAAGCTATGTCTACGGCGTGGTCGGCGGCGAACGCGTCGTGGTTCGCGTGGCCGGCCGTTCTCCGTCACAGACCGGCGATCATTTGCGGGTGATCATCCCCAAGGAAAAGCTGCACTTGTTTGGCGCAGATGGAAAAAGGATCCCACCCGCATAGGGTGAGATCCAGCCTTGAATCCAGAGTTACCAGCTTGGGACAGCGGCGCCCTTGTATTTGTCGACGATGAACTGCTTCACCGGATCCGAATGATAGGATTCGATCAACGTCTTGACCCAAGGCTTGTCCTTGTCGGCCGTGCGAACAGCGATGAGATTGATGTACGGAGCCTTCTCGCCTTCCTTGAGGATGGTGCCGTTCATCGGATCAAGTCCGGCCTCGAGCGCATAATTGGTGTTGATCGCAGCGGCATCCACGTCATCGATAGAACGTGGCAACTGCGCGGCATCGAGTTCGACGAACTTGAAGTTCTTCTTGTTCTCCGTAATGTCTGCCGTTGTGACCTTGAGGCCGACGCCCTCCTTCAGCTTGATCGCGCCCTTGTCAGCAAGGATCAGAAGGGCACGACCGCCATTCGTCGGATCGTTCGGGATCGCGATGGTCGCGTCATCGGCCAATTCATCGAAGCTCTTCACCTTCTTCGAATAGACGCCCATCGGGAAATTGACCGTATAGGCTACATCGACAAGATCGAACTTGCGGTCAGCAATCTGGTTGTCGAGATAGGGCTTGTGCTGGAAAGAATTGGCATCAAGTTCGCCATCGTTCAGCGCCTGGTTCGGAACGACATAATCCGAAAACTCAAAGATCTCGATATCCAACCCCTTCGGCTGGGCAACTTCCTTGACCTTTTCCATGATCTGCGCGTGCTCACCCGGCGTCACACCGATCTTGATCGTCTCAGCCAGTGCGCCGGTCGCACTCAATATTGCCGCCACGGCGGCGGTGGCAAGGATCTTCTTCAGCATTTCATACTCCTGTTTATTATACGAAGAACTCAGCGGGGGCGAACGCGCTTGTCGAAGCGGCGCGCAAGCCGGTCACCGGCGCTTTGAACCAGTTGGACAAGTACAATAAGCACCACGACAACGGTGGCCATGACATCTGGCATGAAGCGTTGGTAGCCATACCGAATGCCAAGATCGCCAAGGCCACCCCCGCCGACAGCGCCGACCATGGCCGAATAGCCAATCAGACTGACGATGGTCAGGGTCAGGGCTGAGGCGATGCCAGGTCGGGCTTCGGCAAGCAGCACCTTGAACACGATCTGTATCGGACTAGCACCCATGGCGCGCGCAGCCTCCGTCAGCCCCGGATCGACCTCGCGGATTGCTGTCTCGACAAGCCGCGCGACGAAGGGAATGGTCGCGATCGTCAAGGGTACGATAGCGGCGGACGTGCCTATCGAGGTTCCGGCGATGAGCCGTGTAAACGGAATGATCGCAACGACAAGGATGATGAACGGTGTCGACCGGGTGGCATTGACGATAGCGCCAAGAACCTTGTTGACCGATGGCGCAGGAAACAGCTCGCCTTTTCCGCTGGTCGCCAGAAAGACGCCTAGCGGGATGCCGAAGAGCGAACCGACCAGGCCAGCGACGACGACCATATAGAGCGTCTGTCCGGTTGCTTTGACGAGAAGCGCCAGAATATCAGCGGACATAGCCAACCACCTCCGATGCCAGGCCATGATTGGCGAGAAATTGCCTCGCTTCGGCGATTTTCGCCTCATCGGCGCGCAGGGATACGACGAGCATGCCGAACGGCCGTCCGGCGATCTCGTCAACAGCGCCCGCCAGGATGTTGACTTCAATGCCGAGATCGCTGCCAAGCCGGGCCAGCATGGGTTCTGTTGCGTTCTCGCCCTTGAAGATGACACGGAGGATCGTGCGGGAATCCGGTTCCGGTTGCTCCGTCATGCGGCTGGTCAGAAATTCCGGCAAACGCATGCCGGCGAGACCACCAAGCAGGGCACGTGTGGTTTCGTGGGCGTGGCCCGTGAAGACGTCGAATGTTGGTCCTTGCTCAACGATGCGGCCGCCATCAATCACCGCTACATGATCGGCGATAGTCTTCACCACTTCCATCTCATGCGTGATCAAAAGGACGGTCAGGTCGAGTTCCTTGTTGATCTGCTTGAGCAGGGCAAGGATTGAGCGCGTCGTTTCCGGATCAAGCGCCGAGGTTGCCTCGTCGGAAAGCAGAAGCTTCGGCTCCGTGGCGAGTGCGCGGGCAATACCGATACGCTGCTTCTGCCCCCCGGACAGTTCGGATGGATACCGGTCGCGCTTGTCGGAAAGGCCGACCAGGTCGAGGAGTGGCGCGACACGTTTTTCGATCGACTGCCGGTCTACCCCGGCAATTTCCAGCGGCAGGGCAATATTGTCGAAGGCAGTGCGCGAGGAAAGCAGGTTGAAATGCTGAAAGATCATGCCGATCGAGCGGCGCACGGAACGCAGATTTTTCTCATCCAGCCCGGCGACGTCGACACCATCAACCAGGACGCGGCCGGAACTTGGCTTCTCCAGGCCGTTGACGAGGCGGATCAGCGTGGATTTGCCGGCACCTGAACGACCGATAATGCCGGTCACCGAACCGCGCGGAACAACGAGGTCGATACTGTCCAGCGCGATCACTTCCGCACTGGAACGGGCCGCCGCAAAGCGCTTGGAAACACATTCGAAAGCGACCATCGGGTTCGCTGACTTGTGCACCTGCGGTTCATCATTCGCAGCCATGTTGAGTGGGTTTTTCACCCTGTTCGTTATAATCGCCATGTTCATTTGCGGTGCTCGCACAACCGCCCTGTTGTCTTTTTGCGACCGTCTATACAGACCATCTGGGATTTTCGATAGACCTTGACAACAGGCATGAACATTTCAACGCGATTTGAGATGGATTGGAGAATGCGGCCAAAGGTGCCGCCGCGACGCCGACAATAGGAAATGTTCCGCGGGCCGGACACATCCGGCGTTCCATATTTGGCGTCATTCTGAAAATGTTATTCCAAAACGAAGGCCGACAGTGTTGCATTCAACCCGGCATACTCGCAAGCCACCGAGTTCTGGAATGAACGGTGCGACCGCCTTCTACGTAACGGAGAATCGATCGATGACCCACAACCACGTTCCGTCACTTTGCCGCCGCGCCACCTCGGCGGTGACGCTGCCATCGGGGAGGTGGGTTGAAGTCAGCGCCAAGTCGCCACTGACAACAGCCGGACTCTGGATTCCGGCTGCAAATTTTTTGCCCCGTTGCAGTGATATCCGCGAACAAGGCGCGGATTGCTTCTCTCCCGACCGTCAATGGCCCCTCGCCGTTGTTCGGCATTTGGCTCAAATAGCGCCGCCATCCCGTCAACGTCGCCGATCCACTGTCGGGCGATAAGCAGGCGCTCCAGATCCTGAGGATTTCGCGCCGGCTCACGCTGTGCTTCATCGGTCATGGTGGCATCCTCCGCGTCGATCCAGTCAAACTGTGACACTAACCGAAGCCGCCGATGGTTTCGACCGATCGATTCACACCGGAGAAGGCCTAAGCGGCCCGATACCGGTCAAGCCAATGAGCGTAGGGCGCCGGAAGCACCGAAGCAGGGTTCTCGACGCCAAGTTCCTTGGCAGCCTTGTAGGGCCAATGTGGATCATTGAGAAGCGGCCGCGCCAGCATGACCAGATCAACTGAGCCGTCACGTACCAGCCCATCCGCCTGTTGAGGTGTGCTTATGTACCATGAGGTGGAGGCCGGAAGAGCGGCTTCGCGACGCACCCGGGCCGCAACTGGACCAAGGAATGCCGGACCCCAAGGGATATTCGCCTTGCCGAGTGAGAAACCCATGCTGACATCGATGAAGTCAAGCCCATTGGCCTTCATCTGCCTGACGAGTTCAATCGCCTCGCTCAGCGTCTCTTCGTCATTGCCATCGAACTCGATGACACCAAGACGTGCCGCCAAAGGGAGATTTTCCGGCCAGACTGAACGTACAGCGCGAAGCGTCTCAAGAATGAAGCGGCTACGGTTTTCAAGGCTGCCGCCATATTCGTCGGTGCGATGGTTCGAGTGCTTCGATAGAAAACTCTGCGCCAAATAGCCATGGGCGAAATGCAATTCCAGCCATTGGAAGCCACTCGCCAGAGCTCGTTTGGCGCTGTCCACGAAAGCTTGTCTCACGCGTTCGATGTCCGTCTTCGTCATCTCATGCGGAACTTTTGAAAGACCTCCGCCATAGGCAATTGCAGACGGTGCAATCGTCTCCCAACCACGTGGATCGCCCGCGCGGATATGATCGTCACCTTCCCAGGGGCGATTTGCGCTGGCCTTGCGACCGGCATGGCCGATCTGGATGCCCGGTACGGCGCCTGCGTTCTTGATGAGTTGGACGGATGGAGCCAGCGCTGCGGCCTGTTCGTCATTCCACAGGCCAAGGCAGTTCGGCGTGATGCGCCCTTCCGGCGAAACGCCTGTCACCTCCATGACCAACAGACCCAACCCGCCGCGCGCCAATGCTCCAAGGTGCACCCGGTGCCAGTCATTGATCATTCCATCTGTTGCGGAATACTGGCACATGGGCGATGCGGCAATCCGGTTGCGAAGTGTCACATCCTTCAGCACGAAGGGTTCGAAAAGAGAGGCCATCAATCATCACTCCAATTTGGTTCTACGGCGAATGCCAACAATGTTTTATTGTTCGATAATATTCGAACAATAGCAATACACAAAATTTTGTGCTAGGGTGGCGGTATGAGAAATTTCCGACACCCCGCTATCAGTGATATCCAGCTCGAATCCGTACTTTATGCCCTGAGTGATCCGGTTCGCTTGTCAATCGTCCGGCAATTGGCGCGCGAAGGCGAAGCGACATGCGCAGCGCTCGACGGCGGGCGTCCCAAATCCAGCATGTCTCACCATTTTCGTGTCCTGCGCGAGTGCGGCATCGTGAAGACCCGCAACGATGGCACATCGCACATGAACGAGTTGCGCAGTGGTGATCTGAACTCTACCTTTCCTGGTTTGCTGGCCGCAATCCTTGCCGCACCGAAATGAGGGTGTCCCGGCCGCATGCAAACACTGGGTTTGAACAACCTGCAAATTTGCTCAACTCGAGATCAAAAGCAATATTTGAATGTAAAATTGCGTTATTTTAACATATACTATATGACTTGCTAATATATTCTTTATAATACTTAAGATTATGTAAAATTGTATTGATTTTCATTGCCGAAAAAGGCCAGTCCAAAAAAATACATCTTTACCGGAGTAAGCCGAACGGGCATAAAGACATTGGTAACTATTACAAAAAATGTTAAGTATATTAACCAATGCCGAACGTAAAAAAACTAACATGGGGAAACGATGAACTCACCTGCCTGAGGTCTTTGCGTGCGATTGTCCAACTTTCATACCTTTGACGCGATCCGATCCATGTTCGGAATGCGCGGGGCCATAAACCCGGCGGTCAAGCGCCGTGTCTATGCCGAACAGATGGACGTAGCCTTGAGACTGGCGCCCTTTACAGTGCTCGTTGCAATGTGTGTGGTGTTCGTTGTTTCGTTTGTATTCTGGGACCTCGGACCTCGCGTCTACCTGGCAGGAGTCGCAATCGTTGTCGCACTTCTGACGGTAGGCTCACTCATCGCCTGCTTTCAATGGTACAAAGTGCCGAAGGTCAAGGAGCTCAGCTTCGATGCGATCAAATATCTGATCATCGTATCATCGCTTTATGGCATCTGCCTCGCCAGTATTCCTTTGATGCTGTTTCTCGATGCGGACGCTTATCATCGGCTGTTGATCGCGTGTACTGCGGCCGGGTTGATGGCCACCGGTATCGGTGTGGCCGTTGTGCCTCTGGCGGCAATCGCCTATTCCGGCACGATTATCACCGGCTCCTTTTTCGCACTGGCCTCGACGGGCGAAGATTTTTTTCTTTTTATCGCCATCCTCCTGGCGTTCTACGCTCTGTTCATCCTCTTCACTATCGTTCACATGAGCAATCTCATCGTGATGCGCACTTTGGACCAGATCAAGGTTGAGCAGCAGAAGGAAGTCATCAGCCTGCTGCTGTATGATTTCGAGGAGAATGCCAGTGACTGGATATGGGAGACCGACTCGGACCTGAAACTCCAGCACACCTCCCCGCGTCTCGCCCAGATTGCCGCGAAGACGACCAAAGAGCTGCAAGGGATGCCCTTTGCGCAACTGTTCAAGATCGACCAGTCGCATGCGGAGGAAGCCGTCAAGGTCGGTTCCATCTGGCAGGCCATTGAAAACCGCACCACATTCCGAAACCACATTCTGCCGATCAACATCAAGGGCGAAACCCGCTGGTGGTCACTGACTGGCAAGGCCATCTTCGACAATGCCGGCCAGTTCGTCGGGTACAGGGGCGTTGGCTCGGACGTGACTGCCGCGAAGCAGTCGGACGATCAGCTATCCTACCTTGCACGTTATGATGTGCTGACTGATCTACCCAACCGCACGCTGTTTACGGACCAGCTCAGCCAGGCGACGAAGGACCTTGAAAAGGGTCTTCGCAGCTTTGCAGTTTTCTGTATCGATCTCGACGAGTTCAAGACCGTCAATGACAGTTTCGGCCATGGGATAGGCGACCAGCTTCTGAAACAGGTGGCGGAGCGTCTGCGCAATTCTTCCCCCGCAACCTATGTGGTTGCCCGGCTGTCTGGCGATGAATTTGCGATTCTGGCGCGGGGCGCCGACCAGGCTGCTGCGACAGAACTTGCCGAGCAACTGGTCCAAAGCATCTCACAGCCGTTCTGGATCGACGGTATCCAGATCAACATTCACATCAGCGTCGGTATTGCCATTGCGCCGACTGACAGCGTCAACGATATCATGCGCTGTGCCGACCTCGCCCTCTACCGCACCAAAAACGAAGGCCGCAACAGCTTCCGTTTCTACGAGGTCGAAATGGACGCGCGCATCGAGGCCAAACGTGCGCTCGCCATGGATCTGCGTGGTGCATTAGCCCGCGGAGAATTCATTCTGCACTTCCAGCCCATTGTCTCGGCGCAGAGCCTGAAGACAGTCGGCTTCGAAACCCTGCTTCGCTGGAAACATCCGGTGCACGGTTTCATCTCTCCGACGATCTTCATTCCGATCGCCGAAGAGACAGGCAATATCATTCCGCTTGGCGAATGGATTATTCAGGAAGCATGCCGCATTGCCGTCTCATGGCCACAGGATATTCACGTCGCCATCAACATATCTGCAATTCAGTTCCGGCACTCGGATCTCGCATCGATCGTTCGGGATGCCCTCTCCAAGAACAAGCTCAAACCAAATCGTCTGGAACTGGAAATCACAGAGTCTGTCTTCTTGGAGGCTAACGTCGCGGCGATTTCGCTGCTGCGCCAGTTCCGCGCCATGGGCGTAAGCATTGCTCTCGATGATTTCGGTACCGGCTATTCCAGCTTGAGCTATCTGCGTAAAATGCCTTTCGACAAGATCAGTAAGCGCCAAGGTCGCCCCATCTGGCGGGCGCTTTGAGGGGCCGGTATTGATGCTGGAGCAATAAGCTTCGGTGTGAATTTCTATGTCTGCTGCTATGTCTGGTGATAGAAACTTCCATATGATCG
>NZ_PGGO01000040.1 GCF_003010955.1 Phyllobacterium brassicacearum
CCGCCACTGCGCGTGCCCCTTCCGTGCCGCTCTCATAAGCGGCGATGACGGACTGCTTGAACGCTAAGCTGTACTTGGACATACAAAACCCCCGAAGGTCGGTGTCCAACTTTCGGGGGTCAGTTCATCGGTGCGGGCTTTTGTCGTTTCCGCTTTCGGAACAATCGGCGCGCGGGTCCGTTCAACTCTTGAACAGGATGAGAACGACGAGGTTTGACATGGCAAAACGTATCGAAGCCGAAGACGCAAAACAGGGCAGGCAAGGCTACCCCGTTCTCGCTATTTTGACGGTTTCGTTGGGTCTGGCGGCGCTGGTCTGGCTGGCTGTCGAGGTCTACGGGCAGCTCATCGCCAACGGCATGTAGCCCAAGACAATCGTTCCCTTGTTAATAGGCTATTGACAAGTCGCAGCACCTGTCATTCTATTGGCAATCCATTATAAGGTACTATATTCCATTATAATGGATATAGATAAAAACATTCGCTCGGACGAATAGGGGAACTAAAATGTCCAACCGGTTTTTCATCGCGGCTACCATTGCCGCGTTTTCCATGCTGCCCTCGATCAGCGCTTACGCCCAGGCAACCAAGAGCAGACTCGATGAAGTCCTCGCGCGCGGACATCTGGTTCTCGGAACCGGCAGCACCAATGCGCCATGGCACTTCAAGAGCGTTGACGACAAGCTTCAAGGCTTTGACGTCGACATGGGTCACATCATCGCCAAGGCGCTTTTCAACGATCCCGAAAAGATCGAATTCGTCAATCAGTCTTCAGATGCACGCATTCCGAACATCACCACGGACAAGGTCGATATCACTTGCCAGTTCATGACCGTCACCGGTGAACGGGCGCAACAGATCGCCTTCACCATCCCCTATTACCGGGAAGGCGTTGGCCTGATGCTGAAGGCCGACAGCAAACATGCGGACTATGCTGCGCTGAAGGCTGCAGGCTCTGCCGTAACGATCTCTGTTTTGCAGAATGTCTACGCCGAAAGCATGGTCCATGCGGCTCTGCCAGAGGCCAAGGTGGATCAGTATGAATCGGTCGATCTCATTTACCAGGCCCTGGAATCCGGCCGCGCTGACGCAGCGGCGACCGACCAATCGTCCCTCGCCTGGTACATGACGCAAAATCCGGGCCGCTACAAGGATGCCGGCTACGGCTGGAGCCCGCAGACCTATGCCTGCGGCGTCAAGCGCGGCGACCAGGATTGGTTGAACTTCGTTAATACGGCACTCCACGAAGCAATGACCGGCGTCGAGTTCGACTTCTATGCGAAATCGTTCAAGACCTGGTTCGGCAAGGATCTGACGCCACCGCAAATCGGCTTCCCGGTTGAATTCAAATAGGCCGAACATCCGCGGTTCCGGTTACGCCGGAGCCGCGAACCATGCTTTCGAACGGTGGGCGCTTCATGGGCTACACGCTGAATTTCGCTGCCGTCTGGCGCAGCTTTGACCTTTTGCTTGAGGGGCTGGCACTTAGTCTTGCCCTTGCATTTGGAGCTATTTTGATCGGTGCGGTGATCGGCCTCATTACCGCATTCTGTCTGATTTCGAAGAATGGCTTCATCAAGCGCCCAGCCGGAACCTACGTGACGATCATCCGCAACACGCCAATTCTGGTGCTGGTGCTCTTCACGTATTTCGCACTCCCGCAACTTGGTTTCCGGCTTGGCAAGATCGAAAGCTTTGTCTTCACGCTCGCCCTTTATTCCGGTGCTTACCTCGCCGAAGTCTTTCGCGCAGGGCTCTTGTCCATTCCTGGCGGCCTGCGCGAAGCGGGACTCGCCATCGGCCTCACCGAAATGCAGATACGCACATCGATCATTGCGCCGCTGATGTTCCGCAATGTTCTGCCATCGCTGAGCAGTACCATCATCTCCCTGTTCAAGGACACTTCGCTTGCCGCCGCGATTGCTGTGCCGGAACTCACGTTCGAGGCCCGCAAGATCAATGTCGAGACGTTCCGTGTCATCGAGACGTGGATCGTTGCGAGCTGCCTTTATGTGTTGACCTGTTCGATCCTCGCAGCGCTGATGCGTGAGGTCGAGCGCCGCCTTTCATTGCCGAGGTGACATGATGGATATTGCTCATTTTCTCGATATCCTCTGGCTTGCGCGAATACCGATCCTCAAGGGACTTGGCGTGACGATTTCCATCTCGCTTCTGGCGATCTGCTTCGGCACGATCCTCGGCGTATTTGTCGGCCTCGCCTTGACCTATGGTGTTCGGCCGCTGCGCTGGATCGTACGCGGCTATACGGATTTCATCCGTGGCACACCCGTGCTGGTACTCGTCCTCGCAAGTTATTATGTGCTCGGAACAATCGGGCTCGATCTTGGCCCGTTTCAGGCAGGCGTGCTGGCGCTCGCGGTATTCTGCAGCTCCCATGTTGGTGAGATTGTCCGGGGTGCGCTGCAATCCATCCCCAAGGGACAGACGGAAGCTGCAAAGGCAATCGGACTGACCTTTCCGCAGACCTTTGCCTATGTGCTAGGTCCGCAGGCCCTTCGCCAGATCCTGCCGGCCTGGGTCAATACGGCTGCCGAAATGGTCAAGGCATCGACATTGCTCTCCATCATCGGCGTTGCCGAACTGCTGCTGCGCACCCAGGAGATCATCTCGCGCGCATTCATGAGCCTCGAATTCTATCTGTTCGCCGGCTTGCTCTATTTCGTCATCAACTACGCCATCGAGCGTTTCGGCCGCTATGTCGAACGCAAGACCGCTGTTCCCTCGTAAGGCCGCCCTCCGATGTCAAACAATCTTCTCGAAATTCGTGATCTGCACAAAAGCTATGGTGATGTCGAGGTCCTGAAAGGTGTCAACTGCACCATGACGCAGGGCGACGTCATTAGCGTCATCGGATCGAGTGGATCCGGCAAGACGACCATGCTGCGCTGCATCAACATGCTGGAAGAGTTTCAGGGCGGCACGATCAGCATCGACGGCCAAGAGATCGGCTACGAAATGGTTGGCGGCCAGCGTCGCCGCAAGAGCGAAAAGGAGATCGCACGCCAGCGCGCACTCACGGGCATGGCCTTCCAGCAGTTCAATCTCTTTCCGCACATGACGGCTGCGCGCAACATCATGCTGGGCTTGATGAAAGTGAAGAAGCTGAGCAAGGAGGAAGCGCGCTCCATTGCTGAGAAATGGCTCGACCGTGTGGGTCTGCGGTCACGTGCTGACAATTTCCCCGGCCAGCTCTCCGGCGGCCAACAGCAACGTGTTGCCATCGCCAGGGCCATCGCCATGAACCCTAAACTGATGCTTTTCGACGAGGTGACCTCGGCCCTTGATCCGGAACTCGTCAACGAAGTGCTGCAGGTCATCAAGACGCTGGCGCAGGATGGCATGAGCATGCTGCTCGTTACCCACGAAATGCGTTTTGCCTATGAGGTCTCCAACCGCGTCATCTTCATGAATCAGGGACGCATCGGCGAGGAAGGCAATCCGCGGGAAATGTTCCATAAGCCAAAGAGCGAACGGCTTGCGGAATTCCTGAAGACTTCAAGCTTCGGCTGAATATCCGGCACCGAAAGCCAATCAGGCTTGCGGCCCCAGTCTTTCGACGAGCAAGCCGAGATCTTCCATGTCCCGGGACGTGCAGTCGACCAGCGGTGCGCGAACTGGTCCGGCGGAACGACCGACAATCGATGCGCCTGTTTTGACGATGCTCACCGCATAACCGGGAACGCGGTTGCGGATCGCTATGTAAGGCAGGAAGAAATCGTTCAACAATTTCGACGTGGTTTCACGATCGTTCTCGGTAACCGCCTTGAAAAAGGCGAGGGCGGTCCGTGGGATGAAGTTGAAGACAGCCGATGAATAGACATCTACGCCCATGGCCTTGTAGGCCTCCGCATAGACCTCTGCCGTCGGCAGCCCCCCGAGATAGGCAAAGCGATCGCCGAGACGTTGGCGGATTGAAACCATGTTCTCAATTTCGCCGACACCGTCCTTGAAGCCGATCAGGTTCGGGCATTTTTCAGCAAGACGCTCAAGTGCCTCGGCGTTCAGCTTGCACACGTTGCGGTTATAGACGATGACGCCAAGTCCGGTCGCTGCACATACCGCCTCTACGTGCCGGCAAATGCCTTCGACACTCGTTTCCGTCAGGTAATGCGGCAGGAGCAGCAATCCGGCAGCGCCGTTTTTCTCGGCGTTCCGCGCCATTTCCGCAGCTATCCGCGTGCCGTAGGCAGCGGCAGCAATGATTGGCACTTCCTTGCCGCAGGCAGATACCGCGGTGCGCACGACCTCCTCATGCTCTGCCGGCGTCAGCGAGAAGCCTTCACCTGTCCCCCCGCCAACGAAAAGCGCCGATGCTCCATAGGGTGCAAGCCACTCGAGACGTTTCGTGTAGGAACCCGGCACAAATTCACCGTTCACATCGAAATCGGTGATGGGAAAGGAAAGCAGTCCGGAGCTGATTGTTTGCTTGAGTGTCTGGGAATGCATGGGAGCCTCATCTGAAATCGAACGCGACAAGGACTACCATCATGTATGTCATCATACAACTAGAAAATGCATTTCCTTGCAATAATGGGTGCGGTAGAACTCAGGCTGATTTCTTGTCCGCATGAAGCGCGTTACTGCGCAGGCGGTCCCGGCTGCTGCCAAGGTGGAGACGCATGGCTGCACGGGCGCCTTCCACATCCTGGGCTTTGATGGCTTGATAGATCTGGTCGTGTTCGCGATTGATGCGAGCCAGATAATCGCGCTGCGGCAAGCCATTGAGCCTGTGGGTCTGCAATCGCGTCCGGGGAATCAGCAATTCTCCCAAATAGTTGAACATGCTTAGAAAATGGCGATTCTTGGTCGCTGATGCTATGGCGCGATGAAACTCGAGGTCGGCATGTACCGAACTCTCGTCCCGCTCTATCGCTTCATTCATCAGATCGAGCGCGGCCTTGATCCTGGCGAGGTCGTCTTCGTCGCGCCGCATCGCGGCCAGCGCCGCAGCTTCAAGCTCGATGCTAATCCGCAATTCCATAACGCCGATGATTTCCTCGACGAGTTCGAGGTTGTCTTCCTCAATCCGAAAGGGGGCAGCCGGAATGTCTTTGAGCACGAACGCGCCGATGCCCTGCTGCGTGTGGACGAGCCCCTTGGCCTTCAGATTGGCGATGGCTTCGCGCACGACAGTGCGACTCACATTGAACTCGCCGATCATTTCCTGCTCGGTCGGCAGCCGTTCGCCCCGCTTGTAATGACCGGAGGTTATCCGCTCGGCGACTGCCTTAACTAATTGACCCGTAAGCGTTTCCCGTTTCCCAAGACCGGACATCGATACCTTCTCTGCTCATACCCCGCCGCCTCGTCTGCTCCTCATTGAGGACGCCGACGACGTTTCATGAAAGTAAGATATCATATATTAACTGAATGGGAACTGCCGCGGGAAATTTCGTTGTGGAATCAACTGTTTTGGCCCAATCACAGCAGCTTTTACAAAAGTTGCACCAGCATTACCGCCGGCTGCAAAATTTTGACTTGCCCCTCGATCAAATCAATACTACGATGTCATACAACATAAGAAAACGCGGCTCATAGGGAGGAAAACTATGTCGCATTTACGCGCCTTACTGGCGGGAACGGCCGCCATCGTCGTTGCCATGACAATGAACGTTGCCGAGGCGAAGACGCCGCAGGACCAGTTGGTCATCGGCATGAACATGGTCAATTTGACCAGCCTCGACCCGCACAATGTCAATTCATATGAGTCCTATCACGTCATCGCCAATCTCTACGACACGCTGGTCCGCAACGATCCGCAAGCGCCGGGCAAGATTTTGCCCCTGCTGGCCAAGTCATGGAACATCTTGCCGGATGGCACGATTGAATTCACCCTGGACGATAAGGCCACCTTCCAGAGCGGACGGAAGATTACAGCAGGTGATGTCGCTTATTCCCTGCAGCGCGCGGTCAAGCTTGGCCTGCTCGCAAAGTCCTACTACGCCAACTGGGGCTATACCGCGGATAATGTGGATCAGAAGTTCCGTGCGAAGGACGACAAGACGTTTGTGATGGAAGTAGCGACGCCGGTTGCACCGTCGCTTAAGCTCGGCGCACTCACACGCGCCTATGGCGCCGTGCTCGACAAGGAAGTCGTCGCCAAGCACGAAAAAGACGGCGACAT
Organism: Phyllobacterium brassicacearum; assembly: GCF_003010955.1. Lineage (GTDB taxonomy): Bacteria > Pseudomonadota > Alphaproteobacteria > Rhizobiales > Rhizobiaceae > Phyllobacterium > Phyllobacterium brassicacearum. The sequence goes on from NZ_PGGO01000040.1 coordinate 6,146, forward strand.
GGGACGCGGCTGGCTGGCATCCAATGCCGCAGGTTCAGGTCCGTTCACTTTGAACCGCTGGAACCCGAATGACATCGTCGTGCTCAACCGCTTCGACACGTACTGGGGCGGCGAGCCGAAGATGAAGCGGGTGCTCGTGCGTCACCTGCCGGAATCGCAGACGGAGCGGTTGCAGCTGGAAAAAGGCGATCTCGACGTTGGGTTCCAGCTCGTTTCCGCTGACATTGACGGCCTCGCCAGCAATCCGGATATCGTCATCGACCGGCTTGTCGGTTCAGGCTTCTACTACCTGATCATGAGCACGAAGGATCCAGAATTCGCCAAGCCGGAAGTGCGCAAGGCTCTTCGCTATTGCATCAACTACAAAGACATCAACGATGTCGTGATGAAGAACTACGGCAAGAGCGCAACGACGTTCGTGCCATCCGATATACCGGGCTACCTCCCGGACATCGGCAACAAGTATGACCCCGAGAAATGCAAGCAGGATTTGGCAGCTGCAGGGTACGGGAATGGCTTCAGCAAGCAGCTGCTCTCGCTCAACTCCACGCCCTATGCCGACCTTGCCACGGCCATCCAGGAGAATCTCGCGGTTGCCGGAGTCAAGGTGGAGATCCAGACCGGTAATGGCGATCAAACCTATGGGCCCATGCGCGACCGGAAGTTCCAGCTCGGCGTCGGGCGCACAGCGTCTTCGGCGCAGACCGATGCTGACGGCTGGATCCGTACCCATGCATATAACCCCGACAACACGGACGGCGCCAATCTCGCCAATCTGCAGGCATGGCGTGCATCGTTTGAGCTGCCGGAAGTCAACAAACTGGTCGACGAAGCTTCCGCTATCACCGACAATGAAGAAAAGCGTGTCGAACTCTACGAGCAGGCACTGAAGCTGTTCGAAGAAGCCGGCCCGCCCGTCATTCCGATTTCGCAGCGTGTCGATCCTTACGCCAAGAGCGCTCGGCTCAAGAATTATGTCGGCGATATTGGCTGGATGACCCGCTGGGATCAGGTCGAAAAGCAGGACTAGGAAGCAGAGTCAGGTCGCCAGCATATGGTCAATCAAGTTGAAGCGGCAGTCCGGACGCCGAGGCGGCGTCCGGGTCTGCGGAAATATCGCCGTTTCGGCGGCTCGCTGTTCAGTGTTGTCACGACACTTTTCCTGCTGGTGCTCCTCACATTCGTGATCGGACGGCTGATGCCGGTCGATCCTGTCATCGCCGTGGTCGGCCCTGACGCCGACCGCGCAACCTATCTCAAGGTCCGCCAGGAGCTTGGCCTTGACTTGCCGGTGCTCCAGCAGTTCTGGATTTTCTTCAAGAACCTGCTGCATGGTGATTTCGGCAGCACGCTGCTGACCGGACGGCCGGTCATGGATGATATCGCGCGGGTTCTGCCTGCAACGGTTGAACTTGCAACCGTGACCATCATTCTCGGCGCCGGGATAGGCATTCCGCTTGGCGTTTACGCGGCCGTCAATCGCGGACGCTTCGCCGATCATGCGGTGCGCCTTATCGCGTTGCTTGGCCATTCAACGCCGATTTTCTGGATCGGCATGGTCGGGCTGATGCTTTTCTACGCGAAACTAGGCTGGGTTGGCGGTTCCGGCCGCGTCGATCTGTTCTACGAGGACATCGTCCCGAATGTTACCGGCTTCCTGCTCATCGATGCGCTGCTTGCCGGGGACATGGACGTATTCTGGAGTGCCGTATCGCACATCATATTGCCGGCTTCGGTACTCGCCTACGCGTCGATTGCCTATATCAGCCGCATCACCCGCAGCTTCATGCTCGAACAGTTGAGCCAGGAATATGTGACGACGGCGCGCGCCAAGGGTGTGCCACGCCGCGGCGTCATCTGGCGTCACGCCTTCAAGAACATACGCGTTCAGCTCGTGACGGTCGTTGCGCTTTCCTATGGCGGCATGCTGGAGGGAGCGGTGCTGATCGAGACCGTTTTCGGATGGCCCGGCTTCGGCCAGTACCTCACCAATGCGCTTGTCATTGGCGATATGAATGTGGTCGTCGCGTGCACGCTGATCATCGGTTGCGTATTCATTGCCCTCAACGTGATCTCCGACCTGCTCTACAAGATATTTGATCCGAGGATTCAATGAGTACCGATAGTAAGGGCCTGACAGCCTGGCTGACAACGGAAGAGCCAAGCAGCGCCAGCCACGCGGCCTTTCAGAATGTCTGGCATGTCTGGACGCGGCTTGCTTCCAATCCACTTGGCATCGCCGGTCTGATCATCATCCTGCTTCTTGTTTTCATCGCCATTTTTGTACCCTGGCTGGCGCCTTACTCGCCGTTCGAGCAGAACCTGCGCGAGACGCTTGTCGCTCCAAACAGCCAGCATCTCCTTGGCACGGACGAGTTGGGCCGGGACATTCTCAGCCGCATCTTATGGGGGAGCCGTATCACACTTTCCATCGTCGCCATTGTCAGCGTCATCGTCGCGCCGATCGGTCTGATTGTCGGATGTCTCGCAGGTTACTATGGCGGCTGGCTCGACACGGTCCTCATGCGCATCACCGAGCTGTTCCTGTCATTTCCCAGCCTCATTCTGGCGCTCGCCTTTGTGGCGGCTCTCGGACCGAGCCTCAACAACGCGATCATTGCCATTGCGCTAACGCAATGGCCGCCCATTGCCCGCCTCGCACGGGCTGAATCCCTCAGCCTGCGCAACCGCGATCATATTTCCGCGGTCCGGCTAATGGGGGCATCTAACCTGCGGATCGTGCTCAGTCATATTGCTCCGCTTTGCGTGCCGTCGGTTATCGTGCGTATCACACTCAACATGGCCGGCATCATTCTAACGGCAGCCGGTCTTGGCTTCCTCGGTTTGGGTGCCCAGCCGCCAAGCCCGGAATGGGGTGCAATGGTCTCCACCGGCCGCCGCTTCATGCTTGACAGCTGGTGGGTCGGAACCATGCCCGGCCTCTCCATTCTGACCGTCAGTCTCGCCTTCAACCTGGTCGGTGATGCGCTGCGCGACGCACTCGACCCAAGGCAGGAGTAAGCGGCATGGACAACCCTCTGCTTTCCGTCCGTGATCTCAGGATCAGCTTCCATGGTGCCGCCGGCGTTTTCGACGCGGTTCGCGGCGTGTCCTTTGACCTTGGACGCGAGAAACTTGGTATCGTCGGCGAGTCCGGGTCCGGCAAGAGCATGACCGGCCGTGCCATCATGCGCCTGTCGCCTCCCGCTGCGATCGTCCGGGCCGAACACATCAGACTGGGTGATATCGATATCCTCCAGGCCTCGGAACGAACCATGGACGCCATTCGCGGGCGCCGTATTGGCCTGATCATGCAGGATCCAAAATACTCGCTCAACCCCGTCGTCACTGTGGGTGAGCAGATTGCAGAAGCCTACCGCATCCATGCACGCTCCTCGGTGTCGGATGCACGCCAGAGAGCGGTCGCCATGCTCGGCGCAGTCCAGATACGTGATCCCGAACGGGTCTACCGCATGTATCCGCACGAAATGTCCGGTGGCATGGGACAGCGCATCATGATTGCGATGATGCTGGTGTCAGAACCAGAAATCCTGATTGCGGACGAGGCGACCTCGGCACTGGATGTCACCGTCCGCCTGGAGATTCTCAATCTCCTCAATGACCTGGTTGAGAAGAGAGGGCTCGGCCTGATCTTCATTAGCCACGATCTCAATCTCGTGCGTCGCTTCTGCGATCGCGTCCTGATCATGTATCGCGGCCGCGTGGTCGAAACCCTGAAGGCAGGTGAACTTGACCAGGCGACGCATCCCTATACGCGGGGCCTGCTAGAAGCGATGCCGCGCATTCATGTGCCGCGCAAGCGACTGCCAGTCCTCAAGCGTGACGCAGCATGGTAAACGATAATATGACCAGTCAGACGCCTATCATCGAAATCCAAAACCTTGTCGTCACGTTCGGGGAAGGGGATGATGAGCGCCGCGCGGTCAGCGACGTCAGCTTCTCCGTCAACCGCGGCGAAACGTTCGGCCTCGTCGGCGAATCCGGCTCAGGCAAATCGACAGTCCTGCGGGCAATCACAGGACTCGTCTCCAACCAGGCCGACGTCATGCGCGTCGCCGGTGAAGATGTTCGCGCCAGGCGCGGCAAGGATTTCTACCGTAAAGTCCAGATGGTCTTTCAGGATCCCTATGAGGCGCTGCATCCGCGCCACACGATCTGGCGTCAGCTGATGGAACCTGCGCGCATCCTGCACATTCCTGATGCGGAAGCGCGGGGCCATGCGGCACTCGACTCAGTCGGATTGAGCCGGACACTGCTCTGGCGCTATCCTCACCAGCTTTCCGGTGGACAGAGACAACGCGTTGCCATCGCCCGCGCACTGATGTCGCAGCCCGATATTCTGCTTCTGGACGAACCAACATCGGCGCTGGATGTCTCGGTTCAGGCCGAAATTCTCAACCTTCTTTGCGATCTCCAGGATGAGAGCGGACTGACATATCTCATGGTCAGCCACGATCTCGGCGTCGTCGCCCACATGTGCAAGCGAACGGCTGTGATGCATGCTGGAATGATTGTCGAAACCCTCGACGTCGATGCGCTCATCAATGGTGGCGCAACAAAGAGCTACACGAAGAAACTGATCGCAGCCAGCGAAGCCTATGGCGAAGATCCGCGCGACATTGCTCAACCGCGAGCTTCCAGCAATTAACAGGAGTTGGACATGTTTCTAGGCACTCAATTTCGAGCGCGCGACGATGATGACTATCGCGTGATGGCACAGCTGGGGATCGAGCATGTCTGCGCCGATCCAACTGGTAACCCGCACGATTGGACGTCGGACATTCTTGAGAGGCACCGTGATCACTTGGCGGGATTCGGACTGTCGCTGGACATGATTCAGTTGCCGCTGAGCTCGCATGTCATCGAAAAGCAGTACAGCCCTGACATTCTGTCTGCAGGCCCTGAACGCGAACGGCAGATCGACTCGATTTGCCGCCTGATCGAACGCGCCGGCGCGGCCGGCATTCCTGCAGTGAAATACAACCTCAACATTATCGGTATCCCGCGCACGGAACTCGAGACGGGCAGGGGCGGATCACGCAACGATGCTTTTCGCTGGGACAAGGCTGATCACGAAGCGCCGCCGACAATCGCCGGGGTCGTCGGCGAGGAGGAAAACTGGGAGCGCATCGACCATTTTCTTGAACGCGTCGTGCCGGTCGCCGAGGCCAGCAAGGTGCGTCTAGCCTGCCACCCGCATGACCCTTATACGCCACCAGGCTATCGAGGCGTGACCCGTGTTCTCGGTACTGTTGAAGGGTTGAAGAAGTTCGTGATGATGCGTGAGAGCCCCTATCACGGTCTCAATTTCTGCCAAGGCACGGTCGGGGAGATGCTCGACAATCCAGCTGAAGAAATTTTCGACGTCATTCGCTGGTTCGGTGAGCGCGGCAAGTTGTTCAATGTGCATTTCCGCAACATTCGCGGCGGTAAACTATCGTTCATGGAGACCTTTCCCGAGGAAGGCGACATGGATATGTGGCGCTCGCTCAAGACCTATGCGGAGGTCGGGTACCGATACATGATCATGCCGGACCATGTGCCGCAAGTCTCCGGGCGTGATCCGCAGAATACGGCGTTCGCCTTCACCTACGGCTATATCGCGGCGCTGCTGCAGGTTCTGAACAGCGAGGCCCAATAGCAATGCCGGCGAAGCTGATCCGCGCCTACGATAATCGCAACGAAGCTATACTTGGCGGCGGCGCACCGGCCGAACTGATTTACTTCAACCTGGTGAAATTGGCCACCGGTGGCGTGCATACCTATCAGCTGGCCGAGTTCGAAACTGCGATCGTTCCGCTTTCGGGCAGCTGTGATGTCTCGGTCGATGGCGTGAAATTCGACGCGGTCGGCAGGCGCACCCATGTTTGGTCCGGTGCGGCAGATTCCGTCTATGCCGGACCCGACACAGAGGTCAAAATCATTGCACTGGGCGATTGCGAGATTGCCATTGCGGGAGGCCGCTGGGATGGGCGGATGGCGCCATTTCGCGTCACGCCCGATGAGGTTGACATGGTCGATGTGGGCTCAAACGAGACCAAATCGCGCCGGCGTATCTTCCATATTCTCGGCAACAGGCAGGCTGATCACGTCGGACGCCTGCTGGTGAGTGAACTTTACGCCGACGAAGGCTGCTGGTCAGGCTATCCACCGCACAAGCATGATACGGACCAACCGGGCGAGACAGCACATCAGGAGCTCTACCATTGGCGTTTCGATCCGCCGTCCGGTTTTGGCACGCAGCTCTGGTATGAAGACGGTAACGAACCGCAGGCATATGTGACGCGGCCTGGCGATACATTTGCATTCTCGACGGGCTACCATCCGACTGCGACATCGCCCGGCCATGCTTCCTATATCTTCACCATTCTGGTCGGCAAGACGCAGCGCTCACTTGTGCAGAACTTCGAGGAAGTTCATCGCCCGCTGATGGCAACAATTCCCGGCATCGATGCCATGCGGGCAAAATTTCGTTAGCTCCGCTTGCGCCAGGCATCGATCGACCAGGAACCTGGCCCGAACGCCACGATCGCCAGAAACCCGCCGGCCATGGCGATGTTCTTGTTGAAATTGATGACCTGTTCAAAATTGTCGAATTCCGTATGGAACAGGATGGCCGTCAGCAGACAAAACCCGGCAAGTGCAACTGCCGCATAACGTGTCATGAAGCCTGCAGCAATCAGGATTCCGCCGCCCAGTTCGGTTAGGATAACCAGGGGCAGCAACTTCGCAGAGACACCGTTGGTTTCCATATAATCGCCGGTCATCGCGTAGTTGCTGATCTTTCCCCAGCCTTCGATGACAAAGATATAGGCGAGAAACAGCCTCGCAAGCAGCGCGACCGGTGCCTGAAATCTTTCCATGCTCCCCTCCACGAAACGAACACTCTCGGCGGCTGCCAGTTTTCCGACTTCACAAGTCAAACACCAGATGCAATCAATTTATTCATTGTCTGAAATGAAAAAGCCACCCGAAGGTGGCTCGCGACTGGAGGAAGCATTGGGGCCGCCCCTTTCGGGACAGCCCCAACCATCATTACTGAGGAGCAGCAGTGGTCATTGTTGTTCCGAGGCTCTCGAACGTCGTATTGATGCTCGAACCGAGAGCGGTCGCGCCGGTGATGATGCCGACGGAGACGAGGGCTGCAATCAGGCCGTATTCGATGGCAGTTGCGCCGGACTCATCTTTCAGGAAGCGTGCAAAGAGTTTGTTCATGATCATGTATCCCTGTTTGGCTGGTCATTTGTTGACTTGGTTTCGTTGAACCGTCGTGAATTTAGATCGCCAGCGATTGCAGCCTGCTTAAGGAATATGGTTGACAGAACGTTACTGCAGTTTGTGCTTAATACCGTGTTAGTTTGATTGATTTCATTTGTATTAATTCTTTGCCACGCGGAGTATTGGCGCAAAACTTCGCGTCCGCAACGGGAGAATTCTAATGAAAATCAGAACGAGGGGAGGGCGTCTAAAGTCCGAGAAAGAACCGGATCGCATCGAACATCGCTAAGGATACCATCGATGCCACAAGCACGACGCCGAGGCCCCGTTCGAAATTGGCAAGTCGGTTGCTGGTCTGTACCAGTTTGCCATCCCAATAAAGGTTCCCGGTTTCCTCGTGAACGCCAAACAAGGCGCTCCCTTTAATCGATAGTTGTTTGACACCGCGCGGCCAGTGGGATGGCACAGGTTCGCGTGAAAACCGGCCATTTCTGGCCTCGGACAAATCAGTTTCTAGGCGCATTTCACTCTCCTCGAGGACCCGCAACTCAACAGGCTCTCGACGGCAAATCAAGGGGCGGCGAGGGATGATTACAAGTGTCGGTTAACGCTCTGCGAGTAACCGGACGGTGTCGATAAGAATTGCCAGAAAAACGCCTGACCCGGATACAATCACACCGCTCAGAAACAACCTGCTGGCCCTGTCGTAAACGGCCTTTTTCAGTGACTCGGTTTTCAACAGCAAGGCCAGCGATCGCAATTGAAGGACGATCCCTATCGAAATGAGAATGAGGGTTGGCAGATCCGTGAGTCTCCAGGGGATCGGGTTGCTTGCCCATTGTGTGAGGAAACCGAGAGAAAACGAAAGCACGACGCCGACGACGGTTATTGTGCCATTACGAAATACCGATTCTATGAGATGTTCGTCGTGATCTTTTATGTTCATTTTTGCACCCCTTGCCGAACGACAATCCGCTGGAAAACAATCAACTATGTCTGTCGGCGGAATACAAGGCTCGCAAAATGCCTTGCCATGTGTTGGTGCAGCCGCCAGGCGGAGGCTGCATCAACAACAAGGCACCTGCATTATTCGTCCCAGGCCTGAATGACCGTTTGTCTTGCGATCAATCCGTCCTTCAGGTCCACAACAGCAATGCAGAATACCTTCGTTCCATCCGGATAGGTGCAATCCTGGGTGAAGGCGAGACGCTCCCCCTCAGCTATGCTGGTGTCGACCTTGTGGGTCATGGTCCGGCTGCAAATGTCGTCCCAGAATGTTGCAATTGCCGCTCTGCCCTTGATTTCCCGCGGCTTGCTGGGCGGATTGTTGCGGTCCATCACGCGCAGGACCGCGTCACTGGCGTAAAGGCCGGCGAGTTTTCGGCCGTCGCGGCCTTCGATTGCAGTCTTCAGAGAAGCGCCAATGCTCTCCATCGTTTGTACGGACATTCCTGCCTCCATCGAATTCTCGTTGTCGATCTCGTTATTTCTTCGCAGCGGCTGCATGCTTCATCAACGCGTCAGTTTCATCCTTGAAGGTGGCAAGGTCGACCTGCATTCCATTCAGCATTGTACTCCAGTGGCGTACGATCGAAGACATGGCGACAGCCTCGCGAACTTGTTCGTCCGTTGCGCCATTGGCCTTGGAAGCCGCGGTATGAAAATAGATGCAATACTGGCACGGGATCTGTGATGCGACTGCCAGCCCGATCAACTCCTTCGTCTTGCCGTCAAGCTGCGTCTCCGGATTGAGCTGAACCGACTTGATTTCGGCCCAGGCTCCTGCGACTGCCGTTTCCGGCAAGATCTTGAACATGGTAGGAACGGAGCCAAGGGTCTTCTCGATATCCTTGTATGCAGCCTGGGCTGCAGCATCCTCGGCTGAAACCGGCGTTGTCATGGACAGCGCACATATACCGGCCGTGATGATCAATACGGTCTTCGGCAAGCTGATCTTGAACATTTTCTCCTCCCTTTTTCATTGAAAGCGCGGCAATCTTGCAGCTTCTCAGTGCCGAGGATAGTCGCTTCGGCGGTCTTCGGCTTCACCTGAAAGAACCAGCCTCACAATGGCTCCAAAGAACCAGTTGCTAGGCCTTGGCGTGACGGGCGCTGAAAGCGGCAGCAGCGGTCCGCGTCGGCAAATCCAGCTTGAGCAGCATATTGGCGACATGGCGCTTCACCGTGTGCTCGCTTAGATCGAGCCGCGACGCTATGGCGGCATTGCTCATGCCATCGGCGACCAAATGCAGGACTTCTCGCTCCCTCACTGTCAACGCGGCCAGCGACGGCTCGGCCTTGTGGTGCCTGACCGGTTCAAGATGCTGCTCGGCGGCAACCGAAAGAAGACGCACCGGAGCATCAAACCCATCGATGTCGACAGTGCAACTCTCAACGAAGCGCAGGCCCGATCCCTTCGCCAATTCGGCAACAACGCTGGACACAAGCACAGATCCTGACTGGGCAGCCGCTGCAACACGCTCGGCCACGTGGATGGCAAATCCGCTAGCGAGGTCGCCCGACGCCTCGATCTCGCCTGCATGAACACCCTGGGCGAGACGCAGCGATGATGTCTCGGCAAGGTCTCGCAGCGCCAACGCACATTGTGCCGCCCGTGCGGCACCGTCGAACCGGATAGTGATTCTCTCCAGGTCCCAGTTTAGGACGTGCCCGCCGTGCAGGACCAACAGATTGGTTGCAAGATCACGGAAATTCGCCAGCTGTTCGCGCCGCTGCTGATCATTGATCCCGTCAGGCAATTGTCTCGCGCCGAGGACCCGCACGATAAGCAACGCGACAAGGACACGGCCGCCGCTCGGGACGCGCCGCTCTCCGGTCAGGAATTCCTCGACCGTATCTGCCATACGATCGATATCACCCATCCAGATCGGATGGTCGTTGCCGGGAAGACCGGTAAAGGTTGCGCCAGGAATATTGGCTGCCAGAAAGCGTCCGCCATCCGGGTTCACATGAACATCGCCCATCCTGTGGACGACCATCGTTGGCACCTGGACTTTCGACAATCTATCGCGAATGTCGATGCTGGCGCTCATTCGTGCCAGCGCCATTGCCGATGAAGGGCTCGCCGAAAGCCTTTCAAGCCGTCCCCACCAGGCACTGAAACGTTGATCATCGGCACGGCTTGCCGAGAACCGCTGCAGTGTCATACCACGCCCCCAGTCTGTATCAATTTTTTGCAGGAACTCCGCAAGAAACTGCCCCTGCATGACTGAGCCGTAAAAATGAGCATAGCCACCATAAAGCGCCAATGCCCGCGTGCGTTGCGGATGGGTCGTTGAAAAAAGCAGCGAAACGGCTACGCCGTCAGCTTCGCCGAGCAAGGCAGTTCTACCACTGCCCGCAGCATTCAATACAGCAAGCAGATCGTCGACCTGGGCTGCAAGGCTTGGCGAACCATACGGATTAAACCGGTCGCTCAGGCCGGTTCCACGTTTGTCAAACAGGATAAGCCTTGAGAAAGCAGAAAGGCGTTTGACCAGGTGTGCGAAGCCTGGGTCCTCCCAAAGAATTTCAAGATTGGACACAAATCCCGGTACGAATACCAGGTCGAGCGACCCTTGGCCGATAACCTGATAGGCAATGCGAACGTCGCCATTTCGCGCATATCTGGTGTCGACCGTTCTCACGTGAGACCACCCAGTCTGGGCCAAGCCGGAATGTCTGGTGACGCGCTACCAGCCGCAGCTTTGATATCCAGATCGCCGGTTTGGTTGAGGTTCATGCCCTGGCGATAATTTCAATCGGCGCGATCACGCCGTTCTCGAGCGCGTCAAACACGTTCCCCAGCCGCGTTTTTGCTGAGGGACCCATTACAACGTGCGGGCCAAGGGGTGAAGGTCCGCTTGTCTCAGCTTTTTCGCGCATTTCGCGCACGAGCGTTCGTACAAGCTCACGGCGTGAGCATTCGTGCTCGATTTCAAACCCACCAGCCACCAGCAGCCGCCGGTAGTTTTCGGGTGGTTCAACGAAACTTGTGGCGATGGTGTCGGCCCACGGCATGGGGTAGCCAAGCGCCGCATCCTGCATGCGCATGACGTCGTAAACGCCAAATCGCGCACCCGGCTTCAGCACCCTATGTACTTCGGCAAACAAGGTTTTCTTGTCCTCAATGTTCATTCCTACGTGGATCATGCTCGCTGCATCGAAACTCCGGTCCTCGAAGGGAAGGGCCAAGGCACTCGCCTGGTGGAATTCCGCTCGATCGTCAAGGCCGCAGCGACTCGTCAAAGCCTCTGCAACTTCAACAAATTCATCGGTCAGATCAACACCGGTGACGCGACACTCATATGTCTCGGCAAAGTAGCGAGCGGGACCGCCAATGCCGGAACCAACATCGAGCAGGTGCATATGCGGCTCAAGCCCGATATCCTTGCCGAGCTCGACAGTCGCAGTACGCCAACCGAGATGAAGCTCATCCAGCGCCGAAATATCGGAGGCAACAAGAGTGTCAATATCCTTGCCGCTCGCGGTCAGCGCTTCAAGAATTGTCCGCTCAAGCGTTCCGTGCGTGTAATGTCTTGCGACCTCTTCTTCGGTGGTCATGGCCGCTCCAATCCGAAACTGAGACGTATGTTGGTAACCGGTCTCAGTATACGCTTTCCTCTTTGGAAACGATATATGCAGCCAGACCGGGAACACGGGTTCGACCGACCAGAATCGCAGTAGACGAACGTACAGTTGAACGTGCAGGCAAACAGTTTATCGTAGATTCCGGCTAGTCAGCCAGAGCAGGCCGGGCCAACGTAATTTCGGCATACGTCCGAACTGTAAGGGAGTAAATGATGGTGTCTCAAGACCCGAAAGCGAGTTTGCGTAACGCTGCGCTGCATTTCCATGAACACCCGAAGCCGGGCAAGCTTGAGATTACGCCGAGCAAGCCGTTGGCCAATGCGCGCGACCTCGCATTGGCTTATTCACCTGGGGTTGCGGCGCCATGCGAGGAAATCGCCGCTGATCCGGAGAAGGCCTACTCCTATACTTCCAAGGGCAATCTTGTGGCGGTCATTTCCAACGGCACCGCAGTACTCGGTCTCGGCAATATCGGGGCGCTGGCTAGCAAGCCGGTCATGGAAGGCAAGGCGGTTCTCTTCAAGAAATTCGCCGGGATCGACAGCATCGACATCGAGGTGAACGAGACCGACCCGAAGAAATTCATCGAGATCGTTGCACCGCTTGAGCCGAGTTTCGGTGGCATCAATCTGGAGGACATCAAGGCTCCCGATTGCTTCGACATTGAAGAGAACCTGCGAGCTCGCATGAACATCCCCGTGTTCCACGACGACCAGCACGGCACGGCGATCATCGTCGCTGCAGCCGTCCTCAATGCCATGAAGCTCGTTGGCAAAAATATCGCCGAAGTGAAGATCTGCACATCGGGCGCAGGTGCAGCAGCGATAGCCTGCATGAACATGCTGGAGACAGTCGGGGCGAGACGGGAGAATATCTATCTTGCTGACCGGCAAGGCCTCGTCACCAAGAAGCGGGCAAACTCCGTGGACCGCTGGCGTGGCGCGTTCGCCCAGGACACGGATGCAACCGAACTGGCCGATGTCATGGCGGGCGCTGACATCTATGTTGGCCTGTCATCGGCGGGCGCTCTGAAACCGGAAATGATCCGGGAGATGGCGCGTGATCCGTTGATCCTGGCGCTATCCAATCCCATACCGGAAATCATGCCGGAACTGGCGATCGCCGAGCGGCCCGACGCGATGATCTGTACCGGGAGATCCGATTATCCGAACCAGGTCAACAACGTCCTGTGTTTTCCATTCATCTTCCGCGGCGCGCTCGACGCTGGCGCGACGACGATCAATGATGACATGAAGCGGGCGGCGGCCTACGCCATTGCGCAACTGGCGCACGAGCCTGTTCTGGAATCCCTGGGCAGTGACGCCTCTGCCACATTCGGCAGCGGCTATCTCATTCCTTCGCCATTCGACCAGCGTTTGATCCTGCGCATTGCCCCAGCGGTTGCACAAGCTGCAATGGACAGCGGGGTGTCGCGTCGTCCAATCCAGGACATGCGCGCCTACCAGGACAGCCTGAAACGCTTCGTCTTCCGTTCCGGACTGGTCATGAAACCAATGATCGAGCGCGCCCAAGGTCAGGGGAAGCGCATTGCGTTTGCGGATGGTGAGGATGAGCGTGTCCTGCGCGCCACGCAGGTGATCCTGGAAGAACGCATTGGCCGGCCGGTTCTTATTGGCCGGCCGTCCGTCATCGAGCATCGGATCGAGCGCTTCGGCCTCACTATCAGGCCGGAGCGCGATTTCGAGATCATCAATCCGGAGGACGATCCGCGTTATCGCGATTATGTAAGCCTCTTTCATGACCTCGTCGGGCGCAAGGGTGTCACGCTCGACACGGCCCGCACGATCGTACGCACCAATACGACTGTGATCGGCGCTTTGGCTGTCCATCGCGGAGAGGCCGATGCTCTGATATGCGGCTTGCAGGGCAGCTTCATCAAGCATGCCCGCGATATCCGGTCAATCATCGGCCTCGCCGATGACTCAGCGCAACTGTCTGCACTGTCGATGCTCATCATGTCAAAAGGCGTGTTCTTCCTTGCCGACACCTATATGAACATCGACCCGACCGCCGAGGAGATTGTCCAGATTGCACTGCAGGCCCGCGACCACCTCAAGCGGTTCAACATCGAGGCCAGGGCGGCATTGTTGAGCTACTCGAATTTCGGCTCGCGCGAAGGCGCTTCATCGGAGAAAATGCGCGAAGTCTATACCAGGCTGAAGCGGGTCGCGCCCGATTTGCTCGTCGAAGGCGAGATGCAGGGCGATCTTGCCATCAACGGCGAGTTGCGCGAGCGCTATGTTGCCCAGTCGGCATTCCAGGGCGAAGCAAACCTGTTGATCTTCCCGTCGCTGGAAGCTTCGAACGTTTCGATGACATTGCTTGCGGAGCTCAACAATGCCCTTGCGGTAGGGCCGATTCTGATGGGGACGAAGCGCCCGGCACACATCCTGGCCCCGTCGGTAACAAGCCGGGGCATCGTCAACATGTCGGCGATTGCGGCGGCCGAAGCCCTGGAGGTTTGACAGCACGGCTTATCGAGCGCCGGTTGTCACGACTTGACGTGAAGTCGAACTGCCCTAGGCTAGGGGCGGACGATCGTCTGGACTTCGGGAGGAGACCATGGGGACGCTTGAGAACGGCGTGCACGCCGAACAAATCCAGTCTGCCCTGACCGGGGACGCTGCCGCGCAATCTGCTCTGGTGGCATCCTGGGGACGGTCGATGCGCCTTTATGGCCTGGATCCCGAAGAGGGCACCAAGCCCGACGTCCTGACCGAACAGGAATTGAAAGAAGCCCGCGAACGGCTCGGCTCGCTGATCCACACCGCGCAGGCAAGCCTCGACCGGCTCTATTCAGCGGTCGGCGGCGCCGGCTGCTGTGTGCTGCTGGCTGACAAGGACGGTGTGCCGGTCGACCGCCGCGGCTATGAGGGCGACGATGCGACATTCTACAAGATTGGTCTTTGGACGGGAGCGGTGTGGAGCGAGCAGCGGGAAGGTACCAATGGCATCGGTACTGCACTCGCCGAACAGCGAGCGCTGACGATCCACCGGGATCAGCATTTCCGCAGCAAAAACACGGCGCTTTCGTGCACCGTGGCTCCCATTTTTGACCATCGCGGCCGACTGATGGCGGCGATCGATGTGTCATCGGCCCGCAGGGATTTGACCGAAGATTTCGTTCGATTGATTTCTTTTGCTGTCGTCGATGCTGCACGGCGGGTGGAAGCCGAACATTTCAGGCTGGCGTTTCCGAAGGCGCGCATCGTACTGGCGAATGGAGCGGGCGAACCAATGGGCGAAAAGGCAATGAGTGCGTTGATCGCCGTGGATGATGATGATCTCGTGGTCGGCGCTTCCCGCTCTGCTCGCCAGCTCCTTGGTCTGACAGACGAGTTGCTGAGCAGACCGCTGCCGGCCACCGATCTCCTCGGCCAGCACAGCAATGCCGAACTTGACTATGCCAATGCTGAACGTGGCGCCATCCAACGCGCTTTGGCGCGCACTGGCGGCAATGTCTCCGCTGCCGCTGAACATTTACGCATCAGCCGCGCTACCTTGCATCGCAAGCTGAAACGGTTTGGCCTTTCCTGACTTCTTGCCACCATTTCATACGCCGGACTGTCGCAATACTGCGACAGATCGCAATGGAACCTGTCCCGACCGGGCTGACATGAAGGCTGCGGGGCGCAATCCTTCCTTCGATACCGCGGGAGGCGGTGTTTTCAGCGCAAACGTGCTCTGCTCCGGCGATACGGCGGGGCGGGCGTTCCAAGGGAGGAAATCGATGAACAAGGTAGAATTCAACCGCACAGTCAAACCCAATTTCAAGAAGCGTTACGGCAATTTCATCAACGGACAGTTCGTTGAGCCGAAATCCGGACGGTACTTCGACAACACGTCGCCGGTAAACGGTCAGGTGCTTTGCGAAATCGCCAGATCCGATGCAACCGATGTCGAGGCTGCACTGGATGCAGCACATGCCGCCAAGGAAGCCTGGGGTCGCACAAGCC
>NZ_PGGO01000041.1 GCF_003010955.1 Phyllobacterium brassicacearum
GTGGCCGCACCCGATCCCATTCCGAACTCGGCCGTGAAACGCCCCTGCGCCAATGGTACTTCGTCTCAAGACGCGGGAGAGTAGGTCGCTGCCAGGTCTGCCAAACGCAACAATCCATAGCTTCTCACATCAACAGACACATCAATCAAAAAGGCCGCGCATGCGGCCTTTTGCTTTTGCAAAACACAATGCGTAAGAGCATACTTACAAGCAAAGGCACGCAAGTGCCGATATGGCGGGTGGAGCAGCACCCCGTCCGAAGCCGAAAAAGCGCTCTTCGCTTCTGGGGCCGGACAAACGGAAAAATCCGGACTGCAACCCGTCCACCCGCAGGGCAGAGCCCGAGGATGGACAAACGACAGACGGCAACTTTGCCGTATCTTGGTGGCGCGGGGTGGAGCAGCCCGGTAGCTCGTCAGGCTCATAACCTGAAGGTCACAGGTTCAAATCCTGTCCCCGCAACCAAATAGCAAAAAGCCCGGCTCGTCCGGGCTTTTTGCTATCTGGCTGAGGTGGCCGGTCGGTTTGGACCTGCATCAGGGGCCCGCAAGGAGGCGTCGCCGACGATGCGGCACAGATAAACCAAATCCTGTCCCGCAACCAGATCATTCCCCACAAAACACACATTGGCGCCCATCGCGCAAGCAACGCCGCGCAGAACCTCAAGCGTGAGCGGGCGGCCGGCAAAGCCGGTCACGCAGGCCAGCGCAAACAAAACCCCGCTCACGCGGGGGTTTTGCGTTTGGAGGCCATAGTCAGGCAGTAATGTCGACAACCCCGCAATCGCCGGCTTCCGATCCGAAGACCAGGCGATGTCCGGTCGCGTCCCAGTTCATCGACGAAATCGCGCCTTTGCCCGGTCGGCGCAAGAGCACTTCCTTCTGGTCGCCGAAGCGGCCGACCAGGATCATGCCGTCTGAATAGCCGATCGCGACGATTTCCTCGGCCGGATGGCAGGCAACGGCTGTGACGAGGCTGTCGCCGCGTGTGCCGAGCTCCAGGGGCGCCTTGCCCATCGGGCCATCCTTGCCGGAGAAGGGCCAGACGATTGCCGCTGGCGCCCCGGATGTCGCCAGCCACTTGCCCTTGGTACTCCATGACCAGCTTTTCACCTTGTTCGGGTAGCCTGTCATGCGCATATGGCGATTGTCCTCGAGCCGCCAGCCATGCAGCGCATTTTCCTGCATGGAGGTGACGAGGAAGCGATTGTCTGGCGAGAATATCACCGAGACATGCGCGCCTTTCCATTCGAGCTCTGTTGGTGCACTATTGGTTGCCGGCCAATGCAAGGTCACGCCATTGTAACGGGCAACTGCCAATCGCAATCCCTTCGGGGCGAAGGCAACGCCTTCGGCGCTGCGCTCGTGCGGAAACTCCCGCAATGAGCCGTCGGGTGAGCGCACCCAGGCGGACCGACCGGACGCAAAGGCAATCGCACCATTGGGCGCTGCTGCCAAGGCTGTCATCCATTTACGCGGAAGGTGGCTGAGTGCCTGGGTTTCGCCGTTCAATCCGGTCGAACAAATACGGCCATCTTCTCCACCCGTAAGGAGCGCCTTACCGTCGAAGGCCGGGACTGCACAAAGCAGGCCATCATGGGCCTGTGTTGTCTTGTGGCCATTGTCGAGGCGGTGGATCGTACCATCCGCCAGCGCGAAAAAAGGAACATCCTGGATAAAGCGCGCATCGACGCAATGGCCGGCAAGATCAAGCGGGGCAATGGTCGGCATCAGGCAAGGCAGCTTTCGAGTCCGGATCTCAGCGCAGCATCGTCAAGCTGACGCCCAATGAAAACAAGGCGACTCTCATGCTTTTCATTGTCTTTCCAGGCGCGTTGATGATCGCCTTCAATGATCATGTGCACGCCCTGGATAACATAGCGTTCATGATCATCTTTGAAAGCAAGGATGCCCTTCAGGCGAAGTATATTCGGACCCTGTTCCTGGGTAATTTTCTGGATCCATGGGAAGAATTTATCCGGATTCAGCTCGCCCGTACGGATGGAAACAGACTGCACCGTGACGTCATGAATAGGCGATGCATGATCGTGGCCGTGATCATGATCGTGGTGATGGCGCCCATGTTCGTGGTGGTCATGATTGTGGTCGCAGTCTGGTCCGCAAGCATGATCCGGATGATCGTGATCGAGGAAATGCGGATCGCTCTCCAGCGCTCGGCTGAGGTCAAAAGCACCGCGGTCGAGAACGCGCGAAAGGTCGATATCGGCGCGTGTCGTGCGGTGAATGACAGCATGCGGATTGATAGCGCGAACGGTTGCTTCGACGTTCGCCAGTTCCTCGGACGTGACGAGATCGGTCTTGTTCAACAGCACCACATCAGCAAACGCGATCTGATCTTCCGCTTCACGGCTGTCCTTGAGGCGTAGTGGCAAATGCTTGGCATCGACCAGGGCGACAACCGCATCCAGCGCTGTCTTACTGCGCACATCGTCATCCATGAAGAAGGTCTGGGCCACTGGAACCGGATCGGCAAGGCCAGTGGTCTCGACGATGATTGCATCAAAACGGCCCGGGCGGCGCATCAGGCCTTCCACGACGCGGATCAGATCGCCACGTACGGTGCAGCATATGCAGCCGTTGTTCATCTCGTAGATTTCTTCGTCAGATTCGACGATCAGATCGTTGTCGATGCCGATCTCGCCAAATTCGTTGACAATGACGGCATAACGCTTGCCGTGATCCTCGCTGAGGATGCGGTTCAGCAGTGTGGTTTTGCCGGAACCGAGGTAACCGGTCAGTACCGTCACGGGGATTTGCGGTGTACGCGCGGTTTCTGCCGCAACAGTCGATGTCATCGGAGCTTCACTCATCGTGCGCCTCATGGAATGATTGACCCACGATATAGGTGATAAGATTACATATTGCCACACCTTGTGTCTTCAAATGCGTGAACGACTGCTTCAATCCTATTGAGGCTGCTATTTGAAGACAGAGCTGTCAAAGCGGTCGACATCGTCAAGCAACTCGATAATGCCTTGCAAACTGTGGGCAATAATCTTCTCCCCCACTTCGGCAGTGGCACGGGAAGCATCGCCCGCAACACCTTGCTTGTTGAGATCGGTCATTTTCCATCCGAAGGCATGCGGGCCGTAGGCGCGCAAATGCCTGTAGGTGTCGGCATAGTGACGCTGATTGGATGCGAAGTATCTAGCCTGTGCCATGTCGACACGGTCAGGGTGCAGAGCAAGCATGACAGAGGTCTCGATGAAACCGCCATGAATGTCCAGGGTCTTTTCTTCCGATGAGATAATGCCATCCGGCAAACCAAATCTGGTCCAGCTTGTGGCCACAGCCAGCATGTTGAAACGAACACGCAGTTCCGTGGCGACGATCGTCATCAAGGGCGCGTTACCGCCGTGGGCGTTCAAAATGACCAGTTTCGACAGGCCGCGCTGCGACTGGTGCTCGCCAATCCGGATCCAACGGTGGATTGCTTCGTCGAAGGCCAGTGTCTTGGTGCCCCCGACATCCATATGCTCGACGGAGTAGCCGATAGCCTCCACTGGCAAGAAATCCACGCTGAGGGATGGTGGGAGCGCGATCTTGAGGCGTTCGACCAATCCGGCCACTATCAGGGCGTCGGTTTCGAACGGCAAATGCGGACCGTGCTGTTCATGGGCACCGAGCGGCAGCAGCGCAATAGTGTTGGTTGAAGCTGTCGGCATGTCCGGCTCATATGGGTATCGATAGCACCATCATATCGGTGTATTCGGCAGGAAGATATGTCTATCGCATCGGATTTTTTCCGCGATATTTGTACCCTAACAGCAATTCGTCGGCAAAAATTTCATCAGAATGTCATATAAGAATTGTAACGCGGATTTATCGGGATGAGGGGCAGAAGGTTCAATCCCGATCGCGCATTGGCACGGTCCGTTCTGCGATCGCCGTGAAAACAATTCTGCGTACCAAAAGTTTGTCTGTTAATCTCTATCCACCAAACAGAGCTAGCCGTCTTATCATCAACAGGACAACGCCTCAAAGCGAGCAGGAGTTTGAATGGTCAAGGATCGTAAGCCCCTCATTCTTCATCGTCTGCAATCAACTGCCCGTCTGACGAGGACGGCGCTGGCGATGCGATTGTTAGGCCACGGGTTCTATGCCGGGCAGGACGCAGTCATGCTGCAATTGGCACACGAGGACGGACTTTCGCCCAGTGTGCTTGCAAAGCGTCTTGGTGTGCGGCCGCCAACCATCACGAAGACGATTTCCCGATTGCAGACGCAAGGTTTCGTCAAGAAACAAGGCTCGGCGACAGATCAGCGCCAGGCGCATATCTTCCTGACCGATACCGGCAACGAGGCAATCAAGGCGATCGAAAAATCCATCCGCAAGACCGAGAAGGATGCGATGAAGGGCTTCGACAAGAAGGAACGCAAGGTATTTGTCAAAATGCTTTCGCGGCTTGAGATCAACCTTTCAGCCGCCGAACTGTTACGGCAGACGGGATCCGATGACGATCATCACGATGACGATGATGCCGATGATGAGTGATCGCTCAGAAGTATTTTGTAATCTGCAGTTACAAAACGCCTGAACTTGCTATCATGCGTGCGAGTCTTGCCCGCCTGATTGGTCATCCCATTGCCACCAGCCTCCCGTTCTTCTCAGGAATCTGCGCCCCCAGCCGCGATCCTCTATCTGTTCGCTACCGGTTTCCTGTTCTCCTGCCTCGATTCGAGCGCCAAATATCTTGTCCTGTCGGGGATTCCGACAGCCTTCATTTCCTGGATGCGGTTTGTTGAGCACACGCTCCTGGTCCTGATCTTCTTTCGGCCCTGGTCGAACCCTGCCGTTTTCAAGGTTCGTAGCATTCCCCTGCAGTTCATTCGCGGGCTCTGCCTGTTTGGGTCGACCTTTTTCAATTTCTATGCATTGCAGACAATGCAACTCGGCGAAACGATCACCATCAATTTCGCCGCGCCAATGGTGATCGCGGCGCTCGCAGGGCCTTTCCTCGGCGAGTGGGCCGGCTGGCGCCGGTGGGCTGCCATCATAGTGGCCTTCGTTGGCGTGCTGATCATCGCCCGCCCCGGATTCGGCACGCTTAATCCGGGATTGCCATATTCGATCGCGGCCATGCTCAGTTACTCATTCTATGTGCTTCTGACACGGCGAATGGCGGCTACGGAGACGCCCGAGAGCCTGATCTTCTTCTCTGCGCTCGCTCCTGCGATCCTGATGTCACCCGCAATAACCCAGGCGGTCATCCCAGAAACGCCGCTGCAAATCGTACTGCTGCTCTCGCTTGGGGTCTTCGGCGGGCTCGGCCACTTTCTGATTATTCTTGCCTATAGAAAGGCGACCACGGCCGCCCTGGCGCCTTATCCGTTCTTGCAGATCATCTGGATGCTCGCATTCGGTTATTTCGTCTTCGACCAGTTTCCTGATGTATACACTCTATGCGGCGCGGTGATCATCATCGGCAGCGGGCTTTACGTCGTGCACCGCGAGCGCCGATCGCGCATTCGAGACTAATTTTGTCTTCCCAGTCATTCGATACATCGTCTTTGTTCCGGCTGATAACGAAAGAACTTTGATTTATCCGGCTGCGATGGCATAACGCCGGGTAAAGATGACGTAGCTTGTTTGGCGGTACTGCGGGAGGCGGTTTTTGGCGCAAAAGATCAAACTATCGACGATTGCCGACGCGCTGAAAGTGTCCACAGCAACCGTATCACTGGCATTGCGTGACAGCCCTCTGGTGGCTGATCAGACACGCGAGAAAATCAAGGAACATGCGCGCGCCATTGGATATATTTATAACCGGCGCGCGGCCAGTCTGCGCACGTCGCGATCTGGCATCGTCGGTGTCGTCGTTCATGACATCATGAATCCGTTTTTTGCGGAAATCTTGCGGGCAATCGAAGGGGAGCTCGACCGTTCCGGCCAGACTTTCATTCTGTCCAACCACTACGACCAACTCGACAAGCAGCGTACGTTCATCGAAACGGTGCTGCAGCTCGGCGGCGATGGCGTGATCATGTCGCCGGCGATCGGAACGCCGGCGGAAGATATTCGCATGGCCGAGGACAACGGGTTGCCCGTTGTCCTGATTGCCCGCAGTGTCAAAGATGCAAATGTGCCAGTCTTTCGCGGTGATGATTCCTATGGCATTGGACTCGCAACCAACCATCTGATTTCTCTTGGACACACCAGGATCGCCATGGTGGGCGGCACGGATCAGACCTCGACGGGCCGTGATCGCTACGAAGGCTACCTTCAGGCCATGCAGAGGGCGGGTCTCGAAGTCAAACCGGAATGGCGCATTCCCGGACCCCGGACCAAGCAGGCAGGTTTTGATGCCGCGCCGCAGTTCCTCGCACTGAAAGATCACCCTACGGCAGCCGTGTGCTGGAACGATCTCGCAGCGATCGGCATGATGAATGGCATTGCGCGTGCCGGACTCGTTGCCGGCGTTGATATTTCCGTCACCGGCTACGATGATCTGGAAGAGGCGGCTATTGCCACGCCCGCGTTGACTACTGTGTGGAATGGACAGCGTGAGGTGGGACAACGCGCAGCCCGGGCCTTGCTCGATCAACTGAATGGCGCTGACACGCATGCCCGTCAGGAACTGATCAAACCGGAACTGCGGATTCGGCAATCCACGTCCAAGCCCAAGGAACGGTAAGCAAAGAGGCAATCCGCTCGATAGCCATAAAGCGTGCTTCATCCTTCATTAACGCTGCGCTACTACGCTCCTGCGAGATAGTAATCCTGTGGAGTACGTCATGAGATTGGCAGGCACGGCTTGGCTCGGCCTCGTGAGCACAGCGGCTATCGTCGCCATGTTCATGGATTTCGCGACGTACACCTCCATCGAGGGGGCCGATATCGACGTCGGCACAACATCATCGATCCCAGAAGAGCTTCGCCTCGATATGCCAACCTTTGTCATCCGCAGTCCGGGTGGCGGGCAACAATGCAAGGCGTTTCCCGAGGAGAATGGCACGCCAGGGCATAATGCTCTTGCGACAGAGAGTGGTTGTGCAGAGCTCTATCCGCCGCTGGCCAACGCCAGGACATGGCACAACAATCAGGATGGTACGATCGACCTTGCGGACAATCTCGGCCGCACAATCGTGGTATTCAGCCCCGGCGACGGGCTCGCCTATATCAGCGTCGAGCCGCGTTCAGTGATTCTGTCCATGTCTTCCGAAGGCGTGAGTCTCTTTTAGACGCCCCAAACAACGGACAATCATCATTCAGCGGCGTGGAGCCGTTCCCGGCTCGCCTTGTGGGCGCGAGCGGCGTCGCCGAAAGCGGCAAAAATCTTGCGCGATGGACTGTCGCTCTTCACCCAATATTCCGGATGCCATTGGACGCCGACGGCAAAACTGCGGGCGTTCTTGACGGATACTGCTTCAATCGTGCCGTCATCAGCCACCGCCTCTATATCCAGTTGCGCAGCCGGCTTGTCGATTGCTTGCCGGTGAACTGAGTTGACCTTTATCAAATCGCTTTGCATTACCTGCGCCAGGCAGGATCCGGGCTTGAAATGGACGGGATGACGAATGGCGAAGCGCTCCGACTGCTTGTCCGATTGAGGCGCGCGATGATCCATGCGCCCGTCGAGTTGCTGAATCTCGGTCGCCAGCGTGCCGCCCAGGGCAACATTGAGCTCCTGTATGCCACGGCAGATGGCGAGAAGAGGAATTCCCCGCTCGATAGCGCGGCGAATCAAGGGTAATGACGTGGCGTCGCGCGCCGGGTCATAGGGCTCGTGCGCTTCGGTGGGTACCGCGCCATAGAGCTCCGGGTGAACGTTGGACTTGGAACCGGTAATCAGGACGCCATCGACGCCGTCAAGAACGGCATCGATATCGAGACCATCGCCAAAGGACGGAACGATCAATGGGATTACGCCCGCTGCGTCATATGCCGCCATCAGATACTGGTCAGGCGCCGCATGCCACGTGTAATTTTCAAATGTCCGGACGTCGGACGTTATGGCGACGAGAGGTTGCCGCATGGTGTTACTCCTGAAAAAGCTGCCCCCTATGTAGTGCAATTCGAAGGCGTTTCCAATGGCCGCGACAGTGCGGCAATACTGCATTTGCTTACGCACGCACAACCTCACTCGTTTGTGTTTCCATGCGCTGGACTTGAATAAGCGAGTGTGTATGGTGATGGCCAAGATCGGGAGGACAACAAGGGATTGTCCGATGATCTCAGCCGAAGAGTTTGATTTCAATCGTTTGGGAGGAGAATTAATGGATCGTCGTGCGTTCATCACGAAGGCGGGATTTGCGGGGGTTGGCGCTGCAGCAGCAACAACCCTGGCGGCGCCCGCCATCGCGCAGTCGTTGCCGAAAGTCACATGGCGTTGTGCGTCGTCATTTCCAAAGTCGCTGGACACGATTTATGGCGGTGCCGAAGTTCTGTCAAAATACCTGAAGGAAGCGACGGACGGAAATTTCACGATTCAACCATTTGCAGCTGGTGAAATTGTTCCAGGGCTCCAGGCCGCGGACGCCACAGCGGCTGGTACCGTCGAACTTTGCCATACCGTCACCTACTACTACTGGGGGAAGGATCCCACGTGGGCTTTGGGCGCAGCGGTTCCTTTTGCATTGAACGCTCGAGGAATGAACGCCTGGCAGTATCATGCCGGCGGTATCGACCTCATGAACGAGTTCTTCAACAAGCAAGGTCTGCAGGCTTACCCTGGCGGCAATACCGGCGTACAGATGGGCGGCTGGTTCCGCAAGGAGATCAAGACTGTCGGTGATCTTGAAGGTCTCAAGATGCGTGTCGGCGGCTTTGCTGGCAAGGTTCTGGAGAAGCTTGGCGTTGTACCGCAGCAGATCGCAGGCGGTGACATCTATCCTTCGCTCGAAAAAGGTACGATCGATGCGGCGGAGTGGGTTGGACCCTACGACGACGAGAAACTCGGCTTCCAGAAGGTCGCCCCGTTCTACTACTATCCTGGTTGGTGGGAAGGCGGCCCGACTGTCAGCTTCATGGTCAACAAGGAGAAGTGGGATTCCTTGCCGCCAGCTTACCAGTCGTTGTTCCGTACGGCCGCACAGGCAACCGATGCCGACATGCTGCAGAAATATGATTCCTTGAATCCGGCAGCGATCAGGCGTCTCGTTGCAGGCGGTGCGCAACTCCGTCCGTTCAGTCCTGAAATCCTGAATGCCTGCTTCGAAGCCGCCAACGGCGTCTATGCGGAAATGGAAGCCAGTAATCCCGAGTTCAAGAAAATCTGGGGGTCGATCAAGGCATTCCGCAACGAGCATTTCCTTTATGCGCAAGTTGCCGAATATTCATTCGACACCTTCATGATGATCCAACAGCGTAACGGCAAGCTGTAAGCTTCCTAGATCACGTCAAAATAAAACCCCGGTTCCGCAAGGTCCCGGGGTTTTTTCTTGCCGCTTCGAATTACATCTTTGGCGGCTGGCTCAGGTCAGGTGCTGCCGGTTGTGCTGGAGCTGGCGGATTGGCCGGAGCTCCGCCAATGGGCGGTGCGGACAGATCGTTGCTGGGTCCGCCCAGGTCACCGCCCAAACCACCACCGAGTCCTCCGCCCAGGTCTCCCGGTATTTCGATTTTCATGGTTGCAGGATCAACGGCAGGCCCGCTGCCTTTGTAATGCATGACCATTTGCGGGAATGCGATTGTCAATGCCACCATCAAAATCTGGATCCCGACGAAGGGCACCGCCCCCCAGTAGATCTGGCCGGTTGTTATGGGCTGGATCTTCTTGCCGGTTATCTTGTCGAGATAGGGTACTTTTGCCGCTACCGAACGCAGATAGAACAGCGCGAAGCCGAACGGCGGGTGCATGAAGCTCGTCTGCATGTTGATCCCGAGAAGGACGCCGAACCAGATCAGATCGATGCCAAGTTTGTCTGCAGCCGGGGCGAGCAGGGGCACGATGATGAAGGCAAGTTCGAAGAAATCGAGGAAGAACGCCAGAAAGAAGACGAGCAGATTGACGACGATGAGGAAGCCAACTTCGCCGCCAGGCAACGACACGAGCAAGTGTTCCACCCAGACGTGACCGTTGACGCCATAGAATGTCAACGAGAAGACGCGTGCGCCGAGCAGAATGAACATCACAAACGACGAGAGCCGTGTTGTCGATGCCAGTGCCTGGTTGATGACACCCAGATTGAGGCGCCCTTTGGACGCGGCCATGATCAATGCGCCTACCGCGCCCATAGCCCCACCCTCCGTCGGCGTCGCGATGCCAAGGAAGATTGTACCAAGGACGAGGAAGATCAGTGCGAGCGGCGGTATAAGGACGATGATCACCTGCTGGGCGAGGCGCGACATCAGGTTGAGGCCGAGCGACCGGTCGGCAATTGCGAATGCATAGATCACAACAATGCCGATGGTCGCGCCCCAGATATCGGCGTTTGCCCCGGCGGATGCCGCGAGTAATACATGAGCACCATATGCAACAGCTCCTGCGATCAGGAGCGCAACAATCAACGACGTTACGCCAGTCCCCAGGGTTCGTGCCTCGACCGGAAGCGCTGGCATGGAGTGACGCTTCCAGAACGTCATGAAAAGGATATAGCCCATATAGAGGCCGGTGAGTACGAGGCCAGGAATGATTGCGCCGTGGTACATGTCGCCAACTGAACGGCCGAGCTGGTCGGCAAGAACGATCAGCACCAGAGAAGGCGGGATAATCTGTGCCAGCGTCCCAGAAGCAGCAATAACACCCGATGCCACACGCCTGTCGTAGCCATATCGCATCATGATAGGTAGCGAGATCAACCCCATGGCGATGACCGATGCTGCAACCACGCCTGTCGTTGCCGCGAGCAGCGCGCCGACGAATATGACTGCATAGGCAAGGCCACCACGGATCGGACCGAAAAGCTGACCAATGGTATCGAGCAGATCTTCAGCCATGCCGGATCGCTCGAGGATGATGCCCATGAAGGTGAAGAATGGAATCGCCAGCAGCGTTTCATTCGACATTTGGCCCCAGAAGCGGTCGGGCAAAGCGTAGAGCAGCGGCCATGAAAGCGTGATGCTGCCGTTCGAATAGGGTGCCAGCTCGACGCCTATGAAAAAGAACAGCAGACCGTTCGCTGCAAGGGCGAAAGCTACCGGATAGCCGATCAGCATGAAGATGATCAGCGAAGCGAACATGATCGGCGCCATGTTCTGCGCAATAAACTCAATCATTACGCGCCCCCGCCATGGCTACTTCCTGTTCCGCAATCTCTTCCAGTGTCATGGGCGGGTTGGGGTCCTCCATATCCCCGCGCATGACCGCGATCTTTTTTATGATTTCCGATACGCCCTGAATGCCAAGAAGCAGGAAGCCGACGAGAAGGATAAGCTTGGCCGGCCAAAGAATGAGCCCGCCTGCGCTCGAAGAAACTTCGCCGCTGTTATAGGAGAGCCGGACATAGGGGATGAAATAGAAAATCATCAGAATCACGAACGGCATCAGAAAGAAGATGTGCCCCAGAAGATCGATCCAGTGCTGAACCCGCCTGGAAAATGCGCCATAGACGATATCAATCCGGATATGTTCGTTTTGCTGCAATGTATATGCCGCAGCAAGCATGAAAGCGCCGCCGAAGAGGTACCACTGGAGTTCGAGCCAGGAATTCGACGATACGTTGAACGCCTTGCGAATAATCGCATTTCCGGCACTGACAACCACGGCCAGGAAGATTAGCCATGCAACGTAACGGCCGATAAATTCATTGATGCGATCGATTGTTTTCGACAGAGCGAGCAAAGCCGACATCGTACCTCCCCATAGTTTCCGACAGCCTGAGTTTTGTGAGCTTCCCGCATTTTGATCGCGCGGTGTCAGCCTCTTCAGCCTTGCCTGATAAGAACATGTCGAAGCACTGGTACCAGCCCTGTCCGAAACCATCAACAGAATTGATTATCATTTGGTCGGGTCGGTCCGACTCTTGCCCCTGAGGCAGTTTGGGCAGTTGTCATCACCGTTCGAGCAGTCTAACAGTGACAAAACAATCTGGGACCATGCTCGTCGGTAGTCGATATATGATAATCAGTGACCCAACTATTTCCATTGCCGGAAAAACAATTGCAGTAACCGGGGGCTCATCAGGTTTAGGCCTGAGGATGGTCCACATCCTGGCGAACCACGGGGCCAACGTCATCTCGATTTCGCGTACAGCCGCCCCTGACAACGAATGTCGACCAAACATCATGAATATCATGGCAGATGTCACTGTCCCGACGGATATTGAGCGCGCCTTCGATGAAGCAGAGAGCCGCTTCGGCACAGTTACTGTGGTCTTCAACAATGCCGGGGTTGCGGCAATCGAGCGTGCGCTGACAACAACACGCGAACAACTACGTCATATATTCGAGGTGAATGTTGAAGGCGCGTTCTTCGTTGCGCAGGAGGCGGCTAAGCGGATGATGGCCAAGAGCGTGGGTGGCTCGATTATCAATCTGTCCAGTATTCTTGCAGACGCGCCGGTGAAGGGGTCGACCGCTTATGCAATGTCGAAAGCGGCGATAGCACAGATGACTCGTTCACTCGCGCTTGAGTGGGCTGCCCATGGCATTCGTGTTAATGCGATCGCTCCCGGTTGGTTTCCGACCCGGCTCAACGAGGGACTTATGGACGGTCCAGCCAGAGGATTTTTAAAGGGGAAGAATCCGATGCGCCGACTGGGCGACCCCAAAGACATTGACGGAGCGGCCTTGATGCTGGCGTCGGACGCCAGCAGTTACATAACAGGGACAATAATCACCATCGATGGTGGTCACAGCCTGCAAGGCTAATCAGTTCCTTCAAATGCGCTCCGCATCTTGCGCGTTGATGCGGGTGGCAAGAACAAAGACGAGCATCGAAAAGACCGCCGCATCGCGCCAGAGAACCGAAAAATATCCACCCCACAGCGATTCCACCATTCCGACGATCGCCGCGCCAACCGCTGCATGTAACGGGCGCGAAAACCCCCCGGCGGCGGTAATGAAAAGGATCTTCAATCCGAAAATCATGCCTGTGTTGAAGCTGACGTTGCCGTAGTAAAGCGCAGCCAGCAATCCGGCCAATGCGCAAACGCCGTAGCCGGCCAAGATCGCCTGTGTCCTGACCCTTGCGGGATCGATGCCGCACATGGCGGTCGCGGCAGGTTCATCGCTTACGGCACGCCAAATCCGGCCGGCCGACGTCCGCAGCATGATGGCCTCGCCGGACGCAATCACGGCCAAGGCCACGGCAATGTTTACCACCTGCAATTGGGTGAGGCTGATGTCGACGCCGCCCCCCAGCACCTGTACTGGAGCGGCCAGCATCGGCGGCAGCCAATAGTCTCTCGTATTGGCAGCAATGCGCGACAGTTCCATCAGGAAAATGCTCAGCCCAAGCGTTGCAACCAGAACGGTGTTGCGGTTGCCGGCTTCCAGCGGAGCATAGATGAGCTTGGCAATGGCATAACCGCCAACGCCAACATAGACGACGGCCATGAGTAACCCGAATGAAAGTGCTGCGGGCAGCGTCATCCACAGCACTGACCATGCAAAGGCAGTGACGAGAATAAAGGTCTGCCCAGAAAACGCAAAAATCGCGCCAAGGGAAAGGTCGGTGCGGTGAGTCAGGCCATGGATCAAGACGTATCCATAGGCCAGCAGGGCATAAAGCGCAGCATTGTGTATGCCGTTAAGCAGGAGCTGAAGGAAGTATGCCATCTGCGTTCCCGTGTTTGATTCATTCTAACTTGCATTCTGTATATTGCCAGTTAGAATTTTTTCATGACCTTTGATTGGAACGCACATCGATTCAGCGGTGGTGTCCTGGCTCTTGACCTGGCCAATACCGTCATCTTTCGCGAAACGCCGGAACGTTCACAGGATCGGTTTTCCGATCCGGCCGAAGTGCCGCGTTTTGCGATGGCGGCTGCGAATTTTCGGCAAGGCGAATGGGGCGATATCCAGTTTCGCCCCCCCGTTTCGCAGCCTGGAATTGCCGCGCTTATGAAGGTTCGTGAGGCCACCAACAAGCTATTCCGGGCAGCGGCTCGCGGAGAAGGTCTGAGACCGCGAACTTTATCTGCATTTCTGCGGCTTGGTTCGGAGATTGTCTGCGACGAACCGGACGATCAGAAGTTGACACTACCGCAGTCATCGGGGAAGGCAGGCGAGCTGTCATTGACCACTGCCGCGTTCCTTTCCGGCGTACGCCTGTTCGAGCCCTCGCGGCTCGAACGGATCAAGATCTGTCCAAACTGTCATTGGTTGTATTTTGACGGAAGCCGCAACCGCAGCCGGCGCTGGTGCGATATGAGGGTGTGCGGCAACCGGGCTAAGGCCCGTCGGCATTATGACCGCAACGGACGATTAGCGGAGAACAGCGGTGTCTAGAGCACGTTCATCGCGCCTGCTGGTCTCGTTGGCCATTATCGCCGGCTTGCTCGGCGGCTGCCGTGATGCAGGCGAGGGCGACTACGTCAATGTTACCGGCAAAATCTTCGTCTTCAATTACCGGATTGCTCAGGCAACCTATCTTCTTACCCTCGGTAAACTCAGGCCTTTGCCCGATGGTGCGATACTGGAGGCGACTTTTGAGAATCCGGCGGGAGGTACCCCATTTGTCGTTCGGCAAAAAATCTGGCCAATGATGGAGAAAATTACCGTTGAAAGCCCTCCGATCAAATGCGTGAAGGCGAACCGGGAATATAAAGTCAGCATGCGACTTGAAGATGCCAGCGGCAAAATCTTGCAGATTATTGAGCGAAAGATGATATCGGACGTCGATCAGTCGGTAATGCCCGACAAGCCTTTGGTTGTGGGTCCATTCTACGATCCGAACCCCGATAAAGGCCTGGGGGAAAATTCATCTGCAGCGTGCCCGGCTTAACAAAATCGATACCAAATATCTATTGAATTGCCGAAGTTTCCTAACTCCTGTTTGTTTCAGGAATTAGTAATTCTGTTTTCTGATTTGTGGGGTGTAGGTTTGACACGGAGCATAAATAGATATTGCTAGTTGTTGTTCGATCTTAAGCTACATTATCGTTAGCGTTTGGTGAAAGTAATCGTTAGCGTATCCACTCAGGATACACTTGGGCGCGGTCATATTGATGAGAACTGAACGCAACGAGAGCAGCTCTCTCGAACTCATATCTCTTCGTACGCTTTATGCGAACAAAGACGCTGTCTGGCGGACGTCTGTTGTCCAGATCATCGCGACCTTGATGATTTTCATCAAGTCCGGCCACCCGATCTATGCCGCATTTGCGCTTGGGTTCTTCTTGACCATTCTTGCGAGAACGGCCAATACCACTGCTTTCGAAAAAACGGATCTGTCAAACAGCTCCGCGGCAATTTTGAAGAAATGGGAGTGGCGCTACCTGGCCGGTGCGTTGACGACCTGCATATTGCTTGGGATGTTGTGTTTTGTGAGCATTTATGTGCTGGCTGACCCGTCAGCGGCGATCACCAGCGTTATTATTGCTGTTGCATCGATGGTCGCGCTGGTGACGCGAAATTATGTTTCGCCCAAGGTCGTCATAGGCATGTCCGTTGGTATTCTCGCACCGCTGTTCGTCACATTCATTTTGCTCGGTGGTTTCTACAACTGGTTGCTCGCCCTGCTGATATTGCCGTACGTCGGCAGCAATATCGGTATCGCCTCCGATCTGCGTCAGTCGCTCTTTGATGCTCTCTCGGGAAAACGCCAGCTTGGCATAGTCGCGAATAATTTCGATGCCGCGCTCAACGGCATGCCGCAAGGCTTACTGATGTTCGACAGCAACCAAACCATCACGGTCGCCAATATGCGAGCCGCCAAGATGCTGGGATTTGATCATCCGAGGCAATTGCAAGGGCGAACACTGGAGGTATTGCTGCGGCTGGCTCAATTGCGGGGATATTTTCCCGAAGATGAGTTGGGGACTTTGCGCGTCAAGATACGGGATCTTCTGGCCGGCTCGAAGCAACGCGACACGTTCGTGTCGCCAACAAACCGCCATTATGAGTTTACGGCAACGCCTGATCCGCAACATGGCACTGTTCTGGTCATTCAGGACGTCACGCGACGCGCGGATGCCGAGGCACAAATCAACAGGATGGCGCGCTTTGATAGCTTGACTGGTTTGCCGAACCGAGGCCAGTTCGCCGAAATTGCCAACACATATGCAAGCACCGTTGAGCTTGGAGCTCAGATCATCCTCATGGTCGTCGACATTGACGGGCTAAAACGCACGAACGATACGTTCGGTCATCGTATCGGTGACGATCTGTTGCGGGCATTTGCCGACCGGCTCGCTTCCGTGGACGCCAATCATCCAGTCATTTCGCGTTTTGGCAGCGACGAATTCGTTCTTCTGTTTTCGGCGCCATCGCATGAAGAAGCGATGCAGTGCGTGGAGCGTATAATGGCCGCAATTTCTGGTCAATACGTTGTGTCCGGTCATGAGATTTTGACAGGCGTGCATGCGGGCGTGGCGATTGCAGAGGCGGCAAAGTTCGACCTGGCCGCAATGCACATGAATGCCGACCTCGCACTTGATGTTGCCAAGAAGAAGGCTCAGAAAAAATGGGCGATCTTCGTCGATACGATGGATCACTCGTTCCGGAGCAAGCAGCGGCTCAAGGCGGACCTTCGCAGGGCGATTGCAGAAGGTTCACTGTCGGTTGCGTACCAGCCGATCGTCAATGTCCGAACATTGCGAATGACATCTTGCGAAGCGCTTTCGCGGTGGCACCATCCTGAATTCGGCTCGATTTCACCGGCAGAGTTCATTCCGATGGCGGAAGAAATGGGCCTCATTTCCGAGCTGACGCGGAGCGTCATCGAGCGCGCGATCAAGGATTGCAGCAAGTGGGAATCCCGCATTGCTGTCTCTGTCAACCTGTCGTCCCATGATCTGCAGAACATGGATATGGTAAATATTATTCATTCCACATTGAGGCAGCATGATATCGAGCCGCATTTACTCGAAGTGGAAGTAACGGAGGGGGCGATCATCTCCGATCGCGAAACGACAGGGACTGTTCTTGCAGAACTCAAGGAATACGGCATCCAGGTGGCTATCGATGATTTCGGGACTGGTTACTCCAGTTTGAGCTATCTGAAGGATCTCCCGGTAACCAAGGTCAAGATTGACCGGTCCTTCATCGCAGATATCGCCAAGGAAGGTCGTTCGTTGAAGCTCCTGCGCGGTATCGTGCAGATGTCTCATGAGCTTGGATTGTCCGTGACCATCGAAGGCCTTGAGACAAACGAACAATCCGAACTAATCAATCAGTGGATCGGTGCCGAGTATGTCCAGGGTTATCTCTACGGCGCTGCCATGTCCGCGGACGAGATCGTAAAGCTCCTGGACATTCCGATGGAGCAGCGGTTGATGGCGGTAGCGAGCGATCGTGCGCCTTCTCTTCACTGACGCCGATCAGCCGCAATGATCATTGGATAAGATCGCGTACGGACTGACACGGCCCCGCCGATCGCTTATCCTGCCTGACATATGAATTTGTTATTGACTGCATGCCACCGAGGAAGGACGCCAATATGATCGCACAGATTGCCATTGCCCCGCTCGTTGCTTTGATAGCGGGCATTATCATTCTGATAGCACCCAGACTACTGAATTACGTGGTCGCCCTATATCTGATTATCATCGGTGTCGTCGGGCTTTTCCCCCAACTGCTTGGCTGACATTGTCTCACTGATTTCGGAGAAACTGTCTCTTTGATTTATATCGATTGAGTCCCTTGGAGCGACCATCTGCGCATTGCGCTGATGCGCCGTTTTCGCTATTGCCAATACGACATTGACCACAAGAGGTTTGAAGATGGCTGAACATCACGATACTTCGCCTGCAGAGTTGGGCGCTCCCATGGATTACAAGGAACATGAGAACACATACAAGCTGTTCCTCACGCTTTCAAAATGGGGCTTCGTCACCTGTCTGGCATTGATGATCGCTATGGCATTTGGCTTTTTTGCCGGCGGCTTCTTCTCGGCTCTCGTACTCTTTATTGTTATCTGTTTGGCTGCCTGGTTCCTTCTCTAGACTGACTCTCTGCACATAACCGGGGTTGATAATCCGATCAAAACGCCGTTCACCTGAACCGGCCGCATCTCGGGGTTGCCAATCATTCTAAGCGGGAAAGGCGCGCTGGTCGTCAGACCACTGCCTTTGTAGTGATTTAACTTGCTTTGGGGGTGAGGAGCTTGGCTCAGACACTATTCATACCGAAAGAGATTGACGCCAACGAACCGCGTGTCGGTGGTTCGGTCGAGACAGTCAAAAAGCTTGTCGGTCTCGGGTTCACTGTGATCGTGGAGGCGGGGGCTGGCACAGCATCACGTATCCCCGACCGCGAATTCGAGGCGGCCGGCGCGACCATTGGCAAGACAACCGACATCAAAGGTGCCGATGTGGTCCTGAAGGTCCGCCGGCCAACTTCTGCGGAGATTAAATCCTACAAGCAGAGCGCTGTCGTTATCGCCATGCTCGACCCTTACGGCAACGATGCTGCGGTCAAGGAACTGGCGGACGCTGGTGTCACCGCCTTCACGATGGAATTCATGCCGCGCATTACGCGTGCACAGGTCATGGACGTCCTGTCCAGTCAGGCCAATCTCGCCGGCTATCAGGCGGTTGTAGACGCAGCCGAGGAATATGACCGGGCACTCCCAATGATGATGACAGCGGCGGGCACGGTTCCCGCCGCCAAGGTATTCATCATGGGCGTTGGTGTTGCCGGTCTTCAGGCCATTGCCACGGCGCGCCGCCTGGGTGCTGTCGTTACCGCCACCGACGTACGTCCTGCGGTCAAGGAGCAGGTCGCTTCACTGGGCGCCAAGTTTCTTGCCGTCGAGGATGAAGAGTTCAAGGCGGCAGAAACTGCTGGCGGCTACGCCAAGGAGATGTCGAAGGAATATCAGGCGAAGCAGGCGGCGCTGGTCAACGATCATATCGCCAAGCAGGATATCGTCATCACGACCGCTCTCATTCCGGGCCGGCCGGCTCCCCGATTGGTCACACGAGAAATGTACTCGCGCATGCGTCCGGGATCGGTGATCGTAGACCTTGCCGTTGAGCGCGGTGGCAACGTTGAAGGTGCCGTTGCCGGAAAGATCATCGAAGTCGACGGCATCAAGATCGTCGGCCATTTGAATGTCGCCGGGCGCATCGCAGCTACGGCATCGCAGCTCTATGCCAAGAACCTCGTGGCTTTCTTCGAGACACTCGTCGACAAGGAAACCAAGACGGTCAAGATCAACTTCGATGACGAATTGGTCAAGGCAACCGTGCTGACGCACGGCGGCAAGGTGGTCCATCCAAATTTCGCCAGCGCTGCAGCTACACCTGCTGCTGCTCCCGCGGCCAAGCCTGCTGCCAAGAAGGCTGCAACAGCCAAAGCTCCTGTTGCAAAGGACGCTCCGGTAAAAGCAGAAGCCAAGAAGGCAGCTCCCAAGAAGACTGCAACGCCGAAAGCTGCACCCAAGAAGACTGAAGGAGAGGCGTGATGGCTGATGCTACACTCGAAAAAGCGCTCGAAACCCTGAACCAGGCCACCGAGATGGTTCGCAGGGCCGCTGAAGCCATGCCCGATGCGGCTGGCGCAGCTGCCCATGCGGTCACCGGCGGCGCGGTCGATCCCTTTGTCTTTCGTCTTGCCATTTTCGTCCTTGCGATTTTTGTCGGCTATTACGTTGTCTGGTCGGTAACACCCGCCCTGCACACGCCGCTGATGGCGGTTACCAACGCGATTTCTTCGGTGATCGTGGTCGGCGCCCTTCTGGCCGTTGGTCTGTCGGCAAGCGGTGCTGCCACAGGCTTTGGCTTCGTGGCGCTCGTTCTGGTCAGCGTGAACATTTTCGGCGGCTTCCTCGTCACCCATCGCATGCTCGCCATGTACAAGAAGAAAGAAAAGTGAGGCCAGCATGAGCGTGAATATCGCAACTTTTCTGTATCTGGTCTCCGGCGTCCTGTTCATTCTGGCGCTGCGTGGGCTCTCACATCCGACGACCAGCCGTCAGGGCAATTATTACGGCATGACCGGTATGGGCATCTCGATCCTGACGACGCTGGCCCTGGCCGAGCCGAGCTTTAAAGGACTTGGTCTGATCGTCATTGGCTTGGCCATTGGTGGCAGCGTCGGCGCCTATATCGCTAAGCGCATCGCCATGACAGCCATGCCGCAGCTCGTGGCCGCTTTCCACTCGCTCGTCGGTTTAGCTGCTGTTCTGGTTGCGGCTGCCGCGGTCTATGCGCCGGAATCCTTCGGCATCGGCGAGGTCGGCAGTATTCATGGGCAGGCGCTGGTTGAGATGTCACTTGGTGTCGCCATCGGTGCGATCACGTTTACAGGCTCGATCATTGCCTTCCTGAAGCTCGACGGGCGCATGTCCGGCAAGCCGATCATGCTACCGGGGCGTCACCTTATCAACGTTGCCCTGTTGATTGCCATCGTCGTGCTGGTCGTTGCTTTGGTTCTGACCGAGAGCCACGTCGTCTTCTGGCTCATCGTCATCCTGTCGCTCATCCTCGGTGGATTGATCATCGTTCCGATCGGCGGCGCCGATATGCCGGTGGTCGTCTCGATGCTGAACTCCTATTCCGGTTGGGCGGCTGCAGGCATTGGCTTCACACTGGGCAATCTGGCATTGATCATCACCGGTGCGCTGGTTGGCTCCTCGGGTGCGATCCTCTCCTATATCATGTGCAAGGGCATGAACCGGTCGTTCATCTCGGTCATTCTCGGCGGCTTTGGCGGTGAGACGGCAGCTGCCGGCGGCGGTGAAGTTGAGCAACGTCCTGTAAAGCAGGGCTCGGCCGATGACGCTGCCTTCATCATGAAAAACGCCTCCAAGGTTATCATCGTACCGGGGTATGGCATGGCTGTCGCTCAGGCACAGCATGCCTTGCGCGAAATGGCCGACAAGCTGAAGGCGGAAGGGGTCGAGATCAAATATGCTATCCACCCGGTCGCAGGGCGCATGCCCGGCCACATGAACGTGCTTCTGGCCGAGGCCAACGTGCCCTATGACGAAGTGTTCGAGCTTGAGGATATCAACTCGGAATTCGCACAGGCCGACGTTGCTTTCGTCATTGGCGCCAATGACGTGACGAACCCGGCCGCAAAGACGGATCCGAAGTCGCCGATCTTCGGCATGCCGATCCTCGATGTCGACAAGGCCGGAACCGTTCTCTTCATCAAGCGCGGTATGGGTTCGGGTTATGCTGGCGTGGAGAACGAGCTGTTCTTCCGTGACAACACGATGATGCTCTTTGCCGACGCCAAGAAAATGGTTGAGAACATCGTAAAGGCACTCGACCACTAGGGGACGTATTCAACACTCAAACAAAAACCCGCCAGACTGAACTGACCCCCGAAAGTTGGACACCGACCTTCGGGGGTTTTGTATGTCCAAGTACAGCTTAGCGTTCAAGCAGTCCGTCATCGCCGCTTATGAGAGCGGCACGGAAGGGGCACGCGCAGTGGCGG
>NZ_PGGO01000042.1 GCF_003010955.1 Phyllobacterium brassicacearum
TGCTAACCGCGTTCGCGCAGTTCGTATTTTCTCGCAAAAGTGAAAGTAGCCCCTGATGCGCTTCAGAAGCTCGATGATGTCCGCCTGGTCCCGGAAATGCCGGCCGAGGTGATGATCATCAATGGCGAGCAAACATTTCTTCAATACGTGATAGCACCATTGTCCGGCTCCTTGACCAGAAACTTTCGCGAAAACTGAAACGCCGATGCCGCCTGGGCCGGGTTGGGTGGGAAGAAATTAATTCAATAGTTTTCCATTTACCGGTAATTTGTTTAACCGCATTATTCCGTCATCATCCTTTTCCACGATGTATCTTTCGAGCAAACTCCCCCATACTCCAAGGAAGGTTTGGCAATTCGGGCATCGAACAATGCTTTCCGTTGTAAGGAGCCGCGGAGATACAATGAGAATGCGACGACAGTGGTCACATTCAAATTCCGGATATGGGTTGGGTGCGGTCATAATGATACTTCCAATGCGAAGTATGCAACCGGCAGTATATGCCTTTAAATCGATTTGAGAATTGATCGTTGGGGGTATCGCACTAGCTATATTGAATGCGTCCGCTTCCCTGTGGGCAAGTAAATCGGGATGAAGACATCGCCTGCACACGCCACGATCGGCCCTGAGCCTCCGGGATGCCCAACGATTTTTAGCAATGCAATGTGACTAGCCTTTGGCATCGCTTTGACGATGTCACCAGCGAGGACGAACCACGGGCAGTGGTCGCCCCGCCAGAGCGTTTGATCGCCAGGGTCATGTAAGTGATTGGCGAATGTGCCGTCGCTTCATCATGCGCTCCGCGCCTTCGTTACATCGGACTGCTTGGTTTTGATCCGCTGATGACAATAATCTTGTGTAAGATCCGATACTAGGGCACAATTTGTGAACGCATCTGATGTGCGGCGCTATCTCAAATCCGGTCGTCTCGCGCCGAGTGACAGTTCGCGTCGGAGGGTCGGCGTCGATGGATCAGGGGTTCTTTCTTCTGTTCGCTACGGTGTCCGTGATTACGGCCCTGACGGTGGTGCTGGCGCGCAATCCGGTTCACAGCGCATTGGCGCTGATGGCGTGTTTCCTGCAGATATCGGCAATCTTCGTCCTGCTCGAGGCGCCGTTCCTCGCGGTTATCCAAATATTCGTCTATGTCGGCGCGATCATGGTCCTGTTCCTGTTCGTGATCATGATGATCGATGTGCGCGAAGCGGTGTTGCAGCGGTTCTTGCCGGGCGGCAACCTGCCGGCTCTGGTGCTCGTCGTCCTGCTTGGATTCGAGATGGCTGTGCTGGTGCTCTGGAGTGACCGCTTTTCGGTCACAGAGCCTGTAGCTACAGGCGGCGGCGATAACATCCGGCAGCTCAGCACAACACTTTTCGCCGACTATCTCCTGCCGTTTGAAACGGCCTCCGTCATCCTGCTGGCGGCTCTGGTCGGCGCCATCGTGCTGGCGCGGAAGGAGTCGGAGTGATGGTACCGCTCTCCTGGTATATTTTGCTCGGAGTGGTCCTGTTCGTGATCGGAGCGGCGGGCGTGTTGCTCAGACGCAATATTCTGGTCGTCTTGATGTCGCTCGAGTTGCTGCTCAACTCAGTCAACATCAATTTCATCGCTTTCGGGCACTACTACGACGATTTCCGCGGGCAGATCTTCGGTATCTTCGTCATCGCAATCACCGCGGCGGAAGTTGCCGTCGCTCTCGGCATCCTGGTTGCCCTTGTGAGGAACAAGTCTACCCTCAAGGTCGACGACGTGACCATTATGAAAGGATAGCGGCTTGGACCCGGTGACATCAATCCGGCCGCTGCTTGCCGTCGCCGTCGCAGGTCTGGCGGCCCTTGCAGTTCTCCTTCTGAACAACCGCGAGAAACTCCGCGATGCCGTGTCACCGGTGGCCGCGATCGCCATGTTCGCAATTGTCGTCTCGATGGCGCCCACGGTGCTGGCTGGCAGGACGGTCGATTTGCGCCTGTTCGAGATTCTGCCGGGAATTGACTTTACGTTCCGGGTTGATGCGCTCGGCATGGTATTTGCCACCGTCTCGTCGCTGCTATGGATCGTGGCGGCGATCTATTCCATCGGGTACATGCGGCACTTGAAGGAGCACGCGCAGACCCGATTCTTCGCCTGTTTCGCCACCAGCCTTGCAGCCGCCGTCGGGGGCGCCTTCGCCGCCAATCTTTTCACGCTGGTGATCTTCTACGAGGTGCTCAGCCTCGTTACCTACCCGCTCGTTTACCACCACGAAGACGAAGAGGGATGGACGGGCAGCCGCAAGTACCTCGTCTATTTGATGGGGGCGTCCAAGAGCGTGCTTCTCGCAGCGCTGGCGCTGACTTACAACATTGCGGGGTCGCTCGACTTTGTGGCGGGAGGGCTGCTGGCGCAGGTCGATGCCTCGGCGCCACTGCTGACGATTGTCTATTTTTGCTATCTCTTCGGCTTCGCCAAGGCGGCGGTGATGCCGATGCACGCCTGGCTGCCTGCCGCGATGGTGGCGCCGACACCTGTCAGTGCACTCCTGCATGCAGTTGCAGTGGTCAAGATGGGTGTCTTCTGCGTGCTGCGGGTGATATTTCACATCTTCGGCACAGGTTTGGTGGATGGGCTTGGCCTTGGCATCGCCACGGCCTATCTGGTCTCTTTCACCATTCTGATGGCGTCCGTCTATGCCCTGACACGGGACGATCTGAAGGCGAGGCTCGCCTATTCGACGGTCAGCCAGCTCTCCTACATCGTGCTGGGCGCAGTTCTGCTGTCTCCGGTGGCGATGGTCGGCGGGATCATCCATATTGCAGCTCATGCTTTCTCCAAGATCACGCTCTTTTTTTGTGCCGGATCGATCTATTGCGCGTCTGGCAAGCGAAACATCAGCGAAATGGCCGGTATCGGCCGCAGGCTGCCCTGGACGATGGGGGCGTTCTTTGTCGGCTCACTCAGCATGATCGGAGTACCGCCGACCGCGGGCTTCGTAAGCAAGTGGTATCTGGCGCTGGGCTCTGTGGAGGCGGGAGAGATTGCGTTTCTGATCGTGCTCCTGGTCAGTTCGGTCCTGAACGCCGCCTATTTCCTGCCGGTCAGCTATGTCGCTTTTTTCGGGACAGAGGCGCAGGAGAGCCCGGCGACGGTCCGTGAAATTCCGATGATGACAATCCCGCTGGTTGCGACCGCCATCCTGTCGGTGTCGATGGGCATCTTCCCCAACTATTTCCTCGCCTTGGCGGAAGGAGTTGTCAGATGATAAAGCGCGTCGTCGATTTCTTTGGTGACGGACAATATGCGAACCAGCGGCGCCGGCTGTTCTATCTGCTGCTCGTTCTCATCGTCATCGCGGACTTCCTGGTTTCCCGCGAACACGCCGAATACCTGTGGGACCGCCTACCTGGCTGGTCGGCCGTTTATGGCTTCGGCTCCTGCGTGCTGCTGATTTTCTTTTCCAAGTTCCTCGGCCATCGGGGTGGGCTCATGCGGCGCGAGGACTATTATGACTGACTTTGTCCATCCCGCCCTGCTGTTCATTCTCGGCGCCCTGCCAATCCCGTTCCTGAACGGCATGAGACGCAAGGCTTATCTGCTACTGATCCCGGTACTTGCAATCCTCGCCGTGCTCATGATGCAACCGGGCATCTACGGCGCGGCATCGTTCATCGGGCAGGAAATCCTCGTCGCCAGGGTGGACAAGTTGAGCATCGTCTTCGCAACCGTATTTACCATGATGGCGCTGATCGGAGTGGTCTACGCGATACACCTAACGCACGCCGCCCAGCACGTGGCTGCGTTCGTTTACGTCGGCAGCGCGCTTGGCGTGGTATTGGCTGGCGACTACCTGACCCTGTTCCTGTTCTGGGAAGGTATGGCTTTTGCCTCTGCCTATCTGGTCTTTGCCCAGGGCGGCCGGCAGGCGGTCGCCGCCGGCTTCCGCTACCTGATGGTTCATATCACCGGCGGCGTCGTTCTGCTTGGTGGCATCGTTCTCCACGGGGTCGCCAGTGGCTCGCTGCTCTTCGGGCCGATCGGGGGAGAAATGGGCGTGGCCGCCTACCTGATCCTTGCCGGGTTTATGCTCAATGCTGCGGTGCCGCCGCTCAACGCCTGGCTGACAGACGCATACCCGGAGGCCACCGTTACCGGGGCCGTGTTCATGAGCGCCTTCACCACCAAGACCGCCGTCTATGTGCTGGCTCGGGCGTTTCCGGGGACCGAGCTTCTGGTTTGGCTCGGCACCGTG
Organism: Phyllobacterium brassicacearum; assembly: GCF_003010955.1. Lineage (GTDB taxonomy): Bacteria > Pseudomonadota > Alphaproteobacteria > Rhizobiales > Rhizobiaceae > Phyllobacterium > Phyllobacterium brassicacearum. The sequence continues at coordinate 4,226 of NZ_PGGO01000042.1, forward strand.
ATGGCACTTTACGGCGTCATCTACGCGGTGCTGGAGAACGACTGCCGGCGGCTTCTTGCCTATCACATCGTTAGCCAGGTGGGCTACATGGTGGCGGGTATCGGTATCGGGACCGAGATGGCGGTGAACGGGGCCGCAAGCCATGCCTTCGCCCATATCCTTTACAAGGCGCTCCTCTTCATGGGCGCGGGGGCGGTGATCTACGTCACCGGGCGGCGCAAGCTCACCGAGCTCGGCGGACTCTACAAGTCCATGCCGCTTACGGTAACGCTTTATATGGTCGGTGCCTTCGCGATTTCAGCATTTCCATTCTTCTCGGGCTTCGTCACGAAGTCGATGGTGGTGGCCGCAGCGGGACAGGATCACCGCGCACTGGTCGTGCTGGCACTGACGATGGCATCGTCAGGGACGTTCCTGCATACCGGACTCAAGCTTCCGTACTATATGTTCTTCGGCACCGACCAGAGGCTGGAGGCGCGCGAACCTCCGCGCAACATGTTGATTGCCATGGGCATGGCGGCGGCGCTCTGCATTGCGATCGGGGTGTTCCCCCAGCCGCTTTACGCATTGCTGCCCTATCCAGTCGATTTCCAACCCTATACCGGCGTCCATGTCACCGAGAGCCTCGGCTTGCTGATGTTCACCGCCTTGGGGTTCGTGCTTTTCCTCAAGGCGCTCGATCCCGAGAACACAATCAGCATCGACACGGACTGGTTCTACCGCAAGGGAGCGAAGCATTTCATGTGGCTCGCCAAAAAACCGCTGGCGCGCTACGAAAAGGCGGTGAGCGATGTGTCCGAGACAGTGGCGCTGCCACTCTTGCATGGGGCAGCACGACTGGGACTATGGATCGATCTCACCGGGGTGGACAGCATCGTGAACGGCGTCGCCCACTCGATCCTGCGCTGCGGAGGGGCGCTGCGGCGGCTGCAGACTGGCGTTGTGACCCATTACGCGATGGCGATGATCGTCGGCGTGATCGCGGCCACCGTCATCTTCGCCGTGGCGTGGCGATAGGGGGCGCGATGGGGTTCCCGCTACTTAGCCTCATCGTATTCACGCCCGCTGCCGGGGCAGCGGTTCTGATGGTTCTGCGCAGCGACAATGCCGTGCGGTGGACAGCGCTGGGTGTCACCGTCCTCGACCTTGCACTCTGCATCGCTATGCTGGTCGGCTTTGACACCAGCACCCATGAGATGCAGTTCACCGAAACGCGCCCGTGGGTGCCCGCGCTCGGGATCGCCTATGCACTTGGCATCGACGGGATCAGTGCACTCTTTGTGTTCCTGACCGCGCTGTTGGGCTGGATTTGCGTGCTCGCCTCGTGGGTAGCGATCGAGCGTAAGGTGAAGGAGTTCATGATCAGTCTGCTGGTCATGCAGGCGCTGATGCTGGGGGTGTTCTGCGCGCTCGATCTGTTCCTGTTCTACGTCTTTTGGGAGGCGATGCTAATCCCGATGTATCTGATCATCGGTGTCTGGGGAGGCGAAGGCCGGGTGTATGCGGCCTTCAAATTCTTCCTTTACACGCTGGCCGGCAGCCTGCTGTTCCTCATCGGTGTCATCGTACTCTATTTCCACGGCGGTGAGACCTTCGACATACTCGCCCTGACAGCACAGGATTTGCCATTCCGGGTCCAGGCCTGGCTGTTCTTCGCCTTCCTGATCGCCTTCGCAGTCAAGGTGCCAATGGTCCCGGTCCATACCTGGCTGCCCGACGCCCATGTGCAGGCCCCTACGGCCGGCAGCATCATCCTCGCTGGAGTGCTCCTGAAGATGGGCGCCTACGGTTTTCTGCGGTTCTCGCTGCCGATGCTCCCGGAGGCTTCGGTGCATTATTCAACGTTGATGCTGGCGCTTTCGGCCCTTGCGATCGTCTATGGCGGGTTGCTCGCGCTGGCGCAGGATGACCTGAAGAAGCTGGTTGCCTATTCCAGCATCAGCCATATGGGTTTCGTGACGTTAGGGATTTTTGCGTTGAACCTCCGCGGGCTCGAAGGTGGCATCCTGCAAATGTTTAACCATGGCGTAACGACGGGCGCGTTGTTCCTGTTCGTCGGCCTGATCTATGAGCGCACACATACGCGCAGCATGGCCAATTATGGTGGGTTGATGAAGGCGGCGCCGGTTTATACGACGTTTCTTGCGCTGTTCACGCTGTCGTCGATGGCGCTGCCGGGAACGAATTCGTTCGTGGGCGAGTTGCTGGTGCTGTCGGGAGGGTTCGCGGCCAGCATGGCCGTCGGTACGGCGGCCATTTTGGGCGCATTGCTGGGCGCCGCTTATCTTCTTGGCATGTACAGGAAAGTCGCGCTTGGTCCGGCCAGCGTCGGCGTCCGGTACAAGATACGCGACGTGAACGCCCGGGAGATGGCAGCGATCCTGCCGTTGGCCGTCTTCGTTCTTTGGGTCGGGCTCTATCCAAAACCCTTTCTCGGCATCATTGACGCCTCGGTGAAGCATTTGCTGGCGCAGGTGCACGCTAAGGAAAGCGGCCAATGACCGCCGCCGCGCTTTACCAGTCGGCCCTGGCAAGCCTCCCCGAGATCGTGGTGATCGCAGGCGCCTGCATCTTGCTGATCCTGGGGCAGTTTGTGCGCAAGGGGCAGGAGCATTTCCTTGTCTGGGCTTCCGTCGCGGTCGTGCTGATTGCCGCCCTGGCCACATTCATACTGGCGGGTGAGGTACGGTCGGCCTACACGGGCATGTTCATTGCGGACCGCTTTGCGGTCTTCTTCAAGGTCGTGTTCTACTTTGCCACCGTTCTGACATTCCTTCTTTCCCGAAAGTATGCCGATGTCGAAGGGATCGACAGCAGCGAATACTATGTGCTGCTGCTCTTCGCGCTTTCGGGAATGATGATCATGGCCTCGGCGACCGATCTGCTGTCGATCTATGTTGGCCTCGAACTGATGGTGCTCTGCACCTATGTGCTGACCGGCCTCCTGCGACAGGAGCGACGATCGAACGAAGCGGCACTGAAATACGTGATCCTTGGCGCAGTCTCGACGGGGATTTTCCTTTACGGCGTTTCGCTGGTCTATGGGCTTACGGGCACCACGCAGCTGGACGGAATGGCTGCGGCGGTGACCGGCGATCCGCTCGATCCTGGATTGCTGCTGGCGGTGGTCTTCATCGTCGCCGGGCTGGTCTTCAAGGTCGGTGCGGTGCCGTTTCATATGTGGGTGCCGGACGTTTATGAAGGCGCGCCGACGACGATCACCGCCTTCATGTCGGTGGGGCCCAAGGCGGCGGGATTCGCCGTGATCCTGCGGGTATTTCTCAACCCGCTGGTCGCGGCCTCGGACGTTTGGATCATCGTCGCGGTCATTGCAGTGGCAACGATGGCGCTGGGCAGTTTCGTGGCGCTGGTGCAGGATAATTTCAAGCGCCTCCTGGCCTATTCCAGCATTGCGCATGCCGGGTTCGCGACTTTCGGCGTCGTGGCCGGCGGTGTGGACGGGATCGCCAGCGTGATGCTCTACCTGCTGATCTATTCCTTTATGAATCTCGGCATTTTTGGCACCGTGATCATGATGCGGAACGGCGATTTCTCGGGCGAGGTGATCGATGAGTACGCAGGTTTTTCCAGGTCGCATCCCGGGCTGGCGCTTTTGATGCTGCTCTATCTGTTTTCGCTGGCCGGCATTCCGCCGACGGCCGGCTTCTTCGCCAAGTTCTATGTGCTCGTCGCTCTCGTTGAGCAAGGTTTCGTCGCGCTGGCGGTGATCGCAGTGCTGCTGAGCGCCGTCGCTGCCTATTTTTACATCCGCATCGTCATGGTGATTTACATGCGCGAGCCGGAGAGAGCGTTCAACCCGGCGCTGACACCTATGGTCCGCGCCACGCTTGCCTTCACCGCTGCCGGGACTATCGGAATTGGCCTGTTCCCGGCGTGGTTTCTGAAACTCGCTCAACAATCGGTATTTGGCGGCTGATCGATTGGATTTGCAATGATCTGCCCGACGGAATACACTTTCAGTTCAGGAAAGGACTGTCCAGGTCACTTCCCGGGGCGACCGCACTACCGGTCCCGAATGGGTTCGGTCGCGGCCTGAGCAAAGCCCTCGGTGGGTGACCGGGGCGATGCGATATGACAGCTGCAATGGAATTCCTCCCTGTGCTTTTCATGGTCGCCGGAATTGTTCTGGTGGCGGGGGTGACGCTTTTTATCTCCTCGTTACTGCGCCCGTCCAATCCCTATCCCGCAAAGAACATGCCCTATGAATGCGGCATGGACCCTGCGGGCGAGGCCGCCGGGGGCCGCTTCAGGGTGCAGTTCTTTATTCTCGCGATCCTGTTGGTGGTCTTCGATGTCGAGACGATGTTCCTTTTCCCCTGGGCCGTCGTCCTGAAAGACATCGGGCTGGTCGGTTATGTCGAGATGTTCGTCTTCATGGTGCTGCTCATTGTGGGCTTCGCCTATGCCTGGCTGAAGGGAGCACTGGAATGGGAGTGAACAATACGATCCGCGACAGCGTCCTGTTCACGACGGCCGACAGCGTTATCAACTGGAGCCGAAGCTCGGCGTTGTGGCCCGAGACTTTCGGCATTGCCTGCTGTGCCATTGAGATGATCGCGGCAGGTTGTGCGCGCTATGATCTCGACCGGTTTGGAGTGGTGTTCCGACCTTCACCGCGCCAGTCCGACGTGATGATTATCGCCGGCACCGTGACGCGGAAATTTGCACCCGTCGTGCTCCGCCTCTACGACCAGATGCCAGAGCCGCGCTGGGTTATCGCGATGGGTACCTGCGCTATCTCGGGCGGGGTGTACAACACCTACGCTGTGGTGCAGGGGGCGGAGACCTTTGTGCCGGTGGACGTGCATGTGCCTGGCTGCCCGCCGCGGCCCGAGGCGCTGATGCATGGTTTCCTGCTGCTTCAGGAGAAGATAAAGAAATCCAGGGCGTTAGCCGGGACTCCTCTGGAAAGGGTTGTGGCGCGATGAGCATTGAGGCGCCCCTCAACCGCACCCCGATCACGGAACGTTTTGGCGAGGCAATCGTTGATCTTGGCTTCGCACATGGTGTTCATTCCTTCGCCGCTCCGCCTGAAATGATCGTCGAGCTTTGCCGGTTTCTGAAGGAACACCCGGCGCTGCAGTTCAATTTCCTGTCGGATATATGCGGAGTGGATCATTACCCTGAGATGCCGCGCTTCGAGGCAGTCTACCACCTCTATTCCCTGCCGAACAAATGGCGCATTCGCATCAAGTGCCGCCTCGGCGATCCGCCGTGTGTTCCGTCGGTGATGGGGGTCTGGCGGACCGCCAACTGGCATGAGCGCGAAGCCTGGGACATGTACGGGATAAGGTTCGATGGCCACCCCGACTTGCGCCGGATCTACATGTGGGAAGGCTTTGAGGGCTTCCCGCAGCGCAAGGACTTCCCGCTCAGAGGCTACAAGGACAAGCTGAATCCTTTTGGTGCCGAAGGCCCGCCGCCGACACAGCCCGACCTTGCCACGAGGAACATTCCATGAGGGAGGCCGCTCCACCGGGAACTTGAGATGACCGAAGTCACGGAACTGAGCAGGCCGGAAGGACAATCGCACACAAGGGAGGTGCTGCTCAATCTCGGTCCGCAGCATCCCAGTACGCATGGCGTGCTGCGGCTCGTCCTTGAGCTGGAGGGTGAATATGTCGCCCGCGTGGATCCGCATATCGGCTACCTCCACCGCGGTACAGAAAAACTGGCCGAGAGCTTCAGCTACACCCAGATTTTTCCACTGACCGACCGGCTCGACTACCTTTGCCCACCATCAAACAACCTGGCCTTCGCGTTAGCGGTGGAGAAGCTCCTGGGCATCCAAGCGCCGATCCGCGCGCAATATATCCGCGTATTGATGGCCGAGCTGGCTCGAATCTCCGGTCATCTCCTGATCACTGGCGCGTTGCCGCTGGACCTGGGCGCAATGACCGCGTTGCTTTACGCCATGCGCGAACGCGAAATGATCATGGACCTGTTTGAGATGATCAGCGGAGCCCGGATGCATACATCCTTCTGCCGGGTCGGCGGTGTGCGCGAGGACCTGCCCGACGGTTTTGTCCCCAGGATCAAGGAATTCTGCGAAATCTTCCCGAACCGGATCCGCGACTATGAACGGCTGGTCGAGAACAATCGGGTATTTTTGAAGCGCACGCAGGGGATCGGCGTGATCACCGCCGACGACGGTATCGATCTCGGACTGAGCGGCCCGAACCTGCGGGCCTCGGGCGTCGACTGGGACATCCGTCGCGACGAACCCTATGAGATCTACGACCGGCTCGACTTCAAGGTCATCACCCGCGACGAGGGCGATTGCTACGCGCGCTGGCGATGCCGGGTCGAGGAGATGCGTGAGAGCATCCGGATCATCGAACAATGCCTCGATCAGATGCCCGAGGGGCCATTCCAGATCGACATGCCGACGGTCGCTTTCCCGGTGGACAAGAACAAGGTGCATTGTTCAATGGAGGCGCTGATTCAGCATTTCGACCTGTCGGCATATGGCTTCAAGGTGCCGAAGGGCGAGGTCTATTCGGCGATCGAGTCGCCAAAGGGCGAACTTGGATTCTACATCGTCAGCGACGGGTCGGCAAAACCGTTCCGCATGAAGGTGCGGGCACCGTCGTTCGTTAACCTTCAGGGACTGTTTGTGGCAAGCAATGCGAATTACCTGGCGGACATGATCGCCGTGCTGGGCAGCCTCGATCCGGTGATGGGCGAGGTGGACAAGTAGCAGAGGATTTGGATTTCGATGAACATGCGCGAAAAGATCCAGACAGCGGCGGCGCGGTATCCGGACCAGCGCTCGGCGATCATGCCCGCGCTTTTGATCGCGCAGAAGGAACATGGCCATTTGCCGGGTCCCGTGTTGGAAGAGATCGCCGATATCCTCGATGTCGAGCGGATCTGGGTTTACGAGCTGGCGACTTTCTACACGCTCTTCCATACCGAGCCGGTGGGGATGTTCCACTTGCAACTTTGTGACAACGTATCCTGCATGCTGCGTGGTGCCGAGGATTTGCTGGAGCATCTGGAGGTCGTGCTGGGGATCAAGAAGGGCGACACGACCCCGGACGGGCTGTTCACGCTTACGACCGTCGAATGCCTCGGCGCCTGCGAAGTAGCCCCGGTGATGCAGGTTGGCGACGACTATCACGGCGACCTCAACATCGCGCGGATCGACGCGTTGCTGGACAGACTGCGGGCGGTGGTGGGGCAAGCAACTGGCGCCGGTATCGCCGCCGTAGCTCCGCCAGGAGAGTAGCGCCATGTTTGAACCGGTTCTTCTCAGGAATGTGGACGTGCCGGATGGCCATTTGTTGGCGACCTACAGGGCCAGCGGCGGCTATCAGGCTTTGGCGAAGGCGCTTGACGAGCACACGCCTGACGAGATCATCGACCTTGTCAAAGCATCCAACCTGCGGGGTCGCGGCGGAGCCGGATTTCCAACCGGGTTGAAATGGAGCTTCGTGCCTAAGCGCGCGGGCAAGCCAAAATATCTGTGCTGCAACGCCGATGAGGGCGAGCCGGGTACCTTCAAGGACCGGATCATCATGGAGCGTGACCCGCACCAACTGATCGAGGGCATGGCAATCAGTGCCTACGCGATCGGGGCAGAAACCGCCTATGTTTACATCCGCGGGGAATACACGCTGGCAATCCAGCGGCTGGAGCAGGCGATCGCCGAGGCCCATGCGCAGGGTTATCTGGGAGCGCGGATTCAGGGCTCGGATTTCAACTTCGTCGTGCACATCCATTGCGGCGCCGGCGCTTACATCTGCGGCGAGGAGACAGCGATGCTCGACTCGCTCGAAGGCAAGCGAGCGCAGCCGCGCCTGAAACCGCCGTTTCCAGCGGTTGAAGGACTCTACGCCAGCCCCACCGTGGTCAATAATGTCGAGACGTTGGCTTGCGTCCCGCATATCGTAGCGCGGGGGGCAGACTGGTTCCGCGACATCGGTCCGGACAAAAGCCCCGGTCCGAAGCTTTATTGCCTCAGCGGGCAGGTGCGAAAACCGGGCCTTTACGAACTGCCGATGGGTATATCACTGCGCGAACTGGTCGAGGACCGCGCCGGCGGGCCGCTGCCGGGGCGCAAGATCAAAGCAGTGATTCCCGGTGGGGTCTCGGCGCCGCTGATCCCGGCGCACGGGCTGGACGTTGGGATGGACTTTGACTCGCTGGCCGCCGCCGGTTCGATGCTCGGCTCAGCTGGGGTAATCGTCATTGACGACTCGACCTGCATGGTCAAGGTCGCCACCCGGATCATCGAATTCTTCCACCATGAGTCCTGCGGCAAGTGCACCCCGTGCCGCGAAGGGCTGAACTGGGTTGTGAAGGTACTGCGCCGGATCGAGGCGGGGCAGGGCGCGCCGGGCGATCTGGAACAGCTGGAGGCCCTCTGCAAGGGCATTTTCGGCAACACGTTCTGCGCTCTGGGCGATGGTGCGGCTATGGGGCTGCGGGCGGCACTGGTGCATTTCAAGCATGAATTCGTCGCCCATATTGAAGAGCGGAGGTGCCCGTATCACTGATGAGCGCTGAGAAAAGGTTGTTGGAAAGTCATGGTTAGCATCACGATAAATGAACAGACGCTGGAAGTGGAGGCGGGCTCTACGGTGCTGCAGGCCGCCGAGCGTTTGGGTATCGATATCCCGACCTTCTGCTATCTTAAACGGCTGCCGGCACTGGCTTCATGCCGCATGTGCCTGGTGGAGATCGAGGGGCTGAGGCGTCTGCAGCCCTCCTGCGCCACTGTGGTTACCGAAGGCATGGTGGTGCGGACGAACACCCCGCTAATCGATGAAACCCGCTCTTCCATGCTCGACATGTTGCTCGCCAACCACCCCCTCGACTGCCCGATCTGCGACAAGGGCGGCGAGTGCGAGCTCCAGGACATGGTGATGGCATACGGCCCCCGCGAAAGCCAGTTCCGCGATGCCAAACGTGTGTTTCACTCCGAGGACATCCGTCTCAGCCCGGTCATTATCATGAATGTCAACCGTTGCATCCAGTGCCAGCGCTGCGTCCGGATGTGCGAAGAAGTGGTCGGCGCGGTCGCCTTGGGTACGATCGAAAAAGGCATGGACACCGCCGTGACCGGCTTCGAGGGCAGCCTTGCGAGTTGCGACCAATGCGGCAATTGCGTCGAGGTCTGTCCGGTCGGCGCGCTGATGAGCTTCCCTTATCGCTACAAGGCGCGGCCATGGGATCTGGCCGAGACCGACACGGTCTGCCCGCATTGCGGCACCGGCTGCCAGCTGACTGTTGGCACACGCAAGGGAGAGTTCATGCGGGTCCGCTCGAAAGCAGAGCACGGGGTCAACCGCGAGACGCTCTGCGTGCGGGGGCGCTTCGGCCTCGATTTCGTCACGAGCCCGGACCGGATCGAGCGGCCGATGGTCCGTCGTGACGGCACTCTTGTTCCGGTTTCCTGGGAAGAAGCAGGGGACTATCTGCGACGGCGCCTTTTGGCCATCGAGGCAAAGCCTGCGGGCGGGCTGGCCTCGCCGCGCCTTCCCAACGAGATGCTTTATCAGTTCCAGAAAATGATGCGGACGGTATTCCGGACCAACAACATAGACTGCTCGTCGCGCTGGTCCACACCTTTCGATACGCTCGGCCCGTTAGTGGCAGGCTCCTACACTCGTGCGCCGCTTGAGGAAGTGATCGGTAACGACTGCGTACTTGTCGTTGGTGGGAACGTGACCGACGAAAACCCGGTCACCGAATACCTGCTGCGGGACGGCGCTCGGCGGCGGCATACCGGGTTGCTGATGCTCTCGGCGCGGCCATCGCGCCTGGACGCAGATGCACGGGCAGTCCTTCGCGCTTTGCCCGGCGGCGAGGCTGCAAGCCTTGCTGCGGTTGTGGCCGGTCTCGCGGCGGCGGCTCGTCAGGCCGTGCCAGGTGATATTCTTGCGAAGATCGGCACGACAACCACCGGGCCGGGAGCGGCAGACCGTCTGGCCACAGCGCTGCTGGAGGGTCGGAGCGTTACTGTGCTTGTCAGTGTCGACCTCCTGAGGTCGCCGCAAGCGCGTGCGACGTTGCAGCAGCTCAACAACCTTTTGCAGGTTCTCCGCTTACTCGGCAAGGGATGTGCGATGCAGTTCCTCTTCGACCGTGCTAACCAGCTGGGCGCCTGGGATATGGGGGTTGTGCCGCTGGCGTTGCCGGGGCTGCGAGCAGTCGACGACGAGGCGGCGCACGCAACTTTCGAACGCGCCTGGGGTGCCGGGATACCGTCTGGACCTGGCGCGGACTTCGACGCCATGCTGGAGCTCTGCGACAGGGGGCAAATGGGCGCTCTCTATATCGTCGGAAGCGACCCCCTGTTGTCCTGTCCCGACCGGGGGTTCGTGCAGCGGGCACTTCGTACCGCCGGGCTCCTGATCGTACAGGACGCGTTCCTTACAGATACGGCTGGCCTGGCCGACGTGGTCCTGCCCGCAGCCAGCTACGGTGAGGAATCCGGCACTTTTACCAACAACGAAGGCCGGATCCAGAAGGTCTGCAAGTTCCGCGAACCGGCCTTCGAAGCGCGTGGCAATCTGGCGATCTTCGATTTCGTCACGGCACTTCGCAACCAGGCGTTGCGGCCATCGGTTCAACACGAGATTTTTGATGAGATTGCCCGGCTGATTCCGGCCTACGACGGGCTTGTGCGGGACGGGCTTGGCGCCGATGGAGCATTTACCAAAGCAGCACTTGCGCCGCCGGTCGGCGAGTTCTTCGGTCCCCCGTCTGTCCCCATTGCGACCGACCGGCTCATGCTGGTCACCGGCAACTGCCTGTTCCACAACGGATACCTGTCCGAGCACTCGGAAATTCTGAACACGGTTGCAAATGACCCCTACGTCGAGATGGGCGCGTGGGATGCCGCGCAACTGGGCCTTTCCGATTGCGATCAAGTGGTCGTGCGATCCGCCCAGGGTGAGCTGACCGCGCAGCTCAAGGTCAACAAGCAATTTCCAAGGGGTCTCGTGTTTGTCCCCGAAAACTACAGAGCCTTGCGTCTCAACAGCCTGATGCGGCGCAAAGAGTACCCGTGTCCGGTGGACATCCGAAAGGCGCACGCGGCATTCGAAATCGCCACTGTCGCCGGTGCCGGGGCAGGGCCGGAAAATTTGACCTGACGCATCGCCAGTGCCACTGGCAGCTTGCCCCGACCCGTGTGCGTCGCCTCCAGCGGCGACGTCAGTGATGATTGGTCCCGGAAATGTATTCGTGCAGCGCCTGCTCATTGCGCAGCGATTCATCGAGACGGTGCTTGACCACGTCGCCGATGCTGACCACGCCGACAGTAGTGTCGCCATCCATGACCAACACATGGCGCGTGCGCCGCTGCGTCATGATCGCCATCACAAAGGGCAGAAAATCCTGTGCCGAACAGGTCGCCACACTGCGGTTCATGATGTCGGAGACCCGCATTATGGGCGCGTCGGTTCCGTATTCAGCCACCGCATTGCAGCAGTCCCGTTCCGACAGCGTGCCAAGGCATTCCCCGGGTAAACGGCTGACGACCACGAAGCCGATGTTGTTCTCCCGAAACAGTCGCAGGACTTCTACCATCGTCTGATCCGGTGTGACCGAGATAAGCTCGGGAGACTTGGTCTTCAGTATTTGACAGACATGCATCTGAGCCTCCTGTCTGCGCGCTCCGGCCTGATGGGTGGCGCGCGTTCACGTTCGCCGGATATTACGCCACCAGTTATACCCCTGCGGCTCGCTCGTCTCGACCAGAACATCCTGTTCAGTGTTCAGGCGCGCAGCAACCACACCGCCGCCGGTCCTCGCCTTGCCCGGCTTGCCGAGCAGGTCGTCCCGCCCGACGACCAGGTCACTCGAGGAAAAGCTCGAAAATTCATATTGCTGGCCAAGCGCGATCGCATCCGCCGGGCAGGCATCCTCGCATAGTCCGCAAAACAGGCACCGAGCCATGTCGATTTCGAATTTTGCCGGGTGACGGTTGCCCTTCTCATCTTCGTAGGGGATGACTTCGATGCAGTCGCAGGGACAAATTCGTGCGCAGAGCTCACAGGCCACGCATTTGATCTCGCCCTTTTCGTCGCGCGTCAGGAAGTGATGCCCGCGGTAACGTGGGTAGGGCAACCATTTTTCCTTGTCCGGGTATTGCATGGTCACGGATCTGGAGAACATATAGCCAAAGGTCAGAGCCAAGGCGCTCGCGAGATCGGCGAAGAACGCCCATCCAATCCATGCTCCAACTCTGTGCCGTGCGTGCGACATTGCCGCCCCGCTAGGGAGCCTCTACAGCTCCTAAGAAAATACAATACCGGTTATGATTATGTTCGCCATCGACAGAGGAAGCAAGACTTTCCATCCGATCGCCATCAGTTGGTCGTAGCGATAGCGCGGGAATGTAAACCTGAACCAGATGAACAAATAGACGAAGAACGCGACCTTGAGCAGCAACCAGAGGAGCGGTGGCAAGGGGACCAGTACGCCGTTCCAGCCGCCAAAAAACAGGATCACCGTCAGGACCGACACCAAAAACACGATGGCATACTCGCTGACCATGAAGAATGCAAAGCGGATACCGCTGTATTCTGTGTGGAATCCGGCCCCCAGATCGCCTTCCGCTTCCGCCAGGTCGAACGGAATGCGCTGTGCTTCGGCCAGTCCGGCGACGAAGAACACGAAGAAGCCGACCGGTTGATAGACGATGTTCCAGACATCGGCTTGCGCTCGCACGATCTCGAGCAAGCTCATGGATTGCGCCAACATCACCACCCCGATGACCGCGAATCCCATCGGAATTTCGTAGCTGATCATCTGTGCGCAGGTCCTGAGACTGCCCAGGACAGCGTATTTGCTGTTAGCAGCCCAGCCGCCAAAGATGACACCATAGACCTCGATCCCGATCACCGCGAAGACGAAAAGGAGCGCAACATTCATGTTGGAGACGTAGAGCGTGATCTCGGTCCCGAGAACCGAGACGGTTTCGCCAAAGGGGATCGCGACGAACACCACGAAGGGGGGAGCGAGTGCCAGGATTGGCGCCAATTTGAACAGGAAGCGGTCGGCGTCGTCAGGGATGTGGTCTTCTTTGGTCAGGAGCTTGATTCCGTCCGCCACCGGCTGCAGCAGTCCGTGCCACCCGACGCGCATCGGCCCCATCCGCTGCTGGATGTGCCCAGCAATCTTGCGTTCCAGCCAGGTTAGCGGCAAGGGCAACAGCAGCAGGATCGCAATTAGCAACGCGACCTTCAAGACGATCAGACCAAGGGCGACGATAAGTTCCATGTTGCGCGGCTACTTATTCGACGGGTTGAAACGCGCAACCGGACCCCTGCTATGAGTGCTTTGCGCGCGTGCCAATCTGCACAGTACAACCGCGATGCACCACATGCAAATGGACCGCGGGCGTGTCCCGGTATTGTATGCTCCTTGTGATGCTGACACCCGGTCTTGACCAAGTCGCCCATTTAACGCCCGTCTTCGTGGCACCAGGATACAGCCGTCGCAGCGATTTAGGGTGGCTGAACTTTCAGGGGCAACTATGATCGATATGGCTCTCATTAAAGGCGCGGTGGCTTCAGGGGATATTGGTGCCTGGGAAGACTTGTTCCGAGAGATAATGACCGAGGCAAAAGCGACTAAGGAAAGGGCCGTTGCGGCTCAGTCAGGAAGAAATGGTAGGCGAGACTGCCAGAGTAACTGTCGTTGGGCAGGCATCCGGCCTATCAGTATCTCGAGCAATCTGGCAAAACACGACACAATAACTCCACTTTGTAGATCGAATTGGCTAAATGCATTTTCAATGAATTCGTAGTATTGTGTAAAGTTAAGCATAAATGCACGCGTTGACGCGGGGGGGTGACCATGATCTTCATAGATTGCCGTCGAATTTTCCAAGCTCTCTCTTGCACTGCCTGAGGAAATAATCTTCGGCGTTATCGTCATAGTTACCTCCGAGCAAAGCAAGGAGATAAAGCAGCAATGCTGCCTGCGTATTTGAGTACATCGTAGACATAAAGAGGCTGACCGTCTGTAAGTAATCGTACAGAGCGCCGAGCAGTGTCTCGATGCGCCTGAACACAAGCGATTAGCGCGAATATTTTGGCTTTTGCTTACGTGCGTTGACTGCGCGCGGAGGCTGCGTGCGGGCTCGCACAGGCGAGGCTGCGCAAGGGGGTAAACCCCGGCGGGTGCACTTCGGCATCCGGGGGCTGGATCCTTTTTCCTGATGCGTTTTAACCGAGGAGAATTTCCATGGCACTCGACATCACCACCCAAGACATCATCATCGACGAGAGCACCGGTCTTACGGACAATGATGTTGACCCGTCCG
>NZ_PGGO01000043.1 GCF_003010955.1 Phyllobacterium brassicacearum
GTGGAGTTTGCGGGCGTGGTCAGCGCCCACGGCGCGCTCGATCGCATCGCCGTCATTGGCATAACCCGGACTGACAAAACCGCCATTGCGTCCGGAAGCGCCCCAGCCGATGCGTTCGGCTTCCAATGGCGTTGGTGCGCGGATATGAGAGGAGGCGCAATTCGCTCTTTGATGCCGTCTGTTATGGCTGTCTGTTTTTTCGGCGGACGGAATCCGGGCGTCCGGTTGCCAGCATGCGGTTGAGAACGGCGCAGCCGATGGCAACTTCAGTCTGTTGAGCCGCAAAACACCGTGCACGCAGACGCGGTCCGATCAGCGCCTTGTAGCGCCCCATGGTGGTCTCGATCAGGGCGCGTTTGCCGTAGCCGGTGGCCGCCTGCCAGTTCAGCCGTCCCCGTTCTGCGATCGCCGTGATGTGGCTGTCCCGCTGGCCGGGTGGTCCCGTATCGCTGCGTTGTGCCGCCTTCGAGCGTGGTGGGATGACAACCTGCGCGGCATCGCTATGGCGCAGGACGGTCCGATATGTCGGCGCGCCATCATAGGCCCCGTCTGCGGTGAACTGACCAATCTCACCATCGATCTGATCGAGCAGCGGTGCCACCTGCGAAGGATCGTCAGTGTCCTGATCCGTGAGTGTATGGGCAACGATCCGGCCACTGTCGGCATCCACGGCCAGGTGCAGTTTGCGCCAGTTGCGGCGCGACTTCGCGCCATGCTTCTCCTGCAACCACTGCCCGGCGCCATACACTTTCAATCCCGTGCTGTCTGCCAGCACATGCAGCGGACCATCCGGCAAGGAGGATCGTATTCTGGTCGGTTGCTTCTGTGCCCGGCGGCTGAGGGTTGTGTGATCGGGAACAGGCAAATCCAGTCCCATCAGGTCGATCACAGAATTCATCAGCCCTTCGGTCTGGCGCAGACGCAGCATTCCAAATGCGCAGCCCAGCATCAGCGTCGTCTCGATCGCGAGGTCGGAATAGCGGGGCTGCCCACCTGGAGTTCTGCGCCGGGACGCACGCCATTTTGCCAACGCTTCTGGCGTAATCCATAATGTCAGGCTGCCACGACGACGCAAGCCCGCTTCGTATTCCACCCAGTTCGTCACCCTGAATTTCATCTTCGCGATGTGATGACGGCGAGCGGCATTGTGTTTGTTCGGCATGAGACCACGATCGAGATGGGAACTGCTCCTCTATCTATCTCGAGACCGTTCAGAAGTTATCTACGCACCAACGCCTCTGCCGGGCCAAGCGCCGCGTTTTTCGGAGAACGATTTCGGCAATGCGCGTTATGACGGTCCGCAACCACCCAAAGATCATGGAGTGCACCACTATCATTTTCGCTTGGCGGCACTCGATGTTCCAAATCTTTCTGTGCCCAGCTCAGCAGGCGCTGGATTAATGTGGAATGAAGCAAGGAAATACATGCTTGCGCAGGCGACACTGACCGGAACATTTGAGATGTAGAATTCGAAGCCACACCAGGGGCAGCATTTCGGCTGGGCGAATCTCAGTTCTCTCGCGGTACTGATGTGCTGGTCGCCGATCGCCTTGTCGCGGCATTGCGGGGATTCAAACGAACCTGGGGCAATGCCTGCGGATACTCGTGCTGAACGAAGTCAATCAGCTTTTCACGAACCTCGCAACGCAGATCAAATGTTCGGCCGGAATTCGTTGCGGACACGAGGATGCGGATTTCCATCACGTTTTCCTTAAAATCGGTGACGGCAACATTGGCGACGCGGCGATCCCATAGTTTCGAAGCGGCGAGAATCTCCTCGACCTTGCTGCGAAGGACTGCGATCGGCACACTGTAATCAAGGTAGATCATCACTGTGCCAATCAGCGAGGCGCTCTCGCGTGTCCAGTTCTGGAACGGGTTCTCAATGAAGTAGCTGAGCGGAAGAATGAGGCGCCGCCAGTCCCAGATTTTGACGACGACATAGGTTGAGGTGATCTCCTCGACATTGCCCCACTCGCCTTCAACCAGCAGTGCGTCGTCGATGCGGATCGGCTGGGTGATAGCAAGCTGAATGCCCGCGAAAAGATTTTTCAAGACCGGTTGGAGCGCCAGGCCAACCACAACGCCGGCCACACCGGCTGATGCCAGCAGGCTGACGCCATATTGCCGGACCGCATCGAACGTCATCAGTGCAGCGGCGACGGCGATCACGATGATCAGCAGGTCGATAATTCGCCCGATGATTCGCGATTGCGTCACATGCTTGCGCGCGAGCAGATTGTCTTCGGCATCTAGTTTGAAGCGCCTGAGATAAACCGTTGTCCAGATATGCGTAGCGGACTTCACCATCCAGGCAATCAACGCAATGAAGCAAATGAGCAGAACATGACGAAGCACCGAGGCTTGCAGATCCGTCAGCGGCACAATCGAGACCGCCAGCGCCAGCGCCGCTACTACAATGGCGAAGCGCGCGGGACGCTCGGTTCGCGAAACCAGCGAGCGCCAGAACAAATCCCGGTCTGCGACCATACGGGTAAGGAGATTGTAAAGAGCGCGATGCGCGGTCAAGCCGATGCCAATCGCACCGACTATGAGCAGGAGACTTGTGACCCAGTTTGGCAACCATGCCACCGGCTCCTGGAGATGAATGACAAAATCTCGCATCCCGTCAAGGTAGAGTGCGGGGCCGGATATTGAAAGAGTGAGATGAAAACAGGTGGCCTGCAGCAGCAGAAGGGCAAGAAAAATCGGCTAGGGATATTTCACTCATCCCGGACGAATAGTCATCGTCGGAACTGAATTCGTTTGCCGCATTAGGGTTACAGAACTGAGGCTACTACGTGTCGGAAAGCTATTCGCTCATTCTTGTCGTTGAAGACGAAGCTTTTATCCGGATGACGATTTCGGACTATTTGCGCGATTGTGACTTTACCGTCATCGAAGGTGGCAGTGCTGATGAAGCAATTTCGCTCCTGCAGTCCGGTATTCATGTAGACCTCGTCTTTTCCGACGTAAAAATGCCTGGTGACATGGACGGGTTTGGACTGGCGAATTGGATTCGCGAGCATCAACCTGGAATCAAGGTGGTCATTCTTACCTCCGGCTATGCAAACGCAGCTGAGATAGCCGCAGAACTGTGTGAGGAAAGCCCGATTGCGAAGCCCTATGATCATCAGCACAATCTCGAGCGAATTCAGCAAGCGCTGGGGAAAGGCCAACCTTTAACAATTACATCAATATCAATGATGTTCAAAACACAGAACTCTATGATCTATATCGCATCCCGGTTCTAAACGCTTGATCCATCCTGTGCAATACCAGGAATGTTACGGCCAGGCTGTCGAGATCATCCGGATGTTTATCGAGAAAGCGATGAAATTGCGCATCGATATGGGCAAGGTCGGCACAGAGCTTTCGCCCTTTTTCAGTGAGGCGCACGTGCGCTGATCTCTTGTCACGCGGTGACTTGTAGCGTTCGAGGAAACCTGCTGTCGCAAGCTGCTTGAGATAATAGGACATGTTGGTGGCGCCGTAATCCAATCGTTCCGACAGCCGACTGACAGAAATTTCATCCTCGCCAACCGCAAGAAGGATCATCGTCAGCGACGCGCCTATCTCTGTGACGCCCAATGTCGTCAGTTCTGCCTGGAGGAAGGAGGCAAATCGACGGTTGAGCCGGTCCAGTGAACGCGCCAATTCGAAAGAGGGAACATAAAACCCGGCCGTATCATGGGATGTAGTTTCAGCAGACTCCGGCTCGTTCTCGACGATTGACAATTCACAAACTGTGCCCTTTTGGTTTTTGTCGACCACGAATTTTTCCTTTGCGGATAGAGGGTTGTAAACGTTGGCTCAAATCCATCTTCGACGACGAAACTCCGCGACAAATTTCCGGGGCATGGTTCAGTGTTCGTCTTGGGCACTGGAAGCCCAGTTCTGCAAACCACGACACTTATGCCGGATCGAGTCTTTCCATTCTTGGCTAGTACGTCACCGTGACCACAACTGTATCGGTATAAGTGCCCGGCGTCGGTGTCGTCTGTGGTGGCACTCGCCCATACACTGTCAATGCTTGAATCAGACCGTTTCCGGCACCGGGCACCGTGCTGCCGGGCGTCGTCGCGTCGCCCCATGGCTGCGATCGGGCCGCGTCCTTGTAGAGACCATAGGTCACCGTCTCGGCTCCCTTGGACATCTTGCGGGCGGTTGGGGCCGAATTGGTGGTTCCGCCGTTAAGCGCCACGGTATAGGTCGTGCCCGGTGTACATGTGACCGAAACCCCGCCGGTTGCGTCGCTGTTGGCGCTGAGCACACCCTTGGCGCCGAAATCGATGTTCTGGACCGCCACAAGGCAATTAGCGGCGACGCTAGCATTGACGGTGAATGTCGCAGTAGTCGCTGTGCCGGTGGATGAATTGCAATTGCTGCCGGAGTTATAACGATAGCGAAATGGGGTATTCGTCGCACCGGAGAAAGTCGAAAGATAGGTTCCGGGGACAACCGTCGACTGTCCGCCCGGCACCGCGCCATAGAGGGTGATGGTCCCCGATGCGGAGCCAAGGGCGCTCAGCGTCAGGGCGTAGGCTGGCGACCGGGCTGCGTAGCTCCAATTATACGATCCCCAGACAATGCTGCGCGCCACATCTGAATAAAGCTGAAAGTTCAGCGCGTTGGAACCGCTCTTCATTTGCCGGGCGGCCGCGGATGTTGCTCCGCCGCTGCCGGCGGCGAGATTGGGACAGAGCAGGATCCGCTGTAATGGAGTTCCGGTACAATTTACGCTGATCGATGCCGTCGAATTGATCTGGGCGCCCGAGAGAGTGTCGACGGCCCCGAAATTCAGGCTGGAGACACTGAAGCTGCAACTTTGCGCGAAGGACAAGGATGGAAGCATTAGAAACAGGATAAGACTTACAGTGCGCAGCATCCCGGGGCCTTGCTTCACAGACATTGTAGACCGTTGACTGCGACCTGTTTTCCTGGCTCGGCTTTATAGGGAAACTCGGCGCGGCAGGTCTTTCCTTCCCCTAGATCAACGACGATCGCGTTTTGGGCTGCCAGGCCGCGAATGTAAGCTTGGCCATCATAACCGACGACGAATTCTTCCCCGCTACCTTCGAGCTTGCCGGAAAGACCAGCCTGTAGTGGCACGCCATTCTTGTCGGCGACGGTAACGAGCGCGCTTTGCGGCGTTTCGGAAACACCGAACTTGACGACGACGCCGCTGCGATCAGCCGGCACCACAACTTCCCGCGTCGCAGGCACATCGGCATCGACGGGCAGGTTCTTCGGATCGATCGAGACTGTATTCGGCTCATAGGAATTAAGGTTAGGCACGATAATGCGACCACTGCGGTTGGTTTTGCCAACCGGCCGGTTCTGCTGTTGCACTTCGACATCCGCTGTCCCGACGTCCACGACCGCAAAGGCATCGTCGATGCGGTTGGTGGCAAAGACCCCGCCGCCGGCCACCGCAATCGCCCCGTCCATCTGCGCCGTGGCGCGGACATCACTTTCAAATTGCTGGACGCCGGCTTCAAAGCGCGCAAATGGCGCGCGATAACTGATTGCGGCCGATCGATTTGCAACGTCTCCTTCGGAAGTTCGTGCCCGCCAGCCGATGCTGCCGTTTTCCTGCGTCTCCGATTTGGCAATGTCGGCAACGACATTCACACCGTCAGGACCCTGTTCGAGGCCGGTGGTTGCCGTGATATCATTGCCAAATGGAATCGAAAGACCGGCGAATAACCCGAAGCTGTCGCTGTCTTCAAGATCGGTAAAGGCCGATGCATAGAAGGTACTCTGCTTGAACATGGTCTGGCTATAGGAAAGGCCGACAATCCTGCTGTTTTCACCGTCGGCCGTTTCGAGGCTCGTATAGGAAAGGTTGAGGCTGGAGAAATCGAGCGGCATCGGAACGCTGACAGTCAACTGGTCAAGCGAGCGTGGAACGCCCGTGCTAAAGACCGAAAATTGATCCGAGCTGATGACAACCGGATCTGCCGTGACCGAGGCGATATCGTCATAGTCGCCAAAGGCGCGCTGCATGCGGCCATAGATGGTCCAGCCGCCATAGTCCAATTCGATCGAGGCATTGAAGAGGGTCCCGGTTCGTCCGCCGTTGTGGCTGCCGGCAACCGCCAGTGAAGCGGCACCATAAGATCCAAGCGGAAAGGCGGCGCCGACACCGCCGTTGAGCAACTCGTCCCCGCCTTCAAAATGGCCCTCGAGTGTCAGCCAGTCCGCGACCCCGTAACGCGCGGTGGCAACCCCCATGATGCGCTCGTCATAATCGTTGGATTCAATACCGAAGTTGCGGCGTGGCAGTCCGACTTCTGCGGAAAAATCAAGCAAGCCCTGACGCAAGAGCATGCTGGACGAATAGAACGGCAGGGTCGCGGTGGTTTCGCGGCCGAGACTGTCACGCAGTACGACCCTTGCTTCGCCGCCTCCAGAAAATGCGGGTAGATTGGTCACCTGAAACGGTCCCGCTGGAACGTCGCTGGTATAGGTGCGAACATTCTGCGTATAGACTTCCAGTGTGGATGGGACTGCGGCGGTTCCTTCGAACGAGGGCAGCGGAAGCGTGACCAGATCCGAGCGCAAGGCAAAGTTGCGTTGCGCCTGGATGCCGCCAAGATAGACCGGCCGTGTCCATGACAGTCCGCCGGAAATAAAGTCGCCGGCCCGGTAGGTCATAAGCCGCTTGGGATCGGAATAGCTCCATGTTGTGTTGAGGCGCGTGAAGTCGTCGATTTCGCCATCCGAATAACCGGTGATGAAGGACTGATTGACCGTTCCGTACGGACTGAATACGCGCGCATCAAATGCGCCCGAGACACCTTGGAACACGTCAACATCATCATCGAAGAGCGTGTTGGTGCTGGCAAACAGGGTATAATTGAGAACGCCTCCATAGCCGGACTGTGGCTGGAGCGGTTCACTTTCCTTGACGCCGGCGTCAACGACCCGTGCCGAGCGGCCGTCATCACTTGTCGTCACGTAGATTCGCTGGGCACTCTCATCAATGCGGTAGGATACGCCGGCAAGCTTGTCGAGATGGACAAGTCCTGCGTCACCGGTCGCATCCGTTGTGGGTTTGATGCCGACTTGTTCCAGTTCGTCGGGTGCTGCGGCGAGACCACCTTCCGGAAGTTCCTTGAAAGTGCCGATCATCTTCATCGGGGCATCGTTGATGAACACTTCAAGTTGAAGTGTTCTCCCGTCAGACGTATTGGCCTCAGGCTGAGCGTTCAGCGGTTCCAACGGCACCTCTTGCGCGTTCAGTTGCGAAACGGAAACGGTCGTGCCGATAACAACGATCGCGATCCTAGCGGCTCTTGATGTCGACTTTGGCATCAAACGGTCCAAAATCGCTTAGTCCCTGCAACGACACTGCGTTGCCGGACAGAGATTTTGTGCTGCCGATTGGCCACTGCATGGTGGCGCCACCGAGAACATAGCCGACCAGACCGCTGCGGCTGCCGATCTTTGTCTCGCCCTGTTTAAGCGTGATGTTCGACAGGCGGAAACGGCTGTCGCCATTGTTGCGTGCCGTCAGCATCAGACCGCGACCCGAACGCGTGAGGTTCCAGGTCACGTTCGGCGCCGAGGCGTCGGGATTTCGGAAGAACACCGGAACCGAATAGCGCACGATCAGCGTGACCGTGCCGGATTTTGCCCGTGAGGGATCCGGTAACTCGTCGACGATGACACGGTAGCTATCTTCCTTGCGTACAGGCGCCTTGCTGACGCGAACAACCCGAACGACATAGTTCGCATTCGGCCCCATCTTGGCGAGGGGAGGGCTTGCAACCACATCTGTGGTCGGTTCGAGCTGCTCGACACCGTTGACCTGCGTCCATTTGAAAACGCGCACCTGAATGTTGATGGGCTGTCTGGATTCGTTGGTAAGGTTCAACACCGCGGCGCTATCGGGGGCAATGAGCTCGAGATTGGTGGGCGCCACCCGCAAGGACGCGGCACTCGCGTAGGTTGCACCCAGGAAACAGAGAGTGATGGCGGCAATGCACGAAAGCATGCGTCGCATGTCGTCCTCCTTGCGTTCTGATTGATTAGTAGGTGACGGTGATCGCGACCGTATCGGTATAGACACCCGCCGCCGGCGTGGTTTGCGGGGTAACGCGGCCGTAGACGGTCAGGTTCTGGACGCCGCCGTTGCCTGTGCCCGCGACGGTGTCGGTGCCGATGGTGACACCCCAAAGCTGCGTGCGTGCGGTGTCGCGATAGAGCGTATAGTCGATCGTTGCGGCGGCCGGTCCGGTCATTCTGCGCACAGCAGTCGTGGCGCCCGAGCCAGCGCCAGCGCTGAGGCCCACATTGTATGTCTGTCCTGAGGTGCACTGCACACCGATCGTGCTGGTCTGATCAACGTTGGCGTCGATGACGCCGCGTGTCCCAAAATCTAGATCACTGGATGTCTGGATCTTGCATTCTGCCTGTATGGTGATGCGAACCGTCATGTTACCGGTAGCGGTAGCCCCCATTGCCGGGCCCAGTACTGTCATCATTGCGACCGCGCCCATCGCGGTTCCGCGCAGTAGTTTCAGCATCCGTGTTTCCCTCTTCAAGTTCGCAACGAAACTGCATCTTCGTAGAAGACGACCAACTTTGATAACAACGCGGTCTTTGCGGCCAGATGGTCATAATAAGTCCACAAAGCGGAAACTGTATGGCTATATTATGCTATGCTGCATTGCAAATGAACGTGACGATCAAGTTATGTTACCACCCAATACATCTTGAGAAGATCTATGCGATAATTGAATGGTACTTCAAAATTTGAAATATCTAGTTTGGAACGGCTGGATACGCTTTTGCTAAGAAGATGAACAGTTGACACCAATAGCTAAAATTTCGAGGGGACAAACCTTCGCGGCTTTTTTCGCTGTTCGACCTGATCCAGCTTTTTCAGAAGTTCAACGATGGCCTCAGGCACATTTTCAGTCACCGCCGTCTGCACTGTCCGCTTGTATTCGCGTCTCGTCACCTGCTCCCGCAGGAGCGCTGACACTTTTCGGATCTGTCGCAAACGCTTTGGCAACGTGACTGGGATACGTGTTTCCGATCATTCTCGGAGGTATCCATGTTCAAGGGTCGCCATTTTGACCGCTCTATCATTCTGTTGTGCGTGCGTTGGTATCTCGCTTACGGATTGAGCCTGCGGAATCTCGAAGAAATGATGCAAGAGAGGAATATCCATGTCGACCATTCGACTGTGCATCGATGGGTTTTACGCTTTTCTTCGCAATTGCTTGAACGGTTAAACAAGCGCAAACGATCTGTGACCGCTAAATGGCATGTGGATGAGACATACGTCAAAGTCCGGGGCAAATGGATGTACTTCTACCGGGCGATCGACAGCGTTGGCGATACGGTCGAGTTTTTCTTCAGCGAACACCGCGATCTTGCTGCGGCAAAGCGGTTCTTCAACAAGGCTCTCAACCGTCATGGCCGTCCTGATCGCGTCGTCATCGATGGCAGCCAGACAAACCGCGAAGCGATCATCTCCTGCGATATGATCGACCGGCTGAGGAGTGGATATGGCAAGAATGAACAGAAGCCAATCTCGATCCGAGCGAGCAAGTATCTCAACAATCGGATCGAACAGGATCATCGAAGGATCAAGCGCCGTAGGGTTCAAGTCACTAGAGGCCGCCGACATTGTCCTCTCCGGGATCGAACTGGTCCACATGATGCGCAAGCGACAGGCGAGGCTTGCCTATAATCCAGCTCCATCACTTGCTGAACAGTTCAACATCCTGGCTGCATGAAATGGGCTGACCAATGCCGCTTCGCGAATTGCGTCAAAGTTTGCGACGGAACCGCTCCGCTCCTATGGAGCGGCAAAGCGTCAGGTCATGCCGGGTGTTGAGCATCGCTCACACAAGGGCTTGAACAACCGGGCGGAGAACTCGCATCTACCGTTTCGAAAGCGGGAACGAATGCGCCAGGGATTCCGATCAATCGGGAGCCTGCAACATTTTGTTTCGCTGTTCTCCGCCGTTCGCAATCTCTTCGTTCCAGATCACACAAAACCTTCTGCCAACCAAATTCGCAATCACCGACTGCAAGCCATGGCCCAGTGGAAAGCCGACAGCGGCCAGCTCGTCTGAAACTGTCAGCACGGGCCTTAACACGCCTGTCCTTCAAACAACGTGACAGCGCCTGCGCTGGAGATGATTTACCGCGGGTCTTACGAGCTCGTTGCGTATGCGAGCACCTGATCACGTTCCGGGCGGTGCCCCGTAGGGTGCCAAAAGTGCCGCCAAGCAAGGACACGCCAATCAGCCAACCTGTCGCGCAACTATGGTCGGATCATTGCCGAGTTCGTGGTCGACGGCACGCGTAATCGCTGTGCTAGAATCCAGTTTTCTGAAGGCACATCGAATAATAGGGGCCTTCACGTGTTTCCCTTGTACGGCGATCATCCCGGGCGCTAAGCGATGGCACGAGCGCGCGTGGAGGAGGGCAAATCTTTCCAAGGGAGGTATCAAATGTTCGGGCATAACTTCGAGGCCAGCACGGTCCTGCTTGCCCTGGCTGTGGCGCTGACCACGGCAGGGTTAGCCGGGTCCGCGGCGGCGGCCGGCATGAAGCGCACCATCACCATGGTGGCAGTCGAACCCAAGGGTGGGACGACGGTGGACAAGGAGCCGTTCCCCAGCACACCACTGCCGGAAGGCAAGGGTTATGCGCTCACCTCCCCTGACGCCAACGGGCGCTGGGAAGTGTCAACCTACCGCTGGCAACCCAACCAGATCATCGTGAACCAGGGCGACGAGGTCACGCTCGAGATCCTGGGCATCAACGGCGCGGAGCACCCGGCAACGGTCGAGGGCTACGATGTCAGCTTCACCGTCAAGCGCGGCGAGCTCACCACCGTCACGTTCACCGCCGACAAGACGGGTGTGTTTCCCTTCCGGTGTGGGACCCACCAGCCGGCGATGGTCGGCGAGTTGATCGTGCTGCCGGGCAGTTGATCGGCGCGACTCCTGCGATCCGAGACCCGTCCGCTGCAGGGAGAGGATCGCCTGGGGTATCCGAAACTGTAGTAATGGTTGTCGTGTCGGGCGCTTTGCCGATCGATATGGTGATTATGCTGCATCAAGTGTGATCGGTCGCCGGTTTCGCAACGGCGGCCGGGATAAATCAAGCTGTTCGAGGCTTTATGGCACGAGAGTAGAGCCAATCGAGAGTCAGCATAACAAGGAGAGAAATGCCAACGAGCGGGAACACAATTCCCCCGACGACGAGAATTGTCAGCATGCCCCGGAATACGCGCTTGTCCGTTGGCATACCCTCTTGAAAGTTGCCCAGGAAATTGGAGGGTATTCTGGATATTGACCTGAGTGCCGATTTCCACAACGCGGCCTGTTGGAAATCTGGATGTCGCATGGCACTTAAACGTAAGAATGCGGCAGTTTGTGCAAACTTGGCATTTAATTATGAGAATCTCAGTGCTTTGGATTTCAAATAAAATGCCAAAGCGAGATTTGGATCGCATTTGACGTGACATTGCTCATCGTATTGAGAATATGAAACGATTTGACCCTTCCTGTTTGGTGCACGAGAAGCGTGCTCTTCAAGAGAACATTCAAAATACCGGGAAACTTTCTGTCGATGGATTCTCAAATAAACTGCCAATAATCACGGTGGGTTATCAATTTAGGTGCTCATTCTCAATTTAACTGCAAGCCTAACCAATTGAAAATATTGGCGCAACATTCTCACAATTAACTGCCGTGCGACAGAGGCCGGCAACTCCGGAGGGGTTGCTGCGCGGCAAATTTTGCCTGTGTTTTGCAACATCAGGCACTTTGGTCCATCATAGGCTCGAAAGGCCTTGAATCAGCATGCTTGCCCAAATGCCTCCGCCAGACCTGAAGATAAGGAACATAGCTTTGTTCCTGGACTTCGACGGAACTCTCGCCCCAATCGTCAGCGATCCAGCGATCGCAAAAGTACCGACAAGAACACTGCAAGTGCTTGAACGGCTGAAAAGGACTCTCTTTGGCGCCGTGGCCATTGTGTCCGGGCGAAGCATCACGGAACTCGATCGATTGCTTTCACCTTTGCATCTTCCAATCGCGGGAGTGCACGGCACGGAACGTCGCTCGTGCGACGGGCAAATTACGCGATGTTCGATCGATGAGCACTTGCTCTTCGACATTACAAGACTGATCGACGAATTCGTTCGTGCACGACCTGGCCTAATCATGGAACAAAAGTCCGGCTCAGTGACGCTGCACTATCGACAAAGCCCGACCTTCCAGCAGGAATGCGAGCAGTTTGCGGGACGGTTGGTCAATTTCGATCGCCGCATCGGGCTACTTCGAGGGAAGATGGTTTTCGAGTTCAAGCTAGTGATCGAACAAAGGCCGACGCCATCGAGGCGTTCATGGCGGAGCCGCCGTTCATCGGAAGAACACCGGTCTTCGCCGGTGACGACTTGACGGATGAAGATGGCTTTCGCGCGTTGACAAAATGGGACGGCAGTTCGGTAAAGGTGGGGGGAGGAAAAGAGCATTGCTCGCTATAAGGTGAGTGGTATCGGCGAGTTGCATGACTGGCTACAGTCGCTGGTTGGCCGCCGCGATCAATGATCAACAAATCCCGTAGATCTGCTGGAGGGAAACAACGCGTTGGGAGATTAACCGAGAGATGGGCGATCACATATGGCTATGAAACATGACCTTAGGGCCGGACACGCGGCGAATGAAAACATGGTTGCATTCGTGTCGGCGCAGAGCATCAACGCTGCTCCGTCATGAGCAGATTGGTTATCGTTTCCAATCGCATTGCCGATCTGAACAATGAGCCGGTGCAACAAGGAGGATTGGCGGTTGCTTTGGTTGATGCCTTGCGCGAGCGGGGCGGTGTCTGGTTCGGCTGGAACGGCGAAATCGGCGACCGGAAAGAAGAAGCTCATGTCGAGCAGCATGGTTCAATCACACAGATCTCTCTTTCCCTGACCAAGAAGGACTATTCCGAGTACTATCTCGGATATGCCAATGGTGTGTTGTGGCCGCTGTTTCACTATCGGCTCGATCTTGTTCGATATCGTTCTTCGCATTTTTCCGGCTACAACCGCGTCAATCGCAAATTTGCGGCCGCGTTGATGCCCCACCTCAAGTTCGATGACATCATTTGGGCGCAGGATTACCATCTCATCACATTCGCCAGAAGTCTGCGGAATCTCGGTTGTCGGCAACGGATCGGATTTTTCCTTCACATTCCATTTCCTCCGCCTGATCTTCTTGCAGCCTCCTCCAACCATGCAGAACTGGTCCAGGCCCTCATGGCCTATGACGTCATCGGCATGCAGACATTCTTGGACGTCAACAATTTCAAACGTTATCTGACGGATCATACCGACGCTGAAGTCCTCGAAAATGGCGACGTCCGCATTGGCCGACGAACGATCAAGGTTGAGCGTTTCCCGATCGGTATGGACGTCGAAGCTTTCGGAGAAATGTCACAGCGGATAACCGATGATGTCGCGGTCGATATCAAGCGCCGCGAGGTTTTGGGCCGAAAGCAGATTATCGGTGTCGATCGTCTCGATTACTCCAAAGGGTTGCCATCACGTGTCAAAGCATTCGGCCGGATGCTTGCCAAATATCCGGAGATGGAAAAAGCGGTGACCTTCCTGCAAATCGCGCCACCGACGCGCGAAGCGGTTGATGCCTATTCTGACATACGTGACGAGATGGAAGCTCTGACCGGATCGGTCAACGGTAAGTACTCGGACTTCAACTGGACTCCGATCCGCTATATCCATCGCAGTGTGCCGCGCAACAAGCTTGCCGCGCTTTTTCGCGCCAGTCAGGCCGGCTTCGTGACACCCTTGCGCGATGGTATGAACCTGGTGGCCAAGGAGTATGTTGCCGCGCAAAATCCGGAAGCCCCCGGCGTCCTCGTGCTTTCTCAATTCGCGGGGGCAGCCGAGGAGATGCAGGAGGCGCTCATCGTCAATCCCTATGACATCGACGAGATGGCCGATAAGCTTTACGCCGCGCTGACCATGCCACTCAACGAGCGCAAGGAACGCCATCGTGCCTTGCTGGAAAAAATTAAGCGCTTCGATGCGAAAGCCTGGCTGGTTGGATTCCTGAAAATCCTGGAAGGCGGCGTCGAGCCGGTACCGAAGCTGCCGAAGGTCAAGAAAACCCCGCGCCCTTCTGCAAGTCTAACATAACATAAAATATCGAGCCGCATCAGGAAGCCGGCTATACATCAGCAGCTGTGACAATCAACGGTCGTTCAGCCGTCCCGTCGCAATCGGGCGGGGTCCATAACATCCAGACATGACATCACCGCTTTAAGAGTGATTGTAGACATTCAGGCACCAATCCAAATCGGGCAAAAATCAGCTATTATCGGCATTTTCAAAGGAACAGTTGCTGGTGCCTGCCCCGTATTGTACAGCGCTGGGTCTGCCGTAGCCGCCGCATTTCGCTAAGCAATTCGCCTGATTGACATTTACGGT
>NZ_PGGO01000044.1 GCF_003010955.1 Phyllobacterium brassicacearum
CTGGGGATTCCAAGCGATCTCCCAGAGGTGGTCGTCGGGGTCGCGAAAGTAGCCGGAGTATCCGCCCCAGAAGCGGTCGTGCGGCGGGTCGGTAACGACAGCACCGGCCTGCTCCGCCTGCCGAATATCGGTCTCGGGATTGGAATCTTGGGCATTGTTGAGGTTGGCGTCGGTGTAGTAATTATTGACGATCGTTTCGCCGCTGGCGGTGGGCTGCGCGCTTCCAAGCTCATCGGTGGACTTGGCGTAATAGCGCGGTTGAGGCTCGAGGGTTGATATGAAAGTGAATGCATCGAACCACGTAGGTACTTGTAGATGCGGTCAGCTTCGAGCCGAATGCGAGGGCGAGCCGGTGCGAGTTTCGGTCTGCCACTGCCTCGACTGCCAGAAGCGGAGCGGGAGTGCATTCGCGGCGCAGGCGCGTTGGCCCGATCAAAAAGTTCGAGTGACCGGCGAGGCAAAGACCTGGACGCGCGTGGCCGACAGCGGACATCGGGCAACTTATCACTTCTGTCCGAATTGCGGTTCGACAGTCGTTTTTGTGATCGAAGGCTGGCCAGGTGTCACGGCGGTGCCGCTCGGCGCTTTTGCCGATCCGCAGTTCCCGGCGCCGAAATTCTCCGTCTACGAACATCGGAAGCACAGTTGGACAGCCGTGCTAGGCGACGACGTAGAACACTCTTCGCCAGGCGCACACCTGGAGCAAGCTGGGGTGAATGACGCATGAACGCGAACAAGGCTGGAGGACCCGAACGCGGTGAGGCGGAACGGAGCCGGGCTGGGCGATCGTCGGATTCACGTGCTGCTTGTGGCCGCTTTCGCCGCGTGCGAGCTGTCTGGCTCATTCCGTTTTGAAAACGGGAGCATATGCGCCAAGCGTTCCCCGTCAATCGGAAGCTTGCAGCATTTTGTTTCGCTGTTCTCTGCCGTTCGCAATCTCTTCGTTCCCTCCCGTATAAATCGCTCCGCTTCCCGTATCCGAAATCACCGCCTGCCACACGCGAGACCAGGTGCCTAGAGCGGTCGATTAGAGGCTGCCTATGCCAGGCGACGTACCTGATGCGATGCGCCAACCCAGCCAACCGTTCGGAGAGCGTGAGGCATGTACGGCGAGTTAAGCACGGGATTTTGTCATGACCGACAATGCGGCAGACCCCTGGCCGCGTTTCAGCGGTTCGAGATTCTTCCATGAGAGGAACTCTGGGGCGACGCAGGTGACCAGAGTTGATTCCGGCCAACTCGCGCTTTCAATCAAAATGGCTGTTGGCCTCATTAGGAATAAATGCGGCAAGCCGGCTTTTCGTCGACGGGATCAACCACATCGAGATCGTCAGCGCCAACAACAGTGCGGCATAGACACTTACCTGTTTCACCGTCACCCACCTCCGCTGTAGCAACGAGCTCACAAGCAT
Organism: Phyllobacterium brassicacearum; assembly: GCF_003010955.1. GTDB lineage: Bacteria > Pseudomonadota > Alphaproteobacteria > Rhizobiales > Rhizobiaceae > Phyllobacterium > Phyllobacterium brassicacearum. The sequence goes on from NZ_PGGO01000044.1 coordinate 1,413, forward strand.
TGATCAACCTCTCCTCGCGCGCAAACGGAAACAGGCACATTTAATCCAACTGACTAGCGTGCTGTTTCAAGGGCTAGATCGAACTGTCAAGCGACCGATGTCCATGTTGGTGATCTGACCGGCAATCAAAAGCTCGAAGCAGTGTGCCGCAGAGGCCACGTCTACGACCTTATGAAGTCGATGATCTGCGTATCGCCGGAACGCAACTTCTCGAGATCGACGAACTGGCGCGAGAGAGGGTGTGCCGGGCGCGAAAGGAGTCACGGTCGCGTACGCCTTACTATGGTACGGCCGGATGGTATCGGGGGCTTTATGGGGAGATCACGGAACTCTCGAAGAGGAAAGCAGGGGGCGATATGACGATTGATGAGTTGCTCACCGAATTGCAGGTCAGATATCCGGACGGTGCCACGTGGCGTGAGCGTGTTATCCTCACCAATTTCGATATTCTGAATTGGACAGCCTCCGCGTGCATGCCCAGGCAAGACCTCTACGATCAATTGGCAATCGGACTTGCCCGTGGCTTCCACGCCTCGGAGCTGTCGTTTGAATTTTGCGACACCGTGGTCAATGAAATTCATTCAGTAATGATATTTATGAACGAGCAACGCCCGCAGTTCTTCTGGCAAATCTATCTCGCCTTTGATTCCGGGGAATATTATCACGATGGCAACAGAGATGAGGACCCGGGTGAGGCATACACACGGCCCCAGATCGAGCGAGTTCTGGATGCTGTGTCCGCGCTTCGATGTTCTGCTCGATCGGGTGATCCGGGGTTAACGTTAGCGCATGCCAAAGCGTGACAGCGCAGGGTAAGCTTGTTCGCAAAAAGGGACGGAAGACCCCTTTAGGGCCGCGGGAATTCGCAGCGACGCCTTCCGCCCAAGGAGTTTTCCCGGGCATTGGAGTCTACCGAAGGGCAAGTAATGGCAATTGCGCCTTAAGGGTTGCACACCGGGAGGTTCAGAGTACGCCTTTAAGCCCGTGGGAAAGAGCGGGAGGAGCCCGAACGGCGTAGGGAGTCTTTTACCGTTCTGCGATGCTCCTCCCCAAACTGACTGCGCCTTGGCGGCAAATGTGCAGTCAGGGCATCAGAATACACCCCAACGCGAACACCCACTAACCGCTGTTTTCATCTATCCACTGGAGAAAGAGACGGAGCAAGACACCAGCAGGCCATTGCCGTGCATCCTGTCCCCGGAGGACTTGGCTTACCCGCTGGGTTAAGGTCTCGGGGTTTCCTCGCGGATAACGCTAAATTGGTGCATCGTGGGAAAAGCGGCAGGAGCGCGAAACAAAACGCCGTGGGGGATAGGATAGCCTCAGCCACTCCTGCCAAAGACCGACTGCCGGGCTTGGGGGCTTGAGCAGCCTTCATGCAGAATACACAAAAGAGATTAGTGCGTCTCTAATGAATTCGGATGAAGTCCGGGCTTCCGCCCTTCAGTGTAGGCTCCGGAATTTGTCGTTTTTTCGGCCCTTGCCGGGCGCGAGCGAGGTAGAACTCAAACTTCACCTCGTTCCGCCCCCGCTCGACAACGACATTCTCGATGCCGAGGCAAACACGGATCCGGTTGCGCGCTTTGACGCAGCGCGCTTGCCTTGCTGGCCGCGCGCCAAGGCACTTGGCTAACATAGTACCGATCGCTTCAACGAAGCCCCTGGCATTCGATGAGTTCGATCTGACCCTTCCCCTTGATTTCCACGAAGCCCAGGGAGTGCCCGCGACCCCGCTCGCGAATGCGATGCCAGGTGGCCCCGCTGGTCGCTACAGTCCCGGGGCTAGCATAGGCTGCGATCCGGGAGGCCACATTCACGGTGTCGCCCCATAGGTCGAACACGTATTGTCTCTGCCCGATGATCCCCGCCACCACCGGCCCGAATTGGACGCCTACTCGAACCTCCCATTTCGGCTCGATGTGGCGTGATGCCGTCACCATGTCGAGTCCGCATTGCAAGCTGGCAAAAACCGGATCTGGCACGCGATCAAACAGGCCGGCCGTAGCCATAAAGGCGTCGCCAATGGTCTTGATCTTCTCCATCTCATGCTGACGCACGATTCGTTCGTATTCGCCGACTAGCGCCTGAAGTTCCTCCACGACTTTTTCCGGCGGATTCTCGTCGCAGTAAGTCGTGAAACCAACGATATCGCAAAACAGCACCGCGACTTCGTTGTAGCGGCGGGGGCGGACCTCATTGTTCGCTTTGAGCTCGCGCACCGCGCCGGGGGGCAGCATTGCGTACAGAAGCTCGTCCGCTCGGCGTTTTTCGTTTTCGATCTGCTGTGTGTACACCGCCTCTTGGTCGTGCAGCCTCTTCTTTTCCAGGCAGGCGGCCACACGGGCGCGCAACAGAACCGTGTTGAACGGTTTGGCCAGATAGTCCTCAGCGCCGAGGGCGATACAGCGCGCCACACTGTCGATCTCATCGACCGCCGATATCATGACAACCGGAATGTTGCGAAGCGTCGTGTCTGCCTTGAGGTGCGCGAGCACTTGGTAGCCGTCCATTTCCGGCATCGTAATGTCGAGCAACACGAGATCGAATGGCCTCGTCGCAAGCAATTCGAGCGCTTCCCGTCCATTGCTGGCACACGCTACACGCCCGTAGCCTTCTCGCTTCAACCGCTGGTCAGCGTAAAGCGATTGTCCTCGTTATCGTCAATGACGAGCAGGACAGGTCCAAGCTCGCTCATGGCATCGACTCCTTTGGGAGTAGGGCCGCAATCTTTCCGAGCAGGCGGTTGAACTCGACGGGTTTGGTATCGAAATCATCACACCCAGCTGCTAATGCTGCTTCGCGATCGCCCGCCATCGCGTGCGACGAGAGCGCGATCACGGGAATATCGCGCGTCTCAGCCGATGCCTTGAGACGTCTTGTTGCCTCCCAGCCGTCAATGACAGGAAGGCTTAAGTCCATCAGGATTAACGCCGGGGCTTCCGTTCGCGCACGCGTCACCCCCTGATCACCATCGGTGGCGACGATTACCTCGTAGCCTTTACGTGATAGCCGCGCGGACAGCATGTAGATGTTGTCCTCATTGTCCTCGATATAGAGGATCCTAATCACCACGGTGATCCTTGTCGGGCGACCTTCGTTTGAGAATGTATCGTGCTACCATCGTGCGCAACTCGTCAAGCAGCTCGTTGTGGTTAAAACCGGTTTTGGCGAGCACGCGCTCGACGCCACCGTTCAGGCGCCGGTGGTCTTCCTCGGTGAGGGTTGCCGCAGTCACAACCACGACCGGCACTGTCTTGAAGGCGGGCTGCTTGCGCAGTTCAACAAGGAACTCGAAGCCGTCCATTTCCGGCATGATGAGGTCCAGAATGATGAGGTCTGGAAGCGCGTGGATAAGACGTTCGAGTGCGAGCCGGCCGTTCTCGGCCTCGTCCACGCCGCAGCCCTCGGTACGCAATATGCGACACCATTGCTGACGCGTGTTCTCATCATCCTCGACGACCAGCACACGAAGCGCTTGGCCAGACGTGCCGGATGAGAACTTCGTGATCAATTTCCGGAGCGCGTCGCGTTCTATGGGCTTAATCATGTAATCAGCGGCCCCGAGCATGTAACCTCGGTTCCTTTCGTCGACGACAGTTAGCATTACGACGGGGATATTCGCGAGCTCGCGATCCGCCTTCAGCTCCTGCAAGACGCTCCAACCGTCGCAGCCTGGCATCAGCACGTCGAGGGTGATGAATGCAGGCCTCACCTGCCGGGCCAGTTTGAGCGCTTCCGTACCGTCCTTGGCCGTCACTACATCGCAACCCTCGCGGACGAGAAACCGACGCATCTGATCCCGCACTGTCTCATCGTCATCAACAACGAGAACCACGTTCGACACGAGGCGAACACCATCATCCGCCGCGATCCCGAAGACGGTGGCGTCCGGCCCTGCCGGAACAGTGGGTGCGTCGATTGCCGACGGCAGCCACACTGTGAACGTGGTACCGGCGCCAGGAGTGCTGTCCACAGTAACGTGGCCACCCATCATGCGGCAAAGACGTTGGTTGATGGCAAGCCCCAGCCCGGTGCCGCCGTACTTTCGGCTGGTGGAACTGTCGGCCTGGCTGAACTCCTGGAACAGGTTCGTCATCTGGCGCGGCGTAATGCCGATGCCAGTATCGGCGACGGTAAATATCACACCATCGCGCCCATTATGTTTCACACAGGTCGCCCCAATCGTCACTTGGCCATTCTCGGTGAATTTGCAGGCATTACTTAACAAGTTGAGCAGGATCTGGCGCACCCGAAGCTGATCCGCGCGCATGCTGCCGACGTCATGGGGGCAGGACATAATGATTCGGTTGCGGTTTTTCTGTGCAAGTGGCTGCGCGGTAGTGGCTGCATCTTGAACCATACCTGCGATATCAAACTCCTCGATATGGAGTTCCAGGCGGCCGGCCTCGATCTTTGAGAGATCGAGGACCTCATTAATGAGCTTGAGCAGGTGCTTCCCGGCACCCACGACCCGCCCAAGCGGTTCGACCAGTTCGCGTTGGCCGGCTTCATTGGCGTCTTCCTGTAGCATTTCAGAAATGCCCAGGATGGCATTCAGGGGTGTGCGCAGTTCATGGCTCATGCTGGCGAGGAACTTGCTTTTGGCCTGGGTTGCGGCCATGGCTGCGTCGCGCGCGATTTCGAGCTCCTTTTCGTGGCGTTTGAGCGCGGTGATGTCGGTGTAGACGGCGACTGTGCCGCCGCCGCCAATGCGCCGCTCATTCACCTGAATCCAGCGGTCCTGGCTGCGATGTTGAACGAGCGTCAGATGCGGATTACGATGTGCTGCGAGCCGCTCGGCAATCCATTCCTCCTCCCGGCCTTTCGAATCTTCGACGAGGCCCTGATCCACAGCATTGCGAAGAATCGTTTCAAATTGTGCACCCGGTACCACTGCATTGGCTATGCCGGGATAAAGGATTTCCCGATATCGGCCGTTGCATAGGACGAGCTGGTCGCCAGCATCGTAAAGAGCGAAACCCTCGGAGATGCTTTCGATCGCATCGACAAGTCGCTGACGGGCTTCGGCCACCTCGCGCAGGTTCTTCTCCTCGACCTCCACCGCAGTGTCGCGGAACTGCCGAAGCGCCTCGGCCATACGACCGATTTCGTCGCGGCCTGCGCCAGGCAGCGGCGCCCGAAGATTGCCGCCCGCGATCGCGAGCATGCTTTGGCTCAACCCGGCCAGGCGGGCAAGAAGGTTGCGGTCGACATATAGCCAAACGATCAGAACCGAACTCAGGAGGCTTAGAAGGGCGGAGCCAAGGACAACTCCCGTACCGTAGCGCTGGACAGTCGCAGCTTCGCGGCCGGCCTCGGTGATATCACGGCCGGCCGCAGCCACGAGGCGGTCCACGGCCACGGTGAGTTTGCGCGACAGCTGATCATTTTCGGCCAACAGCTTCCCGCCCTCTGCGAGTACTGCGAGCTCATCCTCGCGCGCTTCTAGGATACTCTTCGGTCCGTCGATCAGACCCGCGAACTCTTCAACGCGCTGGAGGAACCGCGTCTGCAGCTTCTCATCGATCTCGGGAATCGCCGCCGCAAGGGAGTCGACCGAACGACGCAGTGTAAAGGACATCAGCGCCAAATCGCCGGGTGTCGGAGCAACCGCCGTCTTGAGCAGCGCGTCGTTGATCGCTAAAATCTCCTGCTGTGCCTTCTGTTGCGGGATGTAGGAGGCGATTGCCTGCGCAAGGTCCGTCGTGGCCGCCGCGCGCGCGTCAGGCGGTGAGGCAGCATCCGCCGCGGCTGCGCGCCATTGAGGGACCTTGGAGTTCATCACGAGGATACCGGGCGCCACAAGACGCTGGCTCGCATTCGTCGCAACCGACAAGCGGCGCAGAAGCTCCTCTTTGCGCGCAACCACGGCGAGGCGAGTGGCGACAAGAACGTCGAGAGCGTTGAGGTTGCGCCGCAGACCAATCACCGCAGCTTCGATCTCAGCCACCGCCGCCACGCTAACCGCGGTGCCTTTCAGCGCGGCAAGTAACCCTTCGAGGTGCGCCATTTCCCCCCCGATCGCAGCCGAGACCACGTTGTGCTGAGCCCGGCTGGTCGTAGCTAGTACGGCGGGCGCAGTAGCGGCGACCCGCTCAGCTTGGCGGGAGAGCTCGAGCGATGCAAGCGCGGATGGAACCCGGCGCTCCGTGATCCGCTCGACGACCTCGCCCACTTGGAGGAAGGCATACACAGCCGCGGCGGTTGCGAGCACCGCGAAGGCGCTGATCCCGAAGCAAGCGAAAAGTAGGCGACCACGTATGCCGAGACGTTCAAACATCGCGGCAACCTTTCGATCTGGCTGATGTGGTCAACATGGCCTGCACAGGTTTTTGTCTCAAACGCGATCCAGTGATCAGCGTTGCGTTATTTCAACGGCACGTATTCGCCATCCTTCCAAACATACCATACCCAGTTTTGAACAGTGAGATCGCCCTTGTCATCGAAGTCGATACTGCCTGACACAGTGTCAAATCGATTGGCGCGCAATGAAACAATCACCTCGCGCAGCTCGAGCGAGCCGGTTATTTTGACCGCCTGAGCCCAGGCTTGGACGGCGCTGTAGCTCAGCAGCGTGTAGCCTGCGGGTTCGAAGTTTTCTGCACGGAACCGTTCCACGACGGGGGCGGCTTCGGGGTTTCGCCGTGGGTCTGCAGGGAATGTGAAGAGAGTCCCCTCGGCAGCGGAACCGGCGATCAGGGCAAATTCCTCGGTCGCCAAGGCATCGCCTGATATGAGTTGAACCCTATAACCACGGTCGCGTGCAGCGCGAACAATCAGCGCAGCCTCGGTATGATACCCACCGACATACAATACGGCGATATTAGCTGCCTGTAACATATCGACCTCGGTGGCATAGTCGTCCTTCGCAGGAGTGTACCCTTCGTAGATCGCTTCGGTTACGTTGCGCTTGTCCAACTGCTTTCTGGTCTCATCGGCAAGCCCCCTGCCATAAGTGGTGCCGTCGTGAAGGATCGCAATCTTCTTGTCACCCCAATGATCAGCCAGGTAGTTGCCGGCAATGACGCCTTGCGCGTCGTCGCGACCAATGACCCGGAACACGTTGGAACGGCCTTGTTCGGTCAACAGTGGATTGGTCGATCCTGGTGAAATTTGCAGAATTCCTGCCCCGTCGTACACTTCCGATGCCGGGATCGAGGCTCCAGAGCAATAGTGCCCGACCACGAGTACTACACCGTCAGCCACCAGTTTTTTGGCAGCTGCCACCGCTTGCTCGGGATCACAGAAGTCGTCGACGGTGATAAGCCGCACTTGTTGGCCGAGTACGCCGCCCGCCGCATTGATGTCGGCCACAGCCATCTCCGCGCCGCGCTGCCCCTGTTCGCCGATCCAGGCGAGCTTTCCGGTCATCGCGCCTGAAACCCCGATCAGGACCTCCGCCCGCGCGGAGCAAATACTCACGGCGGCAAGCGCGACAATAGCGATGGCAATGATACGATGCATTGACAAGCCCTCCGCCTTGATACCGGAGTTGGTCCCACGAGTACAAAGCCCACAAAACAACTCAGCGTAGCCGAAGTCACAATATGGCAATAACGACCCGCCGCGATCGGCACGCCACCGATACGCAATCGCGCTGCCCATCAAAAATATATAGGGCTCTGAGGGCTCTGTCGCAAATTTTTTAGCGTAGAGAATGATTTCGCGCATGTGGCCAAAATGAGGTAGAGCATCAGCTTCGGGGGGCGTAGTTTAAAGAAATGTATAAGATTTCGGCGGTCACCTCACGAATTCCACGATTGAGTTTAAGGTGGCTGACGGCACTCGACTAATGGGCTGGACCCGACCAACCACGCGGCCCCGATGCTCGCCACCGATGGCGATGCAGGCCATGCAAAAGCCCCCGACCCTGGAGAAGGTCAATTCCGTCGGTCCCGACGCGATCACCTATCTGCTTGACCTGCGCCGCCGCATTGGGCCCATCGGTGCCTACGTCGACGAACTTTACAAGGCCCGAAAAAGTGCGGAGATCGCCAGCCTCGGAGAGGAAATAGCCGCCAAGGGAAACTTCACGCCCACTGATTTCATGGATGCCGACCGCCTGCGCGCGCTTTCCGTCGAGCGCATCGCAAACCTGCCCGCCGGCACCAATGCCTTCGTTATACTGCCGATCGGGTTGTTAAGCGGCCCCTATAGTTTTCTTGCAGAACTCCGGTCCCACGGTGCCGAGGTGACGGCAATCAACTAAAATCTATCCGCGCCTTCAGAAGCAACGGCTGCTGCGTTGGGCGCGCGCGGGGTTGCACGTCGGTCGTGAGGCTTACATATTTGGTCATATTTTCTGTCCTACTAAATCGGGGCATTTGCGCCAAAATCTGCTGTGATGCAATACGCAAAAGAGCTTGCGTCTCGCTAGACGGCCCGAGCTAGAAATGGCGGCAATCCAGTCATGAAAACGCTGACCCGGTTCGGCAGGATTGTCAGAAGGAAGAAGGTCCCGAATCTGGGGAGTTTTCCTTTGACCCAATGGATCAGCTCGGAGCTGCCGACATCGGCAGCAAATCTGTCACCGTCAGAATACGCCCCGTACACGGCAATTTATGACAATTTCACCTCGGCTTTTTCGACGAGTCGCGGCGAATGTTTATCCGCCAGACGCAATGACGGCGTCTGGCGGATAAACAGTTCAATGGCCAATCAGTGTATAACAACCAAGCGCGTTGCACGGAATTCGTCGGATTCATTATTGCCGAAAGAGGTGCCATAGGGATCCTGAGCTTTCCAGGTGATCTTTACTTTGCTGCCGATGGCGACGCCCCGGACGTTGGCGTTCGTCGGCAACTGATATTTTGTGCCCGTGGTCAACTGGACCACCTTCGACTGCGGATCGAAGCTTTCAACCGTTCCTGTCGCGCTCACCATCTGGGCGGCAGGCGCATTCATCGTGTGGACCGCTTTCATTGCGGAAGTGTAGGTTCTCTGTCCTTGGGCTGCGGTGGCAACGCCAGTCGTCAGTGCGAGTGCTGAGATCACAAGAAGCATTTTTTTCATCGCTCTTCTCCTAGTCCTATTCAGGACGGGAGCCGACAACAGACTTGGTCCGAGCTTCGACAAAGACTGTGTCGTCCCGTCCCCAACACCGGCACATCGCGTGTCAGTGGAGCAAGACTACGCCTCCAAGGTTCGGCGAAACAATGAATTGCCTGTAATGTTGTTCAACTTCTCTTGAGAAGAATCCAAATTAACGGCGAACGGCCCAGCCCCGAGAAGTGAGAGATTGATCGGGAGGGAGAGCGAAGCTTCTCCTATTGGCCCAAATAGGGCGAGCGGGGATCGAACGCCGCGATATGACTTTTCAATTCCGGTTCTTCGACGCGGCGTCTTGGCTCATCCTATATCTTTGCGTGCTCGAGAAAATCGCCGTGGGCCATGTCCACCCATGGCGATCAGCGTTCCCGACGGAGGTGATCTTCCACAAAGTACCGCGAGGTTAGCGCCACGCATCCTCCGCCCAGAACGGCTTGAATGACAAATTTTCCAGCGTTACAAAGCCTTCAAGTCGTTCTAGCCTATACACAGAATTATGGAGGCTACGATGACCGAAGAGAAGGCCGGCAGACGCGGGCGAAGCGCGCGACGCGATGGCGCGGCAAAACCTCACGGTGTGCCCTATATCGTTCGAAATATCCCGACATACGACATTCTGTCTGAAGAAAACCTCCAGAAGATCGAGCGCACGGCAGACCGCATCCTAGCCGAGGTCGGGATAGAGTTTCGCGACGATCCCTCTGTGGTCGATCACTGGAAGCGGGCTGGAGCCAAGGTGGACGGTGTCCTTGTCCGCTTCGAGCCGGGAATGCTTCGCGAAATCGTCTCCTCCGCGCCGAGCGAATTCACCCAGTACGCCCGCAATCCTGCAAACAGCGTCCAGATCGGAGGCGACAATGTCGTCTTTTCGCCCGCCTACGGCTCGCCCTTCGTCATGGACCTCGATAAAGGTCGTCGCTACGGCACGATCGAGGACTTCCGCAACTTCATCAAGCTCGCCCAGACTAGCCCTTGGCTCCACCATTCTGGTGGTACGATCTGCGAACCTGTTGACGTTCCAGTCAACAAACGTCACCTCGACATGGTTTACAGCCATATCAAGTATTCAGATCGCGCGTTCATGGGATCGGTGACGGCGGAGGAGCGCGCGGAGGACTCGATCGAAATGGCACGCATCCTTTTCGGTGCCGAGTTCGTCGACCAGAACTGCGTCATCCTGGGCAACGTCAACGTGAACTCTCCGCTCGTCTGGGACGGCACCATGACGACGTCTCTACGCGCCTACGCCCGCGCCAACCAAGCTGCAGTCATCGTGCCCTTCATTCTTGGTGGTGCAATGGGGCCTGTCACCAATGCGGGAGCCATCGCACAGTCCTATGCCGAGACGCTCGCCGGTTGCGCCTTGACGCAGCTCGAAAGGAAGGGCGCCCCAGTCATCTTCGGAAACTTCCTGTCTTCCATGTCGCTACGATCCGGATCGCCGACATTCGGAACCCCCGAACCTGCCATCGGCTCCATGGTCGTCGGCCAGCTCGCACGACGGCTGAGACTTCCTTTGCGCTGTGCCGGCAATTTCTCAAATTCCAAGCTGCCCGATGGTCAGGCCATGCAAGAAGGATTGATGTCCATGCTGTCGGCCATCCACTGCGGAGCGAACTTTATCCTCCATTCGGCAGGTTTCCTCGATGGCCTGCTCTCCATGTCCTACGAGAAGTTCGTGATGGACACCGACCTTTGCGGCGCCCTTCATTCCTATTTCGCGGGCGTCGCAGTCGATGATAACACGCTGGCATTCGACGCATTCGAGGAGGTCGGCCCCGGCAATCACTTCCTCGGCTCGGCGCACACGATGCGAAACTATCAGACCGCCTTTTGGGATTCGACACTGTCGGACAACGAACCCTTCGAGAAGTGGAGCGAGGAAGGCGGGTCAACGGACATTGCGACTCGCGCAAATCGCCAATGGAAGAAGACGCTGAAAGAGTTTGAAGCGCCACCGCTCGACGTCGCCGTTGACGAAGCGCTTTGCGACTTCGTGGCAAGACGCAAGGCCTCCATGGCTGACGGCTGGTACTGAACAGGAGATGCCCCGGCCGATAATCGTGCTTCTAAAATCGCATAATGCCTTGTGTGGAACAGCACCGCACTCAGCGGTTTATTGTTCGAGCCAGTTTTCAACCCTTAGCCCCGTCACTCTGCCAAACTCACGAGCATTTGCCGTGCGTTCCGCTGTCCGGCGACAGTTGGGAAGTGGACGATGTCCTCGTTGGGCGCAGCGGCGAGTTCTCAATCATGCGCGAGCTGTGGGAGGATAGCGCCAGCGCAACATGGGCGGGCCAGGCACTGGACGACTTAGTCGCCTTTTCTAAACGGCGGACTGTCAGAAGCAGCGACCGGCGGGTATCAGCGGCGATTACCTGCGAACATGCTCAGATGAGCTCACGTCCGTAACGCAGCTCGCACGGCGCGTAGGTTTCTCGGCGTCCCAGTTTCAGCGCGTGTTCACTCGGGAGGTGGGCGTGCCTTTCCGTCGCTACCGCGCTTGGAACCGAATGCGCGCGGCCATAAGTGAGATCGTGAACGGCAGCAATTTTACAACAGCCGCCCATGCGGCGGGGTTGCAGACCGACATCGAGGCGGCGTAACGCCGTTAGAGCGGATCATTGCTTGTCGGAATCGCACCGGGATTCCCAAATCAGTTGATATGTGATTCATCATGGATGCTGGGATTGGAGGCCAGCATCCATGACGCGACCCTATTCCAATGATCTTCGTGAG
>NZ_PGGO01000045.1 GCF_003010955.1 Phyllobacterium brassicacearum
CTCACGAAGATCATTGGAATAGGGTCGCGTCATGGATGCTGGCCTCCAATCCCAGCATCCATGATGAATCACATATCAACTGATTTGGGAATCCCGGTGCGATTCCGACAAGCAATGATCCGCTCTAGGGTCGAATGACAGCCTTGACCTGTTGCGGGCACTCTCAGTTCGCCACCGAGTGTCGACTACGGGTCAGGAACGACGCGTTGAAGCGCCGTCCCCACCTGAGGTCAGAGATCGACCTGCTCGGAAATTGCGCGAGCGTCATCGACTTCGATCCCGAGATAGCGAACGGTGCTTCTAAGCCTGGTATGCCCGAGCAAGAGTTGAACAGCCCGGACGCCAGTCTTCTTGTAGTTCTGCGAAGCCTTAGTTCGCCTCATCGAGAACTTCACATGAGAGGATGCAGTTCCTCTTGAGACATTATGCGACTTTCGAAGCACAGATCGGGAACATACAAACCTGATCATTGAAGCCCCCTGCCCTCCGAAGGCAGAGGTCACAGGTTCGAATCCTGTCGGGTGCGCCACTTTTCTCAATAAAATCAACTAGATACAACCACGTTGAGAGCCGTCTAAAACCTCCCATACTTTAGGTAAGCAGGGGTAAGCATGGCGCGGAAATCGGATAAGCTTTGGGGCGCCCCAAGGGGCACTCCGCAATCTTATTGGATGCGGATCCGGTTCCTTTTAGATATCTGAAGCCCATTAGAGACGATGCCCTCCGGTAAGGGCACCATTCAGGAATTATCGAGGAAATCGTGAAAGCCGTTTACAACACAATATCTTTAGCACTGATGACGGTCTCATGGATTGCCGCGACCATCTCAATATCGTGGTTTGGCTGGTCGCTGGTGATGGCTGCTTGGACGGTTCCATGGGATTCTGTAATCAAAGAAATTAAAGACTGGCAAACGTTGATCACTGGCGGTTTCGCCATACTGGGCGCGTTCCTGTTGTGGATCCAGATTCTGGACCAACGAAAAATTGCGCAGCGCGAATTGGAACGTACCAACATTTCCGCTCGAATAAGATTGCCGCATGCTCTTTCGGAGTTAATCGATTATTGGCAGGCGTGTTTTGAGGCGTGGGAACTGAAAAAGCCAGACTCGCGTCCGTCCGCGCCTTCGTCTGCACTTCAACTCGTAATGGACGCTGGCGTGTCATCTGACACAGGAACATTTGAGAGTTTTAGGAGACTAGTTGTGTTGGCTCAGGCATTCGAGGCACGTCTTTCGAATAGGCGAGGATTTGTGCCAATAAATCAACTCGACCAAATGATAGCAGATCTAGCGACTCTCACATTTCTCACGAACAATCTCTTCGATTATGGTCGTTTCGAATGCGATACGGTACCATTCGTAAAGCCGTCGCGCGACGATTTGGAGAAAGTAATTTCTCGAACCCTAGACGAAACATTTCGGCTAGAAGTAGATCACGTCTTAGCGGGGCGAGTGCAAAAAGCATTGGATGTCCGCTTCCCGAAACCGAGGGATACAAAGGATTAGGCGTTGTCAGATCCTGAGCGCGAACTACCAGGCTTTTCCCGTATTTGCGATTTCTTTGACAACAGCACCCCACCGGGATCGATTCTCCCGGCCTCAGGCTTGCGCTTTCGCACCTTCATGTTCTCATCGACCTTCCGGGCGACGCGTCCCACCTCTTCCTTGTAGAAACCCCCAGCGCCCGAGGGGATATGGGCCGCTCGAACGCCGCCGCCCGCACTTCCGTTCGTCCATGAGTAAACCTTGAGGCGATAGGAGAACACGGACACCCACCGGCTAGGCACGGGGAGCACGGGCGAAATGCTCACGACCCGCGGCAAACCGGCCGCAAGGTCAGCCTCTGTGGCCGGCCTGTAATGCTCAAAGCGCTCCGTTTCGTGGGTTGGAACTCCCGTCCAAAGCCGGAACCATTGGGTTGGCCGGCTAGCCGCCGCCTTGGCGTATTCGGCGCGGATGGCGTCAAGTTCCCGCCTTTCGCGGAAGTACACGTTGGCGCTGCAACTCAAAAACTGAAGCTCGTTGAGGGCTTGAACGTCCGCAGGCTTTCGCACGTCGACCCAATTACCCTGGCGGCCTCTACAAGGTAAGCGCTCGGGTCAAAGCACACGAGCGTAACGCGCGGCGAAAGCGGCATGGTCAGTTGAACGCCAGTCGAGGCAATTCCCGTTGAGTCCGCACCCTGCCGCTGTGCTAGCAGGCGGTTGGTCAACACCGCGGGATCGTCGGACGTAACAAACCCTCGGCTCGTTCTGTTTCGAAGGAGTATGATATCAAGGTCTTGAACTGCCGATTCTGTTTGGAGGAAGGTCTTCATAACTCGCAGAATCATATTACGGTGACTGAGGTTCGGCTTCCCGGTCCGATGTGCTTCCATGCCTCTATGGGCGGCTGTGTCCATCTGCGACATGCCGTCAGTTCGTCGCTTTACGGCCTGTTCGGTACGGGAATATTGTAAATAAACAAACCGACGTAGTGCTATGCCCTCGGCATTCGTGATGTCACCTTCGCCGTCTCCGATCTTTTCGATGATGCGAGCGTACTCGCCCTCAAGAACGGTTAGGTACTTTTCAATCGAGAGGTCTTTCCCGTAAAAGTAGTGGCGCGTTCGGGAAGCCCCGATCGAGCCCGATGTTGTACAAGTTTATCGCCTTTCCTTGGCCAATAAGTGAGAAGGGCTTGAGATGACATCGCGGAACGTAGTGTTGATTCTTATTGGCTGGCATGCAGGAGTATTGCCGCTGGAGCGCTCCTTGTCACCTGTCCGGCTGGGCGTATCCACCGGGCTCAACAACCCGCATATCCGGTCTCCTTGATTGTACCGGCTTAACCAATGCGGTCGGAGATAGTTCCCAAAGGAAGCAACTACCTTGGGCGGAGCCAGTCCTGCCCGCTCATCGTCGTTACCTTCACCGGTCACGCGCAACGGGCGCTTGGAGGCCCGGGAATATCAAGAGGATGCGCAGGGGTGTGGAATGCGGTTCGTGTCCCGACCATATTCATGGTATGATTAATCCCCGGTCATCCATCGTAGCCAGATGAAGTTGAGGAACTAGAATGTGGATCAATCTGGTCGGTGCGCTATTTGTGATTTGCGGGCTGCTCCACATGTTACGGGGAGCCCTTAGCCGTCGATGATTGAGTGATCCTCACGGTGAAACTCTGCCTACCTTGGAACCCCGTCAGCAAGGGCTAGGCTTCCTCGGTTTAGCACGGAATTGGCCAGGGTTGATTATGATGATCGTGGGCGCTGGTTTCCTACTTATGGGCCGAGGCTTCTAACTCAACGCGGATAGCGCTTACAAAGTGTCGTGGACGAGAATCCGGACAATCGCGTAGTGATTTCGCCGGGTTGTTGCCATCGAAGCTATTTGCTGTCTGGTGCGCAAATACGTCCGGAATCCCACGGTATAACCTCTTGCCCATCATCCGGATATTTAACGGTCACAGCGGCCGCGGAAGTCGAGACTACAGTCGCCTGCGCCCATTTATCATGCTCGTCAATATCCGAGCTGGGATCACTACCTTGAAGCACTTTTATAGGATCGCCCCGTTTCAACGAACTGCGTTTGTAAGCGGTGTCTGGGTTTTCCATGGCAATTTCCTCCTGATGCTCTAACTCGCACCAACCAAAGAAGTTGCCGACTGAAGGGCCTACGCCGCTTGCCTTCGCAAAACTGCTTTCGTAGAAATGGCTGCTGAGGATATTATGACTATCGATTGGATCACCACCCTGCAGGAACAAGCGGATTTTGCTACACGGATCGCAGAAGACGTGAAGCAGACCCTTAAATTACCCGATCTTACGGCCACCCAAGCGGCCCGACTCTATCGAGTGGTCGAGGAAGGTGCGCAAACGTTTGATCGGATTGTCGAGGAAATGGAACAACACGACGTGGAAGCCAGCATGACAGAAGCAGCCGATACGATCGCCGATATGTGGACCAATCTCTCAATCGCTACTGCAAACAGGTTACGTGTTTTACAGGGTCTGGAGCCAATCGACTTCCCGTCAGATGAAGGCGGCTCCTGATTAGGTATGCCCCAATCCCTCCGTACTCTTGGCCGATAAAATCAGGCTGATGTTCTTCGACTTGCATTTCGAGCATTTCAGCTTCGGTACGAGGTCATCGCGCATACTACTGTGATCGCGGCCGAGTTTGACGGCCAGGTATTCAAGATCGAGCTTTGCATAGTGTCGGCACTTCGGATTGTTGCAACAGGCCCGCAGCATGTGATCAGTGTCGATCAATGCGCCCAGAGTGCTGAGGGACATCGACATGGCTACATCTGCACCGGTCGCCAGATAATTCGATTGGCGTGGACGCGGTCACGGTCATCCTCGAAAGGCATGACCTCGCAATCAACGACATCGCATTCCCGACAGCGAAATTTCAGGCTCTTGAATGTACGCCCGTGGCCATTGACAGTCGCCAGATCGCTGGCAACGAAGACGCCGACCTTCCCACACTTGCGGCACGTTACCCGAACCAGCATGCCGTGTCGTGCTGCATCTTCCAGAGTTTTCAATGTTCGAGTCATGAGAACAAAATGAGAACATATTCCCATTTAGTCAAGGACGAAGATGCCGCGGCCATGGTGGTTCCCGAGGCATTGTGCAGATCTTGCAGATAGGAATATAGTTCGTATTCGACACACTGATTGGAGTTGCCGTGGGCAAAAAACTAGACAGCAAACTTCAATGCCCAAAGTGCAATACAATTTATCTTACCCTCACCCAAAACGTGACTCTGAGCTCTCTGGTGAATTGCGCCACATGCGGCACCTATCTTGGTACATGGGCTGAGCTCGAATCGGATTTCATCGCTCAAGGCGGAGAAAACGGCGTGTTTGAAATGCGCGAAGGGCAGATCATTCGGAAAGATTGAAGCCGCCTGAGGACTTCAGCAGGGGTCAGCTCCCGCCCCATGTGCTTTCTCGGCTACCAAGGCATCGATTGCTCGCCTCACCTCGAACAGGCCCCACCCGGCCGTGAGCGCTTCCTGGTAAACGTCGAACATGTCCTTGGATGGAACCTGATCCAAAAATCGCTCTCGTAATGCTTCCAGGCATTCTTCTTCCCGGCCGTCATAGAGGTCGCGATATCGTGGAGATGAAATAATACTCATTGACGATCCTCCTCAAAACGAATCACAACGTTGATCAAGGCAGTAGGGTTTCCCAAGGCTACCGCGCTTGACGCCGTTGCGATAACAACGCCGTGCTAACCGACAATCTTTGGTTCCCGCGCTATTTTATACCCATCAAGTTCTTCAGTTCAGAAACTTTGTTCATGCAACCCTGTTCATCGCCGGCATTGGCCATCTTGCCTGCTTCAGCCATCAATTGACCAATCTTCTCAGTCTGGCTCCCGGAGGGCTGGTCGGTGACCTGTTTTTGGTGTGGTGAAATTGCTTCCACAGTGCCCGTTGTTGACCCGGTGACTTCGGTTCCGCTGCCCTGTTGCTTGCCTGACAAGACTTCCTCTTGATGCTTGGTCGCAGGCATACCAGAATTATCGGTCGCCGCTCCCGTCTCGGCGGATACAGTCGCTTGCTTCAGATTGTTCAATTCTTCCTGGCAGTCAGCGACCGCTGGGGCAGCAAAGCAAAGCGTGGCCGCTGCAATCGTGAAAAGTCGAATAAACATTTGAACCTCCTTGATGGACGAACTCTTCTCCACATGTAAAACGATCTCTTGTGCGAGGAGGTTCCTGCGAACTGATTAGCGCCGCAACTTAGCGATTGCTCCGCCGCGATTGCCTGAAACGCACAACGGCTAGACTATCCGAAAGGACTCTAGACTATCCGAAAGGACTAGTGCCGGAACAGGCGCTGCTCGCTACCGTTCTGTCACCATGGGAAAAGACTACAGGCCTTTCAAAATCGTCTCAGTCCTGCGCGATGGCTCGTCAGTAGGCATTACCTCCGCCTATGATGCTGCAGTATTCATGCTTGAGAAGTGGCCCGACGAAGATGGTCCTAAAGTCAGGCTGGCGCGCCAGATCTTATTGAATTGTCTCGCTGGTGAATGTTGCTGTTGCGCGCGTGGCGTTTTGTCGAGGCTTCGAAAGAGGCGGGTATTTTCGTGGAGACGATACCACGGCCGCCCGCGACTGGAAGACCTGATCCGAAATGGGGCAAGCGCAAAACTACTCTGGCAAGGGACTGCAGACCCAAACAGCCGTGGAACGCAAAAGAACCACATGAACAGGAATTGCATTACGATTTCGGAACCCTTTCGACCGACAGCGGTTTTACAATGACGATAAACGCAGGAGGCCGATATGACTTCCGAAGCGCGATTGCCGCCACCATCCTTCTTGCTGGAACTGCTGTCGCGGCTGCCCAGACTGTTGTGGTCACGCCCGAG
The DNA here is from genome assembly GCF_003010955.1 of Phyllobacterium brassicacearum. GTDB lineage: Bacteria > Pseudomonadota > Alphaproteobacteria > Rhizobiales > Rhizobiaceae > Phyllobacterium > Phyllobacterium brassicacearum. The sequence continues at coordinate 6,374 of NZ_PGGO01000045.1, forward strand.
CAGGAAACTGTAGTCCGCGAAATGTGAGAACCAACCCCGTCGTAGTCCAACGTCCGTCCAACTTTGAACTGGTAATCGGGGCGATCATACCGGACATATTCAAGCCGGGCGCACTTGCCGAAAACACACTGCCGAACAGGTATCAGTACGTCCAAATGGACGGTCGCACCGTGCTGATCGACCCCCAGACCCGCAAGGTCGTGCATATCATCGAAAGATGACCAATCGGCTATACGACCGTTAGGGATGGATCGGTTGCGGAGCTGCTCCGCAACCGGCGATCTCTGCACTCGCTTAAAGCCGTAAACGCAAAAAAGCCCAGCTACCGAATGAACGACGCCGGGCGAAATTTTCTCATCCACATTGGGCATTAACATAGAGAAATACCTTTCCATTGGGCCTTGATGGGGGCTTTCCCGGCAGCCCTGCCGGTCAGGGCGGAATTGGTTCAGGTAACGCGGAATCCGCCACTGACCACGAACGCGACCACAGCCAGGACAATGGCCGTCACGAATATCCACATGATGCGCGAGAGAATGCCGCTGACCGGCATCGTAACGTTAAGCGGGCATTGGTGAAAATGTGGCATCTGGCGGCATGACCAGACATGCCCGTGATCCACTTTATCGACGCCACCGATTTCCTGCAGAGGTGATTGCCCATGCGGTGTGGCTCTATTTCCGTTTCCCCTCAGTCTGCGCATGGTCGAGGATATGCTGGCCGCCCGTGGCGTCATCGTTTCTCACCAGACCGTGAGGCTCTGGGCGGAGAAGTTTGGCCGGCATTTCGCCAATGATATTTGCAAGCGATCAGCTGGCAGGCTCGGTGACAAATGGCACCTCGACGAGGTGGTGATCACGATCGCCGGCAAGAAACATTGGCTCTGGCGCGCCGTCGATCAGGATGGTTTCGTCCTTGACGTCCTGGTCCAGAGCCGCCGTAATGCCAAGGCTGCAAAGCGTTTGATGCGAAAGCTCCTGAAAGGACAAGGCCGTTCGCCTCGCGTGATGATTACCGACAAGCTCCGGTCCTACGGTGCGGCGAAGCGGGAGATCATGCCCGGCGTCGAGCATCGTTCACATAAGGGCCTGAACAATCGGGCGGAAAACTCCCATCAGCCGATCCGAAGACGGGAAAGGATCATGAAGCGCTTCAAGTCGGCGCGACAGCTTCAGCGTTTCGTTTCCATCCACGACCCGATCGCCAACCTCTTCCAAATTCCCCGCCACGACATTTCATCCACCAACCATCGCGAACTGCGAGCAGCAGCCATGGAAACATGGCGCCAAATCGCACGCATTCATGCCGCTTGAACCAAAGCGCCAAACCCACATCTTGACTGCGCAGCGTTAACGTTACGATGCTCTCAAAAGCGCTTGCCACAACACGCCGAATAGAGAACCACATTGCTCGGCATCACCGCCAGGAGGGCCCCGGTCCCTCATCTGTAAATTGCAGATCAGGCATTCAGCCTGCTTTTTGTTTCTCCCTTTCGGAGACACCAGGCGTCAACTTTGCTATAATTATCCTTGGAGAACATTGTCGATGATCTTCATGCGGGACGGTGACGAAGAAATCCTCAGGTCTGCTAGCGGACGCGCATTTGGACCCTTGGCGACGGCTTGGTGAGATCCATGACGGACGAACAGATCCAACGTCGACTTGCCGCTGTAATGGCCGCGGATGTCGTCGGCTACAGCCGCCTCATGGAGAGGGACGAGGCCGGCACGTTGGCCGCGCTCATGGTCCGTCGCAAACAGGTGTTGCTGCCGTTGGTGGACAAGCAACATGGCCGGGTCTTCAAGGTGATTGGCGACGGCGTGATGGTGGAGTTCGCCAGCGCTGTCAACGCGTTGCAATGCGCCATCGATCTGCAGCACGAAATGGAAACTGCCAATGCCGCTTTGTCCGAGGACCTTCATATAGTGCTGCGCATCGGCATTAATTTAGGGGATGTGATGGTCGAGGGGAGCGATCTTTATGGCGAAGGTGTCAACATCGCCGCGCGCCTGGAGGCCACAGCCGAGCCAGGCGGCATCCTCATTTCGGGAACGACTTATGACCATGTCCGTAACAAGATTGCTGTCGGGTTTGAGGATCTTGGTGCCCGGCCCATGAAAAACATCGTCGAGCCGGTTCGCGTCTATCGTGTTTTCAGCACACCCCGTGTTGTGGTTGCCGCATCCAAGCCCATACCCGGTAGACCCACTATTGCCGTTTTGCCATTTACGAATATGAGCAGTGATCCCGAGCAGGAATTCTTCGCCGACGGTCTGGCAGAGGACCTGATCACAGACCTGTCGAAGGTGCCTGGTCTCTTTGTAATCGCTAGGCATTCCTCGTTCGCCTACAAACAAAGGTCGATCGACGTCTGCGCCGTCGCCAGGGATCTGGGGGTGCGCTATGTGCTCGAAGGAAGCGTGCGACGGGCGGCGACCCGCGTGCGGATCAATGCCCAGCTCATCGATGCGACGGATCACAGTCACCTTTGGGCCGATCGTTTTGACCGCGATCTGGCGGATATTTTCCAGTTGCAGGACGAGGTCGTCGGCAAGATCGTAAGTGCGCTGTCGGGTGTGCTCCCAGTCGCCGTAACTTCTGGTACGCGCAGGGCGGCAAGTCTGGACGCTTACGATCTCTTCGTACGTGGGCGAGTTCTGGTGACCCAGTCTCCCGAAAGCAACAGAGCAGCTCCCCCGCTTCTTGAAGAGGCCATTCAGCTTGATCCCGGTTTCGCCGATGCTCACGCCTGGCTCGCAATGAGCCACCATTTTGCGTGGGCATATTGGCTGGATGCCGCGGAGAACCATCCTTTTCTAGCTCTAACGGCAGCCCGACGCGCCGTAGCGCTTGATCCGGAAAATGCCGTAGGCCATGCCGTTCTCGGCGACGTGCTGATTTATGACGGCAAGCCTGAGGAAGGCGCGGCCGAACTCGCTATGACGCTTCGTATCAATCCCAATCATGCCGATGCCTGGGCGTTCCAGGGACAACTGAAGGCGTTCGAAGGAAACGCGATCGAAGGTATTCGGGATTTGCGCAACGCCCTTTGCCTCAATCCGCATCCGCCGGGATGGTACTACTGGCTTCTCGGGCTCGCTCAATATGCCGCGGGTCGATACGCAGATGCCGTCGAAACGCTCCGCCATGAGGCAACACACAAGCTTGGCTCGCAACGCATCCTGGCTGCAAGTCTGGCGCGGCTGGGACATATGGATGAGGCCAGGGCGGAAGCAGAGCAGTTCCTCGCCTCAAATCCGGATTTCTCGATAAATCACTGGGCAAACACGCAACCGTTCCGGCACGAGGCAGATCGGCAGCATTTCGTCGACGGCTATGCACAGGCCGGGCTGCCACGGTAGGCGGATGCCCAGTGGTCTATCCGAGCAAATATGGAGACTTGCCTTGCTGATCATTCGCCCCGCCAGGTCTGACGATGCAGATGCCATTTGGAACGTAATCGGCCCCGTATTGCGGGCAGGTGAAACCTATGCGCTACCACGTGACTGGAGTCGTTCCGAGGCGCTTTCATACTGGTTTTCCAAGGATCACGAGGTGTTCGTCGCAGAAGACGAGGGGTTGGTGACGGGAACCTATTTTATCCACGCGAACCATCGGGGTGGTGGTGCCCATGTCGCCAACTGCGGCTATATGACAGCGCCGGACTCGGTCGGCAAAGGTGTTGCGACGGCGATGTGCCAGCACTCGATGGCGTTCGCGGCAACACGAGGCTTCCGCGCCATGCAATTTAACTGTGTCGTCAGCTCGAACGAACGCGCGGTCAGGCTTTGGAGTCGCCTTGGGTTCAACGTTGTCGGAACAATTCCACAAGCATTCGAACATCCGGATCTAGGATTCGTCGACGCGCTGATAATGCACCGGGCACTCTGACCGTCTCGCCAAACGCATCGCAACCCGCGCTCACGAGTCTCGCCGGTGAAGTACTCGTGAGGATTACGGCGATGCACACTGACCGCTTTAGGTTGCCCGATCTAGCCCAAGTCTCGGAGTTGAGGGCATGGCACCAACCGTCATCATGGTGGGCCTCCGCTTGCCGATGCGTTCCTGCCATGAAAGTTCCCACTTCCTGGACTGGATCGATGGCGAGACGACTGCCACGGCAACGAATGAACACAGCCAGAGCTTACAGACGGTTTTACCAAACCTCGTTGCATACAATGCGCGAATTTCCTGCGAGATAATGGGCAGTTTTTGCGTTTTGAATCTGTTCAATTTTATGAAGCGATTCCGATCAAGGTCGTCTCTCCAGTAAACAACATCACTCCAGAACTCAGCACGGCTAGTAACACGCCGGTACAAAACGACCACTAATATGAGAGAACTGGGTGCAAAGCAGATAGATGCGAGCATATAAAGTCCGTTGGCCAAATCACTCGTCTCCATTTGCGAATGTCCCATGATAGCTTAGCGGGAATCCGCTCGCCTACATTTGCGAAAGAAATCAATCGTAAGCCAATCGCTGGGGACCGCAATTGTCGAAAAGGCAGTTGGGCCTGAAGGCAGTAAGATTTACTAGACTATCTCTCCGGTAGCCATAATTCGAGGCGGTAGGTGGCGAACCCAGCGGGTTTAGGATTATACTTGCCCCGCCGAACTGGTGCGAAACACCCAAACAGAGATATGGACGTGAACGTCGC
>NZ_PGGO01000046.1 GCF_003010955.1 Phyllobacterium brassicacearum
AGACGGCACGGAGTTTGAACCCAGGGAGGCCTGATCAGAAAGCTGCGCGGGAAACGCGCTGGCGAGAGTTGCCGTATCGGTCGGAGCGGCAGGCTACCGGATGAACCCGTTTGATTTACATGCGAGCCAATGCATCGCGAATGAGACCTTTGGGGAGCCGGCGCCTTGGATGCCGAGATGAAGCGCCAAACGGGACGACTTCGAAAAGAACCTTGCAGGCGGCCGATACATGCGACAAACTCACCGAGCGCTAACGATCAATTAAAGAACCTATATCAAGGTTCGCGGTCAATGGATGTATTTGTATCGTGCAATCGACAGCGTCGGGGACACCGTTGAGTTCTTCTTCAGCAAGAGCCGTGATCTGACTGCGGCCAAGCACTTCTTCAAACGAGCCTTGGAACGGCATGGCCGGCCGGAGCGCGTTATCGTCGACGGCAGTCAGACGAACCGCGAAGCGATCTGTTCCTGTGATACGACGAACCGATTGAAGGCAAGGGCTGGCGGCAGGACCAAGCGGATCAGGATCAGGTCGAGTAAGTATCTCAACAACCGGATCGAACAAGATCATCGGCGGATCAAGCGTCGTGTGCGATCAATGCTCGGTTTCAAAGCTGAAGCAACCGCGTCCATTATCTTGGCAGGCGTCGAGATGATCCACATGATGCGCAAGCGACAGGCGAGGTATGCCTACAATCCCAGTCCGTCAATCGCAGAGCAATTCACCATCCTTGCCGCATGACAATCGAGCATCGCCTCGCTCATTGTATCCATAGGGAAAATTTGCGACGGAACCTGAATTGTCGCCTCACAATCAGTAAGAAGCCCCGCCTCACCGAGCAGCACTGCCCCCGAACAGGCGCTGGCCATCATCGCACCACCCTCGTGGGATTGGTTCAGCCATTGCGCTTCAGGGTCATACATTCCAGTGACACTTTCGCCCGGATTAACGAAGAAATCCGGGATGCACACGATGTCAGGCTTCGGGCATGATTTGAAATCATAGTCAGGCTTCACCCAGATGCCATTCGCGGCCGGGAACCCGTCCTTGGTGCGGGCGACGATGTACGGGTACATGCGCTGTTCACCAGCCTCCCCAGTGACGATAAAAGACCAATCGCGGCCGGGAGAAGAAAACAAGTCAAACATGCCGTACAACGCGGATGCCGTAACTTCCGGCACAGCGAGAATTGCGACATTGATACGACTATTCGATGCGGGCATGGCAGAATTGACCGCCTTTCAGCATTTCCGACTTTAGTACCGAACATCCAGCAGTGCTAGGTTCCCTGTTACAGGAGGAGCTGAGATGCCACATGACGAACTACGCAGCGTATTGCACGGCGAGCTGCTTGAGCCGGAAGACGCCGCCTACGACGATGCCCGTATCGTGTGGAACGGGATGATCGACAGGCAACCGGCATTGATTGTCCGTTGCCGCAACGCGGCCGACGTGCTGGCCTCGGTCAATTACGCCCGCGCTCACGACCTTGTAATCTCAGTTCGGAGTGGCGGACACAATGTTGCCGGCTATGCCGTCTGCAACGGTGGACTGATGATCGACATGTCGCTGATGAATGCCGTTCGGATAGCACCTGGACTGGATAGGACCTGCGTTGAAGGCGGAGCCACGTGGGCAGACGTCGATGCCGCAACCACGCCGTTCGGGCGGGCAACGCCCGGTGGACTGATTTCGATGACAGGCGTGGCAGGGCTCACCCTGTCGGGCGGCATCGGCTGGCTCCGCGGCACACACGGACTCAGTTGCGACAATATTATTGCCGCCGATATCGTTACCGCCGCCGGGCTGCTGCTTCGAGTGAGCGACACCGAGAACACTGACTTGCTGTGGGCCCTCAAAGGTGGAGGCGGCAATTTTGGCGTTGTCGTGAACTTTGAGTTCCGTCTCTACCCGATCACTGACGAGATGATGTTCTGCGCTCCCGCCTATCCTGAAGAACGGGCCAATGAAATCCTGCCGCAATGGCGCGACTACATGGCGACGGCTCCAGACCAGGTGAGCGGTCTGGCCGAGTTCTCCACCATTCCCCGTGATCCAGCCTATCCCGAAGACACCTGGGGAAAGCGTGTGTTGGCACTCGCCACGGTCTATGATGGTCGAGCCGAAGACGGCGAGCGTGTCATGCAGCCTTTGCGCAGCTTTGGCGAACCACTGCTCGATTTTAGCGGCCGCATGCCATACCGTGTCTTGCAGACGCTCTATGACGGGCTGTTCCCCAAGGGCCGGGATCGCTGCTACTGGAAATCGACCTACCTTCGGAACCTGAATGAGGATGTCATTCAAGCGATCACCGCGCGTCTGGCGAAGCGTCCTTCCGAGATGACCTATGCGTCGATCTGGAAATTTGGTGGTGCGGTGCAGCGCATTGCCGCCGACGCCACCGCCTTCGGGGATCGCTCCATGCCCTACATGCTCAGCCTCGATGCGATCTGGTCCAGCCCCGGCGAGGACGATGCCAACATCAGTTGGGTTCGCGATGTCTGGCAAGAAATGCAGCGACATTCCACGGGCCGGATGTACCTCAACTTCCCTGGACTTGGAGAGGGCGACAATCTCGTGCCGGATGCATTCGGTGCGGCAACATACGCACGGCTTCAGGAGATCAAAAGGACTTACGATCCGGACAACCTCTTCCGGATGAATCAGAATATACTGCCGCGATGATGCTCATCGGATGAACGCCGATCTGATCACGTGGGTTTCGCCAGTCTCAAGGTTTGGTTGCGATTGGTGAATGCAAGAGATTGGAAGGCCAACACCAATGGGCGAATGCAGTACGCGGAAATTTGAATCAACACGGACGACCCGTCGCTTCAGCTACCTTACGCATCGTACCGACCTGCATCACTTCACGACCGAGAATTCAAACCTGTTCCAATGGGTAGCCAAAAGGTATTCGTTCTTCTGCGCGTAGGTACCGCCAGGATTGCGGAAAATGACGGCGCAGAAACGAGACTCTGATGGATAGAAAATACACAAGAGATTGCCTTCAATTGTGCTTTTGCCTGTATCCGACCAGTCCCCGACGGTGATGTGGGTTGTGCCGTTGTCTTCCGTTGCCCGTCGATACGCTTCACCTGTACCGAGATTGCGTCCCTGGACCTCGTGTCCGAACAGCAGCTTCCTTATCGCAGTTCCGTCAAGGCGGTCCGGCGACTGTGGATCCAAACCGAAGGGCAGTTCCGGCACGCCTGCCTTGCGCAGGCCGACCAGCACCCGTTCGAGATCGGCGTAGTGCTTGAACGAGAATTCGCCTGCGGCCATCAGCCCCGTGTATTCACTCTCCTGCGCTTTGGCCAGATAAGGCTTCAGTCTCTCACGGGCCTTGTCGGCATCAGCGCTTTGCTCGAGTTGCCCGTACGTGGAAATGAGCAACATTAGGCCAAGGTAATTGGACCAAAAATCCCAATAGGAGGTTTCCTTCGCCTCCGGAGCGATTTTCTCGAGTGCGGCGGCGGCTTCCTTGAAGCGGTCCATCGAGAAATACGCCAACCCAGCGGTAAAATAACGCGAGCGTGACCAAACTGGATCGACACGTGTGGCGGCATCAAGGTAGCCGAGACCGTCCGTCGCTCTGCCGTTATAAATCATCGCAGTACTCAGCCACTCATAGTTCTCAGCGTCGCTGGCATCGAGCGCTACGGCCCGCTCGGCGGCAGCGATCGCCTCATCTGACCTTTGCTGCATCTTCAGCTTTGCTGTGAGGATTCTGTAGTACATCGGAGAGGGGTTCTTCGCGGCCTCTGCGAAATAAGTATCTGCCTTGGCTCGGGTTTCCTCTTCTGTAAGCCCTAATTCTTTCGACCGTGCCTCGGTCCACTGCGCTTCCCGATAGATCCAGGCGAGCGCCGCCGCCGCATTGCCGAACTTCGGATCGAGCGCCAATGCCTGCTCATAGTGTCGTACAGCCTTCACCCAATCCTCGGGCTTTGCCCTGAGTTCGAGTTCGCGGCCGCGCAGGTAAGCTTCGTAGGCTGCTGTGTTGCTGGTTCCCCCAGCGATCTGCGCGGCTTGCTGACCCGAGACCAGCCGTAGCTTCAGGGCTGTCGCGATCTCGCCGACCATCTTGTCCTGAAGCTCGAACACGTCGCTCCACGCCCCGTCGAAACGCTCGGCCCACATATGGCCACCCGTTGTCGCATCGATAAGCTGTGCGTTGACGCGCATCTCGTCGCCGGCGCGGCGAATGCTGCCTTCGAGGATGTAGCGAACGCCAAGTTCAGAGGAAATCTGAGCGGGTTTCGTAGCTTTTTCCTTGTAGGTGAAAGCGGCGTTACGGGAAATGACGAAAAGCCCGGGAAGGCGCGCTAACTCCGTCGTCAGGTCCTCGGTGATGCCGTCTGCGAGGAAACCCTGCTGCTTGTCTTCGCTCAGGTTGTCAAACGGCAGAACGACCAGGGATGGCCGGGTATCGGCCGCAACAGCATTCCGCACGTCAGACTGTTCGCCCGCCGTCCGCCATGGGTACCACCAAGCGCCAGCACCAGCAAACAGGAGGATTACGGTCACTGCGGCTGCAGGTACGACCCAACGGCGCAAATTACGTCGTACACCAATTGTCGTGCCTGCCGTCGCTGGATCGAGCACGACGCGGTATACCCGAATTGGTTCAGCGATGCTCTTGACCTTCTGCTCACCAAGAGAGGTAAAGCCGATCGGCAACTTCCCTTTGACATGATCGTAGGCGGTGCCGGAAATCGCGATTCCTCCAGGTTCTGCCAGGGCCTGTATCCGGTCGGCAATGTTGACGCCGTCGCCGTGGATGTCCTCGCCCTCGACAATGATATCGCCGAGATTGATGCCGATGCGGAAATTGAGCCGCTTTTCGGGGGACTCATCGGCGTTCCGTTTGGCCTTCTGCTGCTGGATACCGACCGCGCAGCGCAATGCATCGACGACGCTGTGAAACTCGACCAGAATCCCGTCGCCGATCGTCTTGACCAGTCGCCCGTGGTGCTCGGCGATCGTCGGTTGGAACACCTCGTTCAGATCGGTCTGGAAACGGGCGCGTGTTCCCTCTTCGTCGATCTGGCTCAAGCGGCTATAACCGACGACATCCGCGATCAGGACGGCTGCAAGGTGGCGCTCCATATCCGGTCTTTCATGGACTGCGGCGCACTGTCGCCAATATCTTACCGTAGGTCAGTTGCTGATTCCATTGCGGATGCAAAAAGCGACAGAACGCACAGCGAAAGCATCGCGATCATATTGCATCGTAAATTGAGCCGTTGAATTCCCGAGAAAGAGATCCGGTTCCTGCCTAATTCCGCGTTGTCAAAGGTGACCAAACGGCTCCCGCGGGGATTGGATTTTTTTTGTACCCAATCAAAACCTCTATTATCGGCATTTTCAAAGGAACATTTATTCCCATCAGTCGTCGCCACTTTTTGAGTACTAAACGGCCTGATGTTCTTGGTATGTACTTCGAAAATCGCATAATGCCTCGTATGGAACGCCATGAGATATTGAACTTGCTACAGTTATCACTTAATGATAACAGGGTGGCATGAGTGCGCGTGACACGAGTCTTGATACCCTGCTCGATCTGGACGGCCAAACAATGTTTGTCGGAGAGACGTATTGGGTCAAGTTCGCCGTCAAAGCAGTCACGGTCACGCCGCAACGGCCGCACGGGTTGCGCTATTCATTGACCTTGCACGGACCAGGTGGGGAACGGCTGGTGGGCTTTGACAATGCTCACGCGATCTCAGCGGTGAGTGGTCCAAGCCGCAAGTCGACGCAAAAGTACGATCACAAGCACCGTTTCCGGACGTTGAGGCCATATGAGTACAGCGACGCTGCCACATTACTGGAAGACTTCTGGAGCGAAGTCGATGGCGTTTTGAAAGAGGTAGGAGTGATCAAATGACGAAGACGCTTCATGTTGGTATCGCAAGCTATGAGACGATGAAGAGCCGGACCATGGCGATTGCTCGAGGGCAACTTAAGCCGAAAAAGGACGATCCCAAAGTCTGGTTCACGTCCATCGAAAGCTTCGCAAAGGTTTTGTCCGATCGAAATCGGGCTCTCCTTGAGATCATCGTTAAAGAAAAGCCAGCATCGATTGCGGAGTTGGAAACGATGTCGGGACGAGCAAAATCAAATCTAAGCCGAACATTACGAACGATGCAGCGATACGGCTTGGTTGAGTTGGAAAAGGGTGAGGGCGGCAAGCTTATCCCCCACGTCACTTACGACCGTATTGCATTGGAGATGCCTGCATACTCCTGATGTTGCGAAAGAACGGCCGCTTTCTTGCATCTGTGGACGCCCCTGTAAGCGCAAGAAGAATCTTTGTAGGGCCGGTATGACGCCCGCTAAGGCCGGGTACTGACGGTCTCAGACGATCTGGCCGCTGACGGCCTGCGGCGCCACTGGGGCCAAAATTCTTCAGCATCACCGCCGTTCCTGTTCGGGCGTTGGCGTCCGGCCGAAGGTTGCTGCAACGAAATCGACGAAGCTACGCAGCTTCGGAGTCGGACGCCGATCGGGCGCGAACAGGATGTGCATCGGGCGGGAAGGGCCCTCGTAGTTGGGCAACACCCGCATGAGTCGTCCGGAGACAAGGTCTTCCGTCAACATGTCTGTTGCCTGGAGTATAATGCCGAACCCGTCCAGCGCGGCCTCGCGCAGCGCCTGCCCATTGTTCACAAGGAAGCGACTGTGGACCTTGACCTTATAGACCCCCTTGGCGTCGGTGAATTCCCATTCATCGAGCGGGGGTCGCGCCCAATAGGCGAAACCAAGGCATTCATGGTCGGTTAAGTCCTCAGGTGTCGCCGGGACGCCGCGTTCGGTGAGATAGGCTGGAGACGCACATGCTATCAGTCGATAGGGGGCAAGTGATCGGGTGATCAGCGTGGAATCCGTCAGCGGCGATATACGGATCACCGCGTCATAGCCTTCATCTATCAGATCGACGACGCGGTCGGACAAGGTGAGATCGACAGTCACCTCGGGATATCGTCGCATGTATTTCGTAAGCATGGGCACGAGGCTGTAGGAACCGAAGGTCACTGGTGCATTGATACGCAGCCGGCCACGCGGGATGGCCTGCAGATCCTGTGCGAGCGCTTCTGCTGCCTCGGCTTCGGCGAGCACCAGTTTGCAACGCTCGTAAAACGCTCGCCCGACCTCGGTCAGGCTTTGACGCCGGGTTGTTCTGTTAAGTAGCTGCGCACCGATACGTTCCTCAAGAAAGCGCACATGCTTGCCGATCATTGGCGAGGAGAGGCCGAGCGTAGGCGCTGCCGCCGCGAACGAACCCGCTTCCGCGGCCTTGACGAACACCGCCATACTGGTCAGTCGATCCATGATTAGAAACCGCCGCTTTCGACAGTTATGACAACTATTCCATTTATCCCAATTTGAGAACCAATACTATGGAGGGTGTTTTCCAGCAGGCATCGTCAACAGGAGATCGGACTCATGACGCGCATCGTACGATTCCACGAACTAGGTGGTCCGGAAGTGCTTAGAATCGAGGAGGTCACGGTTCCGCCTCCCGGGCCGGGCGAGATCGCCGTTGACATCAAGGCGTTCGGCCTGAATCGTGCGGAATCCATGTTCCGCTCGGGGCCTTACGTCGAGGCGCCGGAGTTTCCGGCCCGGCTCGGCTATGAAGGTGCCGGCGTGGTGACGGCAGTTGGCGCTGGCGTTGAAGACTTTGCGCCAGGCGACGCGGTCAGCGTCATTCCTCCGCTCTCCATTACCCGATGGGGTTCCTATGGCGAAGCCGCGAACTTTCCCGCAGAGGTAATGGTCAAGCGCCCGCCGTCTTTGACGTGGGTCGAGGCTGCTGGGATCTGGATGCAGTATGTAACGGCTTACGGTGCACTGATCGAGATCGCCAAGATGGCCAAGGGCGATGTCGTCATTATCACAGCAGCTTCCAGTAGTGTTGGGCTGGCGGCGATCCAGATCGCCCGTGCTGTCGGTGCGATACCCATTGCCACGACCCGGACCAACGCCAAGAAAGTAGCCTTGTTGGACGCCGGTGCGGCTCACGTTATCGTCACGCAGGAGGAAGATCTTGCCGCGCGGGTGGGCGAGATCACGGGGGGTACTGGGGCTCGGATCGCCTTTGACCCCGTCGCGGGGCCGATGCTGGAGCATCTGGTCGGCGCCATGGCTCAAAACGGTATCGTGATCGAATATGGAGCTCTAAGCTCGCAGTTGACGGCATTGCCGCTATTCCCGGTGCTTGCAAAGAACCTGACGCTGCACGGCTATCAGTACAAGGAGGTCGTCCGCGATCGGGCACAGCTTGATCGGGCCAAGCGCTTCATCTTGGAAGGGCTCGCGTCGGGCGCGCTGAAGCCCATCATCGATCGGGTCTTTGCCTTCGATCAGATCATCGAGGCGCACCGCTACCTGGAATCCAATCAGCAGTTCGGCAAGATCGTCGTGACAATGTCGCACTGAACTTCTATGTGCAAGAATGCTGCCGGTCCATGTCCTCGATCACCTCACAAAATGAGGACGACCCTGAAAAACTGCAGCGCGACAACTAAGCCGCGGTCCATTCTATCCAGCGGCCAGTGTTTGCCCTTCCGTTGCATCGGGTCATCCACTATGCAAATGCCCAGTATGGTGGCGGTCTGGCAGTTGCCGCCTACGATCTGTTCACCGGAGGCGGCCTTCTTGCCGGCGACAGTGAGTTTTATTTGGATTGCGACCGCCGCTTTGGGAGCGACGAACACATGCACAGCCGCTAATCGGTTGTCATCTAAACCGCCCGTGATGTTCTCGATCTGTGCTTCGAAAATCGCATAACGTCTCGTGTGGAACCGCCATTGCACCCCCAGAATGCCGTATCATCGGGTCAACATCATCATCGAACCACCTATTCTAGCACCGCATTCGTAGGGGCTGCGGCTTCTGGTCCGGAGAACTTATGTTCCCCTGCACGAGAGCGCCAGAGCCCTCCGGCCATTCAGCAGCTGACATTCAGGGCTTGATCGAGCAATCGCAAGGTTCCCATCATTCCGACGCGCATAGTCTCGTCACGGACGCGGAGCAGCTCGGCCCTGCAGCTCGGATCGGTAGGCCGCCGTCCATGCGCGGCGATGGCGCGGCCCCAGGCGGTCCACAGATCCGCCCATTCCAGAGGTTCCGCCCTGGTGTAATCCTCAAGCGCTTGCGCGTAGCGCTCTGTCTCGTCCCAAGCGC
>NZ_PGGO01000047.1 GCF_003010955.1 Phyllobacterium brassicacearum
TCGAAGTGGGAGAAGGACCGGCGCCTCCGATGGCGGGTAACGGGCCCGCTGTCCGGGGAAGTTCCGTCCAAGGGTTCCCCTGCCGGTACTATGACCGGCGCGTGCTGGACGAGCACTCTAAGGGGCGCGTAGGCGACGCATGGAGTATCGCAAATGGTTCTCCCCGATGCCGAGGCCTCCCAAGCGGAACGGACGGGATCAAAAAACGCCGGACGGGCGGTCTTCGGATCGCACCATTACTACCCCAAAGACGCGCTTCGATGACCGCCTGTCTTCCCAACCATTCAATGGCCAGACTCAGATGAGGGCGTGGCAAGGGGGTACCACACCCGGTTCTTTGACAACGCGTTCGCTGTCAGACGGCAACGTCGCGCGCAGATTCCTGAAGAAACGCGTAGGCGTACGTCGAAAACGATCGCCAGCATTCGACACGGAAACTGTCTTCGTCCATGCGCCACAAAACGATCTCGATCTTGCCGAGCACGGTTCGCGATGCAGCACTCACGGGAAAAGCCTTGAGCGAAAGATCCTGCGGGCACCCCCCATTGATGACAGCGTCGGCGCCTTTACCAGAAACAAGGATGCCCACATTGCGATGAGAAACTTCGACCGCCGAATGCAAGACCTTGACCTTGGCAAGATCATCGACAAGGCTGCTCGTTGCGCTGTCGATGATCAGCCATTCGTCCGGGCCGATCCACAACGCCGTGCGCGCTCCCCTTGAGGCCGTCGATTTCGGCTTGACTGGGAGGTCCAGACCAAGCGCCTTCGAGAGCGCCATGATTGCGTCGGGTTTGGCTCGGAGTGAAACGCGGGTCGCATTGTCGGCCAGCCCGACCGATACGGCGCCTGCATGCAGCGGATGCAACCGCGTTGCTTGGACCATCTCAACCATTCAAACGTTCTCCCTTTTCGTCGAAGAACACTGTTCCGGTTACTTCCACTTCGATCACTCCGTTCGGCATCGGCACATAAAGCGTTTCACCGAGCCGCTTTGTTCCATCCACGACCAGCGCCAGTGCGATGGAGCGGCCACAATTTTCCGACCAGTAGGACGATGTCACATGGCCAATCATGGTCATCGGCACTGGCTGGTTCGGATTGGCGACAATCTGCGCACCCTCTTCCAGGACCACGGTTGGATCCACCGTCTTGAGACCGACAAGCTGCTTGCGGCCGTCCGCCACAAGGTCCCGGCGCAGGAGGCCGCGAATGCCGACATAATCGGTCTTGTTCTTGCCGATGGCCCAGGTCAGCCCGGCATCCTGCGGAGTGACGGTGCCGTCCGTGTCTTGGCCGACGATGATGTAGCCCTTTTCGGCGCGCAGGATGTGCATCGCTTCCGTGCCATAGGGTGTCAGTCCCAGCGGCTTGCCGCGGTCGTAGACGGCTTCCCATACAGCCTGACCATAGTCAGCCGGTACATTGATTTCGTAACCCGCCTCGCCGGTAAACGACATCCGGAACAGTCGGGTAGGAACGCCGCAGATCTTGCCTTCCCGAACGCTCATGTGCGGCATGGCCTCGTTCGAAATATCGATACCTTCGACCAGCGGCGCGATGATCTCGCGGGCTTTCGGACCCTGCACGGCAATCACCGCCCATTGTTCGGTCGTCGAGGTCAGCCAGACATTGAGATGCGGGAACTCGGTCTGAAGATAATCCTCCATGTGATTCATGACGCGCGGCGCACCGCCGGTCGTCGTTGTCACGTGGAAACGATCCTCCGCGAGCCGTCCGACAACACCGTCATCGTAGATGAACCCGTCCTCGCGCAACATGATGCCGTAGCGCAGACGTCCGACGCCCAGCTTCTCCCAGGGATTGGTGTAAAGCAGCTCCAGGAACTTCGCCGCGTCCGGCCCGACTACCTCGATCTTGCCGAGTGTGGACGCATCGAAGATGCCGGCATGATTGCGAACGGCAACACATTCGCGGTTGACGGCTGCGTGCATGTCCTCGCCAGCTTGTGGATAGTACCAGGCACGTTTCCACTGGCCGACATCCTCGAACTCTGCGCCCTGCGCCGCGTGCCAGGTATGCATGGGTGTGCGGCGCGTCGGATCAAACAGATCATGACGGGCGTGGTTCACAATCGCGCCGAAAGTGACCGGCGTGAACGGAGCGCGGAACGTCGTCAGGCCGACGGCCGGGATCGGCCGGTTCAGCGCCTCTGCGGCGATTGCCAGACCATGCAGGTTGGACGTCTTGCCCTGGTCCGTTGCCATGCCATTGGTGGTGAAGCGCTTGACGTGTTCGATGGAATGCATGCCTTCGCGCACTGCCAGCCGCACGTCCTTCGCGGTGACGTCGTTCTGGAAGTCGACGAAGGCTTTCACCGTTGTGTCAGCACCGGCACCAGGCGCCGAGCCTATCATGCCGCCGGTCCAGTTTGCACCGCCGGTCGCGGGAACCGACCCGGCCTTTCCCCCGCCAGCAGCGAACGCCTCGTCGAGGGTTGCCTGCAGACCGTCCGTGCCGTTGCAGGCGCCGACCGATACGCAATCCTGCGCATAGGTACCGGGCAGGAAGCGCTCGTTTGCCGCGTCCCATGCAACCTTGCCGCGCGATTGTGAAAAGAGGTGGACCGACGGAGTCCAGCCGGCCGACATGATCAGCGCGTCGACCGCAACCTTGCGTTCGTTGCCACCCCTCACCGGCTTGATAGACATCGACGACACGCGCCGTTTTCCGCCAGCGCTGTAGACTGCGTGGCCTGCAAGAACTTCGATACCGAGCGATCGCGCCTCTTCGACGATCTGCGAGTTGGGATTGTCGCGCGTATCGACGATCACTGGAATGCCGATACCAGCGCGCTTCAAATCGATCGCTGCAGCATAGGCGGAATCATTGGCCGTGTAGACACCGACCTTGCGGCCAACCGCGACACCGTACTGGTTTAGGAACATGCGCGCTGCCGAAGCCAGCATGACACCCGGCCGGTCATTATTGGCAAAAACCATGTGCCGTTCGATGGCACCGGTAGCGAGGACCACCTTCTTGGCGCGAATCTGCCACAGCCTTTCCCGCGGCATCTCAGCGGCCGGCGTGCTGAGATGATCGCTGAGGCGCTCAACGAGGCCAACGAAATTCTGCGCGTAGTAGCCGAATGCCGTGGTGCGCGTCAGGACGGTGATGTTGTCCATTGCCTGAAGCTTGGCAACAGTCGCCGCGGCCCATTCGTGACCCGCAACACCGTCGATAACAACGTCGCTTTCATAGCGCAAAGCGCCGCCGGCTTCGGGCTGTTCATCGCAGAGAATGACCCTGGCGCCGGTCGATGCTGCACTGAGTGCTGCGGCAAGGCCGGCAACACCTGCGCCGACTACGAGGACGTCGCAATGAGCAAAACGGTTGGAATAGCGATCTGTATCGGCTTCGCCGGGGACAACGCCAAGACCGGCCGCAGCTCGGATCTTCGGCTCGTAAATGGTCTTCCATGCGAACTTTGGCCACATGAAGGTCTTGTAGTAGAAGCCTGCCGGCAGCATCGGCGAGAACATGTCGTTGACGGCGCCGACGTCGAAGGTCAGCGACGGCCAGCGGTTCTGTGACTTCACCTTGAGCCCGTCATAAATCTCCTGGACTGTGGCGCGAACATTCGGCTGCTTGCGCGACTTGTCGCGTTCGATATCAACCAGCGCATTCGGCTCTTCGCTTCCGGCCGACAGAATGCCACGCGGACGGTGATACTTGAACGAACGGCCGACGAGATGGATGCCGTTGGCAAGCAGCGCGGAGGCGACGGTATCGCCTTCAAGGCCGGTCAGGTTCTGCCCGTCGAATGTGAAGCGCACGGTTTTCGCAGGGGTCAGCCTGCCAGCGCCGGCAATGCGGTTGCTTCCAGAGTGAGTTGCGGTGCTCATCGGCTCATACCTCCGCTTTCTTGGCGCGGGGTGCGCGTTTTGCATCAGGTTCTTCGGTCGACTCCGCCGAGGCGGCGGGCCGCACGATGAGTTGCTCCACATTCGGACGCGGCTCATCGGCCTTATAGACGGTCAGGAATTTGTCGGAGACGGAATCACGCACGGCGTTGAAGAAACGCCCGCAGCCGTGAATATGGCGCCAACGTTCGAACTGCAGTCCTTTCGGATTCTGGCGGAAGTAGAGAAAGGCAGCGAAATCATCATCCGACTGCTCAACGATGGAGGCAGCACGCACGAGATGCGCTTCACCGGCATTGCGGAACTCGAGTTCCGGGCGCTCTTCTTCGCAATAGGGGCATTTGATAAGAAGCATTGTCTTCGTCTCGTTTCCTAAAATATCAGTGCGCGACAGCGGCGGCGGCGGCTTCGTCGATGAGGCGGCCGGTGGTGAACCGCTCGATCGTGAACGGCGCGTTGATGCGGTGCGGTTCGTCGCGAGCAATTGTATGGGCAAAGACATTGCCCGAGCCCGGAGTCGCCTTGAAACCACCCGTTC
The DNA here is from genome assembly GCF_003010955.1 of Phyllobacterium brassicacearum. Classification (GTDB taxonomy): domain Bacteria; phylum Pseudomonadota; class Alphaproteobacteria; order Rhizobiales; family Rhizobiaceae; genus Phyllobacterium; species Phyllobacterium brassicacearum. The sequence goes on from NZ_PGGO01000047.1 coordinate 4,423, forward strand.
CCCAGCCGCAATTGACGTAGAGACCGGGAACCGGAGTCTTGGCCAGGATCGGTGAGCGGTCGGGCGTCACGTCGACGATGCCGCCCCAGGAGCGCAGCATTTTCAGCCGTGTCAGAACCGGGAACATCTCGCAGATCGCATCGAGCGTGTGATTGATGATGTGGAGACCGCCGGTCTGCGAATAGGACGTGTACTGGTCGGTGCCCGCACCAATCACCATCTCGCCCTTGTCGGACTGCGAAATATAGGCGTGAACCGTATTCGACATGATCACACAGGGGATCAGCGGCTTGACCGGCTCGGAAACCAGCGCCTGCAGCGGATAGCTCTCGAGCGGCATGCGCACGCCAGCCATATTCATGATGACCGAGGTATGGCCAGCGGCAACAACGCCAACTTTCTTGGCGTTGATCGGACCACGATTGGTGTCGACACCGATCACCGCGCCATTGGGGGCGCGGCGAATGCCGGTGACTTCGCAATTCTGGATGATGTGCACGCCACGATCGGCCGCGGCGCGGGCATAGCCCCAGGCGACCGCATCGTGCCGCGCCGTACCGCCGCGACGCTGCAGGGCTGCACCGATAATAGGATAGCGCGCGTCAGCCGAGAGGTTGATAGGCGGGCAGAATTCCTTGACCTGCTCTGGTGTCAGCCATTCATTGTCGATGCCATTCAGCCGGTTGGCATGGATGTGGCGCTTGAACACCTGAACATCGTGAATGTTGTGCGCCAACATCATAACGCCGCGCGCCGAATACATCACGTTGTAGTTGAGATCCTGGCTCAGACCTTCCCAGAGCTTCACCGCGTGTTCGTAAATGCCGGCGGACTCATCGTAAAGGTAATTGGAGCGGATAATGGTCGTATTGCGACCGGTGTTGCCACCGCCAAGCCAACCCTTTTCAAGCACGGCAACATTGGTAATACCGTGTTCCTTGGCAAGGTAGTAGGCGGTCGCCAATCCGTGCCCGCCCGCACCGACGATGATGACATCATATTCCGCCTTGGGTTCTGGTGATGTCCATTGCTGCTCCCAGCCTTTGTGAGCACGCAAGGCCTCGCGGGCGAGAGCAAACACCGAATATTTCCGCATTACCTATTCCTTTGCGAACCAGTTGGCCTTCGCAGAGCGATTGTTCAGAGATTTCCGCAGGACCCTGTTCAGAAATCGACATCGATTTTATGACCGGGAGCCGTGCTTTATGCATCAGTATCGCATCCGTCCAAAGGTCTTTTGCCATTTTGCGACGGAGATTGGCGCTCAATGCCGGTTAAACTAAAATTCCGGACACGCGATCTGCGAGAGGGCGAATATCCGTCCGTTTTTCGCACCAGAACCATGGACATCGGTCCAACTTTCTGGTAATGGCCACGGCAGTTTGCGATGGATGACCGTCGCGAAGTTTGGTTTGTTGACCCATAGATTGGCTTTGGGTATGGCGAGCCGGGCTCAACGAAATTCTAAGAGATACAGGATAAAACGTGCAGGTACTCGTACGCGAAAACAATGTTGATCAGGCTCTCCGCGTTCTCAAGAAGAAGATGCAGCGCGAAGGCATGTTCCGCGAAATGAAGATGCATGATCATTACGAGAAGCCCTCGATCAAGCGCGCCCGCCAGAAGGCGGAAGCAATCAGCCGTGCCCGCAAGCTCGCTCGCAAGCAGGCTCAGCGTGAAGGCCTTCTGCCAATGCCAGCTCGCAAGGCTCCGGTCCGCGCTTCTGCGGCTCGTTGATCTGCATTTTAACGGCGTATTGACCCGATTACGGGGTGGAGTGGCGTGTGCCGCACCGCCCTTTTTTCGTTTGGTGCCATCGGAGCAAAAAAGCTTGCAAAGCTTTTGGTTGTACGGGACACATGGAATATGACCTATTCAGTTGAAATGAACTCTCACCGTGAAATTCGATCTGCCTTCCAGTCTGCACGATTTACTGGTTTGGTGATCGCATCCGTCCTTACGATGGCGGTCGCTGGATGCCAGAGCACTTCAACGGCCGATATGACCGGCATCGACAAGGCGCAAGGATCCACTGAGAACATCAGTTCGCTGAACGAAGTCATCGGCAACAATCCGAAGGATCCTGAAGCGTACAATGTGCGCGGTTCCGCTTTCGGGCGCGCCGGACGCAACAATGATGCGATCAAGGATTTCAACACAGCGCTTCAGCTGAACCCGAACTTCTACCAGGCCTATGCCAACCGGGCACTTGTCTACCGCAACATGGGCAATACGGCGCAGGCAGTGGCGGACTACAGCCGGGCGATTCAGATCAACCCGCAATATGATGCCGCCTATATTGGTCGCGGCAACCTTTACCGCCAGCAAGGGCAACTGGATCAGGCTCTGAATGACTTCCAGCAGGCGATCCAGCTGAGCACGACCGATGCACGCGCCTACCACAATCGCGGCTTGATCTACCAGGCACGCAATCAACACAAGCAGGCGATTGAGGACTTCTCGACCGCAATCTCGCTGGCGCCGGACGCTGCGGAGCCCTACAATGGCCGCGGCATTTCCTACGTCGCGCTCGGCGACGATGACAATGCGTTCGACGATTTCAACACCGCGATCAAGCTCGACGGCACTATCGCCGAGGGCTGGGCCAACCAGGCACTGATCTATGAGCACCGCGGCGACAAGGCACGGGCAGCGAAATCCTACGCCAAGGCTGTGCAGCTCGACCCCAAATACAAGCCGGCGATTGACGGCCTCGCACGCACCCGCAAGACCTCTTGATCTGCCATGGGCAAACGCTTTGTCGTTGTCCTGGCCCATCCACTGAAGGATAGTCTCTGCGCGCATCTCGCGTCGCTGGCTTCTTCCTTGATCACCAGCGCCGGTCATGATCTCCAAATCATTGACCTCTATGAGCGTGATTTCGATCCTCGCCTGACATCAGTTGAGTGCCAGAGCTATTACGCGGCCAAGCATGATACCCGTGCGATTAGCGAGGATGCGGAAACGCTTAAGACGGCCGACGTGCTTGTCCTCATTTTTCCGACCTGGTGGTTCGGACTTCCCGCGATACTCAAAGGCTGGATCGATCGGGTCTTCGCCCCTGGCGTAGCCTATGATCATGCCCCGGATTTCGGCCGCATGATTCCGCGGCTCACAACACTGCAATCCTGCCTTGCTGTGACCACACTCGGCTCGCCATGGTGGATTGACTGGCTGATCATGTTCCGCCCGGTTCGGCGTGTCCTGTCACGCGCCATCATCGGCACATGCGCACCAAAGGCGCACTTTTCCATGCTGTCGCTCTACAAGTCGGAGAGCATTGCCCCCAACCAGGTGGCGGTTTTCGAGCGAAAGCTGACGGCGACATTGCGAAAGCTCATCTGAGCGAACAAAAAAACCCGCCAAGTCTGAACTGACCCCATTAAGTTGGACGGTTTAAAGGCAAGGCAGATTTAAGGGCTGGGTTCTGTATTGTACAGGGCTCAGCCCTTTGAGTTTCATTTTGATCCTGTCGTGATTGTAGTAGTGGATATAG
>NZ_PGGO01000048.1 GCF_003010955.1 Phyllobacterium brassicacearum
CTCACGAAGATCATTGGAATAGGGTCGCGTCATGGATGCTGGCCTCCAATCCCAGCATCCATGATGAATCACATATCAACTGATTTGGGAATCCCGGTGCGATTCCGACAAGCAATGATCCGCTCTAGCTGTCATTTACGACTTGAACGCCAACATGGAACGGAGGCGTCTTTTGATACGGCGGTGATGCTGTTGTTCAGGTGTTTGCTCGAGCGGATGGTAATGCGTCGGTCGCGCTCTATTCCCTGGTCCTTTAATTGGCTCTCGGTATCACATTGAACGATCGCCATCGATTGGTCTACTGACGCCTTCGCCGCCGGCCAGCGCCAAGGGATAATGCCTCGTTTGCCGGCTTATTGTACATCACAGACAATATGTCGCCACTAAAAATCTGCCGTTAGAGGATGTTGCAATTGGGCGGGGTCCATATATGTCCACAGAAGAGTTTTGGTGACACGCCCCTGAAGTTTCCACAACATGCACGGCTATTAGGTACGATTCATTCGGTCAGTGCATCATGGCCAGCGCGGCTGCGAAGAAATCCCCACCGCCGAAGTTGCCCGATTTTAACGCCAGGAGCATATCGCCTTGTACGTTGCCGATCGTTCGCAGCACCGGCACTCCTGGCGCGATCTCGGGGCCGATCAAGAAGGCCGGAATGCCAAGCCTGTCGACGGCCGCGCCAGAAGTCTCGCCGCCGGCAATGACCATGCGCCGCACGCCTCGCGCGACCAGTTCCGCTGCAATGGAAGAGGTTGCGCTCTCGATTGCATGACCAGACGCGTCGCGGCCGTATCGTGATTGAAGTTGGGAGACCATTTCGGGAGCCGCACTGGCCGCGATAACGATGGGGCCCGCTGAAATTCGATCGCCGGCCCAGGAGATTGCCGCGTTTATTTCCTCCGAACCAGCGAGAAGCCGTTCGGGATCGAGCCGCAGCACGGGCATTGACTGTTCGGCAATGGCGAGTTGTTGCAGCGTTGCCTTGGAGCAACTGCCGGCAACAATGGCGGCCAAACCACCAACCGGACGAATGGCATCGGCCGTGGCTCCGGTCCGTAATGGCACTTGACCAGAGCGGACGAGAGCCCTGGCGAGACCGAGGCCCAACCCCGAAGCCCCCGTCGAAACCCATGTCTGGAGGGCGACCGTACCCAACGTTTCGAGGTCGCGTTCAAAAATCGCGTCAGCAATCGCGGCGGTGACACCCGTGGCGCGCAAAGTCTCGAGCCTGGTCTTCACGGCTTCCGGGCCATCCGAGACCGTCGAGAGGCCAACCAGTCCGACGGCGCCACGTGATTGCCTAGCCATAACGCGCACGAGATTGGCGTCGTGCATCGGATTTAGGGGGTGATCCTTAAGCGGACTTTCGTTCAGCAGTTGTTCGCCAACGAATAGGTGGCCGAGATAAACTGTACGGCCCGTTTCCGGAAAGGCGGGAGTTACCAGCACCACGCTGTCGGCGCTGCCACCGCTCAATGCATTGGTGACCGGGCCTATATTGCCGGTATCGGTGGAATCGAAAGTCGAGCAGATCTTGTAAAGTACGTGGATTGCGCCCCGCTTGCGCAGCCACCCGTCAGCCGCTGTCGCCGCCGCCACGGCCTCGGCTGCAGCGACCGAGCGGATCTTCAGCGAGACGACGACCGCATCCACGTCCGGCAGCGCCAGTGACGGATCGGGAATACCAACCGTCTGCACCGTGCGCAGGCCGTTTTTCATCAGCGTGTTGGCGAGATCTGATGCCCCTGTATAGTCATCGGCGATCGATCCGAGCAGTATGGCCATCATCTAGCTCCTTGCAAAAGGTTTGAACCAGTCCAGGCCGTCGAGTGTGCCGCCGCGCGGATTGTATTCGCAACCAACGAAACTGTCATAGCCAATCCGGTCCAGCTCATCGAACAGGTAGGGGTAATTCAATTCTTCGCCGTCGGGTTCTTGGCGTGACGGGACGCTGGCGATCTGGATATGGCCGATTACAGGCAGCAGCTGGCGCAGGGCCATGGCCACATCGCCATGCATGATCTGGCGATGATAAATATCAAACTGGAGTTTCAGGTTTGGCAGGCTGAGCTTCGCGATGAGCTTTTCAGCTATATTGAAATCATTCAGGTAATAGCCCGGCATGTTGCGTCCGTTAATGGGCTCGAGCACCAGGTCGATCCCCTCTTCGGCAAGCCGCCCGGCAGTGTAGACCACGGAGCGTTGGTAACACGACGCTGCCTCTTCGTCATGAGGATTGGCAAGGCCAGCCATCAGGTGTAACCGCTTTACACCGGTCGCCGCAGCGTAATCGAGCGCTCGTTCCACGTCCGATTTCAGTGCATCGAACCGTCCGGGGAGAGCCGCAATACCGCGCTCGCCCGCGGTCCAATCCCCCGGCGGCAGATTGAACAGCGCCTGCTGCAGGTTGTTGCGAACGAGCCGTTCAGCGATTGCGTCCGGGGGGACTTCGTAGGGAAAGAGGTACTCGACGGCGGCAAACCCGGCATCCGCTGCGGCGCTGAAGCGGTCAAGGAACGGCCACTCGTTAAACATCATCGTCAGGTTGGCGGCGAACATCGGCATTTTAGCTCTCCTCCTATCGGCTCTGCGGTTAGCCGTTCACGCCCGGCAGCTTCGCACCCGAAAGCTGGGCATAAAGCCGTGCGAGAGAGGAATCGTCGTCGCGACCCATGCCCGCGCCCGAAGCGGCCAGATACATCTGCAAGGCTGCCGCGACGAGCGGTACCGGATAGCGCTCCGAACGGGCCATATCCTGGACGATGCCAAGATCCTTGACGAAAATCTCGATCGCGCTGAGGGGGGTGTAGTCCCCGGCCAGCACATGCCGCACCCGGTTCTCGAACATCCAGGAGTTGCCGGCCGACGCCGTGATCACCTCGTATACCTTATCGAGATCGAGCCCCTGCTTGGCAGCGAAGGTTATGGCCTCGCACGCGGCGGCGATGTGGACCCCGGCAAGAAGCTGGTTGATCATCTTGAACGCCGCACCGGTTCCGGCTGCATCGCCGAGCTCGTAGACCTTGCCGGCCATGGCATCAAGGGCCGGACGGGCCGCGTCGAATGCCTGCTTCGAGCCGGATGCCATGATCGTCAAATCGCCGTTCACCGCCTTTGTCGCTCCGCCCGAAATCGGTGCATCGAGATAATGAAAGCCGAGAGCCTCGGCACGCTGTGACAGATCACAGGCGACAGCAGGATCCATGGTTGCCGACGATATGAAGACGGCCTTGGACTTCATTGCTTCTGCGACGCCGTGGGTCCCGAAAAGCACGGCCTCAGTCTGTGCACTATTAACGACCACAGAGACGACGATGTCGGCGTTTTTCGCAGCGTTGGCGGGCGTGGCAGCGCCGCGACCGCCAACTGCGACGAAGCGATCAATCGCCGCGGATGAAATGTCATATCCGACAACGTCGAGACCAGCGCGTTTCATCGACCGGGCCATCCCGAGTCCCATGGAGCCAAGGCCGATCACGGCCGCCACAACGGTACGTCCCGGATTTTCAGTGAGCGATGGCATGACGATATTCTCCAGTCTGGTAAGGGAAGGGTGCGATACCCTCCGGGCGCCGACGACCCGGAGGGTTTGGTAGTTTAACGATTGACGGTTTTCGCAGGTACTGCAAGCACGGCCAGCGAGCCGACAATGAGAGCCACGGCAAGAAGATACATACCGGCACTGTTACTTCCGGTGAAGTCCTTCAGATAGCCCACCAGGAATGGTCCAAGGAAGCCGGCTAGGTTGCCGACGGAGTTGATCCAGGCGATACCGGCTGCGGCACCCGTACCAGCGAGGAAAGCCGTTGGGAGCGACCAGAAGAGCGGTGCGCAACTGATTGCACCTGCTGCAGCCAGCGAGAGGCAGGCGATGGCGACCGGCGTACTCGTTGCCATCGTTGCCGCGACAAAACCGCCGGCGGCGATCAGGGCAGGGATGACCAGATGCCATCGCCGTTCGCGCAGCCTGTCGGCAGAACGTCCGAGCGCCAGCATGGCAACGAAGGTGCAGATGTAGGGGATTGCAGAAATGAGGCCGATATTCAGGTTTCCGGCCACGCCCGTCGCCTTCACGATGGTTGGCATCCAGAAATTCAGGCCATACTGCCCGAGCACGAAGCAGAAATAGATAAGGCACATCAGCCAGACGCGGCGGTCGGTCAGTGTTGCGCCTATGCTGTGCGGGCTCGATGCCTTGGCCCGGTTTTCGGCGCTGATATTTGCCGTCAGCACGTCTTTCTCGGCATCATCCAGCCATTTCGCGGTGCGGATCGAGTCGTCGAGATAGAAAAAGGTGACAATGCCGAAAACGATGGCTGGAATGGCTTCGATCAGGAACATCCACTGCCAGCCGGAAAGACCGTGCGTCCCGTGGAAGCCATCCATAAGCAGGCCCGATAGCGGATTGCCGAAGATGGCCGAAATCGGGATGGCGGACATGAATGTGGCGATGATCTTGGCGCGGCGGTGCGCCGGGTACCACGAGGTCAGATAGAGAATGATCCCGGGGAAAAATCCCGCTTCTGCAACACCCAGCAGGAATCGCAGGACATAGAATGTGGTTTCTGATGTTGTGAACATGAAGGCGGCAGAGATGACACCCCATGTTACCATGATGCGGGCTATCCATATACGCGCACCGACTTTGTTCATGATGATGTTGCTGGGCACCTCGAACAGAAAATATCCGATAAAGAAGATGCCAGCGCCAACGCCGTAGGCTGCTTCCGACAGGCCAAGTTCGCTTGACATCTGCAGCTTTGCGAAACCGACATTGACGCGGTCGAGATAGGCGACCACGTAGCACAACATCAAAAATGGCACGATTCTCCAAAATACCTTGCTATAGGCGCGGTCTTCCACCGCTTGGATCGGGTGCACGCCAACGGTTGGCGCCTGCGTTTGCAGCGTCATGATTTCCTCCTCCAATAGGGTTGCCGGGGGGCCCAGTAATTTTCCCCGTGGCGCGTCCGACCAATAATGGTAGCGCTACCATTTTCTATAATCCATTTTGGCAGCGCTGCCAACATGAAATTGGTAGCGCTGCCAAAAAAACTTGATTATTGAGAAGAGAGCCGTGAAAATGATGGCTGCATAGTCGGCAGCGCCCACCGCCCTTCGGATGTTGCCAACCGCCGACGCGTACTGCCGAGTGCAGGGTTCAAGAGGGAATATGGTTTTCAAATACCAGGCGGCAGTGACGCTTGCGCAGGTTGCCGAGGCGGCCGGAGTCGGGGAAAGTACGGTTTCACGCGTTCTGCGAAACCATGGTTCGTTTTCCGGCAAGACAAGGGACCGTGTGATGGCGGCGGTCGAACGGTTGGGCTATGTGCCCAACAGGATAGCGGGAACGCTGGCATCCGCTGGGTCGCGTCTTGTCGCGTTTGTCATCCCCTCGCTTTCCAATATCGTTTTTGCCGATGTGCTTCGGGGTGCAGGCGGCACACTGGAAGAGAACCAGCACCAAGCCGTTTTCGCCGTGACCGACTACGACCCGGAAAGGGAAGAAGCGCTTGTCGCCTCAATGTTGGCCTGGCGTCCGACGGCAGTCATGCTGGCAGGCTACGAACATACCGAGGGTACGGTCAAGATGCTGCGCGCCGCCAGCTGCCGGGTTGTGGAATTGCTTGATGTGGATGGCGTTGCTCTGGATCTGGCTGTCGGCTTCTCCAACCGTGCGGCCGGTCGCGAAAGCGCACATTTTATGCTGAAGCGGGGTTATCGCCGGATTGGCTATGTCGGTCACGATCTGGACCGCGATACACGCGCTGGCAAACGGTATTCCAGCTTCCGCGAGACGCTGAGTTCGGATCGCATGCCGCTTGTCGACCAGGAGATTCACGCCGGGGCGTCGTCTGTCGAAATTGGACGTTTAGGGCTGGAGCGATTGCTGGCGAGAAGCCCTGATCTCGATGCTGTCTATTTTTCAAACGACGACATGGCGCTGGGTGGCTATTTTCATTGTTTGGCGCGGGGAATTTCAATTCCCTCGCAGCTGGCCATCTTTGGCTATAACGGCCTCGATATTGGCCGGGTAACGCCACAACCCCTCTCGACCATACGTACGCCGCGCGTCGCGATAGGGCAGGTGGCAGCGCAACTCGTTGTGGCGAACGCGCCGCCACAGGTTGTCGATCTCGGCTTTCAGTTGATCGAAGGAGCAACAGCGTGACACCGGAGGGGTTCTAATGTCTGAGACGCGCCTGCGTGAGGAAATCTGCCGATACGGTCGGTCCCTGTTTGAGCGGGGACTGACACCCGGTTCGTCGGGCAACATATCGTTGCGACTGGATGATGGCGGCTGGCTGGTGACACCCACGAACGCTTCTCTCGGATTCCTTGATCCGGCCCGTCTCTCTCGGCTCGATGCCACAGGAAGGCTGCTGTCAGGAGACAAACCGACCAAGGAAATTCCGCTTCACTCAGCGCTTTACGAAACACGCGAAAGCGCTCGCGCAATCGTCCACCTTCATTCCACGAACGCAGTTGCCCTGACCATGCTGCCTGAGATTGACCCGCGAGCCGCACTTCCGCCAATGACGCCCTATTACCTCATGCGCGCCGGCCAAACCGCTCTCGTGCCCTACTACCGGCCCGGGGATCCGGCCGTGACTGATGCTATTCGCGGACTTGCGGGCAAGTATTCGTCCGTACTGCTGGCCAATCACGGCCCAGTTGTAGCGGGCGACAGCCTTGAAGCCGCGGTTTTTGCAACCGAGGAACTGGAAGAGACGGCGAAGCTTTATCTGATTTTGCGAAATCTCAACCCGCGCTACCTTAGTCCGGCACAGGTGGCGGATCTGGTCACGACGTTCGGCCTCCAACTGCCATTTCACGATCACAAGTAAGCCATTTGGGCAACGAGCATGTGGATTGGTCACTGAAGCCGAAAGCGATGACTTGGCGAGCTTCCAGCGAAATCTCGGCCACGCTTGAAGCTTGCCATCGCAGGGGTAAAAGCCTCGACTGCAAGCGCGACGATCGGGCCAACCCTCGGCATCGTCTGCAACCGTCGCGTCGTATCCGTTTCGGCCGCCACTTCCTTGATCCTCCTGGTTTTGGTCTGGATACGCACTGTCTTCTCGCCGATTTGCGCCAGAAGATCCCGGCATTCCTCGCGGACCAGGCCTGGCAAGTCGCTGCCTGGTTCATCGAGAAGCACCTCGATGCTCCTGAGGTGGACGATGCCCTGCGGGATTGTGTGGCGCCAGCACGAATGCGCCCTGGCCGAGATAATTCAATAGCAGCGATGGAAAGACAATCCACATCCATGCCGTCGCGATTGGCCGGCGACCAAAATGGCCGAGATCCGCATAGAGCGCTTCTGCCCCTGTTACGGCAAGAAACACGGTGCCGATCGTTGCAAACGCGGTCCCCGGATTGCGCACAACATAATCAAACCCGTAATAGGGATTAACCGGGGCCAGGATGCTGAGGTCATCGAACAAATGCCAGAGACCGAAAAATCCGATAGCCAGAAACCAGAGCAGGGTGATTGGCCCGAAAACGATGGCCATGCGCGCCGTGCCAAAACGTTGCACGGCAAACAGTGTCAACAAAATCACGAGTGTGATGGGGACAATATAGGGCCCAAGCGCCGGCGCAACGACCTCGAGGCCTTCGACCGCCGACAGTACGGAAATCGCAGGCGTGATGACGGCGTCCCCATAAAACAGTGACGCGCCAA
>NZ_PGGO01000049.1 GCF_003010955.1 Phyllobacterium brassicacearum
TCGAAGTGGGAGAAGGACCGGCGCCTCCGATGGCGGGTAACGGGCCCGCTGTCCGGGGAAGTTCCGTCCAAGGGTTCCCCTGCCGGTACTATGACCGGCGCGTGCTGGACGAGCACTCTAAGGGGCGCGTAGGCGACGCATGGAGTATCGCAAATGGTACTCCCCGATGCCGAGGCCTCCCAAGCGGAACGGACGGGATGAAAAAACGCCGGACGGGCGGTCTTCGGATCGCACCATCACTACCCCAAAGACGCGCTTCGATGACCGCCCGTCTTCCCAACCGTTCAATGGCCAGACTCAGATGAGCGCGTGGTGAGGAGGCGTATGTTACAGTGGGAAACCTGCCGCCAAGGATCGCAACAAAACCCCGGTTCCCGGCCTTGCGCGCTGTTGATAATGTTCCCATATTTGGAGGCGAACGAATGGGTTTGCCTCATTGAGGGGACCCGTCACCAACTTGACCGCACGGCGCCGCTTCAGGGTCGTCCGGGAAAAGGAGACACAGAATGAATATTGAAAAATACACCGAGCGCGTCCGCGGTTTTATCCAATCGGCGCAGACCTTTGCCCTCTCCTCTAATCATCAGCAGTTTGCACCGGAGCATTTGTTGAAGGTTCTGGTCGATGACGAGGAAGGTCTTGCCGCGTCCCTGATCGAACGAGCAGGCGGGAACGTTGAAGAAGTGCGCCTCGGTTTGCAGGCAGCACTCAACGCGCTGCCCAAAGTGACAGGCGGGAACGGCCAGCTTTACCTTGCCCAGCCTTTGGCCAAGGTTTTCACGACTGCCGAGGAAGTTGCGAAGAAGGCGGGCGATAGCTTTGTCACGGTCGAACGCCTTTTGACGGCACTCGCGATCGAGAAGTCAGCAAAGACGTCGGAAATCTTGAGCAGAGCCGGGGTCACCCCTGCCGGCCTGAATGCTGTCATCAATGATATCCGCAAGGGCCGGACCGCCGACTCGGCTTCTGCCGAAAATACCTATGACGCCTTGAAGAAATACGCACGGGACCTGACGGCCGACGCACGGGCGGGCAAGCTCGACCCGGTCATTGGCCGCGACGACGAAATTCGCCGCACAATCCAGGTTCTGTCGCGGCGCACCAAGAACAATCCGGTGCTTATCGGCGAGCCGGGTGTCGGTAAGACGGCGATTGCCGAGGGTCTTGCGTTGCGTATCGTCAATGGCGACGTTCCCGAATCATTGAAGGACAAGCAGCTGATGGCGCTCGACATGGGCGCGCTTATTGCCGGTGCGAAATATCGTGGTGAATTCGAGGAGCGGCTGAAAGGTGTGCTGTCCGAAGTCACTTCGGCAAACGGCGAGATCATCCTGTTCATCGACGAGATGCACACACTTGTGGGCGCCGGCAAGGCCGAAGGTGCAATGGACGCTTCCAACCTCTTGAAGCCAGCCTTGGCGCGCGGTGAACTGCACTGCATTGGCGCGACGACACTCGACGAATATCGCAAGCATGTTGAAAAGGATGCGGCGCTTGCCCGCAGGTTCCAGCCGGTATTTGTCGACGAGCCGACAGTTGAGGACACGATTTCGATCCTGCGTGGCCTGAAGGAAAAGTACGAACAGCACCACAAGGTCCGGATATCCGATTCGGCGCTTGTCGCTGCCGCTACCTTGTCGAATCGCTACATCACCGACCGGTTCCTGCCGGACAAGGCGATCGATCTTGTTGACGAAGGCGCCGCGCGGCTGCGCATGCAGGTGGATTCCAAGCCGGAAGAGCTGGACGAAATCGACCGCCGCATCATGCAGCTGAAGATTGAACGTGAGGCCCTGAAAGTCGAAAAAGACGACGCATCCCGCGATCGGCTTGAGCGGTTGGAGAAGGAACTTGCCGATCTCGAGGAACAGTCGACGGCACTGACGAACACCTGGCAGGCCGAAAAGCAGAAGCTTGGCCATGCGGCCGATCTGAAGCGTCAGCTTGACGATGCGCGCAACGCGCTTGCGGCCGCCCAGCGAAATGGCGAATTCCAGAAGGCAGGCGAGCTTGCCTATGGGACGATCCCGCAATTGGAGAAGGAGCTCGCGCAAGCGGAGCAGCAGGACAACGCGACCTCGATGGTCGAGGAAACTGTAACCCCGGATCATATTGCCCAGGTGGTTTCGCGCTGGACCGGTATTCCGGTTGACCGGATGCTGGAGGGTGAGCGTGAAAAGCTCCTGCGTATGGAAGACGAGCTTGCCAAGCGTGTTGTCGGCCAGGGCGAAGCTGTGCAGGCGGTGTCGAAGGCCGTTCGCCGTGCGCGTGCCGGACTGCAGGATCCGAACAGGCCCATTGGCTCGTTCATCTTCCTTGGCCCCACGGGCGTTGGCAAGACCGAGCTGACGAAGGCGCTGGCATCGTTCCTGTTCTCCGACGAGACAGCGATGGTGCGCCTCGACATGTCCGAATATATGGAGAAGCATTCGGTCGCCCGGCTGATCGGCGCTCCTCCAGGCTATGTCGGCTATGAAGAAGGTGGTGCACTGACCGAGGCCGTGCGGCGCCGGCCCTATCAGGTGGTTCTGTTCGACGAGATCGAAAAGGCCCATCCGGATGTCTTCAACGTGCTGTTGCAGGTGCTCGATGATGGACGGTTGACCGATGGTCAGGGCCGTACGGTCGACTTCCGCAATTCGCTGATCATCATGACGTCCAATCTCGGGGCCGAGTATCTTGTCGGGCTCAGCGAGGGTGAGGATGTCGAGACCGTTCGGGAAGAGGTGATGAACGTCGTCAAGGCATCGTTCAGGCCGGAGTTCCTCAACCGCGTGGATGAGATCATCCTGTTCCACCGTCTGCAGCGCAAGGAGATGGGCAAGATCGTTGCCATCCAGATGAAGCACCTGCAGTCGCTCCTGGCCGATCGCAAGATCGTGCTCAAGATCGACGAAGATGCGACGAACTGGCTGGCCGAGAAAGGCTATGATCCTGCCTATGGCGCACGGCCGTTGAAGCGTGTGATCCAGAAGCAGGTCCAGGATCCGCTGGCGGAGAAAATCCTGCTTGGCGAGGTTCTGGACGGGTCGACGGTCAAGATCACTGCGGGGTCGGACAGGCTGAACTTCAAAGCGGTGAAGTCTGCGCCCGAAAAGGAGAACAGCGAGGCTGCGTAAAAGCGTGCGCTGCCCAAGCAGAAAAAGAAAGAGAGTGGCCGCCACAGAGCGGCCATTTTCACGTCCCGTTCATCCGATAGATGCAACGATAAAAGCATGACGGCATTAACCATAAAGACAGGAAAATGGGTCATTTATGCTTAATGGCGCATTAGTAATGAAAACCGGAAGCTGAAGGCATGATGTCTTATCATTGTTCATTGTTTGGAATGTTGCTGATTGCTTCCGCGAGCGCCGTCGCCGCAACAGGCGCGCATGCTGCCGAAATAGCTGTCCCCGTCGCCAACGATCAGTCGTCCTATCAGGTTGCGCAGCTCTTCGAACCGAGTGAACGCCGTCCACGCCGCGAAGCGTACCGGTCCTATTTCGACGAGTATGGCCGGAAAATCACCGTGGACCGTCGCGGCCGAATCGTGTCGGTAGAAGAGCCGCAATATGATCAATCGAATCAGGGCGCGGATTATTTCCCGGAGGCTCCGCAGGATCCCTATGACACGGGTGCCATTCCGCAAGATCCCTATGGTCCGTCCAACGATCCCTATGAACAGCAATCGGCGCTGCCTTCCGAGCGCGATTATGGGAGCGTTGATCGCCAGCCCCTGCCGCCGGCCGGTAGCGAATCGGATTTGACGCCATCTGATCCGAATTTCGTCGATCCAGAGATGCCAAGCGATGGTCTGACCGACGCGCCGCAGCAAGAGCAGATACCGCTTCACCCCAATCCGGCACCGACGGTTGAACTGCCGAAGGGGCAGGGCGCAAAGGCCAAGATCGCGGCCATTCAGGTCCTGCTCGATCGAATCGGCGTGTCGCCCGGCGTCATCGATGGCCACAAGGGTGGCAATGTCGACAAGGCCGTTGCGGCGTTCGAAGAAATGACCGGTCAGCAATTCGATCCGCTCAATGAGGAGGGCATCAACGCATCGCTGGAACAGACCGGCGGTCCGGCTTTCATATCCTATACGATCACTTCCGAAGATGCGGCCTATCCGTTTGTTGCGTCGATCCCGGAGGATTATGGCCACAAGGCGCAGCTGGAACGGATGGCGTTCACATTGGTTACGGAAATGCTGGCCGAGCGGTTCCATATGGATGAGAACTATCTGAAGGAGATCAACCCGGGGGTGGACTTCAATACGCCGGGCGTTGCAATCCAGGTGGCCAGCACGGGCCAGAATGCCGGTGGCGCCGTAACGCGAATCATTGCGGACAAGGGGCGCAAGCAGGTGCGTGGCTATAATGCCGAGGGCCGTCTGGTCGTTGCCTATCCAGCCACCATCGGCTCGACGGATACGCCCTCGCCATCGGGCACAGTCCAGGTGGAGCGGATCGCACTCAATCCGAATTACACCTATAATCCGAAGATCAACTTCAAACAGGGTGAGAACAACTCGGTCTTGACGATTCCGCCGGGTCCGAACGGGCCGGTGGGTACGGTCTGGATTGCCCTGTCGAAGCCGACCTACGGCATCCACGGTACGCCCGAGCCCTCCAAAATCGGCAAGACCAACAGCCACGGCTGTGTGCGCCTGACCAACTGGGATGCGACGGAACTGTCAAAGCTCGTACAAAAAGGTGTGACGGTCGAGTTTCAGGAGTAGAGCAATTCTGAGAAAAGCGGGAACCGGTTTTCCGTCCGGAATTGCCGCCAAACCAGAGCTCATCAGCCGCTGGCGGCGACCTTGGTTCCGTTCTGGTCTTCGTCCTTGAGGAGCTGGTCGATACGCTCCCGTTCGCGCTTGAAGGCAACGAGGTCATCGCCGCCGAGCTCGCCGCCGCTTGGTAGACGAATGCGCATCGGATCCACCTTCGAGCCATTGACGATGACTTCGTAGTGAAGGTGTGGTCCGGTCGAAAGGCCGGTCGAACCGAGATAACCGATCACCTGGCCCTGGCGGACGCGGGCTCCCGGCGTTACGCCGCTCGCGATGGCGTTCTGATGGGAATAACTGCTTTCGTAACCGTTTGAATGCCGGATGATGGTTTGATTGCCATAGCCGTTGGTCCAGCCGGCCCGTTCGACCACGCCATTGCCTGCGGCAACGATGGGTGTGCCGCGCGGCGCGGACCAATCCACTCCGGTATGCATGCGGGAATAGCCGAGGATCGGATGACGGCGCATGCCGAAGGGTGAACGGAAGACGCCATTCGGAACGGGTTTACGCAGCAGGAATTGCTTCGAGCTTTTGCCGTTCTCGTCATAATAGTCCGTGTTGCCGTCCTCGCCGTGGAACCGATAGAATTTCTTGAGGTCACCGCCAAAGTTCGCGGCAACGTAAAGGATCTCCGATTCGTCGCCAGCCTTGTCCGAATCCGCAGGCAGGGAGAAAAGTGCTTCCAGCTGGTCGGTGGAACTGAGCTGCGACTGAAAGTCGACGTCGGAGGCGAGCATCCTGATGAGCTGCTTGATCATCGGGTCGGTCATGCCGTAGGCAATCCCCGCCCTGTATATGCCGTCATAGACCGTCGGCAAATCCTCAGACCGGCGCGCGGCCGGCGGATTGTCGTCGAAGGCAATTTGCAGTCCTGGCGTCATTTCCGGCTCGTCGGCCGGAACATATTGATCCCTGTCGTTCAGGGCGATGGTCAGTATGTGAGTGCTGCCGTTGTAAACACTGGCGCGCATGATCCGATCGGTATTGTTCTGCGACTCGACGCCAAGACGCAGGACGCTTCCGCCCTTCAGGCGGGGCGAATTCAACAGTTTGACGATGGCCTCGGACATTCCGGCGGCGTCGCCTTCTTCGTAGCCAGCCTCGTTGAGAGCGGCCAGAATATCCTTGTCGCTGCGGAACTGAATGAGTTCTTCCGAATAGCCGGCGCTCTCGGCATCCTCAGGCAGGCGGGGAGCAACACTGACATTTTCCTGAATAATCTTGACCGCCAGCGGATTGCGCAGGTTGTAGGGATCATCGTCGGCCGTGCCGAAGCGCAATGGGTCAACGTAGTGCAGCGAGGCGACCTGAATGGCCCCGTCGGTCAACAGGGAGCCGGTATTGCGAACCACCTCTTCCACCTCATCAACGCTGAGATCGTCGGAAGGATCATACTGTGCCGACACGAGGGGGAAATCCACCGTACGGAGGCTCACTTCGCTCTCCACCTTGGCGCCATAGATCAGACCGGTCTTCGGCGTCGGGTCCGTATCTTCATTTGCCTCCGCAAAGACATCGAGCGGATTGAAGGACGGGTATCGGCGATTGGTGTTGTGGACATCGGCGAGCGCGATGTGAACAAACTCGAATGGCATGGTACGAATGACGTCGCGCTCGCCATCCTTGAAGACGGTCGAGACCTCGAGCCGGCGCCGGTCGCGATTTTTCTGGATCGGGGTGGTTGCGGCGACACGTGCGCCTTTGGCAACGTCACTGTTATTGGCCGCCGGCATCGCGTTGCGGCCCATCAGTTCAGGCGGCGTCGCCAATTGTTCGCGGCCGTCGAGCGCGGCAAACAGAGCCACGCCCATGAGCATACTCGACGTAATGCCGGTGAGGAACGTGCCCGTCAGCCATCGCGCCGATATTTCACGCCTGTCGGGCGGGCCGCGGCGGCCATCCGTTATCAACGGCGGCTCATTGCCCGGATCTATTGATGAGTGCCCCTCGTACTCGTTCATACTACTCAGTGTCGATCCTGTCGCCGTTGTAGAAAGCAGGCTTTAAGTGATATTTCGGCGCTCTTGCCGACCAGCTTGTCCTGGTATGAAGTCAACGAGGCAGCAGTTTTGCCCTTGCAGCTTCGCTCTGTCAACGCGGCGTTCCACAAGTATGTACATAGGCAAGCTGCGTATAATACCAAAGCTGGATCGATCCTGTCGCATGGCAGCGAGCGCTATGTCGGGAATAGGGCATGTTTGTGGCCAGACCGATCACATTTCAATTCGCCGGCTATGTGCACATGCAGCATTTTTTCCCGATGGAAACCCGTGCGGCAAGAGCCTGTCATATTTTTCATATTATCTTCAAAAACGCTGTTGACAGTTTTGTTTGGTGGGGTCTATATACCGGCACAACGAGGGCGGGGCGCCGCTGGCGGTTGCTGAATGCGCCCTAAGGTTTGCCTGGTTGTTCTGCGGGAATGCGGGATGATTGCGGTGAGC
>NZ_PGGO01000005.1 GCF_003010955.1 Phyllobacterium brassicacearum
CTTTGACGTATCCATACCAATTCGGATAATCTGGTCCACGGACGGTCTCCTTCGATTGAGCTTTCAACGAACTCATTCTGGCACATTTGATGCCGTTGGGAGCCGTCCACCCCAACACGGGAAGGACGGGAACAGGATAACCGAGGTTTTGGGGACGTGGATAAGTTTCGGTGAATTTTGATTTGAAGGCGGCGATCTGCACGCCAACAGCCAATGCCGATTATCTCTCCCCTTGCGGGAGAGAAAGGATTTTCTTGGCGTTAGCGCAGCTAACCCTTAGAAAATCCAAGCGAGGGGATTTGTCTGAATGCACGAGTTACCCCTTGTGATTTCTAGCACTTAGCTGTGCTAAGATGCTGAAATCACTTTCTCCCCACAAGGGGCGAGATAAGAGCGCCTAAATATCCAGTTCCTCAACAAACGCTGCACGGTCCTGGATGAAGCGGAAGCGCGCGTCGGGGCGGGTGCCCATCAGATCGTCTACGGCGAGCTTGGTTTCGTTGGCCCATTCCTCATCAATCTGGACACGCAGCAGGGTGCGCTTCTTGCGGTCCATCGTGGTTTCCTTGAGCTGGTCGGCACGCATCTCGCCGAGGCCCTTGAACCGGCCGATTTCGATCTTGCCCTTGCCTGTGAACATCGTCTTGAGAAGTTCATCCTTGTGCGCATCGTTGCGGGCATAGGCAACCTTGCCGCCCTGCGCGAGACGATAGAGTGGCGGCACACCGAGGAACAGGTGACCGTTGCGGATGAGTTCGGGCATCTCCTGATAGAAGAAAGTGATGAGGAGCGAGGCGATGTGCGCACCGTCGACGTCCGCATCGGTCATGATGATGACGCGGTCGTAGCGCAAATCCTCGTCGCGATATTTCGAGCGGGTACCACAGCCGAGCGCCTGGATAAGATCGCTGATCTGCTGGTTCGCCGTCATTTTCTCGCGCCCGGCACTGACGACGTTGAGAATCTTGCCGCGCAACGGCAGAACGGCCTGCGTGGCGCGGTCGCGCGCCTGTTTGGCGGAACCGCCGGCGCTATCACCCTCGACGATGAACAGCTCCGCGCCGAGTGCGCCGGATTGGCTGCAGTCGGCAAGCTTGCCCGGGAGACGCAGCTTCTTCACTGCCGACTTGCGGCTGACTTCTTTTTCCTGACGGCGTTTGACCCGCTCCTCGGCGCGGTCAACCACCCAGTCCAGTAGCTTTGACGCTTCCTGCGGAGATGCGGCCAGCCAATGGTCGAAGGGATCGCGAATGGCGTTCTCGACGATGCGCTGTGCTTCCACGGTGGCGAGTTTGTCTTTCGTCTGGCCGACAAACTCGGGCTCGCGAATGAAGACGGAGAGCATGGCAGCCGATGAGATCATCACGTCATCGGTGGTGATGATCGAGGCACGCTTGTTGCCGGTCAGTTCGGCATAGGCCTTAAGGCCACGGGTGAGGGCTATGCGCAGACCAGCTTCATGGGTGCCGCCTTCGCCGGTCGGTATCGTATTGCAGTAGGAATGGACGAAACCGTCACCGCCATGCCAGGCAACCGCCCATTCCAACGCACCATGGCCTCCGGATTTTTCGGTCTTTCCGGCGAACATTTCGCGAGTGACCTGGAACTCCTTGCCCAATGAGGCGGCAAGATAATCCTTGAGTCCGCCAGGAAAATGGAACACTGCCTTGTCCGGCGTTGGGTCCTTCGGGTCGAGCAATGACGGCGCGCAACTCCAGCGGATTTCGACCCCGCCAAACAGATATGCTTTCGAGCGTGCCATCTTGTAGAGACGGGCCGGGTCGAACTTCGCCGCATGGCCGAAGATCTCGGCGTCGGGATGGAAGGTAACGCGCGTACCGCGCCGGTTCTGCACCTCGCCGACTTCTTCAAGCGGTCCAAGCGCCTTGCCGCGCGAAAAGTGCTGACGATACAGGCGGCGGTTGCGCGCGACCTCGACTTCAACGTGGTCCGAGAGTGCGTTGACGACCGAAACACCGACGCCATGCAGGCCGCCGGACGTTTCATAGACCTTCGAGTCGAACTTGCCGCCGGCGTGAAGCATCGTCATGATGACTTCGAGCGCGGATTTGTCCTTGAATTTCGGATGTGGATCGACGGGCATGCCGCGACCGTTGTCTGTCACGGATAGATAGCCGTTTTCTTCAAGATCAATGTCGATGAAATTGGCATGGCCGGCGACAGCCTCGTCCATCGAGTTGTCAATGACTTCGGCGAACAGATGGTGCAGCGCGCGTTCGTCCGTTCCGCCAATATACATGCCCGGACGCCGGCGGACCGGCTCCAGCCCTTCCAGAACCTCGATGTCGGCTGCGCTATAGCTGCCACTGCTTTCAGGCGCTGAGCGCGGCGCTGCCTTTGCTGCCGGGGACGGAACCGTCCGCACGGTCGCAACAGGCGCGGACTCCGGCCGCGTCTGCGGGGCGGCGGCCTGACGCTCGCGGGCAGTTTTCACTATCCTCGAAAAGAGGTCGTTATTATCATCCATGGTCTTGTTGGGCCAATATTACATCAGATTCGAATCACTGACGATCTTTGCATGGTTCATTGTCAAACGCGATGGGAGTTCGTGATCTGTTCCGGGCCTCATCACAGAACTATGCGATGAATCCCCAGGTTTCAAGCCGCTTCCAGTCTTTCCACGACGCTTTCCAGGTGCTCGATCCGCCGGCCAAGCTGTTGATGCTGCTCCTTGAGCGTCCGGATCTCGGCCGTCAAGCCCAGGGTTTCCTCGTCTGCGCTGATTTCAACGGGTGACTGTCCGACGCCGTGGATCAGCCATGTGGGGGTGACGCCAAGAAACCCGGCCAGCATGACCAGCCGGTTGGCGCGTGGCTCCGATCGATCCGATTCCCAGGCCGCAACGGTTTGCGGCTTGACACCAATCCGTCCTGCCACCTCTCTGACACTCATTGATTTGGCGTCGCGGGCGCGTGACATGCGGCCGCCGAGCGTATCCATGTCAGGGGTCTCGGTCATGATATTGGCGTGAGAAGCCATCGTTTTCTCCAGTTTCTTCCTGTTTTGGGGGATTTTGCGAGGCCCTTTGCACCATCTGCGGACCAAAAAGTCAAATTTCGCCCGCACATCTCGCTATTTTACGTGCAGCGCGAGATTGCATTTTTTGGCAGAGCCGATATGCCAACAGGTCATTGCCAGCCGGTTCATCCAGAAAGGTCATCGCCATGGAAAACACAACCTCACAACAGTTGAGGGGCGTTTCGACAATGGCGGCAGCCATGTTCTTTCTGCCGATGATGGACGCGATCGCCAAATGGCTTTCGACTGTTGATAACCTGCCTCCGGCGACGGTGACCCTTTCACGCTTTGTGGTGCAAACGACTCTGACTCTGCTGATTGTCCTGGCGATCACGGGCACGGGATCGCTGACGCCGGTCAAGCTGTGGGGGAATCTTTTTCGCGGCTTCCTGATGGGGATCGGCAGCCTGTGCTTCTTTGCGGCGATCAAATATATGCCACTTGCAGACGCGATGGCGGTTTTCTTCGTCGAGCCGTTGATGCTGACCCTGTTGTCCGCACTGATCCTCAAGGAACAGGTGGGTTGGCGCCGGTGGGTGGCTGTTGCCATCGGATTCGTCGGCACGCTGATCGTCATTCAGCCCAGCTGGGAACTGTTCGGCTGGGTCTCGCTTTTGCCGCTCGGCACGGCAACGCTGTTCGCCATCTATCTGATCCTGAACCGCCGATACGGCGATGCTGATACGCCGCTCGTCATGCAGCTTTACGCCGGCGTGGGTGGTACAGTAACAGTGGCGGTTGCACTGTTGCTTGGGCAATTATTCGACGTAAGCGACATGACATTTGACGTGCCATTGGGCGGCCTGTCGTGGTTTCTCCTGTTCACTATTGGTGCGATAGCGACGGGTGGGCATCTCCTGGTCGTTCAGGCGTCGCGGCTGGCACCGGCGTCGTTCCTGGCGCCTTTCCAGTATCTCGAGATCGTCATGGCGGTGATCATCGGGCTTGTGGTGTTCAATGAGTTTCCGTCGGCGTCGAAATGGTTCGGCATCGCCATCATCATCAGCTCGGGAGCTTATGTCGTGTGGCGCGAGGGCAAGAATCGTCAGGAGCCGGAGCCTGCTTACAACTGAGAAGAACCTGTTGAGCAAGGCGGCGATTGGCAATAGAAACAAAGGCATGTCTGGGCGGGAGATCATCGAGTGTTCAAGAAAATCCTGATTGCCAATCGTGGCGAAATCGCCTGCCGCGTCATCAAGACTGCGCGCAAGATGGGGATTGCCACAGTTGCGGTCTATTCGGATGCCGACCGCGACGCGGTTCACGTTGAAATGGCTGACGAAGCGATCAACATAGGTCCGGCAGCAGCTTCGGAGAGCTATCTCGTTGCGGACAAGATCATCGCTGCCTGTAAGGAGACCGGCGCAGAGGCGGTCCATCCGGGCTATGGGTTTCTCTCCGAGCGGGCCTCGTTCTGCGAAGCGCTGGAGAAACAGGGTATCATCTTCATTGGTCCGAAGCCCAAGGCGATCATCGCCATGGGCGACAAGATCGAATCGAAGAAGTTTGCCAACGAGGCGAGGGTCAACACGGTCCCGGGCTTCCTCGACATCATCACAGACGGAGCCCACGCCGAGAAGATCGCCGGAGAAATCGGCTATCCGGTGATGATCAAGGCTTCGGCCGGTGGCGGCGGCAAGGGCATGCGGATCGCCTGGAGCAAGTCGGAAGTACGCGACGGCTTCGAGCGCGCCACGTCGGAAGCACGCAATTCATTCGGCGACGAGCGGGTTTTCATCGAAAAGTTCGTGGTCGACCCGCGCCATATTGAGATCCAGGTGCTTGCCGACGCTTTCGGCAATTGCATCTATCTCGGTGAGCGCGAATGTTCGGTGCAGCGCCGCAACCAGAAGGTGGTCGAAGAAGCGCCGTCGCCCTTCCTTGACGAGAAGACGCGCAAGGCGATGGGGGAACAGGCCGTTGCCCTTGCCATGGCCGTCGATTACCAGAGCGCCGGGACGGTCGAGTTCATCGTCGACAAGGACCGCAATTTCTATTTCCTCGAGATGAACACCCGTCTGCAGGTGGAGCATCCGGTGACTGAACTGATTACCGGCATCGATCTGGTCGAACAGATGATCCGCATCGCCGCCGGCGAAAAGCTGGCGATCAGGCAGGCAGATGTGCGCCTCAATGGCTGGGCAGTGGAAAGCCGCCTCTACGCCGAGGATCCGTACCGCAATTTCCTGCCGTCCATCGGGCGCCTGACCCGCTACCGCCCACCGGCCGAGGGACCTGTCGGCAAGGCGATCATCCGCAACGACACCGGCGTGACCGAGGGCTCGGAAATATCGATGTTCTACGATCCGATGGTTGCCAAGCTTTGCACCTGGGCGCCGACGCGGCTCGAGGCCATCGACGCCATGGCCGATGCGCTCGACACGTTCGTCGTCGACGGCATCGAGCACAATATCCCGTTCCTCGCCGCGCTGATGCAGCATCCGCGCTGGCGGGAGGGGCGGCTGTCGACCGGCTTCATCGCCGAGGAATTTCCGGAAGGTTTCAAGCCGATTTCGCCAACGCCGGAGGATCGCGACATTCTTGCCGCGATTGCGCTGAGTGTCGAACTGGTGCGCAAGGAGCGCCTCGATCGCCTGAGCGACCGGTTGCGCCCGCATACGGGCAAGATCAGGGCCGAGTGGGAAGTACGGATTTTAGATGATTACGTCCCGTTCACCATCCGGGCCTGTACCGCAAGACCGCCGGTCAAGATCGAGCTTTCACTGCATGGCGGTGACGTCATCACCATCCGCAGCAATTGGCAGCCGGGCGATGCCGTCTGGGATGGCTACATCGATGAGCGCGCGGTCAAGGCGCAGTTGCGGCCGGTGCTCAACGGCATGCGCGTCGACTGGAAAGGCATGTCGGTCATCGCTCACGCCATGCAGAAGCATGTGGCGGCGCTGGAAAAGCTGATGCCGGTGAAATTGCCGCCGGACAACTCGAAAATGCTGCTTTGCCCGATGCCGGGCCTGATCGTCTCGATCAACGTGACGGAAGGCCAGGAAGTGAAAGCCGGCGAGACGCTGGCGATCGTCGAGGCGATGAAGATGGAGAACGTGCTGCGCGCCGACCGCGATCTGACGGTGTCAGTGATCAACGCCAAGCAGGGCGATAGTCTTGCTGTGGATGCGGTGATTATGGAATTTATGTAAACGTCGATGCCGATTATCTCTCCCCTTGCGGGAGAGAAAGCGATTTCAGCATCTTAGCTTCTTTAGCTAAGTGCTAGAAATCGCCAGAGAGGGATTTGCCTCACTGAACTACCCCTCACTTGGATTTTCTAAGGATTTAGCAAGAAGCTAAATCCGAGAAAATCCTTTCTCTCCCGCAAGGGGAGAGATAATCGACATCTCATGTCCCTACTAACGCTCCACCGCGCCAAAAACGTCTTCAAATGATTCCCGCAAAGCCCGGTCGAGATCGTGCATTTCCACTGGCAGGCCGAGATCGACGAGGCTGGTGACGCCATGGCCGCGCACGCCGCAGGGCACGATGCCGCCGAAATGTGCAAGGTCCGGTTCGACATTGATCGAGATGCCGTGGAAGCTCACCCATTTGCGCAGGCGGATGCCAATGGCGGCGATCTTGTCTTCGGCCGGTGAGCCATCGGCCAGGGCAGGGCGCTCCGGCCGTCTCACCCAGACGCCGACCCTGTCCTCACGCCGCTCACCCTTGACGTTGAATGAAGCAAGCGTCGAAATGATCCACTGCTCCAGCGCGGTGACAAAGGCGCGGATATCTTCGCGCCGCCGCTTCAGATCGAGCATCACATAGGCAACGCGCTGTCCCGGGCCATGATAGGTATATTCGCCGCCGCGGCCCGTTGCATAGATCGGAAAGCGGTCGGTCACGAGAAGATCGTCCGCCTTGGCGCTGGTCCCGGCCGTATAGAGCGGCGGATGTTCGACGAGCCAGACGAGTTCGCGTGCCGTGCCCTCGCGAATTGCGGCGACACGCTGCTCCATGAAGGCAAGTGCCGCGTCATAATCGGTGAGGCCGTCGGCAATCAGCCATTCCACGGGAAGCGATTCGTCGTGAGGCAAGAATGCGGGGACGAGATCGTCGCGGTTGGTTTTCATGATGCAAATTCAGATCCGGTTGTGCTTGCCTGTCTGGGCCCTGACGCAGACGCGATTTGCGGCCGATTCAACGGGTCCCGATGGGTGCGTCGGATATGGACCTTTTCGGGCGAAATTTCCAGCCCGGCGCCGCAAACAGAGGTTTCTGACAGCTTTATGAAAAACAATGACGATATGTGACGATAGGGCTTGTTTAGCGGAAACCTATTTGCTACATGCCGCGAGCCGACACGTTCGGCTTCTACCACAGAGTGCGGTCGTGGCGGAATTGGTAGACGCGCAGCGTTGAGGTCGCTGTGTCGCAAGACGTGGAAGTTCGAGTCTTCTCGACCGCACCATTTCACTTTCGTCAAGTGATTTTGCAAAATATGGCGGCCTTGTGCCGCCATTTTGCGCCTATAGGCCGCTAAGATTTTAGTAGCCAAATAAACCTCGGCTTAGACAGCGTCAGCTATCCTGTGACAATGGAGAACGAGGACTACCAAGCTAATTGGCGAGGCGCTCGTCGATATCAATTCGACGAAGAAACACGCCTGAAGAAACTGGCGATGCAGTCGCGTGACCAGGTTGTTAATTTTAGACACGTGAAATGGGCAGACCCTGAACACAAGCTTAAAGTGTTGGTCGAAGATTTTGACCCATCACCCCCACCGCGGGTTTGGCTCGAACGAATGTCTACAAAGCTGTTCTACGTTCTGCTCTTGGTGGCATGCGTCGTCGTTTTTTCAGGTGTAGCACTATTCGCGCAGTAGATCGCGCCCGCGATATATCAGATGCCGACTCCGTGCCAGAATAGGTCGCGGGGAAGAAACTCAATATGCTACCTTCGGGCTAGGATCACCTGAAACAAAGGGAAACTGGTCCATTGGCTTCACATGACGATCCGCTGCTGCAGCCCTATCAGCTCAAACATTTGCGGCTCAAGAACCGCATCATGTCGACCAGCCACGAGCCGGCCTATTCCGAGGACGGCATGCCGAAGGAGCGCTACCGGCTCTACCATGCCGAAAAGGCCAAGGGCGGCATCGCGCTGACCATGACAGCGGGTTCCGCCGTCGTGTCGCGCGAATCGCCGCCGGCCTTCGGCAACCTCCATGCCTATAAGGACGAGATCGTGCCCTGGCTGCGCGAACTTTCGGATGAGTGCCACGAGCATGGCGCCGCCGTGATGATCCAGCTGACGCATCTTGGCCGCCGCACCGGCCGGTACAAGGCGGACTGGCTGCCGGTGGTTTCGGCTTCTCCAGTGCGCGAACCGGCGCACCGTGCCTTCCCGAAGGAGGCGGAGGACTGGGATATCGAGCGGATCATCGCTGACTACGCCTCGGCCGCGCAACGGATGCAGGCGGCGGGGCTCGATGGCATCGAGTTCGAGGCCTATGGGCACCTGATGGACGGTTTCTGGTCGCCCGCGACCAACCGCCGGGATGATGAATATGGCGGGTCGCTCGACAATCGCCTGCGCTTCACCTGGGCGGTCATCGATGCGGTGCGCGAGGCGGTCGGCCTCGAGTTCATCGTCGGCATCCGCATGGTGGCAGATGAGGATTGGGAGCAGGGGCTCTCAAAGGCAGAGGGCGTCGAGATTGCCTGGCGCATCGCCGCCTCCGGAAAGTTCGATTTCCTCAATATCATTCGCGGCCATATCGATACGGATGCTGCGCTCAATGAGGTCATTCCGATCCAGGGCATGCGATCCGCGCCGCATCTCGATTTCGCAGGCGAGATACGCCAGGAGACAAAGTTCCCGACCTTCCACGCGGCGCGCATCTCGGATGTGGCGACGGCCCGCCATGCGATTGCCGAGGGCAAGCTCGACATGGTCGGCATGACCCGTGCGCATATTGCCGATCCGCATATCGTGCGCAAGATCATGGCAGGCGAGGAACATCGCATCAGGCCATGCGTCGGCGCCACCTATTGCCTCGACCGCATCTATGAGGGCGGCGAAGCGCTGTGCATCCACAATGCGGCGACCGGGCCTGAAGGCGCGATGCCGCATGTGATCGCCAAGGCAGAAGCCAGGCGCAACATTGTCGTGGTCGGCGCAGGCCCGGCTGGACTGGAAACCGCACGGGTGGCCGCAGAGGCTGGGCACAGGGTTTCCGTGCTGGAGGCTGCCGACCAGGCCGGCGGGCAGGTGCGCCTTGCGGCAATGAACCCGCGCCGCAAGGAGATGATCGGCATTGTCGACTGGCGCCTGGACGAGCTCGAAAGGCTCGGGGTCGAATTGCGTTACAACGTCTGGGCCGAAGCGAATGATGTGCTTGGCCTCGAACCCGATGTCGCGGTGATCGCGACGGGCGGCCTGCCGCAGAATCCGCCGCTTTCGGCGGGCGATGATCTCGTGACTTCAACCTGGGATATTCTCGCAGGGGCAATCAAGCCCGGCGAAAACGTCCTGCTCTATGACGACAATGGCGGACACCAGGGCATGAGCGGATCGCGCGAGGCGGTTCCAGGCTGGAGCTGGTCAGTCCGGAACGGTTCTTCGCGCCCGAGATGGGCGGCATGAACCATGTGCCCTACATGCGTGCCTTCCAGCAGCAAGGCGTCCGCGTGACGATCAACACGCGGCTGGTCAGTGTTGCACGCGATGGCAACCAGCTTGTCGCAACGCTCGGATCGGATTTCGCGCCGGAGTTTCGCGAGGAGCGGCTGGTCAACCAGGTGGTGGTCGAGCACGGGACCTTGCCGATCGATGACCTTTATCGTGAACTGAAGCCTTTGTCGCGCAATGGCGGTGCTGTCGATTATGACCACCTGGTCAATGGCGGCTCGATTTTTCCGCTGCGGGGCGAGGGCAAATTCGATCTGTTGCGGATCGGAGATGCAGTTCACGCCCGCAATATCCACGCCGCGATTTATGATGGGCTGAGATACGCCACAAGGTTCTAACGAAAAAGGCAGCGACATGGCCGCTGCCTTTTTCACAATTGGTAAGTCGTATCTTACTTAACGGCAGCCTTGACCTTCTCGGCAACTTCGGCGCTGACCCATTTTGTCCAGATATCTTCGTTGTTCTTGAGGAAGTGCTTCGCGCCGTCTTCACCCGTGGCCTGATTGTCCGTCATCCAGGCAAGCAGTTCGTTGACTGTCTTGTTGCTCCAGGAGCGAGCCTTGAGATAATCCATGATCGGACCGGCTTCGTCATTGAATTTCTTGGTGACGACCGTGTCGACTTCGGCCAGTTCCCAGTCGTTCTTTTTCGGATCGGGGCAATCGGCGACCGTGTTGCAGCGCTTCCATTCTGCCGAGTCGAATTTGGCGCCGTGGTCGAGCCTCACCATCTGATACTTGCCGAGGAGAGCTGTCGGCTCCCAGTAATAACCCACCCAGCCTTCCTTGCGCTCATAGGCTTTGGCGAGCGAGCCATCGAGCCCAGCGGCCGACCCGGTGTCGACGAGGGTGAAACCTTTCTTCTCGGCATCATATGCCTTGAAGAACTGGGCGGTGGCAACAGTGCCGCCCCAGCCGGGAGGTCCGTTGAAGACTGCGCCCTTGGATGGATCTTCCGGGGCGGGGAAGAGTTCCGGGTGTTTCAGCGCATCGTCGATTGTCTTGATGTCCGGATGGGCATCGGCAATGTATTTGGGGATCCACCAGCCTTGGACACCACCATCCGAAAGGGACTTGGATGCATAGATAAGTTTGCCGTCGGCAACGGCCTTGTCCATGATGTCGCGCATGAAATCGACCCAGCCCTCGGGGGCGATATCAGGCTGACCCTTCTCGGTCATCGAGGTGAGTGTGGGGATCGTATCGCCCTGCACGACTTCCGCGTTGCAGCCATATCCTTCGTTGAGAATGATCTTGTCGAGATTGGCGAGAACTTCCGCAGACTGCCAGTTCATGCTGGCAATGGTGACATCGCCGCATTCGGCGGCCGATGCAGCGCCGGCTGCGCCAAGCAGCGCAAATGCCATAACGCCGCTCATCAATAATGCTTTCATCAGAGAACCCCTTTTGTTGATCTTGCGTGGATTGTGGTGCCGATGGTTATGGCCGTGCGATCCCGGATCAGACGTACTCGATGCGCCTGGCTCGCCGGAAACGGACAAGGATAATGTTGGACCATGGGTGCAACGATAGTCCTGCATCCCACGTGCAAGAAGCCCGGATGCGTCAATGGCTTTGCCTTCAACGACATGGTCATCCGATTATCTTGCCCGGATTCATGATGCCCTTGGGATCGATCGTTTTCTTGATCGACTGCATGAGGGCAAGCTTGACCGGATCGATCAGCGTCTTAAGCTCCGGCTTCTTTTCGAGGCCAATGCCGTGCTCGGCGGAGAAGGATCCACCCATCTGCTTCAGGTTGGCGTAGATGATGGCCTTGACCGCGTCCTTGTCGGGATTGACGCTTTCTCCAGCAACGCCGACATGCAGGTTGCCGTCACCGAGATGGCCGAACGCAAAGCCGCTGATGTCAGGTCCCAATGCGGCGATGCCCTGCTCGAATTGCTTGAGCCAGGTTTCCAGTTCTTGCAGGGGAACCGAAATATCGAACCAGTAGCCGTGCGGGTAAGCCCGCGTGACCACGTTGCTGTCCTCGCGGATATTCCAGATTTCGCTTCGCCCTTTCTCGCTCTGGGCGAGGATTGCGTCGGCAACCAGACCTTCTTCGATGCCGTTGGCCAGCGCTTCCTCAAGGGCAGACTGCGCCAAAAGCTGGTCAGTCGCGTCGGTCTCCAGAATGAGATAGGCCGGTGCTTGGGTGAAGGCAGCGAGCGAAGCGGGGCCAAGGTCCCGTGCAGCCAAGGCGAAATAGG
Organism: Phyllobacterium brassicacearum; assembly: GCF_003010955.1. Taxonomy (GTDB): domain Bacteria; phylum Pseudomonadota; class Alphaproteobacteria; order Rhizobiales; family Rhizobiaceae; genus Phyllobacterium; species Phyllobacterium brassicacearum. Next base: position 11,894 of record NZ_PGGO01000005.1, read on the forward strand.
TCCGTGCCATGAATTCTGCGCGCAAAAGATTGAGGCCGCGATTGCGCTGGAGTGTTTGAAACAGCGCAACGGCGCTCGTTGCGGACGGGCAAGCAACAAGCGCGGTCGCGGTGAACTCGTCGCTTGGCGCCAGCCTGATGACGGCGCGAGTGACGATGCCGAGCGTACCTTCCGCGCCGATGAACAATTGCTTCAGATCGTAGCCTTCGTTGGACTTGGACACCTGCGCCATCTCGCTCATGATCGAACCATCAGGCAGAACGACTTCCAGACCAAGCACCCGATGGCGCATGACGCCGTGGCGGAATGCTTCCATACCGCCGGCATTGGTCGAGATCATGCCGCCGATCGTGGCGCTGCCACGCGAAGCAATGTCAATGCCGGTGGAGAGATTCACCGCCGCCGCTGCTTCCTGCAGCGCCTGCAGCGTCACGCCGCTCTCAACGATTGCAGTGCCGGCGGTGGCGGAGAGAGATTCAATCCGGGTCATGGCAGCGAGCGACAGGATGATTTCGCCGGGTGTCGAAACGGCGCCACCGGCAAGTCCGGTACGGCCGCCGTGTGGGACGACAGCAATCCCCTGCTCATTGCAAAGGTGGAGAATGGCGGCGACCTGTCCGGTATTTTGGGGGACGACCATCACGCCCGCATCCAGATTGTGCTCATCGGCGCCGGGATTGATGAGACTCAACGCATCGGCGGTCTTGAGGCCGCTCGCGCCGACAATCGATCGAAGCCCGGCGAGGATGTCTTCGGTGATCATTGGGATTTCGCCGCTCCGCGCCTTTCGATGAAGATTCGAATGCCGAGGATAATGGCGGTAACAAGGATCAACAGTACCGAGATTGCGGCGATCGCAGGATCGATATTGTCGCGCAGGCCCATCCACATCAGGCGCGGCAGTGTGATCGCATTGACGCTGGTGATGAAAAGCGTCACGCCGATCTCTTCCCAGGAAAGCACAAAGGAGAGCAGCGCGGCGGTTGCTATGCCGAACTTGATGTTGGGGATGATGACTTTGAAGGCGCGTGTCGCAAGGCTGGCGCCGAGCCCGCGCGCGGCAAGATCGATGCGTCGGTCGACCTGGTAGAGCGCGACGAGAATGAGCACGACAGCAAAGGGCGTGATCATCACGGCATGCGCAAGCCCGACGCCGAGCCAGGTATCGTAGCCGATCCAGTTGTTGAAGGCGGAGAGCGTGGTCATCAGGAAGTACAATGTCATGGCCGAGACGACTGGCGGAACCACAAGCGGCAGGAGTACGAAGCCGATCAGCAATGCCGAAAAGCGCGGCTGGAACATCCAGATACCGAGACCGAACAGCGTGGCAAGCGCCGTTGCGATTGCGCTCGACAGGATCCCGATACGCAGGCTGAGCAGGATGCTCTGACCCCAGGCGGGATTATCGATCAGCGCCTGATAGTGGCGCAGGGACAGGTTACCGGAGGGCATGGAGAGGAAGCGGGCCGGCGTGAAGGACACGGGTACGACTGCTATCAACGGCATCAACAGGAACAATGCCACTGCCGTTGCGACGATCAGGATGACAGGGCCGGGCTTGGATGATTGCATCGCTCAGCCCACCAGATGCGCCGGTTTGATGAAACGCCGCATGAGGGCGAGAAGAATGCCGATGAATACCACCAGAACGACGCTGATCGCTGCGCCAAGGCCCCAATCCGGGCTCTGGAAAATGCGAAGGTAGACGAGCTCTGCCACCATGACGCTGCGGCCGCCGCCAAGAATGGCAGGTGTGACGAAGAAACCAAGCGCGAAGACGAACACGATGAGCGCAGCGCCGATCAGACCACCATAGGTCAGCGGCACGAAAACGGTCCAGAAGATGCGGGTTCGCGATGCGCCCATGCCGCGGGCTGCGAGCAGCACGCGCTCGTCGATGCTGCGCATGGCCGAGGCGATTGGAAAGACGGCGAAGGGGATGAGGAAGTGCGTCATGCCGACGATGACGCCGAATTCGTTACGGGCGAGCGCCAGTGGTTCCGTGATAATGCCTGCCGATTGGAGCCAGGTATTGATCAGTCCGCGGTTTGACAGCATCGCCAGCCAGCCGAAGGCACGTGTCAGGACCGAGATCCAGAAAGGGACCAGGATGCAGAACTCCGCCAGCATGCGCTGAACGGAACTGCCTCGGACCCAGACGTAAGCGATGGCATAGGCCATGGTGAGCGATGCAGCGGTGACAATGAGGCAAATGCGCAGGGTACGGAAAAAGACTGACTGAACGAGGGGATCGGTGAAAAGCGCGTGATATTGGCCAAGTCCGGGCTCGGGCAGGGTGAAGCTCCAGCGCACGACGCCGAGGAAAGGAACAACATAGGCAAGCCCCAGAAACAGCAGCAGCGGCGCGAGTAGCAGTATCTTTCTAGAGGTGGGCCACTTTCCGGTCATTCAGCGTCCCTAAGCTTCTTGAATGGGTTGGCGCGAGGCGTTGATCCCTCGCGCCAAGTCGGCTCAAGCCGAGATGACCTTGGTATATTCGTCGAATGCCTTGCCGTAATTTTCGGCATACCACTCCATGTTGAGCGGGATCTGCTTGGTCATGTTGGCTGGATCTACGCAGTTCACTCGCTTCTTGTCTGCCGGGATGAGTGCATCGGTGGCAGGATTGGCTGGGCCTTGTCCGAGCATGTTGAACATTTCAAGCTGGCGTTCCGGCGCCTGTGCGCTGGCGATGAACTTCATCGCATGTTCCTTGCCGCCGGGATTGCCCTTCATGACGCCGAGGGCTCCGGGAGAAATCAGGCCCTGATCCCAGATAAATTTGATGGTGCCGCCGGAATCCTGCTCGAGCAGTTGAGCGCGGGTGGACCAGATGAGTGCCATCGATGCTTCGCCATCCATCAAGACGGACTGGCTCTCAGCGCCGCCGCCCCAGTAGGCCACGACGTTTTCCTTGAATGCAGCAATCTTGTCGTGCGCGCGCTTGAGGTCGAGCGGATAGAGTTTCTCAGGCGCGACCCCATCGGCGAGAAGCGCAGCTTCCCACATGGCCGAACCCCACTTGTACAGCGATCGTTTGCCGGGAAACTTCTTCACGTCGAAGAAGTCGGCCATGCCGGTCGGTACCTGGTCGCCGAACTTCGAAGAGTCATAGGCAATGATGTACGAGAAGAAATAGGTCGAGGCAGCATGGTCCCAGCCGAAGCCGGGCCGCATCTTGTTCTTGTCGACGATCGTGTAGTCGATCTCTTCGAGCATGCCCTGCTTGCCCAGCGATATTCCGGAGAAGGGGTCGATATCGAGAAGATCCCAGCTCGGCTTGCCGCTCTTGAACTGCGCGGTGATGGCTCCTTCGGTCGGGCCCGAGCCGTCCATCTTGACCGTCACGCCGGTTTCCTTGGTAAAGGGCTGACCGTAAGCCTTGTCATAGGCGGTCATGGCGTCACCACCCCAGTTCACCAGCACGAGCTCCTTTGCCTGCGCGTATGAGCCAGTCGCGCGCAAGAATGCTGGAGTTCCAGCGATCAGCATCGCGGCCATCTGCGTGAAACGACGACGACTGATCTCGCCTTTCTCGACCTTGCTGGCGAGGATTTCGAGGCAGTCCTTTTGAAATGCGTTGTCCATTTTGTTGTTTCCCTCTGGATTGTTATTTCTCACATCCCTGGTGCTGCCGCCTAACTTCCGACAGGCAGCAGAAAGCCCTGATGCACCGGCCAGGACACCCAAACATCCGTTTGGGGCGCGATGAGTAAGGTCGCAGCGGTCGGCATCGACACCGCGAGACTCGTGCCAGTGCGTGTTCTCAAATGATACTTTGTCGAAGCACCGAAATATGTCGCCCCTTCAACCCGGCAGGTGATGGCGTTGCGGTCAGCGCTGTGCTGCCCAGTGCCGATCGTCATATGCTCGGGGCGGATGGCTGCCACGGCATCTGAACCGATCATCGGCATTGTTCGGTTGAGGACAATAGTGCGTTCCTCGAATTGCCCGGCGGCTCGATCACCTTCAAGTCTAAGAGCATCTAGCGGCAAAAGATTGATTTCGCCGAGGAATTCGGCAACGAACCGATTGCCCGGCCGCTCGTAGACGTCCTGGGGCTTGCCGACCTGCAGCAGTTCGCCGTGATTGAAGATCGCGACCCGTGAGGACAGCGCAAGCGCTTCGGACTGGTCGTGGGTGACAAAGACGAAGGTTGTACCGGTTTCCTGATGCAGGCGCTTCACTTCCTGTTGCATCATTTCGCGCAGATTCTTGTCGAGGGCAGAGAACGGTTCGTCGAGCAGGAGCACCGACGGTTCGAATACCAAGGCGCGGGCGAGGGCGACGCGCTGCTGCTGGCCCCCGGAGAGTTTTGCGGGAAGTTTCTTTTCATGGCCGCTGAGGCCGACGCGCGCAACCATCTCGCCGACCTTGCGCTTGATATCAGCCGAAGATCGGCCGCGAACCTTCAGCGGAAAGGCGATGTTCTGTTCCACGGTCAGATGTGGGAAGAGTGCGTAGCCCTGAAACACCATCCCGTAGGAGCGGTCTTCGGCCGGCACGTCGGTGATGTCCTCGCCGTCCATGACCAGGCGCCCGGTCGTCGGGGCGGTGAAGCCCGCAAGAATCATCAGAAAGGTGGTTTTGCCGGACCCGGATGGTCCGAGTAGGGTCAGGAACTCGCCGCGAGCAATGTCGAGCGAAAGATTTCTCAGCGCGTGGAACGCACCGAATGTCTTGCCTATGGAAACAGCCTTGATCTCGGCGGCCTTGCTGTCGCCCAGTTGCGTGCTCTGAGGCATTGATTGACCTCTTTCCCCTTATTTTGTCAGGAAGCCTAGGCACAATCCGCTGCCACGACAATTGAATTATATTGCCGCGATACGTGAATGAATTTCACGCCAGCAATGCGGCGGGCTCATGGCAGGTTTTCAGGCGTTGCGGGTTTGGGAGAGGCGCGATTTCAGCCATTCCGTGAATGCAAGCTGGGGTGGATGCTCCATCCGGGCATAGTCTGTAACGAGAAAATACGATTTGGGGGATTTTATGCTGAGGTCGAAAGGCCTGATGAGTTGACCTGCCCTCATGGCTTTGCGGCAGGTGAGCTCATCGCCCATGGCGATGCCCTGCGCAGTGATGGCCGCCGAATAGACGAGATTCATATCGGAAAAGACGATGCCCCGTTCCGAATCGGGATTGTCGACATTGGCGAGCGCAAGCCAGCGCGTCCAATCCTCGAAGTCGCCAAGATGCAAGAGCGGCGCGCGCAATATATCCTTGGGCTCGGCGATGCCACCCAGATTGTTAAGGAGTACGGGGCTGCAGAGTGGCGTGAACTCCACCTCGCATAGCAGCTCGACTGAGCGGCTCGGCCAATTGCCATCGCCAAATGCGATGAAGAGATCGACGCTCGCGTCCGTCACGTCATCAAGTTTGCGTGGTGTGATGATCCGCAGTGCCACTTCCGGATATTTCTCCTGGAACTCGGCTATATGCGTGCACAACCAGAGGGATGCAAATCCTGCGGTGCAACTCACGCAGAGCGATCCGCCAGTACCTGTAGGGCTCTGCTGCCCGCCCGCATCGTCGATGACAATCAGGGCCTTGCGCACGTCGTTGGCGTATTTGCGCCCGCGCGGTGTCAAAGCGACACCCTTGCCATCCCTCTGCAACAACTCGAAGCCGAGATCGCGTTCCAGTAACCGCAACTGGTGGCTGACGGCGCTGCGGGTCAGATGCAGTTCCTCGGCGGCGCGCCAAACACTGCCATGGCGGGCAAAACTTTCGAGGGAGCGCAGTGCCTGTGTTGATGGGATGCGCATCAATCTGGTCCTTGATGGGTGAAGAGGTGAATGGAATTTGCACGTTTTGAAAAAACATATCACTTTTTGTCCCGCCTTCCAGGTGGTTATCTCCCGGCAGCGGGAGATGGTGATGGTGACGGCGGCAGCAATATCGGCAATGAGCTTTGTTGACGGTCACAGGGATGATCTGTCTTCCTGGACTCGCACGATTTTCGATTTCGGTGAAACCGCCTGGCGCGAATATCAATCGGCCGACTGGTACGTGTCCCGGCTGCGTGCGGAAGGCTTTGACGTCGAGGCCGGCTCCGGCGGCATGCCCACGGCATTTTGTGCGCACTGGACTAACAAGGCTGGCACCAATGGCGAGGCGCCGACGGTGGGCATGTATGCCGAATATGACGCTGTTCCGGGCAACTGTCAGGATGCCTCCACAGTCAAAAGTCCACGAGCCGGGCTCAACGAGCATGCGGGCGGCCATACTGATCCGCATTCCGGTCTTGGCATTTCCAGTCTTGGCGGTTTGCTAGCAACCAAGGCGGCGATGGAAAAACAGGGCATCGCCGGAACCTTGAGGTTTACCGGAGAACCTGCCGAAAAAGTGCGCGGGTCAAAGCCCATTCATGCGGCCAAAGGGTATTATGACGGACTGGATGGCATGATCTCCTTCCACCCATTTTACATGCTGCCGCTGTGCAATACTGTGCGTTGGGATACGCATTGCGGTGCGGCCTATTCGATGATTTACCGCCTTGTCTGCGATCAGCCCGAGCGCTGGGGTCTGAGCGAAGGCGCGCCAATTCCGCAGTCGCATTCCGCGGTTCGGGCGCCGGGCGCCAATGATGCGCTGATGATGATGTATATGGCGTCGAAGGCCTTGCGTGATTCCATGCTGCCGCATCACGGCGGCTGGTCGATCAGCGAAGCCATCCTGACAGCGGGGCAGGCGACAGCCGACAACCTTCCGGCTGCGCTCGCCGAAATCCAGTACATGATGCGCGTACCAACGATTGCCATGGCGGAGCAGGTCACCGCCGACCTTGACCGCAATGCGGAGCACGCCGCGGCGATGACTGGCTGCCGGGTGGAGCGACATTGGGTTTGCAAGTCACGCCCCGGCCTCGCCAATCACGCTATAGCTGAAATCACCTGGGAGGCGCTGAGCACGGTAGGCGCGCCGCGCTGGAGCGAGGCAGCAAAGGCCATCGCCCGCGAGATACAGGCGAATAGTGGCGTCGAAGCGATGGAAGAGCCATTCATCGACGAATGCGAGAGACTGATCGCGCCACAGGAGGCCGAGGCGATCCTCCGCCGTGACCTGCCGCCTTCTCAGATCAACTCGACGTCCGATGACTATACGGACATGACCTGGCACGCTCCCACGGTCCGCTTCTATGTGGCTCGGCCAGCGCTCAAAGCTCCAAAGAACTTCGCTTACCCGGGCTGGGTGATGAATGCGCTTGGCGGAATTCCGGCGACCATCGACCCGATGGTCAATTGCGCCGCGAAAACGGTGGCTCTTACGGCTCTACGTCTCCTTGAGGACGAAGGCGCGCGGCAACGGGCAAAGGATGAATTCATCGAGCGGACGGGCGGCGGCGTTGGCGGCTCGAAGTGGATCGCGCCGCTGTGCGACTACGAATCGCCGATCCATTTCCGCTGGCCGGAATATGTAACAACTGCACGCGGGCGCGAGTGGTGGATACCCACGGGCGCACAATAGGAGATAGTCCAATGACACGACACGAACAGGACTTTGCGGCCGACGCTTTCACGCTGAAGCGGCGCAATGCCAATGGCGGCACCAAGCCACTCAAGGGCTGGGGTTTCCGCAATGAAACGGATCCCCTGACAGATGTCCTGTTGGGTTCACCTGCCTTCTTGCGGCACATGGCGACAAGCTCATTGTCACGCAAACATTTGCGCGAGGCGCCGAGCAACATCCAGGTGGCGCAGGCACAGCACAAGGAGCTCGTCGCAGCCTATGAACACTTTGGCGTCAGGATTCACTGGCACGAGCCGGAACCGGAATTGCCGATGCAGGTCTATTCGCGCGATTCCAGTGTGATGACGCCCTATGGCGCAATCATTACTGCCATGGCCAACTGGTGGCGTCGCGGTGAGAACTATGCCGCGATCCGCACCTATGAGCGGTTAGGCATACCGATCTACGACATGGTCACCGCAGGCACCTTTGAGGGCGGCGATTTCAACGTTATTGAGGAAGGTTGCGTTCTGATAGGTTGCGGCGGCGCCCGCACGCAGGAGGAGGGTGCCCGCCAGGTGGAAGACTGGTTCCGCAAGGAGGGCTGGGAAACGCGCCTCGCCTTCATCGACGAATATTACGTCCATATCGATCTGATGGTCGTGCCAATCGCGCCCAAGCTTACGGCAGTCTGTCTTGCCTGCACCGAGCCCGAAATTGTCGACTGGCTCAAATCAAAAGGCCATGAAATCATTGACGTGCCGTTCCAGCATACGATGAATCTTGGGTGCAACTTCATGTCACTCGGCAAGGACCGCATCATCGCGCCGACATCTAGCAAGACCCTGATCGATAAGCTAAGGGCGACGGGTTTCGAAGTTGCTGCGGTCGATATGAGCGAAATCTCCAAAACCGGCGGCGGCATTCACTGTATGGCGCAGGCGCTCTTGCGTTCACCCGATTGATGGTCAGAATGGCTGGATAATCAGGATTCTGGAGGAACCTTTCATGCTCGACAAACGCAAGTTCTACATCAATGGCGAGTGGGTACCTTCTCTTGAAGCCAATGATCTGGAAGTGATCAATCCGGCGACGGAACAGCCGGTTGCGGTCATTTCAATGGGAACAGCAGCGGATATCGACCGGGCGGTTGCTGCGGCAAAGAAGGCGTACCAGAGCTATAGCCAGACCTCCGTAGAGGAACGGCTGGCGTTGCTGGAAAAGCTGCTGGCAATCTACAAGCGCCGTTACGACGAGGTGGCGCAGACCATTACGCTGGAACTTGGCGCGCCGATCACCATGAGTACGCAGCAACAGGCTGATGTCGGTGTCGGGCACCTGCAGGGATTCATCGATGCGATGAAGAAGCTGCACATGCGCGAAGAACTGCCGAACGGTGACGTTCTTGTCCGCGAGCCGATCGGGGTCTGTGGCCTGATCACGCCATGGAACTGGCCGATCAACCAGATTGCCTTGAAAGTCATTCCGGCGCTGGCAACGGGCAGCACCTGCGTCCTGAAGCCGAGTGAGTTCACGCCGCTCAACGCCATGCTCTATGCCGAGATGATCGATGAGGCCGGTTTCCCGGCTGGTACGTTCAATCTCGTCAATGGGGATGGTGCGACGGTTGGTGCTGCGCTTTCAAAACACAAGGATGTTGACATGATGTCCTTCACTGGTTCGACGCGCGCAGGCATCGCGGTCAGCAAGGACGCTGCCGAAACGGTAAAGCGAGTCACGCTCGAACTTGGCGGCAAGTCCCCCAACATCGTGTTCGAGGATGCTGATCTCGAGGATCGCGTCACTGGCAGTGTGATTGAATGCTTCAACAACAGCGGGCAGTCTTGTGATGCGCCAACACGCATGCTGGTGCAGCGCTCGGTCTATGACAAGGCGGTCAGAATTGCGCAGGCAACTGGACGCGAGGCTCGGGTGGGCAATCCGCAAGAGGAGGGCGATCACATTGGGCCGCTGGTCAGCCATATCCAGTATGGCAGGGTCCAGAACCTGATCGAGGCTGGAATTGCCGAGGGCGCACGCGTTCTTGTTGGCGGCGCCGGCAAGCCAGAGGGTTACGAGACGGGTTACTTTGTGCAGCCGACCATCTTCGCCGATGTGACGAATGACATGCGTATCGCCAAGGAAGAAGTATTCGGCCCGGTGCTGGCGCTCATTCCTTTCGATACCGAGGAGGAAGCCATCGCCATAGCCAACGATACGCCCTACGGGCTTGCCGCCTATGTCCAGACCGCGGACGCCAAACGTGCCGAGCGTGTCGCGTCAAAGCTGAAGGCGGGCATGGTCCATATCAATGGCGGGCCCCATCGCTATGGCAGCCCGTTCGGCGGCTACAAGCAATCCGGCAATGGCCGCGAGGGTGGAAAGTTCGGCCTCGAGGATTTCCTCGAGATCAAGACCATCCACCGGCCTTAGTGCCTAGACCTGGTTGATGGCTCCAAGCCATCAACCTATCAGGTTCTCATCGATTTCAATCAGATAGGGCTGCTTGCTCGCCTTGGCCTTCAACAGCGCGGCCGGAAGGTCATTAATGTTGGCGAGGCGTTCAGCTGGCACGCCATAGGCCTCGGCGATCTTGATATAATCCGGGGCGGACGGGCGCACGCCGACAGGGTTGATATCGACTTCAACCATTGCGCGCTCGATTTCCTGATAGCCCTGGTTGTTCCAGACGATGAATATCATCGTTACGTTTTCATCGACAGCTGCCCCGAGCTCGCCGAGGACGAACTGAAAGCCGCCATCGCCGACGATGCAGATGGTCGTTGCCTCCGGCTGGCCGAGAGCAGCACCAATGGCGGCGGGCGGACCAAAGCCAAGCGCGCCGAAGCCGGTGGCCGCATTGAACCAGCCGCCGGCACGGTCATGATCGAAGTACAAGTTGCCGGCATAAATCGCCTGTGTGGAATCGCCGATGATCAGCGAATTGGGCAATGTGTCACGCAGCGTATTGAGGAAGTGCACCTGACCTTGTGTTCGGCTGCCAACTTCCGCCCAGGCGGCGTCGCGCGTCTGCCTGGCGCGCGCTTCCCCTGAACGGGCGTTGCGGCCTGCGGGCAGTGCGGCAGCAAGGTCTTTGACGGTCTCCCTTGCCGATGCTTCGATCGGCATGAAGGCTGGCCAGCGATCAAGCTGCGCAGCGTCGATATCGATACGCACGAAGCGCTTTAGCTCCGGGAAACCGCCGTCGCCATACATGTCGTAGTCGGTCGGGCCCATTTCTGTACCGATGGCGATGACCAGATCGCTGTCCCCCAACAGTTCCCGCACCGCCTTGAGACTTGGGCTCGCCGGTACGAGCAAAGGATGGCCATGCATGATGCCGCGCGCATTGGTGGTCGAAACGACGGGCGCATCAAGTTTCTCGGCCAGCGTTGCCAAATCGTCCGCTGCTTCCTTGGCGCCGCCGCCGATCAGGATCACCGGGCGTTCGGCGGCAAGGCACTGGCGCGTCAGTTCGGCCATTGCTTCTGGCGATGGATGGGGAATTGGCGCATCTGCCGGCTCGCGCCTGGCGTTCTCGAGCGGTAGCGCCATCACATCCAGCGGGATCTCGATATGCACAGGACCGGGCCGCCTTGAGGCGAAGAGCGCGAATGCCCGTGCCAGAACGATCGGCAGTTCGTCCGGCTTCTCTATCCGGTGCGAGAACATAGCAACCGTCTGCAGCATAGCACGCTGATTGGGCAGTTCATGCAGGAAGCCCATGCCCTTGCCGAGAGACTCGCGCTGGTTCACTCCGGAAATCACCAGCATCGGGATGGAATCGGCGCGCGCCTGGCCCATGGCGGTGATGGTATTGGTGATGCCGGGCCCGGTGATGACGAAAGCAACACCGGGCTTGCCGGTGGCCCGCGCATATCCATCGGCCATGAAGCCCGCACCCTGTTCATGGCGCGGTGTGATGTGCCGGATCTTTGAGCCAGCAAGGCCGCGGTAGAGCTCAATCGTATGAACGCCGGGGATGCCGAAGACAGTGTCGACATCGTAGGATTCAAGCAAATGGACAAGGGCTTCACCAACAGTGGTCATGCGGATTTCCGTTGTTGCAGGCGGGATGCGAGGCGGACGATGCCGGCGCAAGCGGCATCGATCTTGTCATCGGCGACACTGAGGCTCAAGCGAAGGTAGCCTGATAGATTCTCGCCAAAGGATTCGCCCGGCATTACCGCCACGAATTCCTCTTCGAGGAGACGCATGGCAAAGTCATTGCCGGACAGGCCCGTGGCGCGAATATCGGCGAGGATGAACATGCCAGCTTGGGGCACCTTGGAGATAATCCCCGCAACGCCATCGAGGCGCTGGGATATCTTCTGTGCACGTCGCAGGAAGCTCGCGCGCATGGTAGCAGCCGCCTCGGACGGCTGGCCGAGCGCATAGGCCGTCATATCGGCGATGAAGGGCTGGACGCCAAACAGCATGGATTCTGACAGTGGCAGTAATCGCCGTGTGAATTCCTTAGGTGCGACGCACCAGCCGCTGCGGAACCCCGGGGCCGCGTGTGACTTGGAAATGGACGCAACGGCAATGGTGCGCTCTGCGAGTTCTGCGCGATCGAGCGGCGACGTGAACTTGCCGTCGAAAATCAGCAGCTCGTATACCTCGTCGGAGACGATCCAGAGATTGTGTTTGCGGCAAACCTCGCCGATCTCCGCCACTTCCTGTGCGCTGAGGACTGCGCCTGTCGGATTGTGCGGGGTGTTCAGCAGGAGCACCCTGGACTTTGGCGTGATGACCTTTTCAAGATCGACCGCCTGCATGCGGAAACCTTTTTCCGGCCGAAGCGGCACCGAAACCCGGGTAGCGCCGGTTGCGCGCACAACACCGTCATAGGTAGCGTAGAGCGGATCTCCGGTGATGATCTCGTCGCCTTCCTCGGCAAGGCCGAGCATGACGAGGGACAGTGCCGTTTGTGTGCCCGGGAAGCACATGATGTTTTCCGGATCGATCTGACGGCCAGTGCGGGCTGTGTATTTGGCGGACAGCGCCGCTAGAACAGCGGGCTCGCCGCGACCATTCGAGTAGCCGGTGCGGCCCGCGCGCATGGCTTTGTCGGCTACGTCAATCATGTCAACCGGTGTCGGTATGTCTGGTTCGCCGATAGTCAGCTCTATGATGTCGTGGCCAGCACGCTTCATTTCGCGCGCACGAATGTGGACTGCCCATTTATCGGAGCCCAGTCCGGCGAGGCGATCGGTAACAGACGCAAAGCGCATCATGTCGCTCCCCCTTCAGCTTTGAGTGAAATTCCCAGTACGGCTTCGATAGCGGTAATGCCGGTGTCAGCCAACTCCCCGTCCGCGAAAATATCCCCCGCCAGACAGCCCTCCAGCCACAAACCATCGATGATCGCGTTGACGGCAATGGCGTGGCGGCGCGTGTGGTTTGGCAGTGCAGGCTTTTCGGCGGCAAGCAAAGCCTCGCGTATAAGCGCTTCCAGTTCGTCGCGAAACGCAAGATAGCCGTCGCGATGCGCCATCGCCATGGCCGGATCGGCATGAACCAGCGTGATAAATCCGGCCCAGAGGGAGAGATTGTAAGGATCCATGATCGGTTGACCAAGGTTTGCCTTCACGAAGGCAGCAAGTCGGGCGCGCGGGTCGTTCTCTGCATTTTTTAGAGCGTCGCTCGCCTGAACAGTCATGCGGTTCATCACGGCGCGGTACGCGGCGCCGATCAACTCGTCCTTGGTCGGGAAATAATAGCGGATCAGCCCTGCCGTCACGTCGGCGCGCAAGGCTATTTCTCGTACCGTGGCTCCGGCGAGCCCGCGCTCCGCCACGCATTCGAGCGTCGCTGCGATAAGGTCCTCGCGGCGTTTGTCCTCGCCTTCACGGCGAAAACTCTTGCGGGGAGCGGAGTTGAGCTTCATTGGCGCCATACGGGTCTGGTCAGGCAGGTCGGACCGCCTTCGCAAGCAATGCACAATGCGTCCGCCTCAAAGGTCGTTACCGTGCAGCCAGCCGCTTCCATTGCTGCTTTTGTTCCCTTAAATCCAGCTACGGCGATGACCTGATAAGGGGCAGTTGGCAGGACGTTGAGATTGAGCCCGTTGCTGGCAGCAAACTCTTCCTCGGGAGCTACAACAAGCCGGATGCCGCGTTCCTTCAGCAGTTGGTAGAACGCCGCCGGCAGGAGAGGCAGGTGTACCAGCGCCAGATCCTCGGCGAGGGGAGAGATGATCGACATCAGATGCAGACAGGCTTCTTCGCCATGCCAAAGCGGTAGATCGAAACCGAGCACAGTGATGCCGAGGGGCTTCAGGATTGCGGAGAGCTGTTCGATGCCGGACTGGTTGGTACGTACGCCGCGCCCGACAGCCAAGGTTTTGCTGTCTACCCAGACGCAATCGCCGCCTTCGACGGTGCCCGGCGCTTCGATGCGGCCGAGAACAGGGACATCCATCTCGCGGTAGGTTTTGTGATGCAGATCGGGCTCATCGAGGCGCAGGCTCTTGCCCATGCGCAGGAGCACCGCGCCTTTATCGGTGACGAGTGAAGGATCATGGGTAAATATCGAATCCGAGAGGGCATCATTGCCGTCGCGTATCCAGGTAATGTCGGCACCGGACCGGGCGACAAGATCGGCGAAGACCTTGTGCTGCTCGGATGCCCGGCGCGGATCGAACTGCGGCCCATAGTGCCAGACGTCACGCTCGGCGCCGGCCATGACCCTGTCCGGCATGCGCATTATGACGCGTTTCAAGGGAAGGGCCATGGACTGCGAACCGAATGTCATGTTTTGGGGGTGCTCTCGAAAAATTGCTGGTCAGTGTATTTATACGCTTGCATAATTAGATCGCAAGTGGTGTGATGGGCTAAATTCGGGCGATCAAGACCCATGCTGACAAAAGAGGCGGATCGAACAACTGATGATTGAGCATGCACGACAGCTATGCGCGGAAATCCCGGAATGACGGCGAGTGTAGCCGTTGCGGCGGATCCTCTCCAACCGGGCGTGCCTGAACAGGCTGAAGCTATCCACATCGAGAACCTGCACAAGCGGTTTGGCGCCCTTGAAGTGCTCAAGGGCGTTTCCATGTCCGCCAAGGACGGCGATGTCGTAGCCATGATCGGCGGCAGCGGCTCGGGCAAGTCCACATTCTTGCGCTGCATAAATTTCCTTGAAAATCCCACCAGCGGCGTCATTCGCATCAACGGCGAAGACGTGAAGATGGTTAGCGACGGCCACGGCGGTCAGGTACCGGCCAATCGCCGCCAGATCGAGCGCATTCGCAGCCGGCTCGGCATGGTATTCCAGAATTTCAACCTGTGGCAGCACATGACGCTGATCCAGAATGTCATCGAAGTGCCGGTGCATGTGCTCGGCATGAAGCGCGATGAGGCCATGGCCATTGGCGAGCAGCTTCTCGAACGCGTCGGTCTTTCAGCCAAGCGCGACGTCTATCCCGCCTATATGTCAGGCGGGCAGCAGCAGCGGGGTGCAATCGCGCGGGCGCTTGCCATCCAGCCACGCGTCATGCTGTTCGATGAGCCGACTTCGGCGCTCGATCCGGAACTAGTCGGCGAGGTCTTGAAGGTCATAGCCGACCTCGCGAAGGAGGGCCGGACGATGCTGCTGGTCACCCACGAGATGAAGTTCGCCCGCGAAGTGGCGAGCCATGTGATGTACCTGCACAATGGCATCGTCGAGGAGGAAGGACCTCCTGAACAACTCTTCGGATCGCCAAAATCTGAACGTTTGAAGCAGTTTATTCGCACTGTTTCATAAGTGACTAAAAGCAATACAGGGAGCAACCCTGGGGAACAGTTGAACCAATGGAGATGAGAATGAAGTCTTTTCTGAAAACTACGGCAGCAGCCGTTGTGCTTGTGGTTGCCGGCCTTGGCGCAGCCAATGCCGAACAGGTCAAGGTTGGCATTGCCGCCGAACCCTATCCGCCCTTCACGTCGCCGGATGCATCGGGCAAGTGGCAGGGCTGGGAAATCGACATCACGATGGCGATGTGCGCGGCGGCCAAGCTTGATTGCGTCATCACGCCGGTTTCGTGGGACGGTATCATTCCGGCGCTGACGACGAAGAAGATCGACATCATTGCGAGCTCCATGTCGATCACCGCGGAGCGCGAGAAGACGATCGATTTCTCGGACAAGTATTACAATACCCCGACGGTCATTCTCGGCTCCAAGGAAGAGAAGATGGATGCGACGCCCGAGGGCCTGAAGGGCAAGATTTTGGGCGTGCAGGTTTCGACCGTGCATCAGGCCTATGCGAAGAAGCATTTCGCTGACACTGCGGCCGAGATCAAGGAATATCAGACGCAGGACGAAGCCAATCAGGATCTGGCAGCCGGACGTATCGACGCTACCCAGGCGGATGGACTGGCGCTGGAAACCTTTGCTGCGACCCCTGAAGGCAAGGCCTGCTGCGAAATCAAGGGCAAGGTCGCCGATGATCTCGAGATCCTCGGACCCGGCGTTGGCGTTGGCATACGCAAGGGCGATACGGCGATGAAGGAAAAGTTCAACGCGGCAATCAAAGAGATCCGGGCCAACGGGAAGTATGACGAGATCTCGAAGGAGTACTTCACGTTCGACATCTACGGAGGCTGATTGAGTTTGGGCCGGAGCTGGGTTTCCAACTCCGGCCTTTTCATTGTTCGAAACCTGCATTTGACGCTGAATCGAGGACGGCTTGGCCGACGCATCGATTATCCCCGCCGGAATTACCGGCATGTTCGATCTTCTATCTCCTGTTGCGCCAGGATGGGGTGCCAATCTTTTGCGCGGGCTGGTGCGGTCGCTGCAGATTGCCTTCGGCGCGTTCGGCATGGGCCTGATTATCGGAACTTTCGGCGCATACGCGAAACTCTATGGCGGCCCGATCGCACGCGATCTGGCGGCAATCTATACGACGCTGGTACGGGCAATTCCGGAGCTGGTGATGATTATCCTGCTCTATTATGCGGGGACGGACCTGATCAATCGCATCCTTGAGGGGATGGGCTATCAGCGAGTGGATATCAGCGGTCTCGTTGCCGGTATTGTCGTGCTGGGATTTGTCCAGGGCGCCTATGCTACGGAAGTGCTGCGCGGTGCGATCAAAGCCATCCCGCAAGGCGAGATCGAAGCGGCGAGGGCCTACGGCATGCCGCCTACGCTGATGATGCGCCGGATCACGCTGCCGGCCATGCTCCCGCACGCGTTGCCCGGACTTGCCAATCTCTGGCTCATTTCGACGAAGGACACAGCGCTGCTTGCAGTCGTTGGCTTCAGCGAACTGACACTGGAAACGCGCCAGGCTGCCGGAGCGACGAAGGCCTACATGACCTTTTATCTGGCCGCCGGTGCGCTCTATCTGCTTATCACGCTATTTTCCAGCGTCATTCTTGAATGGGTCGAGAGACGGGCGCGGCGCGGCATGCCTTCGGTGAAGGAGGCGCACTGATGTCCAATGCGCTTGGTGAAACCGAAATTGAAGTTCCGATAGAGACATTTCCGATCCACAAGGAGAAGGACCCGAGCCGTCAGGCCAGCAGGCTGCCGCCGCATCGTATCGTCCTTATTCTCATTGGACTGGCGCTTGTGGCTTCGGCGGCGTTGTTCATGCGCTGGGACTGGCTGCCGCAATATGGCGGTCTCATCTTGCAGGGCTTATGGCGGACAATTTGGATACTGGTCGTGACGGTCGTCCTTGGTTTCCTGCTGGCGGTGCCGCTTGGTCTGGCACAAGCTTCCGGACCCGCTATCCTGGCCATTCCGGCGCGTGCGTTCTGTACGGTCATTCGCGGTACGCCGCTGCTCGTTCAGCTTTGGCTGCTCTATTACGGCCTCGGGTCGCTTTTCCCGCAATATCCGTGGATTAGAGGATCCGAGCTCTGGCCGTACCTGCGGCAGGCGTGGCCCTACGCTGTTCTCGCGCTGACCTTGTCTTATGCCGGTTACGAAGGGGAGGTCATGCGCGGCGCTTTTGCGAGCGTCCCCAAGGGGCAGTTGGAAGCGGCGCGGGCATTCGGCATGCGGCGCTTTACAATCTTCCGTCGCATCTGGCTGCCGCAAGCTA
Organism: Phyllobacterium brassicacearum; assembly: GCF_003010955.1. GTDB lineage: Bacteria > Pseudomonadota > Alphaproteobacteria > Rhizobiales > Rhizobiaceae > Phyllobacterium > Phyllobacterium brassicacearum. The sequence continues at coordinate 29,384 of NZ_PGGO01000005.1, forward strand.
TCCACCGAGCCCTGCTTACGCTTGCAGGCGAGGCCGTTCTTCAGCTGAAATCCACCCCGCTGGTCGCGACAATCACGGTCGTTGATCTCTATGCGGTGGCCTCGCGCGTGCGTCAGGATACGTTTTTAACCTATGAGCCGCTGTTGCTGCTTGCCGCGGGGTATCTGGCCATAACCGCTATCATCGTTTTTCTGTTCCGGCGCGTCGAAAGGCTGATCCCGTCGAAGTTAGGATAATTGCGGCGTGGCGCAAATTGTTGGACTTATGTCGCAGTGTTTGGTGCGTGCCTTTGGGCAGATGCGCATAGTGTGGGCAAAAGGAACGCCTCGCAAAGACGAGAAAATGGGATTCATGTTGTCGCCGGGCGCTGCGCCGGCGGGCATTATCTATTTTCAACTCCGTCGTGGGGACGAAAGGTGGTAATGCGGACGGTCGAGACTTTTCAGCATAGGATCACTGAGCAGGCCGACATGGGTATTGTCTTGCCCGACGGCTGCCGGCTTTCGGCGAGAGTCTGGATGCCAGACGATGCCGAGCAGACCCCGGTTCCTGCAATTCTCGAGTTTCTCCCTTATCGCAAACGCGACGGCACCACGGCGCGGGACAACCTCACCCACCCCTATTTTGCCGGCCATGGCTATGCCTGTCTGCGCGTCGACATGCGCGGCAATGGCGACTCCGAAGGTCTGACGGAGGATGAGTATTCCGAGCAGGAACTGGCCGATGCCTGTGAGGTAATCAAGTGGATCGCCGCGCAGCCGTGGTCGACCGGCGAGGTTGGCATGATGGGCATTTCGTGGGGCGGCTTCAATTCGCTGCAGGTTGCCGCGCGCCAGCCGGAAGCACTCAAGGCGATCATCACGCTCTGCTCGACCGATGATCGTTATGCCGACGATATTCATTACAAGGGTGGCCTGCTGCTGAACGAAAATCTCGGCTGGGGCGCAACGATGCTCGCCTACTCATCGCGCGCGCCAGACCCGGCACTCGTTGGCGAGAAATGGCGCGATATGTGGCTCGATCGGCTCGACAACGAGCCTTTCCTGCCAGCCGTCTGGCTCAACCATCAGACGCGCGACGCCTATTGGCAGCGCGGTTCGGTCTGCGAGGATTTTTCGGCGATCAAGGCGGCAACTCTCGCCGTGGGTGGCTGGGGCGATGCATACAAGAATGCTGTGCCGCGCCTGATCCAGGGCATCTCCGCGCCCGTCAAGGGCATAACCGGTCCGTGGGTGCACAAATATCCGCATTTTGCAGTGCCGGAACCGCGTATCGGCTTTCTGCAGGAAGCGCTGCGCTGGTGGGATCGCTGGCTTAAGGACATCGACACAGGCGTCGAGCGGGATCCCGCCTATCGCGCCTACCTGATGGACTCTGTCCGACCGAAGAGCTGGTACACGGAACGGCCAGGATACTGGATTGCAGAAGACCAGTGGCCGTCGACGAATATTGCCAACAAAGTGCTGCACCTGCAGGCTACACATTCGCTCGCATCCGAAGCATCGGGCGGGTTTTCCCACCTGATCTTGTCGCCGCAGGATTGCGGCATGATGGGCGGAGAATATTGCGCGATATGGCTCGGACCGGAGATGCCTGGGGACCAGCGCCGCGACGATGCGCTTTCGGTTTGCTACGACACGGTTCTGCACAAGCCGATCGATATCGTCGGTGCACCCGAAATCGCCTTGAAACTATTGAGCGACAAGCCGGTTGCCATGGTCGCGGTGCGGCTTTGCGATGTGCATCCGGATGGCGCATCGACGCGCATCACCTATGGCGTGTTCAATCTTTGCCATCGCAACGGGCACGACAGGCCGGAGCCGCTTGTGCCCGGAGAACCCATCGATATCAGCGTCAAGCTTGACGATATCGCCTATCGCGTACCGGCCGGGCACACATTGCGCGTAGCCGTTTCATCTTCCTATTGGCCCATGGTCTGGCCGTCACCGGAACACGTCAGCCTGACCATCCGGTCAGGCCAAATCAGCGTTCCTGTGCGTGAAACCGCGACTGGCGACGAGTGGACCTTCCCGGAACCGGAAGCAGCATCACCGTGGCAGATTGATACGTTGCGTGCCGGGGGCAACAAACGGTCGGTGGAGCACGATCAGGTCAGCGGCAAGATCGCCTTGCTCATCGAAGACGACTTCGGCGAGGCACGTGACAAGGATCACGGCCTCATCCATGGTGGCATCGCCCGAGAGCGCTGGGAAATCCATCCCGACGATCCTCTTTCCGCCCATGGCGAGACTCATTGGACTGAGGTGTCCGGTCGTGACAGCTGGCGGATCCGGACGGAGACATTCACGACGATGCGGTCTGACAAGGACAATTTCTATCTCACCGGCCGTATCGAGGCCTACGAAAACGATAACTTGGTGTTCGATCGGGATTTTGCCGAAACCATCGCGCGCCAATGCATATGATTCAGCGGCAATGGCCGGAGGAACAATTTACTAAATCAATGGGTTGAAATTCACGGGTATCAAGTCGCATTATCACAAAAACCAGATTTGGACGCGAGGCGTTCCAAGGATCAAAAAGGGGAATGGTATGTCAAACGAACTCGATTATCTTAGCCGCAAGGTTGCTCGCGGACATCTGTCCCGCCGTGACTTCCTTGGCCGCGCCGCTGCTCTAGGCGTCACCACGGTCTTCGCCAATTCCCTGCTGTCGAGCGCGGCGCTCGCGGAAGGTCCGGTCAAGGGCGGCACCCTGAAGGCCGGTATGACAGGTGGCGCTTCCACAGATAGCCTCGATCCGGCCAGCTGGCAAAGTCAGGTCCCTTACAAATTTGGCCGCCAATGGGGTGAACAACTCGTCGAAATTCAGCCGGATGGCAAACTCGAACCGAAACTCGCCGAAGAGTGGGGGTCATCGGACGATGCCAAAGTTTGGACATTCAAGATCCGTAAGGGTGTTCAATTCCATGATGGCAAGGAGATGACCCCGGACGACGTCGTCGCCACGATGGAACGCCATTCCGACGCCAACTCGAAATCCGGTGCGCTCGGCATCATGGGCGGCATCGAAAACGTGAAGAAAGACGGCGATACCGTTGTTTTCACACTGAAAGAAGCCAATGCCGATCTGCCGTTCCTGATGGACGACTACCATCTGATGATTCAGCCGAATGGCGGGAAGGACAAACCGGCGGCCGGCATCGGTACGGGCCCGTACAAGGTTGTGACGGAACAGCCGGGCGTACGCCATATAGGTGAAAAGTTCGCCAATTACTGGAATGGCGACAAGCGCGGCCATGCTGACCAGATCGAAATCATCGTCATCAACGACGCCACCGCCCGTACCGCTGCGCTGCAGTCCGGTCAGGTGCACATGATCAATCGCGTTGAGCCGAAGATCGTCGATCTGGTCAAGCGCGTCCCGGGCGTCACAATCCAGAATGTTGCGGGCAAGGGGCACTACGTTTTCATCGCTCACTGCAACACCGCGCCGTTCGACAACATGGATCTGCGGTTGGCACTGAAATATGCGATGAACCGCGAAGAGATGGTGAAGACCATTCTGCGCGGCTATGGTTCCGTGGGTAACGATACGCCGATCAACAAGGCGTACCCGCTATTCTCGGATGATCTCGAACAGCGCAAATATGATCCCGACAAGGCAGCATTTCACTACAAGAAGTCCGGTCACGATGGTGCGGTGCTTCTTCGTACTTCCGATGTTGCATTTCCCGGCGCAATCGATGCGGCGCAGCTTTATCAGCAGAGCGCTGCCAAGGCTGGCATCACCATCGAAGTCAAGCGCGAGCCGGGCGATGGTTATTTCTCGCAGGTATGGAACAAGCAGCCATTCTCCACATCCTACTGGGGAGGACGACCCACCCAGGACCAGATGTATTCGACGGCCTATTATTCCAAGGCCGACTGGAACGACACACGCTTCTTCAACGACAAATTCGACCAACTGCTGATCACGGCACGTGGCGAACTGGACGAGGGCAAGCGCAAGCAGATGTATCGCGATATGGCCGTTATCGTTCGCGATGAGGGCGGCGTGATCGTACCCATGTTCAACGATTTCATCGACGCAACCAGCGCCAAGGTCGGCGGTTGGGTGCCGGACGGCAATCAGGAGATGAGCGGCGGTTACGCATTGTCGCGCTGCTGGCTGATCGCGTAGAGGTTGGCGGATGAGTACGCCTGTCCTTAAACTGGTCGCCCAGCGCATTGCGATGGGCGTACTCCTTCTCCTTGCCGTCTCCGTGCTGATATTTATCGGCACGCAGATCCTGCCTGGAGACGTGGCGCAGTCCATTCTCGGACAATCCGCCACGCCGCAAGCACTTGAAAACCTGCGGCGTGACATGGGCCTCAATGATCCAGCCTATATCCGCTACTTCCGTTGGCTTGGCGGTGTCCTGACTGGCAATCTCGGCACAGCTCTCTCCAGCGGGCAGGACATCGCCACGTCGCTGAAGGACCGGCTGTGGAACACGCTGTTCCTCGCCTCGGCGGCGGCGGTGGTTTCGGTTCCGCTGGCAATCGGCCTCGGGCTGCTCGCAGTGCGCTACCGAAACGGCCCCGTAGACAAGATCATATCCGGGCTTGGTCTCGCCTCGACATCATTGCCGGAATTCTTCACCGGTTATCTGCTGATCTACTTCGTTGCCGTGCAGTTGCAGTGGTTTCCGAGCGTCTCGACAGTTTACGAGGGGATGCCATTTGGTGAACGCCTGAGCGCCATTGCCCTGCCGGTTACGGTGCTGACGCTTGTTGTTCTCGCACACATGATGCGCATGACCCGAGCGGCAATCCTCAATGTGATGCAATCTGCCTATATCGAGACGGCTGAGCTCAAGGGGCTGACGCCATTCCAGATCATTACCCGTCACGCTTTTCCTAATGCGATCGCGCCGATCGTCAACGTCGTCATGCTCAATCTCGCATTTCTGATTGTCGGCGTGGTCGTCGTCGAGGTTATTTTTGTCTATCCCGGCATGGGACAATATCTGGTCGATCACGTTGCCAAACGCGACGTTCCGGTCGTTCAGGCATGCGGGCTGGTTTTCGCGGCTGTCTATATCAGCCTCAATATTGTTGCTGATATCGTGGCGATTGTTTCCAATCCCCGCCTCAGACATCCCAAGTGAGGCCGTGCAGATGCTGAATATAAAGACCATACCGATCAGCGCATGGATCGGCCTCATCATCACAGCGCTGTTTCTCTTTGCGGCGATCTTCGCCCCCTGGGTTGCGCCATATTCAGTTGGCGAAACAGTGGGTGACGTGTGGGAGCCCAGTTCAGCAAAGTACTGGCTCGGCACCGATAATCTAGGGCGTGATCTGCTGTCGCGCATGATCTATGGCGCGCGTATCACCATTTTCATCGCCGCTATGGCGACGGCATTGTCGTTTATCCTGGGTTCTGTGCTCGGTTTTGCGGCAGCGGTGATAGGCGGCTGGTTCGACCAGCTCATGTCGCGCTTCGTCGATCTGATCATGGCAATTCCGACGTTGATCTTCGCACTGGTGGTGCTTTCGGTGCTGCCTGCCAACGTCGTAACGCTTATCCTGGTGATGGGCCTGCTCGATGCCACGCGGGTGTACCGGCTGGCGCGCGCCGTCGCGGTCGATATCAATGTGATGGATTTCGTCGAGGCGGCAAAATTGCGCGGCGAGGGACGCATGTGGGTCATCTTCCGGGAAATCCTGCCGAATGCACTGACGCCGCTGATCGCCGAGCTCGGGTTGCGGTTTATCTTCGCGGTGCTGTTTCTTTCAGCGCTGTCCTTCCTTGGGCTAGGCGTGCAACCGCCGGACGCGGATTGGGGCGGCATGGTCAAGGAAAACAAGGAAGGCATCGTCTTTGGCATTCCGGCGGCGCTCATCCCGGCTGCGGCAATTGCCGTCCTTGCCATTTCAGTTAATCTGGTTGCTGACTGGATACTCAATCGTACCACCAGCTTGAAGGGAGGGCGCGGCTAATGGCCAAACGTCCCGTAGACAGAAGTGGAACCCTGCTCGATATCCGCAATCTGCGTATCGAGGCGACGAGCTACCCTCCCGGAGAACCGCCGCGCAATGTCGTCATTGTCGACGGTGTTTCCGTAAAGGTCGAGCGCGGCAAGGTGCTGGGGCTCATTGGCGAGTCCGGTGCAGGCAAGTCGACTATCGGCCTTTCCAGCATGTGCTATGGGCGCGGCGGCGTGCGGATTACCGGCGGCGAAGTCCTGCTCAATGGCCGCGACATATTGAAAGGCGGGCCAAGACTGTTGCGGCAGGTGCGCGGCCGTGAAGTCTGCTACGTTGCGCAATCTGCTGCCGCAGCCTTCAATCCCGCGCGCAAGCTGATGGATCAGGTGGTCGAGGCGGCGCTCTTGCACGGCATATGCTCGAAGGCCGTAGCCGAGAAACGTGCGATTGGGCTGTTCAAGAAGCTTGGCCTGCCCAATCCGGAAACCTTTGGTCAGCGCTTTCCGCATCAGGTGTCAGGCGGACAATTACAGCGGGCCATGACCGCGATGGCGCTGTGCTCGGAGCCGGATCTGATCGTGTTTGACGAGCCGACGACGGCGCTCGACGTGACCACGCAGATCGATGTGCTGGCTTCGATCAAGGATGCGATCCGCGACACGAATGTTGCGGCCCTTTACATCACCCATGATCTCGCCGTCGTGGCGCAGGTGGCGGATGACATCATCGTCTTGCGGCACGGCAAGAAAGTCGAATACGGCGATACGCATCAGATCATCAAGGAACCGCGCCAGCAATACACCAACCAGCTGGTCTCGGTGCACCATATCCCGCACGAGCAAAACAACCCGACCGACGCGCCGATCCTGGTCGTCAACAATGTCACGGCGGCCTATGGCGGCGGACTGGTGAAGGTCCTGAAGAACGTCTCGGTGGACATCCATCTTGGCCAGACACTGGCCGTCGTTGGCGAATCCGGTTCGGGTAAATCCACGCTGGCCCGCGCGATCACCGGGCTGTTGCCGCCGATGGAGGGCAGTATCACCTTCAGTGGACGGACCCTGTCACCGCGCCTTGCCAACCGTACCCGCAATGATCTGCGCGAGTTGCAGATGATCTACCAGATGGCGGACACGGCGATGAATCCGCGCCAGACCATCGGTACGATCATCGGCCGGCCGCTCGAGTTCTATTTCAAGATGAGGGGAAAGGAGCGCGACAGGCATGTCACCGAACTCCTCGAAAAGATCGAAATGGGTAAGGGCTTTGCAGACCGGTATCCGGCCGAGCTCTCCGGCGGTCAGAAGCAGCGTGTCTGTATTGCGCGCGCTCTCGCCGCAAAACCGAAGCTCATCATCTGCGACGAGGTCACGAGCGCTCTCGACCCGCTGGTTGCGGATGGAATATTGAAGCTTTTGCTCGATTTGCAGAAGGATGAGAATGTTGCGTATCTCTTCATCACGCACGATCTCGCAACGGTGAAATCGATCGCCGATTCCATCGCCGTGATGTATCGGGGCGAGGTGGTTCGCTACGGGCCGAAGTCGGAAGTCCTGGCACCTCCATTCGACGATTATACCGATCTGTTGTTGTCGTCAGTTCCAGAGATGGAGCTTGGCTGGCTTGAGCACGCGATGAAGCACCGCCGTATGGCGAGCGCCGGGAACTAGAGCTGGCCGGGCCAGCGGCCCTGGCCAAGCAGATGTACCACCGTCACAATGCGCCGGAAACTGGAGCGGGCCCGCTCGACGCTGTGGCGCGCACGCAGATAGGCGTGCACCAGACCGGGCTCGTTGTTCCAGATTGCCTTGCCGCCAGCCGCCAGGATCTTGTCGCGGTAGTGGCGGCCATCGTCCGACAGCGGATCGCATTCGGCTGAAACGACGACAGTGGCCGGCAGATCGGCGAAATCCGTGTCGTTCAATGGTGCAAAACGCGGGTCGGTCGACCAGTTGAAGCCGCCGCCGCGGACTTTGAAATAGTAAAGCGTGTCCCGCGTTGTCAGCATGGGCGCTTCGGCGTGGGTCAGGTAAGAGCCTTGATCGGTCGCCCCGCCGAGCCCGGGATAGATGAGAACCTGGCCAATCGGCGCGCGTTCATGGCGGCGCACATGATGCGAAACCGCTGCCGCCAGATTGCCGCCGGCACTGTCGCCGCACAGGACTATCGGCAAATCTGAAGTAGAAGCGACGTGCTCGAAGGCGGCAAGGCAATCCCTGAACGCGGATGGATGCAGGTGTTCGGGTGCAAGCCGGTAGTCGACCGAGATCACGCGGAAGCCTGTGCCATCGCACAATTCGGCGCAGACATCGTCGTGACTCTCAAGTCCGCCAACGACGAAGCCGCCGCCATGAAAATAGAGGCAGATGGCTTCCGGTTCGACATCACGTTTGTTGTAGATGCGGATGGGGATTTTGCGATCGCGAGCATCGATGAAGTGATCAGTCGACGATACCACCTCAGGATAGCCGGCAAAGAACCCGCGGCACATGGTGTCGTAAACCTCCCGCTGCTGGGCAATCGAAAGGTCGATGGCATCGGGTGGGTAGAACCTGTCGGTGCGTTCTATGAACGCCCAGGTTTCCTCGTCGATCAATATGGAATAGTCGGTGGTCATTTCCCCTTCCAGACGGGCTCGCGCTTTTCGGCGAAGGCCTTGAAGCCTTCCTGGCCATCTTCGGATGCGTAGAGCGTGTCGACTGTACGGAATTTGCGCTTGGTAATCCAGTTCATGGCTTCCTGGAAACCCATGCTCTCGGCTTCGCGCGCCACTTCCTTAATGGCGGCGAATACCAGCGGTGGCCCGCTTTCGAGCATACGCGCAATCTCCCAGACGCGCTCCATTAGTTTGTCTTTCGGCAGAACTTCATTGACCAGCCCCCAGCGGTGCGCCTCGGTAACGTCCATCCAGCGACCTGTTAGCAGCAGATCCATGGCGACATGATAGGGGATGCGCTTCGGCAGCTTGACCGTTGCGGCATCGGCGAGGGTGCCTGCGCGGATTTCCGGCAAGGCAAAGCTGGAATGGTCGGAGGCATAAATCAGATCGCAGGAGAGGGCGAGTTCAAAACCGCCACCCACCGCCATGCCATTGACAGCCGCGATGACAGGCTTGTTGAGGTCGATCAGTTCTTGCAGACCGCCGAAGCCGCCGACGCCATAATCACCATCGACCGCATCGCCGCCGGCTGCGGCCTTCAAGTCCCAACCGGCGCAGAAAAACTTGTCGCCTTCGGTTTGCACGATGGCGACACGCAGTTCGGTATCGTCACGGAACTTCTTGAATGTTTCGCCCATCAGGCGGCTCGTCGTCAGGTCGATGGCATTGGCTTTTGGCCGGTCCAACGTGACTTCGAGAATGCCACCTTCGCGGCGCGTCCTGATTACATCGCTCATTTCAGCTCTCCCTTTGTCACCAGCAGCGCATCGGCGATCCACGCGCCTTGTCCCTTGCCGCAGACCAGCAGCGGATTGATATCAAGTTCGACAATTCGGCCAGAATTGTTCACGGCGAATGCCGCAATGCCCATGATTGCTTCAACAGCAGCGTCAAGATCAGCCTTGGGCTTGCCGCGGTAACCATCGAGCAACGGGAACATGCGCAGCGAGCGCAGTGCCGTGTCGATATCCTCGCGGCTGGAAGGTAGCAGCAGAGTTGCCGTATCCTGCAGCAATTCCACCAAAACCCCACCCGTACCGAGGGTCATGACCGGACCGAATTGCGGGTCGTCGATGATACCGACGATAAGCTCGGCAACCGCCCCGGTCACCATCCCCTCGACATACAAGCCGGAGCCAAGACCAGCGAGATCATCGGAGGCGGATCTGACCGCATCGGCATCCTTCAGATTGAGCCGAACGGCGTTCTGTTCGGATTTGTGGGCGATGCCAAGCGCCTTGAGCGCGACCGGATAGCCGAGTACGTCGGCAATGGCGACGGCCTCCATAGTCGTGGTGCAGCGCTGTCCGTCCGGCACGGGAAGCCCGGCACTCTTGAGAACGGCCTTGGCTTCGGCTTCGTCCGGGGTGCGTGTGCGGCCTTCAGCTTGGTCCTCGGGAACCGCCACGGGAGCGGCAAGTGGCATCTTCCACGCCTTGCCTATGAAGGCTGCGGCTTCGGCGGCATCGAAGGCTTCGGTGATACCGCAGAGCGGTGCGATGCCTGTCGCCATCAGGCCGGACATGTATTCCTCCGGAATGTTCTCTGACAGCGAAGCGACGATGGCGCCCTTGGCCGTGTTGGTTCGCAGCGCGTTTTCAAAGCCTCGAACGGTCGACCACCAATCCACGTCCGAACAGCGATCCTTGCGCGGAAAATCGAGAACGAGGCAGCTCAGAGAAAAACCGCCGGATACCATGGCGGTGAAGGTCTCCGTAAGCGCCGGCTCATTGTTCCAGATGAAGGTGTGATAATCGAGCGGGTTGGCGACGGCGACGAATGCTCCGAGAGTGGATTTGACCCGCGCGCGATGCTCGGACGTCAGTTCCGGAAATTTGACCGCTCGCCCTTCGGCGCTATCGGCCATGACCGAAGCCTCACCGCCGGAACAGCTCATGGAGCAGAGCGTGTTACCGTCGAGCGGGCCGTGCACATGCAGAAGCTTCAATGTTTCAAGGAAGGACGCGATCGAGTTGACGCGCGCGATGCCTAGCCGCTTGAGGAAGGCATCGGAGGCCGCATCGGATCCCGCCAGTGAGGCCGTGTGCGAGACCGTCGCCGCCCGTGCCTGCGCCGAACGCCCAACCTTCATGGCGACGATCGGCTTGCCGAGTTCCCGGGCACGTTTGGCCAGAAGCTCGAATTTTGGTGCCGATTGGAACGCCTCGATATGGAGGCCAAGCGCTGTAACGCGTTCATCTTCGAGAAGTGCAATCGCCATGTCCGGAAGACCGGTCTGCGCCTGGTTGCCCGCCGTCATGACGTGGGCGATGGGCAGCCCGCGCGTCTGCATCGTCATGTTGATGGCGATGTTGGACGATTGGGTGATGATGGCGACGCCGCGTTCGTCAGCGCCAAGCCGCCGCCCGCCATGCTGGTCGGGCCAGAGCAGCGCGCCATCGCAGTAGTTGATCAGCCCGTAGCAGTTGGGCCCGATGATCGGCATATCGCCAGCCGCTTCGACAAGCTCTTCCTGCAACCTTGCGCCATCCGCATCGTCGGCGCCGGCTTCGAGAAAGCCCGAGGCATAGCAAACGGCAACGCCCGCGCCGGCTTCACGCAGGTCGCGCACGATATCGAGGGTGAGAAAGCGATTCACGCCGACAAAGGCAGCGTCGGGGCTTCCGGGCAGATCGGCGACGGACCGGTAGACCTTGAGACCGCATATTTCATCATGTTTGGGATGGACCGGCCAGATCTCGCCGGAAAAGCCCATTTTCTGTGATTGTTTGATGACTTCGGCGGCTTGCAGACCGCCGAAGACAGCAATGGTTTTCGGCCTGAGCAGACGATCGAGCTTATGCGATGCCATCGAATGCTCCGTTACGCGCCATGCGGGCGGAGCAGGGCACGCGAAATGATGTGCCGTTGGATTTCAGATGTGCCTTCCCAGATGCGCTCGACACGTGCGTCGCGCCAGATGCGCTCGAGCGGCAGGTCGTCCATCAGACCCATGCCGCCATGAATCTGGATTGCCTCGTCGGCGACAAAGGCCAGCATTTCGGTTGCCTTGAGCTTGGCCATCGCCATGTCCTGATCCGTGACTGTGCCCTGATCGAACTTCCAGCCAGCTTCGAAGGTGAGCAGGTCAGCGGCTTTCAGCTCCGTCGCCATATCGGCGAGTTTGAAGGAAACGCCCTGGAACTTGCCGATCTGCTGGCCGAATTGCTGGCGCTGTGCTGCGTATTCAATGGCGTGGCCAAGGGCCCGTTCGGCGCGGCCGAGACACGTCGCTGCGACCTGAAGGCGGGTCGCGCCGAGCCAGGTATTGGCGACCTCGAAGCCCTTGTGAACGTCGCCGAGGATCTGTTCCTGCGGTAGGCGGCAATCGTCGAATTCGATGATTGCATTGGTGTAGCCGCGATGCGAAACGTTGCGATAACCTTCACGGATGGTCATGCCGGGATGACCCTTGTCGACGAAAAACGCTGTGATTTTCTTTTTGTTGCCGCGTGGCGTTTCTTCTTCACCAGAGGCAACGAACAGAATGACGAAATCCGCTTCGACGGCGTGGCTGATGAAGTGCTTGGTGCCGTTGACGACCCAGTCGCCGCCTTTCTCGACGGCGGTCGCCTTCATGCCGCGCAGGTCGGAACCGGCTCCCGGCTCTGTCATGGCGAGGCAATCCGACTTTTCGCCGCGAATACAGGGGAACAGGTACTTTTCCTTCTGCGCGTCGGTGCCGGCGAGCAGAATGTTGGAAGGACGTCCGACGCAGGTCCAGTGCAGCGCATAATTGGCGCGGCCGAGTTCCTTTTCGTAGAGCAGCCACGTCACGGTATCGAGACCGGCACCACCGACCTCCTCCGGCATGTTGGCGGCATAGAGCCCGGCCTCGATCGCCTTTTGCTTCAGCTCGTCAGCAAGCTCCTTGCGCAGGACGCCGGTGCGCTCGACCTCCGCCTCGTGTGGATAGAGTTCGTTTTCGACAAAGGCGCGCGTCGTATCGACGATCAGCCTTTGCTCCTCCGAAAGACCGAAATCCATGGTTAGAGCCTTTCCCGGCCATATTGGCCGTATTCTATTTCTCGGCTGACGAGACAATCCACGCGGAAGGTGGCGAGGTCGATGTGGTTCATCGGCCGAAGCCGCCTGACAAAGTGGTTGGCCGACAGCCGGAAACCCGAAGGGACGGGGCCTGTTGCGCCAATATCGGCGCCAAGCCTCTCGCCCGCACGCAGAGTGCGGGTCTTCGTGTCTTTGCTTGATCTTGTCACAACATGCCTCCGTCAGAATAGGTCAATATGGCCGGTAAAGGCTCTTTAGCCCTTCTTTTTCTTGGGCTTGCCGGCTTTTGCCTTTTCAGCCGCTTTGGAGGTGGCGGGCTTATGCGCCAACTTTGACAGCCGCTTGGTGTAGTCGTTGTGAAGTGCGCCTGCACCCCAGCCCTTGCCCTTGTTCTGCTTGGAGAGGGCTTCCATGATTGCGACGAGATTATCGTCGCGGATGCGCTCAAGCTCGCGGATCGACAGGCCATGCGCCTGTTCGTCGGACTGGTTGGCAATCTTGTCGACCAGCTCCTCATCAAGTTCCGGCACGTCCATCAGTTTGGTCCACGGCCATGACAGGCAGGGACCGAACTGCGCGATGAAGTGGCGCATTCCGGCTTCACCACCAGCAACGCGGTAGACCTGGAACATCCCCATCTGCGCCCAGCGAATGCCGAACGAATAGCGGATGATGTCGTCGAGCTCTTCGACCGTCGTGATGTCGTCCTTGATCAGCCACAGGGATTCGCGCCAGACGGCTTCAAGCAGGCGGTCGCCGACGAATGCTTCGATTTCCTTGCGGATGACCACCGGCTTCATGCCGATCGAGGTATAGAGTTCTCGGGCTTTCTCGACGGCTTCAGGCGAAGTCTGCTTGCCGCCGACGATCTCAACCAGCGGGAGCAGATAGACAGGATTATAAGGATGGCCGACCACCAGCCTTTCCGGATGCTTCATCGCAGTCTGCATTTCCGAGGGAAGAATGCCCGAAGTCGAAGAACCGACGATCGCATCGACCGCCGCATGTTTGTCGATTTCAGCCAGCACCTTGTGCTTCAGGTCGATCCGTTCCGGCACGCTTTCCTGAATGAGGTCGGCACCGGCAACGGCGGCTTCAATGGTCTTGGCGAATGTCAGCTTGCCTTCCTTCGGCAAGCCACCCGGCACCATGGTCTTATAGGCGCGGCGTGAATTCTTCATCACCTCGCTGACCTTGCGCTCGGCCTCCGGATCCGGATCGAAGATCGACACGTCAATGCCATTGAGAAGGAGGCGGGCTACCCAGCCCGCACCGATAACACCGCCGCCGATTGCCGCGGCCTTGCGAATACCTGCCATAATTCTTACCAGCCCTTTGTCAACTTCATGCGCTCGCGGACTTCGTTCGGTCCGAGAATGCGAGCGCCCATGCCTTCCGCAACCTTTACGGCGCGTTCGACCAAGGGGCCATTGGTGGCAAGAACGCCCTTGTCGAGCCAGATAGTGTCTTCAAGGCCAACGCGGATATTGCCGCCAGCCAGCATCGCCATCGCCGCATAGGGCATCTGGTTGCGGCCGATGGAGAAGGCCGAGAAGGTCCAGTTCGACGGGAGATTATTCGTCAACGCCAGCAGCGTGTTGATGTCATCCGGTGCACCCCACGGAATACCCATGCAAAGCTGCACCATTACCGGATCTTCGAGCAATTTCTGGTCGTAGAGCCACTTGGCCAGAAGCAGGTGACCCGTGTCGAAGATTTCAACTTCCGGCCGAACGCCAAGCGCCTTGATTTGCGCCGCCATGGCTTTGAGCATGGCCGGCGTATTGGTCATGACGTAGTCGCCTTCGCCGAAATTCATCGTGCCGCAATCGAGCGTGCAGATTTCCGGGCGCAGCTTTGCCACATGTTCAAGGCGTTCCGTGGCGCCGGCCATATCGGTGCCATTTGGCGAGGGTGGCATTGGCTGCTCGACGCTGCCGAGCGTAAGGTCGCCGCCCATGCCTGCAGTGAGGTTCAGGACCATGTCGACGCCTGACGCCTTGATGTGCTCGACGACCTCCGCATAGAGCGCGACATCGCGCGAACCCTTGCCGGTCTTGGGGTCACGCACGTGAATATGCGCGATCGCTGCGCCAGCATTGGCCGCAGCAATGCATTCATCGGCGATCTGGCGCGGGGTGACCGGAACTTTGTCGGAACGACCTGTGGTATCGCCGGCACCGGTTACGGCGCAGGTGATGAATACTTCGCGATTGGGGGTGAGTCCCATAGCTGTGCTCCCATATTTTTGTTGCGATGATCATGCCCCGATTGCCAAGCGATGCTTTGCAATATACGAATAGGAATTGATGAATAGCGAAACATCGCCACTCTTTTTGCCAAGTTCCAAACCGCTGCATGTGACCGTTCTGGTTTTCAGCGGCGCCTCGCTCATGTGCGTGGCTTCAACAATCGACCCGATGCGTGCTGCGAATCGGGTGTCAGGTGCAAATCTGTTCAACTGGCGCATCGTATCACTGGATGGCGAACCGACAATGACTACGTGTGGTCTGCCGATTGCTGTATCCGGTTCATTTGATACGTTAGAAAAAGGCGATATTTTATTGGTTGTTGGTGGTTTTGGTACATCCGACATTGCGCGCACCACCTTCACGGCCAATCTGCGACGCGCTGTGCACAACTACCAGATGATTGGCGGCATCGAGGCCGGTTCCTGGCTGCTCGGTCGGGCAGGCTTGCTTTCAGGACGCAAGGCGACAACACATTGGGAGGATATGGAGGAGTTTACAGCCGAGTTTCCCGATGCGGATATTCAGCCAGACCGCTACGTCATCGATGGGCCGGTTTTCACGAGCGGTGGCGCCTCGCCAACCTTCGATCTCATGCTGCATCTGATCCGCTCGCGCTACGGCATGTCTGTCGCACTCGATGTCGCGAGCGTGTTCATCTATGATGGGGCACATGCCTCGAACGACGCGCAGCCGCTGGTTTCGTTGGGACGGCTCGACGATGTGCATCCGAAGCTTGCGGGCGCCATTCGCCTGATGGAACGCCATATCGAACAGCCGTTGACCATCGGCGCCATTGCCAAGCGCACTGGCCTGAGCGCCCGAAGTCTTGAGAAGATCTTTGCCAAAGCTGTCGGCGAGGGGCCGGGCCGGTACTACCTTCGGCTACGGCTGAAAGTTGCGCGGCGGTTGATTACCGATACGAAATCGCCGCTGGCGGATATCGCCGCGCGCACGGGTTTTTCATCGGCATCGGCATTCACCAGAACCTTCCGTAATTTCGAAGGCAAGCCGCCAAGTGCTTTCCGGTCTGTTCATTGAGCGTCGCTTTTGACAAAGCAGCCGTATGGACTTCATGTTTCAACCCACGATCGAATAGTTGCGCCATCCAGTCAGGAGCCCAGAATGTCAACCGAAAATTTGCAAGGTCAACTGTACCGGTCCGCGCCGATTGCCATGGAGAAGGAGTGGATTGACTATAACGGCCACCTGAACATGGCGTATTACAACGTGGTTTTCGACCGGGGCGGCGATGAGTTCCTTGCCGAATTGGGCTTCGGACCAAAATATGCCGCCGAACGCAAGCTGACGATTTACACCGCCGAAGTGCATATCTGCTACGTGCAGGAAATTCATCTCGACCATATCGTGACGGTTACCAGCCAGTTGATCGATTTCGATGCAAAACGTCTGCACACTTATAATGAGATCGTGCACCAGGATGGCTGGGTGGCGGCGACCGCAGAGGTAATGTCGCTGCATGTGGATATGAACGGCCCAAAGGTCGTGCCGTTTCCCGATGATATCTTGCCGACGCTCGAATTCTACAAGAACGCCCATTCCAAGCTGCCACTGCCTGCACGTGTTGGCCGCTCGATCGGGATCAAGCGGAAGTAGTTCCGCCAAACTGTTCGACCAGCCAGCGCTCGAATTGGCGGATGCGGGTTTCGCCGACGCGCTCCTTGCGGCAAATCATATACCAGGCGCCGGGCTGCGGTACTTTCAGCGGGAACGGGGCGACAAGCCGCCCAGCCTTGATGTCGTCAGCCACCAGAAAGTCCGGTGCGACGGCGAGGCCCTGACCATCCAGAGCTGATTGAAGGGCGGCGAGATAAGTGTCGAACTTCAGTGTCACGGCCTGCGCGGTATCGGCGATGCCTGCCGCCTCCAGCCACGTGCCCCAATCCTCGGGGGAAGTATAAAGCGCGAGGCGCGGCACCTTGCCCAGAGCTTGGGCGCCCGCGTCGCCTTCGATCCGCGCAGCCACTTCCGGACTGCAGACCGGGCGCATTTCCGCCTTGACCAGGAGACGATAGTGCAGGTTCATCCGCTCCGGCCGCGTGGTATGGATGATGCCGATATCCGAACTATCAATGTTGAGCTCCCAATCGAGCTGGCTGGTGCCGATGCGGATGGCAAGGTTGGGATTGACCTTGCGAAAATCCGTCAGGCGCGGGATCAGCCAGCGGATGGCGAAGGTGGCATAGGTTTCGAGTGCAAGGTCGTCGGTCGTGCCGATCCGATTGATCAGTGCGGTGCCACGAGCGATCTTTTCAAAGGCGTCGCGCATATAGGGATAGTAAAGCGTTCCTGCATCAGTCAGCGACACGCCGCGCGGCAGGCGTTCGAACAGCTTGACGCCGAGGATGGCTTCAAGCTCGGCAATGCGGTGGCTGATGGCGGATTGCGTAACGCCAAGTTCCTCTCCAGCAAGCCGGAAACTCAACAATCGGGCGGATGCTTCGAAGGCCCGCAGCGAACCGAGCGGCGGAATGCGAGGCTTCGACATCATGGCCTGGAAACCCTGCAATTGGATGCTTGAGAATAATTCATGTCTTTATGAGTAACGGTCGCTTGAATGCTGCGCAATGCGGAATCATTCTAATCTGCGACGCGGTCAAAAATAACAAGCGTCCGGGAACCACGGTTTTTTTGGAGAATGACATGGGTGCAGAGCAGGCATTGGCGGAAATTGCACCGTCCCTGGACAAGATCGATCGCATGATTGCCGAGCATCGCCCCGGCCACGGCCTTGTTCGAGCGTTCTACATGGATCCAGACGTCTATGCGCGTGACATGGAGCGAGTGTTCCGGCGCCATTGGCACTGCATTGGTCACGCCAGCATCATCCCCAATGCCGGAGATTTCGAGCTTTTCAAGATCGACACAGAAACAGTGATCGTTTCACGCACCGAAGACGGGTCGATCCATGCCTTTTTGAATGTCTGCCGCCATCGCGGTGCCGAGGTCTGCACCAAGCAGAAGGGAAATGCGCGTTTCTTCGTCTGTCCCTATCATGCCTGGACATACAGCAATGATGGTAGTTTGCGTGCGGCGCGGCTGATGCCGAAGGACTTCGACCGCAGCGCCCATGGCTTGAAGAAGCTGCATGTAAGGGTGGCCGAGCGCCTTATCTTCATCTGCTTTGCCGACGAACCATTGGATTTTTCCATTATCGAGCAGTCACTGCGTACAACTTGCGGTCAGTATGGCTGGGCGGACGCCAAGGTCGCGCACCGCGAAACCTATCCTGTCGAAGCCAACTGGAAGCTGGCAGTCGAAAACTACGTGGAATGCTACCATTGCGGCCCGGCCCACCCTGAGTACTCGCAGACGCATGCACTGGAGCAGCCTGCCGAGAAGATCGTTGAGCTGAACGCCCGCATGGAACAGCGCACCTGTGCGCTCGGCATCGACATCGCCACCGGCGATCACTGGCAGAGCTCGGCGCACGGCCAGGAAACAATTCATACGTTCCGCTATGCGCTCTATGACGGCGTTTCCAGTGGCAGCGAAGATGGTTCGCCGGTCGGGCCGCTGATGGGGCGCTTCTCGGAGTTCGATGGCGGTGTTACTTCCATCCATCTTGGCGGCACAAGCTTCCTCGTGTGCTATCCAGACCATGGCATGATCTATCGGTTCATTCCGAAGAGCGTCGATACATGCGAGATGGAACTGATCTGGCTGGTGCGCGGCGATGCCGAACAGGGCAAGGTTTACGACCTCGAAAAGCTCACCTGGCTATGGAAGGTCACAACCGCCGAAGACAAGACGATTATCGAGCATACGGCGCGCGGCGTTCGTTCGCACTATTTCGTGCCGGGACCGATTGCGCCGATGGAATACAATGAACTGCGGTACATCCAGTGGTACCTTGATGAAATCGCACGGCCGTAATTCGAATAGCATGAGACCACAGGGGAGTTTGTATGTCTGATTTTCCAACGTCGGCGCGCGTCGTCATCATCGGTGGCGGGGCGGTCGGCGTTTCGTCGCTTTATCATCTCGCCAAAGCGGGGTGGACCGATTGCGTGCTGCTTGAAAAAAACGAGCTGACATCGGGATCCACATGGCATGCAGCGGGCAATGTGCCGACGTTTTCCGCGTCTTGGTCAGTGATGAACATGCAGCGCTATTCGGCAGAGCTCTATCGCGGGCTGGCCGCCGAAGTCGATTATCCCATGAACTACCATGTCACCGGATCGCTGCGGCTGGCGCATACCAAGGAGCGGATGCGCGAATTCCAGCGGGTGAAGAGCATGGGCCGCTATCAGGGCATGGATATCGACGTGCTGGGGGTCGATGAAATCAACGGGCGCTATCCGTTTATTGCGACGCATGAGCTGGAAGGCGCGCTCTACGATCCCAACGATGGCGATATCGATCCGGCACAGTTGACGCAGGCGCTGGCCAAGGGCGCACGTGATCTGGGCGCCAGGATCATGCGCTTTTGCCCTGTTACGGGTGCGAGGCGTGAAAATGACGAGTGGGTCATCTCGACGCCTCAAGGCGAGATTCGCTGCGAATACGTGGTCAACGCTGCAGGTTATCGCGCGCAGGAAATCGGCAGGATGTTCGGCCGGGACGTGCCGATGATGGTGATGAGCCATCAATATCTGCTGTTCGACGAAATTCCCGAGATCGCTGCCTGGTCGCGCGAGCATGGCCAGAAGCTGCCGCTGCTGCGCGACGTGGACTCCTCCTATTATCTGCGGCAGGAAAAGAACGGCATGAATCTCGGCCCCTATGAGCGCAATTGCCGGGCGCATTGGGCGACTTCCGACGATCCGATGCCTGAGGATTTCTCGTTCCAGCTTTTCCCCGACGATCTGGAGCGGCTCGAATGGTATCTGAACGATGCCATCGCACGGGTTCCGATCCTTGGCACGGCGGGCCTGTCGAAGATCATCAACGGTCCGATCCCTTACGCACCGGATGGTAATCCGCTGATTGGCCCGATGCCGGGCGTTCCAAACGCGTTCGAAGCCTGTGTCTTTACCTTCGGTATTGCGCAGGCCGGCGGGGCGGGCAAGGTCCTCGCCGAATGGGTGACGGAGGGCGCGACGGAGTGGGATATGTGGTCGTGCGATCCGCGCCGGTTTACCGCTTTCACCGATCCTGACTATTGCGTCGCCAAGGGCGTTGAAGTCTACGGACACGAATATGCCATCCATTTCCCGCGCCACACATGGCCGGCGGGACGCAACAAGAAGCTGTCGCCTATTCATGACCGCATCGCCAAGCTCGGTGCGCAATTTGGCGCCTATAATGGCTGGGAGCGGGCCAACTGGTACGCGCAACCGGGCGATGACACGTCCGAGGAATCCACACAGACATTCCTGCGCGACGGACCCTGGCAGCAGCGTATTCGCGAGGAATGCCATGCGGTTCGCGATGCGGTCGGCATTCTCGACTTGCCCGGGTTCTCACGCTTCAAGGTAAGCGGCGAGGGCGCGCGCGAATGGCTGTCGACGTTGATTACGGGCATCGTGCCGAAGCCCGGACGTATCGGCCTTGGCTACTTCTCCGATGACAAGGGCCGCGTCGTCACAGAAATGTCCATTATGGCAATCGACGAGGACGTGTTCTTTCTGATCACCGCCGGTGTTGCCGAATGGCATGATCGCTACTGGCTGCTGAACCATTTGCCGAACGGCAGTGCTATCGCGATCAGCAATGTGACGGAGGACTTCTCCTGCCAGATCGTGACCGGGCCGAAGGCGCGCGATCTGTTCCGCGATATCTGCGATGCCGATCTGGAAAAATCCTGGCTGTCGCATCAGACGACGCAGATTGCTGGGCGTTATTGCCAATTGGTACGGGTATCGTTTGCCGGCGAACTCGGCTGGGAAGTCCACACCAAGGTGGCCGATACGGCGGCGATTTTCGAAGCGGTATGGGAGGCGGGGCAGAAATACGGGATCAAGCCCTTCGGCATGTTCGCTCTCGATTCGCTGCGCCTGGAAAAGGGTTACCGCGCGTGGAAGGGAGACCTATCAACCGATTACACGCCGCTGCAAAGCGGGCTCGAACGCTTCATCAAGTGGGAAAAGCCGGAATTCCTTGGCAAGGCGGCGCTCGAAAGCGAAAAGCAGCAGGGCGTGAAGAAACGCTTCGTGACGCTGACTGTCGATGCGGGCGATTGCGACGCGCCCTACATGTCGACGCTCTGGCACGACGGCAATATCGTCGGTGAGACGACGTCGGGCGGTTGGGGCCACCGCATCGACAAATCCATCGCGCTCGGCATGCTGAAGACAGAACTCACTGAACCCGGCACCGAAGTCGAGGTGGAAATCTTCGGCCAGCGCTTCAAGGCAACGGTTCATCCCGACCAACCGCTGTGGGACCCCAAGAACGAAAGAATTCGCGCATGAGCTCCCTACCGGCAAAGGCCCGGGCCGTCATCATTGGTGGCGGCATCTCCGGCTGTTCCGTCGCCTATCATCTTGCCAAGCTCGGCTGGACCGACATCGTTTTGCTTGAGCGCAAACAGCTGACATCTGGCACGACATGGCATGCGGCGGGACTGATCGGCCAGTTGCGCGCCTCGCAGAACATGACGCGGCTCGCCAAATATTCAGCGGACCTCTACGTCAAGCTCGAGGCCGAGACCGAAGTCGCTACAGGCATGCGTCAGGTGGGCTCGATCACCGTCGCACTGACCGAGGAACGCAAGCACGAGATCTACCGTCAGGCGTCGTTAGCGCGAGCATTCGATGTCGATGTGCGCGAGATTTCTCCGCGCGAAGTCAAGGAGATGTATCCGCATCTTAATATCGAGGATGTGGCTGGTGCGGTGCATCTGCCCCTAGACGGGCAGTGCGATCCGGCCAATATCGCCATGGCTCTTGCCAAGGGTGCGCGCCAGCGCGGCGCGAAGATCATCGAGAACGTCAAGGTCACCGAGGTTCTCAAGAAGATTGGCCATGTGACTGGAGTCACCTGGGCGCAAGGTGAAGAACGAGGCACGATCGAGACCGATGTCGTGATCAACTGCGCCGGGATGTGGGCGCGCGATCTGGCGGGAACGTCGGGTGTGACCGTGCCACTGCATGCTTGTGAGCACTTCTATCTCATCACCGAGGCTATCGAGGGGCTCGGGCGTCTGCCGGTGCTGCGCGTTCCCGATGAATGCGCCTACTACAAGGAAGATGCCGGCAAGATGATGCTCGGCGCTTTCGAACCGGTGGCGAAGCCATGGGGAATGAATGGCATTTCCGAGGATTTCTGTTTCGACCAGTTGCAGGAAGACTTCGAGCATTTCGAGCCGATCCTTGAAATGGGCGTCAACCGCATGCCGATGCTCGGCACGGCCGGTATCCATACATTCTTCAATGGTCCCGAAAGCTTCACCCCCGACGACCGCTACTACCTCGGCGAAGCGCCGGAACTTGGCGGCTACTGGGTTGCGGCGGGGTATAATTCAATCGGCATTGTTTCCTCCGGCGGCGCCGGGATGGCCCTTGCGCAATGGATAAACGATGGCGAAGCGCCTTTCGACCTGTGGGAGGTGGATATTCGCCGGGCGCAACCGTTCCAGAAGAACCGGCGCTACCTGAAGGAGCGGGTCTCGGAGACGCTCGGGCTGCTCTACGCCGATCATTTCCCGTACCGGCAAATGGCGACGTCGCGCAATGTCCGGCGCTCGCCCATCCACGAGCACCTGAAGGCGCGGGGCGCTGTCTTCGGTGAGGTCGCGGGATGGGAGCGCGCCAACTGGTTTGCCAAAGAGGGTCAGGAGCGCGAATACCGTTATTCGTGGAAGCGGCAGAACTGGTTCGAAAACCAGCGCGACGAACACCTTGCCGTGCGCAACAATGTCGGCCTGTTCGATATGACCTCATTCGGCAAAATCCGCATTGAGGGTCGTGACGCGCTGGCTTTCCTGCAGCGGCTTTGTGCCAATCAACTCGATGTCGAGCCGGGCCGTATTGTCTACACGCAGATGCTCAACAATCGGGGCGGGATCGAGAGCGACCTGACGATCACGCAGCTGTCGGACACAGTGTTTTTCGCTGTGGTGCCCGGCGCGACGCTGCAGCGCGACCTTGCCTGGATGCGCAAGCACCTCAAGGACGAGTTCGTGGTCATTACGGATGTAACTGCTGCGGAGTCCGTGCTTTGCCTGATGGGGCCGAAATCACGCGAACTGATCCAGAAGATCAGCCCGAATGACTTCTCGAACGAGGCAAATCCGTTTGGCACGGCACGCGAGATCGAAATCGGCATGGGATTAGCGCGAGCGCACCGCGTGACCTATGTCGGCGAACTCGGCTGGGAGCTTTATGTCTCGACGGATCAGACGGCACATGTGTTTGAGGCAATTGAAGACGCCGGCAGGGACCTTGGCTTGAAACTGTGCGGCCTGCACACGCTGGACTCCTGCCGTATCGAGAAAGCGTTCAGGCATTTCGGCCATGACATCACCGATGAAGATCACGTGCTGGAGGCAGGGCTTGGTTTTGCCGTGAAGGCAGACAAGGGTGATTTCATCGGCCGCGATGCTGTACTGAGGAAGAAGGACACCGGGCTCGATCGCCGTCTCGTGCAATTCCGCCTGACTGATCCCGAGCCGCTGCTGTTTCACAATGAGGCGATTGTCCGCGACGGCAAGATCGTCGGGACGATCACATCCGGCAATTACGGGCATCATCTCGGCGGCGCGATCGGGCTGGGCTATGTGCCAAGCAAGGGTGAAAGTGCCGAACAGGTGTTGGCTTCCGATTATGAGATCGAGATAGCCGGCGTGCGCGTGAAAGCCGAGGCCTCACTGCGGCCGATGTACGATCCAAGGGCCGAGCGGGTGAGGATGTAGAACTGGCCGGGTTACCGGCCAGCTTTCCAACTCAATTCATGCTGGTGAGCACCGTATTGAACTGCTCCAGCGCCCAATCGACCTGATCGCGCTTGATGACGAGTGGCGGGGCGATGCGGATCGTATCGCCATGGGTGTCCTTGGCGAGAATGCCGCGCGCCTTGAGTTCATAGCAGAAACGGTTGGCGCCGCCGGCTTCCGGGTGGAGCTCGACCGCGATCATCAAGCCGCGGCCGCGTACCTCGCGCACAATATTGCTGCGAATACCCTTCAGCTGCTGCAAGAAGTACTCGCCTTCGATACGGGAATTCTCGATCATGTTTTCTTCGGTGAGCACACGAAGTGCGGCCCGGGCAATGGCGCAGGCGAGCGGATTTCCACCAAAGGTGCTGCCGTGCTGTCCGGGCTTGAGCACGCCGAGAACATCGCTGTTGGAAAGCACCGCCGATACTGGATAGAAGCCGCCAGAAAGCGCTTTGCCGATCAGCGTCACGTCGGCCTCAATGCCCTCGTGTTCTTCGGCCAGGAGAGCACCGGTGCGGCCAAGTCCGGTCTGAATCTCATCGAGGATGAGGGTCACGTTGTTCTGCGTGCAAAGTTCGCGCACCTTCGAGAAATATCCGTTGGGTGGGATAATCACACCCGCTTCGCCCTGGATCGGTTCAACCAGGAAGCCGACCGTGTTGGGCGTGAGGGCCGCCGCAAATGCATCAATGTCGCCGAAGGGGACAATCCTGAAGCCGGGTGCAAATGGCCCGAAGTTTTCGCGAGCGGTAGGGTCAGTGCTGAAGCCGACGATCCCCATCGTGCGACCATGGAAGTTATTCGAGCAAACGATGATTTCGGCGGCATTTGCGGGTACGCCTTTGACCTCGTAGCCCCACTTGCGGACGGCCTTGATAGCGGTTTCGACGGCTTCGGCACCACTGTTCATCGGCAGGATTTTGTGCGAACCGGTGAGAGCGGCTAGCTCTTCATAGAACAGGGCCAGCTGGTCATTGCGGAAGGCGCGGGAGGTCAGGGTCAGCTTACTGGCCTGTTCGGTCATCGCCTTCAGGATTTTCGGGTGGCAATGGCCCTGGTTGACGGCTGAATAGGCGGACAGGCAATCGAGATAGCGATTGCCGTCGATGTCCCAGACGTGCACGCCTTCACCTCGCTCCAGCACCACATCCAGAGGCTTGTAGTTGTGCGCCCCGAGGCGGGATTCTGTTGAGATCAGGTCAGCGGCAGTGTGCAGCAAAGTATCCTCCTACGAATTTCATACATTCAGAGCGGCTGCGCTCTGGTCTGCTTGGGTCGGCTTGTCGAAAATCTGCCGGCCAAAAATGCTTGCGACAAGATCAACGAGTATAAGCGCGCTCTTGCCGCGCTCGTCGAGAAATGGGTTGAGTTCGACCACATCAAGCGAACCAACCACGCCGGAATCATGCAGCATCTCCATGACGAGATGCGCTTCGCGATAGGTCGCGCCGCCCGGAACAGTGGTGCCAACGCCCGGCGCGAGCGAGGGGTCGATGAAATCAACATCGAAGCTGACGTGGAGGACACCGTTGGCCTTCTGCACCTGGTCTATGATGCCACGCATGAGCCTGGAGATTCCGAACTCGTCGATCTTGCGCATATCGATCACGTCGATGCCGCGTTCGCGCAAAAGCACACGCTCGGTCGAGTCGATCGAACGGATGCCGAAGAGGTGCAGATTTTCGGGCTTTACGAACCCCCTTGGCTCGTCGCCAAACACGCCCTCAAGTCCGGGTTCGCCGCACAGCAGCGCCGCCGACATGCCATGCATGTTGCCGGATGGCGAAGTAGCGGGAGTGTTGAAATCGGAGTGAGCGTCCAGCCATAGGACGAACAATTCGCGATTATGCTCTTTGCAATAGCGCGCAACGCCGCTGACCGATCCCATGGACAGGCTGTGGTCGCCACCGAGGATGACAGGAAAGCTGCCGTTCTTCATCGCGTCATAGGTCTCGTTGCTCAACATGCGCGACCAGGCCGCTATTTTTTCAATGTGATGTGCAAGACCGGCGACCGG
Source organism: Phyllobacterium brassicacearum (assembly GCF_003010955.1). Lineage (GTDB taxonomy): Bacteria > Pseudomonadota > Alphaproteobacteria > Rhizobiales > Rhizobiaceae > Phyllobacterium > Phyllobacterium brassicacearum. The sequence goes on from NZ_PGGO01000005.1 coordinate 55,095, forward strand.
AGGGACGACAGGCAAATCCTTTGGCAGGCACAGATCACCACGATCTTCGATCGGGTGGCCGAGTTCTTCTAGAGTCCGGATGAGGCCAGCAGTACGCAGCGCTGCGGGACCCATCAGTGCGCCGAGCCGTCCGGCGCCTTCCTCGATCGGGGCACCAATAATTGTCAGCTTTTGCTTGGGTAGATCTTCGAAATTGCCTTGCATGTTCATCAACAACCGCCATTTTCCGCGTTTGAATGGTCCAGGATATGAAAACAGAATATCACGTTTCGACCGCAATATTGGCACTTCGGCGCGGTGACAAAAAGACAGCATCCTGATAGAAATGCGCATATTAATGCGCATTTTGCTCAATCAATTTGGCCAGATTGGAAGAAGATGGATGATGTAGACCGCAAATTGCTGTCTTTGCTGCGGGATGATTGCCGCATGCCGGTTTCTTCCATGGCAACGATTCTGGGTATTTCGCGCGCAACGGTGCGCACGCGTATCGACAAGCTGACCACAAACGGCACGATCCAGAGTTTCACTGTCAACTTGAAGGCGGGTGCGGGTATTTATGGTGTCCGGGCCGTTGCCATGATCGAGGTGGCGGGGCAGGCAGCAGAAAAGGTCGTTCGCCGATTGCAAGGGTTTCCGGAAGTCCGGGCTCTGCACACGACGAACGGGCGCTGGGATATCGTCGCCGAAATCGAAGTCGAGACCCTGGAGGCTTTCGACCGGACGTTGCGCGACATTCGCCATATTGACGGAATCACCTCGACGGAGACAAGTATTCTCCTATCGACGCGCAAAAGCTAGGGTATCCTGATATTCACGCCAAGACGGCCTGCAAATGGCACTTTTCTGCGATCCGGTGCTCATGAACCGAAATGTTCACTGCGCTCCGGTTCTCGAAAATCACCATTTTCGGCTCGCCCTGACGCGAATCTCAATATACCCGACCCCAGTAACGGCGGGTGGTTGAAGGAGGAGTGGTTTGCACATTCGTGAGATTCCATGGCTGGAGCCTGTCGAAGCCGCCGAGCGATTGCGGGCTCTCGGGGGACTGAGCTTTCTCGACAGTGCCATGCGTCACGACACCCTTGGACGCTACTCCTATGTGGCGGGCGATCCGTTCGGTAAACTCGTCGTGGAAAAGGGCGCGGCGCATTGGAATGGTGCTGCCCTTGACCGGCATCCGCTCGAGGCAATCTCGCACTATCTCGATCTATACCGGCTCGATGATCAGCCCGGTCTTCCGCCGTTTCAAGGCGGCGCAATCGGCTATTTTTCCTATGAATTCGGGCGATTGCTGGAGCGGTTGCCGCAGCCGGAAGCGCCGGCGCAAGGGGCGATGCCGGATGCCGCCTGGTATTTCTACGATGTGGTGCTGGCGTTCGATCATCAGGCCGAAAAAGTCTGGCTTTTGTCATCTGGATTACCGGAAGCGGACGAGGCTGCCCGGGGAAGGAAATGTCTCGAGCGTTCCGAATTGTTTCTGCGGCTTCTACGAGAGGAACCAAAACAGGAAACTTCGAAAGTCGAGCAGCAGAGGATTGCGCGTGCGTCCTGGCAATCGAATTTCGAGCGTGACGCGTATATGCAGTCCGTTGCCAGAGTGGTGGAATATATCCTCGATGGCGATATCTTCCAGGCCAACATCGCGCAGCGCTTTATCGCCGATCTGCCGGACGGCTTTGCACAATGGCAGTTCTACAAAGCACTGCGCCGGCGTAATGCCGCGACTTTTGCCGCCTACCTGGATCACGACGATATCGTAATTGCGTCGAGCTCGCCGGAGCGATTTGTTGCAGTAAATGGCGATCAGGTCGAGACGCGACCGATCAAGGGTACGATGCCGCGGTCGTCAGATCCCAACAGAGACAAAGAGTTGGCAGAAATACTTCTCAAATCGGAAAAGGATCGGGCCGAAAACCTGATGATCGTCGACCTGATGCGAAACGACCTCTCCAGAGTGTGCCGGCCGCATTCCGTGCTGACACCTGTGCTGTGCGGGCTCGAATCTTATGCGAGCGTCCATCATCTGGTCTCGGTTGTCACCGGGCGGCTTGCGACAAGCAAATCCCTGATGGATTTGATCGGGGCAGCTTTTCCCGGTGGTTCGATCACCGGCGCACCCAAGCTCCGGGCCATGGAAATCATCACGGAAATAGAACGCGAAGCACGCGGAGTCTATTGCGGGTCCATCGGCTTCATCGGCTTCAACGGCAATTTCGACAGCAATATCGGCATTCGCACGGTATTGTTTCAGGGGGGTAAGGCCGTGTTCCAGGCAGGCGGTGGCATCACCGCCCTGTCGGACCCTGCAGCCGAGTATCAGGAAACACTCGACAAGGCAGCACGGATCTTCACCGTCTTTGATCAGGGCGACGCGCCATGATCGTGATCATCGACAACTACGATTCATTTGTCTTCACGGTTGCTCGCTATTTTGTGGAGCTCGGCGTTGAAACGCGAGTGGTACGCAACGATGCGATTTCAGCACTGGAGGTCGAGCGGCTGGGGGCCGAAGCAATCGTGCTGTCGCCCGGCCCCTGCGGACCACGCGAAGCGGGGCAATCCATGAACATCATCGAGTCATTGAGCGGGAAAATACCAATGCTTGGGATCTGTCTCGGCCATCAATGCATCGGCGAGGTTTTCGGTGGCCAAGTCGTTCGCGCGAAAGAGCCCATGCATGGCCGCTCATCGGCCATTGATCACGACGGCAGCGGGGTCTTCAAAGGTCTGCCGAGCCCGTTTCGGGCCGGGCGATATCATTCTTTGATTGTTGAATCGATCGAAGATAACAGCGATTTGAGGATAACCGCGCGCTCCGAAATTGGTGAAGTCATGGGCCTGGTACATGCGAGCCATCCAACCTATGGCGTACAGTTCCATCCGGAATCCGTTCTGACGGAGTATGGTCATGCGATGCTGGGGAATTTCCTTCGCCTGTCCCGGCAGTTCAACAGCCGCTGAAGTGTAATCCGCCACACTCCACGCCGCTATTTTCGCCTCTTTGTTCGATATTCCTGTTGGTTGTGCCGGTCATGATCGGTTACACCAACTGGTGAAAATGTGCTGCGCCAGCCCGCGCTCAAATCAGATGACATCCGCAAATCAACAAGCAGGAGACTGACCATGCTTCGCAAAACCGATTTCTATATCAACGGCAAGTGGATAGCTCCTGCGGTGGCAAAAGAGCTCGAAGTGATCAATCCAGCCGACGAGCAGGCATTTGCCGTGATCTCGCTTGGTTCGGCGGCCGATGTGGACAAGGCCGTTTCGGCTGCACGCAAGGCTTTCATCTCGTGGAGCATTACGAGCCGCGAAGAGCGATTGGCCTGGCTCGAGCGTCTGCTGGCCGTTTACGAAACGCGCATCGCCGATATGGCCACGGCAATCTCGTCGGAGATGGGTGCTCCAATCAAGATGGCGCTGGATGAGCAGGCGGCGTCGGGGACTGCGCATATCAAAGCATTCATTCGGACCCTCAAGAATTTCAAGTTCGAGCGCCCGCTGGACGAGCGCAACAAAACGACACGTATTGCCTATGAGCCGATCGGTGTCTGCGGGCTGATCACGCCATGGAACTGGCCGATGAACCAGGTGGTTTTGAAAGTCGTTCCGGCGATTGCGGCGGGCTGCACTGTCATTCTAAAGCCGTCAGAAATTGCGCCGATCTCTTCCGTCATCTTTGCTGAAATGGTCGATGCGTCCGGTCTGCCCGCCGGCGTTTTCAATCTGGTCAATGGCGATGGTCCGTCGGTCGGCGAGGCAATGTCGCGCCACCCCGGTATCGACATGATGTCTTTCACAGGCTCGACACGTGCCGGTGTTGCTGTCACCAAGGCGGCTGCTGAAACGGTCAAGCGCGTTTCGCTCGAGCTTGGCGGCAAGTCACCGAACATCGTGTTTGCGGACGCTGATTTGGAGGCCGCGATCACACGCGGCGTCTCGCATGTTTTCAATAACACCGGTCAGTCCTGCAACGCTCCGACACGCATGCTCGTCGAACGCTCGGTATACGACAAGGCAACGGAAATTGCTGCTGCGGCGGCAAAGGCCACGAAGGTGGGCGATCCATCGCAGGATGGCGATCATATGGGGCCGCTCGTCTCGGAAATGCAGTTCAACAAGGTGCAGGGCCTGATCGAGCAGGGCATCAAGGAAGGCGCTCGGCTGATCGCCGGCGGGGCGGGACGCCCGGAAGGCTTCAACCGCGGCTATTACGTCCGTCCCACGGTCTTCGCAGATGTCAACAATGACATGACGATCGCACGCGAAGAGATTTTTGGACCCGTCCTCGCGATGATCCCGTTTGATACGGAAGAGGAAGCTGTCGAGATCGCCAATGACACGCCTTATGGCCTTGCAGCCTATATCCAGTCCGGTGACAGCGAGCGAATCAGGCGCGTGTCAAAACAGCTGCGCGCTGGCATGGTCCGGATCAATGGTGCGTCGCATGCGGCCGATGCTCCGTTTGGTGGCTACAAGCAATCTGGGATTGGCCGGGAGGGCGGTCATTGGGGGTTGGAGGACTTCCTTGAAGTGAAAGCCATCAGCGGTTGGGAAGACAGCGCTGCCTGAACTGCCTAAAAACGAAAGCAAAGGATGTCGCTGGTTCCATTTCGTCATCCTTTGCTCTAACTGACAATACGTAACGGTTTGTCAGGAAGGCGGGTGCGGACAGAATGGACGAGACAGAAAGGTTACAGGAATCCGCGTCTGACGAGCAGGATGCCGACATCTATGGTGAAGACGGGGCCGTCCGGACATCTTATCTAGCACGCGTCGGCGCTGCCATTGCGGATCGAGATGTTCTCTATCTGCGATCCCATGTCGGCAAGCTGCATCAGTCGGAGCTTGGTCACGTTCTTGAGGCGCTGCATTCCGACCAGCGCGCCGCACTCGTAGAACTCCTGGGCGACGAATTCGATTTTGCCTCGCTGACTGAGGTTGACGAGGCCGTTCGCCTCGAAATCGTTGACGCAATGCCCAACGAGCAAATCGCGGAGGCAGTGCAGGAACTCGATTCCGACGACGCGGTCTATATTCTTGAAGATCTCGACCAGGAAGACCGCGACGAAATCCTGGCGCAGCTACCCTTTACCGAACGCGTTCGGTTGCGTCGGTCCCTGGGCTACCCAGAAGAGACCGCCGGACGCCGCATGCAGACGGAATTCGTGGCGGTTCCGCCATTCTGGACTGTCGGGCAAACGATCGATTACATGCGTGACAACGACGATCTGCCGGAGTCGTTCTCTCAGATTTTTGTCATAGACCCGATGTTTCGGCTCCTGGGAGCTATCGATCTTGATCGCATCCTTCGCACAAGGCGGGATAAGAAGATCGAGGAGATCATGCATGAGACTCGTCATGCGATCCCAGCCACCATGGACCAGGAAGAAGCAGCGCAGATCTTTGAACAGTATGACCTGCTGTCGGCGGCCGTCGTCGACGAGAATGAACGTCTCGTTGGTGTCCTCACCATTGAAAACATCGTCGACGTCATCCAGGAAGAGGCCGAGGAAGACATCATGCGTCTCGGCGGTGTTGGTGATGAAGAACTCTCGGATTCAGTTCTGTCCACGTCGCGCTCGCGTACACCTTGGCTCGTCATAAACCTGTTCACGGCATTCCTGTCCGCGTCCGTGATCGGAATTTTCGACGGAACCATTCAGCAGATGGTCGCCTTGGCCGTGTTGATGCCCATCGTTGCTTCCATGGGTGGTAACGCGGGAACGCAAACGATGACGGTTACCGTGCGAGCGCTCGCCACGCGGGACATGGATATCTACAATGCGGGTCGCATCATCCGGCGCGAAGCATCGGTTGGCCTGATCAATGGCGTAATCTTTGCGATCATGATTGGCACGGTTGCTGGCCTATGGTTTGAGAACAGCAACATTGGCGGGATTATAGCCGCCGCCATGATCATCAACATGCTCGCGGCCGCACTGGGCGGAATACTGATTCCCTTATTGCTGCACCGTTTTGGTGCGGATCCTGCCATAGCGTCAGCGGTATTCGTAACAACAGTGACGGACGTTGTCGGATTTTCGTCGTTTCTGGGGCTCGCAACCTGGTGGTTTGGCTTTAAGTAACAACATCTTATTGAAGCGGTGAACTGAAGTTCACAACCCCATACAATCGTGCAATTGACTTTTACGTAATTGCGTGGGCAAAACATTCAATCGATATAATGTGGGATTTAAAGCAGTGTCTGTTATGCGCGAATATTATTCAATCACCGAACTGACGCGGGAGTTTGGCGTATCGACGCGCACATTGCGGTTCTACGAGGATGAGGGTCTGATCCACCCTGTGCGCCGGGGCCGCACGCGCCTGTTCCGGCCCTCTGACCGCCATTTGTTGAAGCAGATCCTGCGCGGCAAACGTCTCGGTTTCTCAATCGCCGAAATCCATGAAATCGTCCAGATGTACAACGAACCGCCGGGTGAAATGGGGCAACTGCATCTGCTGATGAAGCGCGTCGAAGAGAAGCGTGCGGATTTGCGCCAGAAACGCAGGGACATCGAAGAAACCTTGACAGAACTTGATCAGGTGGAGGAAGCCTGCATCGAACGTCTGGCTGAGCTCGGCGTCAACACATAGACCCTATTGCGGCATATTTTCCTGCGTGCAGATACCAGCGATTTCCTGCATTTGGGGATCATTCTGGTCGCGTTGTCCTGCGAAGACCTCGTCGAAAATGCCCAGAGCTTCGGTCTGACCGATCACGCAGTCGCAGAATTTTTGGCAAAACGCCCTGTCGTTGTCATTCTGGCAACTCTGGACGCAGGCCTGGCCAAAGACCTCACGGGGCGTTGCAACCGCGGGCGGAAAAAGCTGTGAAATCAGGAAGACACAGCTGATCAGAACCGGTTGGTGAACAAGGTAAAAGGCGAGGCTGTGTCGTCCGATAAATCGCAACGATCGATCGAGCCACGCGGGCACAATGTTACCGGCGAGCAGCCTCAGTATATCGTACTGCTGCATGATCTTGGCGATTGTCATGCCAGCCAGCACGGCACCAAACCATGGGAAGATGGGCACATAATCGTTTGATCGGACGATGATTTCCGACAGCCCGAGCGGCCAGAAGATTGGCGCGTCGAATGTCGACGAGATCAGGAAGTGCGGTGCGGCGATCACTGCAGCAGCGACAATGGCGGTAACCCATGCCGGCAGTCTCAGGAACAGCAAACCCAAGACGCTTGCCACGGCGATTTCGTGAAGAATGCCAAAAAAGACAAAGCTTTCTGGCGTGAAATACCAAGTTGCAAGGGTGATCGCGAGTGCCGCAGCCACGATCTGTGCAAGTCGAATGCCAAACGGTCGCCAGCGGATGTGGCGCCCGTGCGCCAAGACGAGGCTGAAGCCGACCAGGGCCAGAAAAGTCGACGCGATGATGCGAGCGTAGATTCTCCAGCCACCGTGCCCCGTGGTTCCCGATTCCAGATAGCCGAAGAACTCGAAATCCCAGCCCGTGTGATAGGTCGCCATCGCGATGAGCGCGATCCCACGCAGCACATCCAGTTTGCCAAGGCGGGTTTTTGGAGGAGGGTTCAAAATCTCGGCTTGGCTCATGGGCAGAATCTCGATCGCTGCGGGTGTGGCGGCAGGCTAGGAGAGTTGACCTCTAAAATCCATGCGCTGCGAGGAAGATTTCGTCCATGTTTCAAGGGTTTCTATGAAACAGACATATTATGTCGCTTGATTGACTGCTATCGATGACTCCGCGTCTGAAACTCTCCGTGACGCTCGAATCATGCCCCCGAAGTCAATCAAGTGATCAATCAGGTACGCCATCCTATCTGGATTACCACGGCCAAGCGTCCGACTGCTCGGGTGTTTGCAATCCTGTTTGGCATCGAATCGATGGCGCGTGCGATCATCACGAGTGTCGTGCCGATCCAGACCTATGATCTTCTGCAGAGCGAACGTAGTGTCAGTATTCTCTACACGTGCATGTCCATGCTCGGGTTGATCTCCACGCTGTCGATCCCGCTCCTGATCGTCCGCATCCCGCGCAGGTGGGTGTATACGGCGGGCGTCGCGTCGTTGATATTTGGTTGTTGCGCCTTTGCGCTGGATACACTTCCCGGCCAGGCCGCAGGGTTGTTCCTGCGGACTTTTGGTGCAGGGACGCTGTCGATTACGCTCAGCCTCTACATCATGGATCACATTAAGAAGGGTGAATTGGTCCGCGCTGAATCCGTACGGATGGCCACAGCCACCCTTGCATGGACAGGCGGGCCATTTCTTGGGGTTTTCCTTTATACGCGCGTCGGAATGATCGCGCCGTTTCTGCTGTCCATCGGCTTCTCACTCCTGCTGCTGACACTGTTCTGGTATTTTCGGCTCAGCGACAATCCAGCACTGCAGAAGGGACCGAGCCGGCCAGCCAACCCGATTGCCAATGTGCGTCGTTTCGTTGTGCAGCCCAGGCTTCGGTTGGCGTGGCTGATCGCGTTTTCGCGCTCCTGTTACTGGAGCACGTTCTTTGTGTACGGTCCGATCCTGATGGTGGCGACAGGGCAGGGAACTCTTGCAGGCGGCCTTCTGGTGTCACTCGGCAATCTGTTCCTCCTGGGCTCCATACTTTGGGGTAAAGTGGGCATGGCCAAGGGGTTGACGCGCACGATATCCGGCGTATTCGTGCTGCTTGCCGCGGCTCTGATCGGCGCAGGCCTCGCTGGTGAAGCATTTCCAATGCTTGCAGCGGTAATGCTGTTGTTTGGTGCTTTCTTCTGCGTCGCAATCGACACGCTCGGATCGGCAACATTCATACGTGCCGTTCACCCACACGAACGGGCACAAATGACCGCCGTATACAGAACTTACCTCGATTTCTCCGAAATATTGCCGGCCTTCTTCTATTCGATCATTCTGACGTTTTTCCAGCTCGGCGCGATCTTCATCGCACTCGCAAGCTTGATGGTCTTTACCGCGGTCGTCGTGTGGCGGTATTTGCCTCGCGGTCTATAGGTCGGCGTTCACGCTGTTCTGCATCAGCACATCGCGAGCCGTGGAGAAGAATTGCCGGCGCAACAGAACGATCGCAACCAGAGTGGTTGTAATCATGAACACTACCGGGTGCAGGAACCAGCCGAGATAACCAATGGAAAAGAAAATACCGCGCAGGCCGCTGTTGAAATGCTGGCCAGCCTGAATGTTGATGCCAGCCGCCCGATTGATGCTGGCCCTGACCAAGGGATCTTCCGGACCTCTGTCGCGCGCCATGGGCACGCCGCCAATGAGAATCGAGCAATAGTTGAACAGCCGGTACGACCACGCGAATTTGAAGAAGGCATAGGCAAAGAGCACGAGCAGTCCGAGGATTTTGGTTTCGAACAATTGTTGAGTAGTCTCACCGAGCAATGGCAGATCGTGAAAAAGCGTGAGAACGCGGCCAGACGAATTCAGCAGACCAAAGCATCCACCAATCGCCAGAATCGATGTCGACGCAAAAAAGCCGGTGCCCTGCTGTAGGCCGATCATGATGCTGGTGTCGATCATCCGAAGTTCGCGAGTAGACATCGTCGCCATCCACTGGCGCCGGGCCTCATTCATCTCGTAGGTGAGTGATTTTCTACCGGCAAAGCCGTTCGCTGTGGTGTGGGAATAGAGCATCCAGATGATGAAGAAATAAGCGAGAGCCAACGCGTCGAGCCAATAGGATGAGGTTGGGACAGGTTCCATTTCTTCTCTCAATCAGACGCCAATTTCGATTATGAATGTACGTGAATTCGTACGGTTCGCAAATCACGTCAACGGCCATTGAAACACGTTTTCTTTTGACTTTTGTTCTAGCAGTCCTATGTCGTAGAAACGCAAGGCTAAGTCGGTGTCGGGCTGCGGCGATTGCCAGCGACGGGCCATTATAGATGCAAATTCGCCCAATTGAGGTAATCGGATGTTCCTGTCGGTTTTCGATCTTTATAAAATCGGCATTGGTCCTTCGAGTTCTCACACGATGGGCCCAATGACCGCAGGCGGCCAGTTCCTTGATGAACTCAAGAACGGCCAGTGGCCACGGCCCAGCGGCGTGAAGGTCGACAGGCTGCGTGTGCATCTGCACGGCTCGCTTGCTTTCACGGGCATTGGCCATGCAACGGACCGCGCTGTTATCCTTGGCCTCTGTGGCCTACTACCGGCGACCGTCGATCCAAACGAGATGGATGCATTGCTGGAGGCTGTCACGAAGAACAAGCGTCTTTCGCCTGAAGGTCATCCTTCCTACCGCTTCGATCCTGCAACTGATCTCATTATGGATAGGAGAACACCATTGCCTGGCCATGCCAATGGCATGGCGTTCGAAGCCTATGATGTCGACGATCGGCTGCTGTTGCGGCGCATTTTCTATTCCATCGGTGGCGGCTTCGTCGTGACGGAGGAGGAGCTGGAATCTGCGAAGACCCGCACGGCACCCAAGGCAGAAGCACCTGTGCCGTTTCCCTTCACCAATGCCGCCCAAATGCTGAACATGGCCAAGGCGAGCGGCCTCTCGATCGCCGAGATGAAGCGGCGCAATGAAGAAATGTTCGTGAGCCGCGATGAACTGAACACCGGGCTTGATCGTATCTGGTCCGCGATGCGTTCGTGTATCGATCGCGGCCTGGAACAGGAAGGGATCATGCCGGGCGGGCTCAAGGTCAAACGCCGGGCTCGGTACCTGCATGATCGGCTTCAGGAAGAGTGGCGGCAGAACCGCATCAACCCGTTGCTCGCCAATGATTGGTTATCGGTCTATGCCATGGCGGTCAACGAGGAGAACGCCGCCGGCGGGCGAGTCGTAACTGCACCTACCAATGGCGCAGCGGGCGTCGTCCCGGCAGTGTTGCGCTACTATCTGCATTTCCATGACGATGCGGATCAGGATGGCATTCGTGATTTTCTGCTGACGTCTGCGGCGATTGGTGGCGTCATCAAGCACAACGCTTCGATTTCCGGCGCGGAAGTCGGGTGCCAGGGCGAAGTCGGCTCCGCGTCGGCGATGGCCGCCGCGGGTCTTGCGGCGGTTCTCGGCGGAACACCCGAGCAGATCGAAAATGCCGCCGAAATCGCGCTTGAACACCATCTCGGCATGACGTGCGATCCGGTTGCGGGCTTGGTGCAGGTACCTTGTATCGAACGCAATGCGCTTGGCGCCGTGAAGGCAGTGACGGCCGCATCGCTGGCGGTCAAAGGTGATGGCACGCATTTCGTACCGCTTGATGCATGTATTGAAACCATGCGGCAAACGGGTGTCGACATGAACGAGCGCTACAAGGAAACCAGTCTTGGTGGTTTGGCGGTCAACGTGGTCGAGTGCTGAAAGCATTCGATATTTCTGCGCAAATACCGGCACGTAGACGAAAACAGTTTCAAGAAATCAAATACAGTCAAAGCCAAAAAAGCTGCCATAGTTTCGGTCCTGCCTGATCAGCAAAATCTGGTTGGGCTGCATAAAGGTATTGGGAGGACACTACCTTGGCATCTAATTCAATTGGGAATTCATCACAGCCACGACCAGAAGACAAAAATCTAGGCCTTGGAGCCAACCTGGCCTACGGCCTGCAGCATGTTCTGACGATGTATGGCGGGATTATCGCTGTCCCGCTCATTCTTGGCCAAGCCGCAGGCCTGTCGTCCAATGACATCGGCCTGTTGATTACCGCATCTCTCTTTGCTGGCGGTCTGGCCACAATACTCCAGACCGTGGGCCTGCCTTTCTTTGGCTGTCGCCTGCCTCTGGTTCAGGGTGTATCATTTTCCGGCGTCGCGACAATGGTTGCGATCGTTGGCAATGGAGGGATGGAGGCCGTATTGGGCGCCGTTATGGCTGCTTCGCTAATCGGCCTTTTGATCACACCGCTTTTCTCCAGAATTACCAAATTCTTCCCGCCCCTGGTTACCGGCATCGTGATCACCACCATCGGGCTTACCCTGATGCCTGTTGCAGCGCGTTGGGCGATGGGCGGAAACAGCAATGCCCCGGAATTTGGTAGCATGGCCAACATTGAGCTTGCGGCTCTGACGCTTGTTATCGTTTTGTTGTTGAGCAAAGTCGGGAGTGCATCGATCTCAAGGCTTTCAATTCTGCTGGCGATGATCATCGGAACCGCTATCGCTTACTGTCTCGGAATGACCGATTTTTCCAAAGTTAGTGAAGGCCCGTTTCTGGCATTTCCGACTGTGTTCCATTTTGGCTATCCGACGTTTCAGATCGCAGCCATCATTTCGATGTTCATCGTCATAATGGTCACTCTGGTGGAAACGTCAGCTGACATTCTTGCCGTGGGCGAGATTATCGAGACCAAGGTTGATTCAAGACGCCTTGGCGACGGGCTTCGTGCCGACATGCTTTCAAGTCTGATCGCACCGGTATTTGGCTCATTCACGCAAAGTGCCTTTGCACAGAACGTTGGCCTGGTCGCAGTAACGGGTGTCAAAAGCCGTTATGTCGTCGCAACCGGCGGTCTGTTTCTGGTGACGCTCGGATTGCTGCCTGTCATGGGAAGGGTGGTCGCTGCGGTTCCTGCATCGGTCCTGGGTGGCGCTGGCATCGTTCTGTTCGGAACGGTTGCGGCAAGTGGCATCCGCACGCTGTCGAAGGTGGATTATCGCAACAACATGAACCTGATCATCGTTGCTACCTCTATCGGTTTCGGCATGATCCCGATTGCGTCTCCCACCTTTTACGACCACTTCCCTACCTGGTTTGCCACCATTTTCCACTCCGGCATCAGTTCGGCTGCGATCATGGCAATTGCACTGAACCTTGTGTTCAACCACCTGACAGCGGGCAACTCTGATCAACAATCTGTCTTCGTGGCAGGTACTGAACGTACGTTGCGCTATCAGGACATCGCCTTGCTGCACGATGGGGATTATTTCCTCAATGGCAAACTATACGACAAGAATGGCATCGAGGTGCCGGTCGTTGCACCGGAATTGCATACCTCCACGGCACCGGTTCAGTCGAGAGCATCCGGGATTGCGGTCGCCGCCAGCCATCCCGGCTGAGGGGCTTCAAGGGATAACGCCGACTGTGGAGAATTGGCGGGTTGTGGTTGACGCCACAACCCGAAGGCGTAAATGGTTAAGCCATGGCTCTCCATCTGATAAAATTGTGCGTTGGCTGTGCGGCGATCGAGGATCTTGCCGCATGGATCGATTTCCGGCTCGAAGAGCGCCGAAGCGCTGGATTATCTCCTGAACAGTTCCATACGACCCGAATGGTGCCGAAACGGATCGAGGAACTGCTTGATGGCGGATCTCTTTACTGGGTTATCAAGGGCAATATCCAGTGCCGCCAGCGACTTACGGACATCAGGACCTTTACCGACGATCAGGGTATTTCGCGCTGTCACCTGGTTTTGGAGCCACGGATCATTCCGACTGAATGGCAGCCACGGCGGGCATTTCAGGGCTGGCGCTATTTGACCAGCGACGACGCGCCGATCGACGAGGGGCAGGGCAAGGCTGGTCGAGCCAAACTGCCACCGGAGTTGCGCAACGAATTGGCTTCGTTGGGGTTGCTCTAGATCCTCAGGAGATCCGTAGCCTGATCGCTCTCACCCCATTGCGGCTGTCAGATCTGATCCGCAAGCGAACGGGTGGCATGGCTGCGCGGCGCGTTCTTGCGGCCTGGCAGAGCAGGACATTCACAAGATCCATCGTCTTGAACGCAGCATTTCCATGGCGGAGATCAGCAAGCCGCAACGCGGCCTGCTGCAAAGCCTGAATGCCTCCAAAGATTGTCCTGGTTTCCTTGCCGGTCAGGCCGACAGGGTGATGTATTTCCGTAGTGATCGACATTCGCAAAACCCTCTACACTATACAATCTGGGTCTTTCGGATCATGTGCATTACGATTGCGGTGCAATCGCAAAGCAGTTGAAGTTCTGACGCTTGAGCGCAACGCATGCGTTGTTTGCTGCCTTGGCGGAAGCGATGCCTGCGAAACGGGCGCGATGATAGGTGGTCGAACCTTTCTGGAATTTTTCCGTATAGGGTGACAGCGAAGTGATGGGCCCCCCAACCTGGGCAGCAGCTTTGGACAACATTGCCTTGGCTTCTTCGGGACTGCCGACAGAGGCAATTTGCACCATCCAGCCGCCGGGCGGCGCTGATGCAGTTGTCACAGGATCGACTTCGGCCTCAGCCGTATCACCCTCGGCGACGTCGAATTTTGGCGAGGGTGTAGGAACTGCCAGAACCTGCGCTGCCGGTGAAGGCGCCGGTGCGGGTTCAGCGTATGCAGTGACAACGTCAGCTGTTTGCGGCACCACAGCCTCGCGTTGAACTGGGATGGGTGCGTCGTTGTTGTCCGGTAGTTCAAGCGCCGCCACGCTGACCTTGCTGTTCTTTCGTGACGCAATCAGATTGCCACCGTCACGCCGTGAAGCGGCCGGAAGATATTGTTCAATGAGCCTGGCCATTTGAGCGTCGCGTGCACCGCCGCTCGATCCGCCCATGACGACAGCTACCAGCTTCTTGCCATCCACACTGACCGAGCTCACGAGATTGAAACCGGAAGCACGAGTGTAACCCGTCTTGATACCGTCAACGCCGCGCACCTTGCCCAGCAGGCGGTTGTGGCCGACGATGCGACGACCGCGATAGCTGAAGCTGCGTGTCGAGAAATAATCATAGTACTGGGGGAAATGTTCGCGAAGCGCGATGCCGAGCAGCGCCAGATCACGTGCGGAGGACCGCTGCTGCGGATCCGGCAAACCGTTTGCATTGCGGAATGTCGTGTTGCGCATCCCGAGCTGGCGCGCCTTGTTGGTCATCATTACGGCAAAACGCTGTTCCGAACCGCCAAGATATTCGCCAATGGCGGTGGCGGAATCGTTGGCCGATTTGGTGATCAAGGACAAGATCGCGGCTTCAGCGCTGATCGACTGTCCAGGACGAAACCCGACCTTCGTCGGAGGCTGGCTGGCCGCATAGGCGGAGACCGGAATGGGCGTGGATTTTGAAACCTTACCCGCGGCCATGGCATCGAACAGCATGTACAGCGTCATCATTTTCGTCAGGGATGCCGGGTAACGCTGAGCGTCCGCGTTCGACGAATAGAGCGTCTTGCCGGTATTGGCATCCACCACGATCGCAGCGGCTTTTACGTTCGCCACTGCCTCGCTCGTACCCGAGAGGCTTATCCCCGAAACGATTGCCAGCGCAATGAATGCATGAGCCAATTTTTGTACGAGTTTAGAACCTTGGCGGGCTTGGTAATGCACAATCAACACCTGCTCGAATATGCGCGTAGAGTTTTTTTCTGACGTTCGTGATGCATCAGGACGAATGCAGGAACATTAGCCGCAACAGCGTTACCAAACCCTTTATGGTAACCGGAGCGTTCATGATTTCCGGGGTGTTTTGTTTAATATTTATATAATTGCTGCATTGCACAAAAAGTTTGACATTTTGTGCAGTGCACACTAAATGACGTCAACCCAAGAATTCAACCCGTGGAAGGATCCATAATGGCAACTCCATTCGAAACTCTGAATGATTCCAGCAAGGAATTCGTCAACAGTGCAATCAAGAGCGTTTCAGCCCTTTCTCAGGGATTGCAAACCATTGCGAACGAGGCTGCCGACTATTCGAAGAAGTCGTTCGAAGAGGGGACAGCCCTGATTGAAAAGCTCGCTTCGACCAAGTCACCTGAACAGGCATTCGAGACTCACAATGCGTTCTCGAAGAAGGCTTACGAGACATTTGTTGCTCAGGCCACCAAGTTTGGCGAGCTCTACGCAGACCTGGCTAAAGAGGCATATAAGCCCTATGAAGCCGTGGTAGCGAAGGTTGCCAAGTAAGGGCAACGCTTCTCTGAGTGCTTTCAAAAGTCCGGTTGCCCCCGCAACCGGACTTTTTTTATTTCGCGGTGCCAATTGTGACTGTGCAACCGCAACTTGATATTGCAAGCTTCGGGAGAGGGCTTAAAATTGGGTTGTTGCGACCTACATAGAATGCAGCGAGCGACACATAACTATCAGGATGCGGGTATCGGATGAGATGAAGCGGTTGTCACCCATCATGCAAGACGAGGACAAGGGTAACGGCAACGGTCCCGGCCGGGGAACGGCTGTCATTACCCGGACGAAACCCAAACTCAAAAAACCCAGCCTTTATCGCGTGTTGCTTCTCAATGACGATTACACTCCCATGGAATTCGTCATTCATGTTCTGGAACGGTTTTTCCAGAAGAACAGAGAAGACGCTACACGCATAATGCTTCATGTGCATAATCATGGAGTAGGAGAATGTGGTGTCTTTACCTATGAGGTCGCGGAGTCCAAGATGACACAAGTCATGGACTATGCGCGGCAAAACCAACATCCGCTGCAATGCGTGATGGAGAAAAAGTGAGGTTTCATGCCATCTTTCTCACCTAGTCTGGAGCGGGCCCTCCATCAGGCGCTGACCATCGCGAACGAGCATCATCATGAGTATGCGACGCTGGAGCATTTGCTCCTCGCACTCATCGATGATCAGGACGCGAGCAGTGTCATGCGCGCCTGCAATGTCGATCTCGCTCAGCTGACGCGCACGGTGACCGACTATGTCGATCATGAATTGGACAACCTCGTAACTGGTTACGACGAGGATTCGAAGCCGACCGCTGCTTTTCAGCGTGTCATTCAGCGTGCAGTCATTCACGTTCAATCCTCCAATCGCGAAGAAGTAACCGGCGCAAATGTCCTCGTTGCCATTTTCGCCGAGCGGGAAAGCCACGCGGCGTTCTTCCTGCAGGAGCAGCAGATGACCCGCTATGACGCGGTCAATTATATTTCTCACGGCATTTCGAAGCGCCCGGGCGCTTCGGAACCGCGTACGCCGCTTGGGACCGAGAGCAATAGCGAAGACAATCATGTTTCCGAGTCTGACGAAGGCGCCAAGAAGAAGCAGGATGCGTTGACGGCCTATTGCAACAATCTCAACGATCGTGCGAAGGCCGGGAAGATCGATCCGCTGATCGGGCGCGATCAGGAGATCAACCGTACGATTCAGATCTTGTGCCGGCGTTCCAAGAACAATCCGCTTTATGTGGGTGATCCTGGCGTCGGCAAAACGGCCATCGCCGAAGGGCTCGCCAAGCGTATTGTCGAAGGCAAAGTTCCAAATGTCCTGCACGATGCGACCGTATTCTCCCTGGATATGGGAACATTGCTCGCCGGAACGCGCTATCGTGGTGACTTCGAGGAGCGTCTGAAGCAGGTTATCAAGGAACTCGAAGAGTATCCGGGTGCGATCCTGTTCATTGATGAAATCCACACAATCATCGGCGCCGGCGCCACTTCCGGTGGGGCAATGGATGCATCCAACCTGCTGAAACCTGCTCTGTCATCAGGGTCAATTCGTTGCATTGGTTCAACGACTTACAAGGAGTTCCGTCAGTTCTTCGAGAAGGACAGGGCACTTGTACGCCGGTTCCAGAAAATCGATGTCAACGAACCGTCGATCCCCGACGCGATCGAGATCATGAAGGGGTTGCGGCCGTATTTCGAGGACTTCCACAAGGTCAAATATACCGTTGAGGCAATCAAATCGGCCGTGGAACTGTCTGCGCGCTACATCAACGACCGCAAGCTGCCGGACAAGGCAATCGATGTGATTGACGAGACAGGCGCCAGTCAGATGTTGCTGCCCGAAGGCAAGCGCAAGAAGTCGATTGGTGTGAAGGAAATCGAGGCGACGATCGCCACGATGGCCAGAATTCCGCCGAAGACCGTTTCGAAGGATGATGAAGCTGTCCTGTCCAATCTTGAAGCGGAGCTGAAGCGCGTTGTTTACGGTCAGGACCTCGCAATTGAAGCGCTTTCGTCTTCGATCAAGCTGGCGCGTGCCGGATTGCGCGAACCAGAGAAGCCGATCGGCTCTTACCTGTTCTCCGGCCCGACCGGCGTCGGCAAGACCGAGGTTGCGAAGCAATTGGCGGCGTCGCTCGGCGTGGAGCTCCTGCGTTTCGACATGTCCGAATATATGGAGCGTCATACGGTCTCGCGACTGCTCGGCGCACCTCCCGGCTATGTTGGTTTCGACCAGGGCGGTCTCCTGACTGATGGCGTTGACCAGCATCCGCATTGCGTCCTGCTACTCGACGAAATCGAGAAGGCACATCCGGATCTGTTCAACATCCTTTTGCAGGTCATGGACCATGGCAAGCTGACGGATCACAATGGCAAGCAAATCGACTTCCGTAATGTCATCCTGATCATGACGACCAATGCCGGCGCCTCTGACATGGCGAGAGCGGCAATTGGTTTCGGCTCATCCCGGCGCGAAGGCGACGATATGGAAGCGATAAACCGGCTGTTCACGCCGGAATTCCGTAACCGTCTCGACGCGATCATTCCATTCGGTGCGCTGCCGGTTCCGGTGATCCATCAGGTCGTGCAGAAGTTTGTCATCCAGCTTGAGGCACAGCTTGCCGATCGTGGCGTGACATTCGATCTGCAGCAGGATGCGATCGCCTGGCTGGCGGAGAAGGGCTATGACGACCGGATGGGCGCTCGCCCGCTGGCGCGTGTCATTCAGGAATACATCAAGAAGCCGCTCGCCGACGAAGTTCTGTTCGGCAAGCTGAAGAAGGGCGGAACGGTTCGTGTTTCTGTTGCAACGAAACCTGATGGTTCTCAGGGGCTCGTTCTCGACTACGTCGCCGATGAAGTGGTGGTGAAGCCGAAGAAGGAAATCCCCGTCGAAAAGAAACCGGTTGCGAGGAAAAAGCCAGCGCCGAAGAAGCCTATACTCGAAAAGGCTGGTGCCGACTCCGTGGTTAGCGGCCAGGCCACTCCACTATCGCGCAAGGCCTCCGTGCCAAAGGTACCACGCAAGAAATAGACAAAAGGCCGCCCTCGGGCGGCCTTTTTCTTGCTGGCCAACGCCCTTCCGTTTATCGCTGGAATTATGGCTGATTCCGAATTTCCTTTCCCCCAATCGGATGCTGAAGACCTGAGAACCAAGTTCTCGTGGTTTCTGTCTGGCGCATCGATGATCTTCAGCATCCCAGCGTTGATACTCATGACCGCGCATGTTGGGTTCGCCGGGTTTGCAAGTGAAAACGGCGTGTCGCTCCTTCAGGCAACCTTCATGGTTGCAACAATCTGGGCTCTTCCCGCCAATATCGTACTGATCGGAGCGATTTCAGGCGGATATTCCCTATTCGGGGCGGCCATTGCTGTTGCATTGTCGTCCATTCGCCTCATGCCGATGGTCGCGGCCTTTGTGCCGGAAATGCGTGGGCCAAAGACGCGGAAATTCACATTGCTGTTCTTGTCGCACTTCATCGCCGTCACGGCGTGGGTTATCGGGATGGAGCGCCTGCAACACGTTCCGCGTAATATGCGAACCACCTATTTTGCCGGATTGGGTGTTACGTTGACATCCACCAATACGCTTGTTGTTGCGATCGTTTACTATCTGTCGACGGATTTTCCGCCGATTGTCTTCGCCGCATTGTTTTTCCTCACACCAATGTACTTTCTGGCCTCGCTATGGGGCTCGGCACGGGACCGTTCAATCCATGTGGCGATGATTTCGGGATTGCTGCTTTTCCCGCTGATTCACTATCTGGCACCGGCCTACGATCTTCTCTTGACCGGACTGGCAGGCGGATTGGTGACGCTGGCATACGTGCGCTGGCAGCAGGCAAGGCAGCACCCATGACCTGGCAAAGCATAACGGAATGGTGGTGGCCCTATCTTTTCATTTTGTTGGCGGGATGGTTGCCGACCGACATCTGGCGTTTCATTGGCGTGTTGATTGGCGGCCGGGTGCGGGAGGATTCGGAGGCGCTGATCATCGTACGGGCAGTAGCGACTGCGCTTGTGGCAGGTGTCATCGCCCAGCTCATCCTTTATCCAAGCGGATCGTTGGCCGAGTCATCTGTGATCCTGCGCATCGGCGCTGCTGTGGCCGGCTTTGCGGCCTATCTCTGCCTCGGCCAGCGCGTCATCGTGGGTGTCCTGGTTGCAGAGGTCATCCTGATCAGCGGGCTCAGTCTCAACTTTTAGCTAAAGATTAAGCCAATCGCTTAACGTGATTCACATTCATGCCCGATAGGTTTCCGCTAACATACTCGGGAGCGGTCGATGAGATCCGATGTTCAGACATTCTGCAAAGTGGCCATAATCATTGGAATATTGGCGATTGACGTAACCTGGATCGCTTTGACGGACTTTCGCTTCGAGGGTCAAAGCGTATTGAAGGTCATTGCGGCCTCCGCGTTTTGTGGTCTTGTGGCTTACACCTACAGGACTTGGCGACCGATGCGAGCCTTCGAGCTGGTGTGCACGGAAACGGCCGTCCTTCTCGCCTTTACTGCTGCCGCCGCACCCTTGAGCTATCTTGTCACGTCACTCGCTCGCCCCCTGATTGACGCACAGCTGATTGGGTTCGACGCCGCCCTCGGCTTTGATTGGTCTGCTTATGTCGGCTACTTCAGCGAACGGCCACTGTTAGGCATGATATGCTCGGTCATCTATCTTACGACGCTCGCACAAGTGGCCCTAGCAGTTATCGTTCTTGGTCTTATGGGCAAGACTGAACGCACGCAGCAGTTTGTGTCCGCTGTCATGCTCGGCGCACTGGTATGTATCGTGGTGTCAGGGATATGGCCGTCAGCAGGAGCACTGGCAACGACGAGACCGCCGGATTCTTTCTGGGGAAGCCATCATCCAGTCGTGGATCTAGCCTACAAGCAGACATTCTTCGATTTAAGATCTGGCGCCGAGCGGTTCATATCCTTGGATAAAATGAAGGGGATGATCGCGTTTCCATCTTATCATGGAACGCTTTCGGCCCTCCTGATCCTCGCTTTCTTCCGGGTCGGTCACTGGTTCTGGCCCGTGCTGGTGCTGAACGCGCTTATCCTCATGGCCACGCCAGTCGAAGGTGGACATCATCTGGTAGACGTCATCGGCGGCATCGCTGTTGCTGGTGGAAGCTGGTATTTTGCCGGTTTGTTCTACAGGCCACGCATTTCAAGATCGCGGCAGCTTATCGAGATTCCGGCCTAGCCGAGCTCCGACAGGGCCTGCCTGATCTTTTCGGCATTCGCGGCCAGCACAGCCTGATCTTCCATCTGGCCGGTATGCGGCTTGATGGCGATGCCCTCAAAGCGCGGAATGATGTGGAAGTGCAGATGGAACACTGTCTGCCCGGAGGCTGGCTCATTGAACTGCATGACCGTTACGCCATCTGCATCGTAGGCTCTCTTGACGGCCCGAGCCAACTTCTGTGTCGTGGCGATCACAGCTGCAAGGTTCTCTGGCTCGGCATCGAGGATATTTCGACATGAAGATTTGGTGATGACAAGGCAGTGGCCTTTGCCTTGGGGCATCACGTCCATGAAGGCGTAGGTATCGGCATCTTCATAAAGCTTGTGAGAGGGGATTTCTCCGCGCAGAATCTTTGCGAACACATTATTGTCGTCATAGGGCTGGGTCATGTTGCACCTGTCGATTCTGGAAACTGGAGCCGATGTTTGCCGTGGCTGGCAATGCAGTCAAGCTTGCGCACGTGAAGCATTCAATGTTCTGTTTTTTTGAAGGGAGCATGGTGGTTCAGGACCTCGCTCATCAAAGCCACGTCCGTACGCTCACGCTTCAGAAAATCATTGATCGCGCGGCGCAGACCTTCATGAGCGATGTAATGGACCGAATTGGTCGTCACCGGCATATAGCCCCGTGCGAGCTTGTGCTCGCCCTGGGCGCCGGCCTCAACAATCCGCAGCTTCCTCTCGATAGCGAAGTCGATGGCCTGATGATAGCAGACTTCGAAATGCAGAAAGCGGTGATCCTCGATGCAGCCCCAGTGCCTGCCAAAGAGGCGATCCGAACCAATAAAATTGATCGCACCTGCGATGTAGTGTCCGCCACGCCGCGCCATCACCAGCATGATGTCATCAGGCATGCGTTCCCCGATCAGGCCGTAAAACTCGCGATTGAGGTACGGCCGGCCCCATTTGCGACTGCCGGTGTCCATATAGAAAGCAAAAAATTCGTCCCAGATCTTTGTCGTGATCTGATCGCCCGTCAGGCGATCGATCGTGATGTCATTGCTCAGGGCTTCCCGTCGTTCACGTCTCAGCGCTTTGCGCTTGCGCGAAGCGAGTGTCTCAAGGAAATCATCGTAGCTTTCATAGCCCTCGTTGATGAAATGAAACTGCTGATCGATCCGATGCAAAAATCCGGCATCGATGAAGGCCGGGAGATCGTCATCGTTGACGAAGGTAGAGTGTGCCGATGAAATTCCGAGTTGATTAGTCAGCTGGCGCAGTCCATTGGCAAGAGCAATTCTGGCGACGCTGCCGTTCCAGGCGCGGTTGACCAAGAGCCGCGGGCCAGTCGCTGGAGTGAACGGAATGCTGGCCTGTAGTTTTGGGTAATAACGTCCGCCTGCGCGCTCGAATGCGTCGGCCCAGCCATGATCAAAGACGTATTCGCCCTGGCTGTGGCTTTTCAGATAGCATGGGATGGCTCCGATCAACGTGTCACTATCATCTTCCAGCCGCAAAAATTGCGGAAGCCAACCCGCCTTGCGAGCGACGCAGCCAGAATCTTCGAGCGATGACAGGAAGGCATGCGACAGGAACGGATTGTAATTGGGCGCATTGCGCGTCGTTCCGCAAAGCAGCGACCATTCTTCCTGCGTGAATGCACCAACGCCATCGCAAACACGCAAGGTGAAATCGCCTCGATCAGCATTCTGCATCGTTGAAATTGACTTCCTGACTGTGGCAGCCGGATGGAGGCCGGCCGCGCAACCTAACATGTAAGCTAGGCATTCCACCTTGCGTTACAAGAGGCAGTGTGGGCCGGCCGGAAATTCAGGTAGCTCCCGGATCAAATCCTTCGAAGGTGATCTGGTCGACATGTCTGTCACTGATCAACTTGTCGTCAAAATTTCGTACAGTCCAAGAGATGACGGGCAAGCCAAGCTTGCCACGAACGAATTCGACAAAGCGGTTCTCAAGATGATGAACGTTGTAGGATACAAAATCGATCCCGTAGGCCAACATGGCGAAATGCGCTTCCAGTTCCTCGTCGCGGAGGCCCTCGGCAGTTAAACCGGCAGGTATGCCGGGCGCATCCTTGCCGAATAGGCGGATCAGGTGGTGATCGAAGGACATAATTGCGGCCAAGCCATCATAGCCGGCGAGGTCATCGGCAACGGCCTTGACCAGTCCGTCATCCCGTCCAGGCATACCCTTCAGTTCAATGACGATCGGAACGCGGCCGCCAATTAATCTCAGGGTTTCCGTTAGGGTCGGCACATGATCGTTCGTGCCACCGACCCGCAAATTTGCCGCCTGGGCCGCAGTCAACTTATCGATGCTGCCGGCTTGGCCGGTCAGGCGGTCCAGTTGGCCGTCATGAAATACCACTGCCTTGCCGTCTGCAGAGAGATGCACGTCGCATTCGATGGCGAAGCCCGCATCCGCCGCTGCGTCAAAGGCGGATAGCGTGTTCTCCCAGCGTAGCCTGTTGAGATCGTGCAAACCGCGATGGGCAATCGGAACGCTCTTCAACCAGTCGATTGACGCCATAATCAGCGCACCTCGATGATTGCTTCGATTTCGACTGGCGCGTTCAAGGGCAGGGCGGCAGTGCCAACGGCCGCGCGTGCATGGCGGCCCGTATCACCCAACACCGCAACCAGGAGATCCGAGGCACCATTGGCGACAAGATGCTGCTCTGTAAAGTCCGGTGTCGAAGCGACGAACACCGTAATTTTCACGATGCGTGCAATTTTCTCGAGGTCTCCAAGCGCGGCCTTCGCCTGGGCCAGAATATTGATCGCGCATGCTTTCGCCGCTTCCTGGCCCTGTGCGACATTCAGCTCAGCGCCCAAAAGCCCGGTATGGACGAGTTTTCCGTCTGCCAAGGGCAATTGTCCTGACGTCAAAAGCAACGACCCGGTCTGGATGAATGGCACATAATTTGCTGCCGGAGCGGCGGCCACGGGAAGCGTTATGCCGAGCTCCTGAAGACGTGTTTCAATGGTGCTGCTCATGGGGTCTGTGTCCTTATGTTTTCGGAATCGTACGCGATTGTGAAAGAAGTTGCGATTTTTGCCTCGCTTCCGCCAAGAGTTTTTTTAATATGCGCATTCGAATGTTGGAGAATCTTGTCAATGCGCGTTTTACCTGTCCTCATTTTCACGCTCGGCACCTTGGGTTTTGCCGGTTCAACAATGGCGTACGCCGCCGGAACCGCAACCCTTGTTCCGCACCGCGCGATATACGATCTGAAACTGGACAGTGCGCAGGACAGTAGCGGAATTACAGGACTCACTGGCCGCATGGTCTATGAATTCAACGGCTCAGACTGTGAAGGCTATACGACGAATTTCCGTTTCGTTACCCGCGTGGACATGGAAGAGCAGCCGCAACGCGTAACTGATCAACAGACGACAACATTCGAATCGGGCGATGGCGGCAAGTTCCGTTTCGTCAACAAGACATTCGTTGACCAGAGCTTGACGAAGGAAGTGCGCGGGGATGCGGCCTTGTCCAAGGACAAGACGGAAATATCGCTGACGAAACCGGAAGCGACCAAGGAAAACCTCGAACTGTCACAGTTCCCGACGCGTCATATGCAGCAACTGATCGAGAAAGCGCTTGCCGGTGAGGTTTTCTACCAGACGAAACTGTTCGATGGTTCGGAAGATGCCGATAAGGTGATGGCAACGACCGTTGTCATAGGCAAATCGGCAGTCGCCGATGCAGACGAAGAAATCAAGAATATGGGCCCGCTTGCCAAGGAAAGCACGTGGCCGGTTTCGATCGCTTATTTCGATGAAAGTGAAAAGGCTGAAGGTCTGCCGAGCTACCGGATCAATTTCAAAATGTATCGCAATGGCGTCACACGCGACCTGAAAATGGATTACGGCGATTTCTCCATGACGGGCAAGCTTGTCAACCTGCAGCTCTTTGACATGCCAAAATGCAAGAAATGACCGCGTCGTCGTGTGATCGACGTTCAAATTGGCGTTTTGTTGCCGACACACTTGCGTTTGTCGTGATTATCCATTAACAGCCGCAGCATTCCACACACGGGCTTTGGGTTGATATCGGGAGAAATCCGATATGGCCTCCGGTGGCGGGTTCTCCCGCCTCATGTCCGTGGAGGTTAAACCGGAAAAGGAAAATAAGAGATGGCATTGCCTGATTTCAGCATGCGTCAGCTCCTTGAAGCTGGCGTTCACTTCGGCCACCAGACACATCGCTGGAACCCGAAAATGGCACCGTACATTTACGGTGACCGCAACAACATTCACATTCTTGACCTGGCCCAGACCTATCCGCTGCTCAACACGGCTCTGAAGAAGGTTTCGGACACCGTAGCCCGTGGCGGCCGCGTTCTGTTCGTTGGCACCAAACGTCAGGCTTCGGACATCATCGCCGATGCGGCAACGCGTTCGGCCCAGTACTACGTCAATGCACGCTGGCTCGGCGGCATGATGACCAACTGGAAGACGATTTCGAACTCCATTCAGCGTCTGCGCAAGCTCGACGAACTTCTTTCCGGCGAGGCACAGGGCTTCACCAAGAAGGAACGCCTGAACCTCGATCGTGAACGCGAGAAGCTCAACCGCGCTCTCGGTGGTATCAAGAACATGGGTTCGATCCCGGACCTCATCTTCATCATTGATACCAACAAGGAAGCGATCGCCATCCAGGAAGCCAAGCGTCTTGGTATTCCGGTTGTCGCGGTTATCGATTCGAACTGCGACCCTGACCAGATCGATTTCCCGATTCCGGGCAATGACGATGCGTCCCGCGCGATTTCGCTTTATTGCGATCTGGTTGCCAAGGCAGCTCTCGACGGTATTGCACGCCAGCAGGGTTCGCTGGGCATCGATCTCGGCGCCCAGGAGGACGCTCCTGCCGAGCCAGCTCTCGAGGCTCCGGCTGAAGCTCCTGTACAGGAAGGTGAAGCCTCCGCTTGAGGCTTCATACACCCGTCTTATCGGGTGATTAAAAACACAATGATTGGCGCATAACGCGCCGCAAAGTTGGCATGCTGGTTACTCCAGTATGCCTTCGCTTTGAGAAGAGGCGATACAATGAGCATTTCTGCATCACAGGTAAAAGAACTCCGCGACCTTACCGGCGCCGGCATGATGGACTGCAAGGCAGCCCTGGCTGAAACCAATGGCGACATGGAAGCTGCCGTTGACTGGTTGCGTAAGAAGGGCATCTCCAAGGCCGACAAGAAGGCCGGTCGCACGGCTGCTGAAGGCCTCGTTGGCGTTGCTTCCAACGGCACCAAGTCCGTCGTGGTTGAAGTCAACTCCGAGACAGACTTCGTTGCCCGCAACGACGCCTTCCAGGACATTGTTCGCAATGTTGCCAATGTGGCACTGACGACCGACGGCTCGACCGCTGCCGTTGCCGCAGCAACCTATCCGTCGACCGGCAAGTCCGTTGTCGACACGATCAAGGACGCCGTTGGCACGATCGGTGAAAACCTGTCGTTCCGCCGTTCGGCTGCACTGTCGGTCAATCAGGGTGTTGTTGCAACGTATATCCACAATGGTGTTTCCGATGGGCTTGGTAAACTCGGCGTGCTGGTTGCGATCGAGACAACGGGCAATGCTGACGCCGCGCAGGCGTTTGGCCGCCAGGTCGCAATGCACGTAGCTGCGACCAATCCGCTCGCTCTGACTTCGGGCGAAGTTGATCCGGCTGCAGTCGAGCGTGAGAAGGCGATCTTCGCTGATCAGGCCCGCCAGTCTGGCAAGCCAGAGAATATCATCGAGAAAATGGTCGATGGCCGTATGCGCAAATTCTACGAGGAAGTTGTGCTTCTCTCGCAGGCGTTCGTCATCAACCCTGATCTGAGCGTCGAAGCCGCGCTCAAGGATGCAGAGAAGACGATCGGTGCTCCGGCCAAGATCACAGCATTCGTGCGGTTCGCTCTGGGCGAGGGCATCGAGAAGGAAGAAAGCGACTTTGCAGCAGAAGTTGCTGCAGCTGTGAAGAAGTAATCTTACACGACTGAAATCAAAGGGCATCGCGTGACAACGTGATGCCCTTCGTGTATCCGGAATTTGCGACGAACTTGCAACGATGATGAGGGAGGTTCCATGGCTGGTACGGCTGTTTATAAACGCGTTCTGCTCAAGGCCTCCGGTGAAGCTCTCATGGGCGATCAGGGCTTCGGTATCGATGTTGCGGTCGCGGACCGCATTGCCGCTGATATCGCAGAGGCAAGAGCGCTTGGTGTAGAAGTTGGTGTCGTCATCGGCGGAGGTAATATCTTCCGCGGCGTTGCAGTAGCCTCGAAGGGGGGCGACCGGGTCACGGGTGACCATATGGGCATGCTCGCGACAGTCATCAATTCTCTTGCACTGCGCACGTCACTTGTGAAAATCGGTATCGACACAGTCGTCCTGTCGGCTGTTGCAATGCCGGAACTATGTGAGACATTCTCGCAGCGACAGGCAACTGCCTACATGGACATGGGCAAGGTCGTAATCTTTGCGGGTGGTACCGGCAATCCGTTCTTTACCACCGACTCGGCTGCGGCCCTGCGTGCGGCCGAAATCGGTGCGGACGCGCTCTTCAAGGGAACTCAAGTGGATGGCATTTACTCCGCTGATCCCAAAAAAGACCCGAATGCAGTGAGATTCGACCACTTGAGCCACAAAGATGTGCTTGATCGCGGGCTCGCCGTGATGGATACAACTGCTGTAGCTCTTGCACGTGAGAACAATATCCCAATAATTGTCTATTCAATCCACGAAAAAGGTGGGTTTGCGGAAGTTCTGCAGGGAAAGGGACGCGCGACGGTCGTTTCTGACAGTTGAACGATCCTTACCGGTGAACCCGCCCAGAATATAGGAGCATTGAGTATGAGTGATGCACTCGATTTCAACGATCTGAAGCGTCGCATGGATGGTGCCATACAGGCCCTAAGGCATGAGCTGAATGGTCTGCGCACGGGTCGCGCTTCGGCGAGCCTGCTGGAGCCTATCACCGTGGAGGCATATGGTTCACAGATGCCGCTCAACCAGGTTGCTAATATCACTGTGCCTGAATCTCGCATGCTTGCAGTGTCTGTTTGGGACAAATCCATGGTCGGCAAAGTCGAACGCGCAATTCGGGACTCTGGGCTTGGCCTCAATCCAATCACCGACGGCAATAATCTGCGCATTCCATTGCCGGAACTGAACGAACAGCGCCGCAAGGAGCTTGTGAAAATCGCCCATCAATATGTTGAACATGCCAAGGTCGCCGCGCGTCATGTGCGCCGTGATGGCATGGACGAGTTGAAGAAGCTCGAAAAGGATGGCCAAATCAGCCAGGACGATAACCGCGTTCTGTCGGAGAAGGTGCAGAAGCTGACTGACGACACCATCGCTGAGATGGACAAGGTGGTTGCGGTCAAAGAAGCGGAAATCATGCAGGTCTAAGGGCTGACGGTTAGCCCGATTCTTTCCACTGGAGGTCCAAGCCCATGTCCAATCCGCGCCACATTGCCATCATCATGGATGGAAATGGCCGTTGGGCAAAGGCGAGGGGGTTGCCCCGTACCGCAGGTCACAAGGCGGGCGTTGAAGCATTGCGCGAAACGATCCGTGCAGCCGGCAATTTGGGTATCCCGTTTCTGACGCTGTTTGCGTTTTCGTCGGAAAATTGGTCGCGGCCGCGTTCGGAAGTCTCGGATTTGATGGGATTGCTGAAGCTTTTCATCAGGCGCGATCTTGCCGATCTGCATCGCGAGAATGTCCGGGTGCGCATCATAGGTGAGCGTGACGGTCTGGCAAAAGACATCCGGGGGCTATTGATCGAAGCAGAAACGCTTACGATGGGGAACACCGGTCTCACACTGGTAATCGCCTTCAATTACGGCTCGCGCAATGAAATCACGCGCGCGGTACAGCGCCTGATGGCCGACGTCACGTCAGGCGCGCTCACACACGACGATATTACTCCTGAGGCTATCTCGGCGCGGCTCGATACGGCGGACATTCCTGACCCGGACCTGATCATCCGCACGAGTGGCGAGATGCGGCTTTCCAATTTCCTGCTATGGCAGGCCGCCTATTCGGAGTTCATGTTCCTGGCCTGTTACTGGCCGGATTTCCGCCCCTCCCATCTGGTGGAGGCGATTGAAACGTTCCAGATGCGCGAGCGCCGGTTCGGCGGGGTAACAGCGCAGGAAATCGCTCTGTGATCTTGATCGGAACTGGTCTAACCAATCTTCACAAACGCATTCTCAGCGCGATCGTTCTCATAGCCATAGCTGTCGTCCTGACCTGGATTGGTGGTTTCGCATTCGGTATCCTGGCCTGCGCCATAGGTGTCAGCATATTGTACGAATGGCAACTCATCACAGCCGACCGGTCGACGTTAGTGACGCGCGGCATAGCGTGGGCCTGTCTCATCATCGTGTTGGCCGTTCTTCTCCTGTCGCAACACATTTTGTTGATGATCGGCATTCTCTTCGCCGGTGCGGTGCTCGTGGCCGCGCTTGGAGGCAGGGAGTTCGGCTACTGGCCAGCCTTCGGCTTGATCTATGCCGGGTTTCCTTCAATCGCATTGACGTTGTTGCGCGGCGATACCGGTGATGGTTTCGCGGCAATCCTGTTCCTTTTTGCCGTTGTCTGGGCGACAGACATTTTTGCCTATTTCAATGGGCGTGCACTTGGTGGGCCGAAACTGGCGCCGCGCTTTTCTCCAAACAAAACCTGGGCTGGGGCCCTTGGTGGTGCTGCGGCTGGAGTGGCGGCCGGCGTGACCTTTGCAGCATTTGTTGCTCCGGCCGGCGGCGTTCCCATTCCGCTTATCGCACTCTTGCTGTCAATCATTGCGCAGATTGGCGACCTTGGTGAATCGTGGGTGAAGCGCAGATTCGGTGTAAAGGATTCGAGCCAGCTCATTCCCGGTCA
The DNA here is from genome assembly GCF_003010955.1 of Phyllobacterium brassicacearum. Classification (GTDB taxonomy): domain Bacteria; phylum Pseudomonadota; class Alphaproteobacteria; order Rhizobiales; family Rhizobiaceae; genus Phyllobacterium; species Phyllobacterium brassicacearum. Next base: position 84,983 of record NZ_PGGO01000005.1, read on the forward strand.
CGGTGGCGTGATGGACCGGGTTGATGGCCTTGTAGCTGCAGCGGCATTGCTATACGTCATCGGTGCAATTCTGGTGACACCGGAAGCGCCTTACGACATTCTTTTCTAGACGGCTGAACGCGATTGGGTCGTTCGATTGTGTTTCGGGCCGGGAGGATACTTTGACGGATATGCTGCAATCCCTCTTCGGTACTCAAAGCGTGCTGATCGGTACAATCCTGCCATTTCTGATTGTTCTGACCGTCGTGGTGTTCGTTCATGAGATGGGGCACTATCTCGTCGGTCGTTGGTGCGGAATAGGCGTCAAAGCGTTCTCTGTGGGCTTTGGCCCCGAACTCATCGGCTTCAATGATCGGCATGGTACGCGCTGGAAGCTTTCAGCCATACCGCTGGGCGGCTATGTCAAGTTCGCCGGCGACGAGGGCGTGACGAGTTCGACTGCATCGCCAGCCGAATCGATGAGCGCGGAAGAACGGGCCGTCGCATTTCACACACAACCTGTTTGGAAACGCGCAGCTACCGTTTTTGCCGGCCCTGCGTTCAATATACTGCTGACGATCGCCATCTTTTCTGTGTTTTTTGCTCTCTATGGCAAGATGGTTGCCGATCCGATGGTTGCCGAAGTTCGCCCCGGTGGACCGGCTGCCGCGGCCGGCTTTCAACCCGGTGACCGCTTTCTCCGCGTAGATGGCGACAAGGTTGAAACTTTCTCCGATGTCCAACGCATCGTATCGTCGCGGGGTGGGGATCCCCTGGATTTCGTCGTGGAGCGCAACGGACAAGAAGTCAGACTGACCGCGACGCCCGAACTTACTGAGCAGCAAGACCCGCTCGGAAATACGATCAAGATCGCTGTGATTGGTGTCGTCAACAACCAGGAGATCGGCAATTTCCGCCGGATCGAATACGGGCCCATCGAATCAGTTACCCAGGCAGTGCGCGAAAGTGGCTTCATCATCGCACGCACGGGGCAGTTCTTTGGCCGCTTTTTTGCTGGCCGCGAGGACAAATGCCAGCTTGGCGGTCCAGTCAAGATCGCCACCATGGCAGGTCAGGCGGCCAGCCAGGGTGTCGACTGGCTGATTCAGCTGACCGCTATGCTGTCGATTGGCATCGGATTGCTCAACCTCTTTCCATTGCCTCCGCTTGATGGTGGCCACCTCGTCTTTTATGCCGCAGAAGCCGTCATTGGCAGGCCGGTCAAACCGGCGGTGCAGGAGATTTTCTTTCGCGCCGGATTCTTGCTGGTGCTGGGATTCATGGGCTTTGTTGTGTTTAACGACCTTTTTGCCTGCCGGTAACAACAATTAAACATTGATGAAAATTCGAGGCTTGGGCTGGCATAACGATATGATCTGTTTACTATAAGCCCTGAATGGCGTGGCATGGATGCCACGCTTTTGTGTGAAGTAAACAGATTTTAACCGTAAGCCTTGCGTGTATGTAAAAACCGGCTATGACGGTGTGCGAGTAAGTGCGAAGTCCGGGATCTCGCCCGGGGACAACGAGAAACAAAGGTTCAGAAGGCCTATGGCGGCAAGTTCAAAATTCGTTGGTGCAGCGTCGGCGCTCGCCATATCAGCGGCTCTTGTGAGTTCGGGTGCGATTGTCACGACGGTGGCCGCGGTGTCGGCCGCGCAAGCAGCAACAGTAAGCCGCATTGAAGTACGCGGAAACACGCGTGTGGATTCGCAGACAGTTCGCGATAACCTCGGCATCACACCCGGCAAGCCTTTTACCAATGCTGACATCGATGCGGCAACAAAGCGTCTGTTCAATACCGGTCTGTTTGGCGATGTACGCATCAGCCAGTCGGGTGGCACGCTGATCGTGCAGGTTTCTGAGCATCAGGTTGTCAATCAGGTCATTTTCCAGGGCAACAAGAAGATCAAGGACCCGCAACTGCAGAATACGGTGCAGCTGAAGCCGCGCGCTGCATTTGACCAGACGACTCTGGAAGCCGATACCGAAGCCGTCCGCGCTGCCTATCGCAATATCGGCCGCAGTGATGCGACTGTCACTTCGCGCACCATGGATCTGGGTGAAGGAAGAGTGAATGTTGTCTTCGATATCAATGAAGGTGACCGCACCAAGATCGCCAATATCAATTTCGTCGGTAACCAGGCCTTTGGTGATCGCCGTCTGAAGGACGTGATCTCGACCAAGCGCTCCAACCCGCTATCCTGGCTGACACGCAATGACGTCTACAGCGAGGACCGGCTGCGCGCCGATGAAGAAACGTTGCGCCGGTTCTATTACAACCGCGGTTACGCCGATTTCCGCGTGGTGTCGTCCACGGCCGACCTGGACCCGGCGACCAACGACTACACCATCACCATTACGGTTGAAGAAGGTGAAAAGTACAAGTTCGGCGGTGTGACGATCGAAAGCTCGGTTGAGGGTGTGGATACCTCGCAGCTGAACGGTCTGGTCGAGACTCGCGAAGGCGATACCTATAGCGCCAAGGAAGTCGAAGACTCGATCATCAAGGTGTCCGAGAAGGTTGCAGGTCAGGGTTATGCTTTCGCCAAGGTTGAGCCGCGTGGCGACCGCAACTTCGAGAACCATACGATTTCGGTGGTTTATGCGATCGATCAGGGGCCACGCGCCTATGTCGAGCGCATTGAGATCCGCGGTAATGAAAAGACTCGTGATTTTGTCATCCGTCGTGAATTCGACGTCAGCGAGGGCGACGCCTTCAATCAGGTGCTGATCCAGCGCGCCAAGCGCCGCCTTGAAAATCTGAACTTCTTCCAGACTGTCAATATTTCGACAGCCCCGGGTTCTCAGCCTGACCAGGTGATCCTTGTCGTTGATGTGATCGAGAAGTCGACTGGTGAATTCTCCATCGGTGGTGGTTATACGACCGGTGGCGAAACTCCGGGACCAACGGTGGAAGGTTCGATTACCGAGCGTAACTTCCTTGGTCGTGGCCAGTATGTTCGCCTTGCTGCCGGTGGTGGCCTTGATAACAACCGTTCCTATTCACTTTCGTTCACCGAGCCCTACTTCCTCGGTCAGCGTATTTCGGCCGGCTTTGATATCTACAAGCGTCAGTCGGGTGTTAGCGACAAGTATGAAACTGATTTGACAGGTGGAACGATTCGTTTCGGACTGCCGATTACCGAAGCTTTGACTGCCAGCATTGCATACAACCTCACGCAGGAAGAGTATGACATTGATGACGAAGCAAAGCTTCCGAATGGCGAACCGGATCCGACCGAGATCTCTCAAGCATATATCGATGCTTCTGAGGAAAGCCCATGGATCAAGTCGTCCATCAGTTGGGGTCTTACCTACAACACGATCGACGACACAAAGAATCCGCATGACGGTCTCTTTGGCAAGTTCTTCCAGGAATACGCCGGTATCGGTGGCGATGCCAACTTCTTGAAGACGACGTTCAAGGGCCAGTACTACAAGACGCTGTCTGAAGAAATGGACATCGTTGGTTTGATTGGCGTTGGCGCTGGCCATATCAGTGGCTTCGGCGATGAAGACCTGCGCGTATTCGATTTGTTCAAGAACAATACCGAAATGATCCGCGGCTTCAAATATGCCGGTATCGGTCCTCGAGATCTAACTGTTGAAGATAGCAAGGGTAGCTTCCTCGGCGGCACGACCTATTTCAGTGCGTCGACCGAAGCACAGTTCCCGATGCCTGTCATTCCTGAAAGCCTTGGCATTCGTGGTGCATTTTTTGCAGACGCCGCCACGCTTTACGGGAACGATCTGCCGGAAGCATCAAACACAGATATGGAGTGGCGCGCGTCGGTCGGCGCAAGTATCATGTGGGCATCACCGTTCGGGCCCCTGCGCTTCGACTATGCTCAGCCGGTCGTGAAAGAAGAAGGTGATCAGGTCCAGAATTTCAACTTCGGTATATCGAGCAAATTCTGATAGATTGCTGACCTCCCGGGGGAGCAAGTTTCCCCGGGGGAGAAAGTTAGTCGATGGCCGATCCGATCTTTTATGAGCCACTGCTGAACGTGACTATTGGTCAGATCGCCGGTCTGACCAATGGCGTTCTTGTGGACAGTTCTCTGGCAAACCGGCCGGTGTCGCGGCTGTCGGCGCTCTCCGATGCAGGGCCCGATGCGCTTGTGTTCATCGAAGGCAAGAAACACGCGCAAGACATTGGAGGGTTGAAGGCCGCGGGCGTGCTTTGCACTGACGAGATTAAAGAAAACGTCCCCAAGAATGTCGCGATTATCGTGACCCGTCACCCGCAACAGGATTTTGCTGCGATCGGCCGAGCGCTCTATCCAAATGCTGTCAACGCGCATTTGTGGAGCGGACATAGCGGCATCTCCGACCACGCGATTGTTCATCCCACGGCCGAGATTGAAGAGGGCGTGACGATTGAACCCGGCGCAATCATCGGAAGCAATGTATCGATAGGATCGGGGACCGTGATTGCCGCCAATGTCGTTATCGGCAACGGCTGCAAGATTGGCCGCGACTGCTATGTCGCTCCCAATTCTTCCGTACAATACGCATTCTTGGGAAATCGCGTCCTGTTGCATCCTGGTGTCCGGATCGGACAGGATGGTTTCGGTTATGTTCCTGGCAGAGCTGGTCTGGATAAGATGCCTCAGCTTGGCCGCGTCATTATTCAGGACAACGTGGAAATTGGGGCCAATACGACAGTCGATCGTGGTGCCTTGGCTGACACGATCATCGGCGAAGGCACAAAAATCGATAATCTCGTACAAATTGCCCACAATGTACGGATCGGGCGCCATTGCGTTATTGCTGCGCAATGTGGCATTTCGGGCAGTGTAGTTCTTGGCGATATGACGATGCTCGGGGGAAGCGTCGGCATCAAAGATCATGTCAACATCGGATCACGCGTCGAAATCGCTGCAGCGAGCGGTGTTATGAACGATATTCCGGATGGCGAAAGGTGGGCTGGTGCGCCTGCGCAGCCATTCAAGCAATGGTTCCGTGAGATCGCCAGTGTTCGTGCGATGACCCGAACCAAGAAGGAGAGTAGTGCAGATGAGTGACAATGTGCAGCCGGACAGCCTCGGCGTCGCGGACATCCAGAAAATTCTGGCGAACCTGCCACATCGCTATCCCTTCCTCCTCATCGATCGTATCGTTGACATTGATCGTGATGTCTCGGCAACCGGCATCAAGAACGTCAGCATCAATGAGCCGCATTTTGCTGGGCATTTTCCTGAATTGCCGATCATGCCAGGTGTGCTGATCATCGAAGCCATGGCGCAGACTGCCGGAGCGATTGTTCTGTTCCACAATGGTAGCGGCAAGCCCGGCAAGGTCTTTTTCATGACCATTGACAATGCTAAATTCAGGAAGCCTGTCGTGCCAGGCGATCAATTGAAGCTGCGCGTGACAAAGCTGAAACAACGCGGCAACGTTCACAAGTATAGTTGCGTAGCCGAAGTTGACGGCGTCAAGGTTGCAGAGGCCGAAGTCGCTGCGATGGTCAGCTTTCCTGACGAAGATGAGACCGGGGCCTGATGTCCGATTCCAGAATTCACCCGACATCCATCATAGAACAGGGCGCACGTATCGGGGACAGAGTAAATATTGGCCCGTTCTGCCACATTGGATCTGAAGCCGTAATTGGCGATGATGTCGAACTCATAAGTCACGTCGTCGTGATGGGCCGGACAATAGTCGGCAATGGCTCTAAAGTCTATCCTAATGCTGTTCTTGGTGGCGATCCGCAAAACACCAAGCACAAGGGTGGCCATACGACCTTGGTGATTGGCAAGAATTGCGTGATCCGCGAAGGCGTGACCATGCATCGTGGAACCGATGGCAGCCTCGGTATAACAACGGTTGGCGATAATTGCATGTTCCTTGCATATGCCCACGTGGCTCATGACTGCGTTATCGGCGATAATGTCACGTTCTCCAACAATGTGATGATTGGCGGCCACGTGTCCATCGGCAACAATGTCATTATCGGTGGTGGCGCCGGCATTCATCAGTTCGTACGTGTCGGTCATCATGCCTTCATCGGTGGGCTCGCCGCCTTGGCGAGTGATCTTGTGCCTTATGGTATGGCGATTGGTAATCACGCCTATCTGGGTGGGCTCAATATCATTGGCATGAAACGTTCTGGCATGGCGCGTCCGGAAATTCATAATCTCCGCCATGCTGTTCGCATGTTGTTTGACCGGACAAAGTCGATCAAAAGTCGTGCAGATGATGTGCGCGCGGCATTTCCGGAGTCTGCCGCCGTGGCGGACCTGATCGATTTCATTACCACTGATACCAAGCGTGCCTATTGCACGCCGCCACTCGATTCCGCAATCGAGATCAGTGACAGTGACGACAACAGCTAAGACATCGCCGAATGTGACTGCGCCCGCGACGATCGCGGGCCGCACTGCGGTTGTCGCGGGAAATGGGCTGCTGCCAGTTGCTGTGGCTGAAAGCCTGCGCAAGCAGGGCGGCGATCCGCTGATCGTCGCGATCAAGGGTGAAGCGGAGCCAGCTCTCTATGAGGGTGGGCATGCCGAAATCTCCATTGTTGAGCTCGGCGGTCTTGTCAAGATCCTCAAAGCCGAAGGCATCTCCAACGTCGTCCTCGCCGGCGGTATTCGTCACAGGCCCGAGTTCCGCGCCGCGCTAAGGCCGGGTAATGGCAATCTCGTTGCGCTCTATCGCTTTCTGCGCGCTTTCAGGCTCGGTGACGATGGCCTCTTGCGCGCTGTGATTGCAACCATCGAATCCTATGGTTTTCGCGTCCTCGGTGCTCACGAGATCGTGCCAGACATCCTCGCTCCTTCTCCAGGGACACTGACCCGCAAACGAGCCGACAAGGAAAGCGTTGCGGATATGCATGCTGCACGCGAAGCCGCGATCACGATTGGGGCGCTTGACATCGGCCAGGCCGCGATTGCGGTCGGCAGGCGCGTTGTCGCACTTGAAGGTGTCGAAGGCACCGATGCGATGTTGCAACGTGTGGCAGAGCTTCGCGTGGCCAAACGTATCAATCGCAAGGGTGGCGTCCTCGTCAAGTGCGCGAAGCCACAGCAGGAAGTGCGCGCTGACCTGCCTGCCATTGGCGTCAGTACAGTCGAGAACGCGCTTAAGGCTGGACTCAGAGGCATCGCCATTGAGGCGGGGCGTACGTTGATCCTTGGCTACGAAGAGACTGTAGCTGCCGCTAACGCGGCGGGCCTGTTCATCGAGACGTTCGAGCAGAGAGGGTCTGATGGCGACTGAGAGACCATTGCGCCTCGCGATTGTCACTGGCGAAGAGTCTGGCGATCTTCTGGGCGCCGACCTGGTTCAAGCGCTGCGGTATCGGTACCCGGGTGACGTAACTTTGACCGGTGTTGGAGGGGAGCACCTTTCTGCGCTCGGGCTCAACAGTCTGTTTGACCAGCACGAAATTGCGCTTGTCGGATTGAGCGCAATCGTGCGCAAACTGCCGCAGCTTGTTCGCCGTATTTCGCAGCTCTCAAGTGCAATCATCGCCGATAAGCCCGACTGTCTCGTGATTATCGATAGTCCTGATTTCACGCATCGCGTGGCTCGCAAGGTGAGAGCGGCTGCTCCAACCATTCCCATCATCAACTATATCAGCCCGTCCGTTTGGGCGTGGCGGCCGGAACGCGCCAAGGCCATGCGAGCTTACGTCGACCACGTCTTGGCGATCTTGCCGTTTGAAGTGCAGACGCTGAAGGACCTCGATGGCCCGCCTGCAACCTATGTCGGACACAGGCTTGTTTCGCATGCACCGCTTCTCGAAGCAGCGAAACTCAATCGCGCACGCGATGCATCCTTGGGCGAGCGGGAAGAAAAACAGCTCGTGGTTCTGCCAGGATCCCGACGATCGGAAATCACAAGCCTTTCCGGTCCATTCGGCGAGACCATTGATCTTTTGGCGAGCCGCGGCAACCGGATCAAGGTGACCTTGCCCACATTACCAAAGGTCGAACCTCTCGTCAGGCAGTTGACGGCTGGCTGGCAAGTGCAACCGCGGATTGTCGTCGGCGAAACGGAGAGATTGCGAGCCTTTGCCAATGCCGATGCCGCGCTCGCCGCGTCAGGGACCGTATCGTTGGAGCTGGCGCTTGCCCGGATACCCACAGTCCTGTCTTACAAGCCGGATTGGCTGGCTCGTACCTTTCTGGCGCAGCGCATCAAAATCTGGAGTGCAGCGCTGCCGAACATCATCGCGGACGAACCTGTCGTACCGGAGTACTTCAACCAGTTTGTGCGTGCGGGTCCGCTAGCGCGTCAGCTCGAACAGCTGCTCGTTCCTGGCCTCAGGCGCAGCGCCCAGCTGGAAAGTTTCGACAAGATTGCAAGTGTCATGCAGACCGATCGGCCCGCTGGCGAAATTGCTGCTGAAAAGGTTTTGGAACTGGCCAAAAAATAACAGCTCTTCATCAAAGAAAAAGGCGCCTGGTTGGCGCCTTTTTCGTCATCCGAGGTCCAACACGCTATTTGCGGTTCTCGACACTCACGTAATCGCGTTGCGTTGCGCCGGTATAAAGCTGACGCGGGCGGCCGATCTTCTGGTGTGGATCCTCGATCATCTCCTTCCACTGGGCAATCCAGCCGACCGTGCGGGCGACAGCGAACAGCACTGTGAACATGGTGGTGGGGAAGCCAAGGGCCTTCAAGGTGATACCGGAATAGAAGTCTACGTTTGGATAGAGCTTCTTTTCGATGAAATATTCATCTGTTAGGGCAATACGCTCAAGTTCCATGGCAACATCCAGAAGTGGATCGTCCTTGATGCCGAGTTCAGCGAGGACTTCACGCGTTGTCTGCTGCATGATCTTGGCACGCGGGTCGTAGTTCTTGTAGACGCGATGACCAAACCCCATCAGGCGGAACGGATCGTTCTTGTCCTTGGCGCGGGCAATATATTCCGGAATGCGGTCCACAGTGCCGATCTCGCCAAGCATGGTCAGCGCTGCTTCGTTTGCACCGCCGTGAGCGGGGCCCCACAGACAGGCGATACCGGCTGCGATGCAGGCAAAGGGGTTTGCTCCGGAAGAGCCTGCAAGACGAACGGTCGACGTGGAGGCATTCTGCTCGTGATCCGCATGCAAGATGAAAATACGGTCCATTGCGCGGGCGAGCACTGGATTCGGAACGTAATCCTCGCAGGGTACCGCAAAGCACATATGCAGGAAGTTGGTCGCGAAATCGAGATTGTTCTTCGGGTAAACGAATGGTTGGCCAATGTGATATTTGTAGGCCATGGCGGCAAGAGTCGGGATCTTGGCAATCATGCGGATCGAAGCGACCATGCGCTGATGCGGATCCGAAATGTCCGTCGAGTCGTGATAGAATGCTGACAGGGCACCAACCACGCCGACCATGACGGCCATCGGATGCGCGTCGCGACGGAAACCACTGAAAAAGCGCGACATTTGCTCATGCACCATGGTGTGATGCGTCACGCGATAATCGAAATCCGCTTTCTGGCTCTTGGTAGGCAGTTCGCCGTAAAGGAGCAGGTAGCAGGCCTCCAGAAAATCGCCGTGTTCGGCGAGTTGTTCGATCGGATATCCGCGGTGCAGCAAAATTCCTTCGTCGCCGTCAATGTAGGTGATCTGCGACTCGCAGGATGCCGTGGAAGTAAAACCCGGATCGTATGTGAATGCGCCGGTGTTCTTGTAGAGAGTACCAATGTCCACGACATCTGGTCCGATGGTCCCCTTCTTGATGGGTAATGCGAACTCATGACCATTCAGATCGATGTTGACGCTGTTTTCAGACATTGCCGTTCCTTTCTTGCTTCAGCTTGCGCTGATCCAGCGCAAAAGCACTTGCCTCAAGCGAGGTCGTATTCATGAATTTCTCAGGCACGACACCGTACTCGAAAGGCACGATGTTGCAATGCAAAAATGCACTCAATTTTGCCCGAGACTATCCTTTTATCCGGTCCTCTATCCGGCCCAATGATTCCTCCCTTCCAAGGACTGCCAAGACGTCGAAAACACCCGGTGACGTTGCTCTTCCAGTCAAAGCGGCACGTAGAGGTTGTGCGATTTTACCAAGCTTCAAACCTGTTTGCTCGGCATGCACACGCACCGCAGCATCAAGCGCTTCGGCGGTCCAGTCATCGACTGCAGAGAGGGCAGGCAGGACACCGGAAAGCACGCTCAGACCCTCCTCATTCAGTAGACCGGCGGCTTTTTCATCAAGCGTGAGAGGACGCTGCGCAAAGAGGTATTTGGCGCTGTCAGCGAGTTCAACGAGTGTCTTCGCGCGCTCCTTCAAACCTGGCATTGCGGCAAGCAACTGGCCTTTCGTCGTGTCGTTCAACCGCGCCATGATCTCCGCGCCGCTTTCGATCTCCGGCAGGACATCGATCATCGCTTTCACCAGATCTGCGTCGTCGGAAAAACGCATGTAATGGCCGTTGATGGCCTCGAGCTTCTGGAAGTCGAAACGCGAGGCACCGCGATTGATGTCCGAGATTTCAAACCACTCGATCATCTGTTCGTCGGACATGATCTCATCATCGCCATGGCTCCAGCCCAGACGGACGAGGTAATTGCGCAGCGCTGCCGGCAGGTAGCCCATCGCACGGTATGCTTCGACACCAAGGGCACCATGGCGCTTGGAGAGCTTTGCGCCGTCAGCGCCGTGAATGAGTGGTATATGACCCATGACTGGAACATCCCAGCCCATGGCGTTGTAGATCACCGTCTGACGAGCAGCATTGGTCAGATGGTCATCGCCACGGATGATGTGTGTAACGCCCATTTCGTGATCATCGACGACGACAGCGTGCATATAGGTGGGGTTGCCGTCTGAGCGCAGGATGATGAAATCATCCAGATCCTTGTTGGGAAACCGCACGTCGCCCTGTACCTGGTCGCGCACCAGAGTTTCACCTTCTTGCGGCGCCTTGATGCGGATGACCGGTTTGATGCCAGCAGGAGCCTCTTTCGGGTCGCGATCGCGCCAGCGACCGTCATAACGCGGCGGACGACCTTCGGCCCGGGCCTTTTCACGCATTTCCTCGAGCTCGGCCGGGGAGGCATAGCAATAATAGGCCTTGCCCTTGGCGACGAGTTCTTCTGCGACTTCACGATGACGTGGCGCGCGCTCGAATTGCGAAACTGCATCACCGTCCCAATCCAAACCGAGCCATCTCAAACCATCGAGAATGGCTGCTACCGCCGCCTCCGAAGAGCGCTCGCGGTCCGTGTCCTCGATGCGAAGCAGCATCTTGCCGCCTGTATGCTTGGCATACAGCCAGTTGAAAAGCGCGGTGCGGGCTCCGCCAATGTGCAGGTAGCCGGTCGGGGATGGGGCAAAACGGGTAACGACTGAAGATGACATGGGTACTCCGGGGGAGGCGCGGCGTATTAGCCGAACGTCCAATCGAATTGATCTGGCGTTCATGTAGCATAGCAACGCTGTGGTGCAAGGGTATTGGGGAACCTGGAGGCAAATGGAAGGTCCTGTTGCCACGACGAAGACGAGCGAGCGGCTCTTCTTCCTCCACGGAAATGCCGCCTGTGGACTCGCTCCTCACGATGGTAGCGGCGGATGCTGCAGCAATCGACGACAATCGCTTTGCCATAACAGTACCCGAGCGCGAAGGGTTTGCACGCTCGCAAATCAGTTCCATACGTCGCGCGGTCCCAACGGTTCTCAACAGCGAAATGGAGCGCGGTAAACTGTTCTTGCTTGTGCCGGTTTTTACCGGCACCGGTGCCATTTTCTATTTTGCCGCTGCCACAGAGCCGAGGCTCAGCGCAATATTGTGTGGACTGACGGCCGTTGCAGGCCTGCATGCTCTGGCGCATGCGCGCGCCATGGCGCGCCTCCTCCTTCTGCTATGTATCGCGATCATTGCCGGTATGCTCTGCGCAAAGCTCGAAACCATACGATCCAGCACCAGAATGCTTGGCTCTGAAATTACGACCCGCATTACTGGCCGTATCGTGGCTATGGCGAAGGATGCCAAGGGCGGATGGCGGGTGACAATGGACGTTATCTCGACGACGCGGCCTGCGCTTCGCTACGGACCCGATCGCGTCGTCGTTTCCGCCAGAGCACTGCCGCGCAACGTCAAGATTGGTGACGGCCTGTCCGCTCTCGTCCATCTGCGACCCCAGTCGGGCCCGGTGCGCCCGGGCAATTATGACTTCGCCTTTACAATTACTATCGGGGTATTGGAGCCAACGGCTTCCTGTTGGGAAGGGCGGACATCGTCCCGGTGACTGCCACGACACGTCCCGCGATTTTGGTCGCGATCGCAAATATCAGGCAACAGCTGACCTTGCGTATCCTGCGTAACATTAAAGGAGAGCCAGGCGATATCGCCGCATCATTGATCACGGGCCAGCGCGACGGTATCAGTGATACCACCAACAACGCGATGCGGTTGAGCGGCCTTTCGCATATCCTATCGATTTCCGGCTTTCACATGGCCCTGGTTGCTGCAACGATAATCGGTTCGCTGCGTGCCATTCTGGCACTCTTACCGGGCTTCTCGGCTCGCTATCCGGTAAAAAAGTAGGGGACAGAATAGGGGGGTATCCCGAAGAAGCTTCCCGTTGTTAGCTACGCTCCCGATGAAAGCAGCAAGACATATCGGGGCCATCGCGATGACATCACTCGTTGCCGGTAGCGTGAGTTCGATTTTCGCTGCTTACCATTTCAACAATACCGCTCCATTTGGACTTATTGGCAATGCGCTTGCACTTCCGGTGATCTCGACGCTTGTCATGCCTTTTGCTGTGCTCGGTTTGCTCGCCATGCCATTCGATTTGGATTGGCTGCCATTTGCTGTCATGGGCTACGGGATTAAGGCCGTGATAGCAGTTGCCCACATGGTTGCTTCTCACTCCCCAAGCGGCAATCTCGGTTTGATGCCGCAGGGAACCCTGATCTGCATGAGCATCGGTCTCGTACTGTCATTCGCATTTTCAACTCGTTTGCGGCTATGCGGCATCCCCCTGATGCTGGGCGCGGCTATCTGGATGATGCGAGCGCAGGAACCGGACATCGGGCAAGCTTGTCGCACTTCGAACTGAAAGCAATAGCCTGGCGGTCAATAGGTCCCACAGTAGCGCTTTTACACTGAACAACTGGCAACAGGGATATGCAGCAAATGTCGTGATGGGGCCACTGAGGGGCGAAGCAAATCCTGAAGAAACGCAGTTTACCTGTACAGGCAAGCTTTGCACCGCGCGCGAGCAAGGCGGCCTGATCATTGCCTATACGGATGATGTGGCACAAAGGGCGTCGGCCTGTGCCGAGGGTGACATCGTTATTCTGGCCTTTGCGGGCCCGGAAGCATTCTGCAGCGAGAAGGCCACGTTGGTCATCACCAAACGCGACCTCGCGTTGCATGGAAGCGCCGAAATCAGGTTGCACGCGTCTCGCCGCCAACCGTTAAATCTCTTGGGCGAGGCGGGCACCATCACCTCTACGCAACAGCTCTTTCCGCAGGCATATACTGAGCACATTGAACGGCTGGTTTCGGCGACCGTTACCTACGCGGTAGGGCCGCCTGATCGCCCGTGGAACAGCTACCGAATCTATTCTCGGGCCGCCCGAAATCTCGCAAACTACGACTCCCGTCAGACCCGGGACGCGAATTCGGAGTAGAAGATTGCAAGATCAATGACTCGTTCTAGTAGCGGCGGATCAGACCAACCAGCTTTCCTTGCACCTGTACCCGATCCGGGCCGAAGATCCGGGTTTCATAGGCCGGATTCGCAGCCTCCAAGGCGATGGAAGCACCCTTGCGCCGGAAACGCTTTAGCGTTGCTTCCTCATCATCGATCAGAGCAACCACGATCTCGCCCGGATTGGCAGTGTCGCTGCGCTTGATGACCACCGTGTCGCCATCGAAGATCCCGGCTTCGATCATCGAGTCGCCCTTGACCTCGAGCGCATAGTGTTCGCCATTGCCGATCATGTCCGGCGGCAGGCCGATCATGTGGGTCTGGTTCTGAATTGCGGAAATCGGCACACCGGCAGCGATGCGGCCCATGACGGGAATGCTGACGATGGTGGAGGCCGAGTCATCTACGGAGCGCGTCTGTGGACGGGGAGGGGTGACATTCCGCCCAAGACTGCCTTCGATAACGCTTGGCGAAAATTTCTTCTGGGCGTTGAGCCCCGGCGCAATGGAGTCCGGGAGGCGCAGCACTTCCAGCGCTCTGGCCCTGTTTGCAAGCCGGCGAATAAAGCCCCGCTCTTCCAGGGCCGTGATAAGCCGGTGGATGCCGGACTTTGAGGCAAGATCCAGAGCATCCTTCATCTCGTCGAATGATGGCGGGATGCCCGTCTCCTTCAGGCGCTCATGAATGAAGAGCAGAAGTTCATGTTGTTTACGCGTGAGCATGGGCGATCCTTTTGAACGGAATCGAAAAAACAAAACCAGAACAAACACTATCTGTTCCAGTTGTGTTCCACAAGACTTAATATGTGGTGTACGCCGCGCAAGGAGGATGTGATTTTACCAATTTGTGTGTTTGGGAGCTCATTCGTCCGTTAGCCGAAATGTTGCAAAATGCCCTAGCGCTCGCCGGGACTTACAGGAGGCCCGCTTGATTGCCGCAGAATGAGTTCGACAGGCCAGACCTCGTGGATGTCTTCGACGGGCTCGCCGTCGAGAACCCGCACGAGCATCTCCGCAATACGCGTGCCCGCGGACCGGATGGACGAGCGCGTCGTTGTCATCGACGGCACCATGTTGCTGGCATTGAGATAGGGAAACACATCGTCATGGGCGATGATGGAGACTTCCTTGCCGAGCTCATAGCCCTTTGAACGAATGGCACGGAATACACCCAGCGCGGTCATCATGGAGCCCGCAATAATCGCCGTTGGGTGCGGGGAGTAGGATAGAAGTCGTTGTGCCTCGCGGAACCCGATTTCGTCGGAAAACCGTTCGTGCACGATGAAACGCGGGTCAACCGGCACTCCACGTCCCTGCAAGGCCTCGCGATACCCAAGTTCGCGATGTTCGGAGAATGTATGCCCTCTCAGACCATCGATCATGGCGATGTGCTTGTGACCAAGATCAAGGAGGTGGGAAGCGGCCTGACGGAAGGCACCGGCATTGTCGATGTCGAGCCATGCGTGCGGTGCTTCGATGTTCGTGCGTCCATGCAGCACAAACGGGAACTTTTCCTCGATCAGCATGGTAACCCGTTCATCCATAAGGGTGGGGCCGGTGACGATGATCGCATCCACGCGTTTGCTGGAAATAAGACGTCGGTAGGCCGATATCTCATCATTGTTGGTAACTGGGCTCATCAGGAGGTCCATTTCATCCTGAGACAGGCGTTCGGCCAGCCCGGAAAAAAACTCGCTGGTGTGTGGACCAAAGCGCTCGCTCCGGTCGTTCGGCATGAGAATGCCAATGGCACCCACGCGTCCGATGGCGAGGCGGCGGGCATTGACATTGGCGCTATAGCCGAATTGCGCCGCTGCCCGGCTAACGCGCTCGCGTGTGGCTTTGTTCACTTCTGGATACCCGTTCAGGGCGCGACTGACTGTCGTCTGCGATAAGCCCAGTTGTTCAGCCAATTCCTTGAGTTTCATAGCAAGCGATCCAATGGTCCCGGTGCATTTCATCGGCCCCGAAAACGGCGGCCGTATCAGATATGACTCGAAATTACGAACATAACTATAGCACAAATTCAAAGCGCTTTGAACTTTAGTATGAATCTTACTGCTGTCAACGTTCCTGATGCCATGTGGGCGTCACTAAAGTGTGCAACAAATGATGTTATGAAAGATCATTAACGTACTGCAAAATAAACACTTTGTGCGTTAGTGCGCTGTAGGCTATCTTGGCGGTGTTCGAGTTGGGAAAAATGCGGCTTGACAGGTCGCCATGCCTTTGTCATTTTTCATTCAAAGCGCTTTGAATTTTGTCAGATTGATGCGGTTTCCAAAGCGGTTTAGGAGGAAGTTGTACACGAGAGGGGCCATCGCCGCAGAGGGTGCGGGCGCCTGAGTCCATCAGATTTTTCGGGAGGAAATCATGATAGCAAAGTCATTTGTTACGACCCTTTTGGCCACCACTTTGCTGGCTTCCGGGGCATTCGCGGCCGATCTTTCTATCGTATCGGGTGATACCGGCAATGGTCGGGAATTCCTGCGCAAGCAGCTCGATCGTTTTGAAAAGGAAACCGGCAACAAGGTCTCCATCGTTGCCATGCCGGCCAACAGTTCGGACAATTTCGGGCAGTTCCGGCTCTGGCTCGCTGCCGGCAATACGGATATTGACGTCTATCGTACCGACGTGATCTGGGCGCCGCAGCTGGCCGATCAGTTTCTCGATCTGAAGGATGCCGCGAAGGATGTGATTGATCAGCACATTCCATCGATCATCGAAAGTCAGACGGTGAATGGCAAGCTTGTTGCGATGCCTGTGTTTACCGATGCTCCAGCGCTTTACTACCGCAAGGACCTTCTCGAAAAATACAAGAAGCCCGTTCCGAAGACCTGGGATGAGATGGCTGCGACTGCCAAGGAGATCCAGGATGGTGAACGAGCCGCCGGTAACAAGAGCATTTATGGCTATGTTTTTCAGGCCAATGCTTATGAAGGACTGACTTGCAATGCTCTTGAGTGGGTGAAGTCGTCTGGGGGAGGGCAAATTGTCGAGGCTGACGGCACGATCTCCATCAACAATCCCGACGCGGCGGTGGCTATTGATCGGGCCAAGGGTTGGATAGACACGATCTCGCCGAAGGGTGTGCTTGCATACACAGAAGAAGAAGCACGTGGTATCTGGCAGACAGGAAATTCCGTCTTCATGCGCAACTGGCCGTATGCTTATGCACTTGCAGGCAGCGACGACAGCACGATTAAAGGCAAGTTCGACGTTGCTCCATTGCCTAGCGGCAAAGAGGGGCAAAACTCGGCAGCAACGCTTGGTGGTTGGAATGTGGCTGTTTCCAAATACTCGAAATCACCAGAGGAAGCCATCAAGCTGGCCTTGTTTCTGAGCTCAGCAGACGAGCAAAAGGCCCGGGCGCTTTCCCAAGCCAGCATGCCAACGATCAAGTCGCTCTACGACGACAAGGATATTGCCGCCGCACAGCCGCTGATTCCTAATTGGAAGCCGGTTTTCGAGAATTCTGTGCCGCGCCCATCTGCTCCAACCAAAGTCAAATACAACGAAGTCTCCAACATGTTTTGGAGTGCCGTCCACGACACGTTGTCGGGCAACGGCACTGCAGCCGATAATCTTGAACTTCTGGAAGCGAAGCTGACGGAACTTCAGGGGGGTAGCTGGTAGCCCCTTGCCAGCGAAGGGCACGGTGCGGGTGATTCAGAACCTCCCGGATTTAACCCGCACCGCTTGCCTGCTTGAGTACTCCCGAAACTGGTTAGACGGGCAAAATAATGACGCCTCACGCCGCACGTTCAGAGCTATTACGGCAGCGCGCCCGGTCAGCGCGGCTGTTTCTCGTTCCAATGATCTTGGCACTCGCCATTGTGGCCGGCTGGCCATTGCTTAGGACGATCTATTTTTCCTTCACCGACGCATCGCTGACCAACATGAGCGCGGCGAAATGGGTAGGGTTCAAAAACTACCTTTCCTGGGTCCAGTTGAAGAGCGGCCGCACGATTTATTCGGGCCTGCTCGTCGACCCGGCCTGGTGGAATGCCGTCTGGAATACCGTGCGTTTCAGCGTCATCTCGGTAGCGCTTGAGGCGTTCTTCGGAATGATCGTTGCCCTCGTGCTCAATGCCGAATTCAAGGGCAGGGGCATTGTCCGCGCCGCCATCTTGATACCTTGGGCGATCCCGACCATCGTGTCCGCCCGCCTGTGGGGGTGGATGCTGAACGACCAGTTCGGTATTCTGAACGATCTCTTCATGCGGCTGGGCATTATCAGCCAGCCCATCGCCTGGACCGCCAGTGCCGACACAGCCATGACAGCCGTGTTGATCGTGGATGTCTGGAAGACCACACCCTTCATGGCACTGCTGATCCTTGCCGGCTTGCAGATGGTTCCAAAGGACATTTACGAGGCGGCGCATATCGACGGCGTTCACCCGGTCCGGCAGTTCTTTCGCATAACGCTGCCTTTGATCAAACCGGCGCTGATGGTCGCGATCATCTTCCGGTTGCTGGACGCCATGCGCATTTTCGATCTGATCTATGTGCTGACACCAAACAGCTCGCAAACAAAAACCATGTCCGTGCTGGCACGCGAAAACCTGATCGAGTTCGACAAATTTGCCTATGGCTCGGCCCAGTCAACCATGTTGTTCCTCGTCATTGCTTTGATGACTATCGTGGCGATCTGGCTCGGCCGCGTGCGTATGGATGGAGGAGACCGCTGATGTTCTGGAACCTCACCAAAAATATGGGTTTCTATGCACTCGTGGTTCTGATTGTCGTTCTGGCGGTGTTTCCATTCTACTATGCGATCATCACCAGTTTCAAATCTGGCAGCGCGCTGTTCACCGTCGAATACCTTCCGACGTCGTTCTCGCTGGACAATTACACGTCGGTTATCAGCGCCGGCAGCTTCAGCCGCAATCTGCTCAATTCGGTGATTGTATCTACTCTGGTCGTCCTGCTGGCATTGCTGATAGCCGTGACTGCATCCTTTGCTCTGGCCCGCGTACGGTTTCGCGGCCGATCAATGCTGCTGCTCACGATCCTGTCGGTCTCCATGTTTCCGCAAATCGCAGTCCTGGCCGGACTATTCGAAGTGGTCCGTTTCCTGGGTCTGTACAACACCCTGTGGAGCCTGGTGTTCTCCTACACGATTTTCACGCTGCCTTTCACTGTCTGGGTCCTGACCACGTTCATGCGGGATCTGCCAATTGAAATCGAGGAGGCGGCAATCGTGGATGGTGCAACGCCCTGGGTTATCATTACCAAGGTGTTCCTGCCGCTGATGTGGCCGGCGATGGTGACGACAGGACTGCTTGCTTTCATCGCGGCGTGGAATGAATTCCTGTTTGCGCTCACCTTTACCTCGTCGACTGAAACGCGAACGGTCCCCGTCACCATCGCGCTCCTGTCCGGTGCAAGCTCGCATGAGATTCCGTGGGGCACGATCATGGCTGCCTCAGTTATCGTCACCGTACCGCTCGTTGTTCTCGTCCTGATCTTCCAACGCAAGATTATCTCCGGTCTCACCGCCGGCGGCGTCAAGGGCTAAGGAGTCCTCACATGACAGCACTTCATCTCAATAATGTCCGCAAATCCTTCGGCACATTCGACGTCATCAAGGGGGTTGATCTCGAAATCAGCCCAAGTGAGTTCATGGTTTTCGTCGGTCCTTCCGGCTGCGGAAAGTCAACATTGCTGCGTCTGATAGCCGGACTCGAAGATATCACGTCGGGCACGCTCGCCTTTGACGACAAGGTTGTCAACAGCCTGACGCCGTCGCAACGCGGCATCGCGATGGTGTTTCAATCCTATGCGCTCTATCCGCATATGACGGTCTTCGACAACATGGCCTTCGGCCTGAAACTCGCCAAAGGCGATGCTGGAGAGATCAAGCGGCGGGTGCAAGAGGCGGCGGAAATGCTGCAGATAACAGCTTATCTTGACCGCCTTCCGAAGCAGCTTTCGGGTGGACAGCGACAACGCGTTGCCATTGGTCGCGCCATTGTTCGCGATCCCAAGGTGTTTCTGTTTGACGAACCCCTTTCCAATCTCGATGCTGCCTTGCGGGTGCAAACTCGGCTTGAGATTGCCAAGCTGCACGCCAAGATGCACGAAACGACGATGATCTATGTGACGCACGATCAGGTCGAGGCGATGACGCTGGCGGACCGCATCTGTGTGTTGCGCGATGGGATTGTCGAGCAGGTCGGCACGCCGCTGGAGCTTTATGAAAAGCCACAATCGATCTTCGTTGCGGGCTTCATAGGCTCGCCGAAGATGAACTTCCTGACCGAGAAGCACGCCGATACCTATAGGACCCATATCCTCGGAGTCAGGCCGGAACATCTGCAGATCAAAGAGAAAGACGGAACCTGGGACGGTAAGCTCATTCTGTCCGAGAACCTTGGTTCGGAGACCTATCTTTACATCGACATTGGGGCGAAGGACCCGCTCGTCGTCAGGCAGGACGGCACCGCGCGTCAGCAGCCAGGCGAACGGCTCTACATTTCGCCAATCAATGACAATGTCCATCGTTTTGACCAATCCGGCAGGCCGGCAGCTTCTCATTAGCAGAAGAAATTGGGCAACGAATGCGCCGGTAATCCGTTGCCCCTTTGAAATCCTCCCAACGGCACATGGTATGAATAGGAATACGAAAATGACCATCCGAACACTCGTCTGGGGCGAAAATGTTCATGAAAAGGTGAACAAGACCGTCGCTGAGATCTACCCCGAAGGCATGCACAACCAGATCGCCAAACTCCTGGCTTCAGATGGCAATATCGCCGTCAAGACCACGACCTTGCAGGAACCGGAGCATGGTTTGTCCGACAAAGTCCTTGACGAGACTGATGTCCTGATCTGGTGGGGGCACCGTGCCCATGGCGACGTCGCCGATGAAATTGTTGAGCGTGTTGCGAAACGCGTATGGGAGGGCATGGGCCTGATTGTCCTGCACTCCGGGCACTTCTCAAAAATCTTCAAGCGGTTGATGGGTTCACCCTGTGCGCTGCACTGGCGGGAAGCTGGCGAGCGCGAACGGCTCTGGGTGGTCAATCCCGGCCATCCCATTGCGAAGGGCTTGCCAGCCTATTTCGAGCTCGAGAATGAGGAAATGTATGGGGAGCCGTTTTCCGTACCCGAACCACTCGAAACAGTCTTTGTGTCGTGGTTCCAGGGCGGAGAAGTGTTCCGTTCGGGCCTTACGTATCGAAAGGGGGCCGGCAATGTGTTCTACTTCCGCCCCGGGCATGAGACATATCCGACCTATCATGATGAGACTGTCGGCCTCGTCCTGCGCAATGCGGTGAATTGGGCATACAATCCCAATCGCTACCCGGAGATCACAACCGCGCCGAACGTACCGGTTGAAAAAGCACTGGAGCCAATCGTTGCACGCGGCGGCAGCTTGCATGAGGCTGGCGAGGAAGGTTTCCGCTAGGTAGCGGCTTACAACGGGGCGGCCGCTTTGAACCGCCCCGTTTGACCTGACATTTCGATGCCGGCGCGTTGGTAGTCGCGCGGCACTGTTCAATTAAGGACTGGACCAATGCGTCTTTTGATCTTGGGAACCGGCCATATGGCCAACACGCACGCCCGACATTTCATTGAAATCGAAGGCGTGACGCTCGCAGGTGCAGTCGATGTCGACCCAGCCCGAGCGGAAGCTTTTCGCGAGAAATACAGTATCGAACGAGCGTTTACCTCGCTCGACGACGCGCTCACCTGGGGCGAGTTCGATTCGGTGGCCAATGTAACGCCGGATAGCGCGCATCATGCAACGACGCTGAAATGCCTGACTGCTGGCAAGCATGTCTTTTGCGAAAAACCATTGGCTACAAATTATCAGGATGCGCTCGAAATGGCAGAAAAGGCGGAAGCTGCCAATCTGGTCGGCATGGTGAACCTGACCTACCGCAACGTCGCGCAGCTGCAGGCCGCCCGGAAACTGGTGACAGGCGGGGAAGTTGGCAAGATCAGGCATGTCGAGGCGTCCTACCTGCAGAGTTGGCTCGTTTCGAAGCAATGGGGAGACTGGCGTACAGAAAGTCAGTGGCTGTGGCGTCTTTCGAAGAAGCACGGCTCCAATGGTACGCTGGGCGATGTTGGCGTGCACATTCTCGATTTCGTTGTCTATGGCACCGATACGGAAATTGACGAGGTCTTTTGCCGGCTCAAGGCATTTGACAAGGCGGATGGCAACCGTATTGGCGAATACGACCTTGATGCCAATGACAGCTTCACCATGACGGTGAGTTTCACCAACGGCGCGCTCGGTGTTGTCCATTCAAGCCGCTGGGCCACAGGTCACGTCAATGAGCTGCGTCTTCGGGTTTACGGCGACAAAGGCTCGTTCGAAGTGGTGCACCGCCATGATGGTTCAAAACTGCTAGCCTGCCTTGGTGATGACATCGAAACCGCAACTTGGAAAGAGATTGAGGTCGAGCCGGTTGCGACGAACTATCAGCGATTCGTCGAGGCAGTTGGACAGGGCAAGGTTCTGGAACCCTCATTTCTGCACGCGGCCAAGTTGCAGAAGGCTCTCGATCTCGCCAATGTCACCGAAAGCGACCGCAGAGAACACCGTCTGGAAAATTGACTATCGCAGCATCAACACGTCGCATGCCGAACCAGCCTTGCTGGCGGCGGCATGCGGCTTGCGGATGATCAGCCCATCGGCATCGGCCATGAATTTCAGCATCGATGAATCCTGTACTGCAAATGGAGTGGCCGTCAGCGTACCGTCGGCTGCCATCGTCACGCGAGCCCGGACGTAGTCCTGACGCTGGTCGTTGGTTCCCATATCGCTTCCCAGAATGGCGGTCCGTAAATTCGGGGCGTGTGGCAACCCCAGCATGGCGCGGATGAGCGGGGTGAGGAAAATGTGGGAGCAGATCAGGCTTGAGACGGGGTTTCCCGGAAGACCCAGGATTTGCATCCCATCGAGCCGCCCGAACATCAACGGCTTGCCGGGGCGAAGCGCGATTTTCCAGAAATCGAGTTCCATGCCGCGCGCGGCCAGAGCGGGTTGGACGAGGTCATGATCCCCGACCGAAGCGCCGCCAAGCGTAACGAGTATGTCTGCGCTGGCATCGATGGCCCGATCGAGGGCATCGCTCAATGCCTCAAGACGATCTTCGGCTATTCCAAGATCAATGGGGACGCCGCCCGCCTCGCGAACGATTTCCGCCAGGCCATAGCTGTTAGATGCAACGATCTGGTCCGGTCGAAGGGTTTCGCCCGGGCTGACCAATTCGTCGCCTGTTGCGAGGATGGCCACGCGAGGGCGTCGCACCAAGGGCACAACTGGATGATTGGCAGCAGCGGCAAGGGCGAGGGCGGCCGGATCGAGGACCCGCCCCGCATCGAGCAGCAGATCGCCTTCCTCAAAATCCAGTCCGGCCTTTCGGATGTTCTTCCCAAAGGTGATGGTTTCGACGATCGCGACCTGTTCGCCGCTCCGAACCGTGTTTTCCTGGATCACAACGCTGTCCGCGCCTTGCGGCAATGGTGCACCGGTAAAGATGCGCACAGCTTCACCTGCGCTGACGACACCGGAAAACGCATGCCCTGCAGCAGACTGGCCGATCAGTTTCAATGTGGCCGGTATCGTTGCCACGTCCGCTACCCTTACGGCGTAGCCGTCCATGGCCGAGGCCGCAAAGGGTGGCTGCTGCCGCTTGGCACGCAAATCCTCTACAAGAACTCGTCCGCCCGCTTCGCCGAGGGGAACCATTTCGGTGTCGAGCTTTCGGGCTCCGCCAAGAATTCGCGCTAGCGCCTCAGCAACCGGAAGAAGACCTGCCATGTTAGTTCTCGCTTGCGCCTACCGACCAGTCGCCTGATTTTCCGCCGCTCTTCTGCAAGAGGCGAATGTCTTGGATGGTCATGCCTTTATCGGCAGCTTTTGCCATATCGTAGATGGTAAGGCATGCTACCGAAACGGCCGTCAGAGCTTCCATTTCCACACCCGTCTTGCCGGTCAGCTTGACCGTGGCGACCACATGCAAACCCGGTAAGGCCTCATCGGCTTCAATGTCGACCGAGATTTTGCTCAAGAGCAGCGGATGGCAGAGCGGGATGAGATCATGGGTCTTCTTGGCGGCCATGATTCCTGCAATTCGTGCCGTGCCGATAACGTCACCCTTGGCAGCGTTACCCGATTTGATAAGCGTCAACGTGGCGGATTGCATCTTCACGGAGCCTTCCGCGACGGCGACACGTACTGTTTCGGCCTTGTCGCCAACATCCACCATCCGGGCCGCACCCGTCTCGTCGAGATGGGTAAGCCTGGTGCTCATGCTGCGTCCGTCTGCGTTTCCGCCGTGCTGTGCAATAGCGCCTTGGTCGCAGCAGTTACATCCTGCTGCCGCATCAGGCTCTCTCCGACGAGAAACGTCCCGATGCCGGACTTGGCAAGACGCTGGCAATCGGCATGCGTAAAGACGCCGCTCTCGCTGACCAGGAATTTCGCCGGCGGCACCATCATCGCCAAGCGCTCCGACACTGCCAGATTAACCTCAAAGGTCCGCAGATTCCGATTGTTGATGCCGAGCAATGGTGACGACAGGCGCAGCGCGCGTTCCGTCTCCGCCTCATCATGCACCTCGACAAGCACGTCCATGCCGAGTGACATCGCCGTCTCTTCGAGGGCTTTGGCGACGTCATCAGTAACGCTTGCCATGATGATGAGAATGCAATCGGCCCCCCAGCTCCGAGCCTCAAACACCTGATAGGTGTCGAACAGGAAATCCTTGCGCAAAGCCGGAAGGCTTGTCGCCCCACGTGCGGCCTGCAGAAATTCCGGTGCGCCCTGAAACGACGGTCCGTCGGTCAGAACCGAAAGACAAGCGGCGCCGCCCAGCTCATAGGCCTTGGCTAATTCTGGAGGGTTGAAATCCGGCCGGATCAGGCCTTTCGACGGACTGGCCTTCTTGATTTCGGCAATGAGGGCAAATTGTCCGGCGGTGCGCTTCGCTTGAAGTGCATCAAGAAAGCCGCGTGGTGCCTCCTGGTCCTGCACCCGCGCCTTTAACTCTTCGACAGTTACACTTGCCTTGGCCGCCGCGATCTCATCGCGTTTATAGATTTCGATCTTTCGCAGAATATCAGCCATGCTCAGCTGGCCTCGCTATTGGATACGTGGACGAGCTTTTTTAGCACATTTCGCGCCGCACTGCTGTCGATGGAATGGGCGGCCATTTCGATGCCGGTCTTGAGGTCTGACGCAACTCCGGCAATGACCAGACCTGCGCCTGCGTTGAACAGCGTGATGTCCCGGTAAGCGCCGTGCGCTCCATCGAGGACAGAAAGCAGGGAAACGGCGTTTTCGTCCGCTGTACCGCCCTTCAAATCCTTGGGATCAACAAGCCGCAAGCCAAAGGACTCCGGATCGATCTCGAACGTTCGGATCGTTCCATTCTCAAGGGCCGCAACTTTGGTCACACCTGCTGTTGTGATTTCATCCAGTCCATCGCCATGAACGACCCACACGGATTCGGATCCGAGATTCTTCAGAACATGGGCAACCGGTACCACCCATTCGGGGGCAAATACGCCAACGAGCTGGCGTTTGACGCCTGCGGGATTGGTAAGAGGACCAAGCAAGTTGAATATTGTCCGCGTACCGAGTTCGACACGGGCGGGCCCGACGTGTTTCATCGCCGGGTGATGCATTGGCGCGAACATGAAGCCGATGCCGGCCTCTTCGATACAAGTCGCAATCAGCTCCGGACCGATTTCGATATTGATGCCAAGCGCAGCAAGCGTGTCGGCGGCGCCAGAACGCGAAGAGAGGGCCCGGTTGCCATGCTTTGCAACCGGCACACCGGCGCCTGCCACCACGAAAGCTGCACAGGTCGAGACATTGTATGAGCCCGATTGATCGCCGCCGGTCCCAACAATGTCGACCGCATTACTGGGAGCGTTTACCTTCAACATCTTTGAGCGCATGGCGTAGACAGCACCTGCGATCTCATCAATGTTTTCGCCGCGCACTCGGAGTGCCATCAACAAAGCGCCGATCTGCGCCGGTGTTGCCTGTCCTGACATCATGATGTCGAAGGCCTCAACAGCTTCCTCGCGGGAAAGGGCTTTACCCGCCGCTGCAATGCCGATGAAACGTTTCAACTCTGCCATTGCTTCTCTTCCGGTTTAACGGGCAAGCGCCTGATTGATGACGGTCTGGTTGATGGTAACTGGATAGACAGTCTGCAATTGCGCTACCAACTGGTCGAGCAGATCATCGGCGAGCCGAGACGAGAATGCTTCCCGTTCGACAGTTGTTACCGATTCCGGTCCGACATTGGCCGGTTCGATCGACTCGGCGACCTTGAAAATGAGCTTCGATCCATCGGATGCCGACTCTGTCACTCCGACAAGTCCTTGCGGACCATCAAATACCGACGCTACGCCGCCTTCTCCGAGGTCGACATCCTTGCTTCCGCGGGTGATGCCGCGCTTCGTGTCTTTCGTGAACTTGAACTCGGCCGCGATGTCGTCAAGCGAGGTTCCGTCGGCGACGCGTTTGCGAACTTCCTCGGCCTTCTCATTGAGACGTTTTTCAAGTTCGGCGGTTTTCCAGTGCTCGATGACGCGGGGTTTTACCTCATCGAGTGGCCGTTCGCGCGCGGGGGTCACACTGTCGACATCGTACCACAGATAGCTGTTCGTCCCGAGATTGAACGGTTCGTTGTCAAAGCCGACATCGGCCTGGAAGATGGCCGCAAGCTGATTATCGTCAAACGGGAGATTTGCTACTTCCTTCTCATCGGGACCGCGGCCCGTCTGATCGATGGCTTCAATCGTTACCAGCTTGAGATTTTGCTTTGCTGCGGCTTCCGACATGCTCGCGCCCTCGGCACGGGCGTTTTCGTAAGCATCGTGAACATCAGCAATATCCGAAGCTGCCTGCGTCAAGGCGATGGTCTCGCGGATATCCTGTTCGACCTCCGCAAGCGGCTTGACCACTTCAGGGGTGATTGCAGAAACACGAACGATGACAGGGCCAAAACCACCTTTCAGGACGTCGCTGACACCATTGGCCTGGAGGCCAAAAATCGGATCGGCGATTGACTGATCGGGGAGGGCAGTCTTCGGGAATGTCCCGAGACGAACGTCATCCATGGTCTTGCCTTCAGCCTTGACGATGTCCTCGAAACTTGTCCCCGCGACGATCTTGTCGTGAGCGGCTTTCGCCGCATCATCATTGGCGAAGGTCAATTGTTCGACTGTACGGGTCTCGGGCGTCGAGTAGCGGGCAATGTTCTTGTCATATTCTGTCTTGATCTCTTCAGGCGTCACGCTTGCCGGATTTGCGATATCCTTTGGTTCGAGCTTGACATAGCTGACCTTGCGGTACTGAGGCGCGCTATAGGCTTCCTTGTTTGCCTCGAAGTAGGCCTTCAAGTCATTATCGCTGGGATCGGCAATATCGGAAACAAAGCTCTTTGGCATGGAAACGTAGTCGACTGTCCGCGACTCGCCCTTATAAATAGCAACGGCTTTGAGCAATGTGTCGGGCACCTTGATCCCATCGGCGACGGCTTCTACGATCTGTTGGCGGCGGGCTACCTGCGCACGGTTATCAAGATAGTTCTGGGCACTCATACCGGCGTTACGCAACACGGCGTCAAACTGGGCAGGGTTGAAACGGCCGTCGGCTCCCTGGAAAGCCGGATCCTCTGCAGCGAGTTGCGCCAGCCGATCCTTCGAGAGCCCCAGCGACATGGTCCGTGCCTGCTCGTCGAGAACAACGCCTGCAACCAGTTGGGCCTGCACCTGATGACCAATTCCGATGGCATCAGCCTGTTCACGCGTCAGCCGCTGCCCGAAACGCTGCGAAAGCGCGGCGAGCTGACGATCATACGCCAGGCGATAATCAACCGGCGAAACTTCGGAGTTGCCGGCACGAATTGCCGCGTTTCCTCCGATGGCGCCAAGTATGGTACTGGAGACACCCCATCCGGCAAAGCTGATCACGAGAAGGCCCATGAGTACCTTGACCACCCAGGTCTGTGCAACGTTGCGGAGAGAGTCGAGCATATAAAGTCACCGTGTCAGTCAAGAGGCTTAATTGAATCCAATGGGGAATAGCGTGATGCAAGGCTTGTGTCGATTGCTTTATCGAGTGAATTTGGTAGCTAGAGCAAGTTTTGCCTGTTGAACGATCGCAGAAAATCGCCAAAACCATTAACTAAGGAAGATCCAATGACCCCTGACGTCCGCCCGCTTGTTGCTGGTAACTGGAAAATGAATGGCACGGGGGAGTCGCTCGACGAATTGCGCATGATCGTCAACCGGCCCAATTCCGCCATTGGCGAGAAAATCGATGCATTGATCTGTGTCCCGGCAACGCTCGTGTTTCGAGCAGCGCAATCCGTCGAGGGCGAGGCCTTGAGCATCGGCGGCCAGGATTGTCATTTCAAGAAGTCCGGCGCCCATACTGGCGATATTTCTGCGGAGATGCTGAAGGATGCCGGCGCATCGCATGTCATCGTTGGCCATTCGGAGCGCCGGACTGATCATGGAGAAACGGATGCTGTGGTTAATGCCAAGGCCAAGGCTGGTTGGGATGCGGGTCTCGTCGCCATTATTTGTGTTGGTGAGACGGAAGCACAGCGGAAGGCGGGATCGACGCTGGACGTCATATCCACCCAGCTCGCCGGTTCGATTCCCGACAATGCCAATGCACGCAATACAATCATTGCCTATGAACCGGTGTGGGCAATCGGAACGGGCCTAACGCCCACTGCCGATGACGTACAGCAGGTGCATGCCTCAATCCGGGCGGCGTTAGAGAAGCGTTTTGCGGCTGATGGCGGTAAAATGCGCATCCTGTATGGCGGCTCTGTCAAACCTGCCAATGCGGTCGAGCTTCTGGGCGTGGCGAACGTTGATGGAGCGTTGGTTGGCGGGGCAAGCTTGAAAGCTGCCGACTTCCTCGCCATCTGTGAGGCCTATCATTCTCTTGAGTGACGGGAAAACCACGAAAAGCGCAAGAAAACTGTCGCCTGACGGGCTTGGTTTATTAACAGATACGGTGTAAAGAGCCGCGTCCGATACCTAGAAAGCAGAAAATCGTCCATGCAAACCGTCGTTATCGTCATTCACCTTCTGATTGTGCTTGCCCTCGTTGGCGTCGTGCTTATGCAGCGCTCTGAAGGCGGTGGTCTCGGAATTGGCGGCGGCTCCGGCTTCATGACGGCACGCGGCGCCGCGAACGTATTGACGCGCGCGACTGCCATTCTTGCCACAGGTTTTTTCATCACGTCGCTGGCGCTCGGCATTATGGCACGCTACGGCGAAAGCCCTACTGATATTCTTAATCGAATTCCAACAACGACAGGTAATCAGCCCGCTGGCCAGCAGCCACCAACAAGTGGTGGTGTCCTTAATCAGCTGGGCGGCCCATCGTCGAACAATGGTGCGCCAGCATCCGATACGCCGGCTGCACCGCCAGAATCGGGCTCAGCTGCGCCTGGAACGACCGTCCCGGCAGCTCCCGAATCAACACTGCCGGCGCCAACAGCTCCGGTTACACCTGCGCCAGCGCAGCCCGCGAATCCCGTTCCGAATTCACAGTAAGAACGTTCGCGTGTAGAATACATTCCGGCGGCGCAACAATGTGTTGCGCTTCCGCAACCGTTGCCGATGAAGAATCATTGAAGCTTATTCTTCACGGCGATTTGCATTGAGAAGAATCCGGTCTTCGGATATCGCGATATCAAGTTGGCCTTGGGGGCCGGGCAAAACGCCGCGAGGGCGTTGTGCAATCTATGCGGGAAATATTGAACTATGCTGTCACGTCGCACTCTGCTAGTAGGAATGTCAGTCTTGGCGCTATCTGGCCCGGCATCCGCAGAACCGATCCTCAAGAGAATACTGAACCCGTTTGGCGGCGAGCCCTCTCAGCCGGCGGTAGTTCCGGATGCGGAGGTCAAGCCGATCGAAGTGGCCGAGGTACGCAAGCCTGCGAACCAAACCAAGGCGGCCAAGGCAAAAACCAAATACGGTATTGACCCGAAGTATATGCCGCAGGATGTTGCCTTCTCGGGTTACAAGCAGGGCACCATTGTTATCGATCCAAAGGCGAAGTTCCTTTACCTGGTTGAATCGCCATTCTCCGCACGCCGCTATGGTATCGCTGTCGGCAAGGAAGGGCTGGAATTCAAGGGCACCGCAACCATCCAGACAAAGCGCGAATGGCCGCGCTGGATTCCGACCAAAGAAATGATCGAGCGCGAACCCGCGCACTATGCCAAGTATGAAAACGGCATGGATGGCGGTCCGGGCAATCCGCTTGGCGCGCGCGCCTTGTATCTGTCTCAGGGCAACAAGGATACGCATGTCCGCATCCATGGCACGATCCAGCCTTGGACCATTGGAAGCTCGGCGTCGAACGGTTGCTTCCGCATGGTCAACGATCATGTCATCGATTTGTATAACCGCGTCAGTGTAGGCACGGAAGTGATTGTTCTGTAAGAGCAATCTCTGAATATGTTGAAACGGCCAGACCTTGCGTCTGGCCGTTTTGTTTGAATGGAAAAACATTTGGGACGGGAAAAACGGCGTTAACGCCGATTTTTTTGTGGCCAAATCACTCACAAAGGACTAACGAGATAAGCCCATGGCCCGATATGTTTTCATCACTGGCGGCGTGGTTTCTTCCCTCGGAAAAGGCATCGCTGCTGCCGCTTTGGCGGCGCTCCTGCAGGCTCGTGGATACCGTGTTCGGATTCGCAAGCTCGATCCCTATCTCAACGTCGACCCCGGTACGATGTCACCGTATCAGCACGGCGAGGTCTTTGTGACCGATGACGGGGCCGAGACTGACCTTGATCTTGGTCACTATGAGCGCTTTACCGGGCGTCCCGCCAACAAGCAGGACAATATTACCACCGGGCGCATCTATCGAAACATCATCGAAAAGGAACGGCGGGGCGATTACCTCGGCGCGACGGTTCAGGTGATTCCGCACGTCACCGACGAGATCAAGAACTTCATCGTCGAAGGCAATGAGGACTATGATTTCGTGCTGTGCGAAATCGGCGGCACAGTGGGCGATATTGAAGCGATGCCCTTCCTCGAAGCGATCCGCCAGCTTGGCAATGATCTGCCGCGGGGCAGCGCCGTCTATATCCACTTGACACTGATGCCCTATATACCGGCGGCAGGGGAACTCAAGACCAAGCCAACGCAGCACTCCGTCAAGGAACTCCGCTCGATCGGCATTGCACCGGATATCCTGCTCATCCGCGCTGATCGCGAGATTCCGGAATCGGAACGTCGCAAACTGTCGCTGTTCTGCAATGTTCGCGCATCTGCTGTCATTCAGGCGCTCGACGTCGATACAATCTACGACGTGCCGATGGCTTACCATAAGGAAGGCCTTGATTCGGAAGTGTTGGCGGCCTTCGGCATCGATCCGGCGCCAAAGCCGCGCATGGAACTTTGGGACGAGGTCAGCCACCGCATCCATAATCCCGAGGGCGAGGTCACGATTGCCATCGTCGGCAAATATACCGGCCTCAAGGATGCTTACAAATCACTGATCGAAGCGCTTCATCATGGCGGCATGGCCAACAAGGTGAAGGTTAATCTCGACTGGATTGAATCGGAAATTTTCGAACAGGAAGATCCGGCACCTTACCTCCAGAAGGTCCATGGCATTCTGGTACCGGGAGGCTTTGGCGAGCGTGGGTCGGAAGGCAAGATCTTGGCTGCCAAGTTTGCACGTGAAAAGAAGGTTCCGTATTTCGGCATCTGCTTTGGCATGCAGATGGCGGTGCTGGAGGCGGCCCGTTCGCTTGCAGGCGTTGAGAAGGCGTCTTCATCCGAATTCGGCCCGACGAGCGAACCGGTTGTCGGCCTGATGACGGAATGGCTCAAGGGCAACATGCTGGAGAAGCGTGCTCAGTCAGGCGATCTTGGCGGCACAATGCGGCTTGGTGCCTACGAGGCATTGCTGAAATCCGGCACGCGCATCGCCGATATTTATGGTTCGACCGAAATCTCGGAACGCCATCGTCATCGCTATGAAGTGAACATCGATTACAAGGACCGTCTGGAAGAGTGCGGACTGGTGTTCTCAGGCATGTCGCCAGACGGCGTCCTGCCGGAAACGATCGAATACCCGGATCATCCCTGGTTCATCGGCGTTCAGTATCATCCGGAACTGAAGTCGCGTCCGTTCGAGCCCCATCCTTTGTTTGCCTCGTTTATCCACGCGGCAATGGCGCAAAACAGGTTGGTTTGATCGCGAATTCGGGGTGTGACTTGAATTGCACTACGCATTGAGGCACATCCTTACCTATGAGTACTTCGTCACCCCGTGAGCCCCGTCCAGTCGATCATTTGGTCCTGCCGACCGGGGATCTCGATGCCGCGCAATCACGCCTGGAGCGACTCGGCTTTGTAGTCGCGCCGGTTGGCAGACATCCATTTGGCACCGAGAATGTCTGTGTCTTCCTGGGCGATGACAGCTTTCTGGAGTTTCTTGCCATTGGGCAGCGGGAAACGTGCGAGGCAGAAGCTAGAAGTGGCAACGTTTTTGTTGCGCGCGATCAGGCGTACCGCTTCCGCAACGGTAATGAAGGATTTTCCGCCCTTGTCGTTGGAACACAGGATGCAATCGGGGATCACGACGCTTTCGTGAAGGCCGGCATATCTGCCGGTGCCATGCTGAATTTCTCGCGCCCGTTCCGAACACCGGATGGCAAGGAAGACACCGCCGGCTTCCGCCTCGCCTTTGCTGCAGATTTGCGCGCGCCCGACGCATTCTTTTTTACCTGTGAGCGTGTCAACACCCCAAAAGTCGATCGCACGGCACTTCAGACGCATGAAAACGGTGCTGTGGCTCTGCGTGAGATCGTCTTGTCTGAAGTCAATCCAACGGATTTTCAGTATCCGCTGCAGGACGTCATCAACCAGCGCGATGTGAACGCCCATTCCTTCGGTATAGATTTGCGTGCAGCCAATGCCAATGTCACAGTGTTGACGCCGCAAGGGTTGCGGTCATTCTTTGGTATTGAAGCGTCGACAACCGAACGTGGTTTGCGTCTGCAAGCCTTCGTGCTTGCGGTGCGTGATGTAGCAGCCGTTGAAACCTTGCTCTCGCAGAACAATATTCCCTTCGAAAATCGTGGCTCCCGCCTGATTGTGCATAAGGCACCAGGGCAGGGCGCTGCCATCGCATTTGAGGCCCTTTGATGTCCCTGAATTCCACTGTTTTCGCCGGTAACGTCGCATTCTCGAACGCTGCGCAATTGTCGCTGATTGCCGGTCCCTGCCAGATGGAAAGCCGCCAGCATGCGTTCGACATGGCGGGCGCGCTGAAGGAACTGACGGGCAAGCTCGGCATCGGACTCGTCTACAAGTCTAGTTTCGACAAGGCAAATCGCACATCTCTGATCGGCAAGCGTGGCTTTGGCCTCGAAAACTCGCTACCGGTATTTGCCGATATCCACAAGGAACTCGGGCTTCCGACACTGACCGATGTGCATACGGAAGAGCAGTGCGCCATTCTTGGCGAGGTCGTTGATGTGCTGCAGATACCAGCCTTTCTGTGCCGCCAGACCGACCTTTTGATCGCTGCGGCCAAGACAGGCAAGGTTGTCAACGTCAAGAAGGGTCAGTTCCTGGCCCCTTGGGATATGAAGAATGTCGTTGCGAAAGTGTCGGAAAGCGGAAATCCGAATGTGATGGTTACCGAGCGTGGCGCTTCGTTCGGCTACAATACGCTGGTCTCCGATATGCGTTCGCTGCCGATCATGGCAGGCATCGGCGCGCCGGTGATCTTTGACGCCACGCACTCGGTTCAGCAGCCGGGCGGGCAGGGCGGATCGTCGGGCGGCCAGCGAGAGTTTGTCGAGACCTTGGCGCGGGCTGCAGTCGCCGTCGGCGTCGCCGGCGTCTTCATTGAAACGCATCAGGACCCAGACAACGCACCCTCCGATGGCCCGAATATGGTGCCGATCGACCAGATGCCACGATTGCTTGAAACGCTTCTTGAATTTGATCTGATTGCAAAGAGGGCCAGCCTAAGGCCAGAAAAGTTCCAGCCGAAAAAATAAAGTTTATATGCAACCCTGCACAGCCGTTGGTCATTACCCTTTCATGCAAATCAGAAAGGAGCGAGCAATATGCCAACCAAATCAGGACATACTACAGCCATTCGCGCTTCCCGCGTTATTGGTACCAACGTTTACAACGGTACCGGCGACAAGGTCGGTGAAATCGAGGATGTCATGCTGGACAAGACAGCGGACAACATCATGTTCGCGGTCGTTGGTTTTGGCGGTTTTCTCGGCGTGGGCGAGAAGTATCACGCAATCCCATGGAAGTTGCTGGATTATGACGAGAATGCCGGTGGCTATGTTGTGCCGTTTACCAAGGAGCAGCTGGAACAGGCGCCTGCCCATGGTATCACCGAACTGACGGAGAATGACGGCCGCCGCGTGCGCGATATGTCGTTCTCATACTACAAGGTCGATGCGCCGGCTCAAAACCTCTACTAATCTCCTGCAAGGCCGTCACTTTGACGGCCTTTTTTCTTTTTTGAATCACAATTCGCCTTTGTGGGGATTTTCCTTGTCATCTTCATTCGCTATTCAGTGGCAGCCCAACGCTGCGCAATGCCAGCTGCACAATGCTAATTGAAAGGGAAAATACCCCATGACTGCTATTGTCGATATTATTGGCCGTGAAATTCTGGATAGTCGTGGGAATCCGACTGTTGAGGTCGATGTCATTCTCGAAGACGGTTCCATGGGCCGTGCGGCTGTGCCCTCCGGCGCTTCGACCGGCGCGCATGAAGCAGTCGAACTTCGTGATGGCGGTGCCCGCTATCTCGGTAAAGGCGTTCAGAAGGCTGTCGACGCAGTCAATGGCGAACTGTTCGATGCCATTGGTGGTCTGGAAGCCGAAAACCAGATCCACATTGACCAGACGATGATCGATCTGGACGGTACGCCCAACAAGAGCCGCCTTGGTGCTAATGCAATTCTCGGCGTCTCGCTCGCCGTGGCAAAAGCCGCTGCTGAAGCTTCCGGCCTGCCGCTCTATCGCTATCTTGGCGGTCCAAGTGCGCATGTTCTGCCGGTGCCGATGATGAACATCATCAATGGCGGTGCCCATGCCGACAATCCTATCGATTTTCAGGAGTTCATGATCCTGCCAGTCGGCGCGTCCTCGATAGCTGAAGCTGTCCGCTATGGTTCGGAAGTTTTCCATACGCTGAAGAAGCGTTTGAAGGATGCAGGTCATAACACCAATGTCGGTGACGAGGGCGGCTTTGCGCCAAATCTCAAGACGGCACAGGCTGCATTGGACTTTATCGTGGAGTCCATCGAACAGGCAGGTTTCAAGCCGGGCGAAGAAATCGCAATTGGTCTCGACTGCGCCTCGACCGAATTCTTCAAGGATGGCAATTACGTCTATGAGGGCGAGAAGAAGTCGCGTGATCCGAAGACCCAGGCAAAATACCTTGCCAAGCTGGTCGGTGACTAT
The DNA here is from genome assembly GCF_003010955.1 of Phyllobacterium brassicacearum. Lineage (GTDB taxonomy): Bacteria > Pseudomonadota > Alphaproteobacteria > Rhizobiales > Rhizobiaceae > Phyllobacterium > Phyllobacterium brassicacearum. The sequence goes on from NZ_PGGO01000005.1 coordinate 120,060, forward strand.
CCGATCATCACGATTGAAGATGGCATGGCCGAGGATGATTGGGATGGCTGGAAATACCTGACTGATCTCGTCGGCAACAAGTGCCAGCTCGTTGGCGATGATCTGTTCGTTACGAACTCGGCGCGTCTGCGCGATGGCATCAAGATGGGCGTTGCCAATTCGATCCTGGTCAAAGTCAACCAGATCGGCACCCTTTCGGAAACGTTTGACGCGGTGGATACGGCGCATCGCGCCGGCTACACTGCGGTAATGTCGCATCGTTCGGGTGAGACCGAAGATTCAACGATTGCCGATCTGGCTGTTGCCACCAACTGCGGGCAGATCAAGACGGGCTCGCTCGCCCGTTCTGACCGGGTCGCCAAATACAACCAGCTGATCCGCATCGAGGAAGAGCTGGGACCGCAGGCTCGCTACGCTGGCCGCGGAATTTTCCGCAACGCCTGATTTCAGTTGCTGTGGCAAACATTAAAATGGCGGACCCGAGTGTCCGCCATTTTGCATTTGGGACAACGGCGGTAATCCCCTCTTAACCAAAACATAGTCTTATTGACCAATGACAGATCAGGCCACCCTGACCTGATTCCGCAACGTTCCGGGTCATTGCAATGTGGACAAAACAAAGACGTAAGACCAATCGCGGGCGGCTCATCGTTCCGCTGATGGCAACGCTGTTCTTGGCCTATTTCGGCTTTCATGCTTACCATGGCGAGTACGGGCTCTATTCGGCTATCAAGCTGCAGGAACAGACGAAGTTGCTTCAGGCCCAACTCGATGCCGTTACCGCATCGCGTACAGAGCTTGAACGCCAGGTACAACTTATGCATGATGGTACGATCGAGAAGGACATGCTAGACGAACAAGCTCGTAAAGCATTGAATGTTTCGCGTCCGGACGAAGTCACGATTATGCGTGGCTCCGGTGATCTTGCTATTAACTGAAATCTGGTTAATCGTCGTTTTTCTCTGTATTTTGAACATCTTATTGCATAGCACTTATTCGATTCTGCATATTGTAAGTTCCGCCTCTGCTGCTATTCTCGTGCGACCAAATCACAGGGAGTGAGATATGGCCACGAGGGCGAAAAAAAGCCCTGCGCGTTCCGCGCAGACCTCTGCTGCTAAAGCACCAAAACCAATCCAGTTTACCAAGGAACAAGAGCTCGAAGCGTACCGCCAGATGCTGCTGATCCGCCGTTTCGAAGAAAAGGCCGGTCAGCTCTATGGCATGGGCTTCATCGGCGGTTTCTGCCACCTCTACATCGGTCAGGAGGCCGTTGTGACGGGAATGCAGATGGCGCTGCGTGAGGGCGACCAGGTGATCACCGGCTATCGCGATCACGGCCACATGCTGGCATGCGGTATGAGTGCGCGCGGTGTCATGGCTGAGCTCACCGGGCGTCGCGGCGGCCTTTCCAAGGGGAAGGGGGGCTCGATGCACATGTTCTCAAAGGAGAAGCATTTCTACGGCGGCCACGGCATCGTGGGTGCTCAGGTGTCGCTCGGAACAGGGTTGGCATTTGCAAACCGCTACCGCGACAACGGAAATGTATCGCTGGCTTATTTCGGCGATGGTGCTGCCAATCAGGGTCAGGTCTACGAAAGCTTCAACATGGCCTCGCTGTGGAAGCTGCCGGTGATCTACATCATTGAGAACAACCGCTACGCGATGGGCACCGCAGTTTCGCGCGCCTCGGCCGAGACCGATTTCTCCAAGCGCGGTATTTCCTTCAATATCCCCGGCATTCAGGTCGATGGCATGGATGTGCGGGCTGTCAACGCCGCTGGCGAGGAAGCCGCTGCCTGGGCGCGCTCGGGTAAGGGGCCGATGATCCTTGAAATGCAGACATATCGGTATCGCGGTCACTCCATGTCGGATCCGGCGAAGTACCGGTCCAAAGATGAAGTGCAGAAGATGCGCTCCGACCACGATCCCATTGAGCAGGTGAAGAACCGGTTGATCGAAAAGGGATGGTCCACTGAGGACGACCTGAAGAAGATCGACAAGGACGTACGCGACATCGTGGCTGACGCTGCCGATTTCGCCCAGTCCGATCCGGAGCCGGATGCATCCGAGCTTTACACCGACATTCTGCTCTAAGGGAGGCGTAACATGCCTGTAGATATTTTGATGCCAGCGCTCTCGCCAACCATGGAAGAGGGCAAACTGTCGAAATGGCTGAAGAAGGAAGGCGACAAGGTCACTTCCGGTGATGTCCTTGCGGAAATCGAAACCGACAAAGCGACGATGGAAGTGGAAGCCGTCGACGAAGGTACGATCGGCAAGATCCTCGTTCCGGAAGGCACCGACAACGTAAAAGTCAATGCGGTGATTGCCGTATTGCTGGGTGAGGGCGAAAGCGCCGATGCTGTAAGTGCGCCGAAAGCTGCCGAAGCGCCTGCCAACGCTGAGGAAGCGCCAAAGCAGGAGCCTGCATCCGAGCAATCTGCTGCTTCTGTTCCGGCAGCGCCGAAAACCGAAGTTGCTGCCGATCCGGACATCCCGGCCGGCACGGAGATGGTCTCGACCACAGTTCGCGAAGCATTGCGCGATGCCATGGCGGAGGAAATGCGCCGCGACCCTGATGTTTTCATCATGGGTGAGGAAGTCGCTGAATATCAGGGTGCCTACAAGATCACCCAGGGATTGCTCGACGAGTTTGGTCCGCGCCGTGTCGTTGACACGCCAATCACGGAACACGGCTTTGCCGGCGTCGGCGTCGGAGCGGCCATGACCGGTCTGCGCCCGATCGTTGAGTTCATGACGTTCAACTTCGCGATGCAGGCGATCGACCAGATCATCAATTCGGCTGCCAAGACACTTTATATGTCCGGTGGTCAGATGGGCGCCCCGATGGTATTCCGCGGCCCGAGTGGCGCTGCCGCCCGCGTCGCCGCCCAGCACTCGCAATGCTACGCAGCCTGGTACAGCCATATTCCGGGTCTGAAGGTCGTGATGCCTTATTCGGCTGCCGATGCGAAGGGCCTGCTCAAGGCTGCGATCCGCGATCCAAATCCGGTGATCTTCCTCGAAAACGAAATCCTTTACGGCCATTCGTTTGATGTTCCGAAACTGGACGATTTCGTTCTCCCGATCGGCAAGGCCCGCATTCACAAGAAGGGTACGGACGTTACGCTCGTTTCGTTCGGTATCGGCATGAACTACACGGTCAAGGCGGAAGTCGAGCTTGCGAAGATGGGCATCGACGCGGAAATCATCGATTTGCGGACGATCCGGCCGATGGACATTCCAACAGTCATTGAATCGGTGAAGAAGACGGGACGTTGCGTAACCATCGAGGAAGGCTATCCGCAATCCTCAGTCGGTACGGAAATCGCCACTCGCGTCATGCAGCAGGCTTTCGACTATCTCGATGCGCCTGTGCTGACGGTTGCCGGCAAGGACGTGCCGATGCCTTATGCGGCAAACCTTGAAAAGCTGGCTTTGCCAAATATTCAGGAAATCATCGACGCCGTCAAAGCTGTGACCTACACCGCCTAAGGGGAGGAACCCGATATGCCGATAAATATCACCATGCCGGCGCTTTCTCCTACGATGGAAGAAGGCAATCTTGCCAAATGGCTGGTCAAGGAAGGCGATAAGGTCACGTCCGGTGATGTCATCGCTGAAATCGAGACCGACAAGGCGACGATGGAAGTCGAAGCGGTTGACGAAGGCACTGTAGCCAAGATCGTTGTTCCTGCCGGTACTGAAGGCGTGAAGGTCAATGCTCTGATCGCCATTCTGGCTGGCGAGGGCGAAGATGCTGCCGCTGCTGCCAAGGGTGCCGATGCAGCCCCTGCCAAAGTCGAAGCGCCGAAGCAGGAGGCCAAGGCCGAGTCTGCTCCCGCTGCGCCAAAGGCTGCGGAAGCCGCGCCGACGCCAACACCGGCCGTCGCACCCTCGGCGGCTCCAGCGCAGGCGGGCAATCGTACGTTCTCTTCGCCTCTGGCCCGTCGTATCGCGAAGGATGCCGGTATTGACCTTGCGGCGGTCACGGGCTCCGGTCCCCATGGCCGTGTGGTCAAAAAGGACGTTGAGGCAGCGATTGCCGGTGGCGGTGCCAAGGCTGCTCCGGCCGGGGCAACGCCGGCAGCCGCGTCTGCCGCAGCGCCCAAACCCATGTCCGACGATGCCGTGCTCAAGCTGTTTGAGGAAGGCTCCTACGACCTCGTGCCGCACGATGGCATGCGCAAGACCATTGCCAAACGTCTGCTTGAAGCCAAGTCGACAGTTCCGCATTTCTATCTGACGCTTGATTGCGAACTCGACGCATTGCTCGCGTTGCGCGCGCAGATCAATGCCGCTTCGCCAATGCGCAAGACGGAAAAGGGCGATGTTCCAGCCTACAAGCTGTCCGTCAACGACATGATCATCAAGGCCATGGCTCTTGCCTTGCGTGACGTTCCGGAAGCAAACGTTTCCTGGACCGACGCCAATATGGTCAAGCACAAGCATTCAGATGTTGGTGTTGCCGTTTCGATACCAGGCGGGCTGATCACGCCGATCATTCGCAGGGCCGAAGAGAAGACGCTTTCAGCCATTTCGAATGAAATGAAGGATCTCGCCAAGCGGGCGCGCGACCGCAAATTGAAGCCCGAGGAGTATCAGGGCGGCACGACTGCTGTGTCAAACCTTGGCATGTTCGGCGTCAAGGATTTCGCGGCCATCATCAATCCGCCGCACGCAACCATCATTGCAATCGGCGCGGGTGAGGAGCGGGCGGTTGTCAAGAAGGGTGAGGTTACAGTTGCGACCGTTATGTCCGTGACGCTCTCGACAGATCACCGCGCGGTCGACGGCGCCCTCGGGGCCGAACTCGCGCAGGCCTTCAAACGGCACATAGAAAACCCGATGGGCATGCTGGTCTGAGACGCGCGTCATGAAGACCGTCCTTTGCTATGGCGACTCGCTGACCTGGGGATACATTCCCGACGGATCGGGTCGCCATGCGCTCAAGGACCGCTGGCCGCAGGTGCTTCAAGCTGAGCTTGGGACACACGTACATGTCATTGCCGACGGCCTGAACGGGCGCACCACCGCCTATGACGATCACCTGTCCGGGTTCGAGCGCAATGCTGCCAAAACGCTCACGACAGCGCTCGGCACGCATTTTCCACTCGACCTTGTGATCATCATGCTTGGCACCAACGACATGAAGCATGTGCTTTGCGGTAATGCTCTCGGTGCCAAGCGCGGAATGCAACGGTTGATCGAGATCGTTCGCACTGCGCCCTACCAATTCGAGATCGCGCCACCCGCGGTGTTGATCATGTCGCCTCCACCTCTTGGCGAGTCCGGGGGCGAGGAGTTCAGACTGATATTTGAAGAAGGCATTGGGCAGTCACGCTTATTAGCCGGCTTCTATCGGGATGCTGCGTTGCAGTCGGATTGCGCTTTTTTCGATGCTGGTTCCGTAGCGGCAACGTCGTCCGTGGATGGCGTCCATCTAGATGCAGAGAATACCAGGGCAATCGGTAAAGCCATTGCACCAATCGTTCGAGACATACTCGAGCTCTAATCAGGAGGACCAAGGTCTTGGCCAATAATTACGACGTGATCATCATTGGTTCGGGCCCCGGCGGCTACGTTACCGCTATTCGTTCCGCTCAACTCGGCTTCAAGACGGCGATTGTCGAGCGCGAACATCTCGGTGGCATTTGCCTCAACTGGGGCTGTATTCCGACCAAAGCGCTGCTGCGTTCCGCGGAAATCCTGCATTACGGCCAGCATGCCAAGGATTATGGCTTGACGATCGAGGGTAAGATTTCCGCCGATGTCAAAGCGGTTGTCCAGCGCTCACGCGGCGTTTCTGCCCGTCTCAATGGCGGCGTTGGCTTCCTGATGAAAAAGAACAAGGTCGACGTGATCTGGGGCGAAGCGAAATTGTCGAAGCCCGGCGAAATTGTCGTCTCCAAGACTTCGAAAAAGCCCATGGAGCCGCAAAATCCTATTCCCAAGAGCGCATTGGGAGAAGGTACTTATACGGCTAAGCATATCATCGTCGCGACAGGCGCCCGCCCGCGCGCCTTGCCGGGCATCGAGCCGGACGGCAAGCTGATCTGGACCTATTTCGAGGCAATGGTTCCGCCGGAAATGCCAAAGTCCCTGGTTGTCATGGGATCTGGCGCAATCGGCATCGAGTTCGCCTCGTTCTATCACACGATGGGCGCCGAGGTGACGGTCGTCGAGCTATTGCCAACTGTGATGCCCGTTGAGGATGCGGAAATTTCGGCTTTCGCCCGCAAACAGTTTGAAAAGCAGGGCATGAAGATCATCACCGATGCCAAGGTCACGAAGGTGGAGAAGGCTGCAAACAGCATTACCGCCCACGTTGAGACCAAGGACGGCAAGGTCGAAAAGATCACTGCCGAACGCCTGATTTCCGCTGTCGGCGTTCAGGGCAACATTGAAAATCTCGGACTTGAGGCCTTGGGCGTCAAGACTGATCGCGGCTGCATCGTCACGGACGGTTACAGCAAGACCAATGTGCCGGGCATTTATGCGATCGGCGACGTGGCGGGGCCTCCCATGCTCGCGCACAAGGCCGAGCACGAAGGTGTCATCTGCGTCGAGAAGATCGCCAATGTACCGGGTGTGCATGCCTTGGAAAAGGACAAGATCCCGGGCTGCACCTATTGCAATCCCCAGGTTGCATCGGTCGGCCTCACGGAGGCGAAAGCCAAGGAAAACGGGCGCGAGATTCGCGTCGGGCGGTTCCAATTTGCGGCGAATGGCAAGGCGATTGCCTTGGGAGAAGATCAGGGTCTGATCAAGACGATCTTCGACAAAAAGACCGGCCAGCTGATCGGAGCGCATATGGTTGGAGCGGAAGTCACGGAATTGATCCAGGGGTTCGTTGTTGCCATGAACCTCGAAACGACCGAAGAAGAATTGATGCATACGGTCTTCCCGCATCCAACTTTGTCGGAAATGATGAAGGAAAGCGTGCTGGATGCCTATGGCCGCGTACTAAATGCCTGATTGAGAAGGGGCTTCAAACCCATTGGTCACCATCAAGGATAGCAGACCCTGGATCAGTCTTTCCTGGCTGATCCTCAAATGGTCGACGCTCATCGGCCTCTTGCTTGGGTTTGTGCCTGCCGCCTTGAGTATGATTTCCGGCAACACCATATCAGTGAATGGCACTTAGATTGGCGGCTGGTCTGGTGTCTGGGTTGTAACCCTTGCCTGCGGGTTGGGTGGTTTTCTTTTCGGTGCTATATGGGCTCTGGTATTGCGCGCCATAGCAATCGCGTCAGGGCGCTAGAGCAACTGCGGGAAAAGTGTGAAGCGGTTTTCCGTCCGTAGTTGCGGTAGACAAAGGTTAGGGAGAGAACATGGATCAGCCGGTTGGTATCATGGGCATGCCCGGTGTCGGTTTCTTTGGGATGCTGGTAATTGGTTTCATTGCCGGTTATATCGCCGAAAAGGCAATGAATCGTGACCATGGCCTTTTCACCAATATTCTTGTCGGTATCGCCGGATCTTTCGTCGGTGGCACGCTGGCGGGACTGTTGAATTTCAACTTCTACGGATTTCTTGGAAATCTGATCGTTGCGACGGCTGGCGCAATCCTCATTCTTTGGGTTTTCGGCAAGTCCAGGGCCACGAACTAGGACATTCTGATGGTAACGGTACTCGACACGATCGATCAAAAGCGGCGTCTTCGGCATCCGGAAAAGGCGCACCGCCCGGATTCGGAAATTCTGAAGAAACCCGACTGGATCCGGGTGAAGGCCCCCGTGTCGAAAGGCTATTCGGAAACGCGCGACATCGTGCGGTCGCACAATCTCGTCACCGTTTGCGAAGAAGCCGGTTGCCCGAATATTGGCGAGTGCTGGGACAAGAAACACGCGACCTTCATGATCATGGGCGAGATTTGCACACGCGCCTGCGCCTTCTGCAACGTCGCGACCGGTCTGCCAACGGCGCTTGATCCAAATGAGCCGGAAAATGTCGGTAAGGCCGTTCTGAAGATGGGTCTGTCGCATGTGGTGATCACATCCGTTGACCGCGACGATCTTGCCGATGGTGGCGCACAGCACTTTGCCGATGTGATTCATGCGATCCGGCGGATATCGCCCGGAACCACGATCGAAATCCTGACGCCGGACTTCCTGCGCAAGGAAGGCGCCCTTGAGATCGTTGTTGCCGCCCGTCCGGACGTGTTCAACCACAATCTGGAAACCGTGCCTTCGAACTATCTGAAAGTGCGGCCGGGTGCCCGTTACTTCCACTCCATCCGCCTGTTGCAGCGCGTGAAGGAGATCGACCCAACTATCTTCACGAAATCCGGTATCATGGTCGGGCTTGGCGAAGAGCGAAACGAAGTGCTGCAGTTGATGGATGATTTGCGGTCTGCCGACGTCGACTTCATGACCATCGGCCAATATTTGCAACCAACGCGCAAGCATCATCCCGTGCTGAATTACGTTACTCCGGATGAGTTCAAATCCTATGCGACCATCGCCAAGACCAAAGGCTTCCTGGTTGTCGCGTCGAGCCCGCTGACGCGTTCATCGCACCATGCCGGCGACGACTTTGCCAAGTTGAGGGCTGCACGCGAGGCGCTGTACGCATCGCGTAGCTAACGCATGCCGAAATTTGAAACGTCCCGTCCTGTCGTCCATCCGGCCTTGCAGATGTTTGATCTGGTCGCCGACGTCGAAAGCTATCCGCAGTTCCTTCCAATGTGCGAGAGCTTAAAGGTTCGCTCGCGCAAGGAGAGCCACGGCAAGACGCTGCTGGTCGCGGACATGACCGTCGGCTACAAACTGATCCGCGAAACCTTTACCAGCCAGGTTTTGCTGAAGCCTGAGGAAAAAGTCATCCTCACGAAGTATATTGACGGTCCATTCCGCTATCTCGACAACCGCTGGCAGTTTGTTCCAGACGCCAATCCGGAGAAATCCACGGTCAAATTCTACATCGACTACGAATTCAAGAGCCGTACGCTTGGCTTTTTGATGGGGTCGATGTTTGATATTGCATTCCGTAAATTTACTGAAGCATTCGAAAAGCGCGCTGACGCGATCTATGGCAAGGGTGAGAAATCGCCTGTGGTGTGATGGATAATCAAGCATGATACACGAAGGTTCTGATTATCAGGTCCATATCGGCACGCCCTCGATTGAAGATTATCGGCGTTTGCGCGAAATCGCGGGCTTGAGCCCGAAGAGCAAGGAGGCCGCCGAGAAGGGGCTGCCCAATACGCTCTATGCGACGACCATTCGCTATCAGGCTGGTGAAACTGTCGCGATGGGCCGTGTTATCGGTGACAATGGCTGTTTTTATCAGATTGTCGATATTGCGGTTGATCCATCCCATCAGGGCAAGGGTTTGGGAAAGATCATTGTCTCCAGCCTGATTGATTATGTGAAGGCAGAGGCGCCTGACGGTGCCTATGTCAGCTTGATCGCCGATGGTCCTGCCAAGTACCTTTATGCAAAGTTCGGTTTCGAACCGGTCACGCCGGAGTCGATCGGCATGGCTTTCCGCGTTCAGCGTACTTGATCGGCTGACAAAGCCTCTAAAATCCAGTCGAGGGCGGTATTGGTAGCGGCGCGGCGGATCGATGCCCGGCCGTGATCGAGAAAAACCCGGCGCATCGCGACGGGTCGTTTTCCCTGGAGCGCCAATCCGAACCAGACAAGCCCGACAGGTTTCGCCGTCGAACCGCCGCCTGGTCCGGCAATCCCGGTGACGGCAACAGCAATGCCCGCTCGTGAGTGGGCGAGGGCGCCTGCAGCCATCGCCATCGCCACTTCTTCCGAAACGGCCCCGTGCGCAGCTATCAGTTCCATCGGAACGCCAAGCATCTCGTGCTTGGCCTCGTTCGAATAGGTGACGAAACCACGATCGACGACATCCGATGATCCACCAATGTCAGTCAGTGATGCAACGATGAGACCACCTGTACATGACTCAGCAGTCGCGAGAAGCAAGCCTTTCCTTCGGCATGTCTCAAGCACGGCAATCGCCTTGGCTTCTGCGATCAGATCGTTCATTCCGGGAGTCCTCCAGGATAGATGACCGATGCGGTGGCGATGGCCGCAATACCTTCTTCGCGGCCAATGAATCCGAGCTTTTCGTTCGTCGTGGCCTTGATGGAAATGCGGTCAGTTGTGATGCCCAGCATTTTCGACAGGGCGGCAGTCATTGCTTCGCGGTGCGGTCCAACCTTCGGCGATTCGCAGATCAACGTGATATCGGCATTAGCAATCCGTCCACCCGCTTGTTTTACGATTTTCATCGCATGCTCGACGAATATATGCGAGGCAACACCTTTCCATTGCGGATCGGACGGTGGAAAATGCGTGCCGATATCGCCGGCGCCACGGGTCGCCAGCAACGCGTCGGTCAGCGCATGCAGCGCCACGTCGGCATCGGAATGTCCGGAAAGCTTCCGATCATGCGCAATGAACACGCCCGCGAGCATCACGCCATTGCCGGGTTCGAAAGCGTGCACATCATAGCCGTTACCAGTCCGAACATCCGGATAAGCGGCAAGCTTTTGCGACAGACGGTCGTCGGCCATATCGATATCCTTTGCCCAGGTCAGTTTCGTGTTGTCCGCAGAGCCCTCGACGATCCGCACTGGCAGGCCGTGCCATTCAGCAATAGCCGAATCGTCAGTAAAATCGGACCTTCCGGCAGCGAAAGCCGCATCATGGGCGGCGAGAATGGGCTGGAAGGGAAAAGCCTGGGGTGTCTGCGCAGCATAGAGGCCGGCGCGCGGCACCGTAGCGCTTACCATCGCATCATGCCCTGCTGACTTTAACGTGTCCGAAACGGCGAGCACCGGCAATACACCGATATGCGGTGTCAGATTGAAAATCACCCGCTCCAGAAGGTCTGCCGAAATGAACGGGCGAACGCCATCGTGAATCAAAACATGGTCTGGTGCAGCTTTCTTGAGCGCCAGCAAACCGAGCCGGGTCGACTCCTGACGTGTCGGGCCCCCGGTTACCGAAACTACATTCGATCCAAAGCCATCCGTCGCTTGGACAAACAATGCCTCGTCTTCCTTGTGTATAACAACGACGATGTCATTGATGAGCGGGCAATCCAGAAATGCACGCAACGTGTGTGCCAGAACAGCTTCTCCGCCAATCTTGCGATATTGTTTTGGCCCTTCAACGCTTTGGCCTGCGCGTTCTCCGCGCCCCGCTGCCACAATGACAGCGGCGACCCGCATTTGTTTATCGTTCCTCTTGCCCGCCAACACTTCTCTCCGTCACGTCGGATTGCGTTACCCTGTGCCAAAGTGAAAGGCTAGAGGTTTAAGTTAGAACAAGTCGAAATCTGATCACGGTGCGGCGCTCTTTGCCTTGCGAAGAGGCACGATCCTGTCTAAAGGATAGGCTATTATGAAATTGCATACGAAACAGGCAGATTGAGTGTGATCGAACTGAACCAACCACTTGACATAGGCGGAGTGCAGCTACGCAACCGCGTGTTTCTGGCGCCGATGTCGGGGGTTTCCGACCTGCCGTTCCGCCAGTTGGCCTGGCAGGCAGGCGCCGGATTGGTGGTGTCGGAAATGGTGGCGAGTGCCGAGCTCTGTACTCGCGAGCGCGGCAATCTGCTTCGCTTGAAGGGCGACGGTCTGGGTACGCATGTGGTGCAGATTGCCGGTCGTGAAGCCCGATGGATGGCCGAGGCAGCGCGTATCACGGAAGGCGAGGGTGCGCACATCATCGATATTAATATGGGTTGCCCAGCCAAAAAGGTGACGGGTGGACTCTCGGGATCGGCGCTGATGCGCGATCTCGATCACGCCTTGGCGCTGATCGAGGCAACAATTGCCGCCGTGCGCGTTCCGGTGACGCTGAAAATGCGGCTAGGTTGGGACGACGAGACCATCAATGCGCCGGAGCTTGCCGCACGCGCGCAGCAAGCTGGTGTACAAATGGTCACGGTCCATGGCCGTACACGCTGTCAGTTCTATGAGGGCAAGGCGGATTGGCATGCCATTCGTGCTGTCAAAAATGCGATCACGATCCCGCTTGTTGCGAATGGTGATGTTCTCAGCCGTGATGACGCTGTTGCGATCCTCGAAGCATCCGGCGCCGATGCTGTGATGGTCGGACGAGGTGCTTACGGTCAGCCCTGGCTTCCAGGGGCGATCGTCCATGGCATGGGGCGTGATGCCAGCGAAATGATCGCTGACTATGCCGTGGCGCATTACGAAGCGATGCTCGCGCATTATGGCGAGCCGACAGGCATCCGCCATGCGCGCAAACATCTGGGCTGGTATCTGGAGACCCATGGTGTCGACGTTGGTTCGGCCGAGCGCGGTTCAATCATGACGGAAACCAATCCCCGCCAGGTTGCGCGGCGATTGCATGCAGCCCTTTCTCGGCCGTCCGCAGAAGATATGAAGAAAGTAGCGTAATGACAGCGTCAGATCCTGTGCTGGAAGACCGTTTGGCGGGGATTGTCCTCAACTCTATCCGACATCCGGTGATCATGCTCGATGACGCCGGCCACATTTCCTATGCGAATGCGGATGCCGAGGCTTTTTTTCGCTCCAGCGCCAGCATCCTGAGCCGTAATACTCTCGATATGCTGCTGCCATTCGGCAGCCCCTTGCTCGCCCTCGTTAAACAGGTGCGGGAAAATCCGTCGCCGGTGAACGAATATCGCGTCGATGTTTCGTCGCCCCGGCTTGGCCAGGACCGCATCGTCGATCTCTATGTGACGCCAGTCAGCGAGTCCCCTGGCTCGATTGTTATCCTGTTCAAGGAACGGTCAATGGCGGAAAAACTCGACCGCCAGATGACGCATCGCGGTGCTGCTCGTTCCGTTACCGGGCTTGCCTCCATGCTGGCGCACGAAATCAAGAATCCTTTGTCTGGTATTCGTGGTGCGGCGCAGTTGCTCGAAACAGGTCTGAACGATGACGACCGGGCATTGACCCGGCTGATCACCGATGAAACAGACCGGATCGTTTCGCTCGTCGATCGCATGGAGGTTTTTTCCGATGAGCGACCGATCGAGCGCGAGGCGGTGAACATTCACGTGGTGCTCGATCACGTCAAAGCCATCGCCAAGAACGGCTTTGCCAGCCACATCAAGTTCCATGAGGATTATGATCCGTCATTGCCTTATGTGTTCGCCAATCGCGACCAACTCGTTCAGATCTTTCTCAATCTGGTCAAGAACGCCGCCGAGTCGATCGGCCAGAATGAACCCGGTGAAATCACCCTTTCAACAGCGTTCCGGCCGGGCATTCGCCTGTCCGTTCCGGGCATGCGCACCCGCGTCTCGCTGCCTCTGGAATTTACTGTTCAGGATACTGGCCCAGGTGTGGCACCCGATATCATGCCGCATCTGTTCGATCCCTTCATTACGACAAAGCCCAACGGTTCAGGACTTGGTCTTGCCCTCGTTGCCAAAATCGTTGGCGACCACGGTGGTGTCATCGAATGTGATTCCGTGCCGCGTAAGACCACGTTCAGAATCTTGATGCCTGCCTGGCAGAGCGGACCGCTCGATGATGAACACGCAGACGAAAAACCATATTCCAAGAAAGCAGGATCCTGATCATGAGTTTGGGCAGCATTCTCGTCGCAGATGACGACGCGGCTATCAGAACGGTCCTCAACCAGGCGTTGTCTCGTGCGGGCTATGATGTTCGCATTACCTCCAATGCTGCCACGCTATGGCGCTGGATATCTGCCGGTGACGGCGATCTCGTGATCACCGACGTGGTCATGCCCGATGAGAACGCATTTGATCTGCTGCCCCGGATAAAGAAATCCCGGCCCGATCTTCCGGTAATCGTCATGAGTGCACAAAACACCTTCATGACCGCCATACGAGCATCGGAAGCAGGGGCTTATGAATATTTGCCAAAGCCATTCGATCTGACGGAGCTCGTCAGCATCGTTGGCCGGGCACTTGCCGAACCCAAGAAGAAGACGGAGAAATGGGCGGCGGACGAGCAGCCGGACACGATGCCGCTCGTTGGGCGCTCACCCGCGATGCAAGACATCTACCGCGTGCTTGCCCGCATGATGCAGACTGATCTGACGGTGATGATTTCCGGCGAATCCGGTACCGGCAAGGAGCTCGTCGCGCGGGCCCTGCACGAATATGGGCGCCGCCGCAAAGGCCCATTTGTTGCCATCAACATGGCTGCGATCCCACGCGATCTGATTGAATCGGAATTGTTCGGCCACGAGCGCGGTGCGTTCACCGGCGCGCAGAACCGGTCAAGCGGACGCTTTGAGCAGGCAGATGGCGGTACGCTGTTCTTAGATGAGATTGGCGATATGCCGATGGAGGCGCAGACGCGGCTCCTGCGTGTGCTGCAGCAGGGCGAGTACATGACAGTCGGCGGCCGGACACCGATCAAGACCGATGTGCGCATCGTCGCCGCGACAAACAAGGATTTGCGGACCCTGATCAATCAGGGGCTGTTTCGCGAAGACCTCTACTATCGCCTCAACGTGGTTCCGTTGCGTTTGCCGCCACTGCGAGAGCGCGGCGAGGACATTCCGGATCTGGTCAGGCACTTTTTCAAGATGGCGGCCAAGGACGGGTTGCCCGAGAAGCGCATAACAGCCGACGGACTTGATCTCATGCGGCGCTACCCGTGGGCGGGCAATGTGCGCGAACTCGAAAATCTCGTTCGTCGCCTGGCTGCCTTGTATCCGCAGGAAGAGATCAACGCCGAGGTCATTGAAGCGGAATTGAAAGCGGATCTGCGGCCAACGGAACCTGCTTCAAGTGCTATGGCCAATGAGGAGATCACCATTGCCCAGGCCGTGGAATTGAACATGCAGCGGTACTTCCTCTCCTATGGCGACGACCTGCCGCCAACAGGCCTCTATCAGCGCGTGCTCGAGGAGCTGGAATATCCCCTGATACTCTCTTGTTTGACGGCAACGCATGGCAATCAGATCAAGGCGGCCGAACTTCTCGGACTGAACCGCAACACGCTGCGCAAGAAAATTCGCGAACTCGGTGTGAATATCTACAAGAGTAGCAAGAGCGATCGTTAGTAGCGCTCGTCGCAGGGCATTAGCGAGTTGTTAAGCAACTCTCTTGACCTTTCCCAGTTCCAGCAATAATTACAAATGATAAAATTGTAATGAGTGCAATATAGGCTTCTTAACAGGAGTATGTGCAGAGTATTCACCAGCATTCCCGTGAATTATACGCAAACGGCGAGGTGTCGTACTGCGATCAGATCATACGGAGGTGAATCGTGCTTAGTTTTGCGGAACGTTTAGTATTGTTTAACCAATACGAAATCTTGAAGAAGCTTGATCCAGAAAAAACTTCCCTGTACGAACGGCACCAGGAAGTCGTGGAAAAGGGCCTGGAAAGCCTCTACGGGGATCTGGGAATCTCGAAAACCACCGTCAGCGAGGAGACGGCTGAGGAAGTGACTAACATTCTTGAGATGTTCCAGGCCATCAAGAAGTCCAGCAAAGGCACAAGCAACAATATTGCGGACAAGACGAAGTTCGTCGGCTTTGGGCCGAACCAGCCGAGCGAGCATTTCACCTACGCCGATTTTCTCAGCAGAGTGCTCAAGTTCCCGCAGGAAATCTCAAAGAGTGCGGATAATCGCCCAGAGCTTCAGCTTGAAAAATATCGCAGGATGTTGAAGCGCTGGGATGAAATTGGACGCAAGCGAACACTTTCTACCGATCAGATCGCGCATCTGGTTGCGTGATAACTGGTTGTTGATTGACCGTGGCCGGCATTCGCTGCGCCACGGTCAGACGCCGATTAAGCTCAACTCAACGGGCCAAGATAATCGAGCTTTCCAACCTGGACTCCATTGTGACGCAGGATGTTTTGAGCGGTGGTCACGTGGAAATAGAAATTCGGCAGAACAAACTTCAGAATATACTCCACGCCGTCCAAGGTCACCTTCAGTGGCCCAGCGCTCAGAGTGACTTCTTTCGTTTCGCTACCTTCGAGCGCGGACTGATCCACGGTTTCCAGAAATGCGACGGTCTTGGCAACACGTTCGCGCAACTCGCCAAGAGTCTGTTCCTCGTCGGGAAATTTCGGAATCTCAATCGTTGTTAGTCGGCCGATTGTGGCCTTTGCGGTGTCACTTGCACGCTGAATCTGACCGGCAAATGGCAACATGTCAGGGGCGAGCCGGGCATTAACCAGAACAGCTTGATCGATTTTCTTCTCAGCTGCAAACGCCTCTGCCTTGTCGATCAACGATGAAAGCACCGCGAAGCCACGGATGAACGCCGGGACCGAAATTTTGTGCATGGACAGTGACATGGGCGTGCTCCTTTGACGCTTTGGCGGACTGGCAACCGGTGGGACCGAATGGTGACGTCCAGAACGTATTGCAACATTCCAGGCTCACTCGCAGATACGCCGCGGTTTCGCCTTTTCAAGGGTAGCGTTGCAGTTTCGTGCGATATTTGTTGAACAAGAGTTATTTCGGAAACGTGCTGCGATGGTCGGGCGCGATCTCGGCCGGAACCTCACTCAGATCTTGCGTATTAGCGGGTCGTGCAAAATGGTCAGATTGCTTTCTGCATGAACGATCCGATTGCGTCCCTGGTTCTTTGCGGCGTAGAGGCATTTGTCCGCTGCAACGAGGGCCGCTTCGAGCGATTGCCCCGGTTCATGGATCGATATGCCGACACTCACCGTCACCTCGAGATCGGCGATCTGGAGTTTCTTCGATATATCGCGAACCCCATCAAGAATTTGGCGCGATAGCCAATCTGCATTTCCGAGATCGGCATCTGTCAGGAAAATAGCGAATTCCTCACCGCCAAAACGCGCGGCGAAATCCCACTCGCCAATTGTGGAGCGAAGGAGACTTCCGATTTCCTGGAGGACGCTGTCACCGACCGCATGTCCATAGCGATCATTGATGGACTTGAAATGGTCCGCGTCGATGTAGAGCAGCGCTCCGGCGCTCTTTGCCGGGTCGCATAATGTGATTTGCCGCTGCGCCTGCAGGTAGAACTCGCTTCGGTTGCCGAGACCGGTAAGACCATCCCTGCGGGCGGCGACATCAAGCTGTATCGCTGATTGCTTCAATCGGAAATTGAGTCCGACAAGGAAGGCGCCAAGTGGGACGCTCACAATAACCACGATGAACGTTGTCACAAACAGAACGGTTACGAGGTGATCGAGCCCGACGGTCAGGAAAAAGAGTACTGCCAGTGCGTCCGACGCAACGATCGCCATGCCGACCATGATCGCGATCTGTTTCATCGGCGTAAAATCGCCAAACTTGGCCATCCAGAAATCGTAGGTCGTCATTGCGTCCGCCGAACAGGTTGATCACCGGGTACCAATACATCGGAAAGCGATGAAGAAAGCTCTGTGCGAATATCGTAAATTTTAACGGTTGTTAAGTTCACATGACTTTGATTCGTTTATCGCAACAGCTGGCGTTTTCGGCGAGTTTCAGTTCCTTTCGAGACAATCAAAGCCAATATGACCGCAATTTTCATATTTTAGGCTGCCAGTTTCTATTAATTTCCCGCGCAGGCCGGCGCGCCTGTGCGGGAGTTTCAACATCTCTGTGCATTTAGCGTCATCAACGAGGACAAAGCGTTGCATTTCCGCCACAATGTGTTGCATGAGTGCCACGTCGTTGGGATGGCATAAACAATGCTCGTATCAAACTCGGTCAATCTGTTTGGAAGTTCGGTGTCCGGCGCTGCCAGCGGCGGTGGCCAGAGATTTTATTCCCGGATCGGCATTGTCACCGTAATCCTTGCGCTGCTGACGACAGGCATCACGTTCTTCATCCTGACTGGCATGACGCCCATTCATGCCGGCAGTCGGATGACGTTGCTGCTCACGAGCATCAATGCGATCCTCATCCTGGCTTTGATTGTCCTGATTGGGCGGGAGATATATCGCATTGTCCAGGCGAGAAGCCGCGGCAAGGCAGCGTCACGCCTTCATGTTCGGCTTGTGGTTCTATTTTCGCTGGTGGCTGCTGTTCCAGCGCTCATTGTCGCGATTGTTGCCTCGATAACCCTCGATCTTGGTCTTGATCGTTGGTTCGAAATGCGCACGACAACGATCGTGAATTCGTCAATCAGCCTTGCCAACTCCTATATTCAGGAAAGCGCTCGCAATTTGCAGGGCACTTCTCTGGAGATGGTCAACGATCTCGACAGTCAACGGACGCTGTACAATCTGGATCGCAGTGGTTTTGCGCGGCTGATGACGCAGCAGACGCTCGGTAGGGGGTTGCTCAGCGCCGCTTTGGTCCGACCGAACGGTGACATCGCCCTGCGCGCCGACATCAAGACCGACATCGTTATCCCCGCAGTTTCCAAGTCGGTGCTGGATACCGCCGCCGATGGCAAGCCGGTACTGATCCCGCCGGAACAGTCCAATCTGCTCAGCGCAGTCATCAAGATGCGCGAAATACCGGGGCTGTTCCTGTATGCAGTGCGTCCGGTCGATGCGGATATTCTGAGTTCCAGTCGGGTTATGGAGGAAAGGGCCGCCAAGGAGCAACAAACGGACGGCGGCGGAATCACAACACAGATTCTTTTCGCGTTGCTCTACTTTGGTCTCACGCTGACTCTGCTGCTATCAGCGATCTGGACCGGCATCGCCGTTGCTGACCGGCTGGTGCGCCCCATCCGGCTGTTGATAGGCGCCGCAGACAATGTGGCGACTGGCAATCTCGATGTCTCTGTTCCGGTGCATCGTTCCGACGGGGATGTTGGCTCCTTGTCTCAGACCTTCAACACGATGGTGCGGCAATTGGGGAGTCAGCGACGCGAACTCGTAGCCGCCAAGGACCAGATCGATGAGCGGAGGCGGTTTTCTGAAGCTGTCCTGTCCGGGGTGACCGCCGGCGTGATCAGCGTGAACGGAGATGGTGTCATCGGCATCATCAACCGCTCTGCCGAAGCGATGTTCTCGCTGGATCCCGCAATGGCTGCGGGCAAGAACCTGACGGCGCTCGTTCCGGAAATAGGATTGGTCTTCGAGGTCGCACACGCAACCGGCCGGTCCGTCTACCGCGACCAGGTAGCGATGTCGCGGCGCGGGAGCGCCCGGACGTTCAATGTGCAGATCACCATGGAAGATGCCGGGTCGTTGGAGCATTCTTATGTCGTAACTGTCGATGACATCACCGATCTGGTTGAAGCGCAGCGTTCCTCGGCCTGGGCCGATGTAGCACGGCGTATTGCTCACGAGATCAAGAACCCGCTGACGCCCATTCAACTCTCGGCTGAGAGGCTGCGCCGGCGCTACGGCAAGGTCATCACCGAAGATCGCGAAGTCTTTGAGCAATGTACCGAGACGATCATTCGTCAGGTCGGTGACATTGGCCGGATGGTTGACGAGTTTTCTTCATTTGCGCGGATGCCGAAGCCGGACATCAAGACAGTGGATTTGCGGGAAGCCCTGCGCGAAGCGTCGTTCCTGGTTGAGGTCAGCCGCAGCGATATACGCTTTGAACGGGACTTCGGCGATTTGCCACTCCTTGGCCAGTTCGATAGCCGCCTGATGGGGCAGGCCTTCGGAAACGTCATCAAGAATGCCGCGGAATCCGTTGATTCCATTGTCAAAGAGGGACTTAACGACGGGCATATCCTGATCCGCTCACGGCGCGTTGCCGACACGCTCGTGGTCGAGATTCTGGACAATGGCAAGGGGTTGCCACGCGAACACCGTCAGCGCCTGCTTGAACCCTACATGACAACCCGGGAAAAGGGCACCGGACTCGGCCTTGCTATCGTCAAGAAGATTGTGGAGGAGCATGGCGGACAGCTTGAGTTGCATGACGCGCCGGAGGACTTCTACACGGGCCGCGGTGCAATGATCCGAATGATCTTTCCAACGACACAGACCGTTATCCAGGTCGCTGAAAATACCGAAAAACAGGTGAAAAATGGCATCTGACATTCTTGTCGTCGACGATGAAGTCGACATTCGTGAGCTTGTCGCAGGAATATTGAGCGATGAAGGTTACGAGGCACGTGTCGCATCGGACGCGGACAGTGCACTGACGGCTATTGACGATCGAATTCCGCGGCTGATCTTCCTCGACATCTGGATGCAGGGCAGCCGACTCGACGGTCTGGCCTTGCTGGACGAGATCAAGAGCCGCCACCCGGATATTCCGGTCGTCATGATTTCCGGCCATGGCAATATCGAGACGGCGGTATCGGCAATCCGCCGAGGTGCCTACGACTTTATCGAGAAGCCCTTCAAGGCAGACCGGCTGATATTGATTGCCGAGCGCGCGCTTGAGACGTCGAAGTTGCGGCGGGAAGTCTCGGATTTGCGGAAACGATCCAGCGAGAGCTTCGAGCTTCTCGGAAGCTCACTGTCCATGAATCATCTTCGCCAGACCATTGAGCGTGTCGCACCGACCAACAGCCGCATCATGATCACCGGGCCATCCGGCGCGGGCAAGGAACTGACAGCCCGCGCCATTCATGCCTTGTCGGCACGTGCGAAGGGCCCGTTCGTGAATCTGAATGCCGCAACGATCACGCCGGAGCGCATGGAAGTTGAACTGTTCGGCACCGAATCCGATGGTGGCGAGCGCAAGGTTGGTGCCCTGGAGGAGGCCCATGGAGGCATCCTCTATCTCAACGAAATTGCCGATATGCCGCGCGAAACGCAGAACAAGATCCTGCGGGTGCTGGTCGATCAGCAGTTCGAACGGGTAGGGGGCACGAAGCGGATCAAGGTAGACGTCCGGATCATTTCCTCCACCGCGCAGAACCTCGAAGCCATGATCGCCGAAGGGCGTTTTCGCGAAGACCTGTTCCACAGGCTGGCCGTCGTTCCGGTCATCGTTCCGCCATTGGCCGATCGCCGCGATGACATTCCTGCGCTTGTCGAGTTCTTCATGGCGCAAATTGCAGATCAGGCTGGTATCAAGCCGCGCAAGATTGGGCTCGACGCCATGGCCGTACTGCAATCCCACTCGTGGCCTGGAAACATTCGCCAGTTGCGCAACAATATCGAGCGCCTGATCATTCTCGCACGCAGCGACGATCCGGAAGCTGTGATCACGGCCGATCTGCTGCCCGCCGAGATTGGCGATACATTGCCCAAGCCGCCGACGGAATCGGACCAGCACATCATGGCGCTTCCGTTGCGCGAGGCACGCGAGCGGTTCGAGAAGGAATATCTGATTGCCCAGATCAATCGGTTCGGCGGCAACATTTCACGCACGGCCGAGTTCGTTGGAATGGAACGATCGGCTTTGCACCGCAAGCTGAAATCCCTCGGGGTCTAGGATCGGGGTTGGCCGTATCCGGCCCCTGATTCCAACGTCATGTTCGTCACGAATTGTGGACTGCCGTATTAGCCAATAGCGAGACCGAGACCATGAAGCTGCAACTCTTGCGCAATGCAACGCTGAAACTCGATTATGCCGGATTGACCATTCTGATCGATCCCGACTTCGCACCAAAGCACAGCCGGCCTTCTTTCACCGGTCGTTCTCCCAATCCGATGACTGATCTGCCGGTATCCACCGATGAAATACTCCGCGGCGTTGAGCTCGTCCTGGTGTCGCATCTGCACGCCGATCATTTTGACAAGGTCGCGCAGGACCTCGTTCCCAAGCACCTGCCGCTCGTTTGCCAGCCGGGCGACGAGGCAAGGATCAGATCGTTCGGATTTAGCGATGTGACGCCTCTGACCGATGAACTGACGATCGATGGCATACAGTTGACCCGCCGTGAGGGCAATCACGGCTCGGGTCCGGTGCTGGAGAAAATGGGCCAGGTCATGGGCTTCAGCATCGAGGCCGATGGTGAGCCATCCATCTATTGGGCAGGCGATACGATCCTCTATCCTCCCGTGCGCGAGACGATTGCAACAACTCAGCCTGACATTATCATCACCCATTCATGCGGCGCCAAGTGGGATGGCATCCACATCGTCATGGATGCGGAACAGACTGTCGAAGTCTGCGGCATCGCTCCCGATCATTCCAAAGTCATCGCGACCCATATGGAAGCGCTGGACCATGCAACCGTCTCGCGTCACGATCTACAGGCCTATGCGAATGCTCACGACATCGCTAAGCATAGACTCATCATCCCCGACGATGGAGAAACACTCCATCTCACAGCTCCCAATTCATGAGATGACCCATGTCAAAAACATTCGCTTTTGTCGGCAATCAGAATCGCAACGCCGTGCCCGGAGAGGGGAAAGGCATCAGCGTTTTCCAGTTCGATGACCAGACCGGTGATCTGACCCTTGTCAGCGAATATCTCGCGATCGACAATCCAGGCTATCTGGCGATCGATGAGAATCGCAAGCGCCTCTATGCCGCTGTGGAAATTCCCGCCTGGAACGAGAATATGGCGGTTGCCTTCGATATCGATCCTGCGACGGGCGACCTCTCCTACATCAACATGCAGCCGACACTGGGAAACACCACATGTCATCTTGGTTTCGACCAGACCGGCGGGTTGATCTTTGCGTCCAATTACACGGTAGCAGAGCTGGGCGCTCATCCGGGGAATGCGGTTGCTGCATTCCGGATCCGCGGCGATGGCGGGTTGGATCCCGCGTTCGCCGCGGCGATCCACGAGGGCCCACATGCCGCTCTGCCGACGAACAGGCGCCAGCATGGCCATTGCGCTGTGGTTAGCCCGGACAACCGCTATGTATTCGTCTGCGATCTAGGTCTCGACCGTATCATGGCCTACAATCTGCCAAAACAGGGCGAAGGCCTTACGCTTGCAACTGTACCGTTCACGCAATTGCCAGACGGAGCAGGTCCACGGCACATGACGTTCGACAAAAATGGTAAGATCGCTTACGTTATCAATGAGTTGAACTGCACTGTTTCAGTTCTGCATTATCACTCGGACAATGCCGGGTTCACGATTGCACAGACTCTGCCCACCCTACCGGACCGATTCAGCGATTCCAACACCTGCGCTGAAATCGCCCTGAGTGCCGATGGGCGCTTTCTGTACGGCTCCAATCGCGGCCACAACAGCATCGTCAGCTACGCCGTTTCCGAGAACGGTGAGCTTTCTTTGCTGGGCTGGACACCATCGGAGGGCCTCGGCCCGCGCAACTTCACGATTGACCCGTCAGGCAAGTTCATGCTCGTCGCAAATCAGAAGGGCGGCGGCGTCGCTGTTTTCAAGCGCGATATCGAAACAGGCGGCCTTGAGGATACCGGTAAACGCGTGGCTCTGCAGTCTCCCATGCGTATCGTGTTCGGCACGTTCGGTTAAGGAGAAGCCAATTGTCCCGCATCGCCTATGTCAACGGCCGGTACGTGCCGCACTCCGAAGCAGGAATCCACATTGAGGATCGCGGCTATCAATTCGCCGACGGCGTCTATGAGGTCTGCGAAATCGCTCGTGGCAATATAATGGACATGACCCGCCATCTCGACCGGCTGGGCCGCTCGCTTGGCGAGCTCAAAATCCTGTGGCCGATGGACCGCAAGGCACTCATAGCGGTGATCAAGGAAGTTGTCCGCCGCAACAGGGTCCATAATGGTCTCGTGTACCTGCAAGTCACGCGCGGCGTTGCTAAACGCGATCACGTCTTTCCATCGGTGGACACGCCGCCATCGATCGTCATCACCGCCAAGCGCACCGATCCGCATGCCTCAGCCGCCAGGGCAGCCAAGGGTATCAAAGTCATCACAGTGCCCGAAAACCGCTGGGAGCGGGTCGATATCAAGTCGATCGGTCTGTTGCCGAATGTGCTCGCGCGCCAGGAGGCAAAGGAGCAGGGGGCACAGGAAGCATGGTTTGTCGATCCGGATGGTACAGTCAAGGAGGGCGCTGCCACGAACGCCTGGATCGTTACCAAAGACGGCGTTCTGGTGACCCGGCCAGCCGAGAGCGGTATCTTGCGCGGCATCACGCGCACCACCATCTTCGATGTGGCAAGAAAAATGGGCCTGAAGATCGAGGAACGGGGCTTTTCAGTGGACGAAGCCAGGAAAGCCAAGGAGGTTTTCATGACAGCGGCGACAACTGTTGTGATGCCAATCGTTGCGATTGACGGCGAATCGGTAGCAAATGGGCACCCTGGAGCGACTACACTTTCCTTGCGGGAAGCGTTTTTTGACATTGCGGAAAAAACGCCATCCTGTTAACCGGAGAGTGAGGGGACTAACAGAACGCTATTTTCACCTCCTGCTGGAGCAGAGAACATTTGCTTCAGCTGTAGAATTTTGTATGAGACACGTTTGCTGATCGCATAAAAGGACAAAAACAATGGCTGAACGATCGCAGAATCTTCAAGACCTATTTCTGAATTCAGTCAGAAAACAGAAGATTTCTCTGACAATTTTCCTCATTAATGGTGTGAAACTGACTGGAATTGTCACGTCGTTCGACAATTTTTGTGTGCTTTTACGCCGTGACGGCCATTCGCAGCTCGTCTATAAACATGCTATCTCGACCATCATGCCGAGCCAGCCCGTGCAGATGTTTGAAGTAGAAGAGACCGACTGAGATCACATTTGACCAGAGAATCGACGCGTAACGCACAAAACAATGGCGGAACTGCTGAGACCGGCAGTACCGCCAGGGAAGCCACGCGCGCAGTTGTGATTGTGCCGGTCTTGCCTCAGCGCTTTGCTGACGGCGGCAAGACCGACGAGAACAATCGTTCAAAGTACCAGCATGAATTCCAGCGTAGCGACGATGCCCGGCTCGAAGAAGCGGAGGGGCTAGCGCGAGCCGTCGACCTCGACATCGTCCATTCGGATATTGTGCAGGTTTCCGCACCGCGGCCGGCCACCTTGCTTGGCACCGGCAAGGTAGAAACCATCACCGAGATCATCGAAGCATCACATGCGGAACTCGTGATTGTCGACCACTCCTTGACGCCGGTCCAGCAGCGTAATCTCGAAAAGGAATGGAACGCCAAGGTTCTTGACCGGACCGGGCTTATTCTTGAAATCTTCGGCCGCCGCGCCCAGACGAAAGAGGGTGCGCTGCAGGTCGAACTGGCGCATCTGACCTATCAGAAGGGCCGCCTGGTCCGCAGCTGGACCCACTTGGAGCGTCAGCGCGGTGGTGGCGGCTTCCTCGGTGGTCCGGGTGAAACGCAGATCGAGGCCGACAGACGCGCCCTGCAGGAAAAGATTCTGCGCATCAAGCGGGAGCTTGAGACGGTCGTTCGCACGCGTACGCTGCATCGAGCCAAACGCAAGAAGGTGCCGCATCCGGTTGTTGCCCTGGTCGGCTATACCAACGCCGGCAAATCCACGCTGTTCAATCGCCTGACCGGAGCAGGGGTCGTTGCGGAAGACATGCTCTTCGCCACGCTGGACCCGACGCTGCGGCGCATCAAGCTTGCACATGGCGAAACGATCATTCTCTCGGACACGGTTGGTTTCATTTCCAACCTGCCGACCCATCTTGTCGCCGCGTTCCGCGCGACACTGGAAGAAGTGGTCGAGGCCGATCTTATCCTGCATGTGCGCGATATTTCCGATCCGGATACCGCAGCACAGGCGGAAGATGTGCACGCGATCATGACGAGCCTCGGCATCGAGCGCGGCGATACGAAGCGCATCATCGAGGTCTGGAACAAGATCGATCTGCTCGATGATGCCGGCCGCGAGGCAGCGCAGCGCTTGAGCGCCGCGGCGATTGGTAATGAGCATCCGATCCCGGTCTCGGCGATTACGGGTGAGGGGGTGGACGCCCTGCTCAAGGAAATCGAGGATCGCATCGCCGGCAAGCTCACCAAGGTCAAGGTCACGTTGCAGCACAACCAGATGCGGCTCATGGACTGGATTTATCAGCACTCCAGCAATGTGAAGCGCAAGGATCTCGATGACGGTTCGATCGCCTTGACGATGGATATGACAGCCAACTCGCAAACAATGCTTGATGAGAAGTTGCTGAGCAGGAACAACAGGTAAGGCGCGGTACTTCGTCCTGGTATCCTGCCACAGCGCGTCCATTTCCACAACAGGCGCTCATTTCACAGTCCGCGCAACGAGGGCAGCCAGTGCCCCCGTTGCGCGGACCGCTTATTTGATGAACTGGATGGTCTTGTCAGCCACCTTTGTCGTCGGCACCAAATTGCTCGCGACGACGACAGCATCGGCAGGCTGTACCATGTCCAGCTGCCAGACACTCACAAGGCCGGCATTCATTTTATCATGGATATTCGGGATATCCTTCGTATCCGCGCGGCTTCACCGCCGGTTCAACCGGTGGCGTGAATATGTCACCCGAAGGGCCGCTGCCGCCATTGTCGCCATCGCACCCGCCCAGCATCGCCAGAAGCGGCGCCGTGGGCAATAGGCGCAGGCCTTCAAAAGCGTCCGTCGCATCGGGGAGGGCTGATCGGTATATCGCGAGCCGACTGACGGCCCGTTTCAAAAACTTCTTTCATCTATGACTCCAGAGCAAATTTGCTGAAATATTCGTCGTAGCGTTTCGTGGTTTAATCGAACCACACGCTTTCCGAGCAAGTAGCGTGCCAAGTGAACAATACTGAGCCGGAATTTTGCTTTGATCGACCGATTAACTAATTCAAGCCAAGACGGGCCAACTGGGCGCGTTAAATTCACGCCAACTAGCCAAAATAACCAAGCAACAGTTGTGATGGGGTGTAGCGAATGCCCAATGTTTGTTCGGCATTTCAATAATGCCTAACAATGATGCATGAGAAGCGCGCATTACTTCGCCGTCTTGGCTTGTTGCCACAGTGCTTCCATTTCTTCGAGCGTGGCCGCGTCGAGAGACTGTTGCTGTTCGGCCAGTTTGCGTTCGATGTAATGAAAACGTTTGCGGAATTTCTCGTTCGTGCCGCGGAGGGCGCTTTCCGGCTCCAACTTCAAATGGCGGCCGAGATTGACGAGCGCAAAGAGCAGGTCGCCATATTCTTCTTCGGTATCCTGTCGATCGCCGCTGGCGATTGCTTCCTTCAATTCGCCGATTTCCTCCTCGATCTTGTCGAGGATTGGCGCAGCTTCTGACCAGTCGAAGCCGACTTTTGCCGCTTTCTGCTGCAGTTTTAAAGCCCGCATCAGCGCTGGGAAGCCATGGGGAATATCGTCGAGAAAACCACCGGCTTCGGCCAGCCCGAGGTTGAGCGCGGCACGGCGTTCGCGGCGTTCGGCTTTTTCCTCGGCCTTGATCTTGTCCCACATGCCTTTGGCCATACCGGCGCCACGGGCAGCTTCTTCGCCGAAAACGTGCGGATGACGGCGGATCATCTTATGGGTGATGGCCTGAACCACATCGCCAAAATCGAATGCCTTGAGCTCTTCGGCCATGCGAGCGTGGAAGACAACCTGCAGCAGCAGATCGCCCAGTTCCTCACGCAGATCGTCGATATCATTGCGCTCGATGGCATCGATGACTTCGAACGCTTCCTCGAGCGTGTAGGGTGCGATGGATTTGAAATCCTGTTCGAGATCCCATAGGCAACCGGTTACCGGCGTGCGCAAGGCAGCCATGATATCGAGAAGGCGCGCAATGTCGCGTGATGGTTTCATGAGCGTAGAATAGGCCAGCTCGTCGCTCGCGAACATGTATCCATGAGTGCAAGCTGCGAT
Organism: Phyllobacterium brassicacearum; assembly: GCF_003010955.1. Taxonomy (GTDB): domain Bacteria; phylum Pseudomonadota; class Alphaproteobacteria; order Rhizobiales; family Rhizobiaceae; genus Phyllobacterium; species Phyllobacterium brassicacearum. The sequence goes on from NZ_PGGO01000005.1 coordinate 147,571, forward strand.
TTTCCACAACATCCGATAGACTGAAGTTCTACGTGATGACCAGCAGGCAAGTGCCTCGATCAGATCCGCCGTCTTTCCGCCATCAGAAACACCGCCAGTACACAGCACAGCAGGCCAAGGGTCGATGGCAGTCCCTGATGTCCGATCAGTTGCATCGCCAGTCCTGTCGCGGGGGAGCCCACGATGCCGCCGATGCCCCATACGAACGCGAAGGCCGCGTTACCGGCGATCAAGGCTTGACCGGTGAAACGCTCGCCGAGTTGGATCAGCGCCATGGTGTATAACCCGAACGAGACGCCGCCCCAGACGAAAACGAGCGGCCAGATGAGCCACGAGTTGAAGATCGACGGCAGCAGCAGGCAGCCCGCCAGCGAAGCCAGGGCACAGAATAACATGGTCCGCGTCGAGCCAAACTGTTCGGCCACCCGCCCGAGCAAAATCTGCAGCACAGCATTGCCTGCGATGAAACCGGTGAGGACGGCAGCGATTCGCTCCTCGGCGCTGCCGAGCGCGGCGCCATAGACCGCAAACAAGGAAAGCAGCGTCTGCTCGAAGGCGGCAGCAGTGAAAACCGCGAACAATAGAAGCGGGGCCAGTGCGAAGAAGCCGCCGACCGATGTTGCCTCGCCTTCGTGCGGCATCTTCGGCAGGCGCGGCACGACCGCAAGCACGATCAGGCCGCAGAGAAGGAAGGCCACGATGCCGATCATGAAGGGTGGCCAACCCTGCGTGCCGACCATGCCGAGCGACAGCGGGCCGATGGCGAAGCCACCCGAAACGACCGATGAATAGAGGCCCATGATACGGCCCCGGCGTGGCGCGGGCGTGATCGAGATCAGCCAGGTTTCGCTGATTACGTAAAGCGGATTGGCGAAGAAGCCGAGCAGGAAGCGTAGCGGCATCCAGGCCCAAACTTCCTGCGTCCAGGCAATCGCGATCAGGGTGAGGGCGGCCAGGATCGAACACAGGATCGCAAGCCGCGCCGCGCCCACGCGCCGCGCAAGCGCCGGAATGAAGGGCGCGGATACAATGAAACCCAGCGGCGTCATCGCCGCCGACAAGCCGATCAGGCCGGGCGTCGTCCCCCGCCGCTCCAGGATGAAGCTGAGCAGCGGATAGGTCAGCCCCTGTGCCACAGCGAACACCGTGACGGTCGCCATGATGCCCGCCATCGCGGCCCACGGGATCCGACCCTCTCGCGGTGATGTCGTGCTGTGCAGGGGCAGACGAACCACTGCGGCACGCGGAAACTGGCGATCCGGTGTCATTGCCGCATTCGCCTTACACTTGCCAGAAGGGCTTGGCGATCTCTGTCTCGACCTGCCATCTGGTCAGACCGATATCGTCGATCAAATGGGGATTGTCCTTCGACATTTGCTCAAGTTCCCAGCGAAAGTGTTTCCGCTCGTCCCAGGTCGTGAAAATGCTTCGCAGGGTCACCAGGCTGTAGTGCCGACGCGACACTTCCGCTGGCCCCACTGTGGGATTATCGTTCATGGCAACCTCCATTTGGTTTGAGAGTCTAGGGGCCCTCGACCTGTAAGAGGCTGAATTCTGCAGGATACGAAGAGCGTCGTACTTAAGCTCTTCCAAAAAGTTCTCAAAAACTTCCAAACGGGCTATAGATGCGCCGTATGCAGGGATCGCGTATTGCCTTTGGTCCGTTCGTGCTTGATCCGGGTGCTGGAACGCTCCTTCGGAACGATGTGCCCGTTGCCGTTGGCTACCGAGGGGTAAAGCTGCTTGCGGGGCTCGTCGGACGGCCCGGCGAAATCCTCAGCAAGGCCGAGTTGATGGACGCCGCGTGGCCGGGCAGGGCCGTCGAGGAAGGCAACCTCACCGTCCAGATCGCGCAACTCAGGAAGCTGCTCGGTCCGGCAACCGACGGCGGTGAGTGGATCGCCACGGTTCCGCGCGTCGGCTACCGCTTCACTGGGGCCATCGAACATCTCGCTGGCGTGAAGCGAAAACTTTTGCCGCTGCCCAGCAAACCATCGATAGCCGTGCTGCCCTTCGTGAATGTCAGCAACGATCCCGAGCAGGAATCCTTCGCGGATGGATTGACCGAAGACCTGATCACCGATCTGTCCAGGATCTCCGGCCTGTTCGTCATCGCACGCAACTCGGCCTTTGCCTACAAAGGAAAGGCGACGGACGTGCGCGGGATCGCTGAAGACCTTGGCGTTCGCTACCTGCTGGAGGGGAGCGCAAGACGCGCCGCGGGGCGCGTGCGCATCAACGCCCAACTGGTCGACGCGGTGAGTGGCGATCACTTGTGGGCGGAACGTTTTGATCGCAGCCTGGAAGATATCTTTGCCGTTCAGGACGAGGTCACCGGCAAGATCGTGGAGGCGTTACTCGGCCGGCTGCGCGCGCCGCCGCCGCGCAATCGGCCCAAAAATCTCGAGGCTTACGATCTCTGCGTGCGGGCGCGCAAGCTGATGGATGATACGCCGCAGACGGCACAGGAAGCGCACCTGATGCTCACGCGCGCGATTTCGCTCGATCCGGACTATGCCGAGGCCTATCGCTGGCTGGCCATGAACCACTGGATGGGATGGGTACATTCCGGCGGACCAACCGAATCTTCCCGTAGGATTGCTTTGGAACTGGCGCGCAAAGCCGTAGCGATCGATCCCAATGATGCCGGCTGCCATTGGGTCCTGGCTTACCTGCTTGCCTATGAGCGCAGCTTCGCTGAGGCGGATGCGGAATTCGCCAAGGCGATCGAGCTCGACCCGAACGAGGCCGACACCTGGGCGACATTGTCCGACATCGCGGTCCTGGCCGGGCGGGTCGAGGAGGGCCTTGAGCACATTCGCAAGGCGTTCCGGCTGAACCCGTTTCCGGCAAGTTGGTACTATCTCACGCTCGGCCAGGCGCAATATGCTGCCGGCGAATACGAAGCCGCTGTCGAGACACTGCGCAGGGACGAGACTTACCGGACAAGCTCCCGCCGTTTCCTGGCGGCAAGCCTTGCCCAACTCGGCCGGCTCGACGAGGCGCGCGCAGAGGCCGAACTGTTTCTTGTCGGCAACCCGCATTTCACAACCCGCCACTGGGCCGCGACGGAGCCGTTCCGCGACGCTGCAACGCTTGCGCATTTCGTTGATGGCTACCGCAAGGCCGGTCTCCCGGAGTGACGTGCCGGCGCAACGGGCGAGTTGCTTGGCAGGCTGCTGCTTGACCCGGATTACAGAGAAGACCGGATCACGGACAATCTGACTGGTTTGACGAGTGGAAGGCGAAGAGCCCGCAGCCGAGACGCCTTCGCACCGTCGTGCGACCTAATCCTCAAAGCGACCGATGGCGTCGCGATCGCGGTCGTACCGCCTCTTGAGCGGAAACGGCGGCAACCAAGGCTCGCGACGGACGATCCAGCTTTCGTAGGTTGGCATCAGTTGGCCAGGGGCATCCAAGGATCCCAGGCCCACTTCGATTTCGTCTGCGCTGCGTGCAAAAATGGAGGAGCCGCAGCGGGGACAGAAAAACCGCCCGGCGTAGTCGCGAGTTTCACCTTCGATCGTCACCGCATCCTGAGGGAACACCGCGGAAGCGTGAAAAATGGCCCCATGATGCTTGCGGCAGTCGAGACAGTGACAAAGACCGACCCGGTATGGGAGTCCAGACGCCACAATTCGGACGTTGCCGCACAGGCAACCGCCGGTGAATCGGTCCATGCTGCGTCTCCTTTAAAATCAAGCGGTCGGAATAATTACGACGAACAGCACGGTCATTGCAATTGCCCGCTGCGGAGGCGCGTCGGCGTTCATCCAAGTCAATCTGCGAGTAGGTGCGTTCCATCGGCAATTCCTTGCATGTGAGTCGCACGTCATCCTTGAACCCACCCGGCTACAAACAAAGATCGCATAAGATAGATTATGGAACTGAACGCTATGCCAGAATGATCGGATCAGCTGGTAATATCCGCAATCTGCGCCTTTGCAGCTTGCGCCAAAACCTTTGGTTCGCTTGGGAAAACAAAGTTGGTGCCGCCTGCCGCCGCCCAGACAACATCGAATTGCATCAGGCTCTCATCCGCATAAGCATCGATGTCGATGATATGTCCCAATGGTGAAACGCCGCCTATGGCAAATCCGGTTTCCATACGCACATGCTTTGGATCGGCGCGATGCAGTTTCTCGCCCGTCAGCTTTGCAGCTTTCTCCAGATCGAGCTTCCGTGGACCGGAAACCAGAAACAGATAGAGCTTGTTTGTATCAGCGCCTTGAAAAATCAGAGATTTGACGATCTGCGCTACGGTCACGCCGCACTGGATCGCCGCGTCCTCGGCCGTATGCGTTGAATCGGCCATCTGGCGAATTTCGATGTTAAGTCCCGCAGCATGGGCCGCTTGGCGAACACGTTCGACACTCTTGCTCATACTTCGACCTCGAATGACATTCCATCAAAGGCTGGTTCAACATTGTCAGGCGTCTCGCGCAGCACAGTTCCATAATCCAGAGGAACATGCATATGGGTCAAGATGGCTCGACGAGGCTTTAATTTTGCTACCCAACACATTGATTCTTCAAGAGAAAAATGACTTGGATGTGGTCGGTATTGCAGAGCATCGATGACAAGTGTGTCGAGCTCGAACAATTGCGCGGCCGTGGTATCCGGAAACGCGCTCACATCGGAACAATAGGCTACGTCGGCGATCCTGAACCCCAGGGACAGGATGTCGCCATGCACCTGCGGCAGCGGCAAAAAGCGTATCGCGCCGCCAGGTCCATCAATATCGAAGGCTTGGTGATGAACGATCTCGTGCGGTCGCAGGATCGGCGGATAGCTCGAGCCTTCAGGCGTTTCGAAACAATAGCGGAAACCTTCGTAGAGGCGCTTCTGCGTCACCGCGTCCGCATAGATGTTCACCAGATCGCGACGGTCGATGACAAACGTCCGCAGATCATCCAATCCATGAATGTGGTCCGCATGGGCATGCGTATAGATGACCGCATCGAGCCTGCCCGACCCGAAATCGATCATCTGCGAGCGAAAGTCTGGCCCGGTGTCGATGATAACGGTGGTGACGCCACCCTGTTCCGCAATGCGCTCCACGAGCATGGATGCGCGTCGTCTGCGATTTTTAGGATTGCTTGGATCGCACTTGCCCCAGTCACCATTGATGCGCGGCACGCCTGGAGACGAGCCGCAGCCAAGGATCGTAAAGCGCAGGCGATCAGGCATTTCCGGTTCCAGTGCCTGGTCTTGGCATTTTGGTGAAGAGGCGGAACACGTTGTCGGTGGTCAGTGTGGCTATTTCCTCCACGCTGACACCGATCGTCTCGGCCAGGACTGCTGCAGTGTGACGGACGAAACTTGGTTCGTTGCGCTTGCCGCGATGCGGTACCGGTGCAAGATATGGGGCATCGGTTTCAACCAGAAGTCGGTCCCGTGGCACGTTGCGGGCGATTTCCCGTATTTCGGGCGAGTTCTTGAAGGTCAGAATACCGGAGAACGAGACATAGCCTCCAAGTTCAACGCCCACGCGTGCAAGCTCGTCTCCCGAGGAAAAGCAGTGCAGGATGAAAGGGAAGGCCCCCTTCCCCGTTTCTTCCTGCAGTATTGAGATCATGTCTTCGTCGGCGCTGCGCGCGTGAATCACCAGCGGCAGGCCCGTTGCCCGCGACGCCGCAATATGTGTACGGAATCCCTGCTGCTGGGCCGCAGGCGGCGCGTAGTCGTAGTGATAATCAAGACCTGCCTCGCCGATCGCCACGACCTTGGGATGCTGAGCAAGCCGGATCAGGTCTTCAGCTGTGACATCAAGCTCTTCATGCGCGTTGTTGGGATGCGTTCCCACCGACGCGTAGACGCTGTCATACTGCTCGGCGAGCCTGATGATATCGGCGAAGCGCTTGACACGTGTACAGATGGTCACCTGCCGTGCAATGCCGTGATCGAGCGCCCGCTGAATGATGGCATCCCGTTCCTCGGCAAAGTCTGCAAAATCCAGATGGCAATGCGTATCAACGAGCAGAGGGGCGACAAGCATGGTAAATCAGGCTTCTTTGTCTGCTTCGACGTAGCGCGGGAAAACCGGCTGCGGTGCCGGCAGATCGGCGCCTGCCCTAAGTTCACTCCCACCTGCTAGGTCCACAAAATTGCGCCTATCGGCCGGTACGGCAAGGATATCGAGCAGTTTCGCCGCCGAGCCTGGAATGAATGGTTGGCAGAGAATGCCGATACGCCGGATGACTTCTGCCGTCACATAGAGAACGGTATCCATGCGTGCCGGATCGGTCTTTTTCAGTGCCCAGGGCTCCTGCGAAGCGAAATAGCGGTTGGCCTCGGCCACGACGCCGAATATGGAAGCCAGCGCCAGATGTAGCGCCTGCGTGCCGACGGCCTTGCGTGCTGTCTCCAGCGCCGCTGTTGCCTGGTCGAGGATCGCCTTGTCCGCATCGGTGAAAGCGCCGGGCTGTGGAACCTTGGCGTCGCAATTCTTCGCGATCATCGACAATGAACGCTGCGCCAGGTTGCCGAGGTCGTTGGCAAGGTCGGCATTCGTCCGGTTGACAATGGCCTCGTGGCTGTAATTGCCATCCTGGCCGAAGGGGATTTCACGCAGCAGGAAATAGCGCAGCTGATCGAGGCCGTAATGTTCGACCAGCGAAACTGGGTCGATAACGTTGCCAACCGATTTCGACATCTTCTCGCCGCGGTTGAACACGAAGCCATGGCCGTAGACGCGCTTCGGCAGTTCGATGCCCGCCGATAGCAGGAAGGCGGGCCAATAGACCGCGTGGAAGCGGATAATGTCCTTGCCGATGATGTGTACGTCAGCCGGCCAATAGCGCCAGCGCTCTGCCTTTTCATCCGGATAGCCAGCCGCTGTGATGTAGTTGGTCAAGGCGTCGACCCACACATACATGACATGCTTTTCGTCGCCGGGAACCGGGATGCCCCAGTCGAAGGTGGTGCGCGAGACGGACAGGTCTTTCAGGCCGGATTTGACGAAGGAAATGACCTCGTTGCGCCGCTCGTCGGGACCGATGAAACCGGGGTTATCCGCATAGAGCTTCAGCAGGCGGTCCTGATAGGCCGACAGGCGGAAGAAATAGCTTTCCTCCTCCAGCCATTCGACCGGTGTGCCTTGCGGACCGTAGCGCACATTGTCGGCGCGCAGCTCCGTCTCTTCTTCCTGGTAATAGGCCTCGTCACGCACGGAATACCAGCCGGCATAGCCGCCCTTATAGATATCACCGGCCTCAACCATTCTCAGCCAGATGGCCTGCGATGCCTTGTAATGCCGCTCTTCGGTCGTGCGGATGAAATCATCATATGATGCATTCAGAAGATGCCCCATGTCGCGGAAAAGCTTGGCATTTCGATCTGCGAGCTCACGCGGCGCAATGCCTTCCTTGCGCGCTGTCTGCAACATCTTGATGCCATGTTCGTCCGTACCGCTCAGGAAAAGAACGTCCTTGCCGTCGTGACGGTTGAAACGCGCAATCGCATCGGTCGCTATCAGCTCATAGGCATGGCCGATGTGCGGGCTTCCGTTCGGGTAGGAAATGGCAGTTGTGATGTAAAATGTTTCGCGGCTCATGCGTGACCTGATTTCGTCTTTGTATCTTTGGGAGAAAACGTCTGGCTGACATAACCCATGTCCAGCCTGATTGCCATACCGGAAGGCTCTATCCGCCGGATAGAGCGCGTTGCATTCGCTCGAGAAAGATCAGGACAGTCTGCTTGCGATCGAGATTGAAGGCCGCAGCTTCCCGCGCCTCGTTCTGCATATCGTTCCACAGACTGGACCAACGGCTGGCTCTGGCGACGTCGCCCTGCTCTGCAGCGAGCCGTGCCTGTCCCGCAATGCGCGCCAACAGGTCCTCAAGGAACAGCTCATACTGGATTTCTGCGTCACGTCCCGACAGGGCCGTCGCAAGCGCATGCGCCTGCGGAACGTCAAAGACCGGTTTGCCGAGGATGCCGTCGACCGTTTCGGAGATTTCAAGTCCGCCGAACGCCAATAGCAATGCCGCCTTGCGAACACTGCCCTCCGCATGGGTAATCAGCGAACTTGTATCCCCGGCGTCAAGGTTTATGGCCTTTAGCGCTGCAAGCAGATCTTGCGGCCCCAGCGGCTCGAACCGGATTGACTGACACCGGGAGCGGATGGTCGGCAGCAATCGTCCCGAAGAATGCGAGATCAAAATGAACAGCGTGCGTTGTGGTGGTTCTTCAAGAGTCTTGAGCAAGGCATTGGCAGCATTACGATTCATGTCATCTGCCGGGTCAACGATGACAATGCGCCAGGAACCATCATGCGAGGTACGATTGAGAAAGTGCGTCACGCGCCGTATTTCGTCGACCGTGATACCCGTCTTGAATTTCCCGGTCTTGGCGTCGACAGGCCGGGTGATATGCAGCATGGCAAGATGCGTGCCGGTGGCGATCTGCCGATAGGGTGTAACACCATAATTCGGCTGTGCGAGCGCCAGAGGAGCTTCGCGCTCTGCAGGGTATTTCAGCATGTGTCCGGCGAGGTGAAATGCCAGCGTCGCTTTGCCGACGCCCTGCGGCCCCTCCAGGAGCAATGCGTGGTGCATATGGCCCGACTGGTAGGCTTGCGCGAGGAATGACTTTACTCCCGCATGGCCAAACAATGCCGGATTGGCTGAAGGCGCAGGAATGCCATCTATGGCGTCATGGGTCGCCGGTACGTCGAGTACGGCATCGGTCATTTCGCTACCTCTGGCTGCTTCGTCTTCACACTGCGCTGCAGTTTCAGGTGGTCGACCACAGCGGCGATTTCCCGGGCGATCTCGCCAGCGGGCCGGTCGGCCGCGACGACTTGGCAACGTTCCGGTTCCGCTTTGGCAATGGCGAGATAGGCGTCGCGCCGCTTGTGGTGCATATCGATGGTTTCTTTCTCGAAGCGGTCGGCGGCTCCCGCCCCTCGCCGCGCATTGGCGCGTTGCAATCCGACCTCCGCGGCCAGGTCGAGGATTATCGTCAAGTCAGGCATGAGCCCGTTGATCGCGGCACGCTCGATGGCGCGCATCAGGTCGGGATCAAGATTGCCGGTCACGCCCTGGTAGACCCGGCTTGAATCGATATAGCGATCACACAGCACCATTTGCCCGGAACGGAGGGCAGGACGCATTACCTGCTCGACATGGTCGTTGCGCGCCGCGGCAAACAGCAGGGCTTCCATCGCCGGGCCGAAGGGCTCGGCGGCACCACTCAGGATGACGTGTCGGACTGCTTCGGCGCCTGGCGATCCGCCCGGTTCGCGCGTCACCAGCACATCGTCGCCCTGCGCGCGCAGATGCTCGGCAAGCCGCGCAATTTGCGTGGATTTGCCGGCGCCCTCGCCGCCTTCGAACGTGATGAATAATCCTTGCACGCGTCAGCCGTCTTTCAATGCAGAGTCACTATGCCTTTGAGATGGTTCTAACGCTCGAAAATGAAAAGGTCGAGGCAGCAAGGACTTAGAATTTGAGTTGGCGGGCCCAGCCTGTCGCCAGTTCGAAGACGGCGTCGAACGAGCGCTTCTTCAGGCCCCCGCTCTCGATTGCCTCCGCCGTATAGACGGGCGTCTCCTGCGCCAGCGCATCGCCGATCCAGATCCGCAGCGTTCCAACCTCCTGGTCCACCTTCAGCGGCGCCACCAGTGGTCCCTGATAGACCACGTGCGCCTTCAGGCGATCGCGGTTGGCCACGGGGACAAGCAGGCTGACCTTTTCATGCGCCTTGAGCGCAACGCCGGATTTCACCCCGCCGAAAACACTCGCCTCGCCAATCGTCTCGCCTTCGGCAAAGATGTCCATCTCCTCGAACGCCTGGTAGGCCCACTCGAATATCCGCTTGGCCTCTTCAGCACGCTCCTTGTCGCTGGCAAGGCCGCTCAGGGCCGCGACGTAGCGCCTGCCATTCCGTTCCGTTGCTCCGACAATGCCATAGCCGGATTGTTCTGTGTAACCCGTACCCATGCCATCCGCGCCGATATCAAGCCGCAAGAGCGGATTGCGGTTGCGCTGGAAGATGTTGTTCCAGGTGAAATTGTCCTGCGCATAGGTGCGGTAATAGTCCGGATATTCCGTCTTGATGTGGCGCGCCAAGGCAACGAGGTCGGTCAGCGAAATCCGCTGCTGCGGGTCGGGCAGTCCGGTCGAATTGACGAAGGTTGCGTTCTTGAGGCCGATTTCCTTTGCCCGCGCGTTCATCATCTCGGCGAATTTCGGCTCGGACCCGGCGATGCCTTCCGCCAGGATGATGCAGCCATCATTGGCAGACTGCACGATAACGCCCTGGATAAGATCGGCGACGCTGATCGAGGATTTCAGCTTGGCGAACATCGTGGAGCCGCCCGATGGCGCGCCACCGGTCCGCCAGGCGTTTTCGCTGACCGTATACTGCGTCTCTGGTGTGAGCTTGCCAGTCTTGAGCTGGTGAAAGACGACCTCCATGGTCATCAGCTTGGCGAGCGCTGCCGGCTCGATCAGCGTGTCAGGCGATTTCGCATAGAGGATCGTGCCGGTCTTGTCCTCAACCATCAATGCCTGCTTGGCCTTGGTGTCAAACAGCGCATCCTGCGCGTCAGCGACCGCGGCAGATACGAGTATCGTCGCCACGCCAAGGACGACGATACGGAATGGCGTGGTCACGGAGTGAATTCGGCGGCGAAGCTCAGTTGCCGTCATCGCGAACGACAAACGCATCGCCTGCCCCGGCATTCCACGCGGCCTGGAGCAGGTCGTCAGTGTTCTTATCCGAACTTGCCCGGGCAATCAGGCCGATGCGCGGCCCGTCAGGGCTCGCAACCTCGGAAAGCTCGACCCTACCCAGTGCCGAAATCGCCTTCTTCACGCGCGCGGCTTCCGCCTTGTCGGCAAAGAGGCCGACATCGACATATTCGGCCGTGGGCCGGACGCCATCCGGCAGCTTGTTCATGTCTTTCCACGACGTGGAAACAGCTTCTGGCGACAGGATGTCGTTTGCAGCCTCTAGCGTGCTGCTGGCATTCGCGACACGCTCGCTCGCATAGGAACTGATGAACGGCGACGGACGCGCCTTGGCAGGCTTGAGCGAGCCGATGAGGATCGTCGGCTTTTCGTCGACATAAGGTCCGATGAGCGGCAGAACCGGAACGATATCCAGATTGAATGACAGTCCGAGGCTTTCCATCGGTACGGCCGCCGGCTGCACCTGTTGCGGAACGGCGAGACGAGCCGCCTGGTCGTTCAACGAAACTGGCTGGTTGCCAAGACTCGCTACCTGGACCCCGACGGGCTGCGGCTGCGTCATGCCGGGAATCGCAACCGGCGCGCGCTGTGTCGGCGTCGTCCCGTTCATGGCGATCATGACGCCTGAAGCCGGCTGGCCCCACGGATCAGGTGCGCTGGGACCGCGATAGGATGCCATGAGGAACCGGTCGTCGCTGCCTTCCAGAGGCGCCCTGCCCACATATTCGACCTTCACATCGGCCGTGCCGGTGTGCTGATAGTCGAGCATTGTCGCAGCTTTTTGCGAAAGATCGATCAGACGGTTGCTGTGATAGGGCCCGCGATCATTGACGCGGACAATCACCGAACTGCCATTGGCTAGGTTGGTGATGCGCGCATAGCTCGGCAAAGGCATTGTTGGGTGTGCGGCGGTCAGGCGGGCCGTATCGTAGATCTCGCCATTGGCGGTCAAGCGGCCATGGAAGGCGGAGCCATACCAGGATGCCCTGCCCTTGCGGACATAACCCGGCTCTTCCTTGGGATAATACCATTTTCCGGCCACCTGATAAGGCCGGCCGACCTGGTTGCGTCCGCCGCCCCGCGGAATGTTGCGAAGATCGCTGACAACGCGCGGACTTGCCTTCACGCCGTATTTGGATTCAGCGAAATATTCCTTGCCGTGGGTGCGTTTGGCGACTTTCACGTTGGCTGAGCCGCAGGATGCCACCACGGCACCCATGGCAACCACCCCCACAACTCGAAAAGCGTTGGCTTTTGACAATGCAAACCACCGGCCACGCGTGGCCGTCCCCAGAATTTGACATTAGATGTATCGATAACAGATCAGAAGACCAGTGCAACCCCGACGCCCATCATTGGAACTGCACCGCCCCTATAAATGCCATGGATAGATTGATACCAGCTTAACAAGATATGGCGGCAGCAAAGCATTATCGGGCATGCCCAGGCCTACTGGCGGTAGCTTCTTCGCTCCGCATCACTTTTTATGTGCGCTCGTCGCAAAAACGGCAAAAAAGCGGCAAGTTTCGTCATAATTGCAAAAGGGCTTGAAATGAACAAAGCAATCACGCATAGAACGCTCCGCCGGAAGAGTGGCCGAGTGGTTTAAGGCAACGGTCTTGAAAACCGTTGCCGGAAATGGGAAAGACCTTGGAAACATTGGTCTTTTCCGCACAGAAGCGAGAAAGTGCCGCAAAAGTGCCGCAGGATCATTGAACTTGCGGCACATGGACTGGAAGGGTGGCCGAGTGGTTTAAGGCACTAGTCTTGAAAACTAGCGTGCGGGGAACCGTACCGTGGGTTCAAATCCCACCCCTTCCGCCAGTTTCTTTCTTTCCGTATCGTTCATTTCCGTTTGACAGGTTGCCGCATCAGGTTCAGTGTTTGTTCTGTGGCGTTCTGTGACAGAGAACATCCGCAACTCGCGGACAGCCAGATGAACCAGTGGCAAGTGGCCAGCGGTGAAATGCCCAGTGCCCAAAGGCCCAAGAGACGTTCCACGGCTTTGAGCCGTCGAGTTTAGCAAGGCATGGCACGTCCACCATTTTTGGTTGGGTGGTGCTGTAAATAAGGGCGGTCAGCGTCCAAAACTGGCCGCCTTTGCTTGTTCTAAGGCCCTGCCCCGCGTTCCTTGGCCCGCCTTAGAGCAACGTGACCCCACTCAAGGCTAAATTGCGCGCATGCCGAAAACTGTTGCCAGTGCGGAAGGGCTGCGTTCGCGGCGGTGTTGCTGGGAGCAGCGACGCAGGTCTGGGAGTATCCGAAGCCAAGAACAGATTTCGGAACACTGGGTGTGATTTTGGGCCTCATTGCCTTGGGTTATTGGATGGCCAGTGCAGCGTGGTCGGATATGGAGCGTGATCTGGCGCACGGGATCAAACCTTCTCGTCTGATTTTCGTGGTGGGGTAATATCGCGCTTGCCTCAAGCGTCCTTGCAATATTTTTCATGGGCTATTGGATTAGCACCCATAACATAGCGGATTGCCTTATCCTCGATTTGCCCGTTTGCACGCAAAAGGCAGCATCACCAAACTGGGGTTCACCCTGCCGCCAGTTCCTCTTTCAGCGCCGCGATGGCGAGATGCATTTCGGTCAAGGTTGCATGGTGTTGGCGATGGTGCAACCGGTGGGGAATTTTCCCCATTGCTGCGGCATTTGCCGTACTCATGCGTCATGTGGCGCAGCACGCGTCAAGGCCCAATTAAAACAAAGGCTGAAATTGACCCTATGCGTCATGTGGCGCAGTCCTGCGGGATTTCCCGCACTGTGGGGAAAATGCCCCAGTTCCCCGTTTATGGGGATCACAGCGCCTGCTGATCCCGAACAGATAGCCGAGCATGTATCCGAAAACCCAAACGCGTCCGCCCCAAGCCATGCAAAACATGCGTTAGTCGGCTCTCTGAAATGGGTGTATCCTTACTGGGCCGAACTGCGAACACGACCTGCATCCCCATGCCCGCCCGCTCGCGGTTCTGCCCCTCAAGGCGGAGTTCAGAGATGGCAAGCAGGTCCCCCACCCTAGCCATCCCCGCTCCGCCTCTTTTTTGCGGTATGTTTGGATCCCTAGGCGGGCTTGCGAAAGAAGGGCTGCATCAGCTGGTGCATGAAGGGGAGCTAACGGATGGCAGTCATCGTTCATTCCGATAATAAGCTGGAAGAATGGCGAACTGGGATACAAACGCGAATGCTTGTCTCAACTCGCAACGGCGCAAACCAACTCTGCATGTTCGAGCAGTGGGTGGAGCCTGGAACCGGTGCACCCACGCATCTTCATCCGGTAGAAGAAATCCTTACCGTTCTGTCCGGAGACGCCGATATCTGGCTGGACAAAGAGCATTTCATGGTCGCGGCTGGCCAATCGGTGATTATTCCATCCGGTATCAGGCACGGCTTTCGAAACGCAGGATCAGAGACCCTTCATATTCACGCGGTGCTGGCATCGGCAGATTTTCAAGCATGGTTCGATGATTCTATGTCCATGGTTCGACGTTGGACGGATTGAAAACATAAACTGCGACACTCCGCGAGATCGCGAGATCGGAAGCGCCGGATTATCGTCGCATGACCTATCAGCTTCAATGGCGACGCACCATCATTGGCGGTGAACCGCTGCACCACGATTTCTGTGACCATGGTCGACGGCAACGTCACCATTGCGGATAACGAAGGACCTCGCTGCCGGTTGGCGTCTTAACACATAAGATTGGCAGCTAAACGCAAGCGCGAAATTTTTCGAACTGCTAGGGAAAGCCCGCACGGTTGGAATGAAAAGGCCATTGAGCCCCACCGGCGTTCTTGAGAGGCACCCAAATGATCAAATACATCCTCGCGCTAGGACTGGCACTGGCTGGTTGTGCGACAGCAGCCCAAGCCAAAACTGGCGCTCTTCCAAGCGCAGACACTACCGCCCGCCAGCTCGGCGCTATCTTGGCCACTGTCCATATCTGGGGCCCACTTGTAATCTGTCGGATGCCGACTACCAAATGGTTGTTTACTCAGTCCAGCGCAACGCCGAAGTAAGCGACGTCAGCATGGAAGCTGTTTCCCATTATTCACGGGATATGGAGAATAAGTGGGCGAGCGTCTGGACTCGCCGCGTTGACTTTAAGTCTGAAGCCTGGCGCAGGGCTACCAACGAGCTCGGCTATTGTAGCAGGGTGGAAAACGCCCTCAGCATAGCCTACAAAACATTGAATCTCATAGAAGGCCGATGAATGTTGCATTCTCTCCATCCCGGGTGGTGGGGAGTGTGGAGCCTGCTGTGAGCGAAGCGCTGCAGACGGAAGCCGATGGTCGCGGCATCACCCTGAACCCACGGCACTGAGTCGAAACAGGGAGACATCCCTGTCATCTGCCTTGAGCATGGCGGGTCTGATGATGACGCTCAATCAAAGGGACATAAAAATGAAAAAATTAGCTGTTGCCGCTCTTATCGTCATTTCCGCAGCAACTGGGGCGCTCGCTCACGGTGGCGGTCTTAATCGTCAAGGGTGCCATAACGACAATGCAACTGGGGGATATCACTGCCATTAAACGTCGAAACGGACTTCGGTCCGTCGCTGGGATTGAGCAAACCCAGCCTGATGATGACGCTCAACAAGGAACCAAAACCAATGGAAATTTTTCTCGTCATCTGGATCATGTGCGGCATCACATCTGCCGTGATCGCTTCATCCAAGAACCGTAGCTTCATCGGTTGGCTGGTCCTTGGCTTCATCCTTGGCTTCTTCGGCCTGATCATGGTCTGCGCCATGCCGCGTATTGCGGAGGAATCGTGTTGAAAGCACTCATCGCAGCAGCCTGCATCACCATCGTCGCTGGCGGGGCCTATTTCGGCCTACAGGAACATCGGCGCTATGAATATCAGGCCGATGCCAAGTCCTATGAACAGGACCAGCAATGGCGAGCCAATTGCGCAGGGGTTTGGAAAACCCAAATGCCGACGCTGTGCAAGGTACTCACACGCAGGGACTCCGTCAAAAAGCCGGACCTGCCATAAGGAACCACGCGAATGGTTGAACCAACGCAACTGACAATGGATGAATACGCTATTTTGAAGCGGGCTATGAACAGTCCGTCGAAATGGCTCGTTTTTACAGACCAGTATATGGAAACGGTCAAATCGCTCGCCCATGTGGGTTTGCTTGAAATTACCCGCGAGAGTACCGGCCAAGTGAAGGACGGCTATGTGGTCTGGCAGATGAAATGTCGGCTTGGCTTGCCACGCTGGGCGCATGAAGCCGTCGAGCGCGCACAAAAGGAACAACCACAATGAAACTGACCTTCACCAACGCCAACCTGAAGCTGCTCTGGGCGAGCGCCGAAGCGCAATGGCCGAACGGCATCAGACCGAACTATGTGCAGCAGGGGGATAAAGACATCCCGCTCGGTTTCTGGATCGTCGGCGACGAGGGCGTCTATCTGATGCACAACGGCACAGCGCCAGAAGGCACCGAGAACACGGTCACCTGAAGCGTGCGACAGTCGCGCTATTGCTCGCGGTAATTCCTTGGACTGCATTGCTGGTGGCGGTATCTTTCAGCCACGGAAAATTTCCAACAATCTCCTAAGACGCAGCCATGGAGTGGCCAGACATTTACGACTGGCGGCAGCTTGTCGATCCCACCTAGCCATTCTCGCTCCGCCTCTTTTTGCGGTGCAAACTCCAAATAAGTACGATCAGATACTGAAGGTCATTTGCGAACGAAAACTGAGCGACCGTCGCCCCGTTCATGTATGGTCAGGCATCGCCGTATTGGGGGAATGGAGATGATCAGAACCGTAGAGAGATATTCCAGGCGTATCCGCTTCCTTTGTCAGCGCCTTGTCATTGCCGGCGTATCGATGGGCATTGCAACGCTTGCCGGTCACGCCCAATCGTCCTTCGAGCATGCGACGAAAGACAAGGTGCTGACCGCCCTGCCAATGCTCGAGGAAGTGGCGCAGCGGGTCATCGCCAATGATGGTGTGCCGGGTATTTCGATCGCCATCGTCTATCAGGATGAGGTGATCTACCTGAAAGGCTTCGGCGTTAGAGAAGAAGGCAAAAGTGATCTGGTCGACGCTGATACGGTGTTTCAGCTTGCCTCGTTCTCCAAGCCGATGGCCTCGACCGTCGCGGCGGCGATAGTAAGCGAGGGGGTGGTGAGTTGGGATACGCGGATTGCCGACATCGACCCATCCTTCCAGCTCTACGACGCCTATCCCACCGCGCAGGTGACCGTACGCGATCTCTTCGCTCACCGCAGCGGCCTTCCCGGAGGGGCCGGAAACGAGCTCGAGGAGATCGGCTATGACCGCGACACGATTCTTCAGCGACTCCGCCAGGTAAAGCCGGAGAGCAGCTTTCGATCGGGCTACTCCTACAGCAATTTCGGCCTTACCGCGGGCGCGGTCGCTGTGGCCAAGGCCGCAGGCATGAGCTGGGAGGATGCGGCAGAGGCGAAGCTGTACAAGCCGCTTGGAATGTCATCGACCAGCTCGCGCTACGCCGATTTCCTGACGCGCACAAACCACGCCACCCTCCACGCACAACTCAACGGCAAATGGCAAGCGCTGGCCAAGCGCGATCCCGACCCGCAGTCACCTGCAGGCGGCGTCAGCTCCAATGCGCGCGACCTGGCTCAATGGATGCGGCTTCAGCTCGGCAATGGCAATTATAATGGCAAGCCGCTCATCGACGGAGGCGCGATTGGCCAGACCCATCTGCCGCTGATGGCGCGCGGCAAGAACCCGGTGAGCGGCGGATGGTCGTTCTACGGACTTGGCTGGAATGTGGAGTATGGTCGTTACGGCGAATATTGGGGTCATGCCGGCGCGTTCAGCACGGGCGCACGGACATTGGTCAGTTTGCTTCCCGCCGAGGAACTCGGCATCGTCGTCCTTACCAACGCCTTCCCGACAGGTGTTCCTGAGGGCCTTGCAGACACTTTTTTCGAGCTCGTGATGACGGGAAAGACGACGCAGGACTGGGTCGTCGAATGGAACAACATCTATGGGCGGCTCTTCGGACCGGCAATCGAGGCGGCGGTCAAGCGTTACGGGACACCGCCCGCCTCCCCGCTGCCTGCACTGCCGCTTTCGGCCTATGCCGGCACCTATTTCAATCCTTATATTGGCCAGGTTGTGGTAGCCGAAAAAGGCGGGATACTGGAAATTCGCCTGGGGCCAAAAGGCAATGCGGTTTTCTCACTCAGCCACTTTGATCGCGATCTATACACCTACCGGCCATCTATGGAGATGCCGAATATGCCGGTTGCGGTCACGTTCGAAATCGGGCCAGATCAGAAGGCGACCCAGGTCACGATCGACGACCTGAACGAGCTTGGGCTTGGTGTGTTGACTCGCATCGGGATAGAACGCCCTACATCACCTTAGCTTTCGTACCGCGCTCTTTATCCACGTTGAAAGGTTATCCCGGATCTGCAGGAACGAAACGACTTGCAGCGCCTGGAGCTCCGCCGGAACAGGCTCATGATCTTTTATCAGGCGCTGAACGTATCTGCTCATGACCTCCGGTGCGAACCTGACAAGGTTTGTGTAGAACTTTGACCTAGAGAGGCTGATAACAATTGGTCTCCGGGCCGGGCTCGTGACAACAATTTTCACTTCGATCCGATCCTTTCTAAACAAAGTTCCGGAATTCTATGCTGGCTTCAACGAGGTCGAATTTCTCCGTGTAGGACTGCAACGCATGGCAGCCGGTCTCGGTGAGCACCGATCCGCTCAAATGGAGGGTTTCGCGGCTATAGGTTGTTGCTGCATAGACTGAACAAAAGAAGATCGATAGCACGACAGCTTGCGTTAAAAAGGGCAGCGCGCGTCTCTCATCCGGAAGAAGTGGATCACCCCTGAATTTGACCGTGCCCCAGAGTTTCAGGCTCAGCATTAGCGTCCAGAAACACGCAGCCGCCGAGAGAAGCAGGAAGCGGCTTGTGAAAATCCATGCACCGCGGGCCAGACAGGAATATCCGAGCCATTCACCTTGATCGAGGACAAGCAACGGTTCCACTGATACCTCACTGGTGCGAGCCGCACAAGTTCGCATTTCACATACAGATCAGGTGTATCAAATGGCGTTTACAACGCTGTTAAATTTTTAAGTACCAATTGAGAATGCGCCCCCGAAGCGCCTGATCAGAAAAGGACTTCCACGTTTCGAGTGCTCAGCACCGGCCAGCCACGCCGGACAATGAGTGAACAGGCTGTTCGGAAACCTGTCGATCATACACGCCTCACACATCAACCTGATCGAGAAAATCACTCTGAAATCTGCTATCCTATGGTCACTACCCAACATAAGGAGTGCCTACGATGACTATCGCAAGGAAACTTCAGGATTATATCGACGGCGAAGGTATCGCCTACGACACCGTCGCTCATCACCGCACAGCAACAACCAGCCAGTCGGCGCAAGCGGCGCATGTCCCGGGCAGCAAGCTGGCCAAATCCGTGGTTGTGCATCATGAAATGGGTTACGTTCTGGCCGTTGTTCCGAGCACGCACCGGATAGAGCTCTCCACATTGCAGGATGTGATTGACCGGCGGCTTGGTCTCGCCTCGGAGGAGGAGGTCAGCTCGCTTTTCGCTGATTGCGACATTGGCGCGGTGCCGCCCATTGGATCGGCCTATGATGTGCCGGTTGTTCTCGACGAAAGCCTCGGCGACACCAGCGACGTCTATTTCGAAGGTGGCGATCACAAAACACTCGTGCATGTCAGCGGCCCCAATTTTCGCAGCCTCATGAAGGATGCGCGGATCGCCCGCTTCAGCCACCGGGCGTAGATGTCACGACCCTGGATCGAGCCTGTCGCTGCCGGCAGCTGTTGTCGAAGCAACCGGTGCCTATTCGTGGAATGCGCGAAGCTATATGTGTTTATTCGAAAGCCGGCACCACGAATGAAGGGGCGTAGTTCTGGCGTTGCCGTATCAAGGCTCAGGCCAGGCGCCGCACCTTGGGTCTTTGGTCATCACTCCAATTATCGCAGCCACGATTTATTGTTACCTAGCAGAAATCGTTGCACATTCCTGATGTGCCGCTCGTCCGTTCGCGGCACAGGCTCGGCGTCGATAACAACCACCACGATGATCAACTCCGCCGAGCCTCTTTTTTGTTTGCCAGGCAGCGAAGTTGCGCAGATTTTTGTATTTCAACCCGTAGTTGAGCCAATCGGGAAAGGCGCGCGCGAATGTCGCGGCTTTAAAGGCCGTACTTCGCGCGCCGAGTAGCGGAAGTCGGTTGTGGACGTCTTGCACTCAACCGGAGATTGCTTATCATCCTTTGCACAACGGTGCGTGGAGCGGGATCATCAGTAGCAGTCGGAATGCCTTCATGGAGCGCCTGAAGAGGGTCATCCTCGAGTATGAGGAGACGATCGAGCGGCTTGAATCCGGGCAGGAAAAAGTTCACCGAACGGGCCGGTTCGGCGAGAAGGAGGATATTTCGGTCCAGACCGCCGACCACTACAGGCGCCTGCTCTCCCACTACATGGAAATCGTGGCGCGAAACGAGGCGAGCACGACCAAGCCGCGGAAGAAGAAGTGACCGCGCTCGCATAATGGCCAGGTGCAACTTCACCGGCTCTCAAGAACACAAGGCGTAAACGCCTGGACGACGGACTTTTCATCGCATCCAACAGTTTCGTTTTTGACGTGGATGTGTCAAAGTCCAGTCGAACGAAGGAACTGCGGATGACAGCTAAGATTAGGACTGTGACGTTCGTCGCCAAATCTGAAACTGAAGTTGACGGTATCTTACTGCCCCCTGGAAAGTATCAAGGTATAGAACGGCACACCTTGGATGGGGACGAGGCGTTACCTGCCCCTGAGTATCAAATGAACCTCACCGAAGCCGATCTGAAGGGCGTGCGCGGGTTGGATAACTTCCGCGGTGCTATTATCGATGCGACGTCGAGCGTCAAAGACGGATCTCTGAAGGTTACCTAGCCAGGTCGCTGTCCGCACGGCGCAAGACGCAATGTCTCGCCTATTTGTTGGTGGGTGGGAACTTTTATTCATCATAGCCGTTTGTTACGAAGCTGATATTTCCGTCATCAGCCATACGTGGCCTCATACTGGGCAAGTAGATCAGACCACGTGTCTTGAGGCTTGGTCTGTTACTCAATGACGGACCAAGTCTCTTTTTGAGCGCTGCGCGACCAATTTAGCGACAAAAGATTATCTCTCAATAATCGGCCTAAAGTTCTATAATAGCATCAGCATCCACGGAGGGTGCTGTCGATGAACGACCTCGTTGCGTTTTTGTCCCTGACAACCATGGGCTTGATAATCATAACAAACCTCCTGGCGATGATTTACGATTGAAGCTTTCGGGCAGGCATCTGCACGATTGCTCCCGTCCCACGCCGGTATGGCCTTTCCATAGCTCCTTTGTTGAGCCTGCTCAAAAAAGGTTGATCCAATATGGCCGAATCGGGTCAAGCTGCCGACGCAACAATGCGTCTGGAAGGGATGACCGAAGATGACCATGAGCTTCGAGGAATTTCTGGATTCGCGTGACTATTGTGACGATCTCGATGCGCTCGGACTGTGCGAAGGCGAAGGCTATGTCTACGCCGATGGACTTTGCTGCATCGAAAAGAGTGGCGCTGTCTTTCGGCTGCACCATCGCGATCGCATTCTGACCGATACTGACCTCGCCAGACTGGAACGCGAACTCTACCAACGGTTGTATCTCGCAGCTGCGGCCTAGCCGGCGCAACTGCCCGAGCTACGGTGCTCAGCGTTGTATCAGTAACCCTGTGTTAGGATTTCGGGATTAGGTGATGGTGCAAGACTAGGGACTTGCCCATGCGCCGCGCCATGACACTTGCTTTGCTGTTGCTCACCGGCTGCGCCAGTGCGCCGACGCAGACCAACAATGTCTGCGCCGTGTTCGACCAAAGGGACAGCTTGTTCACCAACTGGTATAAGGACGCCAAGAGCGTCGAAGCGGAATATGGCGTGCCGGTGCCTATCCTCATGGCAACGATCTATACCGAATCCGGCTTCCAGGCGCGTGTGAAACCGCCGCGGACCAAGCTGCTCGGCTTCATCCCGTGGAAACGCCCCTCCTCCGCCTATGGCTATTCGCAGGCGCTGGACGGCACCTGGGCCGACTATCAGCGCCAAACCGGCCGGTATGGCGCCGGACGGACGAATTTCAGCGACGCCGTGCATTTTGTCGGCTGGTATCATGCCCAGAGCCACCAGAAGAACGGTATTCCGCTCAACGATGCCTACAATCTTTATGTCGCCTATTACGCCGGTCAAAATGATTATGCTCGCGGCACGTGGCGGAATAAGCCGGCTATCGACAAGACAGCCCGCCGAACCGCTGCAATGGCAAACACTTACGCCAATCAGCTGAGCTCCTGCGGGATGTAAATCCGGCGTTTATGCAGGAATGATGACACGAACATCAACACATTTGCGTAAGTGACCAAGGTCCGGAAACGTGCTCAGCTTCCCGGGCTTTCTCAACCTTTGTTTATTGTTCGGTTGCGTCGTCATCAACTGTAATTTGCGTCTGTTTTTCGCTCGGGTCGTGCTTAATCCGTGCCTTCTTCGACATGTGTTCTCGAAGGGCGTCGACGTTTCAGTCGAGACAGAAAATGCATAGAGACCGCTATTATCTGCTGGACGCAATGCGCGGGGTTGCCGCCTTGCTGGTTGTGTTTTTTCATGCAGGATCGTTCATGCAGACCAATTACGCGGCCAGAGGCTATCTGGCGGTGGATTTCTTCTTTGCGCTCAGCGGGTTCGTTATCACGATGTCCTATGGCGGGCGGTTGCGCGCCGGCCTGTCGGTCTGGCGCTTCACAATGATCCGCCTGATCCGCTTCTATCCGCTCTTTCTGGTGGGCCTCGCGCTCGGTGCGACGAAGGCCCTCGGTGCG
Source organism: Phyllobacterium brassicacearum (assembly GCF_003010955.1). Classification (GTDB taxonomy): domain Bacteria; phylum Pseudomonadota; class Alphaproteobacteria; order Rhizobiales; family Rhizobiaceae; genus Phyllobacterium; species Phyllobacterium brassicacearum. The sequence goes on from NZ_PGGO01000005.1 coordinate 170,166, forward strand.
CTGTTCTTCGCTGACCCGCAAGCAATCAGCATGGCCCAGATAACCCTGTCGGCCCTCTGGGGCATCGTCATGCTGCCGACCCTCTTTGCCCCGCATGAACTGTATCCGCTCAATGGCCCGGCATGGTCATTGTTTTTGGAGGTTGCGATAAACGTCGCTTTCGCTGCCTGGTTCGTACGCTGGCGCGACAGCTCGCTCGTATTTCTCGCAGTCATCGCTGCGCTCATCATGACGATTTTCCTCGGACATACCGGTACACTGAATGGTGGATGGGCGTGGTCCACATTCGGTGTTGGTGTTACCAGGATCACCTTCGCTTTTACCGTTGGCGTTCTGCTGGCTCGTTACAGCATCCACATCGAGCGGCGTGTCAGCTAGTGGGCTCTCCTGCCGATCGTCGCTTTGGTCGTGACCTGTTCGGTCGCTGTCTATGACGCTTTTCCTGTCGACCTGCTCGTGGCCTTGATCGTCTGTCCGGCAATTCTCTATCTCGGCGTTGCCTACGAAGTGCCACCATCACTGTACGAAATATCGAGATTTCTCGGCCAGATCTCCTTCCCGATCTACGCTGTCCACTTTCCCCTGATGTTCATCTTCAACTTCGCGGTGCGGAAGTTCGGCGTCCCTGGCGAATTGACGATCTGGCTGTTTATTCCCTGCCTGTTTGTAGGTTGCAGTCTCCTGTTTCATCTGTTTGACGTGCCCGTTCGACGGTATTTGTCGGACGAGTTCATCAAACGACGGCCTCCGGAGATCCAGCACCAACCGACACTCTGATTTGGAGCTTATGATCTAGATGTGGAGCCGCCCAATGCCAACATATCGCTTTGAATTTCATGAAGCGCTCCGGACAAGTGCGGTCCGGGGCATCAAGCTGGACGATGATGAGACCGCGACCGCCGAAGCTGTGCAGACCGCCGAGGAAATGCTTCTCGACGGCGTTGTGGACGATCTCGAGCGCGTCGACTGGGCAATCAAGATCTTCAACCAGTCCGACGAAGCGCATGCCGTGGCCGTCATCCGCTTTTCGGACGTTCCGGTTGTGAAACACAAGGCTTGACCGGTTCCCGCTTGCCAGACACGAAGGTGCATCGTTTTCGTGGTGCACTGGTGCGGCCGCACTGCTATAGCTTGGAGGTATCTCCTCCACGGATTTCCCCATGAGTCGCATATCACCAATCGTCTACGATCAAGCGTCGCCGGAGAGCCAAGCCGAGCACGACCGGGAGCTGGCATTGCGCGGACGGATGACAAACATGAAGCGCATCATGCTTCATTCGCCCGCCGCCCACCGGATTTATGGCGAGTGGTTCACCTTGCGGGAGCTGTTGCGCCCATCGATACCTGACCGGGCATTCTGGTTGTTTTCGCTTGCCCTATCCGAAGCGAACAAGTCGGTCGTGCCGGCAACGTTCATGCGGCGTGCACTGATGGATTCAGGATTGCAGCCGGAAGCGATCGTTCCAGACGCGGACGAGGTGGTGCTGATGGATTTTGCCAAGGCGATCATTGCCGATTCCAATGCCGTCCCCGACAGTATCTGGAAGCAACTGGTAGCTCGCTACGATGAGCCTACCCTCGTCAACCTGGTTGCCTTTGCCGGTATCATGATTGCAACCACGATCTTTACCAATGTGGCCGAGGTCGATCTCGATCCGGAGCTCGCTGCCTACAGGAAAGACACATGAGCCGCGATCATCCTGCCAGGCTTGTGACGAACTCCGCATTGCCGCGCAATGTGTTGCTGACCGTACAGATGGCCTCGGCTGCCTCAACAATCTGATGCCGAGTTGACTCGTCCAGATCCCCGTCAATTTCAATGGCGATGTTGAACCGTGTCACCCGCGATGGTTCATCATGAGCCTTTTCGCCCGTTACATGCGCCCTCACCTCGAGGAGCTTGTCCGCGACCCCGAGACGGCTGGCCGCAATGCGGGCACTGAGGACAATACAGGCCGACAATGAGGCACAGAGCAGGTCAAGCGGGTTGAATCCCGGTTCCGAAACCGAGGTAACCACGTTGATTTTGCCGCCGGTTTCAGACGTGACAACGGGCAGTTCTTTCGGCTTGAGCACCGCTTTGGCGCCAACGGCCCGCGTTCTGATCTTCAGTTCGGACATTCTGTGGATCCTGGAAATGACGACGATCGAGATCGATCTCGTGCTGACATCTTGAACCTAATCAAGATAACCTCGGAATGCCATAGGTGGTTCGATGCGTGTCAGGCTGTTTCGGCCGCTGAACGCGCCGCGTCCAAGGCACGCATGGCAGCAAAGAGCACTTCACGGTCCCGCTGATGCGCTTCGAACAAGGCAACAAATGCAGGATTGGTGATCTCATGAGGTTTCGGCGCGGCCTTGGCCCGGTCGAGACTGTGATCGGCCGCGCGCTTGCCTTCCTCGACCCGCTGTTGCGCCGCGTCGATTGCCGACAAGCACTTGGCCCGCCGGTGGACCTTGCGGTCCGGCGACGAACTCACATCATGGCCCGCAAGCAATGATTGCAAGAGCGTTCCGCTGGCAATTTCGGCATCCATGGGTTCAACCGTTCTGCAGTTCATTCTGGTCAGACGTTTCGTAAGCGGAGTTGTTGATTTGACGCCAAATTTACATGGTTCCCGCTGTGGTCGGAACGCACGGACAATCAAAATCTGCCGGCAAATGAGTACGGGATTCCGGTTTTGAGCCAGGTTGCGGAATTCGTTTGCACCTCTGTCAGAATAACCGGCATCTCCTCGAATAAATTGCCGTCGACATGTGTTCTCTTTCCGTCAGTTTCCAACCTGCGGAGAAAGTGCCATGAGAAATGTAGTTCTATCGATACGCCGTCAGCTGCCACTGGTTCTGCTCGGCGCCGGCATTGCCGTGTCCACCCTCCCCAATCTGGCGTTTTCAGCCGGTGGCGAGGGGGGCTCGAATTCGATTCCTACCTGCACCAAGGGCAAGGTTTACGATACTAGGAGCAAGAAATGCGTCAGCAAGAACAGCAGCGCTGTTCCGGATAAGGACCGTACGGAGTATGCCTATGCCCTGACGCAAGCCGGGCGTTATGAAGAAGCCCTGGAAGTTCTCGATACCTTGAAGAACCCCAATACCAAGGAAGCCTGGAACTATCGTGGCTATGCCACCCGCAAGCTCGGCCGGACCGATGAAGGCATCTCGTACTACAAGAAGTCGGTAGCAATTGATCCGAAATACGCAATGGTTCGCGAGTATCTCGGCGAAGCCTATGTCATCAAGGGGCAGATCGACCTGGCCAAGAAACAGCTGATGGTGATCAAGTCGATCTGCGGCACCACCTGTGAAGAGTATGAGGATCTTCACGAAGCGATCGAAAACCCCTCGAACATCTGACGCGCGTCGTTCGCACGGCAGAACGGTGTCAGAAAATGACCGGATCAAATGTGTCTGTCGCTCAAATCGGACTTTATGCTTATAGTCGGGCGGAGCCATATTCATCGTCATCGCCGGCCGCCCCTTGCGGGCGGACCGGGCCGGAGGCAGTCATCGCGAGCGAACATGAAATCAGGGCGGGGCTAGCCCAGCACCTTACAAGGCTCTGGCGGTATGGCGTTGTGCTGTCCCGCCAGCGCGACGTTGCGGACGATCTCGTCCAGGCTACCTGTGTCCGTGCGTTGGAGCGCGCGAACCAGTTTGCCACCGGTACCAGACTGGATCGATGGCTGTTCGCCATCCTCCATTCAATCTGGCTCAACGAGGTTCGATCGCGCCGCATCCGCATGGGGCACGGTTTCGTTGATGCGGATGTAGCCCTTGTGTTCGACGGCGAGCGGGATACCGAGACCCACGTTCTCGCCAATCAGGTTCTGCGTCAGGTAAACGCCCTGCCGGAGGCGCAGAGAACAGCTGTTTTCCTCACTTATGTTGAAGGCCTCTCCTATCGTGAGGTTGCCGACGTTCTGAGCGTGCCAATTGGTACTGTGATGAGCCGGCTTGCAGCGGCCAGGGCTAAACTGGCCGAGAATGCCGCGGCCGCTCCCGCCACACAAGCAACGAAAGGAGGGGAATAATGGTCGATCTGAACAAGAACGAAATGCCCTCTGACGAACTGCTTGTCGCCTTTCTCGATGGTGAGCTCGAGGCTGGCGAGCGCGAGCGGATAGATAGTCTGATAAGGACCGACGAGGCCGTCGCAGAGAGGTTCGACTTTCTGTCGCGCAGTGAGCTGCCTTTTTATGATGCGTTCGAGACGCTGCTTGAAAATGCACCGGCAGCCCATCTTGAATCCATTCTGAATAATCTTCCAGCTCCGGGCACTGCCGAGCCGGTTGCGAGTGGCTGGAAGCGCCGTGGCTTTATCGCCGCGGCCATCGGTGCGGTTTTTGCCGGCGTCGCCGCCGATCGTGTTCTCCTGGGAATGCGGGCCCCCTCGCCTACGGAGACTGCGGATCTGGGATGGCGGGGTGTCGTGGCCGAATATCTCGCACTCTATACGCCGGATACGCTGGCCAATCTGCCCAGCGATGCACAGTTGTTGTCAGCACAGCTGAGCAGTGTGGGCTCCGAACTTGCCCTTTCCTTGCCTCTCGAAGCTGTCACGCTACCTGGAATTCCGCTCAAACGGGCACAGATACTGCAGTACGACAGAAAGCCACTCGGCCAGATTGCTTATCTCGATCCTGTCCACGGCCCGCTTGCCCTTTGCATCGTTCGATCTACAAAAGGGGCAAGGCCACCGCAAACGGAACAGCGGCGCGGGATGAACGTCGTGTTCTGGTCCGATGGCGCCCATGGCTTCATGCTGATTGGCCGCAATCCGGTCGAGCAGTTGAATGCTTTGACTGAAAAGGTCCGGACCGCGCTGACGGTATGAGCCTGCCTAAACGTCTCATACCAATGGCGAATTGACACCAACCAAGAGACCCTGGCTTTCTTGTGAAAACTTAGGGTATTAGCGATGTCGTCATGGCGAAGAATACACAGGGTTCTGGATGCAGCCGGGCGCGCTCTCTTCTTCCTCCCGATGATCGCAATCGCGGCGTTCGGTGTCTATTTCTTTATCGCGAATCCCTATTACTTCACCTCGCCATAGCGGCGCCTCGGCCACCTGGCCGCCCCAAATATCGGCATAACCGAGACCGCCATGAATGAGCAGCACCGGCGGGCCTTTGCCATATACCGCATAGTACATCTCAATGCCGTTGACCGGCGCGGCACCGCTTTTCTCGGCGGCTGGCGGTAGCATTGGGTCGGGAAGCTGCTCCCACCGTTCTGCCGCTTGAGCGGTCGAGCCGATCAAAGCGAAGAACAACGCGAACGAAAATGCAAAGGTCTTGAGGTTCATGATTTCTTCCCATCCGCAGAGATTTCACCATTCTCGAAGATCAGCATGTTTGGGGGATGCGTGCAACCGGAACGTGCAAGCAAAAAGGCGGCCCGCTGGAGCCGCCTCTTAGCATTAAATGAAGCGTCGTTACTTGGCCAGGTGCCAGACGCCACCTACGCCCTCGCCGGTCATATCGCCCGCCTTCTTGTCCTTTACGAACATGTATAGCGGCTTGCCTTCATAGGCCCACATATCCTTGCCATCGGCATCCTTGACGAGTGACCACTCGCCTTCCGCCTTGGCGCCGGTGTCAGCGTGGAATGGCGGCCAGTTCTGCATGCACTTGGCATCGCAGTTCGATTTGCCTGCCGTGTCCTTGTCGAAGGTGTAGAGCGTCATACCCTTTGGGGTCGTCATGACCTTGCCCATCTTCGTGTCCATCATTTTCACTGGTTCTGCCGCAAAGGCAGACAGGCCGCTGACAGCCAGTATTCCCATTGCAATCAGGATGGTTTTCATGTCGTTCACTCCCTCTTCCGGGATGGCCAGCGGGGCGCTGGCAGTGCCCGTTTATTTTTGCGAACCAAGCCGCTCGCCTGTAACGAGAGTGCGCCAGATTCTGATCCGAATTGAGGCATCACAAAAAGTTTAGCCTGTGGTTCCTACCACTTGACGCGCAGTCCGATATTGCCTTCGAGTATGTCCCGTTCGCCACCATCGACGTCGAACGTATAGTCTGCGACCGCGAAGGCGCTGACGTTTTTCGTGAAGTCATGCGTGACACCGGCGCCGAACTCCAGGGAGGTGGATTCGAGTTCCGTCGTAAGCGCGTCGCCGCCAAACAATACCGCGTCCGTGCCACTGAAATTGTGCCAGAGATTGGCCTTTACGTAAGGCTGGAGAAGGCCTGACGAGGTCTGATATTTGCCCTGCAGCCGGAAGCCAAGCCGCCCAGTGAAACCGTCATCGGAATCAAATCCGACGTCCGAAAACGCGTCCGATTCATCGTCCAGTGACAGATGGTTCCAGATCAGTTGCGCCTGCGGCTCCAGTGTCCAGCTTTGCGAAAGCGCAACCGGGTAACCGCCTTCGAGCGATGCGGTAAAGCCCGATCCGCCAAGATCGATCCCGACACCTCTCTCGGACGTTGCATCGCCGCCGAACCAGGAACCCATGAGGACGCCGTCCAGATACCAGCCGGATGGGCCGAAGTGAGTCCAGTAACCACCGAAGCTCGTCGTATCGAGATCCATCGAGCCGACTTGCACATTGTTCCAGCCGACGGCTTGACCTGTGACATCGGCATTGAAGTTCGAATAAGCGAAGAACAGGCCGGCTACGTCGCTATGTCCGCCTTCGCTTTCCCGGCCGAGCATGTCCAGCCCCATCTGGAAGCCGTAAAGGTTGCCATCGACGCTCGGGTCAACCGTACCGCTCCAGCTCTGCTCATGCGACTGTCCGAACACGCGGCCCCACGCTGCGGAGAAATTTTCCTCGGACTTCGTAATGCTCTGTTCGCCTCGCCGCTCATGAAACGTGCCGAGCGTCGCCAGCATTGCTTCGCGCGCAGCTGGCGGCACAACGGCGTAGGTAGCCGCTTCGACGCGATAGAGCGGTATAGCTTCGCCTGGCTCCCCCACAACCGGCGTGGCGCCGGGATTCGGCGGTTCAACGCCAGGTCCGGGCGGTTGGATGACATCATCATCGGCGTCCACCCCGGGCACAGCGGTAGTGCCCGGGAGGATCGATGATCGCAAATACCAGTTTTCCCCGGAACCGGCGGAAACGCCGCCCCTGAAGAGTGCGTATTCGAACGCGCCAGCCGCAACAGCATTGCTGAGCCCGAACGCCGACGCGGATGTGGTCGCGCCGTTGACTGCCTGGACAACGAGAATGCCGTCCTGAACAGTGGCGGCGCCCGCACCACCAAGGTTGGTAACCTCCAGGCCCGTTGTGCCGCTTGCTGTTCCGCCGGAAATGATAAACCTGTCCGAAGCAGACGAATCGTCGCCGAGCACGGTCTGCAGCCGAATTGCACCGCCACGGCCGGTATAATTGCCAAGGACGGTGAATGTATCTGTGGCGCCGCTCGAACCGTTGGTGAGGTCGATTGTCCCGCTATTGGTAACGTTGACGAGCTGGCCGCCTGTGAATGCCGCGATCGCAGCGTTGACGCCATTGCCCGCAAGCAGCGTGCTGCTTGCATCGATTGCAAAGCTGCCGGTTGCTGTTCCGCTGTCACCAAGGACAAAATTGCTGTCAAGCGTGAAGGAGGAGCCACTGGTTAGTGAGACGTTTTCCCAGTTCACGTACCGGCCGGCAGTGGTGGCGCTGGTGTTTGCAAAGGTCAGCGTGTCCGTGCCTGCCCCGCCATTGAGTGATGGCGTCGAGGAGAGCGTCGCCTCGGTGAGGTTTTGCAACGTACCCGTGTCGTTACCCGCTCCTAGATTGATCGCCCCGCCGATCGTGCCTGCTGTATCCCATGTGAACTGATCACTGCCGCCGGCGGTCGTCACCGTGCTGCCAATCGATCCGCCCGTGACGAAAATGCGGTCATCGCCACTGCCCAGATCAACAAATGTGCCGATTGAACCACCTGAAAGAATGAACAGATCCCTGCCCTGCGCCGCGATCACGAAACCGTCGATCGTCCCGCCCGACATGCGCATCTCATTGTTGGCCTGTTCGAGGTTGACTTCGCCGATGCGCCCGCCCGTCATCGTGAAGAAGTCGCCTGCGAAGAATTGCCCGACAATCCAGCCGCCGCTGACAGTCGCGGTATCGAGCTCGCTGCCCTGTTCCACCCTCTGAACGACACCTCCCGTCATGATGAACGTGTCCGTACCGCCATTCTGGAAAATCGTGCCGTTGACGGTGCCACCGTTCAACTCAAGCCGATCATTACCGGCACCCTCACTCAGATCGCCGTTGATGGTTCCGGAGTTGATAATGACCGTGTCTACGCCGCCGGCGAATGTAACTGGACCGGTAATCGTCCCAGTCCCGCCCGTCGGCATGGTCAACGAGTTGTTGCCGCCCGTATCTGTCAGCGGCCCCCCGGTGCCGCTGTCGCAAATATAGGTGTCGTTTCCTGCCGTCGGGACGAGTGTACAGGCTGCTACGGCAGATTGATTCGACATGATCAAGGGGATGAGAGAGACAGAAGAAAGCCAAGTAATTCGCGTACACAAGCGATAAGACTTCATGTATCCTCCCAATAACAGTTATAAGATGACATGAATTGCTTTATTTTGACTGCAATTACAGTGACACAACAACGAGTTTCGGTGGTGCAAAGTAGAGTCAGAATCGGAGTTGCGCAACCAAAGGATTTATGAACTTACAGTGAACATTCGAACTGTGGTAAATGCGCCTCACTTTGTTCGATCCAAAAGTACTACTATTGGCATGCAGAGCCGTGTATTTCGGATAATTTACATTACATTCAATAGTCATACTAATACTCAGAAATACGCAAGGAGCGACCGCCAGATGGCCGTTGTTGGTCACAACAAGCTTCATTGACTGCATCTGGATATTCCGTTGTAATCCGGCCCTGGCGCGGACCGGCGGGAGAGCAGACAATGGATCGTTACGAGACCTTCGCAACCTGGATCTTCATTGTATTCGGCGCGCTGATTGTTGGCGGTCTCATGGCGTTTGGGATCACGATGGATGACAAAGCCACTTTTCTGTTTGCGTTGGGTTCCGCCTGCGCCGCGTTCCTTCTCGGCTTTGCTGTTATTTTTGATCAGCCGCGGCTCTACGGCCTCATCCTGTTTGTGTCGATCGCACTGGTTGCCGGTTCGATCACCGCCTTAGTCACTTGACGGAGGAGCTTCATTTTCCTGCCGGCGCCGCAATACGGCGGTAAGCGCCATGCCAATAGATCAGCGGCTCTACCTGACGGCGTAGCGTAATAGCGCGCACCTTGCCAATGAGGATCGCGTGGGAGTGCCGCTCGATGGCATCATCGAGCTCGCAATCAAACACAGTAAGAGCGTCGGCGAGTGCCGGCGTCCCTGTCGCGAGTTCTTGCCACTGGGCATGCTGATAGCGCTCCACCCCCTTGAGACCGCCCCTTCCAGAAAAACTGTCAGCCAGATGCTGCTGGTCATGCGCCAGCACATTGACGCAGAAGCTGCCATGCCGCTGCAGTACCTGCCAGGACGAAGAGCCCCGATTGAGGCAGACGACCAGCGACGGCGGGTCAATCGCGAGTGAGGACACCGACGTGGCCGTGAAGCCAGTCCGGTCGCCGCCGCGGCCTACCGTGATGACACTCACGGCGCCAGCGAGATGCCGCATTGAATCCTTGAACAGATCTGCTTCCACGGTCAGTTCATTATGGGCTTCACGCGCCCCATTCTGGAAGACGGACATTCTTTCCTCATTCATTGGATTGGTCGCCCCTGGGGATGACATTGCAGCACACCTGCATGGCACCCAACCAGATTGCGCTTTGCTCAAGCCGGGCTCATTTCGCGATATGTTTTGCCATTCTGGCGATTTTCCCGGAATTCCAATCCAATAAAACGCACGTACTCCACTGGTTGCGGTAGAGATTGAGGCGGCCTGTCCGTTCCAGGGGATGCTCCCTCGGAGCATTTAATTCCACCAGTCGCTGTTCTGGCGCAAAACGTTACCCACTGGACGCTCACAATTACAATCTCTATCGTATTAATCGTGTATGGAATGTCCGAAAATCGGACCACGAACAAAGTGAGACGGTTTCCGATGGCCTCTATCGATTATGCAAGCACGCGCAACACAACCTATCTGGGTATCCGCGGCATTCTGAAAAGCAGGATGGACAAAGGGCTCGTCATCGTCGTGTTTGTAATGGCCTTTGCATTTCACCTGGCGGTTCTCTTCAATCTGTTGCCATCATAAGGGGTCGCCGCGCCATGCCTTGAGCAACCGTGATTCGGACGGTGAAAATTTTCTTGAAAGAGGCTGGAACCATTTCGCTGTAGAAGCATTTTTACAAAACTGGTTCCCCCAAACCAGCCTTGGCTAACCCCACAAGCCAAAAGCAGCCCAATCCTCATGCCCCTTGAGGATTGGGCTTTCCGCATGAACTATTCGGCACGGTCACGTGGAGGAAACAATGACAATTGAAAATGCCAGACATGCGATCGAAGCGGCAATCCATAGTGGCGATTTCAAGGATATGGGTGTTGCTGTCTTCAAGGCGATCAACGCTTTGGAAGAGCGAATCAAGCGGCTGGAAGAAGAGGTGGAACGCCTGAAGGTCAAGTAAAAAATGGTTCAGTTAGCCATCTTATCCTTGAATTTGGCGTCACTTGTGGTAGCATTCCGGCAGGTTGAGTGTAGCGGTACCTTGAGCCTGCGCCGCACTGAAACGATGCGTGATATTCTTATCCAGAATCCAGTTTGTTAGAGCCAAATCAAGCCTCAACTCGCGAAACCCCTACCCCGTCCGGCAGGGGTTTTGCATGTGTAAGATCAAGTATTTATCGAACTCTCCCTCAGCTCTCTTGAACGATGGCCTGAATATCGTTCGTCGAATGATTTGTCAGGGTTTTTGGTATTTCGCTGACGATCTTATCTGAGACTTCCTTATGGAACTCTTGGCGCAATTCGCCGAGCATGAGCGGCGGCGCAACGATAACGAGCCGCTCGAACTCTCCCTTGTGCGCATGACAGTAAAGGGCGTCGGCGATTTCCTTGGCAAAGCGTTTCTTGGAGATCTCGTGCCAGTCCGTATCATCCACGGCGCTGCGCCCAAGGCCAGGCCCGCTGGAAAAACGTCCGGGCCTGTCAGTGCCCTGATCTCTGGTGGCGGGGTTGGAGTGGTGCAACTGGTGGATAATGCCGAGCTGAACGTTACTCATGTCGTGTTTGTTGCGCAGGAAAAGTGCTTTTTCGCCGTCTGCGACCAAAACCCAAGTGTGACGGTTCAACATGACATTTACCATCTCAGACTCCGGCGTATACGTTGTCATTTGAAGTTCCTTTTTAATGGAGTTTCGCACCGTTGGAAATCGTGTCGCGCTCATGAATGCAGCGATCTTTTGATTTGAACATCGACAGACATTCGACGCTGCCAACAATGGGACAACGTCCGCCGGGTCGTACATGTTCCTTTTTTTGTTTTGATGCTGGCGGACAGCGTGCGAAACTCGTGCGGCATAGTGAACAACCATTGGAAAAGTAATGGCCATGAAACTAGTTTTATCGATTGTTGCCGTGCTTTTGGTCATCATGGGCGCCATCTGGTCCCTGCAGGGACTGAGCCTGATCGGCGGCAGTTTCATGGTCGGTCAGATGCGCTGGCTTTATATAGGATTGCTGACGATCGCAGTCGGCATCGGCCTTCTCTTCTTTGCCAGGAAGTATTGATGACTGCAAAGTCAATCCGCGGACCGCTTTCATTCCCGCTTTATCTGGATTTGTCGTTTGACGGCTGTTAGACACGTTTGGAGGAATGGGAGGCGAACTATTTATGACCGCATTGACGATTATTGTTGAGTTCGAAACACGCGAAGGCCGTGAAGACGAATTCATCACGCTTATTCGTGAGCATGCCAGAAAGACCTTGGAAGAAGAGCCCGGTTGTTTGCGCTTCGAGGTCATCAAGCCGATTGAACGCGACGGAACGCCGATACCGAACAAGGTCATGGTCAACGAGCTTTATGCCAACGAGGCCGCGGTCACAGCGCATGAAAACAATCCGCGCCTGGCGAAGGTTCGGGCCGCCAATGCTCCGCTGCTGATATCGAGCCGGCTGATTCTGGCGCAGTCTTTGAGCGCAAAAGCCGCGGAGGGCATGACACCGCAAGAACTGAACGCCAGCAATGACGATTGATGCGATGCGCTTTCACTCTCGACTAAAGTTCAGTGACATGATGCTGGGAAAATATGCGATGACTGTTCAGCATCAATATTACCATCGGACCATCAAATGTCGCCCCGAAAGAATGCCATGCTGAAAACAATGACCGTAGCGTTGCTCCTCCCCTGTGTTCTCGGAACATCAGGTTGCGGCGCTATGCGGTGGATGAGCGAGAAGCCGGCTCGTACGTCCAGCTGTGCCGGATGGAACAAAATTCGTATCAAGCCGGAGACCGCCGTATATCTGGTCAAGAACGACTTCTCCGCAGGCATCGACATCGACTCGCACAATCTCAATGGTCAGAACAACGGATGCTGGAAATAACCCAGTAGTCGACATTCGCGGGAACCAAACGCCATAAATGACGTTCCACCTTTCTCATGCAAATGGAAGGAATGTTGAAATGGCAATGGATGTATCGAAAGTGCGCGAGACGGTTGAGGATGGTCTGGAGAACCAGATCGCTAGCCTCCGCGCGGAGCTTTCTGCGATCAGCAAGTCCCTTTCCGATCAAGGGTTTGAACTGCCGGATCGGGCCAGATCAACGTACGTCAGCGCGAAGCGCCGTGGCCGTAAGGCGGCCCGCTTCGTTGGAGATGAGGCCCAGTTGGCCGCTGATAAGGCCAGGGAACACCCGCTTGCTACCGTCGCGATCATATCGGCGATTGCAGGAATTGGCTTGCTCGCTGGCATGGGTGCCTATCGGCGTTGAGCGCCCCTTGAAACGCGCCCTATCGTACACTATCTCTGGTTCAGAAATTCGCTTCCGCCTGTGACCACGGATGTACTGGCACTGGAGTCGAGGCGAATTCGGAAAGGTCGGGAGTTCCCGGCCTTTTTTGTTGCCCATTGCACACATCGCGAAACGCAAGTGTCGGCATCCGCCGTCTCAGGTTGCTTTCTTATGCTTGAACAGTTTAAGAAAGGTCCACTGTCGGCCTGATCGAACCCAGTCAGGTCAAGCGCGGGATTTGTCTGCACTGCAGAGCGCAGATGTTGAGAGTGAGTTGCCTGAATGGACAATTTTGAGAAGTACGCCCTGGCCCTGATGGTCGTCTTTGGGGCCCTTATCATCGGCGGCCTCATGGCTGTCCACATTGCCTGGGAACATAAGGCGGGTTTTCTCTATGCTTTGGGCGCGGCCGTTGTGGTCTGGGCTGCCGGGTTCGCTGTCCTCTTCGACAAGCCGCGTCTCTATGGTTTGCTGCTTCTGATCGCAACGTCACTGATCACGGCTTCTGTCGTCGTGCTAGTCCGATAATTCCGCTGCTCCATTCACTGGTGAGCGCTGGCATCAAAATATGAAGCCCGGCTTCATATTTTCCGTTTACTTTATCAAGAATAATTCTAAACTGCGCCCCACATTGAATGTGCATGCCCGGTATCGGGTTGAAAGAGATATTCCCATGCGACTGACAAGACAGACAAACTACGCCATCCGGATTCTCATGTATTGTGCCGCCAATGATGGCAATCTGAGCCGGATCGGCGAGATCGCGCAGGCCTATACCGTATCCGAACTGTTCCTGTTCAAGATCCTTCAGCCGCTCGTCGAAAACGGCTTCATTGAAACGGTGCGTGGCCGCAACGGTGGCGTGAAGCTGGGCAAGCCGGCCAAGGACATCACCCTGTTCGACGTTGTCCGTGTGACTGAAGAAAACTTCGCTATGGCTGAATGCTTCGAGAATGACGCGGCCGATTGCCCGCTGATCGACAGCTGTGGTTTGAATGCAGCGCTGCGCAAGGCACTCAATGCCTTCTTCGAAGTTCTCGCCGATTATACGATCGAGGATATCGTCGACAAGCGCGATGTGCGTTCCCTGCTCGGGATCGACGTCCTCGAAAAGCGCCTCGCGACGGCGAGCTGATCCAGCGTTCTTGGACGCGAGAGACCGGGTTGGCATTCGCCGTTCCCGGACTGATCAGCGCATCCGCAACACCCTTACCGCAGCCGTTTCATGAGCGTACACGCCGCTTCGATTCAGCACCGTGTTTCGAACAAGAACATACGGTTTTGGTACAGGTTCGGGTGAATCACGTCCTGGAAAGTTCGATTCCCGTACAAGGTTCTCCACGCTGCGTTGCAATTTGGTTTAGTTCGGTTGCAAATGTCGCGCCGCCCAGATCCCCTCGCCTAGCCGGTTACCCTCATGAGACGTTTTGACACAGGCTGTTCGGCGGGCGAATTTTGCGGGCAAAAAGCCAAACCTGATTGAATTGGTTATGTTATTCACCTAGTTTAGAATAATTCTAACTACTTGAAATCACGACATATTCTCACCATATGGATTTGACAGCGTTCTGACAAACCGGTTTTATGGCGTCAGCGTTATGGAACGCATGACCTTTAATGTTTGGGCCTTGAACCCTTGCGATTGGAGGAGCCATTGTTTGGTTCGAAAGTATCACCCGATCACGGGACAGTATCTCTTGGTCTATGCGTAGAAAACGCTTTCATATCAGTAGTTTATGCAAGATTTGATGTCTCTGCGGCATCGGACGGGTATTGTGTTTTTGCTCGTGAGTACGGCGTCGGCGCAAAATGCTAGTTTGTCATTGCAACATCATCACCCAGAAAGAAGTCGAGAATACTATTATTGAACTTCTCGACGCGGACCCTTGGCAACTCGTTGTTCCTGCAAAAGTTTACCATGCCATGAAGAAACGCGGCCGCTGCTGTGGCTGCTTCCCAAATGTCGTTGAAACCATCATAAAGGTGACGGAAGAATATCATCTCCGCCACGGTTCCGACGATTCTGATGCAGTTTCGTTCATCGACCGTGTCCGGTCACTGCGTCACGAATACGGGAGTTCACGACATGAAGGGCGACAAAAAGGTCATCGAGCGGCTTAACGAGGCACTGTTTCTCGAATTGGGGGCCGTCAACCAATATTGGCTGCACTATCGCCTTCTGGATGACTGGGGTTACACGAAGCTCGCCAAGAAGGAGCGTGAGGAATCCATCGAGGAGATGCACCACGCTGACAAGATCATTCAGCGCATCATCTTCCTGGAAGGTCATCCGAATTTGCAGTCGATTGGTGCACTTCGTATCGGTCAGAACATCAAGGAAGTCCTCGAGGCCGACCTCGCCGGCGAGTATGACGCCGTCAAATCCTACAAGAAGTCTCGTGAAATTTGCGATCAGCTCGGAGATTATGTCTCCAAGGAACTTTTTGACGAGTTGCTGAAGGACGAGGAAGGCCATGTCGACTTCCTTGAAACGCAGATCGACCTCCTGAATGCTATTGGTGTCGAGCGCTATGGCCAGCTCAATGCGGCTTCGGCCAACGAAGTAGAATGATCAGATCCATCGCTGCGACAATAAAAAAGGGCGCCACTGGCGCCCTTTCATTTTTTGGTCTGGCTGATTATTGCGGCAGCTTGTCGTCAACACCCGCGACATAGAAATTCATGCCGAGAATGGTCTTGTCGTCAGCGGTCTCACCGGCCTTCAGCCATTCGGAACCATCCTGCTTCTTGATCGGGCCGGTGAATGGCTTCAGCTCTCCGGAGGTGATCTTGGCCTGTGTCTCTTCAGCGAGCTTCTTCACGTCGTCCGGCATGTTCGTGTAGGGCGCCATGACCACCAGGCCTTCATGCATGCCGTGGAAGACATTGTGGGTTTTCCAGGTGCCGTCGAGCACCGCCTTGGCGCGTTCGATGTAGTATGGGCCCCAATTGTCCACGATCGAGGTCAGCTGCGTTTCAGGTCCAAATTTGATCATGTCGGACGCCTGTCCGAAAGCCTTGATCTTGCGTTCCGCCGCTACCTGCATCGGCGCTGTCGAGTCCGTATGCTGCGTGATGATATCGACGCCCTGGTCAACGAGCGCCTTGGCGGCATCTGCTTCCTTGGCCGGGTCGAACCAGGAGTTGGCCCAGATGATCTTGATCTTGAAGTTCGGATTAACCGATTGCGCTCCCAGCATGAACGAATTGATGCCTTGGACGACTTCCGGAATGGGGAACGAACCAATGTAACCGGCAACACCGGTCGTTGACATTTTTGCGGCGATCACGCCTTGGACATAACGGCCCTCGTAGAACCGCGAATTGTAGACGGCGACGTTTTCGGCGGTCTTGTAGCCCGTCGCATGCTCAAACTTCACGTCGGGGAATTTCTGCGCCACCTTGATGGTGGCGTCCATGTAGCCGAACGAGGTCGTAAAAATCAGCTTGTTTCCGGCTCGTGCGAGGCGTTCGATCGAACGTTCCGCGTCGGCACCTTCCGGCACGTTTTCGAGGAACGTGGTTTCGACCTTGTCGCCCAGCGCTTTCTCCAACTCCTTGCGGCCCTGGTCATGCTGGTATGTCCAACCGAAATCGCCGGGTGGTCCGATATAGATAAAGCCGACTTTCAGCTTTTCTTGAGCATTTGCTGCACCCGCGACAGCAAAGCTCGTCGCGATTGTCAGCGCCATCATCAGTTTTTTCATCTTGAAGTTCACCTCTCTGTTAAACCGATTGTGATGTCTTTTTGGTCTTGAGCCGCCTTAACGGTCTGGCACGAAGGGTTTGCCGAGCGATGTCGGCGTATTCATCAAGGTCAGCCGCTTGTTCCGGGAAATCAGCACAAGGACGACGATCGTCGCCAGATAAGGCAAGGACGACATGAATTGCGACGGTATGCCGATGCCTAGCGCCTGTGCATGCAGCTGGCCGATACTTACCGCGCCGAAGAGATAGGCGCCGGCAAGAATACGCCATGGCCGCCACGACGCAAAGACCACCAGCGCCAGCGCGATCCAGCCCCTGCCCGCAGTCATGTTTTCCACCCACTGCGGCACATAGACCAGCGAAAGCTGCCCACCGGCAAGTCCAGCACAGGCACCGCCGAACAACACAGCAAGGTAACGAATGCGGACAACGGGAACGCCCAGGGAATGGGCCGACGTGTGATTGTCGCCGACTGCACGCAGCGTGAGGCCTGCGCGGGTCTTGAACAGGAACCACACCACGCCAATCGTCAGCAGGATGGAGATGTAGAAGATTGGGTCCTGTCCGAACAGGAACTTGCCGACATATGGCGAATCGGAGAAACCCGGAATGTACAGCGACGCCATCTTCACACCCGGTAAGCCAACGAAGCTTTCGCCGATCATCGCGGATGCTCCGAGGCCAAGCAAAGTCAGTGCCAGACCAGTTGCCACCTGATTGGTGACCAGCGTCAGCGTGAGAAAGCCGAAAAGTAGCGAAAATGCTGCGCCCGCTAGGATTGCCGCAACCATGCCAAGCCAGGCCGAACCTGTGGTCTGGGCAACGGCAAACCCCGCGACAGCACCCATGACCATCATGCCTTCGACACCGAGATTGAGCACGCCGGAGCGCTCGACAACGAGTTCGCCGAGTGCTGCGATGAGAAGCGGCGTTGCCGCCGTTGCTATCGTCAGGAGTATGGCCTCGAACATCGTCATTTCATGCACCCTTTGCCACTGCATCGCCCGCACGGGATACAATCCGGATGCGATAATAAATCAGGGTGTCACTGGCGAGGACAAAAAACAGGATGATGCCTTGGAAGATGCGCGCTGATTTTTCGGAAATCCCCAATGAAATCTGAGCTGCTTCGCCCCCGAGATAGGAGAGTGCAAGCACGAGGCCCGCGGCAATTATCCCCAGCGGATTGAGCCTGCCGAGAAAGGCAACGATGATTGCGGTGAAGCCATATCCCGGCGAAATGCTGGTTCGCAACTGCCCTACTGCGCCCGAAACCTCGGCGATACCTGCAAGCCCCGCAAGCGCACCCGAGATCAGAAAGGCGAAGAATGTCAGCCGCCCGGCGCTGAAACCGGCAAAGCGCCCTGCCCTTGAACTGCGCCCGAGAACCTTGATCTCATAGCCGTTCAGCGTGCGCGACAGCATGAACCAGACCAGCACTGCTGCAACCAGCGCGAGGATAAATCCCCAATGCGCGCGGCCTGAAGCCATCCAGATTTCCGGCAGGATTGCGCTCGGATTGAACTGCACGGTTTCTGGAAAATTATATCCCTGCGGGTTGCGCCAGTGCCCGCGTACCAGCCAGTCGAGGAAGAGTTGCGCCACGTAAACCAGCATCAGACTGGTCAGGATTTCATTGGTATTGAATCGCACCTTCAGGAATGCCGGGATCGTCGCATAAGCCATGCCGCCGGCCATGCCGAGCAACAACATGATGGGCAGCACATACCAGCCTTGAAGATCCGGGAACATGACCGGCAGTATCGACCCGGCAATGCCCCCGGCGATCAATTGGCCCTCTGCCCCGATATTCCAGTTGTTCGACAGAAAACAGACCGAAAGCCCGACGGCAATCAGGATCAGCGGTGCAGCCTTCACCAGCAATTCATGGATTGACCAGACCTCGGTCAAAGGCTCGACGAAATAGGAATACAGCGCCGAAATCGGGTTCTTTCCGAGAATGGAAAAGAGGATGGCGCCTGCAATCAGCGTCAGGAATAGCGCAATGAACGGCGACAGGGCGCTGAACAGCGCTGAATGTTGCGGGCGCTTGACGATCTCGATCCGCATCATGCCGCCCCTGCATTTGCCAGCGCAGTCGAGTGATCCACTCCGCCCATCATTAGGCCGACGCGTTCTCTGGACATCGCTTCTATCGGAACGGATTCCGAAAGGCGGCCATGCACCATCGCAGCAATCCGGTCGGAAATCTCAAACAGTTCGTCCAGGTCCTGGCTGATCACGATCACCGCTGAACCGCTGCGCGCAAGATCAACCAAGGCCTGGCGTATGTGCGCCGCTGCACCGGCATCGACGCCCCACGTCGGCTGGTTCACGATCATCACCGACGGGTTGCGGTCGAGCTCTCGCCCGATGAGAAATTTCTGGAGGTTTCCGCCAGAAAGCGCTGAAGCATCGGGATTTTCGGCGCTCTTCCGAACATCCATCTGCGTCACGATACGCTTGGCCGCAGAGGCCAGACTCGCCTCCGCTACGAGTTTGAGCGTACCACCAGTCAGAAATACCTTGCGATCAGTGGAGTGGCGCGACAGCAGGAGATTGTTGGTCAGGGACATGTCGGGAACTGCGCCATGGCCAAGCCGTTCTTCAGGCACAAAGGCGGCACCAAGTTTCCGCCGTGCCGATATACCGATCCTTCCGGCATCCGTCCCGCGAATACGGATGATGTCTGGCCTTTCCTGGAGCACCTCGCCTGAAATCGCCTCGAATAATTCGCCCTGCCCATTGCCGGCAACGCCGGCAATTCCGAGAATTTCACCGGACCGGACGGCAAGATGAATATCGTGCAGGGAAACAGAGAATGGTCCGCGCGGTTTTTGCGACAGTCCCTTGACCTCAATGAGTGCCGCCTGAGCCGGTGCAGACGCTTCGACCGGATGCCGATCGATGATGTGAATGTCGCTACCGACCATCATGCGTGCGAGGGAAGCGGTCGTTTCAGCGCGCGGGTCGCATTGGCCGACAACCTTGCCATGCCGCAATACGGTCGCGCGATCGCAGAGCCGCCGGACTTCTTCCAGCCGGTGGCTGATGTAGAGGATGGATTTGCCTTCAGACCGCAGCCGCTCCAGTGTCACAAACAACAGATCGGCTTCCTGTGGGGTGAGCACCGATGTCGGCTCGTCCAGAATGATCAGATCCGGATTCTGCAAGAGGCAGCGGATGATCTCAATGCGCTGGCGTTCACCCACGGAAAGGTCCCCGACAAGCGCTTCCGGGTCGACTGGCAGCCCGTAGGTCTGACCGATTTCTTTGGCACGGGCTGCGATTGTGTCGAGTGGGGTCTTTTCGTCGAGTGACAGCGCGATGTTCTCAGCCGCTGTCAATGCATCAAACAAGGAAAAATGCTGAAAAACCATGCCGATACCGAGCGATCTTCCCATCGCGGGATTGCTAACGGTGACGCTCTGCCCCTTCCAGGCGATATCCCCGGACGTTGGCTGAAGGGCACCGAACAGCATTTTGACGAGCGTCGATTTGCCTGCACCATTCTCACCGAGCAGTGAGTGGATCTCGCCCGTTCCGATCGTCAGATTGATTTCGTCACAGGCTTTGAGAGTGCCGAAAATTTTGGTGAGCTTACTAGCTTCCAGAAGCGGTGTTTCAGAGCCGTTTATTCTTGTTGTGCCTGTCATAGTTCCCCGCGGCCAAGACCGTTGCCGATCCTATGTCAGGCGTACCAAATTTGGAAAGTACAAACGTACGGTTGCGGCCATTTGCGCACATTATTCGTGCATCTATTTCAGCGGCTTAAGGAATGAGCACGGTTGTGCCGGTGGTTCTCCGTGCTTCAAGATCGCGGTGAGCCGTCGCAACATCCTTCAGCGCGTAGGTTTGACCGATTTCGATGCGGATGGTGCCCTTCGCAACCAGATCGAAGAGTTCATTTGCCCCGTCCACCAGCGCCTCGCGTGCTGCGATGTAAACAAACAAAGTCGGCCGTGTCAGATAAAGCGAGCCTTTGCGCGACAGAATGCCAAGGTCGAACGGTGGAACCGGTCCGGAAGACTGACCGAAACATACCAGCATCCCGCGTGGACGCAGACAATCCAGTGAGCCATCAAACGTATCCTTGCCGACCGAGTCATAGACGACATCGACGCCTTTGCCGCCGGTAAGTTCTTTTACCCGTTCGACAAAATTCTCGGTGTTGTAGTTGATGACGTGATCGTAGCCGTGGTCCAGCGCCAGCTTGATTTTTTCGTCCGAGCCGGCCGTTCCGATGACTATTGCACCAAGATGCTTGGCCCACTGGCCGGCTATCAGGCCGACCCCGCCAGCAGAGGCGTGAAAGAGGATAGTATCGCCCTTTTTCACTGGATAAGTCTGGCGCAGCAGATATTGCGCCGTCAGGCCCTTCAGCATCATCGACGCCGCCTGTTTCAACGGAATGCTATCCGGCACCTTGACGAGACGATCGGCCGGGATCAGCCGTTCTTCCGCATACGCGCCGATAGGATTGGTATAGGCCACGCGGTCGCCAGCCTTCAAATCCTTGACATCAGACCCCACTGCCAGCACCACGCCGGCGCCCTCATGACCGGGGATCAGCGGCAAAGCGGTCGGCGATGGGTAGAGTCCGGTGCGATAGTAGACATCGAGGAAATTCAGCCCGATCGCCTCATTGCGGATGTGCGCTTCACCGGGTCCCGGCACGCCAACGGAAATGTCCTCATAGGTCAGCACTTCCGGCCCACCAATCTGATGAATACGAACAGCTTTGACCATCATACTTTCTCCGTACGTCCAAGGTTGGGAAATGCCTGCATCACGGCGCCAATGCAGAAAAGATAGATGCCGGTTACCGAAATGCCAATGCGCACCCAGAGTGGCGAATCGAGTTCCTGGAACAGCGAGATCGCGCCGAAACCGCACCACAGGAAGAATATAGCGAGATTGAGGGGGCGCAATCGCTGTACACGCACTGGATGCAGGAAATAGACCGGCAGAAAGGAAACGATAGCGGACGCAAGGACGATGACGAAGGCCACCCACTCTCCGGGCCGAACGATGAACAGCGTGAAGACAATCATGTTCCAGACGACAGGAAAACCCTTGAAGAAGTTTTCCTTGGTCTTCATCCCCGTGTCGGCATAGTAGATGGCACTGGAAACCACGATGATCGCTGCTGCCAGGAAGGACAGTCCCTCGCCCATGAAGCCGCGCTGATACAGTGCAAAGGCTGGAATGAGCACATAGGTCATGTAGTCAATGATGTTGTCGAGGAGCTCACCAGACCAGTTGGGCAGAACATATTTGACCTCGAGCTTGCGCGCGATGGGCCCATCGATACCATCGACGAAGAGCGCCAGACCCAACCACCAGAACATCGCCGTCCAGCTTTCTTCACTTGCCGCAACGACTGACAGAAAGGCCAAGAAGGAACCGGACGCCGTCAGCAGGTGGACTGAAAATGCTTTCGCCTGTGGTGCCGTCACTTTCTTGGGCATGACACCCTTGGGCAAGGTTGGTTTTTTCACGGTCCGCGCCAATCTGCTGCATGATAATTCGCCGTTCGCTGGTATATCCTACCAGCGACGAACGATTTGCGATCAGCTTTTGTTGAAAATAGCTCAAAGCGCAAGCAATCAGGTTGATATAAACTGTTGAAAGCTCGATCAGCTTGGAAACGGAGGCGAACATGACCAGCACCAGAACCGATCCAATTGTCATTGCGGGGGCTGGACATGTAGGATTGATCGCAGCGATCGCAATTGGCCAGACCTTCGATAATGTCATCAGCCTCGGGACGATACCGGAGGGCAATGACAAGCGGACGACCGCGCTGATGGTGCCTGCGATTACGTACCTCCAGAAGATTGGCCTGTGGGAGGCTATCGAGCCTCACGCCGCGCCAATCACCACCATGCGCATCATAGATGGCACAAACCGGCTGATCAGAAGTCCGACCGTGACGTTCGAAGCAGGCGAAATTGACGAAGCCGCGTTCGGTTATAATATACCGAATGTCACTTTGACTTCAGTCTTGAGTGACGCGTTGAAGCATTCGACGGTAAGGCATGTTGCCGCTTCAGCCAGCCATTACCATCCAACTGAAGGGGCGATTGCCGTCGAGGCCAGCGATGGTTCCATGTACACCGCCAATATCGTCATCGCAGCGGATGGCCGCTCATCGCTCGCGCGCGAGGCCGCCGGAATATCGGCGCGGACCTGGAGCTATAACCAGACAGCCATCGTGCTGAGTTTTAGCCATACGCGTGAACATCATGATATTTCGACAGAATTTCACACCGAACACGGACCGTTTACGCAAGTACCCTTAGCCGGCAAGCGCTCCAGCCTTGTCTGGGTCACGACACCGGCCCATGCCGTGGAACTGCTGGAACTTGACCGGAACCAACTCGCGACGAGGGTCGAGGAACGCATGCAGTCTATGCTCGGAGCGGTCACGATCGATGTCGATCCGCAGAGCTGGCCGCTCTCCGGATTGGTCCCGACGTCCTTTGCCCGCAACCGCGTCTTCCTTGCCGGCGAATCCGCCCACGTGTTCCCGCCGATCGGCGCCCAAGGTCTCAATCTCGGTGTGAGAGACGTCGAAACACTTCTGGAAACGCTGCCGAATGATGGCACGGATCTTGGGGCTTCGAGCGTCATCTCCACCTATAACCGCAAGCGTAGCCCGGACATCATTGCACGCACCGGCGCCGTCGATGCGCTGAACAGATCGCTGTTGTCCGATTTCCTGCCGGTTCAGATGGTGCGCAGCGGCGGACTTGAGCTGTTGCGTGCGTTCTCGCCGCTGCGTGGATTCGTCATGCGTGAGGGCTTGCGCCCCGGGAGCGGCTTTCGCTTTCCCCGCAAGGGCGCAGCGCATTAACTCAGGCGAACACGAAGTCGCTCAACAGTTTGACGTTCAACACGGCGATGACCACAGCAATGAACATTGCGAAGGCCGAGAGCCAGCGTGGTGAGACGAGCTCGCCCATCTTTGCCTTGCTTGCCGTGAACATGACCAGAGGAAACACCGCGAACGACAGCTGGAGGCTTAGGACAACCTGAGTCAACACGAGCAGCTTTGCCGTTCCACTTTCACCGTACCAGATGGTCACTATTGACGCTGGAATGATGGCAATGCCGCGCGTGATGAGCCGCCGCAACCATGGCGTCAGCCTGATGTGCAGGAAGCCTTCCATGACGATCTGCCCGGCTAGCGTGGCCGTTACCGTCGAGTTGATACCGCAGCAGAGCAAGGCAATGCCGAACAATGTCGGTGCGATTGCCAATCCGAGCAATGGCGCAAGCAATGAGTGAGCTTCACCCAGCTCCGCAATATCGGTCTGACCCGTTTTGTGAAATGTCGCGGCCGCAAGGATGAGGATCGAAGCATTGATCAGCAAGGCAAACATCAGGGCAACGGTCGAATCGATCGTCGCATATTTCAGTGCCTGACGCCGTTCGGGCAAACTTGGACCGTAGTCGCGCGTCTGGACAATGCCCGAATGCAGGTAAAGATTATGCGGCATGACGGTGGCGCCGAGAATACCCAGCGCCAGATAGAGCATCTCGGGATTGGTCACGATTTCTGTGGTCGGCGCGAAACCTTTGATGACGGCGCCCCACTCCGGATCGGCAAGGAAAATCTGGATCGCAAAGCAAACAGCGATCACGCCGAGCAGGGTGATGATCAAGGCTTCGACCCAGCGGAATCCGAGCTTCTGCAGATAAAGAATGAGGAAAACATCGAGGGCCGTGATGAGGACACCGAGCTCGAGTGGCACACCAAAGATCAGATTAAGACCGATGGCCGTACCAATGACTTCGGCAATGTCAGTGGCAATGATCGCGACTTCCGCAAGAAACCACAGCACATAGGCAACAGGCTTCGGAAAGGCGTCGCGGCAAGCCTGAGCAAGGTCCCTTCCCGATCCAATCGCGAGGCGGGCACATAGTGCCTGCAGGACAATCGCCATGATGTTGGAAACGAGCGCAACAACGAGCAGTGTGTAGCCGAATTTGGAGCCGCCGGCGAGCGAAGTCGCCCAGTTGCCGGGGTCCATATAGCCCACTGCGACGAGATAACCCGGGCCAACGAACGCCGCAGCTCTACGCCAGCCAGGCCCACTTGTCCTTACGGCAATCGAACGATGAACGTCAGACAGCGACGCCTCGCCCCGCGCGTGCCGCCAGCCTTCAGGCGTGTCGGCCGCCTGCCGTATTTGATCCATGGAACGCCCTTAACCGCAATTGCAAATCATTCGCATCTATATATAGAGAAAATGTGCCGCTGCAAGTGCCCAACTGCCACTAAATAATGAGAAACCCCGAATTTATTTCGGGTATCGAATGGAGTTTGGAGCCACGGCGTCGCGGCATCAGGGGACCCATCCATGGGTCATGATATAGAGCCAGAGCGTCAATGTTGCGATTGAGAACAGGGTCGTCGCCAGGATGCAGCTTGGGGCCCGTTCGACCCAGACGCCATATTGGTGCGCTATAACAAAGACATTTGTTGCTGTTGGCAAAGCCGCCATCAGCATGGCGGTATTGACCCAAATCGGCGGAAAATCGCCAGCAAGGCTGAGAATGCAATAGATCAACGCTGGCTGAACCAGCAGTTTCAGCGGAACAATGACGTAAAGCTCATTGGGAATCCGTTTCAGGGGGCGTAAGGCAAGTGTCGCACCCATGGCAAAAAGCGCACAGGGTGCGGCAGCCTTCGCAAGCAGGTCTATGAGCCGGTCGAGAGCGATGGGTGGCTCGAAGCCAATGATCGCTGCCGTCACCCCTAGGATTGTCGCAATGATGAAGGGGTGGAAGAATATCTTCCGCAAAACACCTATCGCCAAATCGCTTGCAGACCGTTTGTCATTGCCGGATATGGCCATCATTGTGGGTGCCATGACAAAGTGCAGCGTATTGTCAAAACAGAAGATCAACGCCACCGGCACCGCAGCAGGTGCGCCGAAAGCCAGAATTGCAAGCGCCGGCCCCATGTAGCCAATGTTTCCATAGGCTGCAGCAAGGCCCTGGATGGTGCTTTCATCAATCTTGCCGGTTCGTACGAAACCGACGAGGAACATCGCCAGAAAGATACAGAACGTTGACGCGGTGCATGCGACGATAAACGCCCACTGCGTTAACTCGGCGACGGGTGTCTTTGATAGGATCTGGAAAAACAGGGCCGGAAGCGCCACATAAACGATGAACGTATTCATCCATCCTAACGCTTCCAAAGGCTGGCGATTGATCCTGGCCACGAAAAAGCCGAGAAAAATCAGTCCAAAGAATGGAAGCACGAGGTTGAAGACACTGAGCATGATGGGCTTCGACGGTTGCTGCGGGCACGGCGGATGAGGAGGCGGTCTTTCACTCGCGGGATTTGACAGAAACAGCTATCTATATCGAATGGTGAGAATGACACAGATACGACATGCAAAATTCCAGATCGGTCAGGTGGTTAGCCACCGGATTTTCGCCTTTCGCGGCATAATCTTTGATGTCGATCCGGAATTCAACAATACGGAGGAATGGTATCAATCCATCCCCGAAGAGGTGAGACCGCGCCGCGACCAGCCTTTTTACCACCTCTTTGCCGAGAACGCCGACAGTGAGTATGTCGCTTACGTTTCTGAGCAGAATCTGGTCCCGGATACAACCGGTGTTCCGTTGCGGCATCCGCAGATCAAGAACGTGTTCGAGAAGCTGGAAAATGGCGTGTACCGGGTAAAGCGTCCGCACATCAACTAGCTCGTGAACACGGCCACCCCTTAAAAATGAAAAAGGGACGCTTGAGGCGTCCCCTTTTTATTCATCGGAGGCAATCAGTTGCCTGCTTTGGCTTTTGCCTGCTCAGCCTTCATCTTGTCTTCGAACTCCTTCTGACGCTTCTGGACTTCGTCCTGCAGCGTCTTCTGGCGCTGTTCGAGTTCGTTCTGCTGGATACCGGGGCCGTCATAGGCCTGGGTGAAGCCGGTCAGAGCTACATTGATCGGGTTGGGCTTGTTCTGGAAATTGACCGACGTCAATGTCAGCTGATTGCCCTTCTTGAAGGAGGCTAGCAGTTCATCGGACAAGGCGGTTTCGGAGATGCAGCGATCCGGGAAGCAGATCGCGTAATCGATCTTCTGCGTCTTGCCGCCATTGATCTGGAGGCCAACGCCTGGAGGAATCAAGCGGCCGGTCGGAACCGAAACCTGGAAGATCTTGCGATTGATCTTGCCTTTGATCTCGATAAGATTGACGGCCGTTAGCAGCTGCCCGCTATCGGCAGTCACGATGTTCTGCGTGTTGCAGATATCATTCTCTTCCTGCTTGGAACAAACCTTGAACCAACCTTGCGGCGCTCTCTGCTGCTGGGCTGTGGCTGGTACTGCCGCGGAGGCGAGTATTGCAATAGCACCCGCAATGGATGCGGTTGCAGCGAAAGTCTTTCGGGTGGACATGGTCAACTGGTTCCTTTCAGCGCACTTATCCGAAGTGTTTCTTGATCACCTTAATTTGCTTGTCTGGCTTTGGTTACCAAATGCGGCAACAGAGTGACCCTCGATGTCGAACGCCGTGTTACACTGCATGTTAATGCAAATCCAGACTACTGTTGGCTGTGTTATTAATTCGCAGACATGATTATGCGCCTTCCGCCGCAGAATCGTCGTCAAATGGTAGTCTGTGGCACGAATCAGGCTAAATCCCCGCTTTGAGAGCGCAAGGTTGAGACGATGTTGAAGAAAAGTTTCCAGATTCTGGCGCTTATGACCGCGGCATGCTTTAGTGCGAATGCCGCGATTGCCGAGCCCACATATGGAATCGCCATGCGCGGCGCACCCGCCCTGCCCGCAGATTACCAGTACTTTCCCTATGTGGATCCCAACGCGCCCAAAGGCGGTTCGATCACTTATGGTGTGGTTGGCACGTTCGACAGCCTCAACCCGTTTCTGGTGAAAAGCCTGCGGACAACAGCGCGCGGTATCTTCAACGACCCGCAATTTGGCAACCTTGTTTACGAAACGCTCATGCAGCGCAGCGCCGATGAGCCCTTCACAATGTACGGTCTGCTCGCGGAAAAGGTGGAGACCAATGATGACCGCACCTGGGTCGAGTTTACGCTCAACCCGAAGGCGAAATGGTCTGACGGGGAGCCGGTCACACCGGACGACATCATCTTCACTTTCGACATTCTGCCTGAAAAGGGCCTGCCGCAATACAAGCAGCGCAAGGACCGCATCGCCTCGATTGAAAAGGTTGGAGAGCGCGGAATTCGCTTCACGTTCAACGACAAGGCCGATCGCGAATTTCCGCTCATTCTGGCCCTGATGCCGATTTTGCCGAAGCATGCCATCAACCGCGACAAATTTGACGCCTCGCCATTGGCCGTTCCCGTGGGCAGCGGCCCCTATATTGTATCCCAGGTTCAACCCGGCCAACGCATCATCTACAAGCGAAATCCGGATTATTGGGCGGCAGACGTTCCCAGCCGGCGCGGATTCAACAATTTCGACACGATCACGGTCGAGTACTTCCGCACGGAGCAAGCCCAGTTCGAAGCCTTCAAGAAGGGTGTTTTTGACGTCTTCATGGAAGGTGACCCCAACAAATGGGCGTCTTCCTACAACTTTCCTGCCTTCAAGGATGGGCGGGTTGTACAGGAAACATTTGAAACCAAGTCACCAGCAAACATGTTCGGGTTCGCTTTCAACACGAGGCGCGAAAAATTTGCCGACAGGGACGTGCGTGGCGCACTCGCCATGATGTTCGATTTCGAATGGACCAACCGCAATCTCTATGCAGATCGCTATCAACGGATGGGCAGCTATTGGCAGGGGTCGGAAATTTCGGCCCTTGGTAAGCCGGCCGATGCCACGGAACGCGCTTTGTTGGCGCCCTACCCTGACGCTGTCTTGCCGGACGTGATGAATGGAACCTACGAACCGGCAAAGACGGATGGTTCCGGTCGCGACCGCAAAGAGATGAAGCGTGCGTATGATGTGCTGATGAGCAAAGGCTATTCGATCAAGGACGAGACCATGCTCGATCCCGAAGGAACACCTTTGACATTCGAAATCCTCACGCGCTCTGTCGCCGAAGAGCGGCTAGGGCTCGCGTACAAGCGCACGCTTGAGCGGTTGGGCATTGGTGTCACAATCCGGACCGTCGATGACGCACAGTATCAGAAACGTCTGGAGACCTTCGATTATGACATGATCCTGGGCGCGTATTCTGGAACGCTTTCGCCAGGTTTTGAGCAGTTCAGGCGTTGGAGCAGCCAATCCAGAGACTCGAACGGCAGTTTCAACTATGCTGGCGTTGCTGATCCGGTTGTGGATGCCTTGATCGGCAAAATGCTCAGCGTGCGCGAGCAGGATGAGTTCATAAGCACTGTGCGGGCCTTGGACAGGGTCTTGATCTCCGGCAACTACTTTGTGCCGATCTACTATCAGCCGGCGCAATGGGTTGCGCGATGGTCCCATATCAAGCACCCGGAGAAGACATCAATAAACGGCTACCAGTTCACGTCGTGGTGGTCAGACAAACGCTAGGGCAATTCCAGGAAAAGTGGGAACCGGTTTTCCGTCAGGAACTGCGACAAAACAGGAAGTTAGACAGGTTGAGATCATGACTGACAAGAAATTCACGATCGACGTGGTGTCGGATGTCGTTTGCCCGTGGTGTTTTCTCGGCCGCAAGCGGTTGGAAAAAGCGCTCGCCCTCAATCCGGATCTGGACGTGAGCGTGAATTGGCGGCCTTTCCAGCTCGATCCTACCATCCCGCGCCAGGGTAAGGACCGCAATCGCTACATGCAGGAGAAATTCGGCAGTTCCGATCGGATTTTTGAGATCCATCAGCAGCTCATCGAGCTTGGTAAGGAAGAGGACATCGAATTCGATTTCGAAGCCATTGAGGTCAGCCCAAACACGCTCGATGCGCATCGTCTGATCCGTTGGGCCTCTCAGGCAAACCCCAATGTTCAGGACGCCGTCGTCGGCATTCTTTTTTCCTACTATTTTGAACAGGGGAAGAACATTGGCGACCATCAGGTCCTGCTGGAAGCCGCGGATGCAGCCGGCATGGATGTCGCCATCGTCGCGAGCTTGCTGCCCACAGATGCAGATGCCGTTGGCGTCCAACAGGAGATCGACACAGCCAATCAGATCGGCGTGCGCGGCGTGCCCTGTTTCATCCTCGACCAGAAATACGCCGTCATGGGCGCACAATCGGCCGATGCGCTGGCCGACGCCATCCGTCAGACGGCCGATGGCTTTGAGCCGCGACCAGTCTAATCAGGCAGCTTCGGCAAGCTTGGTCAGTTGCGTCATGACGACGGCTGCGCCGTTCAGCCGTTTCTCGGCTGTTGGCCAATCGCGCACCAACACCACGCTCTGATCCGGCCGGATCTTGGCCATCGCCCCCTGCTCGCCGATCATTTTGACCAGCGCTGCCGGATTGTTGAACGTCTTGTTGCGGAACTGGACGACCACCCCTTTAGGTCCGGCATCGAGTTTTTCGACGTTGGCTCTGCGGCACAGCGCCTTGATGTAGACGATCTTTAAGAGATGCTGGACCTCTTCCGGCAGCGGACCGAAACGGTCGATCAGCTCGGCGCCAAAACCGTCGATGTCCTGCAATTCCTCCAGATCGGCCAGCCGGCGATAAAGGCCCAGGCGTAATTGCAGATCAGGAACATAAGTCTCGGGGATCATGACGGCAGTGCCGATCGAGATCTGAGGCGACCAGTTTCCGTCCTCGACTTCCCCGGTTCCCTTTATTTCTGCGACCGCCTCTTCGAGCATTTGCTGATAGAGCTCGAAACCCACTTCGCGAATATGGCCTGACTGTTCTTCGCCGAGCAAATTGCCGGCGCCGCGAATATCCATGTCATGGCTTGCCAACTGGAAACCGGCGCCGAGCGTATCGAGGGACTGCAGCACCTTCAGGCGGCGTTCGGCGGTTTGCGTCAGCAGCTTGTTGGCAGGCAGCGTGAACAGGGCGTAGGCGCGCTGCTTGGACCGGCCAACACGTCCTCGCAACTGATAGAGCTGCGACAGGCCGAACATATCTGCCCGGTGAATGATCATCGTGTTGGCCGTCGGAATATCGAGGCCAGACTCGACGATGGTCGTCGACAACAGCACATCATACTGCCCGTCATAGAAGGCGTTCATAATGTCATCGAGCTCACCCGGCGCCATTTGGCCGTGTGCTACAGCAACCTTCAATTCCGGCACCTGGGCGTCCAGGAACGCCTTGATATCATCAAGATCGGAAATGCGTGGGCAGACGTAGAAACTATGTCCACCCCGATACCGTTCGCGCAGCAGGGTTTCACGGATAACGAGGGGATCGAATGGCGACACAAAGGTACGGACCGCCATGCGATCCACTGGCGGCGTGGTGATGAGCGACAATTCGCGTACGCCGGTCAATGCCAGCTGCAATGTACGGGGAATGGGCGTCGCCGACAGGGTGAGCACATGCACATCCGATTTGAGTTCCTTCAGTCGCTCCTTGTGCTTGACGCCGAAATGCTGTTCCTCGTCTATGATAAGAAGCCCAAGATTCTTGAACTTGATCCCCTGCCCGAGCAAGGCGTGCGTGCCTACTGCAATATCGACATGACCTTCAGCAATGCCCTTCTTGTTCTCGGCAAGCTCCTTTGAACCGACGAGGCGTGACGCCTGTGCCACATTGACCGGCAGCCCTTGGAAGCGCGAGGAGAAGGTCTTGAAGTGTTGCCTGGACAACAGCGTCGTCGGGACCACGACTGCTACCTGCACGCCGTTCAGCGCTGCGACGAATGCCGCTCGCAAGGCTACCTCGGTCTTGCCAAAACCGACGTCGCCACAGACGAGCCGATCCATGGGTTTGCCCAGCGACAGGTCATCGATCACAGCATCGATGGCGCGATCCTGATCTTCCGTCTCGTCGTAAGGGAACCGCGCCGCAAATTCTCCGTAGAGCCCATCAGGAGGCGTCAGCACAGGCGCGCCACGCATCTGTCGTTCCGCCGCAAGACGGATGAGATGGCCCGCAATATCGAGGAGGCGCTTTTTGAGCTTTGCCTTGCGAGCCTGCCACGCTCCACCACCGAGCTTATCTAATACAGCAGTCGAAGTTTCAGAGCCAAATCGAGATAACAGCTCGATATTTTCCACCGGTAGGAACAACCTGTCATCGCCTGCATAGTGCAATTCAAGGCAGTCATGTGGCGCTCCGGCAGCTGTGATCGTGCGCAGGCCAATGAACCGGCCGATGCCGTGATCCACGTGCACGACGATGTCACCGGCATTGAGTGCCGCGACTTCACTGATGAAATCCCGGTCGCGCTTGCGCCGCTTCGAGTGACGGATCAGCCGGTCGCCGAGGATATCCTGTTCGGCAACGACCACGAGCTCACCTGCGTCAAAGCCGGATTCGAGTGACAGGATGCCGGCCGTAACCTTGTCGCGCGCGAAAGCCTTGACCGTGCGTAGGTCATCCACAAGCTCGATCTTCTCCAGGCCATGTTCATTCAGAACCTGTACCAGCCGGTCGCGGGTACCCTCGCTCCACGCCGCCACCAGTACTTTCTTGCCTGAGGCGCGTTCGTCGGCAATGTGCTTGACCACACTATCGAAGACGTTCGTTTCCTTCTGTGAACGTTCTTCGACGAAAGTACGCCCCCGATGGGCACCGGCGTGAATGACTGATCGCCCCGATACGAATGGCGCATCGAAAGGCGTGAAATCGACTCGCATGCCTGAGGAAGCTGCTGCAGCTTCGACTTGCTCCTGCGTCAGATAGAGTGCGCCCGGTTCCACAGGCTTATAGGGTACGGCATCCCCCGGTTCCTTGCCGTCGGATTGCCGCCTGCGCGCTTCGTAGTGATCGAGGACCAGCTTGTGGCGCTCGGCCATGGATTCGTGCGCCAAATGATCGAACACCACCGGCATGTTCCCGGCGTGATCGAACACAGTTTCGAGATTCTCGTAAAACAGCGGCAGCCAATGTTCCATTCCGGCAAAACGGCGACCCTCGGAAATCGATTGATAGAGCGCGTCATCACGCGATGGTGCCCCGAACTGCAAGACGTACTGCGTGCGGAAATGGCTGATTATCTCTGGCGAGAGCGTGATTTCGCTCATTGGCTGCATGGAGAATTCGGTTTTCTGGCTCGAAGTACGTTGCGAAGCCGGATCGAACGTGCGGATCGTTTCAAGCGTATCGCCGAAGAAGTCGAGACGCAGCGGCTCGTCAGCTCCCGGTGCGAAAAGATCGAGGATGCCGCCACGCACCGCATATTCGCCAATGTCACGAACAGTTGGTACGCGTTCAAAGCCATTGTTTTCAAGGCGTTGAACGAGCACATTCATGTCAATTCTATTACCTGGTCTGGCCATGAACAGCTGCTCGGCAAGAACCTTTCGCGGCGGCAATTTCTGCAACACGGCGTTAGCGGTCGCCAGGATGACGCCAGGATGTTTGTGATCCCGCAATGAAGCCAGCCCGGCCAGCGCTGCCAATCGACGCGCCGACGTATCGGCGCCTGGCGACACCCGGTCATAGGGCAAGCAATCCCAGGCGGGCAGCTGCAAAACCGGCAAATCCGGCTGCACGAAATTCAAGACCTGTTCAAGGTCAGCGACGCGCTGACCGTCACGGGCGATGAACAGCACAGGGCCGCCTGCCCCAGCTTCGGCCACGACCTTGGCCAAGGCAAAGGCTTCATAGCCGTCGACAACTCCATCGATGACCACATGGCCGTTCGTGTCAGATTTCAGTCCGAGTTTGGAGAAGGCAGTCATTTTTCAGAATTTCCCGGCCATGCTGGAGGCACGACCTCAAGAGCTTATGTTATTGCGGGACGCGACAACCTTGCGAAATATCGGCGTATCGAATTCGGCGGGAACATCAGCCTCTCCCGTAACCCATTTCAAAAGGTCCCGGTCAAGCGCTTCCATCAACGCTTCATATTGGTCAAGCTCATCGTCGGACAGGGTATCAATATGGGCATCGGCAAACTGCCCGAGAATCAAATCCATCTCGCGCATGCCACGATGCCAGGAACGATACAGGATTTTTCGCAGCCGTGGTTGCAGATCAGCGGTGGTGCGACTGCTTCCAGTCATGAGCAAGCTCCGTTTGCCTTGGATGTCGTTATGGTGAGCGCCGGTCGGTATAGCCTGCCTGACGGCATCTGTCAGCCTTGCAACGCACATCGAAGGCGTTAAACGTACCATATGCGTCCATCACTGCTTGATCCCCTCTTCGCGTCCGTTCGATCCCTTTCCGGCATTGGTCCGAAAGTGTCGGGTCTGCTTGCCACGCTGCTTGGCACACAGCCCCCTGGCACCGAGCCGCGCGTTGGCAATCTCGTCTACCTGCCGCCACACAGCGTGATCGATCGCCGAAATCGGCCTGGCATCGCCTATGCACCTGAGGGTGCAATTGTCACGCTGGAAGTGCGTATCGACCGCCACCAACCTTCTCCGAGCGGGCGCAGCAATGTTCCGTATCGCGTCTACGCCCATGACGATACCGGTGAAATCGGGCTGACTTTCTTTCATGCCAAGCAGGCATGGCTCGAAAAAATCATGCCGGTGGGTGAAACCGTTATCGTTTCAGGCAGGATGGAATGGTTCAATGGCCGCCCGACCATGGTCCATCCTGATCACGTCACCAGCATCGAAGACGCTGCAACGCTCCCATTGGTCGAGCCTGTCTATCCGCTAACTGCGGGGCTTTCCCCCAAAGTGCTGGCACGCGGCGTTCAGGAAGCGCTCGCCAAGACGCCGGAAATGCCCGAATGGATCGATCCGCCAATCCTCAAGGAGTTCAAGCTGCCGTCGCACGCCCAAGCGCTGCAGACGTTGCATAATCCGCAAGATCCGGGCGACATCGCTCTGGATCATCCAGCACGGCAGCGGCTTGCCTATGACGAATTTCTTGCTGGTCAACTGGCTCTTGCGCTTGTCCGGCAAAGAACAAAGCGGCTTTCCGGGCGGAAACTCGAGGGTGATGGCCATCTAAGGGCAAAAATCGTCGAGGCACTGCCATACACTTTGACGAACAGCCAGAGCCAGGCGATCAAGGAAATCATTGCGGATCTGCGCCAAGGCGAGCGCATGCTGCGATTACTTCAAGGCGATGTCGGCTCCGGTAAAACTGTCGTCGGCCTGATGGCGATGGCGCACGCCGCAGAAGCTGGCGGTCAATCGGCACTGATGGTGCCAACCGAGGTGCTGGCGCGGCAACACTTCGCAACGATAGCACCTTTGGCCGAGAAGGCAGGTTTGCGTGTCGCGCTGCTCACCGGCCGCGAAAAGGGCCGCGAGCGCGAAGAGATTCTGGAAGGACTGCGCTCAGGTGCCGTTCATATTATAGTCGGCACACACGCCCTGTTTCAGGAAAAGGTCAACTACCACGATCTGGTGCTCGTGATCGTCGATGAACAGCATCGTTTTGGCGTCCACCAGCGCCTGCTGCTGACCTCCAAGGGCACCGCGCCGGACATGCTGGTCATGACGGCCACGCCCATTCCCCGCACGCTGGTGCTGACTGCGTTCGGCGATATGGACGTTTCGAAACTCACGGAAAAGCCGGCCGGTCGCAGGCCGATCACCACCGCCATACTTCCAATGGAACGGCTCAGCGAGCTCGTTGACCGTATGCACACGGCTATTTCCGACGGGCAGAAGATCTACTGGATCTGTCCGCTCGTTGAGGAGTCGGAGCTCGTGGATCTCGTATCAGCCGAAGAACGCTTCGAATCGCTGAAACCGCTGCTCGGCGAACGGATAGGTCTGGTCCACGGCCGCATGACCGGTCCAGAAAAGGATGCGGCGATGCTCGCCTTCAAAAGTGGCGAGACGCGCCTGCTTGTAGCGACCACGGTCATTGAAGTCGGGGTCGACGTTCCTGACGCAACGATCATCGTCATCGAGCATGCCGAGCGCTTCGGTTTGGCCCAGCTGCACCAGCTGCGCGGGCGCGTCGGACGTGGTGACAAGCCCTCGACCTGCATTCTACTTTACAAGGGGCCGCTCGGCGAGGTCGCTCAGGCCCGGCTCAAGATTATGCGCGAGACCGAAGATGGATTCCGCATCGCGGAGGAAGACCTGAAGCTGCGCGGTGAAGGCGAGCTTCTCGGCACGCGGCAGTCGGGCACGCCCGGATTTCGCCTAGCAAGCATCGAAGCCCATCAGGAATTTCTGGAAATCGCCCGCAAGGATGCCCGCTATATTCTGACGCGCGACCCTGAATTGCAGAGTGCGCGCGGCGAAGCCCTGCGCATTCTGCTTTATTTGTTCGAACGCGACGAAGCCGTCCGGCTCTTGCGAGCCGGCTAAGCTTGTTTCAGCGCAATTCCGGACGGAAAACCGGTTCTCACTTTTCCTGGAATGGCCCTATTCCACCGTTACCGATTTGGCCAGGTTGCGCGGCTGATCCACATCGGTGCCCATGAACACGGCTGTGTAATAGGCCAGCATCTGGATCGGCAGCGCATAGATGATCGGCGCGATGATCTCGGGTGTGTTCGGTAAAACGATGGTGTGCATCGTCTTCAGCGTGCTGGCAGCCGCTCCCTTCTCATCGGTGATGAGAATGATCTTGCCGCCGCGCGCCGCTACTTCCTGCATGTTAGAAACGGTTTTCTCGAACCAGCGGTCATAGGGCGCGATGACGATCACCGGCATTGACTCATCGATCAGCGCAATCGGACCGTGTTTGAGCTCGCCTGCTGCATACCCTTCCGCGTGGATGTAGGAGATTTCCTTGAGCTTCAGGGCACCCTCAAGAGCCAGCGGGAAACTGGTGCCGCGACCGAGATAGAGCACATGTTTGACCTGGCTGAGATCGCGGCTGATCGTCTCGATCTGTTCTTCCAGCCGCAGCGCCTGATTTGCATAGCGCGGTATTTCGGAGAGCTCGCGCACAAGCTGGCGTTCTTCTTCCTCGTTGATGGTACCGCGCATCTTGCCAGCGGCGACGGCCAATGAAGCCAGCACCGACAATTGGCAGGTGAATGCCTTGGTTGAGGCAACGCCGACTTCTGGTCCGGCAAGGGTCGGGAAAACGGTGTTGGACTCGCGGGCCATTGTCGATTCCCTGACATTGACGATGGTCCCGATCGACAGTCCTTGCTGTTTGCAATAGCGCAGAGACGCCAGTGTATCGGCCGTTTCCCCCGACTGCGACACGAACAGCGCAAGGCTGTCCTTGGACAGTGGCATTTCGCGATATCGGAATTCTGACGCCACATCGATATCAACGGGCAGCCGGGCAATATGTTCGAACCAGTACTTGCCGACTAGGCCGGCATAATAGGCTGTGCCGCAGGCCGAAGCCGCGATCCGGTCGATCTTGGCGAAGTCGACGGGAGCGCTGCCTGCCCGGATCGTACCTTTGGAAAAATCCAGATAGTACGCCAGCGTGTGCGAAATAACTTCGGGCTGTTCATGGATTTCCTTTTCCATGAAATGCCGGTGATTGCCCTTGCTGACCAGAAATGCGGTCCCGGCCGATTTCTGAACGGGACGGTCGACGGTTACGCCTGTCTCATCGTAAATTGTCACGCCACTGCGGGTCAACACGGCCCAGTCACCGTCCTCCAGGTAGGATAGGCTGTCCGTGAATGGCGCGAGCGCAATGGCATCCGATCCCAGATACATCTCACCATCGCCGTAGCCAACGGCCAAAGGCGGACCGTTGCGGGCGGCGACAAGCAGGTCGTCCTCGCCCTTGAACATGATGGCGATGGCAAAAGCGCCCCGCAGCTGCGGCAATGTCTGGCGAACCGCCTCAATTGCATCAAGACCGCGATCCATGGCCCGCGTCACCAGATGTGCAACGGTTTCCGTATCTGTCTCGGTCTCGAAAACATAGCCATCTTTCTCGAGCATCGCGCGCAACTCGGCGAAATTCTCGATGATGCCGTTGTGAATGACGGCGAGGCGGGGCGTTGTGTGCGGATGGGCGTTGCGCACTGTCGGCGCGCCATGGGTCGCCCAGCGTGTATGGCCAAGACCGATCGTTCCGCCGAGCGGATTTTCCTTCAGCAGATTATCGAGATTTACCAGCTTTCCCTCGGCGCGCCGGCGGTCAAGCACACCGCTCTCGAGAGTGGCGACCCCGGCAGAATCATAGCCGCGATATTCCAGCCGCTTGAGCGCGTCCACAAGCAGTGGCGCAACCTGTTCCCGCCCGATAATTCCTACGATCCCGCACATGCAAAACTCCGATGCCCCAAGTTTTTATCTTGCTCCCGCCTATGGCAAATTGGCGCCCGCGGAAAGTCACATTCCATTGCGCAATCTTGCATGAACCGGGGAGACCGATCTAGTCCACCTTCTTGGCTAGTTTTTGCGCTGCATAACGCGCGCGCAACTGCACCGCCCGGCCTTCCTTGACCTCCTGCCGCGCACGGCCAAATGCCAGTGCATCCGCAGGCACATTTGCCGTGATCACGCTTCCGGAGGCGATATAAGAATTGTCGCCAATGGAAACGGGCGCAACCAGCGAACTATTAGACCCGACGAAGACATTGGCTCCGATCTCGGTCAGGGCCTTGTTGTACCCGTCATAGTTGCAGGTGATCGTACCTGCGCCGACATTTGCTTCCGCGCCCACAGTCGCGTCGCCGATGTAAGTCAAATGGCTGATCTTGGCGCCTATGCCGATCTTTGCGTTCTTTACTTCAACGAAATTGCCCACTTTTGCCTTGGCCGCGAGATCGGCGCCGGGGCGCAGACGACCGTAGGGGCCCACGGTAGCGTTTGGTCCGACTTTCGCGCCTTCCAGATGCGAGAAGGCGTGAATGATGGCGCCACTGGCAATCGAAACGCCGGGGCCGAACACAATGTTCGGCTCAAGGATCGCATCGGCTTCAATGAGGGTATCGTGAGCAAAGAACACGGTTTCTGGCGCCTGCATGGTCACACCCGCCAGCATCATGGCGCGGCGTTTGCGATTTTGCCAGATCGCTTCGGCTTCCGCGAGCTCGGCACGCGTATTGATGCCAATCACATTGTCCGGTGATATCTCGATCGCGATAACGGATTTGCCATCGGCATTGGCAATTTCGACGACGTCCGTGAGATAGTACTCGCCCTTGGCATTGTTATTCGTGATCTTGCCAAGCAGCGCCAGTGCACTGTCGCCGCGCAAAGCCATGAGCCCGCCATTGCAAAAGCCGATATTCTTTTCGGCGTCGCTCGTGTCTTTCTCCTCGCGAATCGCAATCAGCCGCCCGTCCTGCTCGATAAGCCGGCCATAACCGTGTGGATTGTCGGGCCGAAATCCCATCACCACGACGTCCGCTCCGGAGGCGAGCTTTGCCCTCGCCTGTTCTAGCGCTGCTGTTTCGACTAACGGCGTGTCGCCAAATACCACCAGCACATCATCATAACCGGCATCAATGGCATTGCGAGCGGCAAGCACCGCATGGCCCGTGCCAAGCCGTTCGGTCTGCTCATGAACGCTGACGTTGGAAACGACGGCGCGAACGGCGGCTTCGACCTTCTCAGCGCCGCGGCCGACCACGAGAGCGATGTCGCTGCCCCCTGCTCCATGCACCGCCTTGGCGACATGGGCGACAATCGGCAGCCCGGCTATCGGGTGCAGGACTTTAGGCAGCGCGGATTTCATGCGGGTACCCTCACCGGCAGCGAGAATAACCGTGAGGCAGGAACGTTGGGTCATCTTCAGACTTCCAGATCAGGTTCGTAGGGGCAATATTGCGCCGGACAATGGCACGAATTGGTTTCCAACAAGGTAACTTTCGCCTGTTTAGCCGAGTTGGCCAAGGATGGGAAATGTTTCGAGGAGCCAGAACGAGAATGTCTGCAAGCCGCCAGTGAGGAACAGGACGCCTGTCAGGACCAGCAATCCTCCCATGACTTTTTCTACCTTGCCGAGATGGGCACGGAACCTTGTGAGGAAGCGCATGAACATGCCGGAAAACAGGGCGGCAACGATGAAAGGAATACCAAGCCCAAGCGAATAGATCGCCAGCAGCAAGGCGCCGTCGGCAACCGTATCCCGCGCACCGGCAAGCGCCAGAATCGGTCCGAGCACCGGTCCGATACACGGTGTCCACCCGAATGCGAAGGCAAGGCCCATGACATAGGCGGCGAATGGATTGGCTGGAGTACCTTGTGCCTGGAATCTTGCCTCACGCGACAAGAATGCCAGCCTGAAGACACCAAGGAAATTCAGTCCCATCAGGATGATAACGACGCCTGCAACGATGGCGATTTCCTGCTGCCACATCCGCAGAAAGCTGCCAATCGTCGACGCTCCTGCTCCGAGCAGCACAAAAACGGTTGAAAAGCCGAGAACAAAGCAGAACGATGACAGCAGCAGCGCCTGCCGCACCGGTGAAACTCGTGCGGCAGTGCCATCCGAGCGGAAATCCTCCACCGTGACGCCAGCCATGTAGCACAGATAAGGCGGAACCAGCGGCAGGACGCAGGGCGAGAGAAACGACAATGCTCCGGCGCCGGCAGCGGTCAGATAGGAAACATCAAGCGCCATTTGCGCTCCTTCATGCTTTTCTGCGTTTGGCCGTGCAGTAAGCCGAATCCTGACGGAATTCCAATCACCTTTTCGCCAGTTCAACGGACAAAACGCCGGTCTCGTTGTTTGTTCCTCCGAGGCCACGGGCATGAATATCGGTTGTTTCGAACAAAAATTAGCGGAACGAGCCCAAACAAGCCTTTTTGTTGCGGAAACTCTACACAATAGCTGTTGACCGATTGGCAAGTCGCACCTATGTTCCGCCGCACTTCCCGAGGCCACCGAACTGGCTTCGCTTGGGAGCGCGTAGCTCAGCCGGTAGAGCAACTGACTTTTAATCAGTAGGTCCAGGGTTCGAATCCCTGCGCGCTCACCAAAATTTCCAAAGAAAACAATACAATAGCAGCGCCGTTGGCCCTCGGGCCAAAATAGCAATTCAAAAAACGGGTTCATATTTGGGTTCACGGGGGAAAATGCCCTGCCCTATGGCAAAAGCGTCAGGTAGGTCTGGCTGAGATTCGCAATGGCCGCCAGAACGCAGCCAATCCAGCCAATATGGTATTGCCGAAGCCCGATATACCGTTCAAGCGGCGACATTCCCTTGATTGTCTGTTCCTGCCATTTCACGCCAAAACTGCCCCAGTACAGGATTACCGCAGAAAGCAGCCCTGTCGCCTGACTGATCAAATTCACTATTGTTTCGTGCGTCACGTCGAATCTCCTTTGCTTCGAAGATTTCAGTGAACGCCGAACGCCATAGCGGACACAATGCCGCCAGACGTTCACCCCCGCCAATGCTTGCATGTGGAAAAGTCAGCAGATTTGCCGAGTTTCGGCACTTATCCGAAATTTCGGACAAGTCGGCACAGATATAAAAAATTTAGATGTCACGCCAGCGCAAGACCTGACGCTCGGCGCGAACTCGACCCGAAAAGGTTGGGATGCGCCACCCCGTCAGTTGACGATTTTAGGTTCTGGTCGCGGCCACGTTCCCTTGACGATGCCTTCCCCTGGGCCATACATCCGCATCATCATGAAGAAGGGACCATCTGGCGTCGGCAGCCAGTTCTTGCCCTTGCCGGGGTCTGTCTTGCTCAGCGTGATAATGACGCCGCCATTCTCGTCCTTGACCAGACCCTCGGTGCGGTCCCCGATGGAATATCGGTCGATGGCATTGTCGACCAGCAGGCGCTGCGGGAGATTGTACATCGTCAACGACCAGAATTGCGAAACTGGCGGTG
This sequence comes from Phyllobacterium brassicacearum, assembly GCF_003010955.1. GTDB lineage: Bacteria > Pseudomonadota > Alphaproteobacteria > Rhizobiales > Rhizobiaceae > Phyllobacterium > Phyllobacterium brassicacearum. Next base: position 211,464 of record NZ_PGGO01000005.1, read on the forward strand.
CCTCTTTGAACGCCAGCTCATAGGATTTGGTACCATCGAGCGGCTTGCCGTCCTTGTCGGTCTGGTATGAGAAGTAGACGGCGTCCTGTTCGTTCTGGCCGTAGATGCCGATCATCGCTCCGATCGCCCGCGACTCGTAGTCGCCCTTGAGATACTCGCGCGATCCGAACAGCCCTATGTTGTCCTTGTTGGTCACGACACGATCATTGAGTTTCTTGAGCGCGGCATCGATGCCAGCCTGGATTGCCGCAGCGGTTTCTTTGCCCACCTTGGCAGCATCAAAAGGCTTGCCAACGCCGATACCAATGGCGGCAAACCGCTTCAGCGCATCCGTGTCGGCCGGATTTGGCTTCGCGTGACCAAGCAGGAAATTCAGATATCCAATAGGCAGGGCTCTTCGCCAGTTCCTCGTGCCAGACGGGGAAGTCCAGTTCTGGCGCAGGTGCGGGCGGCTTCTCGGCCATAAAGGCGCTTAACGGCGTGAAGCGGTAACCCCGCTGCACCTCCCGGACCTTCGGAATGTCCGCCGTGCCATTGATACCTGTGCGAGTTAGCGTGCCAACAAAGTCGGTTTCCGAACGGAATACTTGGTCGATACCTTCTGGAGGTTCACCCATCCAGTCGGGCCCCGCAAACAGGTACGTGCACCCTTCGTCCCGGTCAGCCGGGATCCTGGACTTCCGATAATAGAGTGTAGAGATCGACCCACTGGAAAACGTTGTAGCGCCCTTCATCAATGTCAGGCGTTTCAAAAACGATCGGCTCGCGACGCAAATCCAGCCAAGCCCATGAATAGGTCGTATCGTTGTTGGGCGTGACGATGTCCAGATCGGCAGGTGTTGCTGCGCGGGCATAGTGACGGTACTGGCCGAACCCGCCGATATATCCGGGGAAACGTCGCATCCTGTGTCTGGGTATAGAGCGTCTGGTAGCCATAGAGCATCGGGTAGGCGAAGACGTAGGCATCTTCCGCAATCTTCGTCACCTCCGGGCCCGAAAGGGACTGGGCGCTCGCAATCGTCGAAACGACGGGTGCCACGAGCAAGCTGGCCGTCATCAAGAATGCTAATGATATCTGTCGCATGGGGCCCCTCCGAACCTGCTGAACAACGAAGTCGGCTCGGGTGAGAGTCTGTCACAGTCCTCGATCTCTGGAAGTGCGTTACGGTAAATGCGACCCCGCATACCGATTGCATGAATCAAATCGGCCCAGTTTTGACGGACCGGAGACGACGGCTTTCCTATGAAACGGCATTGGCGCGGACATTACCGATCAAGCCGAAATCGCGATTCCCATTGCTTGGGGCGAAGACGCGGATCGCCTTTTCTCGGATGCGGAAATGGGCGGGAGTCCATGTTGTCAAATCGCCGTCGGTGTTCACCGCACGCGGCTTGCTCGTCTTGACGATGACCTCGGTGGTGCGAAAGGCCCGCACATCATCCCATTTGCCGTGGGTACCCTTGCGCAGGCTCGGCAGGAGCGCCAGAAGCCGCCACCAGTGGTCGACTTCGAGACTGTAAAAATCCAGGCGGCCATCGTCGGCCGTAGCTGTATGCTCGACAGTCATCCCGCCACCATAGTGCCGACCGTTGCCAACGGACACCTGCATCGTCCTGATCTCTTCCACCGACCCGTCATGCTCGACATAGGCGGTGAATACCCTCGAGCGCGCCAGCAGCCGGGCAGCTACGATGGCGTAGCCCAGCTTTCCCCAACGCTTTTTGGCTTTCTCGGTGAGTTCGCCGGCCAGTTCCGCACTGAAGCCGATGCTGGCAACGTTGAAGAACAGGTGATCGTTAACCTCGCCAAGATCGATGGGTTGCGGCTCGGTTGACAGGATCAATCTGGCTGCATCGTGCGGGTCGGCCGGAATGCCGATGGTGCGGGCGAAATCATTGGCTGTGCCGAGAGGAAGAACGCCGAGCGGAAGGCCGGTTTCGACGAGGCCCGCAGCTGCTGAGTTCAATGTACCGTCGCCGCCGCCAATGATCACCAGATCGCAGGCATCACGCATGCGGGAGATGACATCAGATAGGGTTTCGCCGTCCGTGGGTGCCGCATCGACAAGTGTTAGTCCACCAGACTCAAGCATTTCGCGGACAGGTGCTATCGGTCTCCTGCCGCTGCGGGCGTTTGGATTGACAATGAAGAGCGCGCGCTTCCGTAACGTACCTGCCATCAACCTACCTTTTCCGTTGCGTGCTGTGATTCTAGAGCCTCGCAGGTGGGTGTGCGATTGTGGCAATACAAGGAACGGCAGTCTCGCGTTGTCCCTCTTGCGCGGCGACGTATGGTCAGGGTTCATGACCATAAGCGCCGATTCTTGGCTAACGCCAAGCAATCGGAGGCATTTTCGTGTAAAATCAAAAGGGCGGAACGTTTGCTGGGAGGCGGATGTGAACGAAGCTCAAAAACAACAGCAAGGCGACGTTGCTACAGGATGGTCAGCACCGCCTTTTCCCGCCACATCAGCTGAATATATCACTGTACTGGCGCATTATCATCGCGCGGAAATGGGACGCATGGCAGGCTGGCGCGACAGGATCGATCGCACCACCAACTGGGCCATCACGGGCGTTGCCGCAATGCTTTCGCTGTCATTGTCGACGCCAACCTCCCATCACGGTGTGCTGCTCTTCGCCATGGTGCTGGTGCAGCTTCTCCTGCTCATCGAGGCACGCCGCTACCGGTTCTTCGACGTTTATCGTGGTAGGGTGCGCCGGCTGGAGAAGCACTATTTTGCACAGATACTGGCGCCATTGCCAAACCCGGACAGCGGCTGGGCGCGACTGCTTGGCCAGGATTTGCGCAGACCGCAATTCATGATTTCCATCAGGGCGGCAATGTCGCGGCGGCTGCGGCGCAACTATCTCTGGATGTTCCTTATCCTGCTTCTGGCTTGGGTGCTGAAAATTTCGACACCCAAGTTGCAGGATGGCGAGGTCGCGCCCGACGGGGCGCATTCACTCCAAGAGATCGTTGCCAACGCCGCATTCGGACCGATACCAGGCTGGACCATATTGCTCCTGGTGGTCGCCTTCTACTGCTGGCTCGCCTACGCTGCGCTGCTCATTGGTGACCCGGATGAGAAGGAGCACGGCGAGGTTCATGTTTGATGTGTCAAGTAACGGTTGTGCCCGTCAGACAGCCATCGCAATGAGCGCGGAGAGCTCGTCCACAAACGTCAAGCAAAGCAGACCCAGCGACGCCAACATCGCCTCGTTCCGCCCTGCCTTGGGCGGCGGGCGTAACATTGCGCCGTGGCCATTGCTGCCATTGGTTCCCTTCACGCCGGACCCGTATTGCTGCGAGAAGACCACTGCCTCGGTGCGGTTGGTGGCATTGAGTTTACGCATGATATGCGAAATGTGCACCTTGATCGTGTTCTCCGACAGGTCCAGCTCGCTCGCTATGATTTTGTTCGGAAGACCGCGCCGCAAGGTCGCAAGGACCTGCCTTTCGCGTTCCGTGAAGCCAATCATGGCCGTTTCACCGGTATCGAGCGCTTCCTCGCCCCTTGCACTGGCGGGTAGTGACAGTTGACCCGCATTCTCTGCTGACGCTGAATTTGAGCGGTCGCTATCGTCAATGATCACCGAACGCGGGTAATATGCACCACCGGCCAGGATGAGGCGAATGGCTGCAAGGACGACTTCGACTGGGGCCGAATTTGTTGTGTAGCCCTTTACGCCCAATCTGGAAATTTCCGAAACTGTCGCGTCGGTTATCGATGCTTCGTCCAACTGGGTCAGCAGCATGAGCGAGGTTTCGGGCCGCAATTGATGAATATAGGCAAGATTGACCGCCACCCATGCATCGGTCATGCAGCAGTTTTCAATATTGATGACTGCCAGATTGATATGTCTCTCGATTATTCCGACCAATTCGTCTGATGTTGCGATGTCGTGAATGGCGACTTCTGGCAGCTCCCCCCGGAGAATGCGGATCAGACAGCTTCGCGACAAGGTTTGGCAATCAATGACAACTATGGATATATGTTCGCTAGCAACGCTGTGTGTTTCATTGAAGCCGTGCACTTCTGCGGCAAATGATACTGACATTGTTTCCCCCTACGCTTTTTGACTACTCCTTACTGACTGCGAACTTTATGAATTTTGTTAGTATTATAGGCAATTCGGTGGCGATTAGCTACTTGCAGTTGTGCCATGCGTGAAAAAGACCCTGAGGATCGTGGGCGGCCCTAAACCAGCGTAAAATCGGCGTGCACAATCGTTTCCTGGTCGACATATGCGGTCTGCACAGCGTCGATATCGATGTCGGTTTCTCCGTCCCGTCCGGTAATCCCGACGACGGCGGTCTCGTCGGCATCGACCGACTGAACCACATCGACACTTGTTCTGATAATGTAGCGCTCCTCCAGGTCATCTTCGATATCTACCTGGACGTGGACATCCTGATCCAGCTCAATGTCCTGGTTGATCTCGACAGTTCCGCCCGGCGGGCCATCGCTGATCTCCACGTCAATCGTTGTGTCCTGATCGACCTCAATTGCGTCACGCAGGAAGACGTCCACATAGAGCACGCCGTCTTCGTCGTAGATGTTGATATCGACCCAGATATCCTGATCGATGCGCATATCCTGATCGAGCAGAACCGAGAAGTGTCCTTCACCGTCGATTGTGAAGGAAATGTCCACATCCTGGTCCATCATGAGGCTTTGATCGATATGGAGGCGAGCAACAACCTCGCCGACGTAGCCACTGACGAAGATGCTGGCATCCTGCTCGACCACTGCGAGCTGCGTGACATTGATGGTGTGACCATCCTCAGGTATCGTCGGAACTTCAGAAGCAGGACTGTGCGGCCCAATAACCTGACTTTCAGGACCGGGCTGATTTGCGTCCCCGGTCGGTTCAAGCTTACCGGTCGCACCCCCATTGTGTTCAAGCTCACCGGTTGCACCCCGAAAAGTGAAACTCACTGGATTCCCGGTAAGGTGATCAATCGGTATGGAGATCTCGTGAACTGTGCTGCCGTTTCCACCAGGCATTTCCTGAATGTGTATGGCCGGCGGAGCCTGTTCTTCGTTCGAAAACGCCTCGGTGTCGTCATCTCTCTGCTCTTCGACAGAAGGTAGATCTCCGGCTGGCTGCATTGCTTGCGGAACCGCATGATGGGGGACATTGGCCGCTGGCGTGGGATCGCCGTCGAACGCTGTCGTTGCAACAGGTATTTCATCCAGGTGGAGTTCGATGAGCGGCAGCAGATCGCGGGTACCCTTGTCAGAGAAGAACATGTGAATTCTCCCCCCGCGCCTGCATAGTCGTCACAAGCGATGCGTATTCCACGCCCTGATCGCAGGATTGTCGTAACTCGACCAGACGCACGTCCATGTTCTCAATCCTCTCGAAAGGCTCGGTTGAAACTGTCGAGAACGGGGCGAAGCATGTAATGGGCGACGGTGAATTCACCCGTCTTGATCATCACTTCGACCGGCATCCCAGGCATGATCTCCACTTCAGGCAGATTGTGCAGCGATTTTTCGTCTATCCGGACGCGGGCGGTGTAGTAGGCCCGCTCCGTTTCTTTGTCGACGAGACTGTCGGCAGAGACATAGGTGAGGACACCATCGACCGGCGGCACCCGGCGATGCTTGTAGGAAAGCAGGCGAACGTGCGCCTCGAGGCCAGGACGGACCAGATCAATATCCTCCGGCTTGACCAGAGCGCGAACGATGAGCCGGTCCTGCCGCGGTACGAGATCGAGCAACGGCTCGCCAGCAGCGACGACACCGCCGGGCGTATGAATGCGCAGATCGGTGATCGTGCCAGCTTCGGGGGCCCGAACAACTGTCCGGTCCAGAATGTCGGTTGCCGCCTGAATCTTCTCTCCCAATTGAGAAATCAGTGCTTGTGTTTCGCGGAGGCTTTGGGCGACCTCACTGTTTTGATCGCTCTCCAGTTTGAAGATCATCGCCTGCGATTCTCCGATGGACTGTCCTGCCCGCGATATCTGGGCTTGCAAGTCGCCCAATCGTCCGTCGATCTCGGCCCGCTCGCGCTTCAACCGCAGCAGGCGTACCTTCGTTTGCAGACCCTTGGCGACCAGCGGCTCCACGCCGGCGACTTCGTCCTTGATGATCAATACCCGCTCCCGCGCCGCGGCCGCTTGGAACTGCAGCCCGGCAATCTCCTGCTCCGTTTGAGCCTTGCGCTGCTCTATGACATTAATCTGCGAGTTCTGGAGGTTGCGGCGCGCATCGAAGATCTTGATCTGTCCCGCCATGATTTCAGCGAACTTCGGATCGTTCTCGGCAGCCGGTCCAGACTTTCTGGGAAAATGTATCGATGCGCGGCCATCACGCTCGGCGAGCAGACGCGCCTCCAATGCCTGTGCCTCCCACATCTGCATCTGGAGTGCCAGGACATTGGCCTGAGCCCGCATGTCGTCGAGGCGGATAAGCGGTTGTCCGACGGTGACGTCATCGCCGTCCTTCACCAGAATGCGCCCGATTATGCCACCCTCGAGGTGCTGGATGGTTTTGCGGCTTGTCTCCGCCTCGATGGCTCCACCGGCGATGGCCGCGCTCTCCAATGGGGCATAGCTTGCCCAGGTACCGAACCCGACAATGAATATCCCGACAATTGCGAACGCACTGATCGCAAGCAGACGCAAGGTTTCGAAAGGTGTTCCGCTCGGCTTCTGGATGGTCTTTGATCGCCTTGGTGTAGTGTTCTGGTTTGGACTATTGTTTATTGAACCAACAGCATAGAAGGCGTTCTTCGGAAAATGATTTAGGCGATTGCTCGCCGCGTCTGCTGGTGTCAGCGTCGCTAGAGCACGGTGGCGGCGATTCTTCGAAAATGCTCCCAGCCACAGTCGCAACTCAGTTATCATGATTGCCAGGCTGTGTTTGACGGCGATGCCGAAGCGCGCCGCAAATTTGCCAATGGCCGAAACGATCAGCGAGGCGCACCGGTCCACAGGATCTATCACCCTTGAACGCAGTGCCGTCAAAGCGGAGATTGTGCCGGTGCTGACGGCCCTTCCCGCGGCTTTAGCGGCTGAATCAATCGTGCTGAACGCGTGCGTGGCGATGCGGCTCAGACGATAGAAAGGTCTCATACGTGGTTTTGCCACAACTGTCGCAAGGTGATGCACCGTAGCGTGGTTGGAAGTGTTCATGGTGCATTCCCTCCAGATGTCTCCTTGGTGGCAATTGCCGCGGTGCCTTGGGATTCTGCGGTCTTGCTGCTCAGTCGACGGACGTTCCTTGTGGCAGCGGTGATCCGCGGTCGCCTGACTGGAATGCTGGTCCGCCCGTTCCTGATCTTCTCGGCGATTTCCCGGCGATCCCCAAAGGCATTGATAGTGCCATTGTCGAGGACAAGGACTTTGTCTGCCATGTTGAGAATGCCGAGGCGTTGCGCGATGACAATGACGGTGGATCCCCGCCCGCGCATTTCCTGAATCGACTGCCGCAACGCTTCTTCGCCCTCGGCATCCAGGCTGGCATTGGGTTCGTCCAGCACAATCAGGCGCGGATAACCGAAGAATGCCCGTGCAAGGCCGAGCCGTTGCCGCATGCCGCCGGATAACCGCACACCACCATCGCCGATATCAGTTTCGTAGGCCCTCGGAAGCCGCATGATCATGTCATGCATTCCCACCATCGAGGCAGCTGCAATCACGTCATCCGCATGGGCCTCCTGCAAGCGGGAGATGTTCTCGCGGACGCTGCCTCCGATAAGCTCGATGTCCTGCGGAAGATAGCCGAAGTGGCGATGACCACCTGAAGCGAGCCAAATTCCAACGTCGGCGCCGTCAAGGCGGACATGACCGGCCGTGGGGGCGATCGTTCCGGCGATGAGCCGCCCGAGTGTCGACTTTCCGGCCCCGGATGCGCCAACGACGCCCAAGACCTCGCCCGGATTGATGGCAAAGCTCAAACGGCGCAAGGCTGGCGCTTCGGCACCGGCCGGCATGAATGTCAGCCGTTCAATGGAAAGCTGTCCGTTGGGGCGCGGCAACTGCATTGTCTTTCGATGCTTCGGCGCCATTGCCAATATCTTTCTGAGGCGGTCGTAGCTCAGCCGTGCGCTGGTCACTGCCTTCCAGGTGTTAATGGCGCCTTCGACCGGTCCAAGCGACCTGCCAAGAAGGATGGAGGCCGCAAAGATCGCGCCCGGACTGATGTCATGGAGGATCACAAGCCAGGCGGCGAAGGCCATGACCGTCACTTGGGCAAGAAGCCGGACAAAACGCGCGATCGCCTGGATCACTGTGCCCCGCCCGGCGGCGGCGAGTTGCGCTTCCTTTGCGCGGGTTTGGTCGTCGTGCAACAGCCGGGCGACGCCGGGCAGCATGCCCATGGCGCTGATAACTTCGACATTGCGCAGCAACGATCCGAACCGGTGCTGGCTCTCGACCCACGCCGCACTCGAGCGGGCAAAAAGTTTGCGTGTGACCACTTCATTGAGCAGTGCCAACACGATCAGCACGATCGACGCCCCAAGGCCGATCATGCCAAGGAGCGGATGAACGAGAATCATTGCGAGGATAAAGATCGGTGTCCACGGAAGGTCGAACAAGGCAGCGCAGGCGGTGCCGGCGAAGAAGCTTCGTAGACTGCCGATATCTCGCCAGGCTTGAGCTGCCGCGGCGGAATCGGTGCGCAGGGCTGATTGGACGGCTGCGACGAGCACAGGCGCCTGAAGACGGTCATCGAGCCATGAGCCGATCCTGTTCAGCATGGAGCGCCGCAGCGCATCGAGGACTGCGTTCACTGCCAGCGCCAAAATGACGATCATGGTCAGCATCGTCAGAGTGTCGAGACTACGGCTCGCCAGCACATGGTCATAGATCTGCAACAGATAGAGCGGGACTGTAAGGGCCAGGAGGTTCACGAAAAAACTGATCACAAACACCAGCAGCAGCGAAGGTTTGCATAGATCAAACGCGCGTTCTATTTCGGTCGTCGCGCGGGTTTTCATCCAAGGAAGAGCCATGACCGGAAGTCCCCATTTGGGTTTGACATTGAGAGCGCCTGCCCCGGCTTAGCTCCATGTCACCCTAGTTCGTCGGCAAACAGTATATGGAGCAGCGCCCGGAGATGCCCGGGCGCTGCGATGCTGCGAGCAATCAAGCGATGTCGAAATCGAAATCGATGTCGATATCGGCGTTCTGTTCGCCGGATTGATCCTGATCGACGTCTACGTCGACAGTCTGATCCTGATCGACATCCACGTCATTGTCGTTGGCTTGGTCGACATCGTTGTCGGTGTCATTATCGTTGTCGGCGTCGCCATCGGCGTCAGCATCTGCATCGGCGTCAGCATCTGCGTCGCTGTCATCATCAGCATCGGCATCTGCATCTGCGTCGGCATCTGCGTCATTGTCCGTGTCTGCGTCCTGATCGGAATCGTTGTCGATATCCGAGTCATTGTCATTGTCGATACCGACGTCTGAGTCCTGGTCGGTATCGACGTCGACGTCCTGGTCCTGATCCTGATCAAGGTCCTGGTCGATGTCAGCATTGATGTCTATGTCAAAATCATTGTCTTCAAAATCGTCCATAAGTTTACACTCCCACGTTTGAGGAAAGCCGCTCCGTCGATCCCACATCAGGAGCGGACCAATGGTCATCACGCTGATCCATGCGGCCCCAGCACACCATCGATGCGATGAGCATGTCTGTTTGGAATGAGGGAAAATAGCTGCCAATTGGCATTCAACCGAACCGGCAATGCCCCGTGCTGCTTGGCTTATCTAAATGGGTAAGGCTAACCGGAACCGGTATACCTCTTTGGGTAATGCATAATTATGCCGTTCAGCCGGACAAAAGCGCATAAAGCAAGCTGCACTGCAGCTTGCTTGCTTTGCCGGGTCAATGTTCAGGCTATTATGTCGCTCAGATCAACGATCACGTCGACGTCGCTGTCGATGGTAGCAGCCTCGTCAAGATCAACACCGAGACGGGTGATGTCATCTGCATCCTCCAGATCGACAATCCCTGCAACCAGTGTCGCAACGAGAGAGGCAATATCGACATCCACTTCCGCATCGAGATCATCGCGGATTTCCACGTCGACATCGATATTGTCGTCGCTTTCCGTATCCTGATTGATCGAGGCGTCGACGCTGTCTTTGTCATCGTCGTTCACATCGACACTCAGGTCGCTTTCAATTTCGATGTCATCCTCCTCGTCGAGGCCGATCTCGACGAGAATGGTGCCGTCAGGCCCCCTACTGACCTCGATATCCACGTCCAACCTGTGGTCAACCTCCGGCCGTTGATCAGCATCGACGGCAATCTCCCGTCCACCTGAGCCACCCGTTTCGCTGTCAACATCGACGTCCTGGTCCAGTTCGTCATCCTGATCGACTTCCGTATCGAGCCTGACGTCCACGGGCTGCGAACCAATGATCACAATATCTGTGTCCAGATCGTCGACGATTGCGGAGTCCTGATCCAGATCAATCTCGAGATCCTCAAGATCAGCATCGTCGTCGGATTCCAATTGGTCTTCGTCGAGGTCGTCGTCGAAGTCTAATGACTCAACATCGGTATCTTCGTCCACGTCTTGATCGACTACCGCATCGTTCTCGTCATGCTCATCAGGTTCCATCGTGCATCTCCATTGCATAGCCGCCGGCTAGCCTCGGTCACCCAGAGTCCCACTTTTTGGAGAACAAGCATAGACGCCAACTCTGGCGATGCATTCCGGCCCGGAACCACGCGCTGGAGCCCTCGGAGTTAACTCAGCGGTAGATGAAATTGGATCATTCACACTGGAATGACCCGATAAGCCTAATCCCTATGTGTGCAGCCAGTACTCGTCAGGCACAGCGCCTCACTGCCCCGGACGTCATCGAAATTGATCACCGAATGGGAAAAATTTATTCACCAATGAAACCCTCACAAAGCTGTTACATTGGAATGGTACATGTCTGTTTTTTGTTATACGCAAATATTTCTATTGATTTATACTTGTATAATTTTCTACCTTATTGATATGTATGTGATTAATATGCAACATTCAGGTGCTTCTTCCAAAATTACCTCAAAAATCAAAATATGTTCTTTGACTTTACTATTTAAGTCGAGGTAAGCGACGCGTGTCACTACGACCACCTCATGGAGAGAAATAATAAACGTTAAGAGCCTTCTACTCGGCTCCGCTGCAGCCTTGGTTGCAGTATCCGGTGCACACGCCGCCGATGCCGTTGTTGTCGCTGAACCAGAGCCTGTCGAATATGTTCGCGTTTGCGACACATACGGCAAGGGGTTCTTCTATATCCCCGGAACTGAAACCTGCCTGAAGATCAGCGGCTACCTGCGTTACGACGCCCGCGCTGGCGACGACGTCTATAATGGCGGCGAACTCGAAACTTGGCAAAAGCGGACGCGTGCGACCCTGCGCTTCGATGCTCGTTCGGAAACCGAACTCGGCACATTGCGTTCTTATATCGAAACGCGTTTTGAGTTCACCAACGCCGTACAATGCGAAACGCTAGCTCATGGCTACATTGAACTCGGCGGCTTCCGTATTGGTGTATCTGACTCGCGCTTCGATACATGGACCGGTTCGGCCGGCAATGTCATCACCGACGACGTCATTGACTACACCGGCGGCCGTACCAACCAGATCAGCTACACCTTCGCTGGCGGCAATGGTTTCTCGGCGATGATCGGTGCAGAACAGGGCGACAGCTCGCACCTGATCGACGATTACATGCCGCACGTCGTTGCCGGTGTGAAGTTCGAGCAGGGCTGGGGCGCAGTCTCGGCAGTGGGTGGTTATGACGCGGTCAGTGACGAATTTGCTGGCAAGGTTCGTTTGGATGTGAAGTTCACCGACACAGTGACTGCCTTCGTCATGGGCGGCTATCAGTCTGATGCAGATGTGTCCAACTACTACGGCGCCTGGAATGGCGATTATGCGATCTGGGGTGGTCTTTCCGCCAAGGTTGCCGAAAACGCGACGATCAATGGTCAGCTCGCTTACGAAGAAGAAGGTACCTTCGCTGCTGCCCTGAACGTTGCTTACGAAATCGTTCCTGGTTTCGTGATCACGCCGGAACTCAACTACACTTCATTCGATGAAGCCCGTAGTGACTTCGACGACGCCTTTGGCGGTATCGTCCGTTTCCAGCGGAACTTCTGATCGGCATAGCCGACAAGGAATCGGGGCGAACACACCGGCTCCTAGTCTGAACATTCCACAGATTTGGTGCTGTAGAAGGACTGCAGCATCAATATGTGATGATGGGATCTCCAGTCACCTCATTCTCACAGAACGGTGGGCTGTAAAAGCTCACCGTTTTGACTAGGTGATGAGTGGAATTCTCAGTTCTGCTCGCAAACCGCCCTTAACATCATTCTCAAGCTTGATATCACCGCCGCAACGTCGCGCAATATTACGCGCGATCGTCAGTCCGAGACCGAATCCGCCCGTTTGCCGGTTACGCGAGTTCTCGACTCTCCGGAACGGCTGAAATACTTCGTCAACCTTGGGCCCCTCATCCCTGATGACCAGCAGGATATCATTGCCGCTTTGGGTGAGGCTGACATGTGCTTTGCCGCCATATGTCACTGCATTGTCAAGCAGATTGGTAATACACCGCCGCAAGGCAATGGGCCGGCCAATGCAAATCAGTCCACGGGATACTTGACCGGGTTTGTCGAACACAACTTGCGGATAATTGTCCGCAATGGAATCGACGAGCGACCAGAAATCGAGCTTTTCCTGTTCCTCGTCAATAATCTCATAGGTAGCAAAATCGATAACGGATCTGGAAATGGCTTCGATATCGTTCAAGTCATGCATGAGCGACTGGCGCAGTTGTGATTTGCGCAAGAGTTCAAGCCGCAGGCGAATGCGTGTCAACGGCGTTCGCAGGTCATGCGCGAGCGCCGCAGCGAGTTGTTCACGGTCAGCCACATATTCACGCAACTGCGTTTGCATGGCGTTGACCGCTCTCGCCGCCGATATGTACTCACTACTGCCAAATTCAGGTAGAGGTGGCGATTTGACGTCGTCCCCAATGCGTTTGACCGCCTGCTCCAGAGCCCGATAGGGCGCCGTTAGCCGGCGCATCGCCCAGATCGACATGGCGATGACAATTGCGGCGACGGAGCCGAAGAGCGGCAAGGTCTGTGCCGTGAAAATCGGGTTCACCGGCGCAAGTGGCGTCACCAGGTTCAGCCATTGACCGTCATTGAATTTGATCGACGCGGCAAGTCCGTCACTCTGGCTGAAGTCGTCGGCCAAATCGGACAACTGCCGTTCGATGATGCCGGCATCAGGGTCTGGCGCGCCCGCGCTGCTGGCAATGGCGTTTGAGGCGGAAACACGGCGAATGCGCGCGTCAGTGACGCCGAATTCTGACAAACGGGCAACAAGAACGTCCTCGAGTTCGGCGAGACTGTCGTCGGCGGCGATGGCCGATGTGACCGCAGGCTGGTCCGATAGAGAAATCGGGCTGGCGGTATTTGACAAGGCACTGGCGAGCCGCTTTCGTTCCGGCGCAGGTGTTCCGTAAAGCACCTTGGCGAGAGTATAAGCGCGTTCACTTAACCGGAAGAGTTCGAGCAGGTTGTTGTTCTCGGCCCGATCACGCGAAACAATGGAGAGCGTTGCGATCTGCATGGTCAAGAGACCAGCAATCAGGATGAGCAAAATCCAGCTCGGGAGCGATTGGGGCAGAAATCGCTTCATTCGGTGCTGACTTCGGGGACAAACTGGTAACCGCCGCCACGTATGGTGAGAATGAGCTTCGGCGAACGGGAATCATCTTCCATCTTGCGGCGAAGGCGGCTGATCAGAATATCGACACTGCGATCGTACCCGTAAGCCGCATTGCTCCCGGCCAGCTCCAGCAATTGATCACGACTCAGCATACGTTGCGCGCTCTTGACCAGAGTTTCCAGAAGATTGAACTCTGCCGTCGTAAACTCGACGCGAACGGCGTCGGGTGAAACGAGCCTTCGCCGCGCACAATCCATGGTCCAACCGGCAAACTTGTAGATTTGCGGCTCTAGCCGTCTGTCCGGTCCCGACGTATCGACACGGCGTAGCACTGCCCTCACCCGCGCCAGTAATTCCCTTGGATCAAACGGCTTGGAAACATAATCGTCGGCGCCCATCTCGAGCCCGACCACCCGGTCGGTTGTCTCCGTGATCGCTGTCAACATGATGATCGGGATGCGGGAATGCATCCGGATATCCCGGCAAATTTCCATGCCGCTCTTGCCCGGCAGCATGACGTCCAGGATAAGAAGGTCGATCGGCGTGCGGGACAGAACGTCCTGCATTTCCTCACTGTCCCGGGCCACGGAAACACGCATTCCCCGCTTCTTCAGAAACTCATGCAAGAGGTTCCGGATGGCTTCATCGTCGTCAACGATGAGAATATGGGCTTCGGATTTCATGCTTGTATCCCTGGCGGAGATCCTTGACGCTTGGTCCGCACGTTCAATTCAACTCTTTGTTTTTACGCATGATCCCAATTGGAAAGCCACGCAAATTTTCGGGAGCGCCCGCCAGAAACATTCCAGAAACAAAACACCACGAGCCAGAAAAGCTGACGCAACAGTCATGCCCGATAAAGGCGCTGTCAACGCGGGTTGACTGGTTGAAACAGGTTTTCTTCGTGGCTCAAAATGGCACTTCTACGAAACATATCCACCATTTCGACGATCGCCCTGACCGCTGCGGTGATCCTTACCGCATCGATTGACCAGTCAACAGCCGATGAAACACCGACGCGCACGGAACTGTGCGGCAAACTTCAGGTACAAACCCAACACGCGATCACCGAACACGCCGAGGCAAAACGGGCGGCCAAGGCGAAAGCACTTCAAAAGCAGGCAACGCGGTACTGCGCCGGCAACAAGCAGGCGCAGGGCATAAGAGCGTATGCCCAGGCACTGAAGCTGCTTGGTGTGCAGCCGATCACGGATTGATCGACTGCGTCCCCATGCCCACAGCAAAAGGAAACTTACCCATGAAAAAGTCCCTCTACACAGCTCTTGGCCTCGCCGTTGCCCTTGCTGTATCGGCCCCGGTACTCAGCTCAGTAGCAAGCGCTGCTCCGGCCACAACGACCACTGCTCCGACGACCCCTGTCAAGAAGGTGTCGCATAAGCATCATGTGAAGAAGGTTCACAATACGGCCGCAAAGAAGGATGTGAAGAAGTCTGCTGCTGAATAAGATTTGGCCTGACCGTATCTCTTACGTTCCAACTATACCGGTCCTGGGAAACCTCGGCCGGTGTAGTATTCTGGTGAAGTGCTTGCAGCTCCATTCCCCTCGTGACAAGTTTTGTTACCCAAACCGTACTTCCCGTCGTAAAATTGCACAGGTGATTCTCCTGCCAAGCATGGATTGAGGAATCCAGGGCCGGCGAAACATCGTAGCGAAACCGGTTTATGGAGGATCGACTATGGGCGTTGAAAGTCTTCTTGTTTTCCTGTTGGTGGGTTTGGTTGCGGGTTGGCTCGCGAGTCAGCTTGTTCGCGGTGGCGGGTTTGGCCTTGTCGGTGATCTGATTGTCGGCGTCATCGGCGCCTTGATTGCCGGATACCTCTTCCCAAGACTTGGTATATCACTGGGCAGCGGCATTCTCGGCGCTATCATCGCCGCAACGATTGGTGCAGTCATCCTCCTCTTTATCCTTCGCGCCGTTAAACGCGCCTGACTTCTTCTATCAGCTTATGACAAAGCCTCCGAACCGGTCTGGTTCGGAGGCTTTTCTTTGTTTCACAACGTCTCGGATCAGGTGCGTCCGAATTCTGGCTCTGCACCCGCATCGGGAACCGGTTGCCCGCGTTCCGCCAACACATCCTTTTTGGAGATGAAGGTATAGAACATGGGTACAACGAAGAGCGTGAAGATCGTACCGACGAGGATGCCGGAGAAAATCACCAGGCCGATCGAATAACGAGCAGCCGCACCGGCGCCTGTCGCCGTGATCAACGGAATAACGCCGAGCGCCATGGCGGCCGTCGTCATCAGGATTGGACGCAACCGGGTCTTCGCCGCAAGGATGATCGCGTCATGCCGCGAGATACCGTGCAACTCACGCTGCTGGTTGGCAAACTCTACCATCAGGATGCCGTGCTTGGTGATCAGCCCGACAAGCGTGATCAGCCCCACCTGTGTGTAGATATTGAGCGTACCAAGCCCGAGATTGAGCGGCACGATCGCACCGAAGATCGACAGCGGAACCGACATCATGATGATGAATGGATCGCGGAAGCTTTCGAACTGCGCCGCCAGCACCAGATAGATCACGACCACGGCCAGCAGGAAGGCGATGAGGATCGTGCTTCCCTGCTCGATTTCCAGGCGTGACTGACCCGAGTAGTCCATGAAGAAGCCATCCGGCATCAATGGCTTCGCCGTATCAATGATCGTCTGGAGCCCCTGACCGGTCGTAACACCCGGCAGCGGCAACGCCGAGATAGTTGCCGAGTTCAGCTGATTGAACTGCTCGATGGCAGCCGGCGATGCATTCTCGGTGATCTTGATGACCGCTGACAATGGCACCATCTCGCCAGACGCACTCTTGACGAAGTATTGGCCCAGTTTTTCCGGATTCGACCGGTAATCCTGCGGCACCTGAGGAATGATGTCGTAACTGTTGGAATCCCGATCGAATTTCGAGATCTTGCCACCGCCGACCAGCAGTCCGAGCGTCTGGCCGATATCGCTCACGGGCACGCCCAGTGCCGAGGCACGGTCGCGATCGATCGTGATCGTCACCTGAGGCGCGTTGAACGACAGTGAATTCTGCACGACGATGAACTGGCCGGAAGCCTGGGCCTTGTTCTTGATCTCCTCGGTTACTTCGAACACCTTGTCCGCTGGACCAGTCGACTGGATGACAACCGAAATCGGCAGACCACCACCGGTACCAGGCAAGTCAGGCGGCGCGAAAATGAAGGCTTCGGCGCCGGCAATCGGGCTGATCATGCCTTGCAATTCTTCCTTGAGCTGTGCCTGCGACTTCGTGCGCTCTGACCAGTCCTTGAACACCCAGATAGCGAACGCCGAGTTGGTTGTGCCAAATCCAAGGATGTTGAAGCGTGTTTTCAGCTCCGGCAAATCCTTGGTCAGGGCATCGATCTGGTCCGCGTAAAGTTTGGTATACTGCGATGTAGCATACTGCGGGCCATTGACGATGGCGAACAGCGCACCGGAATCTTCCTCAGGCGCAAGTTCCGAGGACGTCTTGGTAAACAGAAATCCGGTCAGCGCGACGAGCGCGACGACGATGAACAAGGTCACGAAGCGGAAGTTCAGTGAACCGGCTACCCGCCGCTCATAAGCCCCTTCGAGCCAGCCAAAACTCTTGTCCACAATCCGCTGGAATCGGCTATGACCGCCTGCACGTAGCAAAAGCGCGCACATCATCGGCGAGACGGTCAATGCCGCCACACCGGAAATGATGACCGCGCCGGCAAGCGTGAAGGCAAATTCACGGAACAGCGAGCCGGTCAGACCGCCGGTAAATCCGAGCGGCGCAAACACGGCTGCGAGCGTGATGGTCATCGCCACAATCGGCCCGGTAATTTCCCGCATGCCCTTCAAGGCGGCATCGACCGGTCTCAACCCCTCCTCGATATGGCGATGAATATTCTCGAGAACCACGATCGCGTCGTCGACGACGAGACCAATGGCTAGAACCATCGCCAGCAGCGAGAGCAGATTGATCGAATAGCCAAGCAGGAACAGGAAGAAGCACACGCCTACCAACGAAATCGGGATGGTGACGACGGGAATGATCACCGACCGGAAGGAACCCAGGAAGAGCAGGATAACCAGAACGACGATGAGAATGGCTTCGCCGATGGTCTTGAACACCTCCTCGATCGATGAACTGATCTGCTCGGTCGCGTCATAGACCATGTATAGTTTCATGTCCTCAGGCAGGCTCGCCTGAATCAACGGCAATTCCTTGCGGACAGCAGCTGTCATGTCGATCGGATTGGCGGCAGGTGTCGGGAAAATCCCGAGGAACGTTCCGCCGGCTCCATTGAAAGTAACAATCGTATCCTTGCTGACGGCACCCAATTCAACCCGCGCCACGTCACGCAGGCGGATGATATTGTCGCCATCGGACTTGATCGGCATTGCACCAAAAGCCTCAGGCGTCTGCAGCGTCGTTTTCAGCGTGATCGGCGAGGCGGTGTAAAGATTCTCAACCTTGCCCGGCGCAGACAGGAAGTTCGACTGGTTAATTGCCGTCAAGACCTCCGAGGCGGTGGTCTTGCGGGCGGCCAGTTTGATCGGATCGATCCACACGCGCATCGAAAAGACCTGTCCACCCAGAATCTGCGCGTCGGCGACACCCTGAATCGTCGACATGCGCGGCTGGATGACACGTTCCAGATATTCGGTGATCTGTTCGCTGGTCATGTGCGGATTTTGCACGGCGAGGTACATGGTCGCGAAGTCCTGGCCAGTGCCCTTCGTGATAACCGGATCATCCGCTTCTTCCGGCAGATCGCCGCGGACCTGATTGACCTTGGAGATCACTTCGGTCAAGGCGGCATCCGGATTGGCGCCGAGCTTCATCTGCACCGTCACGGTGCTGGATGACGGCGCGGAGGACGACGTTACATAGTCGATGTTTTCCGTGGTCGTCACGGCCTTGGCGATCGGCGCAGAAATGAAGCCCTGCATCAGATCGGCGCTGGCGCCCGCATAGTTGGTCTTGATGGTGATGACCGTTTCTTCCACCTTGGGATACTGGCGCACGGCAAGGTTCACCAACCCCTGTGCGCCCAGGAGAATGATCATCAAGGCAACTACGGTCGACAGGACCGGTCGGCGAATAAAAATGTCTGAAAAGTTCATTTCTTTGCCAGTCCTGCGTCTGTTTTTGCTGCTGGATTTACGTCATTGGTGACTTTGACTGCCGCGCCGGGGCTCAGGCGATTCTGGCCGGCGGTAACCACGATGTCGCCCTTCTTGATGCCTTTGGTAATCTCGACCAAGAGGCCCGACCGGCGTCCAGGAGTAACGAAAACCTGTGTCGCAACAAGCTTCTGCTCAGGGGCGGCATCTGCCGGCTTTTTCTCATCCGCAGGCGCTGTTGAATTCGCCGCGTTTGCTGTCCCGGCAGAGGAATCACCTGCCGGCTTCGGCGCGTCAGCCTTGTTCTCCGCAGGACGGACCACATAGATGTAGTCGCCATAAAGGCTCGAAACGAGCGCGGTTTGCGGCAGCGTATAAACATCATCTTCCCTCGGAAGCGTAACGCGAACCTGGGCGAACTGACCGGGCCGCAGTTTTCCGTCCGGATTGTCCACCTTCGCACGAACGGAGATCAAACGGGTCGACGGATCGATGCGGGGCTCAATGGCAATGATTGCACCCTTGAAGCTCAAATCACTGTCGGTCAGGCCAAGCTTGATCGGCTGGCCAATCTTGATTTCGCTTAAGGTCTGCTCGGGAATGGTGAAATCCACCCGCATCGTGTCGAGATCCTGCAGCGTAACCACGACGGTGCCCGGCGACAGGTACTGACCGAGTTCGATGCGTGGAATACCGACAGTGCCCTTGAATGGCGCCTTCAGCAGTTTCTGATCCATCACCGCCTGCAATTTGGCGATTTCGGCCTTCTTGGCCAGAGACGCCGCTTCCGCCTCGTCGACATTGGAAACGGCACCGACGCCACGGGTGCTCAGAGTACGTGCACGGGCCAGTGTCTGGTCCATCAGCACGTCTTGTGCCCGGGCAGCAACGATATCAGCCTTCTCGATTGCATCGTCGAGTTGCAGCAACGCAGCACCCTGTTCAACTTCCTGATTGGCCGCAAACGGAATCTCTTTGACGATACCCGCAACCTCGACGGCCAATTCTACGCCCTGAATGGCGCTGACCGTACCAATTGCCTCGATTTCAGGTGTCCAGGCGCTGGGCTCGACCGTATAGGTCGACACTGGCGCAGCCGGTTGCTGCATGTTCGCAAAGAAATCCTGGATTGCCTTATCCCGGAAAAGATTGAATCCAACCAATCCAACGCCGATGAGAATGACAAACAAGAGAGCGATAACGGGGACGAGATAGCGCTTTATCATCGGGAAACTGCTCCGGAACAAAACAATGGCCAGCAAACGTATGCCAGCCCTGTCTACGAGAAAAAGATTACGTGGACTTGATTGCCACGCGCAAACTACTGTACCGTCTGGACGGTAATGTCAATATGGGTTGACATCTCTCTTAGATCGAAAGTGCTAGAATGACAGCGGACATACTCTCTACAAAGGACAAGATTCTGCAGGCAGCGGCTGAAATTGCCAAAGAAGTCGGGCCTGTGCACCTTTCGCTCGATGCAGTGGCGCGGCGAGCGGGTCTTTCAAAGGGAGGATTGCTTTATTCGTTTCCGACCAAGGCCAAACTGCTCGAAGCTCTCGTAGAACAGCATGTTGGCGAATTCGACGAATCACTTCGCGAGGAAGAAGCCAAACGAAACCATGGTCCGGACAGCGTGGTGCAGGCCTGTATCGAAGTCTATCGTGCGGAGTTTGTTTGCAACGAGCCGGAACCATCCGGCATTCTCGCCGCAATTGCCAACGATCCCGGTTTCATCGAACCCATTCGTCGATATAACAGACAATTGTGGCAGCGCATGAAGGAGAATTCCGAGGATCCAACCCTTGCGCTCATTGCCTATCTGACGATCGAAGGTCTCCGCAGTCTGAAACTCTTTGAAATGGACGTGCCAAGCAGGGACGAGCAGATTGAAGCGATTGACCGGCTGAGAAACCTGTTCGAGCGGGTTGACTCCAATAGGGCCTCCCAACCGATCGATGCTTGATTACGCGAATACGGGGATATCCCCTCGCGTCCAGGTGTTCTGCGTTTCATCCATGAAGGCGCTGTATCGCTTGCCCTCAATCGCGTCGCGAATGCCTTGCATCAATTGCTGGTAGTAAGACAGATTGTTCCAGGTCAGCAGCATCCCGCCCAAGGCCTCACCTGACTTGACCAGATGATGCAGGTAGGCACGGCTGTAATCCCGCGCTGCGGGACACGGTGACTCCTCGTCCAACGGACGCGGGTCATCGGCATGACGGGCGTTGCGCAGGTTGATCTTGCCACGGCGGGTGAAAGCCAGACCGTGTCGCCCTGCCCGCGTCGGCATCACGCAATCGAACATGTCGATGCCGCGTGCTACCGACTTCAGAATGTCATCCGGCGTGCCGACACCCATCAAATAGCGCGGTTTTTCTTGCGGCAGTTCGGGGCAGGTAATGTCCAGCATTTCCAGCATGACATGCTGCGGTTCGCCGACTGCCAGCCCGCCAACGGCGTAACCTTTCAGATCCATGGCTTTCAAAGCCTGCGCAGAGCGGATGCGCAGATCGGCAACATCGCCGCCCTGCACGATACCGAACATTGCCTTGCCGGGTTGATTGCCGAAGGCCGCCTTGCAGCGTTCGGCCCAGCGCAGCGACAGTTCCATCGCCCGTTGAATGTCCTGCGGCGTTGACGGCAGAGCGACGCATTCATCCAGCTGCATCTGGATATCGGAATCCAGCAGTCCCTGAATTTCAATCGAACGCTCCGGGCTCATCTCATAGGCGCTGCCGTCGATGTGCGAGCGGAACGTTACGCTCTTTTCGGTTAGCTTTCGCAACTGTGCCAACGACATGACCTGAAAGCCGCCGGAATCGGTCAGGATCGGCCCTGGCCAACGCGCAAATTCATGCAGGCCACCCAGTTTCGCCACACGTTCGGCGCTCGGCCGCAACATCAGATGATAGGTGTTGCCAAGGATGATGTCTGCGCCAAGTTCCCGCACCTGGTCCATATACATCGCCTTGACCGTGCCGCCGGTCCCGACCGGCATGAAGGCAGGCGTCCGCACCGTACCGCGCGGCATGGTGATTTCGCCGCGACGCGCCTTGCCATCATTGGCAATAAGTTTGAATTCAAAGTTTTCGCTTGTCATGATGCGGAACGCCATAACAGGCTTGCATCGCCATAGGAATAGAAGCGGTAGTGGTTTTTGACCGCATAGTCGTAGGCCGCATGCATGCGCTCGAACCCGCTGAAGGCAGATACCAGCATGAACAACGTCGAGCGTGGCAGGTGAAAATTGGTCATCAACATGTCAACGGCGCGGAAATTGTACCCCGGTGTGATGAAAATATCCGTCGGTCCGGACCAGGGCTTGATCACCCCGTGTTCGTCCGTAGCGCTTTCGAGCAAGCGTAGTGAGGTGGTGCCAACACTGACAATGCGCCCGCCCCGCGCCCTTACGGCGTTGAGCGCTTCCGCTGTAGTCTGATCTACTGTACCGATCTCCGCATGCATCTTGTGATCGGCAGTATCTTCGGCTTTCACCGGCAAAAAAGTGCCGGCACCCACATGCAAGGTCACGAAGTGTTCTTCGATGCCGCGCCTCTTCAGGTTATCCAGCAGTTCAGGCGTAAAATGCAGTCCCGCCGTTGGAGCGGCGACGGCACCTTCTTCCCGTGCAAAGACGGTCTGGTAGTCCTCGCGGTCACGGATATCATCCGCCCGTTTTGAAGCGATGTAGGGTGGCAAAGGGATGTGCCCGACCGCGGCAATGGCCTGATCGAGATCAGCTCCGCTGAAATCAAATACCAGCAATGCCTCGCCCGCGTCGCCTTTCTCAGTGACTGTCGCCTGGAGCGACCCGAGCAGGCACGCATTGTTGCCATGGCCAAAGTCGATGCGCTCGCCCTGCTTGATACGTTTTGCCGGGCGCAGAAAGGCTTTCCAGCGATCGGGGCCCGCACGCATATGCAGCGTCGCACTGATCTGCGCATTTACGCCCTCGCGTTCGCGAAATCCTTCAAGCTGTGCCGGTATCACCTTGGTATCATTGAATACCAGCGCGTCCCCTGGTCGCAGAAAGTCAGCGAGGTTTCGGACAGTACTGTCTTCAAATCCGGACGCATCCGCCTTCACAAGCAAAAGCCGCGCTGAATCGCGCGGCTCTGCAGGTCTCAATGCGATGTTCTCTTCCGGCAGATCGAAATCGAAAAGATCAACACGCATAATGCATCAATACGTATCTATTCGACGTCTGCTGCAACACGCATGGAAACGATCGAATCCGGATCCTGCACCGGCTCGCCGCGCTTGATCTTGTCGACGTTGCTCATGCCTTCGATAACCTGGCCCCAGACCGTGTACTGACGATTGAGGAAACCGGCATCGTCAAAGCAGATGAAAAACTGCGAATTGGCAGAATTCGGGTTTTGCGAGCGGGCCATCGAGCAGGCGCCGCGAACATGATTGGCATTGGAGAATTCGGCCTTGAGGTCGGGCTTGTCCGAACCGCCCATGCCGGCGCGTGCCGGATTGAACGAGATACCGCCCTGCTTGCCGAACTTGACATCGCCTGTCTGAGCCATGAAGCCGTCGATCACGCGATGGAACACCACACCATCATAAGCGCCTTCGCGTGCGAGTTCCTTGATCCGGTTGACGTGTTCGGGTGCGAGGTCCGGATAAAGTTCGATGACGACATCGCCCTTTGTGGTCTCGAGAAGGATCGTGTTTTCTGGGTCTTTGTAAGCCATTTCCGGCAATCTCCTTGTCTAAATTGATTATTTTCCGACAGTTACCTTGATCATCTTGTCCGGATTCTCGACGGCGCCATTATCTGCCTCCGAACCCTTCTTGATCTTGTCGACAACATCCATGCCGCTCGTGACCTTGCCAACGACCGTGTACTCGCCGTTCAGCGAAGGGTACTCTTTGAACATGATGAAGAACTGGGAATTGGCAGAATTGGGGTTCTGTGCGCGGGCCATGCCGACGACGCCGCGTACGAAAGGCTCCTTCGAGAACTCGGCAGGCAGATCGGGACGCGTCGAACCGCCGGTGCCCGCAGCCTGCGGATTGTAGCTCTTTTCTGTATTTCCATACTGCACGTCGCCAGTCTGGGCCATGAAGCCTGGAATAACCCGGTGGAACACGACATTATCATAGGCGCCTTCCTTGGCCAGCGCCTTGATCTGCTCGACATGCTTGGGTGCAAGATCGGGAAGCAGCTCGATTTTGACATCGCCGTCCTTGAGCTTGATCGTCATGGTGTTTGCGTCATCGGCCCAACCTTGGTTCAACGTGGCAAATGACAGAGAAGAAACGGCAGCAACAACCAGCGCTGTGCGGAAAAAGGACATGAAAGTCTCCACGAAAATCAGGATTTGAATTTTGTCTCAAGCGCCTCGGCGACAAGAGCAGGAACAAAATGCCGAACGTCGCCGCCCATGGCGGCAATCTGGCGAACCAATGTGGCAGTAATGGTGCGAACCGAGGGATCAGCAGGGAGAAACACCGTTTGCAGTTCCGGCGCCATCTTGCCGTTCATGCCCGCCATCTGCATCTCGTAGTCGAGATCTGTGCCATCCCGAAGTCCACGCACCATCAGGGATGCGCCATATTTGCGTGCGGCATCAATCAGCAGGCCGTCAAAGGCAATCACCTCGAGGCGGCTGCTGTCCTTGCCGAAAACCTCGGCTGCGACGCGATTGATCAGATCTACGCGCTCTTCGAATGAAAACAGCGGAGCCTTGCCGGGATGGATGCCAATTGCGACGAATACCTTGTCCGCAAGCCGGAGCGAGCCTTGCAAGACGTCCATATGGCCATTGGTGATCGGATCGAATGATCCGGCATAGATCGCGTTTGTCATGCGGGTTACCTAGCCGTTTTGTTCGGCGCTTTCAATGGTTCGCTGGCAACCAGATGAACGGCAGATGAACAAACCAATCAGCAAGCGTTCAGTCGCGTTCAACTACACGTGAGACAATCGAATGAAACCATTTCGAGGTTAGCACGTTGCTAACCAAGAATGAGTGCAAGATCGAAGGGACACATTTATGTTTATTCTTCTGAGCATTGCCATGATGGTTGCGATGATCGTTTCCGCGATTGTCATGATTGTAGAAGAGAACAAAAAGCGGGAAGCTCCGTTAAGAACCTCCCGCTTTGGTGTGTATCATCATCGCCACGATCTCTGATCGCGTGATCTGACGCTCTTAGACCTCCCCGGTACCGTCCGTCGTATTTGGGGAGGAAGTCTCGCCTTGCACAGCCGTTTCCGCCTCGACATCATCGCTTTCGGTTTCCGAAATCCGCTCGACCGAGACTACTTTCTCGCCATCAGCCGTGTTGAAGATCGTGACGCCCTTGGTGGAGCGACCGGCAATGCGGATGCCGTTGACCGGCACGCGGATCAGCTGGCCGCCATCGGAAACAAGCAAAATCTGGTCTGAAGCTTCAACCGGGAACAATGAGACAAGCTTGCCGATTTCGTCGGTCTTTGACGTATCGGTTGCGCGAATGCCCTTGCCGCCACGTCCGGAAACGCGGAACTCATAGGACGAAGAACGCTTGCCATAACCATATTCGCTGACGGTAAGCACTGTCTGTTCGCGATCGCGCAGCTCTGCGTACCGTTCAGGCAAAAGATCAGCAACGTCCGTGGCTTCCTCGCCCACCAGAGCGATTTCCTCCACATCATCCGCACCCTGGGCTCGGCGCTCGGCGGCTGCCTGCTTGAGGTACGCTGAACGTTCCGCCGGACTGGCGTCCACATGGCCGAGAATGGACATGGAGATGATCTTGTCGCCGGGCGCTAGCGTAATGCCGCGCACGCCGATCGAATTGCGGCCGGCGAAGACGCGTACGTCCGTCACCGGGAAGCGGATGCACTGGCCGCCGGCAGCGGTTAGCAGGACATCGTCGAACTCATCGCACGTATCGACGCTGAGGATTTCATCGCCCTCTTCCTCCAGTTTCATCGCAATCTTGCCATTGCGATTGACCTGGACGAAGTCCGAAAGTTTGTTGCGGCGGACAGTGCCGCGCGTCGTGGCAAACATCACGTCGAGATTCGCCCAGCTTGCTTCGTCCTCCGGTAGCGGCATTATCGTGGTGATGCGTTCGCCCTGTTCAAGCGGCAGCATGTTGATCAGAGCCTTGCCGCGTGATTGGGGCGTACCGATTGGCAGACGCCAGACTTTTTCCTTATAGACGATGCCGCGTGACGAGAAGAACAGCACTGGCGTGTGCGTATTGGCCACAAACAGCCGTGTCACCGAATCCTCATCCTTCATCGTCACGCCGGAACGGCCCTTGCCGCCACGGCGCTGTGCACGATAAGTCGCCAGCGGTACGCGTTTGATATAGCCGGCATGGCTGACCGTCACGACCATGTCCTCGCGGGCGATGAGATCTTCATCGTCCATATCCGCGCCGCCGTCGGTAAGCTCGGTGCGGCGTGGTGTGCCGAATTCGTCACGGATAGCAACGAGCTCGTCCTTGACGATACCCATGATCCGCAGACGCGACGCTAGAATTTCGAGGTAGTCCTTGATCTCAACGCCAATCTTGTTGAGTTCGTCGGCGATTTCATCGCGTCCAAGGGCGGTAAGGCGTTGCAGACGCAGATCGAGAATGGCACGCGCCTGCTCTTCAGACAGATTGTAGGTATTGTCGTCATTAAGAGTATGGCGCGGATCGGCGATCAGCGTGATCAGCGGTGCCACATCATTGGCCGGCCAACGCCGTTCCATCAACTGATCGCGGGCTGTTGCCGGATCCGGTGCACGGCGGATCAAGGCGATGATCTCGTCGATATTGGCGACAGCAATGGCCAAACCAACCAAGACATGAGCGCGGTCACGCGCCTTGCGCAGCAGGAATTTGGTACGGCGGCTGACCACGTCCTCACGGAAACTGACGAAGGCGCGCAAAATATCAAGAAGATTGAGCAGACCCGGCTTGCCGCCATTCAACGCCACCATGTTTGCGCCGAAAGAAGACTGCAATGGAGTGAAACGGTAAAGCTGGTTGACGATGACGTCGGCCACCGCATCACGCTTGAGTTCGACGACGACGCGATAACCGTCGCGGTCCGATTCATCGCGAATGTCCGAAATGCCCTCGATGCGCTTCTCACGCACGAGATCGGCCATCTTCTCGATCATCGTTGCCTTGTTGACCTGATAGGGCACCTCGGTGATGATGATGGCTTCGCGGTCGCCGCGCATGCTCTCGATCGCAACCTTGCCGCGCATCAGGATCGAGCCGCGGCCGGTGCTGTAGGCGGAATAGATCCCAGAGCGGCCAAGGACGATGCCACCGGTCGGGAAATCCGGTCCGGGAATGATCTCCATCAGTTCCGGCAAGTCGATTGCCGGATTGTCGATCAGCGCGATACAACCATTGATGACTTCGGCAAGATTGTGCGGCGGCACGTTCGTAGCCATACCGACCGCGATCCCGCCGGAACCGTTGACAAGCAGATTGGGGAAGCGCGCCGGCAGAACCACCGGCTCCTGCTCGCGTCCATCATAATTATCCTGGAAATCGACTGTATCCTTGTCGATGTCCTCGAGCAGCGATTCCGTCACCTTCTCCAGGCGGCATTCGGTGTACCGCATCGCCGCAGGCGAGTCGCCGTCGATCGATCCGAAATTGCCCTGTCCGTCGACCAGCGGGTCACGCAGCGACCAATCCTGTGCCATACGGACAAGCGCGTCATAGATCGATGCGTCGCCGTGTGGATGGTATTTACCCATCACTTCACCGACGACACCCGCCGACTTGCGGTAGGACCTGTTCCACGACAGGCCCATTTCGTTCATCGCGTGCAGGATGCGTCTGTGCACTGGCTTCAGACCATCACGGACATCGGGCAGCGCACGACTGACGATCACGCTCATCGCATAATCGAGATAGGAGCGCTGCATTTCCTCAATGATGGAAATCGGCTCAATACCGGAATTTGGTCCGGATTTATCGTCTTCGGGGCCGGAAGGTGGGGTTAGGTCAGACACGAGGCACTCATCTTTCGTATAGAATCAATCTTTGATCTTATAGCGGCTTTCGAACTGAAAAGCCAACAAACGGGGACGTAATGCACAGCTGAAAACCCTTTAATATCAATTAGATAAAATAGATTTTCTAATGCACTGAAAAACTTGGGTGCAGATTTCCATGTTTCTCGACGTTGGATAGCGAATCCGGTAGGTTGGCTCAGCTTTAATCAGCAAAGAAAAGCAAAATCGTGGCGTTTTATGATACCCTCCTCAATGCGTTCGTGACCCTTATGGTGACGATCGATCCACCGGGTCTGGCGCCACTCTTTTTGGCGCTAACGCGCGGCATGAATCGCAAGGAACGCAGCCAGGTTGGCCTGCGCGCAAGCCTTATTGCTTTCATGGTCCTGACACTCTTTGCTGTCGCCGGTGCGCAGATCCTGGCACTTTTTGGCATAACGCTTGGCGCATTTCGTATCGCCGGTGGGCTGCTGCTGTTCTGGATCGCTTTCGAGATGATCTTCGAGCGGCGGAATGAACGAAAAGAGAAGAGCGCAGAGGTTGCGATCACCAAGGATCACATCCGCAACATCGCCGCCTTTCCGCTCGCCATTCCGCTTATCGCAGGCCCTGGTGCAATATCGGCCACCATTCTTCTTGCAGGCACGCTGTCTGATGCCACCTCACGTCTGGCACTGATCGCTATCATCCTGGTTTGTATCGCTGCGTCGTATGTCGTGTTCCTGCTTGCCGAACGCGTCGATCGCTTTCTCGGCGAAACCGGGCGCTCAATCCTGACCCGTCTGCTCGGTGTCATCCTTGCCGCCCTTGCCGTCCAGTTCGTAGCGGATGGCATCAAGACACTCGTTCTCAGCTGATCCCGGCTAATTACAATGAAGTGTCTGCCGTCGTGCTTTCGTCGGCTGTGCTGAAGAGCAGCGTGATCGGCCTCCCGGCAATGGCGCCGCCGAAATCATCGGTGATCGGCAGCGGCAGGTTTTGATACAGCGCCTCGAGCACCGAGGCCACAAATGCCCGCTTCAGCGGCATATCCTGACCAAGTTTAGCGTAACTCGCGCGCGGATTTCCGATCATGCTGCCATCACGGCGCAGGGCAAAACGGAGTGTAATTTCCAGGTTCTCCGTCCCGCGCGGTGGTTTCCAACAGGAATAGAGAGCCGGGCCAAGCTCGTACATTGTGGCAATCGGCTCGCGGCTTCCACAAGCCCGCTCTCCTGCCCCGGCGGATGCCGGATGCATCAGGATAAGCGCAATCGTGAAAGCGCCAAATCTGCCCAAAATCACCCCCGTCAGGGATCGATCCCTCCACTCCAGATTCGCTACCCAAATGCCTGAATAAGCAAGTTGCTCTTAAGGTGTATGACTCCTGACCCCAACTTCCTCGGCGGCATCTTTCTGGGTAATCAATCGTGCGCTGCGGGCGCCGGTTATCGAGATCCACAACCAGCTCAGGGCCACCGCCAACCGGTTGCGCAGCCCGATCAGGAAGTAGATGTGCGCGAGGCCCCAGAGCCACCAAGCCATATAGCCTTTGAGCTTGATCCAGCCGAAATCCGTGACTGCGGCCCGTTTGCCTATCGTCGCCAGATCGCCCGCGTGACGATATGTGAACGGTCTCGGCCTCTGATCCCCGGCAAGCCTCGCCTTGATTGTCTTGGCGATATGCACACCCTGCTGCTTCGCCGCCGGTGCGATGCCGGGCACCATGCCTTTGCCGCCATTGGCGACTGTCGCAGTATCGCCAATCACAAAAATTTCCGGGTGCCCGGGCGCCGTCAGATCCGCATTGACCATCACCCGCCCGGCGCGGTCCGCCGGTGCGTTCAGCCATTTGGCTGCGGGCGACGCCTGCACGCCCGCTGCCCAGATAATGGTCTTGGCGCGCAGCGATTGGCCGCCAAATTCAACGCCGTCGGCATGACATTCCGTGACGGGATTGCCGAGGTGGACGGTTACGCCAAGCTTTTCAAGAGCCTGCTTTGCATAGGCTGACATGTCTTCACTGAACGCCGACAACACCCGCGGCCCGCCCTCGATCAGGATGACCCGCGCTGTTGCCGGATCGATCACCCGGAAATCACCCTTAAGCGTATCGCGGGCCAGATCGGCGATCGTTCCGGCGACCTCAACGCCCGTTGGACCACCGCCAATGATGACGAACGTCAGATATTCTCCGCGTCGCCCTGGATCTGGTTCACGCTCTGCCGCTTCGAAAGCAGTGAGTATACGCCGGCGGATTGTCGTCGCATCTTCCAGCGTCTTCAGACCCGGCGCATAGGGCTCCCAGTCGTCATGGCCAAAGTAGGCATGGCGGGCGCCCGTTGCCAACACCAGCGTGTCATAGGGAATTGCCTCGCCATCCGCTGTTACCACGGTCCGGGCAGCCGTATCGACGCTTTCGACCGTACCCAGCAACGTTTTGACTTTCTTGTATTTGCGCAGAAGATGCCGGATCGGCCAGGCAATTTCCGATGTCGCCAGTGTCGATGTCGCCACCTGGTAGAGCAAGGGTTGGAAGAGATGGTGATTGCGCTGATCGATCAGGGTGATCGCGATGTCCGTGTTCCGAAGGTAGTTGACGGTCTCCAGTCCGCCAAAGCCCCCGCCAACGATGACCAAACGATGCTGCGGCGTTGCTGGCGTCTGGGTCGTCATGACATGGCTCCATTGCGCGAGGTGCGCCAATGTCTATCAGACCGTCTTTGCATCGACAATCGCACCCTCAACCTGCACTGGCACCCGTCAACCCTGCCCAGCGCCCCGGCGTTAGACCGAACGCTTTCTTGAATTGCCGGTTGAGATGGCTCTGGTCACTAAAGCCAGTCGCAGCAGCAATCTCGGCCAAGGGTTCGCGCGCTTTGATCATCTCGCGTGCGCGTTGCAGGCGGCGCATCAGCAGAAACCGGTGTGGACTTGTGGCATAGAGCGCCCTAAAATTTCGAGATAAAGCATAGCGATCAAGGCCACTTACGGCCTCAAGCTCATCTGATCTGACAAGGCGCAAGGCATGTTCTTCGAGATAATCGCGCGCCAACTCGGTCTGCCGTACTGCCAGGGCGCCCACTGACTTGACGTTCTGCCGTGCATGCCGGGCCAGTCCTTGCGTCAGCTGAGACACGACGTCGTCAACAAGCAGTTCATCCAGTTCCTCATCCAGATTGCCAAGGGCGGCCGACAAGGTGGCTGTCATTGATTGGTCGGCAAATACCGGATCGTTGACGAATGGCAGCGAACCGGCGCGGCTTCCGAGCGCGCGCAGTGCAAGCGCCGGCTCCAGATAAAGCATGCGGTAGCGCAAGCCGTCATCCGTTCCTGCGCCGCCATCATGGACCTCATCCGGATGAAGCACGATGATATTGCCCGGCAGACTGTAGCGCCGCTCACCGCGATACCAGAATGTCTGCACGCCGTGCAGGGTAATGCCGATCGCGTAAGTATCATGCCGGTGAAGATCATAGCCGTCGCCCGCGAAGCGTGCCTCAATCCTCTCCAATCCGGGATTGGAGGGCGCAGCCATAATCGCATCCTGCGCGGGCAACTCGCACAATCGTCCAAGACTGCGCGCGGACTCATCCCTTAGAACGTCTAGCATAAGGTCAACTCTTCATGAACTTCGGAGAAATATATCGATGTTCGATACTAAAATTGCAATCGTGTTGCGAGACGACCTCGCCTCCTGGCAGGCGCTGAATGTCACGGCTTTCCTGACCAGCGGCATTGTGGCCCAATCCCCAGAGGTAATCGGCGAGCCCTATCGCGATCGCGCCGGCAACGTCTACAATCCGCTTTCCATTCAACCGGTGATCGTATTGGCGGCAAATCAGCCAACGATTTCAACAATCCATCGCCGTTCGCTCGAGCGGGACATAAGAACGTGTGTCTATGTCGAGGAGATGTTTGCCACCGGCCATGACGCGGCAAACCGCGCCGTCTTTGCGGAATTCACTCCGGATGATGCAAAGGTCGTCGGTATCGCCATGCGGGCGGAGAAAAAGCTGGTCGACAAGGTCACCAAAGGCGCGAGAATGCATCCGTGACGGGTGCACTTCAAGTACAGGCGCTCAGCGCATCAATGTCAGCGGACACGATGTGCTGCAGGTTGCTGCTGATCTTTTCGACTGGCCAGTCCCACCAGGCCAACGCCTCGAGCTTACGTACGACATCCGGTTCGAAACGGCTTTTGATGTGCTTTGCAGGATTGCCGCCTACGATCGTATAGGGCAGGACATCGGCGGTGACGACGGCACGCGATGAAACGATGGCGCCATTGCCAATCCTGACGCCCGGCATGATCAACGCCTCATAGCCGATCCATACGTCATTGCCGATGATTGTGTCGCCCTTGTACGGCAGTTCGCCGGGTTTCGGCATTACCTTTTCCCAGCCATTGCCGAAGATCTGAAAGGGATAGGTGGATATTCCGGAGAGCTTGTGGTTTGCACCATTCATGATGAAGCGCGCACCCTTGGCCAGGGCGCAAAACTTGCCAATGATCAGTTTGTCGCCGATGAACGGGAAGTGATAGAGGACGTTACGTTCGAAATTCTCTGAATCCTCCGGGTCATCGTAATACGTATAGTCGCCGACAATGTTGGGGTTGGTGATCGTGTTCTTGATAAAGCACACCTGAGGAAACCCCTGCATGGGATGCTTGTTGTCGGGGCTGGGTCCGTTCATGGGAACTCCGGAATTGGTGTCGAGATGGGTGGGTCATCCTCGCGCAGTACATGGCGAAATCTTGACGCCGCTCTCGCCGCTCATATGAACTGCCAGCCTCGCGCCAGCATGAAGACCACGAGATATCGCATGGTCTTTGCGATTGTCACGAGGACGAGGAAGCTCGGCAAGGGTTCCCGGAGGACACCGGCAACCACCGTGAGTGGATCGCCGACGATCGGGGCCCAGCTCAACAGAAGCGTCCACCGGCCATAACGATGATACCAGGACGCAGCACGATCGAGTTGCGCATGGCTGGCGGGAAACCATTTGCGGTCGCGAAACCTGTCAATTGCCCGGCCGAGCAGCCAGTTGACCACGGAACCAAGCACGTTGCCGACACTGGCCACGGCGATCAGCGCTACCGGTGAATACGAATTGCTGAGAAGAAGTCCTGCAAGCGCCGCTTCGGATTGCATCGGAAATACGGTCGCCGCAGCGAAGGCGATTGCGAAAAGCCCTGCATAAACGCCCAGATCACTGATCATGACTGGGCGTTGATGGCGTTCATTTGATGTTTATTGCATCGATATCTCAGAACGGGATCTCATCGTCGAGATCGCGTGAGAAATTTCCGCCCGCACCGGACGAACTGCTAGACGATGCGCTGGAGCGACCGAAATCCGAACCGTAATCATTGTCGGATACCTGCCCGCGGCCGGAACTGTTGTCGAAGGAGCGGCCGCCGCCAGCATTTTCGCCGCGTGAATCGAGCATCTGCAATTCGCCGCGGAACTTCTGCAACACGACCTCCGTCGTATAGCGGTCATTGCCGGTCTGATCCTGCCACTTGCGGGTCTGCAGCGCACCTTCGAGATAGACCTTCATGCCTTTCTTCAGGTACTGCTCGGCGACCTTCGCAAGGTTGTCATTGAAAATGACGACGCTGTGCCACTCGGTCTTCTCCTTGCGCTCGCCGCTGTTCTTGTCACGCCAGCTTTCCGACGTGGCGATACGAAGGTTGACGACCGGGTCGCCTGAACCCAACCGCCGGATTTCCGGGTCAGCGCCAAGATTTCCTACCAAAATGACCTTGTTGACACTGCCTGCCATGACCTGAACTCCATAAATTCCGCTTTTAAAATTTGCGCCATCATACAGAAGCCGCATTCAAGGCGGGCAACTGATTACCGCTATCCACAATATACAGTCCCGGGTCACGCCCGCTTCGCTGGCCGTTGAATTCCTCCTGCCAGATTTGTCAGGAGACATTCAACACTTCCAATGCCGCCGGGAACCACAAGGCACCTGGTTTTTTACTGCCAACGCTCGAACAAGACTGCTTTCATACCCTGTCAGCGCTATGTCAGTAGAGCATCCACAATTTGTTCTTTTTTTGTTCTATCACTTGCTCTAACAATGTCAACATGGCTATGTTGATTCCAACAGGGTTTGACCTCGCAAATTGGAAGAGGCTTTCTAAATATAGATAAGCCTCTCGCCGAGGGCCATAACTCCTTCCAAATAGCGCGCCCTCTCAAAGGCAAACACACATGAGCGATCAGAAATACATTTCCATTCGCGGCGCCCGCGAACACAATTTGAAGAACATTGATCTCGATCTGCCGCGCGACAAGTTGATTGTCATGACCGGCCTTTCGGGTTCGGGTAAGTCGTCGCTCGCATTCGACACGATCTATGCCGAGGGGCAGAGGCGTTATGTCGAGAGCCTGTCCGCCTATGCGCGGCAATTTCTCGAGA
Source organism: Phyllobacterium brassicacearum (assembly GCF_003010955.1). Classification (GTDB taxonomy): domain Bacteria; phylum Pseudomonadota; class Alphaproteobacteria; order Rhizobiales; family Rhizobiaceae; genus Phyllobacterium; species Phyllobacterium brassicacearum. The sequence goes on from NZ_PGGO01000005.1 coordinate 245,688, forward strand.
TGATGCAGAAGCCGGACGTCGACCAGATCGACGGCCTGTCGCCAGCAATTTCCATTGAGCAGAAGACAACCAGCCGCAATCCCCGGTCGACTGTCGGTACTGTCACGGAAATCTACGACTATCTGCGCCTGCTCTATGCGCGCGTCGGCATCCCCTATTCGCCGGCAACCGGTCTGCCGATCGAAAGCCAGACCGTCAGCCAGATGGTCGATCGTGTTCTAGCATTGGACGAAGGCACCCGCCTTTTCATTCTTGCGCCGATCGTGCGCGGCCGTAAGGGTGAGTACCGCAAGGAACTGGCCGACCTGCAGAAGCGCGGCTTCCAGCGCGTCAAGGTCGATGGCACATTCTATGAGATTGCCGACGTTCCAGCGCTCGACAAGAAATACAAGCACGACATTGACGTCGTGGTCGACCGCATCGTGGTCCGTTCTGATATAGCAGCGCGCCTGGCGGACAGTCTGGAAACTTCGCTGAAGCTCGCGGAGGGCATCGCTGTCGCAGAATTCGCCGACAAGCCGCTTCCGGCCGACGAAACGGCCAGCGAATCCGCCAACAAATCCAAGAATGACACTCATGAACGTGTGATGTTTTCGGAGAAGTTCGCCTGCCCTGTTTCCGGATTCACGATATCTGAAATCGAGCCGCGATTGTTCTCCTTCAACAATCCCTTCGGTGCCTGCCCGACCTGCGACGGCCTCGGCACCCAGAAGGCCATCGATCCGACAATGATCGTGCCCGACGAAAGCCTGACGCTGAAGAACGGTGCCATCGCGCCCTGGTCGAAGTCGAGTTCGCCATACTACCACCAGACGCTGGAAGCGCTCGGCTCCGCCTACGGCTTCAAGGTCGGCGACCGCTGGCGTGATTTGAGCGAGGATGCCCAGCAAGCGGTTCTCTACGGAACAGGTAGCCGTGAGATCCAATTCGCCTATGATGACGGCCTGCGTTCCTACCGCACGACCAAGCCGTTCGAGGGCGTCATCCCCAATCTCGAACGCCGCTGGAAGGAAACGGACTCCGCCTGGTCGCGTGAAGAGATTGAACGTTTCATGTCCGGCACGCCCTGCCCCGCCTGCAATGGCTACCGGTTAAAGCCAGAGGCGCTGGCGGTGAAGATCGGCGGCCTGCATATCGGCCAGATCACCGAAAAATCCATCCGTCATGCCGATGCCTGGTTCCGCGACATCGACAAGACATTTAACGAAAAGCAGAGCGAGATTGCCGCGCGGATTCTCAAGGAAATCCGCGAGCGCCTGCGCTTCCTCAACGATGTCGGCCTCGACTACCTGGCACTGTCGCGCAATTCCGGCACGCTGTCCGGCGGCGAAAGCCAGCGTATCCGCCTTGCCTCGCAGATCGGCTCAGGCCTGACCGGCGTGCTTTATGTGCTGGACGAGCCGTCCATCGGCCTGCATCAGCGCGACAATGAGCAATTGCTCAAGACACTTCGCCATCTGCGCGACCTTGGCAACACTGTCATCGTGGTTGAACATGATGAGGATGCAATCCTCACAGCGGATTACGTCGTGGATATCGGCCCGGCCGCCGGCATTCACGGCGGCGAGATCATAGCGCAAGGTTCACCCGCCGACATCATGGCCAGCCCGAACTCGCTCACGGGCCAATATCTGTCAGGACAGGTCGAAGTGGCCGTACCCTCCGAGCGGCGCAAGACAACGAAGAAGCGCATCAAGATCGTTGGTGCTCGCGGCAACAATCTGAAAAACGTCTCGGCCGAGATTCCGCTCGGCACGTTTACCGCTGTCACCGGTGTTTCCGGCGGCGGCAAGTCGACATTCCTGATCGAGACTTTGTTCAAGGCGGCATCGCGCCGTATCATGGGCTCGCGGGAACATCCGGCAGATCATGACCGCATTGAAGGGCTGGAGTTTCTCGACAAGGTCATCGATATCGACCAGTCGCCGATTGGACGCACGCCCCGCTCGAACCCCGCAACCTATACGGGAGCCTTCACGCCAATCCGCGATTGGTTTGCCGGGCTTCCGGAGGCAAAGGCCCGCGGCTATCAACCCGGCCGCTTCTCCTTCAATGTCAAAGGTGGACGCTGTGAAGCGTGCCAGGGCGATGGTGTGATCAAGATCGAGATGCACTTCCTGCCGGACGTCTACGTCACCTGCGATGTTTGCCATGGCAAGCGCTACAATCGCGAGACGCTGGAAGTGTTGTTCAAGGGCAAATCGATCGCTGATGTGCTCGACATGACTGTGGAGGAAGGTGCGGAGTTTTTCGCCGCGGTCCCGGCCGTGCGCGACAAGCTGCAGACGCTGGCCAAGGTTGGGCTCGGCTACATTCACGTCGGCCAGCAGGCCAATACCCTGTCGGGCGGCGAGGCACAGCGCATCAAGCTCGCCAAGGAATTGTCACGCAAGGCCACGGGCCGCACCCTCTACATCCTCGATGAACCGACGACGGGCCTACATTTCCACGATGTGGCAAAGCTGCTCGAAGTGCTGCATGAGCTTGTTGATCAGGGCAATACAGTCGTGGTTATCGAGCACAATCTCGAAGTCATCAAGACGGCTGACTGGGTCATTGATCTTGGACCGCATGGTGGTGATGGCGGCGGCGAGATCGTGGCAGTCGGCAGGCCGGAAGACATTGTCGAGGTCGACCGTTCCTACACGGGCCAGTTCCTCAAGGAATTGCTTCGCCGGCGTCCTGGACACAAGGCGCAGGCGGCGGCAGAATGACCTGAAAGCTCGCCTTCTGGCGGGCCTTTTCTATCTGGAGCAGTTCCAGGAAAAGTGGGAACCGGTTTTCCGCCCGGAATTGCGCTAGACGAGCGGAGGGAGGAATCCGAATGAATGGCAGCGGAACTATAAGGACCGGTATTGGCGGCTGGATTTTTGAACCCTGGCGCGGAACCTTCTACCCGGAGGGCCTGTCCAAGACCAGGGAGCTGGAATATGCCGGCCAGCATCTCCAGACGATTGAGATCAACAGTACCTACTATGGCACCCAGAAACCGGCGACCTTTGCCAAGTGGGCTTCCCAGGTTCCGAACGGCTTCATTTTTTCGGTCAAGGGCAACCGCTTCGTCACGAATCGCCGCGTTCTTGCCGAAGCCGCTGACTCGATCCAGTATTTCGTGAAGTCCGGAATTGTCGAACTCGGCGACCGCCTGGGGCCGGTGGTCTGGCAGTTCGCCCCGACCAAGAAATTCGACGCCGATGACTTCGGGGCCTTTCTCGACCTCCTGCCGAAGAAGGAGGCCGGCATTGGTTTGCGTCACGCCGTCGAGGTCCGTAATCCCTCGTTCATCGATCCGAACTTCATCGCATTAGCCAACAAGAACGGCGTCGCAGTCGTCTATGCCGAGCATTTCGAATATCCGGAAATCGCCGACGTCACTGCCGATTTTGTCTATGCGCGCCTGCAAAAGGGCGATGATGCCATCGAAACGGCCTATCCGGCAGAAGCGCTCGACAAATGGGCAGAGCGCACCAAAGTTTGGGCACAGGGCGGCATACCGGAAGATCTGCCGCTGGCGGATCCCGGTCAGCACCCGGAGAAACGCCCGCGCGACGTTTTCGTGTATTTTATCCATGAAGGCAAAGTGCGCGCGCCGCAGGCAGCTCAGGCGCTGAAAGAGCGTCTTACCACATAACGCGGGCGCTGGGCACATTGCGAATGCCTATTGTATGTGCATTTTGCCTATCTTTTGCGCATCGCGGTTAGGCATTCGTGCGCTTCTGCGATGAATTATGCGCCAGCATTCCAGGAAACTCCTTGTTGTCGGCAGGCAAAATCGATTCCCAGGAATTATTTGTTCCAGATCCGCTAGTTGGCATGCTTCCTGCTTTTCCTGTGACAAGCGGACAAGAGGTCCGTTTCTATGCTTAGGGAGATTGTTCTCTGATGAAGAAAATCGAAGCCATCATCAAACCATTCAAGCTAGATGAGGTGAAAGAGGCACTGCAGGAAGTGGGGCTTCAGGGCATCACTGTCACGGAAGCCAAAGGTTTCGGCCGGCAGAAGGGCCATACGGAATTGTATCGCGGTGCGGAATATGTCGTCGACTTTCTGCCGAAGGTCAAAGTGGAGATCGTATTGGGCGATGAATCCGTCGAGGCAGCCATCGAAGCGATCCGCAAGGCAGCGCAAACCGGCCGTATCGGCGACGGAAAGATCTTTGTCTCCAATATCGAAGAAGTTGTACGCATCCGGACCGGCGAGTCCGGCATCGACGCCATCTGATCCCCAATACCCACCCATCCGCTGGCACGTTCGAGCCGGCAGCACCAATCATCGTCGCTGAACAAGGAAAATTGACATGACGACCGCCAAAGACATTTTGAAACAGATCAAGGACAACGACGTGAAGTTCCTTGACCTCCGCTTCACCGATCCCAAAGGCAAACTGCAGCATGTGACGATGGATGTTGCCGAGGTGGACGAAGACATGTTCGCCGACGGCGTCATGTTCGACGGCTCCTCCATTGCCGGCTGGAAGGCCATCAACGAGTCCGACATGGTTCTCATGCCAGACACTGACACAGTGCACATGGACCCGTTCTTCGCCCAGTCGACCATGGTTATCCTTTGCGACATTCTCGATCCGATTTCCGGGGAAGCCTATAATCGCGATCCACGCGGCACTGCCAAGAAGGCCGAAGCCTACATGAAGGCGGAAGGCATCGGCGACACGATTTTCGTTGGTCCGGAAGCCGAGTTTTTCGTTTTCGACGACGTCAAGTACAAAGCCGATCCCTATAATACTGGCTTCAAGCTCGACTCCACCGAATTGCCCTCCAATGACGACACCGACTACGAAACCGGCAACCTTGGCCATCGTCCGCGCGTCAAGGGTGGCTATTTCCCGGTTCCGCCAGTCGATTCCGCCCAGGATATGCGTTCGGAAATGCTCACGGTCCTGACCGAAATGGGTGTGCGCGTTGAAAAGCATCACCACGAAGTGGCTGCCGCTCAACATGAACTTGGCATCAAGTTCGACGCCCTCACCCGCAACGCCGACAAGATGCTGATCTACAAGTATGTTGTGCATCAGGTCGCCAACGCCTATGGCAAGACGGCGACGTTCATGCCGAAGCCGATCTTCGGCGACAACGGCTCGGGTATGCACGTGCATATGTCGATCTGGAAAGAAGGCAAGCCGACCTTCGCCGGCAACGAATATGCTGGCCTTTCTGAAAACTGCCTGTTCTTCATCGGCGGCATCATCAAGCATGCCAAGGCGATCAATGCCTTCACCAACCCCTCGACCAACTCGTACAAGCGTCTGGTTCCGGGTTATGAAGCCCCGGTTCTGCTGGCCTATTCGGCACGTAACCGCTCGGCGTCCTGCCGTATTCCGTTCGGTTCCTCGCCGAAGTCCAAGCGCGTTGAAATTCGCTTCCCGGATCCGACAGCCAACCCGTATCTCGGCTTTGCCGCGATGCTGATGGCAGGCCTCGACGGCATCAAGAACAAGATCCATCCCGGCCAGCCGATGGACAAGGACCTTTACGATCTTCCTGCGAAGGAACTCAAGAAGATCCCGACCGTTTGCGGCTCGCTGCGCGAAGCTCTTCAGAGCCTCGACAAGGATCGCGGCTTCCTGAAGGCCGGCGGCGTATTCGATGACGATCAGATCGACAGCTTCATTGAATTGAAGATGGCCGAAGTGATGCGTTTCGAAATGACCCCGCATCCGGTCGAATACGACATGTACTATTCGGTCTGATCAGATCGGATGATTAAAAAAGAACCCCGGCTCGTGCCGGGGTTTTTGATTCCTGCCAAGAAAAATGGGCCGTCGACATGAGTCAGCCGCCGGTCACGGCTTCCAGCATCTTCACTGCGGCAATCATCTCGCGCTCGCGCATCGCCCGTCGGGCTGCCGCTTCTGCATCCTCGCCCCAATGTTCGATCGTCCAGTCCTCATCCACATGCGCCAGTTCCCAGGCCTCGGCGCCGGAAACCTCGCCCTTGGCGACAGCGAGTGCCAAGATCGCCGAACCGGTCAGCGTGGTGATTGTGTGAAGGGACGCAATCGCAAACGGATCGGTGAACGCGCCAAGATGCGCACTGAAAGCGCCGAGCGCTTCCCGCGGCTGTTCCACGTGCATGACGCCTTCCGCCAACGCGAAACGTGCGCCAAGGTGGGACGCTGCCCAGTTGATGACCGGGTCCCACAGTTCGGTCTGGCGATTAACCAGCCGTTCCGGCGAACCTGCGCGATAGCACAGCATATCTGATGAAGCGAAACGCAGAACGTCTTCCAATACGGCCTGCGGGTCGTTGACGATGCCGTCTATGGCTGTGTTCGCCAAGCGCGTCGCAGGCATGCGCGCAGGGTCGATCTCCTTGTCCTGCGCGGAGAACTCATCGGCGATCAGTTGGGCCGCCGCCCGTGTCGGCAAGGACAGGTTCTGGCGGGCGGGCGTCTTGACGACACGGCCATCAAGCTCGACGGCAAACGCCCCATCATGCTCGGCAACGGCCGCCTGCTTGTAGAAACGCTTCGGCAAGGGCAGCTTCGACTGGATTTGAGCGCGGCGAACCGGATCCGGATCGGAAAGGCCGTCTTTCGTATCCATATTGAACAAATCGTTACGCATCATCGTATTCCAATAATTGGCTATCTACGGCACGAGTTCCGTGCATCAATCCTTTTCGTCCGCATCGTTCTCATCGAAACCCAGCAGGTTCCATGATTGTACCATATGCGGCGGCAGCGGTGCGGTGACATCAATCACCCCTCCGGATGGATTGGGAACGCGGATCCGCCGCGCATGCAGGTGCAAGCGGTTCTGGATACCGCCCGGAAACGACCAGTTCGTGTCCGCCTCGAAATATTTCGGGTCGCCGATGATCGGGCAGCCGATATGCGCGGCATGCACGCGCAGCTGATGCGTCCGGCCGGTGTAGGGCTCCATTTCCATCCAGGTCAGGACCTGCCCGGCGGATTCGATGACGCGATAATAGGAGACTGCGTGATCGGAATCCGGTTCGCCGTGCTGGGCGATGCGCATGCGGTCGCCATCGGGCGTGGTTTCCTTGACCAGCCAGGTTGTGATCTTGTCCTCGCGCTTGCGCGGGATACCTTTGACGAGCGCCCAATAGGTCTTCTTGGTTTCGCGTTCACGAAAGGCCGCGGTCAACGCCTGTGCAGCGCCGCGCGTGCGGGCAACGACGAGGACGCCGGATGTGTCACGGTCGAGCCGATGGACAAGCCGGGGCTTTTCGCCCTTTTTGTTCCGCCAGGCCTCCAGCATGTCGTCGACATGACGATTGACGCCGGAGCCGCCCTGCACCGCGAGGCCAGCCGGCTTGTTGAACACGAAAACCTTCGGATCCTCGTAAAGCAGCATCTGCGACAGCACATCGCCATCCTCACGGCCGCGAATGCTCTTGCCGGTCAGATGGCCTTCGGCTTTGGAATCAACCGGCAACGGCGGGATGCGAACAGTCTGTCCGGCCTGCAGTCTTGTGTCGGATTTGGCGCGCGATCCATCAATGCGGATCTGGCCGGACCGCAGCAATTTCTGCAGGTGCCCGAAACCCAAACCGGGATAATGGACCTTGAACCACCGGTCGAGGCGCATCTCGGCCTCACCCGTATCGACTGTCTTTTGTTCTACCGCTGCCATAACTCTGCCTTTCAATCAGGCATGCGCTTAGCACTATGCGGCAATTCTTGCGAGCCATAATCCGAAAAACAGCGCGCCAATGCTCAAGATCACGCTCGCGAGCACATAAAAGAACGCCGCGGCAAGGTCGCCGCGCTCCCACAGCACCGCGAAATCCAGCGAAAACGAAGAGAATGTCGTAAATCCGCCTAACACGCCGATCGCCACGAACAGCCGCAGTTCCGGCGAGCCTTCGAAGCGCCGCGCCAGCAATTCAATGAAAAGCCCCATGAGCAGGCCGCCCACGATATTGACCGTCAGCGTCCCCCAAGGAAAAGCCACCCCCAGAATTCGTGCCATGAGAATACCGACAAGGTAGCGAGCGACAGAGCCGATCGCCCCGCCGGATGCCACAAGTAATATTGCGTTCATTTTGCATTCAGCTCGGTTGATTTAGTTTGTGAACTCAAATGGTTGAATCATCACGGGACGTTACGCGGCGTAGAAAAATGTTCCTTGTAGGAACAGGGAACAATCAAGACTTTAGAGCATTGAATATTGCGGTGCACAAGAGTCTGATGCAGAGTCAGTCTGCGGCGTGAGTAGCAGCCCAAGCAAGCGGAGTGGCACAGTGTCATTGTTAAACATCTATTGGAAATCGCTCCAATATCTCGGCGCTGAAAAGCGCGCGACCGTGTTTATCTGCGTGGTCAACATCGCCTTGGCTCTAACCATGCTTTTTGAGCCGTTACTTATGGGCCTCGTCATCCAGGCAATTGCCGACAAGGCCGACATATGGCTTCCCCTTACACAATTGGCCGCAGTTGGCTTGTTCCATATCGGCGCGAATGTCCTGGTTGCGAGGGAGGCCGATCGCCTCGCGCACCGGCGCAAACTTGCCGTCCTCACCGAGTCTTACAATCGCGTGATCAGCATGCCGCTTTCGTGGCATCACCAGCGTGGCACATCCAATGCGATGCATACGCTTTTGCGCGCGATCGAGACTTTGTTTGGCCTGTGGCTTGAATTCATGCGCACTCACCTCGCGACCACAGTCGCCCTCGTCGGCCTAATTCCGATGGCTTTGGTTCAGGACTGGCGTCTGGCTTCTGTACTGGCGGTTCTGGGTGTCGTTTATGTCCTGGTTAGCCGCTTTGTGACAGCGAAGACCAAGGACGGTCAGGCGCAGGTCGAGCGCCATCACATTACGGCGTTCAGCCACGTTACCGACTCTATGGGCAATATCTCCGTGTTGCAGAGCTATAACCGCATCGATGAAGAAACGCGCGCCCTGCAGTCCTACGCAAAGCAACTGCTTGCCGCGCAATACCCTGTATTGAACTGGTGGGCCCTGGCCGCCGGTATCAACCGCATGGCATCCACGATATCCATCCTCGTGGTTCTGGCCCTCGGCGCGCATTTCGTTATGCAAGGTCAAATGCAGGTTGGTCAGGTCGTGTCGTTCATCGGCTTTGCCGGTCTGCTCATTGGTCGCCTTGATCAGCTCAGTGCCTTCGTGAACCAGATTTTCGCGGCCCGCGCCAAGCTCGAAGACTTTTTCGACATGGAAGCCTCTGCAGCCTATGCGGTAGAACCGAAGACTGTCCACGACATCGACAACGTAAGCGGTGATGTCGAATTCGAAGATGTTTCCTTCGCGTTCGCCAATTCAACGCAGGGCCTGAAGAAGGTTTCGTTCAAGGCAAAGGCTGGCCAGACGGTTGCGATCGTTGGCCCGACCGGCGCCGGCAAGACGACGCTGATCAACCTCTTGCAGCGTGTGTACGATCCGAAGGAAGGCCGTATTCTGGTCGATGGTATCGACACCCGTACGATCAGCCGCCGCTCGTTGCGCAATGCCATCGCTACGGTGTTCCAGGATGCCGGCATGTTTAACCGTTCGATCGAGGACAACATCCGCATTGGGCGCCCGAAAGCCAGTGCCGAGGATGTGCTTGCGGCCGCTGAAGCTGCAGATGCGAGCGACTTCATCCTCCAGAAGTCCGGCGGCTATGGCACTGTTGTTGGCGAGCGCGGCTCGCAGCTCTCGGGCGGTGAACGCCAGCGTGTCGCCATTGCCCGCGCGATCCTCAAGGATGCACCCATCCTCGTCCTCGATGAGGCGACGAGTGCCCTCGACGTTGAAACAGAAGCACGCGTCAAGGTTGCGGTCGACAAGCTGTGCCAGAACCGCACGACCTTCATCATCGCACACCGTCTTTCCACGGTTCGCGATGCCGATATCGTGCTCTTCATGGACCAAGGTGAGGTCGTCGAGTCCGGCAGCTTCGACGAACTGGCCCGCCAGAACGGCCGCTTCACGTCACTGCTGAAGGCCGGCGGTCTGAAGCTCGACGACGATACCGCCAACGTTACGCCCTTCCCGCGCAAGCCGGAAGCTGCCTGATCGGACGGAAATCATATAAAACAGGAAGGCCGCTGTTCAGCGGCCTTTTTCATTTTTCTCCGCGCTCCTGGCGAAGCTTTTTCCAGTAGTCGATGCGCTTGCGGATCTCGCGCTCGAAACCACGCTCCGGCGGATCGTAGAATGTCTGGCGGCCCAGTGCTTCGGGAAAATAGTTCTGGCCTGAAAAGGCATCGGGCTGATCGTGGTCATAGGCATATCCCTTGCCATAGCCCTCGCCCTTCATCATTTTGGTCGGCGCATTGAGAATATGCTTCGGCGGCACGAGCGAACCGTTTGCCTTGGCTGTCTGCATGGCTGCCTTGTAGGCGGTGTAGACCGCGTTGGATTTGGGCGCTGTCGCGAGATAGACACAAGCCTGAGCCAGCGCGAGTTCCCCCTCGGGTGAACCCAGATAATCATAGGCGTCCTTCGCGGCGTTGCAGATCACCAGTGCCTGCGGATCGGCAAGGCCAATATCCTCACTCGCCATGCGCACCATGCGCCGGCCGATATAGAGCGGATCTTCGCCTGCATCGAACATCCGGCAGAGATAATAGAGTGCCGCGTCTGGATCCGAGCCACGCACCGACTTATGCAGCGCCGAAATCAGGTTGTAATGTCCGTCCTGACCCTTGTCATAGACCGGCGCGCGCCGCTGCACGATCTGCTGTACCCTTTCGGCATCAAACACCTCGCCGTCGCGCGCTGCGCGCCACACTTCTTCAGCCAGCGTGAGGATTGCGCGGCCGTCGCCGTCAGCCATGCGCACAAGGCTGGCGCGCGCCTCTTCGTTCAGGGGCAAGGTTTTTTCCTCGTGGCTCTCCGCGCGCTCCATCAAGGCTTTGAGGCTGGTCTCATCGTGCGGATGGAAGACCAGCACGCGGGCACGCGACAGAAGAGCGGCATTGAGCTCAAAAGACGGATTTTCGGTGGTGGCACCGACGAGTACGATCGTGCCATCCTCCATCACCGGAAGAAACGAATCCTGCTGTGCCCGATTGAAGCGATGTATTTCGTCGACGAACAACAGGGTTTGACGGCCGGACATCTTGCGCGCCCGCGCCATGTCGAAGACTTTCTTGAGGTCTGCGACACCGGAGAAGATCGCTGAAATCTGCTCGAAAGCCAGATTGGTCTCATTGGCAAGCAGCCGCGCCACGGTCGTCTTGCCCGTCCCTGGCGGCCCCCAGAAGATCATCGAGCCGATCGAGCCGGCGTCGATCATGCGCGTCAATGCACCTTCCGTCCCGGTCAGGTGCTCCTGACCGGTGACGTCCTTCAGCGTTCTTGGCCGCAAACGGTCCGCCAGCGGCCGGCTTCTGTCCGAGGCCGGATCGTCGTTGACCGAAAACAGATCCGCCATGATCTTTATCCAATGTTTTCTAGCGAATAATCTGCCGGATTATGTCACCACCGCGCTCAAAATCGAAGCGCCAAAGCACTGGCTTGCTCGACATCGCCTTGGTCAGGTCAGCCATGGTCTCGATCTCCGCGCCGTTTATCCCGCGCACGATGTCACCGGGCTGCAGGCCAATGCGCGCAGCAGGCGTATTCGGGAAAACCTTGTCGACGGCCACACCTTCCGTATCGGATGGCAGATTCAAACGTGCGGCGCTGCTCGGGGTAAGCATCAGCACGTGTGCGCCGGATAGCGGATTTCTGCCCTGAATCAGCATCTGATTATCCAGCGAGTCCGGTCCCGGCTTTTCCAGAACAACCGTAATGGCCTTTTCCTTTGAGCGACTCAGCACCTGCAGCTGCACGGTCTTGCCTATGCCAGCTGTGCTCAGGCGATATCCCAGCCCGTCCGGATTTTCGATCCGCACCCCATCCACCGAAAGGACGACGTCACCAACAAGCAACCCACCTTTCTCCGCCGGGCCGCCCTTGCCGATATTCGTCACAAGTGCACCATAGGGCTGTTTCATGCCCAGGCCTTCAGCGACATCCGGGGTCACATTCTGGAATGTGGCACCAATATAGGGCCGTTCAAATGTGTCGCCGCCGCCTTTGGCTGTCTCAACAACTGCCCGTACCATATTGGAAGGAATAGCAAATCCGATGCCGATCGATCCGCCGGAACGGGAGAAAATTGCTGTATTGATGCCAATAAGCTTGCCGCTCAAATCGATCAAAGCTCCACCGGAATTACCGGGATTGATGGCGGCGTCAGTCTGGATGAAGAAATCGAAATCCGAAATGCCGACGCGCGTGCGCGCCTGCGCCGACACGATGCCGCTCGTCACCGTTTGGCCGACACCGAACGGATTGCCGATGGCAAGCACGAGATCGCCCACTTCAACCTTGTCAGAATCGGCCAATTGCAGGGCAGGAAGCGGTTCGCCTGCGTCGATCTTCAGGATGGCGAGGTCGGTCGACTCATCCTTTAGCAGCACCTTTGATTCAAACTCCCGCCCATCCGAAAGAGCAACCTTCACACTGTCGGCGTTGCGAATAACGTGATTGTTGGTGACGATGATGCCTGACGCATCCGCTATCACGCCGGAACCGAGCGATGATTGGACACGTGGCGGCCCATTGAACTGACCGCCGAAGAATTGCTCGAAGAACGGATCACCGGCGAAGGGCGAGCGTGTCCGAACCGCCTGTGCTGCGTAGACATTGACCACGGCGCCTGCCGTCTGCTTCACGAGCGGCGCGAAGGAAAGCTGCATTTGCTCATGCGTTTCCGGTAGTTGTTTTGTTGTATCGGTTGCCGTTTGCGCGTGAAGCGGCGCCACCATGCCGGAAAGCAAGGCGGTGCATAAAAAAAGTGCCCGCGCCGATGGTGCGACTTTGAAGTTCATTTCTATCTCCGATACATGATGAATCAGTCAAACTGTCTCGACCAATGTGGTGATTTCCTAAGGAGATACCAGCCAAGAAACAAAGCAAATTTGAGACATTTGGTTCCATGCCGCCTGTGCACGCTTCTTGGATTCCAGAATTTGGGGTATGAGTATGGCGGCGCGGAGGGCCACCATGGCAGTAACGGGATGACATCGGGCCGTTTCAAAATCTTCCCCTGCGAAATTGCCGGTATCGAAATTGTCGAGGCGGCCACGGACCACGTGTTTCCGCGCCATTGGCATGAGCAATATGGCATTGGCGTCATTCACCAAGGCGCGCAGAAGTCCCTGAGCGGCCGCGGCGCGGTGGTGGCCGGACCTGGTCAGGTCATCACGGTCAACCCCGGCGAAGTGCATGATGGCGTGCCGATAGGCGATGCTGGCCGTTCGTGGCGAATGCTGTATTTCGATCCGGCGATTGTGGGCAAAATCGGCGCCGAGGATGGGCAAACTACCTGCGAGTTTTCCTTGCCTGTATTGGCGGACGCAAGGGTCGCAGCATTGTTCCAAAGCCTGTTTCGTGCCCTGACGTCGCCGGGCAGGCCGTCGTCCAGCCTCCAGTACGACGAACTCCTGTTGCAACTGCTCGGCAGCGTTATCCTGGTACAGAAGGAAAGCAGAGCGGCTGACCCGGCATCGATGGCCATCCGCGAGGCACAGGCCTTGATCGACGATGAGCCAACGGCTCCGGTCACACTCACCGACCTTGCAGGCAAAAGTGGCATGAGCCGGTTCCAGATCGTACGGGGGTTTGCCAAGGCGACAGGCTTCACGCCCCACGCTTATCTCATGCAGAGGCGAATAGACCTTGCCCGCCGCCTGATTGCCGGCGGCGCTGCACTCGCCGATGCAGCCGCCGCAAGCGGGTTCGCCGATCAGAGCCACATGACGCGCCTATTCGTTCGCAAATATGGCGTCTCCCCCGGCGCTTATGCAGCTGCAGTCGCCTGATTTTCATACCGCTGCAATCCTGTTCAAGACGAACAATCCCTTCATAGGATTTCATATCGCTCACTAAAACTCGCAATGGAGCATTGCCGTGGGCATCGAATTCCTGATTACCTCATTCATTATAGTGATCTCGCCCGGCACGGGCGTGGTCTATACGCTGGCGACCGGGCTTTCGCGCGGTGGCCGCGCGAGCGTTGCCGCAGCATTCGGCTGCACCATCGGTATTATCCCCCATATCGCGGCTGCCATCGGCGGCTTGGCGGCGATCCTCCACACGAGCGCCCTCGCCTTTCATACCTTCAAATACATCGGTGTTGCCTATCTGCTTTACATGGCCTGGGATGCGCTGCGCGAGAAAGGTTCGCTCAATATCGAAAACAAGGCTGTCGAGCGGTCAACGGCGCAGATCACCGTCACCGCCATCCTGATCAATATCCTCAATCCGAAACTCTCGATTTTCTTTCTGGCATTCCTGCCCCAGTTCGTCAGCGCCAATGAACAGCATCCGATCTCACGCATGCTCATGCTGAGCAGCGTGTTCATGCTGATGACCTTCGTCGTGTTCGTCGGCTATGGGCTCTTCGCCGCCTCCGTACGTGATAAGGTCATCTCGCGGCCGCGGATATTGATTTGGATGCGGAGGACGTTTGCCGGTGCATTCATGGCGCTTGGCGTCAAGCTGGCGCTCGCCGACCGCTGACTGGCGAGCCGCGCCGGCACTTGCATTCCCTCAACCCAATTACCTGGCCGCCGACAGCACCTTTTGACATGCGGGCGAGAGGCGGCTCATGTTCTGGCGAAGGCAAGCAATGCCCCGACCCGCACCAAGCGGGACCGTTCCACAGAGCGCCCGGAAATCGGGGCCGCACTCTTCTCGGGCAATGGCCATTTCTTCTCGCGGAGTCATAGAAGGCGCTGGCGCGGCCGGTGCTGCGGTGGCTGGAGCCGTGGTCGTTGCAGCCGGTGCCGACTTGCCCGAACCGAGCGCACTAAGCGCCTGCTGGCACCCGGACGATAGCGACGAGCTATGCTGCTGAAGACAGGAGAGCGCCGCCTGACCACCAGGCTGTACGCCCGAGCATTGCGCCATGAAATCGGAACGGCAGGCTGATTTGATTGCGTTTTGCTGCGCTGGTGTCGGCTGTTGCGCCAGAGCCGCGCCGGCGAAAAGGCCAACCATGCAGAGCGCTGGCAATGCGATGCCTGCCAGCGACCTTCTCAGCCGCCCTGAAAATGCATTGCTGGTAATAGCTTCCCTATATGGATCAATATTAGTCATCGGACCCTCCCTGGAATGTGATCCCAGACAGAGGCTGACAACCTATTTGGATAATTCAAGTACGTTACGGTTACGCCCGGTGTGGCATTCCACGCGAGGCCGTTGAACAACAACACGAAAAGGGGGCGCAAGCCCCCTTCTCAAATCTCACGTCAGTGTTGAAGCGTTGCTTACGCTGCTTCGGCTTCGTTCGCCTGCTCGGCAGCAACGCGAGCCAGGTCCTTGGAACCCTTGGCGCTAGTGTCGCGATCGACGAATTCGACAACTGCGAGCGGTGCATTGTCACCGGTGCGGAAGCCTGCCTTCATGATGCGGATGTAACCGCCATTGCGCTGGCCATAGCGCGGAGCAAGTGTGTCGAACAGCTTTGCTACAAGCTTGGCGTCGCGAATAGCCGAAATGGCCTGACGACGGGCGTGCAGATCGCCGCGCTTGCCGAGCGTGACTAGCTTTTCTACGATTGGACGAATTTCCTTGGCCTTGGGCAGCGTTGTCACGATCTGCTCATGCTCAATCAATGATGCAGCCATATTGGCAAACATCGCCTTACGATGGCTGGCAGTCCGGTTAAGCTTGCGGCCTGAATTACCGTGGCGCATGAGCCTTCTCCTTCAGTTTCTCTTTTTCGGGCTCACGGCCCGGGCTTTTGTTTCGGGCAAGAGCCCGGGTTCTTAATACTGGTCTTCGTAACGCTTCGCGAGATCTTCGATGTTCTCCGGCGGCCATGAAGGAACTTCCATACCGAGATGGAGACCCATGGAAGCCAGAACTTCCTTGATTTCGTTCAGCGACTTACGGCCGAAGTTCGGTGTACGCAGCATCTCTGCTTCTGTCTTCTGAATGAGATCGCCAATGTAGACGATGTTATCATTCTTCAGGCAATTTGCCGAACGTACCGAGAGTTCGAGTTCATCGACCTTCTTGAGCAGAGCCGGGTTGAACGCAAGTTCAGTGACCTGTTCCTGCTGAACTTCCTTCTGCGGCTCGTCGAAGTTGACGAAGATTGCCAGCTGGTCCTGAAGAATACGTGCTGCGTAAGCAACCGCATCTTCACCCGAGATCGAACCATCGGTCTCGATCTGCAGGATCAGCTTGTCATAATCGAGAACCTGACCTTCGCGGGTGTTCTCGATCTTGTAGGATACCTTGCGAACCGGTGAGTAGAGGCTGTCGACCGGGATCAAGCCGATCGGAGCGTCTTCTGCACGGTTGCGGTCAGCCGGAACGTAGCCCTTGCCGGTGTTGACGGTGAATTCCATGCGGATTTCAGCGCCTTCGTCCAGCGTGCAGATCACGTGTTCCGGATTGAGGATTTCGATATCGCCAACCGTCTGAATGTCACCAGCCGTTACAACGCCTGGGCCTTCCTTGCGGACGACCATGCGCTTCGGACCATCGCTTTCCATGTGGATCGCGATTTCCTTGATGTTGAGGACAATGTCCGTCACATCTTCACGCACGCCGGGGATCGACGAGAATTCATGCAGAACGCCGTCGATCTGTACAGCTGTCACGGCAGCGCCGCGCAGCGAAGACAAGAGCACACGGCGCAAGGCATTGCCGAGCGTCAAGCCGTAGCCGCGTTCAAGCGGCTCGGCGACGACCGTTGCCTTTGTCTTCGAGCCGGAGGTCTGGAACTCGACCTTGTTCGGCTTGATCAATTCTTGCCAGTTCTTCTGGATCATTTAATTTTTCCCTATCCTTGCCTTTACCACCATCCAATCGTGGCATTGAGGCGTGGAAACCGCAGAGGAGCTGAAAATCAGCTCATGCGGCCAAATCCTGTC
Source organism: Phyllobacterium brassicacearum (assembly GCF_003010955.1). Taxonomy (GTDB): domain Bacteria; phylum Pseudomonadota; class Alphaproteobacteria; order Rhizobiales; family Rhizobiaceae; genus Phyllobacterium; species Phyllobacterium brassicacearum. The sequence goes on from NZ_PGGO01000005.1 coordinate 262,556, forward strand.
GCAAAAAGATTAGACGCGGCGACGCTTGCGCGGGCGGCAGCCATTGTGCGGGATCGGCGTTACATCGCGGATCGATGTAATCGTGAAACCAGCAGCCTGGAGTGCGCGCAGAGCCGATTCACGGCCGGAGCCCGGTCCGCAGACTTCAACTTCGAGCGAACGCATGCCATGTTCCTGTGCCTTCTTGGCGCAGTCTTCAGCAGCCATCTGTGCAGCGAAAGGCGTGGATTTACGCGAACCCTTGAAGCCCTGCGCACCAGCGGAAGACCAGGCAATCGCGTTGCCCTGTGCGTCCGTGATGGTGATCATCGTATTGTTGAATGTCGAATTTACGTGAGCAACGCCCGACGAAATATTCTTGCGCTCGCGACGGCGAACGCGCGTGGCTTCCTTGGCCATGGTAGTCCTTTCAATTGATCTCGACGCCTCCGTATTTCCAGAGGCTCCACCGTGGTTTCAGTTAAAGTGCGAAACCAGCACTCTATTCTGCAAAAGCAGAACCGGCGCAGCGGACCGCGCCGGAATAAACTTACTTCTTCTTGCCGGCGATTGCCTTGGCAGGGCCCTTGCGGGTGCGCGCATTGGTATGCGTGCGCTGACCGCGAACCGGTAGCGAGCGGCGATGACGCAGACCGCGATAGCAGCCTAGATCCATCAGACGCTTGATGTTCATCGAAACTTCACGGCGCAGATCACCTTCAACCTGGTAATCGCGATCGATCGTTTCACGAATCTGCAATACTTCCGCATCGGTCAACTGATTGACGCGACGCTCTGCAGGAATGCCGACTTTCTCGACGATTTCCTGAGCAAACTTTTGACCGATCCCGTGAATGTACTGAAGCGCGATGATAACGCGCTTGTTCGTCGGGATGTTGACGCCAGCGATACGAGCCACGTCTGTTCTCCTTGTTAACCGGCAGAGCTGGAGTGCCAACGCGGCAGCCAGATGACGGGATGAAAATTATATCCGGGACAAACACAAACGATCAGCCCCGAACCTGCTTTACCGGATCGGCGCCGACCGCTTCATAATCCAAGCGAATTTGCGCCGTACTTGAAGGAATCGCTGCGAAAAGTCAACTCCTTCGATGAAATTATGTCAGACTTATAAATCCGACAGAATTTTTTCGATCGAGGCCGTGACATCTTCCATGTCCGCGATACCATCGACCTTTTTGAGTTTGCCCTTGGCGTAGTAGTAGCCAATCAATGGCGAAGTCTGCTTGTAATACGCTTCAAGCCGCGTGCGGACCGTTTCCGCATTGTCATCCGGACGGCGCTTGAATTCCGTCGAACCGCACTTGTCGCATACACCCGCAACAAGCGGCTTCTTGTTCGTGTCGTGATAGCCGGTACCGCATTTCGCACATGAATAGCGGCCGGATATACGCTCAACCAGAACATTGTCGTCGACTTCGAGTTCGATCACGCAATCGAGATCGAGCCCCTTATCCGCCAGCATCGCCTCGACCGCATCAGCCTGAACCAATGTGCGCGGATAGCCGTCCAGGATGAAGCCCTTTGCTGCATCCGGCTGGTCGATGCGTTCCGAAACGATCGCATTGACGATCTCGTCAGAAACCAGATTGCCGGCATCCATCACAGCCTTGGCCTTCAGACCAACCTCTGTTCCGGCTTTCACGGCCTCACGCAACATGTCTCCCGTGGAGAGTTGCGGTATGCCAAGTTTGTCTACCAAGCGCTGAGACTGAGTTCCCTTACCTGCCCCCGGTGGTCCGAGAAGTATTAATCTCATCTGTTGCGTTTCCCCCCACGGAGCTTCGACTTCTTGATCAGCCCTTCATACTGATGCGCAATCAGGTGACCCTGAATCTGTGCAACAGTATCGAGCGTCACGCTCACGACAATCAACAGCGATGTACCGCCGAGATAGAAAGGAACACCAGCCCACGAGATGAGGAATTCAGGCAGCAAGCAGATGATAACGAGGTAAATCGCGCCAAGAACCGTCACACGTGTCAGGACGTAGTCGATGTATTCAGCCGTGCGTTCGCCGGGACGAATGCCAGGAATGAATCCGGAGTGCTTCTTGAGCTGATCAGCAGTGTCCTTCGGATTGAAGACAAGCGCCGTATAGAAGAACGCGAAGAAAACGATCATCGCGGCATAGAGAGCCATGTAGAGCGGCTGGCCGTGGCCGAGCGACGCCAGCACCGTCGTAGCCCAGGAAGGCATGTTATGGCTCTGTGCAAAACCGGCGATTGTTGCGGGCAGAAGCAGCAGCGACGAAGCAAAGATCGGCGGGATAACGCCCGCTGTGTTGAGCTTCAACGGCAGATGCGAAGTATCGCCCTGGAACATGCGGTTTCCGACTTGGCGCTTCGGATACTGGATCAGAAGGCGGCGCTGTGCACGTTCGACGAAGACGATGATGCCGATGACTGCAATCGTCAGAACGATGACCGCCAGGATGATGGGTGTCGACAAGGCACCGGTACGGCCAAGTTCCAGCGTGCCGGAAATGGCCTGCGGCAGGTTGGCGACGATGCCGGAGAAAATGATCAGCGAAATGCCGTTGCCAATGCCGCGCGCCGTAATCTGCTCGCCGAGCCACATCAGGAACATGGTACCGCCAACTAGCGTGATGACCGTCGAGAACAGGAAGAACGGGCCGGGATCGGTCACGATGCCCTGGCTGCCCTGAAGACCCACAGCGATCGCATAGGCCTGTACCGTTGCCAGAAGCACGGTGCCGTAGCGGGTATATTGATTGATGACCTTGCGGCCCTGCTCGCCATCCTTTTTCAGCTGCTCCAGCGCTGGAACGACGGAAGTCATCAGCTGCACGATAATCGAAGCAGAAATGTAAGGCATGATGCCGAGGGCAAAGATCGCCATGCGCTCGACTGCACCGCCAGCGAACATGTTGAACATGCCGAGGATGCCCTGCGCCTGGTTGTTGAAGGCTTGGGCGAAAGCGTCGAGATTAATGCCAGGCAGCGGGATATAGGTACCGAGCCGATAGACCAGCAATGCGCCAAGCGTAAACCAAATGCGCTTTTTAAGCTCTTCGGCTTTCGAGAAAGCAGAGAAATTGAGATTTGACGCGAGCTGTTCTGCGGCTGAAGCCATTATAGTCTCCGGTCTGTGCCCGTCAGGGCCCCGCCACCCGAAACGGGAATCGGCGGCTCTACCCAGATATGTGCCCTTGATAAAAGGTACAAGCGGCGATCATGGAGATCGCCGCTTGTATGATCAGAATTATTCTGCAGCTGCGGGAGCAGCTGGAAGCTTGACGGTACCACCGGCCTTTTCGATCTTTTCGATCGCCGCCTTGGACGCACCGGAAACTTCGATCGTTACCGCTGTCTTGATGTCACCATCGGCTAGCAGACGAACGCCATCCTTGGGGCGACGGATCACACCGGCAGCCTTCAGGGTCTCGATCGTTACCGAGGCCTTTGCATCGAGCTTCTTTGCATCGATAGCGGCCTGGATACGGCCAACCGACACAACGTTGAAGCTCTTGGAGAAGATGTTCGTGAAACCGCGCTTTGGCAAGCGGCGGTAAAGCGGCATCTGACCGCCTTCGAAACCGTTGATAGCAACGCCCGAACGCGACTTCTGACCCTTGACACCACGACCGGCAGTCTTGCCGGAGCCCGAACCAATACCACGGCCAACGCGCTTGCGTGCTTTGGTCGCGCCTGGATTTTCACTCAGATCATTGAGTTTCATTTGTTAAATCTCCGGTATCAAGCCTCGTCCACAACGCGGACGAGATGTTGAACCTTTGCAATCATGCCACGTACGGAAGGCGTATCTTCCAATGTACGGGTGCGATGCATCTTATTGAGGCCCAGGCCGATCAGCGTTGCGCGCTGTTCTGCCGGACGGCGGATAGGGCTACCGATCTGCTCGACAGTAACCGTCTTACCCTTCTTCTTCTCAACCATGACTTTGTCCTTTAGTCTACAGTCAGCGGAACCGAAGTCCCTGCCCTACTGCGCCAGCTCCTGGCCTATTCTTCCGAACCGACCACGTCGCGGCGGCGAGCCTGCAGTGTCGAATACTTGATACCGCGCTGAGCAGCGATGTCCTTCGGATGCATCTGATGCTTCAGGGCATCAAATGTCGCGCGAACCATGTTGTATGGGTTCGACGAACCGAGCGACTTGGCAACAACGTCCTGCACACCAAGCGTCTCGAAGACGGCGCGCATTGGACCACCCGCGATGATACCGGTACCAGCTGTGGCTGCACGAAGCAGAACCTTGCCGGCGCCATGACGGCCTTCAACATCGTGATGAAGGGTACGGCCCGAACGCAGCGGTACGAAGATCATTTCGCGCTTGGCGGATTCAGTTGCCTTACGGATAGCTTCCGGCACTTCGCGTGCCTTGCCATGACCAAAACCTACGCGGCCCTTCTGATCGCCGACAACGACGAGTGCAGCAAAGCCAAAACGCCGGCCGCCCTTGACGACCTTGGCGACACGGTTGATGTGAACGAGCTTGTCAACGAATTCGCTGTCACGTTCTTCACTGCGGCCGCGATCCTCGCGGCTTCTCTTTTCCTGTGCCATGCTCCTAATTCCTTTTTCTTTTCCGGTAGCACGAATGATGTTTTAAAGCGTTACCTTAGAAGCTGAGACCAGCTTCGCGGGCAGCCTCGGCAAGTGCCTTTACACGGCCGTGGTAAATGTAGGCGCCACGATCGAAGACGACTTCCTTGATGCCAGCCTTGACGGCGCGCTCTGCAACGAGCTTGCCGATGAGGGCTGCTGCATCCGAATCTGCACCGGTCTTCAGCTTGCCCTTGAGGTCAGCTTCGAGAGTGGATGCGGATGCAATCGTGTGTCCACGCGCATCATCGATGATCTGCGCGTAGATATTCTTTGAAGAACGGTGGACGCTGAGCCGCGGACGGTCACCGGCAACCGCCTTGAGCTGGCGGCGAACACGCGCAGCGCGACGCTGAATGATTTCTTTCGGCGATGCCATGACACGAATTCCTTACTTCTTCTTACCTTCTTTGCGAACGATCTTCTCGCCCGCATATTTCACGCCCTTGCCCTTGTAGGGTTCCGGACCACGATATTCGCGGATCTCAGCAGCGACCTGACCGACCTGCTGCTTGTCGATGCCGGTGACGACGATTTCCGTCGGCTTCGGGACAGCAACCGTGATGCCTTCCGGCACCTGGTAGATCACTTCATGGCTGAAGCCGAGCGACAGCTGCAGGTTCTTGCCCTGCATGGCTGCACGATAGCCGACGCCGCTGATTTCAAGACGCTTCTCGAAGCCGTCTTTTACACCCGTGAAGATGTTGACGACCATCGTGCGGCTCATGCCCCACTTCGAACGAGCGAGCTTGGAGTTGTCACGCGGATTAACGCTGACAGCGCCGTCTTCAAACTTGACCACAACGTCGTCATTGGCGACGAAGGAGAGTTCACCCTTCGGGCCTTTGGCCTTGATGGTCTGACCTTCCACGCTGGCTGTTACGCCCTGCGGGACCGCCACTGGTTTTTTACCGATACGAGACATTTTTCAAACCTTTCCAAGCCGGTACTTAGAATATACGGCAGAGCAATTCGCCGCCGACATTCTGTTCACGTGCCTCGTGGTCTGCCATCACGCCCTTCGGCGTCGACAGGATGGAAATACCAAGACCGTTCGCGACCTGCGGGATCGACTTGACCGATACGTAAACGCGGCGGCCGGGCTTCGAAATACGGGTAATCTCGCGAATTACCGGTACGTTTTCAAAATACTTCAGTTCAATTTCGATCTCGGACTTGCCGTTTTCGAAATCAACCTGGCTGTATCCGCGGATATAGCCTTCAGCCTGAAGAACATCCAGAACGCGAGCGCGAAGTTTGGAGGCTGGGGTCGAAACCTTGCCCTTCTTGCGCATCGTTGCGTTACGGATACGTGTCAGCATATCGCCGAGAGGATCTGTCATAGACATCTGTCTTCTCCCTTACCAGCTCGACTTCACGACGCCGGGCACCTGGCCGAGCGAACCCAGCTGGCGCAATGCGATACGCGACATTTTAAGCTTGCGGTAGAAACCGCGCGGACGGCCCGAGACTTCGCAACGGTTGCGAATACGAACCTTGGTGGAATTGCGTGGCAGCTCTGCCAGCTGGATGGTGGCGCGGAAGCGCTCGTCCAGCGGCAGCGACTGATTCATCACGATAGCCTTCAGGCGCGCGCGCTTTGCAGCGAAACGCTTCACCAGGAGACCACGGCGCTTGTTCTTTTCGACTGCGCTCGTCTTAGCCATTTCATATACCTCGCTACGCTTGCCGTTACTGGCGGAAGGGGAAGTTGAAGGCGCGCAGCAATGCGCGTGCTTCATCATCCGTCTTTGCAGTCGTACAAACGATGATGTCCATGCCCCAGATCTGATCAACCTTGTCGTAGTTGATTTCCGGAAACACAATGTGTTCCTTGATACCCATGGCGAAGTTGCCACGACCGTCAAAGCTCTTTGGGTTCAGACCGCGGAAATCTCGAACCCGCGGCAGCGCGATCGTGATCAGACGGTCAATGAATTCATACATGCGCTCTTTACGAAGGGTGACCTTCGTACCGATCGGCATATTCTCACGAACCTTGAAGGTAGCGATCGAATTGCGCGCACGCGTAATAACCGGCTTCTGTCCGGCAATCAATGCCAGATCTTCAGCTGCGACAGTTGGCTTCTTGGAGTCAGCAGTTGCTTCACCAACGCCCATGTTGAGAACAACTTTGGTGATGCGCGGGATCTGCATCTCGTTGTCATATTTGAACTGCTCGAGAAGAGCCTTACGTACCACTTCCTGGTACTGCTTCTTCAAGCGTGGTTCGATCTTTGCATCAGCCATCGATCAGATCTCCTGAACGCTTTGCTACACGTACCTTCTTGCCGTCTTCGAGGACCTTGAAGCCAACACGGGTCGGCTTGCCATCCTTGGGGTCGGCGATCGCGAGGTTCGACAGATGGAGCGGCGCTTCTTTCGAAATGATGCCGGCTTCCTGATTCTGTGTCTGCTTCTGGTGACGCTTGACAACATTAACGCCGCGAACGAGCGCCTGCTCGTCCTTCGGCAAAACTTTGATTACTTCGCCGGTACGGCCCTTGTCCTTACCAGCCAGAACGACAACGCGGTCGCCTTTACGGATCTTCTGCATCGTCAGCTCCTTACAAAACTTCTGGAGCCAGCGAGATGATCTTCATGTGGCTCTTTGCGCGGAGTTCGCGCGGAACCGGTCCGAAGATACGTGTGCCGATAGGCTCTTTCTTATTGTCGATCAAAACGGCGGCGTTCTTGTCGAAACGAATAACGCTCCCGTCCGCGCGACGGATGTCCTTGGCAGTGCGAACAACCACTGCCTTCATCACGTCACCTTTTTTCACACGGCCGCGCGGAATTGCTTCCTTGATCGAAACGACAATGATGTCGCCGACCGAAGCATATTTCCGCTTCGAACCGCCCAGCACCTTGATGCACATGACACGACGTGCGCCGGAATTATCCGCCACGTCGAGGTTTGTTTGCATCTGAATCATGACTAGCCGCCTTCTTCTTGTTCAACCGGACTGGGCTTTCCTTGCCCCTCGCGATTGCTGCGTACTTACCTACAGATTATTAACTCGCCGGGGCGTCTATAACGACAACCCAACGCTTGTCTTTCGAAATCGGCTTCGATTCCTGGATGGAAACGGCGTCGCCGACCTTGAACTGGTTATTCTCATCATGCGCCTTGTACTTCTTGGACTGGCGCACAGTCTTCTGGAGGAGCGGATGCGAATAGCGCCGCTCGACCTTGACCACAACGGTCTTGTCGTTTTTGTCGCTCACGACAACGCCCTGCAGAATGCGTTTAGGCATGGTTTTCTTCCTTAAGCCTTGCTCTCGACCGCTTTTTGGCGGGCGACAGTCTTGATGCGCGCAATATCACGGCGGATCTGCCGGACGCGAGCGGTTTTTTCCAACTGGCCGGTTGCCTTCTGGAAGCGCAGGTTGAACTGCTCTTTCTTCAGGGAACCCAATTCTTCATTCAACTGATCGAGGCTCATCGCCCGGACTTCTGCGGATTTCATAACATCCACCCCTTATTCTGCGATGCGCTGAATAAAGCGCGTCCTGACCGAAAGTTTCGCAGCTCCAAGGCGAAGCGCCTCACGAGCGATTTCTTCCGAAACGCCGTCGAGCTCGAACATGATGCGGCCTGGCGCGACGCGGGAAGCCCAGTAATCAACCGAACCCTTACCTTTACCCATACGGACTTCGGTAGGCTTCGATGTTACCGGCACATCCGGGAAAATCCGGATCCACACACGACCGGCACGTTTCATGTGACGGGTAATTGCACGGCGAGCGGCTTCGATCTCACGCGCCGTAACGCGGTTCGGCTCGAGGGCCTTCAGGCCGAAAGCACCAAAATTAAGATCCGTACCGCCCTTCGACGCGCCGCTGATACGGCCCTTGAACTGCTTGCGGAACTTTGTGCGCTTAGGCTGCAGCATTGTTCTCTACTCCAAAATTCACGATCCGGAAAGACGCTTTTTAAGCGTTTTCGCGGCGACGGTTCGAACCCTGATGGCTATCGCCTTCAACAGCACGACGCTCGGAAGCCATTGGATCATGCTCAAGGATTTCGCCCTTGAAGACCCAGACCTTGACGCCGCAAATGCCGTAAGCGGTTTGTGCTTCAGCAGTTCCGTAATCGATATCGGCACGAAGGGTATGCAGAGGCACGCGGCCTTCACGGTACCATTCCATACGCGCAATTTCCGCACCGCCGAGACGGCCCGAGCAATTGATACGAATGCCTTCTGCACCAAGACGCATGGCCGACTGAACGGCGCGCTTCATGGCACGGCGGAATGCAACACGGCGTTCCAGCTGCTGAGCAATCGACTGAGCAACCAGGGTCGCGTCCGTTTCCGGCTTGCGGACTTCAACGATATTGAGTGCAGCATCGGCATTCGTCATTTCTGACAGCTTGCGACGCAGCTTCTCGATATCGGCGCCCTTCTTGCCGATGATCAGACCCGGACGAGCAGCATGGATCGTTACGCGGCACTTCTTGTGCGGACGCTCGATCACCACCTTGGAGATGGCGGCCTGCTTCAGTTCGTCCATCAGATACTTGCGGATCTTCAGGTCTTCATGCAGCAGCTTGCCGTATTCACCTGTGTTCGCGTACCAACGCGAGTCCCAGGTCCGATTGATGCCGAGGCGGAAGCCAATCGGATTAATCTTCTGGCCCATTATGCGGCCTCCCCTTTTTCCTGACCTTCGCGAACAACGATCGTCAGATGCGAGAATGGCTTCTCGATCCGGCTTGCACGACCGCGGCCACGAACATGGAAACGCTTCATCACGACTGACTTGCCTACGTAGGCTTCAGCAACAACCAGAGCATCAACATCCAGGTCGTGGTTGTTTTCTGCGTTGGCGATAGCTGATTCGAGAGTCTTTTTCACCGTGCCTGCAATCCGCTTGCGCGAAAATTCCAGGTCGGCAAGAGCGGCGTTGACCTTCTTGCCACGGATCATCGCAGCCACCAGATTTAGCTTCTGAGGGCTGATGCGGAGCGTGCGGGCAACGGCTTTCGCCTCGTTGTCCTTAAGCTGGCGCGGAGCCTTAGCCTTGCCCATCGTTATTTCCTCTTCGCCTTCTTGTCCGCGCCGTGCCCGTAATAGGTACGCGTCGGAGCGAATTCACCAAACTTGTGTCCGATCATCTCTTCGTTGACCGAAACAGGAACGTGCTTGTTACCGTTGTACACCCCGAAGGTCAGACCGACGAACTGCGGCAGGATCGTGGAGCGGCGGCTCCAGATCTTGATAACTTCACTGCGACCGCCCTCACGTACCTTCTCAGCCTTCTTGAGAAGATAGCCATCGATGAACGGGCCTTTCCAAACTGAACGAGCCATTTCAGACTACCTCTCTTACTTCTTGCGCTGATGACGCGAACGAGCGATGAACTTGTCCGTCGACTTGTTGGAGCGCGTCTTCTTGCCCTTCGTGGGCTTGCCCCACGGAGAAACCGGATGACGTCCACCTGACGTACGGCCTTCACCACCACCATGGGGGTGATCAACCGGGTTCATGGCAACGCCGCGAACATGCGGGCGCTTGCCGAGCCAGCGGCTGCGACCTGCCTTGCCAAGGCTGATATTGCCATGGTCAGGGTTGGATACTGCACCGACCGTGGCAAAGCACGAACCGTGGACGAGGCGCTGTTCACCTGAATTCAGGCGAAGGATTGCCATGCCCTGGTCGCGGCCGACGAGCTGCGCATAGGTACCGGCGGAGCGAGCGATCTGACCGCCCTTGCCCGGCTTCATCTCCACATTGTGGATGATGGTGCCGACCGGGATCGAAGCCAATGGCATCGCATTGCCCGGCTTCACGTCTGTCTGCGCGCCAGCAATGACGCTGTCGCCAACGGCCAGACGCTGCGGAGCCAGGATGTAGCTCAGTTCGCCATCTTCGTAGCGGATGAGCGCAATGAATGCGGTCCGGTTCGGATCGTATTCAAGGCGTTCAACCTTGGCAGCAACATCGTGCTTGCGACGCTTGAAGTCGACGAAGCGGTATGTGCGCTTGTGTCCGCCACCCTGGTAGCGTGCAGTCACGCGACCGGAGTTGTTGCGACCACCCTTCGATGTCAGACCTTCGGTCAGAGCCTTGACAGGCTTGCCCTTGTAAAGCTCCGAACGGTCCACAATCACCAGCTGACGCTGGCTTGGTGTGGTTGGATTATAACTTTTGAGTGCCATTGTCTTTACTCCACGGCCCCTCAGAGACCAGTCGAAACATCGATCGACTGCCCTTCGGCGAGCGTCACGACTGCTTTCTTGACATCACTCTGGCGCCCGACGATGCCGCGGAACCGCTTCACCTTGCCTTTGCGCACAGCTGTATTGACTGCCGTAACCTTCACGCGGAACAGCGCTTCGACTGCGGCCTTGATTTCCGGTTTCGTTGCCTTCTTGGCTACGTTGAAGACAACCTGGTTGTTTTCAGAAACCAGAGTCGACTTTTCCGTAATGACCGGGCTGACGATCACGTCGTAGTGGCGAAGATCAGTCATTTGAAACGCTCCTCGAGAGCTTCAACTGCTGCCTTGGAAAGCACAAGCTTGCCACGACGCAGAATGTCGTAAACATTGATGCCCTGGATCGGCAGAACATCGATGTTCGGGATGTTCGAAGCAGCGCGACGGAAATTCGCATCGATCTCGGCACCGCCGATGAGAAGCGCATTTTCGAGGCCAAGCTTGGCGAACTGCGAAACAAGAATCTTCGTCTTCGCTTCGGCAGCGGCCAGATCATCGATGATGATTAGGTCGGAAGCCTTGACCTTTGCCGACAGGGCATGACGAAGCGCAAGGGCACGAACCTTCTTCGGAAGGTCATGCTCGTGGCTGTGAACAACCGGACCATGAGCCTTGCCGCCGCCGCGGAACTGCGGTGCACGTGCCGAATGGTGACGGGCGCGGCCCGTACCCTTCTGCTTGTACATCTTGGCGCCGGTGCGTGCGATTTCCGAACGGCCCTTTGCCTTGTGCGTTCCCTGCTGCTTGCGGGCAAGCTGGTAACGGACCATGCGCTGAAGGATATCGTCGCGCGGCTCAAGACCGAAAATCTCCTCGGAGAGTTTCACCTTGCCGGCGTCCTTGCCTTCAAGTGTTGTAATCGAAAGGTCCATTATTCGGCTCCCTCAGTTGTCTGCGCCACTTCTGCATCAGACACAGCGGCTGTACCGTTAGCTGCCTGGCGGAGACCGGCTGGCTTGGGAGCATGGTCCGGCAGCGCTACCTTGACGGCATCGCGTACGAGGATCCATGCACCCTTGGAACCAGGAACTGCACCACGAACCAGAATGAGGCCACGATCGAGGTCAGTCGAAACGACTTCGATGTTCTGTGTCGTCACACGGGTCTGACCCATGTGACCGGCCATCTTCTTGCCCTTGAACACCTTACCCGGATCCTGACGCTGACCGGTCGAACCGTGAGCGCGGTGGGTAACCGAGTTACCGTGCGAAGCGCGGTGACCGCCGAAGTTGTGGCGCTTCATCGAACCGGCAAAACCCTTACCGATTGAAGTACCAGTCACATCGACCTTCTGGCCGGCAACGTAATGTTCGGCAGTGATCTCAACACCGACATCAAGAAGATTGTCGGCAGAGACGCGGAATTCCGCCACTTTCGCCTTTGGCTCAACGGAAGCCGTCGCGAAATGACCGCGCAAGCCCTTCGTTGTATTCTTTACCTTGGCCAGACCAACACCGAGCTGAACGGCAGTGTAGCCATTCTTCTCGACTGTACGCTGAGCCACAACCTGACAATTCTCCATCCGGAGTACTGTCACCGGCACATGCTCACCTGCGTCGTTGTAGACGCGAGTCATGCCCAGCTTCTGTGCAATTACACCTGAACGCATCGGTTCGTCCTTCCGTCCTCAAGCCTTACAGCTTGATCTCGACATCAACACCAGCGGAAAGATCGAGCTTCATCAGCGCGTCTACAGTCTGCGGAGTTGGGTCTACGATATCGAGAAGACGCTTATGTGTGCGCATCTCGAACTGTTCGCGGCTCTTCTTGTCGATGTGCGGCGACCGGTTGACAGTGAACTTCTCGATCCGTGTAGGAAGCGGGATCGGTCCGCGCACGTTGGCACCGGTACGCTTGGCAGTCGACACGATTTCCCGCGTCGAATCGTCAAGGATCCGATGATCAAACGCCTTGAGGCGAATGCGGATGTTTTGACCGTTCATTTCATCTTTTCCTTGTTTAGCGGAGACGCCGTATAACAGGCGCCTCTGCATAAAACCTTAATTTTACTCAATGATCGACGATACGATGCCGGCACCGACGGTGCGGCCACCTTCACGGATAGCGAAGCGCAGCTTCTCTTCCATCGCGATCGGCACGATCAGCGTCACATCAACTGCGATGTTGTCGCCGGGCATGACCATTTCCGTGCCTTCCGGCAGCGTCACAACACCCGTCACGTCGGTCGTGCGGAAGTAGAACTGCGGACGGTAGTTGGAGAAGAATGGCGTGTGACGGCCACCTTCATCCTTCGTCAGGATATAGGCTTCTGCCTTGAACTTGGTGTGCGGCTTGACCGAACCGGGCTTGGCAAGGATCTGGCCGCGCTCGACGTCTTCACGGCCAACGCCGCGGATCAGCGCACCGATGTTGTCGCCAGCCTGGCCCTGGTCCAAGAGCTTGCGGAACATTTCAACGCCGGTCACCGTCGTCTTCGTCGTCGGCTTGATGCCGATGATCTCGACTTCTTCACCAACCTTGACGATCCCGCGCTCAACGCGGCCCGTCACAACCGTACCACGGCCGGAGATCGAGAATACGTCTTCGATCGGCATCAGGAACGGCTGGTCGATCGGACGCTCTGGCGTCGGAATGTACTTGTCGACTTCCGCCATCAGCGCACGAACAGCGTCTTCGCCGATTTCCTTGTTGGAATCTTCCAGCGCAGCCAAAGCCGAACCCTTGACGATCGGAATGTCGTCGCCCGGGAAATCGTACTTCGACAGAAGCTCGCGCACTTCCAATTCAACCAGCTCGAGAAGCTCGGCATCGTCAACCTGGTCAACCTTATTCAGGAACACGACGATCGCCGGAACGCCAACCTGACGGGCAAGCAGGATGTGCTCGCGGGTCTGCGGCATCGGGCCGTCGGCAGCCGAGACAACCAGGATCGCGCCGTCCATCTGCGCTGCACCGGTGATCATGTTCTTCACATAGTCGGCGTGGCCGGGGCAATCGACGTGCGCATAGTGACGCGCTGGCGTCTCATACTCAACGTGTGCCGTCGAGATCGTGATGCCGCGCGCCTTTTCTTCCGGTGCCGCGTCGATCTGGTCGTACGCCTTGTACTCGCCAAAATACTTCGTAATCGCTGCCGTCAACGACGTCTTGCCATGGTCAACGTGACCAATCGTGCCAATGTTGACGTGCGGCTTGTTACGTTCAAACTTGCTCTTAGCCATCTGAGCTCTCCGTTATTATGTTCGCCTGCTCAGGCTCAACTCAACTGTCACGCGCAACCTTATGGTTACGCAAACTTCTTCTGAATTTCCTGTGCGACTGCTGTCGGAACAGGTTCGTAGTGATCGAACTGCATGGTGTACTGTGCACGACCCTGGCTCATCGAACGCAGGTTGCTCACATAGCCAAACATGTTGGCCAGCGGCACGTTTGCATTGACGACAGTCGCAATACCACGAGCTTCCGTGCCCGAAATCTGACCACGACGTGAGTTCAGATCGCCGATCACGTCACCGACGTAATCTTCAGGGGTTACAACCTCGACCTTCATGATCGGCTCGAGCAGCTGGGCACCGGCCTTCTGCGCACCTTCGCGGAATGCAGCGCGAGCCGCGATTTCGAAGGCGAGAACCGAGGAGTCGACATCGTGGTAGGCACCGTCGATCAGCGTGGCTTTCACGCCGAGCATCGGGAAGCCAGCGAGCGGACCCGCACCCATGACGCTCAAGATACCCTTTTCAACGCCAGGGATGTATTCCTTCGGAATGGCACCGCCAACAATCTTCGATTCGAAGATGAACTCGTCGCCGTCATGCGGCTCGAAGATGACCTTGATGCGGGCGAACTGACCCGAACCACCGGACTGCTTCTTGTGCGTGTAGTCGATTTCAGCCTTGCGGGTGATCGATTCACGATAGGCAACCTGCGGGTTACCGACATTCGCCTCGACCTTGAACTCGCGGCGCATACGGTCAACCAGAATGTCGAGATGGAGCTCGCCCATGCCGGAAATGATCGTCTGGCCGGATTCTTCATCCGACTTGACGCGGAAAGAAGGATCTTCAGCAGCAAGGCGATTAAGCGCGAGGCCCATCTTTTCCTGGTCAGCCTTGGTCTTCGGCTCGATCGCAATCGAGATAACTGGCTCCGGGAACACCATGCGTTCCAGGATAACCGGCTTCAACGGATCGCAGAGCGTGTCACCCGTTGTGGTTTCCTTGAGGCCTGCCAGGGCAACGATGTCACCGGCAAATGCTTCTTCGATGTCTTCACGTGAGTTGGAATGCATCTGCAGCATGCGGCCGATACGTTCGCGCTTCAGCTTGACCGTGTTGTCGAGCGAGATGCCCTTGGTCAGCTTGCCCGAATAGATGCGGCAGAATGTCAGCGAACCAACAAACGGATCGTTCATGATCTTGAATGCAAGCATTGACAAAGGTTCTTCGTCAGAAGACTTGCGAACTGTTTCCGCATCGGTCTTGGGATCAATACCCTTGATCGCAGGAACATCGACCGGCGAAGGCAGGTATTCAACAACACCGTCGAGAAGCGGCTGCACGCCCTTGTTCTTGAAGGCCGAGCCGCAGAACACTGGGTGGAATTCCACGCGGCAGGTGCCGATACGGATCAACTGGCGCAGCTTCTCATTGTCGGGCATGTTGCCTTCGAGATAGGCTTCCATGGCAGCTTCCTCGACCTCAACAGCGGTCTCGATCAGCTTTTCACGGAACTCTTCGGCACGGTCCTTCAGGTCAGCGGGGATCTCAACGACATCCCACTGGGCGCCGAGCTGTTCGTCGCGCCAGACCAAGGCCTTCATCTCGATCAGGTCGATAACGCCCTTGAATTCGTTCTCAGCACCGATCGGCAGCTGCATGACGAGCGCCTTGGCACCGAGACGGGACTTGACCATGTCGACGCAGCGATAGAAATCAGCGCCGGTCTTGTCCATCTTGTTGACGAAGATCATGCGCGGGACATGATACTTCTCAGCCTGACGCCAGACGGTTTCAGTCTGCGGCTCAACACCGGCATTGGCATCGAGCAGTGCAATTGCACCGTCGAGAACGCGCAGCGAACGCTCTACTTCAATCGTGAAGTCGACGTGGCCAGGCGTATCGATGATGTTGAAACGGCGCATCTTGCCGTCACGGCCCTTCCAGAACGTGGTGGTCGCAGCGGAAGTGATCGTGATGCCACGCTCCTGCTCCTGCTCCATCCAGTCCATGGTAGCGGCGCCGTCGTGGACTTCACCGATCTTGTGCGACTTACCGGTGTAGTAAAGGATACGCTCGGTGGTCGTGGTCTTGCCGGCGTCGATGTGCGCCATGATACCGAAATTACGGTAGTCTTCGATTTTATATTCGCGGGCCATGATAGGATGCCTTCAAGAATAGGGTTTCGACGATTACCAGCGGTAATGCGAGAATGCGCGGTTGGCTTCTGCCATGCGATGCGTGTCTTCACGCTTCTTCACAGCCGAGCCACGGTTGTTCGCTGCATCTAGGAGTTCACCGGACAGGCGATCGATCATTGTCGTCTCGTTGCGGCCACGGGCTGCATTGATGAGCCAACGGATGGCAAGAGCCTGACGGCGCTCCGGACGAACGTCGACTGGAACCTGGTACGTTGCACCACCAACGCGGCGCGAACGCACTTCGACGTGCGGTGCTACGTTGTCGAGAGCCTGGTGGAACAGGGCAACCGGCTCCTGCTTGCTCTTGGCTTCAACGGACTCAAGCGCACCGTACACGATACGCTCAGCAATCGACTTCTTGCCATGATGCATGACTGCATTCATGAACTTGGTCAGAACAAGATCACCGAATTTCGGATCCGGGTTGATCTCACGCTTTTCTGCACTATGGCGTCTGGACATATTCTCTGTCTCTTCGCTTCGTCGGGCTGGCCATTCAATGACTCAGCACCGGATAAATCTTACTTCGGACGCTTCGCACCGTACTTCGAACGGCGCTGCTTGCGGTTCTTGACGCCCTGGGTATCCAGAACACCACGGATGATGTGGTAACGAACACCCGGCAAATCCTTTACACGGCCGCCGCGGATCATCACGACAGAGTGCTCCTGAAGGTTATGCCCCTCACCCGGAATATATCCGATGACTTCAAATCCGTTCGTCAGACGCACCTTGGCGACCTTACGCAGAGCCGAGTTCGGCTTCTTCGGGGTCGTCGTATAGACGCGAGTGCAAACGCCGCGCTTCTGCGGGTTTTCCTGCAGAGCAGGTACTTTATTGCGCTTTACCGGCGCAGTGCGCGGCTTGCGGATCAGCTGGTTTACGGTAGGCATTCAACCTTCCCTCTTTCAACAATGCGGTCGAAGCGCAAGCGCTTCAGCACAAATCTCGTATCTTCGCCCGTCAGGGCCGTTTCAGCGCCATGCTCATGCACGAATTCGGGCAAAAAAACCACCGCGAGGTGGCTTGCCCGAATAAAAGCAGAGGAAGCCCTATTGGCTTCATGCGAGCGGCAAATTGCATTTCGATCGTAAAACGAACCCTGTTTGAGATGAACTCCAGAGCGCGTCGCTCCGAAAGGGCCAATCTCACATCGGCTCAGATGGGCTGCTGATACTGTGTCGCCGGGCTCTCGTCAAGCCTGAACCCTAAATATTATTAAGGATTGCAGCGTTTAAAGGCGCATTGCGGCCTGAATGAAAGATAGTTTCGCGGGGAAGGCACGAATTCAAGCAAAATTTCAAATCTTGCACAGGGATTTACCGCACCATCGACTCGAAAGTCGCAGTGAGTCGACTCGGCTACCAATTAAACGGAAGCACTACCCCTACATAGCATCAGCTGAACGGCATTGCGGTCAAACGCAAAGGCCGCCCCAACAATCGAGCGCATCAACCATGGACGTGCTCTGGAATCGTGTTACGCCAGACGGCGTGCCTATGAATGGCATATTATCATCGTCGCCAATAACTCTGGCGAAAGGCTGGATATTGAATTGCATTGATAGCCTCGCCCAACGGCATCCATTCGTTTCATTTCAAGATTGAAATGGCGGACAAAAAAGCAAGGCGGTGCACCCAGTTGTATGCACCGCAGGCAGCAGTTTTTGTTTCTCCTGTTGCTCATTGCAACAATCACCATAGTCAGTGCGGCGATGTCCGCTACGCCAATTCTGTTCGCATTGGCGATTGATCGATTGGCTGCTGGGGGATCGCCCGAGACCGGCGTCACCCTCGTCCTGGCGCTCATTGCGCCGGACAATCTCGTTCTCCATATATTCGGTCCATCCAGCGTACTTTTCGGCACCCATGCTGATCTGTTGAAATCGCCCGAGTATTCCGCTTTCGTGAGTGGCGTCGCTGGACTGGACACTGCATAAGGTCGTAATGCCGGAACAACTCGCCTCGGCAACGCCCCGCGACACTTCGGATCTTCACATCGGGAATCAGTCCATGTCATCAGCACCACTTGAGCCAAAGCCAGTTCATCTGATTGTCGCCGACGTCTGGAAGGACAAGGACGACGAGCCGCGCCAGGTTCACCTGCTGCTGATGAGCGACGATACCGACAATCTCGTCAACATCGCTTTGCAGATCCTCGCCAATGAAGGCTACGACGAAGCGGAGCTTCTCGAGATCGGGACCCTGACCGAAGAGCCGGAAGAAGAGCCGCATCTCTCTGCCTACAAGAACGCCCTCACCGGCCAGGCTGCGCTCATCGAGTTCAACGAATAGTCATCCGTCAACGCAGCGGACACCATTCCGGCAAATCCGCGTGCGTTTCGTACGCCTTCATACAATATTGATACAAGAACCGGCGAATACCACACACGAATTGGCGAATTCGGTACAGGATTCTCCATCTGGAATGGCAATTTAGGTGCCCCGGGTTGAACCATGAAACGAAAAGGCCGCCCCTGATTGCTCGGGGGCGGCCCTTTGGTTTGGTCCTGGCGACCGGCTTATTCGGCCGGCTGACCTGTCATGTCCGTCAGCATCGGCCCAGCCTTTGCGGCTGTAGCACCCGACTCCTTGCGGCGCTCGTCGATGATCAGCTCGTCGCGAGCTCCGGCAATGCGGCGGATCTGCTTGACCGTGCCGCCGGTACCTGCCGGGATCAGACGTCCAACGATGACGTTCTCCTTCAGACCCTGCAGAGCATCCATCTTGCCGGCAACAGCGGCTTCCGTAAGGACGCGCGTTGTTTCCTGGAACGATGCAGCCGAGATGAACGACGGCGTCTGCAGCGAGGCCTTGGTGATGCCGAGCAGCACGGGTGTGCCGTAGCCTGGCTTCTTGCCATCCTCTTCGAGACGCTCGTTAATTTCGTCCAGCTCGATCCGGTCGACATGATCGCCAGGGATGAACCCGGTGTCACCGGACTCGGTGATCTCGACCTTCTGCAGCATCTGGCGGACAATCACTTCAATGTGCTTGTCGTTGATCAGAACGCCCTGCAGACGATAGACTTCCTGGATCTCGTTCACGAGGTAGGAAGCGAGAGCCTCCACGCCCTTGATCGCCAGGATGTCGTGCGGTGCCGGGTTGCCATCGAGGATGTAATCGCCCTTTTCGATGGCGTCGCCGTCCTGAAGATGGAAAGGCTTGCCCTTGGGGATCAGATACTCAACAGGCTCGACCGTGTCGTCGTTCGGTTCGATGACGATGCGGCGCTTGTTCTTGTAATCGCGGCCGAAACGAACGGTACCATCGATTTCAGCGATGATAGCGTGGTCTTTCGGACGACGAGCTTCGAACAGTTCCGCAACGCGCGGCAGACCACCGGTGATGTCCTTGGTCTTGGCGCTTTCCATCGGAATACGGGCAAGAACGTCACCCGCCTTCACATGTGAACCAGGCTCGACCGACAAGATCGATTCCACCGACAGCTGGAAGCGAGCATCGCCGCCCTTTGCCAGTTTCAGAACCTTGCCGTTCTTGTCCTTGACGACGATCGCCGGCTTCAGATCCGAACCGCGAGGGGTTGAACGCCAATCGATGACCACGCGTTTGGTGATACCGGTGGATTCGTCCGTCGTTTCCGTGACCGAAAGACCATCGACCATGTCTTCGAATTCGACATGACCTTCGACTTCCGTCATGACCGGGCGGGTATATGGGTCCCACTCGGCAATGCGCTGGCCGCGTTTAACATTGTCGCCATCATCGACATAGATGCGCGAGCCGTAGGTGACGCGGTGTGTCGCGCGTTCCTTGCCGGTTGCATCGAGGATGACAACGGCCATGTTGCGGCCCATGACGACCAGATGGCCGTCAGAGTTGCGCACCACGTTGCGGTTGCGGATCTGCACCGTGCCTTCATAGCTGGCTTCGAGGAACGACTGGTCGACCACCTGCGCCGTACCACCAAGGTGGAACGTACGCATCGTCAGCTGCGTGCCCGGCTCACCGATCGACTGAGCAGCGATAACGCCGACAGCTTCACCCTGGTTGACCGGGGTACCACGGGCCAGATCGCGGCCGTAGCACTTGGCGCAGATGCCGCCGC
This sequence comes from Phyllobacterium brassicacearum, assembly GCF_003010955.1. GTDB lineage: Bacteria > Pseudomonadota > Alphaproteobacteria > Rhizobiales > Rhizobiaceae > Phyllobacterium > Phyllobacterium brassicacearum. Next base: position 282,811 of record NZ_PGGO01000005.1, read on the forward strand.
GGGTCTCACAGGTGAGAGCCGAACGGATGCGAATCGACTGAACGCCAGCCTTTTCAATGGCATCGACATCGAACTCGTCGATGATGTGGCCACCGGTGACAATGACGTCACCCGAAACCGGATGCAGGATGTCTTCGAGAGCCGTACGGCCGAGAACACGCTGGCCGAGGGTCGCAACGACCTGACCGGCATCAACGATCGGCTGCATGGTGAGGCCCGTTGTCGTGCCGCAATCCACCGAGATGACAATGCAATCCTGTGCGACGTCGACGAGACGACGCGTCAGATAACCGGAGTTAGCGGTCTTCAAGGCGGTGTCGGCGAGACCCTTACGGGCACCGTGGGTCGAGTTGAAGTACTCGTTCACGGTCAGACCTTCCTTGAAATTCGAAATGATCGGCGTTTCGATGATTTCGCCCGAAGGCTTGGCCATCAGACCGCGCATACCGCCCAGCTGACGCATCTGGTTCGGCGAACCACGAGCACCCGAGTGCGACATCATGTAGATCGAGTTCATCTGCTTCTGGCGGCCAGTAACAGGATCGAACTCGACGGCCTTAATGCGCGCCATCATCTCGTCAGCGACCTTCTCGGTGCACTTGCCCCAAGCGTCGACAACCTTGTTGTACTTTTCGCCCTGAGTGATCAGGCCGTCATTGTACTGCTGCTCGTATTCGGTCGCCAAAGCTTCCGTTTCCGCAACGAGCTTCGCCTTGGTCTCCGGAATGACCATGTCGTCCTTGCCGAAGGAAATACCGGCGCGGCAGGCATGGCTGAAGCCGAGCTGCATGATGCGATCGCAGAAAATGACTGTCTCTTTCTGTCCGCAATGGCGATAGACCGTGTCGATCATCTTGGAGATGTTCTTCTTGGTCATTTCCTGATTGCAGATGTCGAAAGGCACATTGTGATGCTTCGGCAGAAGCTCACCGATGATCATGCGACCAGGCGTCGTCTCGAAGATCTTCGACGTCGGCTTGCCGTCGGCATCGATGCTCTTGAAGCGGCCCTTGATCTTTGTATGCAGGGTAACCGCACCGCTGCCGATGGCGTGGTGCAATTCACCCATGTCGGCAAAGGCCATGCCCTCGCCCGGCTCCTTGGCAGCAACGATCGACAGATAGTAAAGGCCGAGAACCATATCCTGCGACGGAACGATAACCGGCAGACCGTTTGCGGGATGCAGGATATTGTTCGTCGACATCATCAGAACGCGGGCTTCAAGCTGCGCTTCCAGGGAAAGCGGAACGTGAACAGCCATCTGGTCGCCGTCAAAGTCCGCATTGAAAGCGGTACAGACGAGCGGATGCAGCTGGATTGCCTTGCCTTCGATCAGGGTGGGTTCGAATGCCTGGATACCAAGACGGTGCAACGTCGGCGCGCGGTTAAGGAGAACCGGATGCTCGCGGATGACCTCATCGAGGATGTCCCAGACTTCTGGCTTTTCCTTTTCAACCAGCTTCTTGGCCTGCTTGACGGTCGAGGAATAACCCTTGGCGTCAAGGCGGGCATAGATGAACGGCTTGAACAGTTCGAGCGCCATCTTCTTCGGCAGACCGCACTGATGCAGCTTCAGTTCCGGACCGGTCACGATGACCGAACGGCCGGAATAATCGACGCGCTTGCCGAGCAAGTTCTGACGGAAGCGGCCCTGCTTGCCCTTGAGCATATCGGACAGCGACTTGAGCGGACGCTTGTTGGCACCCGTGATAACGCGGCCACGACGGCCGTTGTCGAACAACGCATCAACCGATTCCTGAAGCATGCGCTTCTCGTTGCGGATGATGATGCCAGGCGCGCGCAGTTCGATAAGGCGCTTCAGACGGTTGTTGCGGTTGATCACGCGGCGATAGAGATCGTTGAGATCGGACGTCGCGAAACGGCCGCCATCCAGCGGAACCAGCGGGCGCAGGTCCGGCGGAATGACCGGAACGATCTTCATGATCATCCATTCCGGACGGTTGCCCGATTCCAGGAAGTTTTCGACGATCTTCAGACGCTTCATCAGCTTCTTCTGCTTCAGATCCGAAGTCGTCTCGGCAAGTTCTGCACGCAGGTCGCCGGCGATCTTCTCCAGATCCATCGAAGCCAGAAGCTCATGGATGGCTTCGGCGCCGATCAGTGCGGTGAAGGCGTCTTCACCATACTCATCGACCGCAATCATATACTCTTCTTCCGAAAGGAGCTGGTGCTCCTTCAGGGCAGTCAGGCCGGGCTCGGTCACGATGTAGTTCTCGAAATAGAGAACGCGCTCGATGCCCTTGAGGGTCATGTCGAGCAAAGTGCCGATACGGCTTGGCAGGGACTTCAGGAACCAGATGTGCGCAACCGGAGCTGCGAGTTCTATATGGCCCATACGCTCACGGCGAACGCGTGACAGTGTGACTTCCACACCGCACTTTTCGCAGATGATGCCCTTGTATTTCATGCGCTTGTACTTCCCGCACAAGCATTCGTAGTCCTTGATCGGCCCGAAGATCCGAGCACAGAAGAGACCATCCCGCTCCGGCTTGAAGGTGCGGTAGTTGATCGTCTCCGGCTTCTTGATCTCACCGTATGACCAGGACAGAATCTTCTCAGGGCTGGCGATCGATATCCGGATGGAATCGAATGCCTGCACAGGCACCTGAGGATTGAAAAGATTCATGACCTCTTGGTTCATGCCGTTTCTCCATGGGGCAGAAAGTGCCCTCTACTTGCGATGGATATCCGCCGCCGCGGGTCCATCTAGATCAAATGCCGCTTCCTCAGCGGCCCGAAAAACTGGTCGGGTGCGCGAGCATGACTGCGCACCCTTCCCTTTTTACTCTGCAGCGTCAGGCAATGCCTGCTGTTGCTGTTCTTGGCTACGCGTATCGTCCAGCTCGACATTGAGGCCGAGCGAGCGCATTTCCTTGACGAGAACGTTGAAGCTCTCTGGAATGCCGGCTTCGAAAGTATCGTCGCCACGGACGATTGCTTCGTAAACCTTTGTACGACCTGCGACGTCGTCGGACTTGACCGTAAGCATTTCCTGCAGCGTGTAAGCCGCACCATATGCTTCCAGGGCCCAGACCTCCATTTCACCGAAGCGCTGACCGCCGAACTGGGCCTTACCGCCCAGAGGCTGCTGCGTAACCAGCGAGTATGGTCCGATTGAACGGGCATGGATCTTGTCGTCGACCAGGTGGTGCAGCTTCAGCATGTAGATGTAACCTACAGTCACCTGACGATCGAAAGTTTCACCCGTACGTCCGTCGTAAAGCGTCGACTGACCTGAGGATTTCAAGCCCGCCTGTTCCAGCATCACATTGATGTCCGGTTCATGCGCACCGTCAAACACCGGCGTTGCAATCGACACACCGCGCTTCATCTGTTCGCCAAGACGCACGATGCTCTCATCGTCGTAATTGCGAACCGGCTCATTGCGATCGTTGTCCGGAATGATCGATTCAATCGTCATTCTCAGCGGCGCAATGTCGCCCTGTGCCTTGTAGGCTTCGATCAGTTCCCCGATCTTCCTGCCCATGCCGGCGCAGGCCCAGCCCAGATGCGTTTCGAGGATCTGTCCGACGTTCATGCGGCTTGGCACACCAAGCGGATTGAGCACGATGTCGACATGTGTTCCGTCTTCAAGGAACGGCATATCCTCAACAGCGGCGATACGCGAAACAACGCCCTTGTTGCCGTGACGGCCAGCCATCTTGTCGCCTGGCTGGATCTTGCGCTTCACAGCGACAAAGACCTTGACCATCTTCATGACGCCTGGAGGCATCTCGTCACCGCGCTGGACCTTCTCGACCTTGTCCATGAAGCGCTGCTCGAGCAATTTCTTGGAGTCATCGTACTGGTTACGCAGAGCTTCGATTTCGCCCTGGATCTTCTCGTCCTCGACGGCAAACTGCCACCACTGCGAACGCGGGAATTCACGCATGACGTCCTGCGTGACAACGGTGCCCTTCTTGAAGGCCTTCGGTCCGGCAACAGCGGCCTTGCCCGTAAGAACGTCAGCCAGACGGCCATAGACGTTACGGTCGAGAATAGCCTGTTCGTCGTCGCGGTCCTTGGCCAAACGCTCGATTTCCTCGCGTTCGATAGCCATGGCGCGCTCGTCCTTTTCAACGCCGTGGCGATTGAAAACGCGAACTTCCACAACCGTACCATAGGTCCCGGGCGGCATACGCATCGAGGTATCACGAACGTCCGAAGCCTTTTCACCGAAGATGGCACGCAGAAGCTTCTCTTCCGGCGTCATCGGGCTTTCGCCCTTCGGTGTGATCTTGCCGACGAGAATATCGCCCGGCTGCACTTCCGCACCGATGTAGACAATACCGGCTTCGTCCAGGTTCTTCAGCGCTTCTTCCGAAACGTTCGGAATGTCGCGCGTGATTTCTTCCGGTCCGAGCTTCGTGTCACGAGCCATGACTTCGAACTCCTCGATATGGATCGAGGTGAAGACGTCATCCGAAACAATCTTCTCGGAGAGCAGGATGGAGTCTTCGTAGTTGTAGCCATTCCACGGCATGAACGCGACGAGCACGTTACGGCCAAGTGCCAGATCGCCCAGATCCGTCGACGGACCGTCAGCAATGATGTCACCCTTTTCGATCCGGTCGCCGACACGAACCAGCGGACGCTGATTGATGCAGGTGTTCTGGTTCGAACGCTGGAACTTCATCAGGCGATAGATATCAACGCCAGACTTGCCCGGTACGAGGTCTTCCGTTGCACGGATAACGATACGGGTCGCGTCGACCTGATCGACGATACCAGTACGGCGTGCACCGATAGCGGCACCGGAGTCGCGGGCAACGACCGGTTCCATACCAGTTCCGACGAACGGCGCTTCGGCACGAACCAGAGGAACGGCCTGACGCTGCATGTTCGAGCCCATGAGAGCGCGGTTGGCGTCGTCGTTTTCCAGGAACGGAATGAGCGCTGCGGCAACCGAGACGAGCTGCTTAGGCGAAACGTCCATCAGGTCCACGTTTTCGCGTGGCGCCATCAGAACTTCACCCGCATGACGGCAAACAACGAACTCGTCCGTGAACGCGCCGGAAGCGTCGAGTTCCACATTGGCCTGCGCCACGTGATACTTGGCTTCTTCCATTGCCGACAGATAGACGACCTCGTCCGTCACCCTGCCGTCGACGATCTTGCGGTACGGGCTTTCGATGAAGCCGTACTTGTTGACACGGGCGAAGGTTGCGAGCGAGTTGATCAGACCGATGTTCGGGCCTTCCGGCGTTTCAATCGGGCAGATACGGCCGTAATGCGTCGGATGAACGTCGCGGACTTCGAAGCCGGCACGCTCGCGGGTCAGACCGCCAGGTCCAAGTGCCGAAAGACGACGCTTGTGCGTGATCTCGGACAGCGGATTGGTCTGATCCATGAACTGAGACAGCTGCGAGGAACCGAAGAACTCGCGAACGGCAGCGGCTGCCGGCTTCGCATTGATCAGGTCCTGCGGCATCACGGTGTCGATTTCGATGGACGACATACGTTCCTTGATGGCGCGCTCCATGCGGAGCAGACCAACACGGTACTGGTTTTCCATCAACTCGCCGACCGAACGAACACGGCGGTTGCCGAGATTGTCGATGTCGTCGATTTCACCGCGACCATCGCGCAGGTCGACCAGCATCTTGACCACGGCCAGGATGTCTTCCTTGCGCAGGATACGAACAGTGTCTTCCGCATCCAGATCAAGGCGCATGTTCATCTTCACGCGGCCAACCGCCGAGAGATCATAGCGCTCTGAATCGAAGAACAGCGACTTGAACATGGCCTCGGCCGAGTCGATCGTTGGCGGTTCGCCCGGACGCATGACGCGGTAGATGTCGAACAGCGCGTCCTGACGGCTTTCGTTCTTGTCCACGGCAAGCGTGTTGCGGATATACGGTCCGATATTGACGTGGTCGATATCGAGGACGTTGATCTCTTCCGTGCCGGTATCCAGGAGAACCTTGAGCGTCTTCTCGTCAAGTTCGTCACCGGCTTCGAGATAGACTTCGCCGGTTTCAAAGTTGACGATATCTTCAGCAAGGTACGAGCCGAACAGATCGTCTTCCGTTGCCTTGATGAACTTCAGGCCCTTCTCAGCAAGCTGCTTGGCGCTGCGTGCCGTCAGCTTCTTGCCGGATTCGAGAACGACTTCGCCCGTATCGGCATCGATCACGTCGGAAGTGGCCTTGAAACCCTTGAAGCGCTCAACGGAATAAGGGATCCGCCAGCTATCGCCGTCACGGCTGAAAGTTATGGAATTATAAAAGGTTGACAGGATTTCTTCCGAATCCATGCCAAGCGCCATCAAGAGCGACGTCGCCGGAATCTTGCGGCGGCGATCGATACGCGCATAGACAACGTCCTTGGCGTCGAATTCGATATCGAGCCAGGAACCGCGATAGGGGATGACGCGCGCCGCAAATAGCAGCTTGCCGGACGAATGCGTCTTGCCCTTGTCGTGATCGAAGAATACGCCCGGCGAACGGTGCATCTGCGATACGATCACGCGCTCGGTGCCGTTGACAATGAACGTGCCGTTATCGGTCATGAGCGGCATGTCGCCCATGTAAACGTCCTGTTCCTTGATGTCCTTGATCGACTTCGCGCCTGTATCCTCATCGATATCGAACACGATGAGGCGCAGCGTCACCTTGAGTGGCGCGGCATAGGTCAGATCGCGCTGACGGCATTCGTCAACGTCGAATTTTGGAGCTTCGAATTCGTACTTGACGAATTCAAGCATGGAAGCACCCGAGAAATCCGAAATTGGGAATACAGACTTGAAGACAGCCTGCAGACCTTCATCCAATCGCCCGCCCTTGGGCTCTTCCACCATCAGAAACTGATCGTAGGAAGCTTTCTGAACCTCGATGAGGTTCGGCATCTCTGCGACTTCCGGAATCTTACCGAAAAACTTGCGTACGCGCCTACGACCATTGAAAGAATGGGTCTGAGCCATCGTCGCTCCTCGTCTTTATGCCAGAAACTGGCCTGTTTCTTAAAACCGCGTGTGCGGCCCCGTGAACGGGACAAAACCCGTTTCCTGAAAGCATCCAGATTGCCGTCAGGAAAAGGGTTCAGTACCGGAACCCCCGAAGGGGAAGAGTTGGCGGACAGGTCGCCCTGCCCGCCAATAACGCAAGACTTACTTGAGTTCGACCTTGGCGCCAGCAGCTTCGAGCTGTGCCTTGATCTTGTCAGCTTCGTCCTTAGCAGCGCCTTCCTTGACAGCCTTAGGAGCGGCTTCAACGAGGTCCTTGGCTTCCTTGAGGCCAAGACCGGTGATTGCGCGGACTTCCTTGATCACGTTGATCTTGTTAGCGCCGGCTTCGGTCAGAACGACGTCGAATTCAGTCTTTTCTTCAACTGCGGCAACAGCTGCACCACCGCCAGCGGCAGCAGCAACAGCAACCGGAGCAGCGGCAGAAACGCCCCACTTCTCTTCAAGAAGCTTCGAAAGTTCAGCAGCTTCGAGAACGGTCAGGTTGGACAGGTCGTCTACGATCTTTGCGAGATCAGTCATTTTGATATTCCTTTACAAGGTTCGATATATTGTGACAGCGAGAACGGCCTTATGCCGCTTCGTCCTTCCGGGCATAGGCGCCGAAAACGCGGGCAAGCTGACCTGCCGGTGCGTTGACGATCTGAGCGATGCGGGTAGCCGGTGTCTGGATCATACCAACCAGCTTTGCGCGCAACTCGTCGAGTGATGGAAGTGCGGCCAGAGCCTTTACACCTTCCGGGTCGAGAGTTGTTGCTCCCATCGAGCCACCGAGGATGACGAGCTTTTCGTTACCCTTGGCAAATTCGATGGCGATCTTTGGTGCCGTAATCGGATCGTTGGAATAAGCAACGAGTGTCTGACCTGTGAACAGGTCAGCGATGCCTTCCGAATCCGTGCCCTGAAGAGCGATCTTGGCAAGGCGGTTCTTCGCGACTTTAACGGTGCCACCAGCATCACGCATCTTGGAGCGAAGGTCGCTCAGCTGCGCAACGGTGAGACCGGTATAGTGGGCCACGACAACTGAACCAGAGTCCTTGAAGACCCCATTCAGCCACGCGACGAATTCGCGCTTTTCCGCTTTTTCCACTGTCTCTCTCCATTTGACAGAAACGCATGATTGCGCTCCTGCCGGGTTGCCTTTTGCTGCAAGGGGCCAATTCGAAAACCGGAACCACACAGCACTTGAGGATCCTGTCCCCCTTGCTTCGCCGAAACCGGCTAACGCGAAAGGCAACTACGGTTCGAACCTTGTTCATCGGGCGATGCCCTTAAAACCTGGTTGTTCCACGTCTCATGCGGGTTCTTGCGATATTAAGGCGAACCACCCGCAATCTCGGACAGGATAACCGGACTTTCATCCGGTTATCCAGGCCCCGAAGGGCCTGGAATTCTTTTGATCTCAAACAGTTAGGTTTGAGACCTCAATCAACTTACGCAGAACGTACAGTTGACGGATCGATCTTGACGCCAGCGCCCATCGTCGAAGAAATCGCGACGCGCTTGACGTATTCACCCTTGGCGCCAGTTGGCTTTGCCTTGGTGACTGCATCGGCGAATGCCTTGATGTTCTCTTCCAGCGCCTTGGCATCGAACGATGCCTTGCCAACGCCAGCGTGAACAATACCGGCCTTCTCGACGCGGAACTCGACAGCACCGCCTTTGGAAGCCTTGACGGCGGCAGTGACGTCAGCCGTAACCGTACCAACCTTCGGGTTCGGCATCATGCCGCGAGGTCCGAGAACCTTACCGAGACGGCCAACGAGAGGCATCATGTCCGGGGTTGCAATGCAGCGATCGAAATCGATCTTGCCGCCATTGACGATCTCGAACAGGTCTTCCGCACCGACGATATCTGCACCGGCAGCCTTGGCTTCATCAGCCTTCGGACCACGAGCGAATACGGCGACCCGAACTGTACGGCCGGTACCGTTCGGCAGATTGACCACGCCGCGCACCATCTGGTCCGCATGGCGAGGATCAACGCCGAGATTCATTGCAACTTCGATTGTCTCGTCGAACTTGGCAACCGCACGCTCCTTGACCATGGCAATAGCCGAGGTCAGGTCATAGAGCTTGTTACGGTCAACGCCTTCACGAACCTTCGCTACACGCTTTGAAAGTTTTGCCATCGTCTTAGCCCACCACTTCCAGGCCCATCGAACGGGCAGAACCTTCGACCATGCGCATGGCGGCTTCAACGTCCGCTGCATTCAGGTCTTTCATCTTTGCTTCAGCGATTTCACGGACCTTGTCACGCGAGATCTTGCCGGCAACGACCTTGCCTGGCTCCTTCGAGCCGGACTTCAGGTTGGCAGCCTTCTTGAGGAAGTAAGACACCGGCGGCGTCTTCATCGCAAAGGTGAAGGACTTGTCCTGATAATAGGTAATAACGACCGGAATGGGCGAACCCTTTTCCAGTTCCTGCGTAGCCGCATTGAAGGCCTTGCAGAATTCCATGATGTTGATGCCACGCTGACCAAGTGCCGGTCCGATCGGCGGGGATGGCGTTGCCGATCCTGCCGAAACCTGCAGCTTGAGCTGGCCTGCTACTTTCTTAGCCATAACTTCTGCCTTTTTACACCGTGCCGGAAATCCGGCGGCTTTTCATTGTACCGGGCGAACCGGCGGTTGCAGTTTGGTGGTGCGGCTTGATGGTCCGGCTAAGACCGCCTCGCCTCCCACCACGCTTGCCGCAGACGCGGCAAAGGCGGCTCAGGGAGCTGCCAAATGATCAGACTTTTTCGACCTGACCAAATTCCAGATCGACCGGCGTAGCGCGGCCGAAAATCGAAACTTCCACTTTGAGGCGCGAACGCTCTTCGTCGACTTCCTGAACGGTGCCGTTAAACGAAGCGAACGGTCCATCGGCAACGCGAACACTCTCGCCGATCTCGAACGAGATCGAGGCCTTCGGACGCTCTACACCTTCCTGGACCTGGGTCAGGATGCGATCAGCTTCCTTGTCCGAGATGGCAATCGGCTTGTTGTCCGAACCAAGAAAGCCGGTCACCTTCGGTGTGTTCTTGATCAGATGATACGCATCATCCGTCAGATCAGCGCGAACCAGGACATAACCCGGGAAGAACTTGCGCTCTGCATCGACCTTGCGGCCGCGACGCACTTCGACGACCTTCTCGGTCGGCACGAGGATCTTCTCGAAAAGGTGAGACAGACCCTTCTGTCTTGCCTTTTCTTCGATCGACTCCGCGACCTTCTTCTCAAAATTCGAATAGGCGTGAACGATATACCAGCGCGCGGTCATTATTGATTCCCAATCCCGATTTTCTTGTCAGCCTGCGTTAACGACCAAGACCGAGAACGAGATCGATCCCGTACGCCATCAACTGATCAGCTGCGAAAAAAAAGATCGCAGCAAAAAACGCCATCACCATCACCATTGCGGTGGAAATGAGCGTTTCGCGACGCGAAGGCCATGTGACCTTTGCGGTTTCAGCGCGCACTTGCTGAAAAAAAGTTATTGGATTCGTTTTGGATGCCATTTACCGCTCGTGCGTGTCATGTTGCTGTAAACATGCTGTGTTGCAATTGTCACAACACCATCTGTCCACACCATTACGGCCCGTAAAGCTGACCGTTCAGCTCCACGCACCGCGTGTCTGTTGATGTTACATAGAACCGATTCCGGAAAAACACAAGGCCCCGGATTCGTTTCTTTCCAAACATCTGCACAGCACACCATCCAATCGTGTACCGGCAGACTATGCGTTGGCAGGGGAGACAGGGTTCGAACCTGCGACCTACGGTTTTGGAGACCGCCGCTCTACCAACTGAGCTACTCCCCTACGTTCGGGGCGTACATTCCACAAAGCCGCTACTATTTCAAGCCCTATCGGCATTGCTTTTGCAGGAATTACAACGCTCGCGATCGTTCTGGCGGAGCTAATGCCCGCATGCGCCCCTATTGTACCTTCTTAAGCTGGGTCCGAACACAATTTTCGAAAGGGGAAGGCTGTCCGCAGTTACCGATTGCGGCAAGATCGCCACGCTCCGTGGCCAATCCGTATCTCTCGAGTTCATCTGCCGCCAGAATCACAATATCGGTCGCGGGAACGGCCAGCATCCGCTCCACCAGAGTTTTATTGACTCCCATCTGCGAGAAATAGCTGTCGATTTGCCTACGCTGCGACTTGCTCAACTTGGTCGTGGTGTAGCTGCCGGTGGCCTTGCGATTGAGCACCCTCGTATTGACGGTTTTTCGCTTGCCTTTCACCATACGATAGGTCGTCTCGTACTTCGTCATGATTGTCGTGACGGTCGTCGTAATCTGATGGATACCGACCTGTGACCACAGGCTGACCGACCTCTTCGTCCCCGCTGCAAGTATGAAGGGACACGCAGATAGGCAATTAGCAAACCCCGGATAGGAGTAACCGGCAAAGGCACCGTCCTGGTAGGGTGATTTGCAGCCCTTCTGGTCCGGGTGACACGGCGTGAAGCTGGTGCTTCCAACCGAAACATTCAACTTGTTCTTTCTAATGATTCGGCCCATTGCCATCGCAGCGTCCAAGTCACCGCCGTTCGAATCAATCACGATGGGCAGTTTTCTGCCGCGCAGCTGCTTGAGAACCTTGCGCAGTTTCGATGGCGAATTTGCCATGATCGTGCCTGATGCCGATATCCATTCAGGACAAAGCGGCTCGCAACTCGGGCTGGCATTACGAACAATAGCGAAGCGCATGGCCGGGTCTGGAGGCGTGTAGGCTTCAAACTGTTTTGGTGGCACGACAGCAGGCTTCGGCACCGTCGCGACCGGTGTCATGTCAGGCAACTCGGGCAGTCTGGCAGGGGCGTAGGGACAGGTTGTGATGCCGCAGCCCATATGGCGAAGGGTCGGCAATCGTGGCGGCACGTAAGGAGCGCTGGTACTTCCAGGCGTTGTCACTGGACCGACCGCGTTCGCATCGCCAGTGCTGTTAACAAGGAGAACCGATAGGCAAAGCCAAAACAGAGCAAAACGCAACGTCACACCAAGATCCCAATATCTGCGGACAGCCATTGTCTTACGGACAGGAACGCCATCCCACGCTCCGTCCGAAGCTATTTATCCGCAGAAACCCGGCGTTTGCCACAGATATTTCGATCGGCCCGAGAACTAGTCCGGCAATACAAAAAAGCGGCCAATCCGGCCGCCTTTTCGTATTTCAGGTCTCTCGACGAATTTTACTCAATGATCGACGATACGATGCCGGCACCGACGGTGCGGCCACCTTCACGGATAGCGAAGCGCAGCTTCTCTTCCATCGCGATCGGCACGATCAGCGTCACATCAACTGCGATGTTGTCGCCGGGCATGACCATTTCCGTGCCTTCCGGCAGCGTCACAACACCCGTCACGTCGGTCGTGCGGAAGTAGAACTGCGGACGGTAGTTGGAGAAGAATGGCGTGTGACGGCCACCTTCATCCTTCGTCAGGATATAGGCTTCTGCCTTGAACTTGGTGTGCGGCTTGACCGAACCGGGCTTGGCAAGGATCTGGCCGCGCTCGACGTCTTCACGGCCAACGCCGCGGATCAGCGCACCGATGTTGTCGCCAGCCTGGCCCTGGTCCAAGAGCTTGCGGAACATTTCAACGCCGGTCACCGTCGTCTTCGTCGTCGGCTTGATGCCGATGATCTCGACTTCTTCACCAACCTTGACGATCCCGCGCTCAACGCGGCCCGTCACAACCGTACCACGGCCGGAGATCGAGAATACGTCTTCGATCGGCATCAGGAACGGCTGGTCGATCGGACGCTCTGGCGTCGGAATGTACTTGTCGACTTCCGCCATCAGCGCACGAACAGCGTCTTCGCCGATTTCCTTGTTGGAATCTTCCAGCGCAGCCAAAGCCGAACCCTTGACGATCGGAATGTCGTCGCCCGGGAAATCGTACTTCGACAGAAGCTCGCGCACTTCCAATTCAACCAGCTCGAGAAGCTCGGCATCGTCAACCTGGTCAACCTTATTCAGGAACACGACGATCGCCGGAACGCCAACCTGACGGGCAAGCAGGATGTGCTCGCGGGTCTGCGGCATCGGGCCGTCGGCAGCCGAGACAACCAGGATCGCGCCGTCCATCTGCGCTGCACCGGTGATCATGTTCTTCACATAGTCGGCGTGGCCGGGGCAATCGACGTGCGCATAGTGACGCGCTGGCGTCTCATACTCAACGTGTGCCGTCGAGATCGTGATGCCGCGCGCCTTTTCTTCCGGTGCCGCGTCGATCTGGTCGTACGCCTTGTACTCGCCAAAATACTTCGTAATCGCTGCCGTCAACGACGTCTTGCCATGGTCAACGTGACCAATCGTGCCAATGTTGACGTGCGGCTTGTTACGTTCAAACTTGCTCTTAGCCATAGCTGTCGTTCTCTCGTCATCACAACCGGCCTTGCGCCGGTACCATGTTTGTAGCTCAGACGAGACAGCAAGCCGTCCGTCAGCACAGTCACCCGCTCAATCGAAAACGATCGACCGGGTTGCATTGCCTAAGCTTGCTCGTTCATATGGGAAACACATGAGCGACGTACAATGCTCAAGACAATATCGAAGAGCACCCCTGCACACGATGGCGTGCACGCGGTGCCCTTGCAAATCTGGAGCGGGTAGCGGGAATCGAACCCGCATATTCAGCTTGGAAGGCTGCTGCTCTACCACTGAGCTATACCCGCACATCATGGCGTTCGGTTCCGGCAGTGGTGGAGGGGGTTGGATTCGAACCAACGTAAGCCAAGCTAACGGATTTACAGTCCGTCCCCTTTAACCACTCGGGCACCCCTCCGGTCACTGCCGATGGAACCGCACCATATGGCACTCTGCAAAAAGCCTGCCGGACATCCATCCTGGCTGCTGCTTGCGGAGGGCCTTATGCCGACTAGCCCGCGTGGTGTCAACACTTCCCTTCAGAAAATGAATTGCTTGTGGAAATAGGCTAAAGAAATGTGACGGCAAAGCAGTCAGGACCAGCGTTTTCGACAATTATATCTGTATCGTCTTATCCAGGATCAGAGTATATCACGCGCCATGACCGATCAAAAACCCTCCCGTACGCCCAAAGATTCACATTACGCGACGCTGCGCCGCCAGTTCCGCGACCAGATGGCCGGTGGTGCGCCGCAAGCCCAACGGGCTTCGCGCCCGGCTGTGGGAGGTACACAGGCGCCGGAAGGCCTTGTGCGGCTCTATGGTCTGCACACAGTGCGCGCTGCGCTGGACAATCCTGAACGCCAGATCAAGCGGATGCTGGTGACGAAAAACGCGCTCGACCGGCTGGAGATTACCGATTCGAACGCCCTGCCCTTCGATGTCGAAATTGTCGAGCCTCGCGCCATCGACCGCGAAACCGGTTCTGAAGCAGTGCATCAGGGGGTTATGATCGAGGCCAAGCCCTTGAAGGCACAATCGCTCAAAGCCCTTCAAGACAGTCCGCTACTGCTGATTCTGGACCAGGTGACCGATCCGCATAATGTCGGCGCCATCATGCGCTCCGCCGTTGCTTTTGGTGCTGGCGCGATAATCACCACGGCACGTCACAGCCCGCAGGAATCCGGTGTTCTGGCAAAGGCCGCGTCCGGTGCGCTTGAGCTCATCCCCCATATCGAGGTGCGTAACCTTGCTGATGCGATTGGCGAGTTGCACGAACTCGGATTCACAACCATCGGTCTCGATTCGGAAGGACCGCAGGAGCTCGAGAAAACAATGTCTGAGGGCCGTATTGCCCTTGTTCTTGGCGCCGAAGGCAAGGGGCTGCGCCAGAAGACGCGTGAGACCGTGACCCACCTCGCCCGGCTCGATATGCCCGGCGCCATCAAATCACTGAATGTATCGAACGCAGCGGCGATTTCCCTTTACGCGGCACAGCGCTTCCTGAGCGCAAGGCCAGATTAAAAAGCAGACAGGTCCGAATAGAATACGGACCAGCGGTGTTTACCTGGCTCTAGGCCCCAACCTGCGTATCGGGTTCGGCCGCGCAATGGAGTGCGTCGATGCTGCGGAACAGCAGGGATTCTTTTGGCTTGGTATCGATCCTGTTTCACTGGGTCATCGGGCTGATTTTTCTCGGGCAGATTGCACTGGGCTATCTGATGGTCAGGGTCAGCGATTTCACCCTGCAGTTCAGCCTCTATCAGTGGCATAAATCCTTCGGCTTCCTCGTTCTCGGCCTTTCCGCCCTTCGCCTCCTCTGGAAACTGGCAAATCCGCGTCCCCGAGATCCTGAGCATATGAACTCGCTTGAACGCGTGGCAGCCCATGCCGCGCATGTCATCCTCTACCTCAGTCTGTTCATCGTGCCGTTGACCGGCTGGGCCGTCGCTTCGAGTTCGCCGCTGCAGATACCGACTTTCATGTTCAATCTCGTCGTGATCCCGCAATTGCCGATCACGATATCCGACGCCGCGGAGGCGTTCTGGGCGGCCAGCCACGCCTGGCTGGCCTATCTTTCCGCCGTCGTTGCCGCGGGCCACATCCTTGCGGCGCTGCATCATCATTTTTGGAAGCGCGATACCATCCTGATGCGCATGCTGAGCCCGAGTGCCGCCAAGACCGGCAGGAACGTCAACTGACAGGATCAACATCATGAAGACTACCGATATGCTGTTCTCGACACTCATCCCTGCAGGGCTCGCAGCCTTGCTTGCGTTCTCCCCGATGACCGCCCGAGCGGATACGCTGTCCGACGTCTCCGGGCGCTACAATATCCAACCTTCGTCCCGGGTTGGGTTCACGGTGACGCAGGTTGGTGGTGGCGGCATCGCCGGCAATTTCAAGAAATTCTCGGGCGTATTCTCCCTCAACAGTTCGGACATAAGCCGGTCGACCATCAGCTTCACGCTCTATCCGGAAAGTGTCTCGACCGGTCAGGCACGCGTCGAAAGTTTCCTGCGTTCCGACGCGGTCTTCGACTCGGCCAATTTCCCGACCATCACATTCAAGTCGACACAGATTAAGCAGACCAGTGCTGACACTGCCGAAGTGGCGGGGATTCTGACGGCACGCGGCAAGAGCAGCCCCGCGAACTTTCAGGCAAACCTGGCGGATCATGGCAAGAACTCAATCACCTTTCGTGTCCAGGGCAAGGTGATGCGCTCACGCTACGGCATGGATGTCGGAACGCCGATCTATTCCAACGTTGTCCAGTTCGACATGATGATCCGCGGCCAGCGCTCATGATGCGCCGTCCTCAAACAGGACGGCGGGATTGCCCGCGAGCCAGGCATTGTCGAATTTCATACGGTCGATGACCCAGGCGTCTCCGGATTTCGAAAGCTTCACATCAAGGATGTTCTTCAGCAGCAGATGACGGCTGTGGTCGCCGTGCGGCAGATGTTGCACCTCGATCATGGCGAACAGTCTCGCGTGCTCTCGATCGTATTCAGTAACCCGCGGATTGGCGATGGAGTGGGTCGTATCGAGCCTGCTGGTGGTCTGCAGGATGATATCGGTGATCGCCTGGCGGCCCTCGAACACCGGTATGGTGACACCGAGCTTTTTGGCCACGGCGGTGAAATCAAGCGTCGCATGCTCGGAGAAAGCGGATTCGAACAGGGTCCGGTCGCGCAGGTCCTGTCCGGCGCCGAACAGGAAATGCTCCGGCGGCACTGCCAGATAGTGGGACTTGTCGAATGAAGCGATCGTTTCCATATCAACCTCCAGGTTTCGTTGAACCCGAGATTTGGCCGTATGGTAGCGATCCCGCAAGAACGCACCGCAAGCATAGGAGCTATCCAGATGCATAGTCAGGCGCCCGGCGAAAAGGAGCTTTGCTTCGGCCAATGCCCGGTCCTGATCCGCGAAACACTGGATCTGATCGCCGCCAAATGGACTGTCCCGATATTCTTTGCGCTGCAGAGCGCGTCTGGACCGGCGCGCTAAGCCGAACTGCAGCGCCGCCTCGGCGATATAACGCCGAAGGAGTTCGCCAAGCACCTGCGGAATTTCGAAACGGCGGGACTCGTCGAGCGCACCGTCTATCCGACTGTACCGCCGCGGGTGGAATATGCACTGACCGGTCTCGGCGAAAGTCTGCTGCCGAGCCTCCAGACCCTCGCCGACTGGGCGATCAATTTCGGCCGCGAGGTCGCCGAGAACACGAAGCTCAACCAACGGCCCGCGCCGGTGCGCCTGATCAAACCGGCCTGATAGCGGTTCAGACGGCCTTCGCTGCCGCCCTGCCCGCGGTCCTGCCTGAAAAGATGCAGCCTCCAAGGAACGTTCCCTCCAGCGAGTTGTAGCCATGCATCCCCCCGCCGCCGAAACCCGCCGCCTCACCGGAAGCGTAGACGCCGGGCAGCGGCTCGCCATCGGCTTTCAGCGCGCGCGCACTGAGGTCCGTCTCGATACCGCCAAGTGATTTGCGCGTCAGAATGTTGAGCCGTACCGCGATCAATGGCCCATGTTTCGGGTCGAGTATCCGGTGCGGCGGCACCACCCGGACCAGCCTGTCGCCAATATAGTTGCGCGCGCCGCGTATCGCAGTGATCTGCGCGTCCTTGCTGTAGGGATTGTCGACCTCGCGGTCCCGCGCCTCGATCTGCGCCCGCAGCCCAGCCTCCGTAATCAGATTATCACCGGTCAATGCATTCATGCGCCGCACCAGATCGGACAATTCCTTTTCGACGATGAAATCTTCGCCATTGTCGAGGAACGCCTGCACCGGTGCGGGAACACCGCTCAGGGCACGTTTTGCCACCTGCCGCCAGCTTTTGGATGTGAAGTCGGGGTTCTGTTCCGAACCCGACAGCGTGAATTCCTTCTTGACGATGGTCTGGTTGAGCACGAACCAGGAATAGTCGTAGCCCGACTTCATGACGCGATCGAGCGTCGACAGCGTGTCAAAGCCAGGCAGGCACGGCGGTGGCAGGCGGTTTCCCTGCGCATCGAACCAAAGCGACGACGGCCCAGGCAGGATGCGGATCGCATGCTTGGTCCAGATCGGATCCCAATTGTGCACGCCCTCCACGTAATGCCACATGCGATCGCTGTTGATCAGGTGCGCGCCGGCACGCTCGGCAACGCCGAGCATCAGGCCATCGACATGGTCCGGAACGCCGCTAATCAGATGTTTCGGCGTCCCGAGCCGCTGCGGCCAGTTCTTGCGCACCAGGTCGTGATTGCCGCCAATGCCGCCGCTCGCCACAATGACAGCCTGCGCTTTCAGGGCAAAGCTGCCCGCAACGATACGAGAGCTCGGTTCGCTGCGCCCAACATCGCTTGGAACGAGAACCTCGCCCTCGACCCCATCGATATGCCCGGCACTGGTTACAAGCGCCGTCACCCGGTGACGGAAGCGGAATGAAATCAGCCCCTTTTGCTCGGCTTCGCGGGCGCGGCGAATGAACGGCTCGACCACACCGGTCCCTGTCCCCCAGGTGATATGGAAGCGCGGCACAGAATTGCCATGACCGGTCGCGAGCGAGCCGCCGCGCTCGGCCCAGCCGACTACGGGGAACCAGCGCATGCCCTGTGCGTGCAGCCAGGCACGTTTCTCGCCGTAGGCAAAATCGATATAGGCTTCAGCCCATTGCCGCGGCCAATGATCCTCAGTGCGGTCGAAACCAGCTGAGCCCATCCAGTCCTGCAGGGCAAGTTCGCGTGAATCCTTGATGCGCAGACGGCGCTGCTCGGGGGAATCGACGAAGAACAGCCCGCCGAAGGATCGCCACGCCTGTCCACCGAGGGTCTGCTCCGGTTCCTGATCGAGTATGATCACCCGCTTGCCGGCGTCGGCGAGTTCCGTTGCCGCGACCAGTCCCGCAAGCCCCGCACCGACGACGATGGCGTCCGCATCCAATGCCATATGAAACCTCCCAATTCCAACGGCCTCACGAGCCGGGCAAATCGCTATTACCTTTACGTCAACGTTGTCCGTCAAAAGCCGCGCTTCGGCAAGGTCGAATTGTTACTTTGAGACCGAACCTCCAGGAACCGCTTCGCGCCTTCCCCTTGCCACGCCCTCATCTGAGTCTGGCCATTGAACGGTTGGGAAGACGGGCGGTCATCGAAGCGCGTCTTTGGGGTAGTAATGGTGCGATCCGAAGACCGCCCGTCCGGCGACTTTTCATCCCGTCCGTTCCGCTTGGGAGGCCTCGGCATCGGGGAGTACCATTTGCGATACTCCATGCGTCGCCTACGCGCCCCTTAGAGTGCTCGTCCAGCACGCGCCGGTCATAGTACCGGCAGGGGAACCCTTGGACGGAACTTCCCCGGACAGCGGGCCCGTTACCCGCCATCGGAGGCGCCGGTCCTTCTCCCACTTCGA
>NZ_PGGO01000050.1 GCF_003010955.1 Phyllobacterium brassicacearum
GAAATTGCTGTCGGCACCTTGATATTGATCGTTGTTATTTTCGTACACGGCGCAGGAATTCGGGCAATCAATCAGCGCTTCAGCAAATCCTGGATCCATGTGAGCAGCACCACGCCACACTGGCGGCGACCTTCATCCATCCTGATTCAAGTCGTAATATTCGCGGCAATGAGCTATTGTTTCCTCGGCGTTCTGACCGGCTAGAGCGGCAGCGCGGGACTAAAATGACTTTGCCTCAGGTTGAGCGGCGTCTGGCCGCCATACTAGTTGCCGATGTGGTCGGCTACTCGCGCCTTGTCGAAGCCGACGAAGCTGGGACGCTGGCCGCGATGAAACATCTGCGGCATTCCCTCCTGGAGCCATTGATGGCTGAGCACCGCGGCCGGATCGTCAAGCTGATGGGCGACGGCCTCATCGCGGAGTTCGCGTCTGTCGTCGACGCGGTGGCCTGCGCCGCGGCAGTTCAAACGCAGTTGGCCAAGCGGGACGAACCGGTGAGTTCTGAACGCCGGCTTACCTTGCGCATCGGTGTCAATGTTGGGGATGTCGTGGTCGAGGGCGACGATCTCCTGGGTGACGGGGTCAACGTCGCAGCCCGATTGGAGGAACTCTGCCCACCGGGAGGTGTCTTGATCTCTGGCACCGCTCACGATCAGCTTCCGGGCAAACTCGACGTCCGCTTTGAATTCGCGGGCGAGCAGCATCTCAAGAACATCGCGCGGCCGTGGAGGGTCTATCAGATGGTCGTCCCTGGCGTTCCTTCCGCGCTGCCGCAAACATTTCTGAGTGACAAGCCTGCGGTTGCGGTTTTGCCGCTTGAGAATATGAGTGACGACGATGGTCGGTACAAACCGGGGGCATCTTTCCCGGATGTCGTCGACCCTCTCCGACACGCTCGCGAGTGCTACGGCCGTCGCGAATGGGCTGACGCCTTTGATGCGTTTTCCCTTGCGGAGTCTGCCGCGCCGCTCGCGGGCGACGATCTCGAATTGCTGGCGATGTCGGCTTACCTTGCCGACAGAGACGAAAAATATCTGGCAGCTCTGGAGCGCGCCTATCAAGCCCATCTGGCCAGCGACCAATGCCTCAGCGCTGTTCGGTGTGCGTTTTGGCTCGGGTTGCGTCTTCTCTTTCGAGGCGAAACGGCTCATGGCGCCGGATGGTTCGCTCGTGCCCGGCGACTGCTCGATGGCGAAAAGCGCGACTGTGTCGAACAAGGTTATATGTTGCTGCCAACCGCGGAACAGGAGGTCGAGGGCGGCAACTTCGAGACTGCCTATTCTCTGGCAACCGATGCTGCCGCGATTGGTGACCGGTTCGGTGACGCGGATCTTGTCGCCTGCGCCCGGCACCTTCAGGGCCGGGCGCTTATCCGGCAAGGAAAAATAGACGAGGGCCTCCGGTTTCTTGACGAGGTTATGGTTGCTGCTTCGGCGCACGAGCTCTCGCCGATCATGACCGGGCTGATCTATTGCAGCGTCATCGACGCCTGCCAGCAGATTTGGGAGCTGGGGCGCGTCCGCGAATGGACATCCGACCTTGCTGAGTGGTGCGACGCCCAGCCCCAGATGGTTGCGTTCAGTGGCATCTGCCTGGTTCATCGCGCCGAAATCATGCGGATCAACGGTGCTTGGCAGAAAGCGATCGGGGAGGCGCAACGTGCGTACCAGCGTTTTTCCTGTAGAGACCGGCAGAAAGCCGCGGCGGCCGCTCTATACCAGCAAGCCGAGGTCCATCGCCTTCGCGGAGAATTCGGCTTGGCCGAGGAAGCCTACCGTAACGCGGGACAGTGGGGATGGGACCCGCAACCAGGCCTTGCACTCCTTCGGATGGCCCAGGGCCGCATCGACGACGCCGTGGCCGGGATCCGCCGTAAGGTCGCCGCCACCCCCGACCAACTGGATCGTGCGCGGGTTCTGCCCGCTCATGTCGAGATCACACTGGCCGCAGGTGACATTCAGGAAGCCCGCGGCGCTTGCAGTGAACTCAGCGAGACAGCGGAATGGTTCGGCACAAGCGTGCTGTCTGCAATGGCAGCAGAAACGCGAGGAGCCCTCGAATTGGCAGAAGGCGATATGGGAGCCGCCCTTCTTTCACTGCGTCCCGCATGCACGGTATGGCAAGACCTCGGGGCACCTTATGCCGCCGCGCGCGTGCGGGTTCTGATCGGCATGGCTTGCAGGGCCTTGGGAGATAGTGACGGAGCCGAGATTGAGCTCAGCGCCGCCAGGGCGGTGTTCCTGCAGTTGGGTGCCAAACCCGATCTTGCGCATGTCGACAAGTTCGCGCGCCTTGCGCCATCGGATCGCCAAAGCGGATTGACGGCGCGCGAGATCCAGGTGCTGCGTCTGATTGCTGCCGGCAAGAGCAACAAAATCATCGCGCGGGAGCTGTCTTTGAGCGAGAAGACGATCAACAGACATGCGAGCAATATCTTCAACAAGCTGGACGTACCGACGCGTGCGGCGGCCACCGCCTATGCATACGAACACGGTCTGATCTGACACTTCGACATTCTTTGGTGAGAATTGCCCATTGTGCCGCTGACACTGCCTGGGCAATTCGCCCGAAGCGGCGACGCATCCTCCATCGTATCATTGCTCACTGAACAGTAGAGCGCTGAGGAGGTAGCCATGACCGTCACCCAAAGGCAGATCGACGAACGAAACCAGTCAAAGGAGAACCACGGCCGGCCAAACGCAGGACTCGTCGCCCGCGAACACTTGCTGGCGAAATTGCCGGTCTCAGAGCGGAGGCTGCAGATTGCTCGAGTTTCGACTGCTGTTCTGGACGGCGGCGACGGCCAGCCGGTCATTCTGCTGCACGGTCCCGGAGGGTACGCGGCGCATTGGATGCGTATCATACCGGAACTGGCAACGACCCATCATGTCATCGCGCCCGACTTGCCCGGGCACGGAGCTTCCGAAGTCACTGATGGATCGTTGGACGCAGAGGACGTTCTGATATGGCTGGGGGAGTTTATCGACCAAACCTGCAAATCGAAGCCGGTTTTGATAGGGGAATTGATGGGCGGCGCCATTGCGGCGCGCTATGCGTGCCGCCACTCCGATTTGCTTGACGCACTGGTGCTCGTGGACTCTTTCGGCCTGACGCCGTTCCAGCCATCGGTAGCGTTTGGGGAAGCATTGACCCGATACCAGGTGAACCCCGCGGAACATACCCATGAAGATTTGTGGCGTTACTGCGCACATGATCTGGACGAGCTGCGCCAGCGTATGGGCGAACTATGGGACCCATTCGAAACCTACAATCTCGACCGCGCCCGCTCGCCGGCCCTGCACGCCGCGTTGGCAACGCTGATGCGTGACTTCATAATGCCGGCGATCCCAGCGGCTGAGTTGCGTCGCATAAAAGTTCCTGTCACGCTGATATGGGGTCGGTGCGATCTTGCCACGCCGCTGGATGTCGCGGAGACGGCAGCCGCTCGATATGGTTGGCCACTCCACGTTATCGAGGACGCAAATGATGCCCCCGCGATGGAACAGCCGGAAAGATTCCTGACGGCGCTACGCACTGCGCTCTATCACTCTCAAATCGTCAGATGAGAGGTTCGGCGCGCCGGTCACGCAGTTCCACAGCCTCGTCCTGCCCAAGAGGCATGCAGCTTGGCGTTGGTGCACCGAGCCGGGGCGTGATCCATTTGCTGTGGCCAGTGTATCACTGAGGCCGGGTGCATACTTCATGCGCCGCCGTCTTCCTGGCGGTAAGGAGACCGAACAAAGCCTCTTTCTCCTAGAGGGCTGGACACTGGAAGTCTATATCCTGCAGCAGGTGGCATCCGGTCGTGAGTCTGTGGGACAAACGCAAATCTCCCTCCATCTCCGCAAGCAAGGCGACGCTCCCAACAGCCAGCAAGACTTGTTGCTCGAAGCAGCCTATGTGGCACTTTCAGACGAATCCTCAACAGTCAACTGGAGGAACTGCTGTGGGGAAAATTTGAAAATCCCATGACAGGCATTGTCGGAGCTCATCTGTTGCTCCTCGAACAAGATCGCGGCTCGGCGCGTGACCTAGCGCCGCTGAACGCGGATGGCGGGTTGTCTCGTCATTGACCCGGACTTGTCACAGGAACTAGCGCTTGAACAGGCGCTAACGCCAAACGGCCCAGAAGATTTCGCACCATTTATCGCTGAAAGTCTCACGCCGGCAACATAACCTCACATAAGTCAGCCTTACGCCGACGTTAGCGACAGACTAGGCTGCGGACTCATAAAACCTGAGCCAGAGTCGGATAGCACCAAGCTTTGCAAAGGCGAGGTAAGCTGAAGCGTACCTGTCGTATCGTGTTGCGATGTGCCTGAACTGCTTGAGCTTGTTGATACAGCGTTCGACGAGATTGCGTTTCTTGTACTTGCGCTTTGAGAAGGGGATTTCTTGACGTCTGTTTGATTTTGGCGGAATGACGGGCGTGCAGTTCTGATCTTCGATCATCTCCCTGATCCAGTCGGCGTCATAGCCTCTGTCGGCGAGAAGGCTCGTTCCCTTGGGCAAATCTTGCAGGAGCAGTTCGGCCATCGGGGCATCATGGGCCTGACCGGGGGAGAGTTCGATCTGCAGCGGCAGACCGTGTTCGTTGACCCGCAAATGCATCTTGGTGGTCAGTCCTCCTCTCGAACGACCGATACAACAAATTCCATCCTGTTTTTTTGGGCGGCAGCTTGCTGGTGAACCCGCACACTTGTGCTGTCGATCATTTGCAGCTTCTGGCCTTTGGCCTCATAGACCGCGATGATTGCATCCATGAGCCTGTTCCAGACACCGGCTTTCCGCCAGCGGTTGAAGCGATTGTAGACCGTCGTGTAAGGCCCATATCTCTCGGGCAAATCTGCCCAAGGCGAACCTGACCTTAGCTGATAGAAAATACCGTTCAGCACGCGCCGGTCATCGACCCTCGGAACGCCCCGCGCCTTGTTCGGCAAAAGCGGCTTGATCACATTCCACTCAAACTCAGTCAGGTCATAACGTCCGTGGGCCATCGTAAACTCCTTTCGGAGTTTGAATCAGTTTTCAGCCGATTTGCCTATCGCTTATGAACATGCGACCTAGAGTAGCTGTTCTGCTGCCCGCAACAGCCACAGCTGAACCGCGTGACTACGGTATTGGAAGATTGTATACATGTCGCATGGGACTACTGATCTTCAGCACCAACGTCACCTTAGACGGCTGTGTCGACCACCAAGAAGGAATCGCCGACAACGAGACACACGCCTTCTTCACTCGCCTCATGGACGAGAGCGGGGCGATGCTGTGGGGCCGCGTCACCTACGAGATGATGGAGAGCTACTGGCCAGCGGTCGCCCGCGGCGAAGCGGAGGTACCGCCGCCGATGCGCGAGTGGGCGGTTAAGCTGGATGCCAAGCCGAAGTACGTGGTGTCGTCAACGCGAAACGACTTCCCGTGGAACAATAGCCACCACATCGCCGGTGATCTGCGAACAGGCGTGCAGAATCTCAAGGGTGCGACCCCGGCGGGCGTGCTCCTCGGTAGCGGCAAGCTCGCGGCTGAGTTGGATCGGCTGGATTTGATCGACGAGTACAAGTTCCTCGTTCACCCCAGGATCGTCGGCCACGGCCCCACTCTGTACGAGAGCGGCTTGCCGAGCGCGCGACAGCTCGAATTGGTTTCGGCGAAGCCGCTCCGCAACGGCGTTGTTGCTATGCACTACCGACGCTCCTTGACGAAAGTCGCAAGGCAGGAATAGCTCATAGCCGGATTTTCACAACCGTGGGCGAGGTTTTCTCTGCGGCAACAAAATTAATGAGTATGCGACCTAGATCGGCTAAGGGGCCATAAGCGGATAAACGATCGCCTCGAGCGGATTCTAATCGCAGAGCCACTGAATGCGGCATTCTTCGGGTGCGGTTCCATAGGAGCCATTATGCGATCTTCTCGCCATCGCAGGTCGCGCTTCGCCGTGAACTCACACAGAACCCGCGCAATGAATTTGAGACGTTCGTCCATGCGGTTGCACTCCTGCCATGGCACCTTTGCTCTCCTTGGAAAGGCCAAAAGTGTAACCCATGTCTCCGGAGAAATGTCACCCATCTCTCGGGAAGGGCATAATAAAATCCAATAGATATACTTCCATGAATAAGGCTCGGGAAAAGGTCGTATTGCTTGGGCCGAAAATCAAACAAGCCTAGGGCACTCTGGATCACGGGTTTGGGGGGTCTTTCGTACATGCGAATGATCCTGCTGTACGGTCGCTAACGTTGGTGCAAAATGCGTTTCATGGTTGGCTGGTTTTAAATAGGCTTCTGACGAAGAGTGCCGCTCACTCCCTGAAAGAAAGAAGCGCCCATGTCCCGCCTGAAACTTTTGCAGATCGCTCTGTTTGCATTCGGTGTCGTATTCTGTCTGGTCTATCCGCTTGCGATTATCTGGCCGTCGGGTTGGTCTTGGCATGATGGCCCGCCCACCGCTTCGCACTATTTCATGATGATCGTGGGCCTATACGCAACGCTTGGGATATTTCTGGTCCGGGCGTCGCGCGATCCCACAGCACATCGATCGCTAATCGACTTCACGATCTGGTCGAGTGTCGTGCACGCGCTGATCATGGCGATCCAGTCCTACAGCCCCGGCGCGCATATGGGCCATATGCTGGGCGACGTGCCGGCTTTGCTACTCGTGGCGGCGGTGCTCGGCGGGTTGACCTATTCCGGCGGCGCGCCCAAATAAATGGGACGAGACTACTGGCCCTTGGGGTAGGAAAAAGCTTTGCTGCCGCGGTCGGGTGACGGCCGCAACGGTGTGTCAAGCTGCTCGTTTTCGCCGTCCCGAGGTGCGCTATGCTCGCAAAGAAACGGAACCGAACCATGATCGAAGATG
>NZ_PGGO01000051.1 GCF_003010955.1 Phyllobacterium brassicacearum
ATGGTCCATCGACGGCCAGACGCACGAGGTGACGCAGCAAGGCGGACTTTCCGCCATGCACATGAGCCAGCGCTGAAAAGCGTTCGGCCAGTCTATCGTCGATGTGGGTGCTTAAGTGCTGCATGTCTCCCGTTGGCGCCAGTTGGCAAAATTCAGTCGCGACAGCTATCCCGCCCTAGAAACGTTTTAGCCAAAAAATTCGTGGGGACAACGTTTACATGTCTGTGCTGTCTCGCTGCGCTCTCGCGGCTCCAACGGCAGCTGTGGCGCATTGTATGCACCTGGCGCTAAAGCTGTTTGCGCGATTGCCGCTGATGCGTGTGGTTGTCAGCGAGGTGGCGTTTCGTTTGACGATCAGGCCGCTAACGCATGTTGAGCAGCGCCGATCCCGTCGTTTCAAGGGCAAAGGCTATTTTTTGAATGGTGTCGAGGGAAATGTTGCGCTTCTCCCGTTCGATGCCGCTGAGATAGGCCTGGGTCAGTCCGGTGCGCAGGGCAACCTCTTCCTGCGAGATAGCAAGCTCTGCCCGGCGGATGCGCATATTGCGGGCGAGAAGCTTACGCAGCGCAAGAGGGTCGAACGTGTCCATTGCGATCGGGATTCATGATCGGCTCGCCATGGCCATCTCCGGTTTTCTGTCGTTTGTACGATGCTGCCCTGAAGCATCGGTGCACAAAGCGGTATCAGGCTTCGCGATGATGTCGGCGATAAAGCGACGCGGTTTGTCCATCGCCACCCATACCTGCTTGCGGGCACGACGGGCGGGTTTTGCCTGTGTTGGCGCGTCGGCGGTCCCAGCGCCCCCGCCAGGAAGGGAGTCGATCTCGTCCGCTGTAAACGCCGCGACCGGTCGCGCCATGCCCGCTGCCAATATTTCAACGCGAGGGAAACCGATAGCCGCGACCAGACGACGTTCAAGACGCTGCTGCCTTCGGCAAAGTCGCTCGACCTCTCTTTGAGCCGCTATCCAGTCGCACCAAAGGGAGAGCACCCGCACATCAGTTTCTGCCGAAGAGGTCGCACCGCAATCAGGCGGGACATTTGCCATTTGTTCTGCCAGCCATGCCGCCGTACCCGAGAGCAAGCCTCTCCGGGTGACTAGCGACAAAGTTCTGCTATTCTCAGAATCAGCCATCGATCCGAGTTCCCTAATAACTTGGTTTATGGTCAGGCCAACAGGATGCGGACACATGCTGTTGGCCGTCTGCGACGAATACAAGCATACACGCAGACGAGTCAGCAGATCAACCGAAATGAACATATTATGGCGATATTATAAATGGACCCGATGCAATGCCGCATGGCTAGAGCTGCGTTACAGCTTGGAGTTCTGGAACTTGCGAAGCTGGCAAACGTCTCAACAAATACCATAGTGCGGTTTGAACGTGGTGAACTGCTTAGAAAGTCCACCGTCGATAGCATCAAGGACATATTCGAATCCGCAGGCGTTGAGTTCATTCCAGAAAGTGACGGCAAAGGTTTCGGTGTAAGACTTGCCAAGTCGTCCGAGCCGAGCATAAAAAGTGGGACAAAATAACGATATCGAACGATCCCAACCGTTTTTCTGCTGCTACACCAATTGATGCCGTCGCACATGAAAAGGTACTGACCGATGCAGAGCCAAACAGTTCCTGAGCCGATAAAAGGGTTCTGGTTTGGTGTCTGATCTAGCTCCACCAGAGGAACTATTGCCAAACGAGACCATTCATTGCTGGCTGGATGTCTTGCGAGCAAGTAACTAGCAGAAGGGTCTGGCCTCAAACCACGCGCCAACTTGTCACGTTCCTCGCCGATAGACGCGCTTTGATCAAGGCGCAGCAGGATCCGACGCCGCCGCCGAGAGTAAAGACCAACAGCGAGGTGATCGCCTATCAAAAACGCGATCGCAAACCATCTCGGAAGAACGATTGGGTCGAGCAACGAAGGGAGCGCAGAATGCGGGAACAGGCCGCTGCTGCCCGGTCGAATGTCGCCGGTCCGGGCTGCGATATTGAGGTCTCCGCCCTACCCGGCGACGCGCCTCAGCGGCTGTCAGGATGACATTTCTACTTTGCGAGAGATGCGACATTTCTAATTGGCCGCCACAAATTTTGTAGCGCCCATTTAGTAATGTCTCACTTGGCCCAGTTAGAGATGTCACACTGCCCGCGTGTTTGTGCGTTCCTGGCGGGTGGCTTTGCTGATGAAGGTTTTGAGTGTGAGCGAACGAGAGATTTCACGGATTGATACGCTTGGTCGGGTTCTGGAAGGACGCCTGACGATTGTACGTGGAGCGGATATTCTGAGCCTGTCGCGACGTCAGGTTCACCGTTTGCTGGCGACGCTGCAACGTGATGGACCGTCCGGCCTGGTTTCGAAGAAGCGTGGCCGCACCAGCAATCGCGCTCATTCAACGGCATTGCGTCAGCATGCGCTTGCTCTTGTGCGTGAGCATTATAGCGATT
Organism: Phyllobacterium brassicacearum; assembly: GCF_003010955.1. GTDB lineage: Bacteria > Pseudomonadota > Alphaproteobacteria > Rhizobiales > Rhizobiaceae > Phyllobacterium > Phyllobacterium brassicacearum. The sequence continues at coordinate 2,446 of NZ_PGGO01000051.1, forward strand.
TCGGTCCGACACTGGCTGCGGAGAAACTCCTCGAACTACACAGCATGCGCATTGGCCGCGAGACATTGCGGTTGTGGATGAAGGATGCTGGCCTGTGGCTTACGCGGCGCGATCGCGGGCCGCGCATTCAGCAGCCACGATATCGTCGTGATTGCTATGGCGAGCTGGTCCAGATTGACGGTTCCACGCATCATTGGTTTGAGGATCGCGGTCCCAAATGCACGTTGCTGGTGTTTATCGACGATGCGACGAGCCAGCTTCAACACCTGCAATTTGCCGCATCGGAAAGCGCTTTCGATTATATGCGCGCCACGCGGGCCTATGTCGATCAGCACGGCAAGCCAGTCGCATTTTATTCAGACAAGCACGGGATTTTCCGTGTCTACAAGCCATCAAGGAAGGCCGAACAGCCCCCAATGACGCAATTCGGCCGGGCTCTCGCCGAGCTGAACATCGATATCATCTGCGCCAATTCGAGCCAGGCCAATTTTGTCATTCTCTGAATTCTAGACCGTGATCGTGTCGCTTGGGACGACAATCTCCGCGACCGTATAGGGCTACACCTACGCTTTCTGCAACTTTGCTTGCCCTGTGCAACACGCTCGCAACAGTAACGGCACGAGCGAGGCCCAGTCCGGCATTGTCGCTTGATCGCCCGACGAAGCTACCTGAAACCTGCACAAAGGGAACCGAGGTGCTACTGCGGGGCGTTTTCCGTCATGCATTTCAATGGTGCGCCAGCTTGACTCGGTAGCTCACGTCATCTCAACGTGTTTGTTGGGGGAGAGGATAGTATGAGCGATCATGAGTTTGGAAATATCTCAACCGATCTAAAACTCTCATTGGTTGAAGAATATTTGCACGGCTTCACGCAAGCATTGAAAGGTCAGTTTGGCGAGCTCTGGTACATTGACGCCTTCGCTGGCACTGGTGAGCGCACTGTCCGCTACGAAGGGCTGGAAGGGGGACTGTTGCCCCCAATAGAAGAGAGAATTGAACGGAGAAGGGGTTCCGCGCGGATTGCGCTTGATACGGTACCAGCGTTTGATCGAATTATATTTATGGAACAGAAGAAGCGATACTGTCGGGCACTTGCCAAACTAGCAGCTCGGCACCCTGAACGACAAGTCTGGCCTGCTGCCGGTTTTTCGGACACTGAGTTAAGCTAATTCCACCTTGGTTTCAAAATCGTTCGGGCTGAGATAGCCCAATGTCGAGTGGCGACGCCTTGGGTTGTAGAAGCGCTCGATGTAATCGAACACGTCCGCCCTTGCATCATTTCTTGTCCGATAAACCTTTCGTGCCGTTCTCTCCGTTTTGAGCGAGGAGAAGAAGCTCTCCATCGCTGCGTTGTCCCAGACGTTCCCCGATCTGCTCATCGAGCAGGTGATGCCGTGATCGCCCATCAGGCGCTGGAACTGTTCGCTGGTGTATTGGCTGCCCTGATCCGAATGATGCAACAGCGCATCCGGCTTTCCTCTGCGCCATATCGCCATGATGAGTGCATCGGTGACGAGCTGCGCCGTCATGTTCGCATTCATCGACCAGCCGACGACACGGCGTGAGAACAGGTCGATGACGGCGGCAACATAAAGCCAGCCCTCGGCCGTCCAGATATAGGTGAAGTCGGCCACCCATTTCTGGTTCGGTCTGTCGGCTTCGAACTGGCGATCCAGCACATTCGGCATGATGACAGATCGGTCGCCCGCATCTTTCGGCAGGCCGCGCCGACGTGGCCTCGCTCGGAGCGCGTTCTGACGCATCAGCCGCTCTATGCGATGAAGACCGCATGATAAGCCTTCAGCCAGCACATCATGCCAGACACGCCGGGCACCATAGGTTCTGTCGCTGGCCTTGAAACTCTGGCCAATCTTGTCCAGCAGAACCTCGTCGTAGCGAGCATGGTCGCTCGGCGGACGAGACGACGCGCCACGAGGCAGTCGAGATTATCCGTGGGATGGTCAGTGCTATCCGGCTCACTCCGAACAGTCACGGCGAGCTCGACATCGAGCTTGTCGGCGATCTCGCTGGCATCATGTCATTGGGGGAAGAGGCAAAAAATAAGCCCGGCAAATCTGACCGGGCACATTCGATATCAATGGTTGCGGGGACAGGATTTGAACCTGTGACCTTCAGGTTATGAGCCTGACGAGCTACCGGGCTGCTCCACCCCGCGTCACCATCCGGATTGACCGGATTGTTTGCCGTTTTGCCTGCTTTTGCGTAAGTGTGATCTTACTTTGTTTGACCGGCAAAAGCAAAAGGCCGCATGCGCGGCCTTTTTGATTGATGTGTCTGTTTGTTCTGAGAAGCTATGGATTGTTGCGTTTGGCAGACCTGGCAGCGACCTACTCTCCCGCGTCTTGAGACGAAGTACCATTGGCGCAGGGGCGTTTCACGGCCGAGTTCGGAATGGGATCGGGTGCGGCCAC
>NZ_PGGO01000052.1 GCF_003010955.1 Phyllobacterium brassicacearum
GTGGAGTTTGCGGGCGTGGTCAGCGCCCACGGCGCGCTCGATCGCATCGCCGTCATTGGCATAACCCGGACTGACAAAACCGCCATTGCGTCCGGAAGCGCCCCAGCCGATGCGTTCGGCTTCCAATATAACGACTGCCTGGCCCGCGCGTAGCAACTGCAGAGCTGTCGTTATACCTGCGAGGCCACCTCCGATGACACAGGCTTCGCATTCCGTAATACCTGACAATATTGGAAAAGCATAATTGTCGTCCATCGTTCGCTGGTAGAAGGTATCGATATAGCTCATTTGCTCTCGCTTACGGATTGCCGCCCACTATCAAATGGTTGTTGCGATGCAACAGAAAGCTGGACCATTCGTCGTAAGGCGGGTGATCACTGATAGGGAGAAATGATTGAAAAGGTCGCTCCACAAATATCTCCTGATATTTCGACCCATCAATGACGTAGAATTTTACTCAGGAAAGCGCGGCTTCGATCAGTTTTCGGGTCGGAGAAAAACTCTTCCGGTGTCCCGGTTTCCACGACGGCGCCCTCATCCATGAATACGACCCGCTGTGCAACTTTACGGGCAAAACCCATCTCATGTGTCACTACCATCATGGTCATGCCTTCTTCGGCCACGCCGACCATCACGTCGAGTACCTCGCTGATCATTTCAGGATCGAGTGCCGAAGTGGGCTCGTCGAACAGCATGATTTTCGGGCGCATGCAGAGGCAGCGGGCGATGGCGACCCGCTGCTGCTGACCGCCGGAAAGTTCGGCCGGATAGGCGTTGAATTTTTCAGCCAGCCCGACTTTCGCCAGCATTTCACGCCCTGCTGACTCGGCTTCAGTGCGTTGAATTTTTCGAACATGGATCGGCGCGAGTGTGACGTTTTCGAGCGCCGTCTTATGCGGGTAGAGATTGAAGGACTGGAACACGAAGCCAATCTCCGTGCGTAGTTCGGTCATGTTGGTGGCGCGATCACCCAAACGCTGTCCATCCACCACAAGACGGCCGTCCTTGATCGTCTCAAGGCCATTGATGCAGCGGATCAGCGTGCTCTTGCCCGAACCGCTCGGGCCGCACACGACAACCACCTCACGCGGCTCGACGCTGAGCGTAATGTCCTTGAGAACGTGGAGCGCTCCGAACCATTTGTTGACGCCGCGAAATTCGATCATATCAGGCTGCCTTCATTGGTGGAGTTCGAATGCTTCACAGTTGCACCTCGCCGTGGGCGGCGCTCATGCGTCTCTCCAGCCGACGGGCGAGCAGGATGAGCGGATAGCACACGACGAAATAGCCGATGCCGACAATGGCAAACACGAGCAACCCATTTGGGACGCGCTGCACCACGAGCCAACCGACCCGGGTAAGGTCTGTCAAACCAATAGCGGAGACAACGGAAGAATCCTTGATGAGGAGAACATATTGCCCCACGAGCGGCGGCAGGGAAACCCGCATCGCTTGCGGCAGCACCACCTGCCGCATCCGTTGCCACTGCGAAAGGCCGGATGCGAGCGCCGCCTCGACCTGACCCGTCGGCACGGAACGGATGCCTGCGGCAACGATTTCGCAAATGAAGCAGGCGGCGAGATTGGTCAGCGCGATAATGCCAGCCGTGAATGCATCGAGTTCGACACCGAATTCTGGCAGGATAAAGAAGATAAGAAATATCTGGACGAGGAACGGTGTTCCCCGGATCAGATCGATCCAAAGCCCGATTACCCTACTGACCAAGCGATTTCCGCTAGTTCGCAAGACGCCGAGCGTGAACCCTATCAATGTACCGAGCACGAGGCTGATCGCTGACAAGGCAACGGTCATGCCAAGACCGCGCAATGCCAGAGGGTAGCTGCCGATCAGGCTTTGAAATTGGAACCAGATCATATGCGGCTCCCGATTGGGCGCACGCCGAGCCAGCGCGCTGACAAAACCGCCAGTGACTTCAATCCGTAATAGAGCAGGAGATAGCACGCTGCGGTTGTGATAAAGCCTTCGGCAGGCATGAAGCGGTCGGAAGCCAGAAGTTGGCCGGCTCGCGTCAGTTCCGAAACGGAAATCAGTGAGAGCAGCGCGGAGTCCTTCACCAGAACGATGGCCTGGCCGAGGAGAGGCGGAATCGTTACCCGGATGGCCTGCGGCAAGATCACAAGACGCATACGCTGGGCATAGGTCATGCCAGAAGCGACGCCGGCCTCTACTTGTCCGCGCGAGATTGACAGGATGCCGGCACGGATAATCTCGGCAATGTAGGCGCCGCTGTTCAGGGACAGTGCCAGAATGCCGACGAAAAGTTCTGGCAACACCATGCCAAGCCGGGGCAGGCCGAAATAGAGAAAGTAAAGCTGTGCCAGCAGCGGCGTCGCACGGATCGCGTCGATATACATCTTGGCGGGAAGCTTCAGCACCTGTGAGTGCTGCAAGTTCATGGCACACAGGATGATGCCAACAGCAAGAGCACCTGCAAACGAAACGATGGATAGCCAAAGCGTCGCGACAAATCCTTCCCCGAGCAAGGGCAGGTATTCGATGATGGTGCGAAAGCTGAAGTTCTCAAGCATGCCGGGACGATCCCTCAGGCGGCGAAACGAGCGCAGTCATAAAGTAGCCGGACGACCTTACATGGGCCTTAAAGGCCTCACGCAAAACCGTCCGCAATCGCACTTGCTTAGTGGTCTTTCTTCCAGTCGTCAGAATTGACCCAGTAATCCAGGTTCGTCTGCAGACGGCCATCGAGGGCGACCTGATCGAGGAAGAGGTTCATCCAGACCAGGAGATCCTGCTCGTCGTAGCGCGTGGCGAAAGCGAGGGGTTCTTTCGACAAAGTTTCCGGCATGATCGTGAAGCTTCCGGCTGGATAGGCAGCCTGCTGACCCTTGACCGCCGACACATCGTTCACGCCGCAATCGGCTTGGCCGTTATTGACCGCATCAAGCAGGAGCGGACCGCCACCCTTGTAGCTTTTGATTTCGGCATCCGGAAAAGTCGCCTTTGCCACTTTCTCACCTGTCGCGCCGAGGAGCACGGCGATCTTCGTGCCTTTCGCCTTGCAAGCTTCCATTGTCCCGAACTTGCTGTCTGCCTTGGCGAAGACAGTGCTGCCCGTGTACATGAAAGGCTTGGTGAAGGCGACTTTCATCGCCCGTGCCAGTGTCGGGGTCATGTCCGCAACCAGCAGATCGGCCTTGCCGGAAAGGAGCGCCGGGATCAAGCCGTCCCAATCGTAATCCTGGAACGTGATTTTTACGCCCATTTCCTTCGCCATCAGTTCGGCAAGCTCGACCGAGCTGCCCGTGCGTTTGCCGGCCTGGTCGACCATGGAAAAGGGAGGCCCTTGTGTCTGAACAGCGACCCGCAGTTCTCCGCGCTTCGTTATTTCGTCGAGAGTTCCGGCGTTTGCGAGGCTGGCTGTGGTCAGTAGCGCAAGTCCTGCTATGAATAGTTTGGCGATCTTCATTGGTATTCCTCCGTGTTATAGTTATATGTTCCCGCCCTGTTTGGGCTCTTGCTTCCAACGGCCGCAATCCTCTCAGAAAACGTTGCAGAAGTATTTTCCGCCTCTGGAATTGCGATCGAGTGTTTTGATCACCTGTTTACGACACTTGACAGATATTATGGAAACGCTCTTCGAGGTAATCTCATTGAAGTAAATGAAGGGACTCAAGACAACACCGCGCGCGAAGGCGCTTCTGGGCCACTTGACCAACAGCCCTTGGGCAGACTCACCCATTTGTTGCACGCAGCCATGACAACGAACGTTTCCGTGCGCGTGATCTCTCCCGGCTCACCCACTCCGGGAATTAATTCGCTCGTGACGCGATAGAGGTCCGCGATATCGCCAGCCACCACGACATCGACGATGATGTCGAAGCGGCCGGTTACAACGCATGCCGAGTTGACGAACGGGAGCTCGGCGATTCGCAGCGCGATCTCGCGGGCGCGGCCATGCCCTCGAGCATTAATACCGACGATCGCAGAGATCAATTCGGGTCGCTCCGACAGATTTAGCAGTCCGACAATTTTGATAAGGTTCTTGCTCAGGAGGTTACGGAGACGCGAGCGCACGGTTGGCACTGATATCGCCATGCCCTCAGCAAGGCGATTCACACCGAGCTGCGCATCTCGCGACAGCAATTGGACCAGTTTGCGATCCGTATGGTCCAAGTGTTCTCTCAAACGCCCCACACTTTCACAAATGGAAAAAATTAGAATGATAATTTTCAATTACGAATGTAACTTACACTAAATTTTTTCCTATGCAACAGTTTGAGTTTCGCTAGCGAATAAATGCTTGAGAGATAAGGGTCTTCACTTTGGTGGTGGAGACCGGTGACGATCAAAGCCGACACTGATTGAGGTCGATGGCAGAAACAGGCCGCTGTCGCCGGGCATGGCCGTGACGTCGAGGTGAAGACCGGCAAACGGCGCATCCTTGAATATCTGTTCTCGCGCCGAGATTTCATCGCAAGCCATGCGTTGAAACGATTCTGATGATGGTGATCGTATTGTAGATCTTCAGGCACCAATCAAAATCAGCAAAAATCAGCTATTATCGGCATTTTCAAAGGAACAGTTGCTGGTGCCTGCCCCGTATTGTACAGCGCTGGGTCTGCCGTAGCCGCCGCATTTCGCTAAGCAATTCGCCTGATTGACATTTACGGT
>NZ_PGGO01000053.1 GCF_003010955.1 Phyllobacterium brassicacearum
GAAATATTCCCCCGACCTCAATCCGATCGAACAGGTCTTTGCCAAGATCAAGCACTGGATGCGCCAGGCTCAAAAGCGAACCGTCGACGACACCTGGCGCCATCTCGGCTACCTCGCCAACACCATCGAACCAGACGAATGCGCCAACTACTTTACCAACGCAGGATACGCTTCGGTGAAAACATGAAACGCTCTAGGACAGAGGCGACGGTTCCCTCGCCCCCTTCCCAACGTTTGACATGAGGGGCGGCCACAAGTGGGCGAAGCCCGCTTGTGGACGTCCCCTCGATGGAAGGGTTAGGCCTCGGGTTCGTGGCAAACCACTTCGATGTTGTGCCCGTCCGGACCAATGACGAAAGCTGCATAGTAGTTCGCGTGGTAGTGCGGGCGCAGACCGGGCGCACCATTGTCTTTGCCACCCGCCTCCAGAGCCGCGCGATAGAAAGCTTCGACTTGCTGGCGATTCTCGGCCGTGAATGCCAAGTGAAGATGCGCCGGCGTCTCCTCGGTTTGGTACAGGCACAATGAAGCCTTACCCTTTGGGCTAAGCTCGACACCGTACGTCGGCGGCCCCTCCGAGACAACAGCTACGCCGAGCGGTTCGAGTGCCTTGAGGAAGAACGCTTTGCTCGCTGAATAGTCGCTGGCTCCGAATTTGACGTGGTCAAACATGAGTTCTCCAATCAAGTGTGTGGGCCTGCCTGACGGAGAAGCAACCGGAGCATGCCGCCTGCTGCGCGCCTTGCAATGTCTGCTTGCGCTGCAAAGCAGTGCGTCGCGGCCGCTTCGCGTCTCAGACTTTAATGGCATGTCTCAGCCATTAATGGCAAGGAACAAAGGGCGGGGAGTCCAGAGGGGCAGCGCCCCTTTGGGCATCTTCAGGCTACATTGAAAGAGAGAATCCGAAGGCAGCGGTCCACGTAGACGAGGAGATCGCCAAGCTGTTCGTCGTCTCCTTGGCTTTCCCGAAAGCAGTCGGGCTCGCATTCTACGTGTTCTGCATGGCGCCCAGATGTGGCCTTTCGAGTTCGGCGACGAGTAGACGCAACTCCGATGCATTTCTAGCAGTCGGCGGTATACCCGTAGCTAAAATCGCCGCCACGGCGCGACAATCGTGACACCCGCGAAACTTCGAAGGTCGCACCGAGAATTTGGCTTGCGTTAACCGCCGACATCAAGAATTCCGACCCGTACAGCAAGCGAATTGCGTGTGCATTTGCGCACCGCAATTATGTGGATGTCAGAGAGAAGCCTCGATTTTCTTCGCCGCTTCCGGGGAGACCCACTTGGTCCAGATGTCCTTGTTTTCCTTGAGGAAATGCTTGGCTCCATCTTCACCAGTCGCCTGATTGTCAGTCATCCAGGCCATCAGCTTGTTGACCGTATCGTTGCTCCAGGAACGCTTCTTGAGATAGTCGATCACTGCCGGATCTGCCTTTTCCGAGAAGGGCTTTGCGACCAGCGTTACAATGGTGTCGACCGGCCATGCATTCGGCTTCGGATCGGGGCAATCTGCTACCGTGTTGCAACGCTTCCACTCCGCCGGGTCAGCGGGGGCGCCGGCCTCCAGCTTCACCATCGGATATTTGCCGAGCAAAGCGGTCGGTTCCCAGTAATAGCCAACCCAACCCTGCTTGCGCTCATGGGCCTTGGCGATGGAACCGTCGAGGCCAGCTGCGGAACCGGTATCGACAAGCCTGAAGCCAGCCTTCTCGGCGTCAAAAGCTTTATAGAGCTGCGTGGTTACGAGCGTGCCGCCCCAACCGGATGGTCCGTTGAAGATTGCTCCCTTTGAAGAGTCTTCAGGATCCGGGAAGAGTTCCGGATGCTTCAGCATGTCCGGTATGGTCTTGATATCCGGGTGGGCATCCGCAAGGTATTTCGGAATCCACCAGCCTTGATTGCCGCCATCCGGGAGCGGCGAGCCGACCGCTACGATCTTACCCTCGTCAGTTCCCTTCTTGACGATTTCGGGGAGCAGATCGACCCATGCTTCGGGGGCGATATCCGGCTGACCCTTTTCGGCCATAGAGGTGATTGTCGGAACTGTGTCACCGACGGTGATATCTGCCTGACAGCCGTAACCTTCGTTCAGGATGATCTTGTCAAGATTCGAAAGTACCTCGGCGCTCTGCCAGTTCATGCTGGCGATTGTGATACTGCCGCATTCCGCAGCGCGGGCAAAGGACGCTCCTCCTAGCAGGCCGAAAATCAGGCATGTGGATGCAAGTAGTTTTTTCATTGCCGTTCCCTCTTTGTGCGGGCTTCAATTTTGAGCGGAGCGCCGCGAACATCTCCCATCTTCACCGACTTTGCGAATGCAGTACCCTCCTGCATCTGGCAGGCGCATATGTTCGAGCATCGATCCAGCGATTGCTCCACCCGGCCAATCGTCTGCGCCAACTGTGCCAATTCCCAACTATCTGCTCACTTCGCTGGAGTGTCACGCTGGTTTATAGCCATGCCTTGCGAAAAACCGGTCAAGCTCCCTCTGCTGTGGTATCGCGTCGGTATAAATTGCGATGTACGCAGGAATGCGCTTCATGGGGATCCCGATATCCTTCTCGGACTGCATGGAGATGTGTCCGATCGAATGAGGTAGATTGTTCGTTCGCGCACATCGGCGGTCGGCTATTCGCACCTGGTCCAAGATGTGCGTGAAACAACCGACGGAAATATCGCGTTTCTATGGATGTTGCTCATCATCACTGTATTAACGCCAGCGATCGTCCGGTCAGCGCATAGCGACAGAAATCGGCGGCGCGCCCGAGATACGATCGCTCCTCTGAATGGCTTGATCTCGGTCAATTTAGTTCTGACTAGAACTGCCCGCTCTAGGAGTTCCCTTGCGAACTTCTCGATCTGCGTAGATCTTTTCCATCAGCCGCTTTAGCCAAGCCGTCGCCGGATCGCTCGCCATCTGTTTATGTATGATCAACGATATGGGCATCGAGGGGAGCGCCAGCGGGGCCTTTACGAACCTTACCTGACTATGCTCGTCCAGGAGCAGGACGATGCTATCGGCGCAATGGGTGATCAAATCGGATCCTCTCAGCGCCCAGGGTAAGACCAAATAGTTTGGTATCGTCGCCGCGACCTGCGGAGTAAAGGAGGAAGCCCACTTGGAAAAGCTGACGGAAGCCCTTTGGGCGGAGCGTGCCCGATCGGTGGTTGGAATAGTCGCGAAGCTCCATACCGTTCTGCTGAGATATGAGGACGACGGTCGACGCGACGAGCCGCCATGGCCGCAAATCCGGTCAATCCTCATGGACCTCACCCGCCTCGATGGTACCGGTTTTGGCCGCTCCGACGCGTGACCTGAACAATCAAGTCGCTAGCGCCGCAGAATGTGCAGCGCGAACCATCCGAACCGTACGGATATCTGATTATACGCATTGTCGAAATTTGAATCCGGCGACGGCGTGCCTGCCCCGCGTCGGGTCTTTGTTCCCTGGTGGTGAACCCCCAGAGCCGCGCACACCCCGGCCATGTCAGCGCAATGCGGCCATGCAGGGGCTGGAGCGAAGCGTCCCTTGCATGGAAGAGGCGGTGACATAGGGGGCTGCGTCAGCGGCGTTTCGGGTGAACCCCTGGAGGGCGTCCGGGTGGGGTTCAGGGGGAGGGCGGAGCGCCTTCCCCCTTCCAATTTCAACTGCCGAGCGCAGCGAGACAGCACAGACATGTAAACGTTTGTTCTCACAGATTTTTTGGCTAAAACGTTTCTAGGGCGGGATAGCCGTCGCGACTGAATTTTGCCAACTGGCGCCAACGGGGGACATGCAGCACTTAAGCACCCACATCGACGATAGACTGGCCGAACGCTTTTCAGCGCTGGCTCATGTGCATGGCGGAAAGTCCGCCTTGCTGCGTCACCTCGTGCGTCTGGCCGTCGATGGACCAT
>NZ_PGGO01000054.1 GCF_003010955.1 Phyllobacterium brassicacearum
CGCCATTGATGATCATCACCTCGGCCGGCATTTCCGGGACCAGGCGGACATCATCGAGCTTCTGAAGCGCATCAGGGGCTACTTTCACTTTTGCGAGAAAATACGAACTGCGCGAACGCGGTTAGCAATACGCGTGTCTTCATTCCTGGATACACGTTGTTGGTTTTGGCGCGTCGCAACCCGATACGACAAGCTGCTCGCCAACTTCGTCAAACTCGCCGCTATCGCTATCTGGTTCAGGTCGTTAACTCGTCACTACGCCCTGGTCAGATAAAAAAGTCGTTGGCGGCCTACGGCTATTTCTCCCGCATTGCTCGGCGGAAGTTCTGCGTGATCGGCTCGGCGACATAGGAAAGCACGGTGCGAGCACCCGTCCGGATCATCACCTCGCTGGACATGCCGGGCAGCAGCTTGCGGCCCTCCAGCTTGGCAAGTTCGCTCTTGTCAATCAACACGGTCGCGGCGAAATACGGCGCCCCGCTGCGCTCCTCCACCATGCGGTCAGCCGACACAATCTCCACGACGCCATCGAGTGGCGGCAGGTCGTAGCGGGCGAAGGCCGGGAAACTGACGCGCGCGGGCTGTCCGGGTGCGATCGTCTCGACATCCTCTGGTTTGACCATAGCCTCGACCACGAGTTGCTGTCCGAGCGGCACGACTGTCATCAACGTCTCACCGGGTTTTACGACACCGCCCGCCGTGTGGACCTTCAGGTCCATGACGATGCCGTCCACTGGCGCGGCGACATTGGTGCGGGTAAGCACGTCCCTGGCGGAACGCTCCTGCTGTTTGAGGTCAAACAACTCCGCCTCGACCTTGCTGAACTCCTCGACGGCCTCGTTCAGCCGCACTGTGTTGAGGTTCAGGATTTGCATGTCAATTTCGGCCATGGCGCTTCTGGCACGAGCGATTGCCGCGACGTTGGTAGCGCGCTCCCCCTCGAACTCCCGCTGTTGTCGTCTGAGCAACAGGTTCCGTTCGCGGGTGGTCAGCCCCTTCTTGAGCAGACTCTCAAGGTCTTTGGTTTCACCCTCGATCGCCTCGATCTGCTTGTCCTCGGTGACGATAAGCTCCTCCAGTCCCGTTATCTCTTCCTCGGTCTGGTTACGGCGCTGGTTGAGAATTTCCCGCTCGTCCTTCAAGTGGTGGTGCTTCGCCGCGAACACGTCACGCTGTGCGGCCACCGCGTCCTTTGCGGCGGCGGCGGGGTTTGCGAGCAACGTCGGATCAAACTCGATCTCGGCCTTGTCGTCACGCTCGGCCCTGAGACGCGCGGCCAGAGCCTCACGCGTTGCTATCCGGTTCTGGATCAGGTCAAGCTGCGCCTTTGCCTGTGTGCTATCGAGTCGGATGAGGACCTTGCCCGCCTTGACGATATCGCCGTTGGCGGCGTTCAACTCCGCGATGATGCCGCCCTCGAGGTGCTGGATGAGCTTGCGATCGCCGGCAACCTTGATAACGCCCGGTGCCACTGCGGCGCTGTCCAACGGTGCCAGCACTGCCCAACCCCCGGCCACGCCGAAGAAAAGGAACATGATCGCGAACCCGGTGAGCTTCACGCCTGTGAGACGCAGGGGTACCTGTTCCGGTGCGGAGGGTGACGGAACGGGTAACGGCACGACGTTCATATCTGTTTTCGTTTTCATGCCTGGTTCGCCACTATAGTTGGCATCTGCCTCACCTCGCGGATGCGCGCGGCTAGTTCATTGAAGACATAGTCACGTGGACCGAAGAGATCTTGTTGGCCCCGGTTGAGGACCAATATCTTGTCAACCTTCTCCATGATATTCGGTCGGTGCGCGATCAGGATAATGGTCGTGCCCGCCGCCTTGACTGTGCTGAGGGCTGCGATCAATGCGTCCTCACCCTCGCGGTCGAGGTTAGAATTGGGCTCATCCAGGATAATGAGTGCCGGGTCGCCGTAAAGTGCCCGCGCCAACCCGATGCGTTGGCGCTGCCCGCCTGACAGCACCGCGCCGGATTCGCCGATCTCGGTGGCGTACCCCTTCGGCAGCCCTTTGATCAGTTCGTGAACGCCCGCCAACTGCGCCGCCTTGACAACGTTGTTGAATACCGCTGGGTTGAGCTTCGCGAAGCGGCAGATGTTTTGAGAGACGGTACCGGCGAAGAGCTCGATGTCCTGCGGCAAGTAACCGACATAATGACCACGGTCCTCCGCCGCCCATTGGGCAACGTCCATGCCGTCCAGTAACGCACGCCCCCCTGTTGGACGCCAGGCACCGGCCAGTATTCGCGCCAGACTCGTCTTGCCGGCCCCGCTCGGGCCGATCAACGCCATTGCTTCACCCGGCTTGAGCTGGAAGTTAATCCCTTTCAGGATATGCTCGCCACCCTGTCGGGCAAGCACAAGGTTGTCGGCCTCAAACCTGCCTTTCGGTCGTGGCAATGGCAGAACTGGTGTGGCCTCCGGGTGCTGTCCGGCGACTGCGGTGAGACGCCGGTAAGCGGCACGCGCTCCGACCGTCGCCTTCCATGTGCCGATCGCTTGCTCGACCGGGGACAACGCGCGCCCCATCAGGATTGAGGCGGAGATCATGATAGCGGGTGAAGCCTCGTTCTGAAGTACGAGATAAGCACCAAGGCCCAGTATGGCCATTTGCAGGCCCAGTCGGTGACAGCGCGCGATAGCCGCGATGACGCCGCCACGGTTGGCAGCAAGAACGTGTCCTTTGTTTGCCTCGTCCGTCTGCTCCTTCCAGCCCTCCAGCAGTGGCTTCAACATGCCCATCGCTTGTACGACCTCGGCGTTGCGGATCGCTGCCTCAGCCTGCACGAATGCCCGCGACTGTGCGCTTGCGGCCTCGGTCAACGGCTTGCGTGTGAGGTACTCGTTGAGCAACGCCAACGCAAATAGTACGATCCCGCCGACCAGCGCCAACCAGCCCAACCAAGGGTGCATGAGGAATATGGCGGCGAAAAATAGCGGTGCCCAAGGGGCGTCAAGGATCGGGAAGATGCTCGGGCTGGTGAAGAAATTCCGTACTTGATCGAGGTCGCGCAGCGGACGGGCGTTGGCCTGACCGGGCGCTGAGGCGGCATATTCTACCGATGCGGTCAGGAGAACTGGTGCCAACCGCGCGTTCATCCACGATCCGACGGTAGCCAGAAGACGCCCGCGCACCACCTCCAGCCCCGCCATTGTCGCGAGTGCCCCTGCCGCCATCAGCGACAGCATCACCAACGTCTCCAGGCTGTGACTGGACAACACGCGGTGGTAGACCTGGAGCATATAAAGCGCCCCGGTCAGCATCAGCACGTTGATGCCACCGCTGAACCAGATAAGCGGGCGGATGGCGCGCCTGGCCTCTTTCATCACCACCTGCAAGGCAGGGGGCTGTTGGTTGGTTTTCATCATTTCTCTCTCTGGTGTGCGGGATAACATCTCGTGCAACAGATCGGGGTGGTCGTACCGGGGGCAGCATTGGCCGCCCCCGTTGGTCAAGTGTCAGGCGACGTCAACAAGTATGTGCTGCATCGCTGTCTGGTCCGCGTCCGCGTCTTCCACCTGGAAGGCGAAGTCGAG
>NZ_PGGO01000055.1 GCF_003010955.1 Phyllobacterium brassicacearum
TGAGAAGCTATGGATTGTTGCGTTTGGCAGACCTGGCAGCGACCTACTCTCCCGCGTCTTGAGACGAAGTACCATTGGCGCAGGGGCGTTTCACGGCCGAGTTCGGAATGGGATCGGGTGCGGCCACCCCGCTGTAACCACCAGGTCAGCAAAGCGCAACAATCACGCATGCGCCCAAAAAGTTGAAGACTTTCATGTAAGCTGCATGCGATACAAATGAGAAGCTGGAGTTTTTTGTTTGGTATTCAGGGCATGGCGCCCCGTAGACCGCTAGGTCGTCCGAAGGCCCTCGCGGAGCACAGGTCCGACGGACCGTACGTGCGTGAGCGCTTTGGATTTGATCCATTTTCAATGGATCAAGATGGATATTTGTAATGAGAATGATCAAGCCAATCGAGCTATTAGTACCGGTAAGCTTCATGCGTTGCCGCACTTCCACACCCGGCCTATCAACGTGGTGGTCTTCCACGGCTCTGATAGGGAATACTCGTTTTCAGGTGGGTTTCCCGCTTAGATGCCTTCAGCGGTTATCCCGTCCGTATATAGCTACCCTGCTATGCGGCTGGCGCCACAACAGGTCCACCAGAGATACGTCCATCCCGGTCCTCTCGTACTAGGGACAGATCCTGTCAATATTCCTACACCCACGGCAGATAGGGACCGAACTGTCTCACGACGTTCTGAACCCAACTCACGTACCGCTTTAAATGGCGAACAGCCATACCCTTGGGACCTGCTCCAGCCCCAGGATGCGATGAGTCGACATCGAGGTGCCAAACAACCCCGTCGATATGGACTCTTGGGGGTCATCAGCCTGTTATCCCCGGCGTACCTTTTATCCGTTGAGCGATGGCCCTTCCACACGGGACCACCGGATCACTATGACCGACTTTCGTCTCTGCTCGACTTGTCAGTCTCGCAGTCAGGCGGGCTTATGCCATTGCACTCGACGACCGATTTCCGACCGGTCTGAGCCCACCATCGCGCGCCTCCGTTACTCTTTAGGAGGCGACCGCCCCAGTCAAACTACCCACCATACACTGTCCCGGATCCGGATAACGGACCGCGGTTAGACATCCATATAGGTAAGGGTGGTATTTCAAGGATGACTCCACGAAGGCTGGCGCCTCCGCTTCAAAGTCTACCACCTATCCTACACATGCCGACACGAATGCCAGTGTAAAGCTATAGTAAAGGTGCACGGGGTCTTTCCGTCTAACCGCAGGAACCCCGCATCTTCACGGGGAATTCAATTTCACTGAGTCTGCGTTGGAGACAGCGGGGAAGTCGTTACGCCATTCGTGCAGGTCGGAACTTACCCGACAAGGAATTTCGCTACCTTAGGACCGTTATAGTTACGGCCGCCGTTTACTGGGGCTTCGATTCAAAGCTTGCACCTCTCCTCTTAACCTTCCAGCACCGGGCAGGCGTCAGACCCTATACGTCGTCTTGCGACTTCGCAGAGCCCTGTGTTTTTGGTAAACAGTCGCTACCCCCTGGTCTGTGCCACCCTCCTCGACTTGCGTCAAAAAGGGTCACGCTTCTTCCGAAGTTACGCGTGCAATTTGCCGAGTTCCTTCAACGCAGTTCTCTCAAGCGCCTTGGTATTCTCTACCAGTCCACCAGTGTCGGTTTCGGGTACGGTCTATACGCGGGAGCTATTTCCTGGAACCGCTTCAAAGCCCCTCCAATCCAATAAGGAGGAACAATTTACGCGATCCGTCACTACCCGCAGGCCCACGAATATTAACGTGGTTCCCATCGACTACGCCTTTCGGCCTCGCCTTAGGGGCCGGCTAACCCTGCTCAGATTAACTTTAAGCAGGAACCCTTGGACTTTCGGCGAGGGAGTCTCTCACTCCCTTTATCGTTACTCATGTCAGCATTCTCACTTCTGATACCTCCACCAGCCCTCACGGGTCCGGCTTCAACGGCTTACAGAACGCTCCGCTACCACTTGCTTATTGCTAAGCAAATCCACAGCTTCGGTGTATGGCTTGAGCCCCGGTACATTTTCGGCGCAAAGACCCTTATTTAGACCAGTGAGCTGTTACGCTTTCTTTAAATGATGGCTGCTTCTAAGCCAACATCCTGGTTGTTTTGGGATCCTCACATCCTTTCCCACTTAGCCATAACTTAGGGACCTTAGATGGTGGTCAGGGTTGTTGCCCTCTTCACGACGGACGTTAGCACCCGCCGTGTGTCTGCCGATCAGTACTCTTCGGTATTCGGAGTTTGGTTAGGTTTGGTAAATCGGTGAGATCCCCTAGCCCATCCAGTGCTCTACCCCCGAAGGTATAAAATCGACGCTCTACCTAAATAGATTTCGCGGAGAACCAGCTATCTCCAAGTTTGATTGGCCTTTCACCCCTAGCCACAAGTCATCCCAATCTATTGCAACAGATGCGGGTTCGGTCCTCCAGTAAGTGTTACCTTACCTTCAACCTGCTCATGGCTAGATCACTTGGTTTCGGGTCTAATGCGACGAACTGAACGCCCTGTTCAGACTCGCTTTCGCTGCGCCTACACCTACCGGTTTAAGCTTGCTCGTCACACTAAGTCGCTGACCCATTATACAAAAGGTACGCTGTCACCCAGAACAAATCTTGGGCTCCAACTGTTTGTAGGCATTCGGTTTCAGGATCTCTTTCACTCCCCTTGTCGGGGTGCTTTTCACCTTTCCCTCACGGTACTGGTTCGCTATCGGTCATGCACGAGTACTTAGGCTTGGAGAGTGGTCTCCCCATGTTCAGACAGGATTTCACGTGTCCCGCCCTACTCAAGGACTTTTGTTCGCATTACGTGTACGGGGCTGTCACCCACTTTAGCCACCCTTTCCAGAGTGTTCCACTTGTCTCACAAAAGCCACTGGCCTGGTCCGCGTTCGCTCGCCACTACTAGCGGAGTCTCGTTTGATGTCCTTTCCTCCGGGTACTTAGATGTTTCAGTTCCCCGGGTTCGCTTCTAACCCCTATGTATTCGAAGGTCAGATACCTTATCTTGATATCTAGAAA
>NZ_PGGO01000057.1 GCF_003010955.1 Phyllobacterium brassicacearum
GTAAGCGCCAAGGTCGCCCCATCTGGCGGGCGCTTTG
Organism: Phyllobacterium brassicacearum; assembly: GCF_003010955.1. Lineage (GTDB taxonomy): Bacteria > Pseudomonadota > Alphaproteobacteria > Rhizobiales > Rhizobiaceae > Phyllobacterium > Phyllobacterium brassicacearum. The sequence continues at coordinate 38 of NZ_PGGO01000057.1, forward strand.
AGGGGCCGGTATTGATGCTGGAGCAATAAGCTTCGGTGTGAATTTCTATGTCTGCTGCTATGTCTGGTGATAGAAACTTCCATATGATCGAGGCGGTTTCCGACCGCTTGGAGGGCGCGCCGCTTACGCCACGGCGGCGTTGGTCCGACGATATCAAGGCGCGGGCGGTGGCGGAATCGCTTGTGCCGGGAGCGAACGTATCGGCGATTGCCCGGCGTGTTGGAATTGTGCCATCGCAATTGTTCGGGTGGCGGCGGCAGGCAATCCGCAACGGACTGGTGACGTTGGACAACGCCCAGGCCGGATCGGCCCGCGTCAAAGCGGATACCGTCTCTTCGGTGGTGGAAATCGTCGTTGGCGACGTCACCATCCGAACTGGTGCGGATATCGATGAAGCGCATCTGCGGCGTATGCTGCGTGCGGTCCGCTCTTCATGATCCCGTCGGGCGTGAAGGTCTTCCTGGCCAGCCATCCGATTGATTTCCGCAAAGGTCCGGATGGCTTGTTGTCTCTGGTGCGTGACGCCGGCGCCGATCCGTTCAACGGTGCGCTTTATGTTTTTCGCGCCAAGAGAGCCGACAGAGTCAAGATCGTCTGGTGGGATGGTTCGGGCGTGTGCCTCTATGCCAAGCGGCTGGAGAAGGCGAAGTTCTGCTGGCCGAGGATCGGGCATAATCGGGTGCAGCTCAACCACGCGCAGTTGTTGGCACTGGTTGATGGCATGGACTGGAAGCGGGTTCGGTCAGTGCCAGTGAAACGCCCGCAATCTGTTGGATAAAACCCCCGCGGCAGAGTGAATCAGGACGCGATAAGGGGAGGAAATTCCGGGCAAAATATGCTCTGATCGGGATCATGACGCCGCCCGATCTCACGCTTCCCGACGACATCGATGCGCTGAAAGCCATGGTGCTTGCCATGGTCGAAAAAGCCGCGCGGGCAGAAGCACTTGAGGCCGAGAATGCTGGTCTGAAAGCGTTGAATGCGACCGCAGCCGAGCGCATTGCGCGACTGACCTCGATCCTCAAGGCGCTCGAGCGCGCCCGGTTCGGCAAGCGCTCGGAGAAGCTCGGTTCCGATGCTGCGGGTGATGAACAACAAGCCTTCGTGTTCGACGAGATCGAAACCGGCATCGCGGCGATCCAGGCCCAGCTCGACAAGGCGCGCGGTTCCGACAAAGTCAAACGCACTCCACGTCCGCGCAAAGCCTTTGCACCGCATCTCGAGCGGATCGAGGTGGTGATCGAACCGGACGAGCTTGCCGAACATGAGGGCAAGCAGAAGATCCTGATCGGCGAAGACGTCTCCGAGCGGCTCGATGTGACGCCAGCCAAATTCCGGGTCATCGTCACCCGCCGCCCGAAATATGCGTTCAAGAACGAAGATGGTGTTATCCAGGCACCGGCACCGGCGCATCTCATCGAGAGCGGCATTCCTACCGAAGCGCTTGTGGCCCAGATCGCTGTCTCAAAATATGCCGATGGCCTGCCGCTCTATCGGCAAGAGGCCATCTATGCCCGTGACAAGGTGGAGCTCGATCGCTCACTGATGGCCCAATGGATGGGCAAGCTCGGCTTTGAGCTCGAACCGCTGGCGGGTTATATTCTCGCCCTGATCAAGCAGGGCGACAGGATCTTTGCCGACGAGACGACGCTGCCAACATTGGCGCCTGGATCCGGCCGCACAAAAACAGCCTATCTGTGGGCTTACGCCAGAGATGACCGGACGTTCGGCGGCAATGGCCCGCCTCTGGTCGCCTATCGCTTTGAGGACAGCCGATCCGGCGACTGCGTTGCCCGGCATCTCGACGACTATCGAGGTATCCTTCAAGTCGATGGGTATGCCGCCTATAACCGGCTCGCCAGATCCGATCGCGGCAATGATGCCGTTATGCTGGCAGGGTGCTGGAGCCACGTCCGCAGAAAATTCTATGAACTGCACATCAATGACAGCGCCAGGCTCGCAACCACGACCATCGAGCGGATGACCAGACTATGGGCCGTCGAAGAGACCGTGCGAGGTCAGGATCCCGCTGTCCGCGCTGCTGCTCGACAAGAAACCTCGGCCACGATTGTCGCAGAGCTGTTCAATCTGTGGGAAGACGCGCTCGCGCGCATCTCCGGCAAGTCCAAACTTGCTGAAGCAATCCGTTATGCCACCGCGCGGCGCGCAACACTCGAGCGCTTCCTGACCGACGGGCGCATCGAGATCGACTCCAATATTGTCGAGCGGGCCATCAGGCCCCAAACCATTACACGGAAAAATGCACTGTTCGCCGGCTCCGACGGCGGTGGTCGAACCTGGGCTACGATCGCCACGCTCATCACCACGGCCAAGATGAACAACGTCGATCCTCTGGCATGGCTCACACAGACCCTCGAGCGCATCGCCAACGGCTGGCCAAATAGCAAAATCGATGCTCTCATGCCGTGGAACTACAACGCCTGAACGGCCTCAGCTTCCCGCTTAC
>NZ_PGGO01000058.1 GCF_003010955.1 Phyllobacterium brassicacearum
GTAAAGCCACACCGCTTCGGCGATGATTTCGGCTGGAAAGCGATGGCGGTGATAGAGCTGGTCACAAACCTTGGTCATGCTGCATTGTCAGGCATCAAGATGTCGGGAAAGTTAAGGTTACAGTGCCCATTCTCCTATCAGTGTGTGATTTGCTGCGCTGCAGCTCCGGCTGACTGTTGGTCGCGCAGGATTACGACCGAAACTGCAAAAAAGTATGCGGATGTCAGCCATGACTGCACGCCTTGTTCGGAAGCCATGGAAAGATCTACCTGACCATCCGACATATACCACTGCCCACCGATCGAGCGCCAATCCGTCCATCGGGACGCCGCTGGAACTGGCGCGTCCAACCATTGTATGAGGTTGCCTTGAGCCAGTTGCAGTTTGAAGAGGAGTCTGGTTCGGACATGGGATGCTCCGGAAGCCGGATCTTCCAATCGAACCCCTCGCCCGGGTCGGCGGCCGTGCCGGTGGAAATGGCAATGAGGCAGTTCACACCCTAGTGATGGGCAGGTCTTTCGGATGTGGCAGGGAAGTTGGTCCGAGTGCTGACAGTACGGCCTCAGACCCGAGAATGGCTTCTATACTTCGGAACCTGCAATCACATGTTCCACCCCTTCAGTGTGCGTTTCACCTAGCATGTCCACTCTGACCCGGTATGGGCCACGCATGCCGTTTCGGCCTCCTCTTTCGCCAAGCTTGCGGTTTTCCGGTCGATGGCGAGCGGACGAATGGGATGATGTGTATCCCCGCCTCAAGTGTCGCATCTATGAATGCTGCTCTTGTCGCGCCGGCCGATAGTTTGCCTTCCAAGCAGGCTAGACAAGCGCGCCTTGCTGCGAAGAGTTCTTTACCACTGTCGATGGGCCAGGATTGCAAGAGATAGGCCGCTGCCTGCACAACGGAATTGATCGTCGTCAGTCGGCCGATCTTCTCAGATTCTATCGTAACATCATCAAAATACACATCATGCATGACTACCAAACTTCCGCCGGGACCTATCCGTTCCATCAAAATCCATCAGATTATGCTCTGTGTATCCTGATGCGCCGGCATGTCTCGGCAATTACGTTCCTTGTGCCGTCTCCGTTCGCGGAAGCAGATAACAGAGTGGTGACCGATCACCCGTGCGCGCTATTGTTCTCTTCTCAGTCACGGCTCCTATCTCCTCGTTGTTGAATCGCACGGATCAGGGCGGCAACCACAGAAGAACAATTATTTTCGGAACATCTTCATCGCAATTCCATTTGAGCGGACATGAAAACATTTGTTGGCATATCCACGTTCTTTCTGCTCGTTTCCGTCATCGTCGCTGAAGCCGCAGAGGTCAAACCCGAGGCGATCAATTCTGCATCACTGTCCACAATCCCGGCGGAACGTGCTTCCAAAAAACCATCAGCAGATCCCGATCCTGCGATCGTCCGCCTTCAGGTTCTCCTCGACCGTGCGGGTACATCGCCGGGGGTGATCGACGGCATTTATGGAAAGAACGTTACCAAGGCGGTGGTCAGTTTCGAAAAGATGACGGGGATGCCCCCGGACGGCACAATCGACGCCGATGTAATCCGCAGGCTGGAGACCGGTGGCCCGATTATCGGCACCTACACGGTCACGGCCGACGACGCGAAGGGTCTTGTGGACCATATTCCCGTAGACTACGGCGAAAAGGCGAAGATGCCCAGCTTGGGTTACAGCAGCGTCGCCGAAAAGCTTTCAGAGCGTTTCCACATGCATATCGACCTGCTGACTGCGCTTAATCCAGGTTCGGATTTCGTCCCTGCGGAGACAGTCCAGGTAGCGATGCCAGGTCCGCCGCGCCAAGGAAAGGTGACCCGCATCGAAGCCGACAAGACGGCCGGGCAGGTCACGGCTTACGATAATCGCGATGGCATACTAGCGGCGTATCCCGCGACAGTTGGCAGCGAGGACAATCCTTCTCCAAGGGGTACGCACAAGGTGAAGGGTGTCGCGCGTCTGCCCGTCTTTAGGTACAATCCAAAGGTCAACTTTAAGCAAGGGAAGAACGACAAGGTCCTCACCATCCCCAACGGCCCCAATGGGCCGGTCGGAACTGTCTGGATCGATCTAACCGAGCCAACCTACGGCATTCATGGAACGCCTGATCCCGAGCTTATCAACAAAGTCGGGTCGCACGGCTGCGTTCGTCTGACGAACTGGGACGCCGAGGAGCTAGCTGGAATGGTGAAGCCGGGCGTCGTTGTCCGGTTCGTCAACTAAAGGTATCGGCCGCCGTGTTCCGATCGAGTTCCACACGAGCCATTATGCGATCTTCTCGCCATCGCAGGTCGCGCTTCGCCGTGAACTCACACAGAACCCGCGCAATGAATTTGAGACGTTCGTCCATGCGGTTGCACTCCTGCCATGGCACCTTTGCTCTCCT
>NZ_PGGO01000059.1 GCF_003010955.1 Phyllobacterium brassicacearum
AGCCGCCGGCCCGATCGTGTTCACGGTCAGCGTCAGCGCCGCTGGCATCGTGAGCCTCGACCAGGCTCGGGCGATCGTTCACGCGGACGCCACTGATCCGGACGACAGCACGACGTTGGCTGCTGCCGACCTCATTACCCTGACGGCGACCATCACCGACAACGACGGGGATGAGGCCTCGGCCACGCACGACATCGGCCAGAGCCTTAACTTCGAGGATGACGGTCCGACGATCACGGCAGACGGTGTTGTGCCGGAACTGACGGTGGACGAGACCGACCTGACGACCGACGCCAGCGCGGATTTCTCGACGGCCTTCACCTCGGATGCCGGTGCAGATGGTGACGCCATCACCTATGCGCTCGGCATCAGCCAGGTCACGAACGATAGCGGCCTCACCGACACCGCAACCGGCGACCCCGTCCTGCTGTTCGTGGAAGGTGGCAACGTGGTCGGCCGTGCCGGCTCAGCCGCCGGCCCGATCGTGTTCACGGTCAGCGTCAGCGCCGCTGGCATCGTGAGCCTCGACCAGGCTCGGGCGATCGTTCACGCGGACGCCACTGATCCGGACGACAGCACGACGTTGGCTGCTGCCAACCTCATTACCCTGACGGCGACCATCACCGACAACGACGGGGATGAGGCCTCGGCCACACACGACATCGGCCAGAGCCTTAACTTCGAGGATGACGGTCCGACGATCACGGTGCCGTTCGACGGTGACCAGAACGCCGGCAACGGTAACGGGACCCACGAGACCCTGGCCAACGTGCTCAACGCGTCGGCCACCGGAGCCTTCGGGTACAACATCGGCGCCGATGCGCACACGGCCGCGTTCTACACGGGCGGCGGTTCCGACTTCGTCGACCAGAATGCCGCGCTTGCCGGCGTCCAGATCGGACTCAGCGGCACGATCACCGGTGGCGGCGGCGGTAATATCATCGACCCGAACGTGACGCTCGCTTCGGAGACTCTCACCTCCGCGACGTTCAACTTCACCTTCACCTACGACAAGGACCCGGCAGCTGGCGTCCAGACGGGCACGGCGGGCGGCACCCTCGTCTTCGACAAGGCTGCCGATACTTATACCATCAACCTGACCGACCCGCTCGAAGGCTTCAGCTTCGATGTGATCCACACCAGTGAGCTCTTGTCCAAGGAGCCCACGAGCAACACGGGCCACCCGCAGATCGTGCTGGAACGGTTGCAGGCGGATGATCCGGACACGCCGGATGACGAAGACTTCTACGTGCAGTTCACGGGCAACTCGATCAACAACGACAACCCGTTCGGCTTGACGACCAATGGCGAGGGGTCATCCGCTGACTCCACGTTCACCGTCGGTGGTCACGAGATGGTGAGTAACGCCAATGAAACGTGGGTGTCTGCGACGCAGAGCACCAACGGTGTCGCCGGTGACACGATCCAGAAAGAAGAACTGCTCACGTTGCGGTTCTTCAACAGCAACGTCGGTATTCAGTCTGAGGCGACCACCCCGACGGCGACCGCCGGTACCATGGCCATCAAGTTCGACGGCATCGGCAACAGCGAGGACCTGATGCTGATCCTCGACCTGATCGACAAGAACGGTGCCGACAACATCGCCGGCACCATGGACGACAACACCGCAATCACGCGGGCTGTGTACGTGTCGAACGCCGACATCTTCAAGACGGGTCAGGTCCCGGCCCCGTACAGCAGCGAGTTCACGCTCGACAACAATGACGGCCTCGTGATCATCGAGCAGAATGACTACAACGCAGCCGGCGAAGACTACGTGCTGCAGGGTGTCCAGATCATGCAGTCGGGCAACGGGATCACCGGCAACAACGCTGCGATCGACCTGAACAGGACGACCGGCACTGACGGCGGCAGCGATGCGACCGCCAATCTGGTGAACTTCGACGCCCCCGATAACGACGTGCTGAAGATCACGGACATCGGCTTCACCACGACCGTGACCGAGACGCCGGAAGCCCAACTCGACTTCGCCTTCCAGGTGGAAGACGCGGACGCGGACCAGACAGCGATGCAGCACATACTTGTTGACGTCGCCTGACACTTGACCAACGGGGGCGGCCAATGCTGCCCCCGGTACGACCACCCCG
>NZ_PGGO01000006.1 GCF_003010955.1 Phyllobacterium brassicacearum
CTTTGACGTATCCATACCAATTCGGATAATCTGGTCCACGGACGGTCTCCTTCGATTGAGCTTTCAACGAACTCATTCTGGCACATTTGATGCCGTTGGGAGCCGTCCACCCCAACACGGGAAGGACAGCCATAGAATAAACGAGGTTTTCGAGACGTGGATAAGTGGCTGTGGATATTCTTGATTTGTACGATGATTAGCCGATGAAAGGCTATAATATCCTTATGCCTTGGCACCGTCTGCCAACTCGAACGCTGATTTCAATGCCGCTATTTTGACGACCGCAATCATCCAGTTTTGAACTGGATTCCATGCGAAAGGATCAATAATGTTTCGTGGTCGGGGTTTTCAGTATTCCACTGTCAGGGTCCAAGCAGATGCTTCATTGAAGCCATCGAAACAGACCCCGGTCTTGCTGCGTGGCAGGAAACAGAGGCTGCTTGCGGCAATTTATCCAAGTCTTGTTCTTGCCATGGGCGTTGCGGCCGCCGGTATTGCCGTCATGACCCTCGGAATGCTGGGATAACCGCAATCGGGCCTCAAAGCTATGCGGCTGAGCATGCCCATGCTATGGGCGCATTATGAGCAAGTTCGTTATTCTTCTCGGTGGAACCGTTCACGTCACAAATCGCCTCCGGCAACTTGTCGCCGGGGCGCGGGTTCTTGCGGCCGATGGAGGGATCGCGCACGCCGAAGCGCTGGGCCTCATGCCCGAACTCTGGCTTGGCGATTTCGACTCGAGCTCGCCCGAACTCGACGAAAAATACGCTGATGTGCCGCGTTCGGTTTTTCCGGCCGCTAAAGACATGACCGATGGTGAACTCGCGCTGAATGAGGCTTACCGGCTTGGGGCGACCGAGGTTGTCCTGTGCGGGGCTTTCGGGGGTGCTCGCACCGATCACACGCTGCTGCACCTGACAATGGCGACGGCCTACGCGGCGAAAGGTCGAAAGCTTATTCTGTCCAGCGGCACCGAGGAGGCGCACCCGCTGGTCGCGGGCACCTATGACTTCGATTTTGCCGAGGGCACGCTTTTCAGCATTGTTGCTTTTTCGCAATTGTCCGGGCTTTTTATCGAAGGTGCTCGCTGGCCGCTGGAAAATATGGAACTTTCTTTCGGCTCATCACTTACAGTATCGAATGCCGTGTGTGGAAATCTCCACGTATCGCTCCATTCGGGTAAAGCGATCCTGATTGCTGCCCCGCAAATGGTCCAGCGCTTGTAAAACATGACTGGAAGTGCAATGTTGCGGTACAGCATTGGGGACGCAAGCTGGTGAGTTTAGTTTTGAAACGGAGAGGTGTTCCATGTTGAAAAGTTTGTCCACGATAGCAGTTGCGGGGCTTTTAGCTTTCTCGGTGGCCGGTTGCACAACCAGCGATCAGCGCGTTGCTGGTTATGGCATCGGTGGTGCCGCATTGGGCGCATTGGCCGGCGGTGCTATTGACGGAGGCAAAGGCGCCCTGGCGGGCGCCGCAATCGGTGGTGCTGGTGGTGCGCTCGTTGGTGCCGCAACCAATCCTCGCCCCAGCAGCGGCTATTGCACTTATCAAAATCGCTATGGCGAGCGTTACAGGGCTCCTTGCCGGTATTAACATTCAAAATCAAGAGCATGAGAGACAGGCCGGAATTTCCGGCCTGTTTGTTTGAGTAATTTGTGGAACCGGAACGATCTTTCTTCTGCCGCATTAGGTAAGCAGGATTGCGCCGCACCATTATGATTGAGAGGATTTATTATGAGATTTCGTCTTACCGCCGTAGCGGTTTCAGCGCTTCTGGCAGTATCGGTTGCCGGTTGTGCAACAAGTGAGCAGAATCAACGTGCCGGGACGGGCGCTTTGATTGGCGGCGGCGTTGGTGCGCTGGCCGGGCAGGCGCTCGGCCGCGATACAAAGAGCACGATTGTCGGTGCTGCTGGTGGTGCGCTGCTGGGTGCTGCCGTCGGCACAGCGACGACGCCGCGGAGTGGCCAAGGTCAAAATCTGTGCCGCTATCAGCGCCGGGATGGCTCGATCTATACGGCCCCGTGCGAAGGCGATGGCGGTGGCGCCTATGGTAACGGTGGCTATAGCAGTGGTGGCGGCTACGGCGGCGGTTACTGACCGCGGCTTCACAGAGTTAATTTCGAACAGGCCGGAGTTTCCGGCCTGTTTCATTTGACAGCGGCGATATTCTCGCCGACAAGGCCGCATTCGGTGCCCCTCCCGATCGTTGCTCTTACGTCCAGAACTGTATATTTCCATGGCTCCACCTCTTCTCCGCCTCGACCAGATTGCCTTGACATTTGGCGGTACGCCGCTCTTGAGCGATGCCGCCATTTCCGTCAGCGAGGGCGACCGCATTGCGCTCGTCGGTCGCAATGGGTCAGGCAAATCCACGCTTTTGAAAATTGCGGCCGGTTTCGTGACGGTGACCGACGGCGAAGTTTTCAAACATCCCGGGGTAACGGTGCGCTACCTCGCCCAGGCACCCGACATGGACGGCTTTGCCAATGTCCGTGAGTATGTTGAAGCAGGGCTGGGGCCCGCCGACGACCTCTATCGGGTCAGCTATCTGCTCGAACATCTCGGCCTGACCGGCGAGGAAAAACCCGACAGTCTTTCTGGTGGCGAGACGCGCCGTGCTGCACTGGCCAAGGTTCTCGCGCCCCAGCCCGACATTCTGCTGCTCGACGAACCGACAAACCATCTGGACCTGACCACAATCGAGTGGCTGGAGGGTGAGCTACGCCAGATCCGCTCTGCCATCGCGGTGATCTCGCATGACCGGCGGTTTCTTGAGAATGTCAGCCGCTCGACGATATGGCTCGACCGCGGTGTCACCAAACGCCTCGACCAGGGATTTGGCGCTTTTGAGGAATGGCGCGACAAGGTCCTTGAAGAGGAAGAGCGCGACCTGCACAAGCTTGGCCGCCAGATCGTGCGCGAGGAACATTGGCTGCGCTATGGTGTGACGGCGCGACGCAAGCGCAATATGCGCCGGCTCGGCGAGTTGCAGTCGATGCGCAGTGAGTTCCGCAATCATCGCGGAGCACAGGGTAAGGCCGTGCTGAAGGCCAGCGACGCGAAGGAGTCCGGCAAGCTGGTGATCGAAGCCGAACACCTCGTCAAAGCCTATGACGGCCGGGTGCTGGTCAACGATTTCTCCGCGCGGATCCAGCGCGGCAACTGTGTCGGATTTGTCGGTCCGAACGGTGCCGGAAAGACAACGCTCCTGTCGATGCTGACCGGGCTGCTTGCGCCGGACAGTGGTTTCGTCAAGCTCGGCACCAATCTCGAGATCGCCATCCTCGACCAGAGGCGCGACAGCCTCAATCCGGAGCAAACATTGTCGGATTATCTGACGGATGGACGCGGCGAGAACGTGATCGTCAATGGCGAACAGCGTCACGTCGCCTCCTATATGAAGGACTTCCTGTTCCAGCCGGAGCAGTTGCGCACGCCCATCCGTGAACTCTCCGGCGGTGAAAGGGCCCGGCTGATGCTGGCGCGGGTTCTGGCACGCCCGGCCAATCTCCTCGTCCTCGACGAGCCGACCAACGACCTCGACATGGAGACACTCGACCTTCTGCAGGAACTGGTAGCAGGTTTCGCCGGCACAGTTCTCCTCGTCAGCCATGACCGCGATTTTCTTGACCGGACGGTGACATCAGTCATAGCGCCGGAAGGCGATGGGCGCTGGCTGGAGTACGCCGGTGGCTATACGGACATGCTGGCGCAGCGCAAAGAGGCGCTGACAACGCGCAAGGATTTGAAGGCCGCCAAGCCACAGACAGCTGCCGGTGCTCAAGCGGAGAAAACCGCGGCGCAGCGTGAGGAAAAACGCAAGCTTTCCTACAAGCAGAAATTCGCACTTGAAACCCTGCCGGCAAAAATCGAGATCTTGCACGCAGAGATTGCTGCGCTTGAGACAAAGCTCGCCGACCCGGAATTCTTTACTAAGAACGCCGCGCTGTTCAACAAGACGGTCGAGGAAATCGGCAAGAAGCGGCACAGCCTCGAGACGTTTGAGCATGAATGGCTCGAGCTGGAAATGCTGCGCGAGGAAATCGAAGGCTAGTTCGTCTTTGGCGCGAGCCTGGTTGCAAGCGTTTCAATACGGGTCGTCACCTCGGAGAGGACGCCGGTGACCGCGGCGTCGTTCTTGTCTGCCTTGGCCAAGGCCTCGTCGCGGCTCTTGCGCAGCGCATCCGCTTCGTTTTCGAGACCCTTCAGCCGCATCTGCAGTTCGTTGAGCTCGTCCATGACCATGATGCCCGCCATGACCGTGATGCGCAGATCGCCGATCTCGCCAAACGATGATTTGAGATGCGTCACATAGCGGTCGAAGCGCTCGGCGAGGCCGGTCAGATGCTGTTCCTGGCCTTCGTCGCAGGCCATTCTGTAGGCTTTGCCATCAATGGTAACGGTTACAGTGGCCATGGCTTGTCTCTTTCCAGTCTAGCTCTTTGTTTTGTCGCATTCCCTGATGGAAAACCGCTTCATACTGGCAATGCTTACCGATCAAGCACCGTACGGATGGATTCCATCGCGGCCACAAGACGGCGCGAGACTTCCTTGTTTGCGGCTTCCAGGCGTTCTGCCCGTCCTTCCGACGCATCGAGTTCCTGGGCCAGCTTGCGCCGGTCCATATTCATGCGCTGGACCTCTTCCTCGGCTTCGGCAAAATCGCCCTCGTGTTCCAGGCGCATTTCAACCGCATCCTCAAGGAGGGCCAGTGCTTTTCCCAATCTTTCAAGAACCTGTTTGAGGGTGGCTTCCGATGCCATTTTCAACGTTTCCCCTATGTGTCTCTCTTTTAAGCGAATCGCAAAAAGAAGAACAGCTTATGGCCGGAAGTCTAGAGGTTGCATCAACGTTGCGTCAATCAATCAGCATTGTCATCGTTCAGTCATGCACCGATAATAATCCTGTGCGACGAAAGAAGGGTTTTTCCGCCGGTCCCAAATTGGCCTAGGTTTTGCCTAGGTTTTGTTGACTCCCTGATGACACCTGCTATGTGTCGCGTGCCTTTTGGATTTTGTCTGACCGGCTTCCAGAAACGGCATCTCCTCATCCCTCGAAAGACGGTAACCATGACCAATTCTGAAAAATCCAACCAAATGGCCAATGCAATCCGCTTCTTGTCGGCGGAAGCAGTGGAGAAAGCCAATTCCGGACACCCGGGTCTTCCGATGGGCGCAGCTGACATTGCGACCGTGCTCTTTACCCGCTTCCTCAAATTCGATCCCAAGGCCCCTCACTGGCCGGACCGCGATCGTTTCGTGCTCTCCGCCGGTCATGGCTCGATGCTGCTCTATTCGTTGCTGTATCTCACCGGCTACGAAGACATGACCATCGAAGAAATCAAGAATTTCCGCCAGCTTGGCTCGCGGACGGCCGGTCACCCGGAATATGGCCACGCCTCCGGTATCGAAACGACGACGGGTCCGCTGGGCCAGGGGCTTGCCAACTCCGTGGGTATGGCGCTGTCCGAGCGCATCATGAATGCGCATTTCGGTGATGACCTCGTCAATCATTACACCTATGTCATCGCCGGCGATGGCTGCCTGATGGAAGGTATAAGTCAGGAAGCGATCGCGCTGGCCGGTCATCTCAAGCTGAACAAGCTCATCGTTTTCTGGGATGACAATCACATCTCCATCGATGGTCCGGTTTCACTTTCCGACAATACGGACCAGTGCGCACGCGTCGAGGCTTCGGGCTGGAATTCGCAGCGCGTTGACGGCCATGACCAGGATGCGATTGCTGCTGCAATCGAGACGGCGCACAAATCCGACAAGCCGACGCTGATCGCCTGCAAGACAACAATCGGTTTCGGTGCACCGACCAAGGCTGGCACGAACAAGGTACACGGTTCGCCGCTCGGGGCAGAGGAACTCGCCGGCGCTCGCAAGGCGCTTGGCTGGACATCGGAACCCTTCGTCGTTCCGGCAGACATTCTCGACGCCTGGCGCAGTGCGGGTCAGCGTTCCGCAGGGGATCATGCAGCATGGACGCAGCGTCTTGAAGCCAAGGATATCAATACCCGTTCGGAGTTCGTACGCCGTATTCGCGGTGATCTGCCCGGCAATTTTGAAGAGGCGATCATCGCCTACAAGAAAAAGCTCTCCGAGGACAAGCCGAAAGTGGCTACACGCAAGGCCTCCGAGATGGCGCTCGAGGTCATCAATGGCGTTTTAGCCGAGACGATCGGCGGTTCCGCTGACCTGACTGGCTCCAACAATACGAAGACCAGCCAGACCCAGAACATCACGCCTGAGGACTATGGTCAGCGTTATGTTCATTATGGCATTCGCGAACATGGCATGGCTGCAGCGATGAACGGCATGGCGCTGCATGGTGGCCTGATCCCCTATTCGGGCACGTTCTTGACCTTCTCGGACTATGCGCGCGGCGCGATGCGTCTTACGAGCCTGATGGGTATCCGGGTGATTTATGTGATGACCCATGACTCGATCGGTCTTGGCGAAGACGGCCCGACGCATCAGCCGGTCGAGCATCTGGCGGCATTGCGTGCTATCCCGAACAATTATGTGTTCCGCCCGGCCGACGTTGTCGAGACGGCCGAGTGCTGGGAACTGGCGCTCAAGTCGCGCAAGACGCCATCGACGATTGCGCTGACACGCCAGAACCTGCCAACAGTCCGGGCGGAGCATACCGACGAGAACAAGTGCGCCTATGGTGCTTACGAACTCGCAGCCGCAAGCGGCAAGGCGGAAGTCACGATCTTCGCGACTGGCTCGGAGGTCGAGATCGCTCTGAATGCCCGGACACAGCTTGAAGCAAATGGCCATCCGGCCAGCGTCGTTTCGGTTCCGTGCTTTGAGCTCTTCGAACAGCAGAGCGAGGAATACAAGCGTGCACTTATCGGCGATGCGCCGGTCAAGGTTGCAGTCGAAGCCGCCATTCGCCTTGGCTGGGACCGCTTCATCGGCCTCGACGGTATCTTTATCGGCATGACCGGTTTTGGCGCCAGCGGCCCGATTGAGGCCCTGTACAAGCATTTCGGCATCACTGCGGACGCAATTGTCGCAGCGGCAGAAGGCAAGTTGAAATAACCTCCAACATTCCAGCATAATCCAACCAAGGGCTCCAAGATCCCCAAGGGAGAGACAGAAATGACAGTTCGCGTTGCAATCAACGGATTTGGCCGTATCGGCCGCAATGTTCTTCGCGCCATCGTGGAATCCGGCCGCACCGACATTGAGGTCGTAGCGATCAACGATCTCGGTCCGGTCGAGACCAATGCGCATCTGATGCGTTATGACAGTGTTCACGGCCGTTTCCCGGGAACAGTGACGGTTTCCGGCGATACGATCGATGTCGGCCGTGGTCCGATCAAGGTCACTGCGGTGCGCAATCCTGTTGAATTGCCGTGGAAAGAATTGAACGTCGACATCGCGCTTGAATGCACCGGCATTTTTACGGCACGCGACAAGGCGGCGGCTCACCTTGAAGCGGGCGCCAAGCGCGTGATCGTTTCGGCACCTGCCGAAGGCGCTGATCTCACGGTTGTTTTCGGCGTCAACGATCACAAGCTGACGAAGGAGCATATGGTCATTTCCAATGCTTCCTGCACCACGAACTGCCTTGCACCAGTTGCCTACGTATTGAACGATGCAGTCGGCATCGATCACGGCTTCATGACCACGATCCACAGCTACACCGGTGATCAGCCGACGCTGGATACGATGCACAAGGATCTCTACCGCGGCCGCGCTGCGGCCCTGTCGATGATCCCGACCTCGACTGGCGCTGCCAAGGCTGTCGGCCTTGTTCTGCCGGAGCTCAACGGCAAGCTGGACGGGACTTCAATCCGCGTTCCGACTCCGAATGTTTCGGTCGTGGATTTCAAATTCATCGCCAAGAAGTCGACAACGGTTGCCGAGATCAATGACGCCATCAAATCGGCGGCCAATGGCAAGCTGAAAGGCATTCTCGGCTATACGGACGAGCCGAATGTTTCGATCGACTTCAACCACGATCCGCATTCTTCCGTTTTCCATATCAGCCAGACCAAGGTCATGGAGGGCACGTTCGTGCGCGTTCTGTCGTGGTACGACAATGAATGGGGCTTCTCGAACCGCATGGGTGATACGGCCGTGGCCTTCGGCAAGGTCATCTAATCGGCATCAGCTGCTGATGCCGATTATCTCTCCCCTTGTGGGAGAGAAAGCGATTCAGCATCTTAGCTCTTGCTAATTGCTACAAATCGCAAGTGAGGGGATACTGAACGTTCTTCGGAAATCCCCTCTTCCCCACAAGGGGGAGATAAGCGCGGCACTGTTTGTGCTAGCCATTTCAAATGAGGGTGATGACGATGCCAGCTTTCCAGACGCTTGATGATGTCGATGTTGCGGGAAAACGCGTTCTGCTACGCGTTGACCTGAATGTTCCCGTTGCCGATGGCGCCGTGACCGACGCGACCCGCATCGAGCGTGTGGCGCCGACCATCCTTGAATTGTCAGACAAGGGCGCGAAGGTGATCCTGCTGGCGCATTTCGGCCGGCCCAAGGATGGTCCGACGCCGGAATTTTCCTTGAAACCTATTGCCCATGCGCTGTCAAAAGTGATCGAACGGAACGTGCATTTCGCCGAAGACAGCATCGGTGACAAGGCCGCGGCAGCGGTTGCAAAGCTGAATAACGGCGACATCCTCCTCCTGGAAAACACGCGCTTCTACAAGGGTGAGGAGAAGAACGATCCAACCTATGTGGCGGCCCTGGCCGCCAATGGTGACATCTATGTCAATGATGCCTTCTCTGCCGCCCATCGCGCCCATGCCTCCACCGAGGGACTGGCTCGCGTGCTGCCTGCCCATGCCGGCCGCACCATGCAGGCGGAACTCGACGCTCTTGAAAAGGGACTCGGAAATCCGGAGCGTCCCGTCGTCGCCATCGTTGGCGGTGCCAAGGTCTCCTCCAAGCTCGATCTGCTCGGTAACCTCGTCCAGAAGGTCGATGCGCTGGTGATAGGTGGTGGCATGGCCAACACCTTTCTGGCCGCGCAGGGCGTCAAGGTGGGCAAATCGCTCTGCGAACATGATCTCGCAGCAACGGCACGTGAAATCATGGCCAAGGCAAACGCCGCGAACTGCACCATCATCCTGCCCGTGGACGCGATCGTCGCCTGGCATTTCGAGGCGAATGCACCGCACCGCGCCTATGGTCTCGACGCCATACCCGATGATGGCATGATCCTCGATGTCGGTCCGCAATCGATTGAACGGATCAAGGCGGCGATCGACGATGCCTCGACGCTGGTCTGGAACGGACCGCTTGGCGCTTTTGAACTGCATCCATTCGATCAGGCGACGGTCGCAGCTGCCCGACACGTGGCGGCGCGGTCGAAAGCCGGCCGTCTGGTTTCGGTTGCCGGCGGTGGTGACACGGTCGCTGCGCTCAATCATGCGGGCGTTGCTGATGATTTCAGTTACGTGTCGACAGCGGGCGGAGCGTTCCTTGAATGGATGGAAGGCAAGCCCCTTCCCGGCGTGGACGTTCTCAAGCGATGAGATCATTTGATTAATCCACCGTGACGGGCATCTGATGCAGTTTTCTCCGCTTCCGGTGCTCATGGACCCAAAAGTCCATTGCGCTCCGGTACGCGGAACCCACACCATCTGCCTCGTCAGGATGAATTCTCAAATGACACCGAGCCCGCAGTAATCGCGGTCATTTCGGCGCGCCGATTAACGACGAACAGAAAATGTTATCCTGTTAAATCGGTTGAAAAAATTTCAATCGTTTCAATATCTTGGTTCGCCATTCCGTTTGTCATAGGCTTCTGATATTGCCCGCAACATGCGAAACGGAGTGAATTAGTCTATGAGCGAACGCCTGGAAGACATCGCGATTGCAATGGTTGCCAACGGCAAGGGTCTCCTTGCTGCAGATGAGAGCACCGCAACGATCAAGAAGCGGTTCGATACGATCGGTCTGGAATCGACCGCCGACAGCCGGCGGGACTATCGCGAGATGCTGTTCCGCTCCGACGAGGCGATGAAGAACAACATTTCTGGCGTCATTCTTTATGACGAGACCATTCGTCAGAGCGCAAACGATGGAACGCCTTTCGTTCAGATCATGAAGGCTGCTGGCTGCATTCCTGGCATCAAGGTCGATGCGGGTGCAAAGCCGCTTGCAGGCTATCCGGGAGAGACCATCACCGAGGGCCTGGACGGCCTGCGTGAGCGCCTCCAGGAGTATTACGGGCTCGGTGCCCGCTTCGCCAAATGGCGTGGTGTAATTGGTATCGCCGAGGGCATTCCGACCTGGGGTGCGGTGAAGCAGAATGCCCAGGCGCTAGCCCGCTATGCGGCGCTGTGCCAGGAGGCCGGAATCGTTCCGATCGTCGAGCCGGAAGTGCTGATGGACGGCAAGCCGGCCACCCACTCGATCGAACGCTGCTACGAAGTCACCGAATGGGTGCTGAAGACAGTTTTCGACGAACTCTACGATGCACGGGTTAAGCTCGAAGGCATGATCCTGAAGCCGAATATGGTCATTGACGGCAAGAATGCCCGCAAGGCTTCTGTCGAGCAGGTCGCCGAACAGACTGTGCGCGTGTTGAAATCCACTGTGCCGGCAGCCGTTGCGGGTATCGCCTTCCTTTCGGGCGGCCAGTCCGACGAAGAAGCGACAGCACATCTCTCGGCCATGAACGCCAACTTTACGACACCCTGGAAGCTTACTTTCTCCTATGGCCGGGCACTACAGGCGGCTGCAATCAACGCCTGGAACGGCAAGCCCGAGAACGTTGCCGCGGGACAGCGTGCCTTCACGCACCGTGCCAAGATGAACGGCCTCGCCGCAACCGGCGGATGGAAAAAAGACCTGGAAAAGGCGGCTTAAGCGTTTTTTATCCAAAAGTGTATCTCATGGAACCCGGGCTGGAATCAGTCCGGGTTTTTTTACGGGAGCTTTTTCAGGTTAATGAACGATTCAATATGACTGCAAACCGGTCCAAGCCCTTCCATCCGCTGGTTAGCTGGCTGCTCTATCCCGTGTATGCCTGGCAGGGGATAGGCGTGCGCTTGAAGACCGAGCGCATGTTGCCGCCAGCGGGACTTCCCGTCGGTGAAATCGCCGGCAAGGACCCGGCGATCAGGCTGCTTGTCCTTGGCGATTCTTCCTCGGCCGGAGTCGGCGTCTCGGACGCCTGGCAGGGTCTGTGCGTGCGGCTGGCCGTGCATTTGCAGGGACGCACCGGCCGCAAGGTCATCTGGCGGGCGGCAGGCTTCAATTCAGCAACGTCCGGCCAATTGCGCGATCATGTGGTACCCAACCTCGAACGCGGTCTCTGGACCCACATTGTCCTGACGACCGGCACCAACGATACCAAGAATTTTCACTCCACGCTGCGCTTCAAACAGGAATTCGGCGGCCTGCTCTATGCGCTCAAGGCGCGGTGGCCGGAGGCGCATATCGTCTGGTCGAAAGTCATCGATTTTCGCGATGTGCCGGCGATGCCGGGACTGCTCGGCCGCATACTGGAGGGGCGGGCCAACGCAATCAACAAGATGGGTGAAAGATTGTGCCGCGAGCGCATGGCGGTCCCCGCCTCGCGCTTGCCGGTGGAAGGGCCGGAGGGTTTCTCCGGCGATGGCTTTCACGCTTCGGCGGTTGGCTATGACGCCTGGGCCAAGCACCTCGTGCCCTATGTCCTCAATCTTCCGGACACTGGAAACGGACATACGCAGCCCTAGCCGGCGTGGCCGACGAGCACCACCACAAGCATCGCAAGGATGGCGCCTGCCGCGATCTTCCAGAAATCGCCGCGTTTCTTCAGGCCTGGCCAACCGAGTGGCTTGATGAGATGCAGCACCATCATCAAAATCAGTGCGAACGGCAGAATCTTGGTCATCGGTATGGTTTTGCCTGCACGGGATGATCGGAGAATCGACAGTTGGTCGTTCCACAGAGGATTGTCAATTCCGGCTTTGACTCTGCGACCGGTATTGGGGATGTTCTAGCTTGGGAGGACATTCATGACATCGCAATATAAAGAGGTCTATCAGGACTGGCAGTCCAATCCGGAGGCGTTCTGGGCGCACGCGGCTGTGGCCATCGATTGGGTCAAGCCCTGGCATAAGGTGTTCGATGCCAGCGAGGGACCCTATGGACGCTGGTATGCCGGCGCCGAGTGCAACACCTGCTACAACGCCGTCGACCGCCATGTGGAACACGGACGGGCCGACCAGCTTGCACTCATTCATGACAGCGCAGTCACGGGTACGCAGCGCAAGATCACCTATGCGCAGCTTCTCGATGACATCAACGCGCTGGCCGCGGTGCTCACGGACAAGGGCGTGAAGAAGGGCGATCGTGTCATCATTTATATGGCGATGGTACCGGAGGCCGTTGTCGCGATGCTTGCCTGCGCACGTATCGGCGCCGTCCATTCGGTGGTCTTTGGCGGTTTCGCCGCGCACGAGCTCGCAACGCGCATCAACGATGCAAAACCCGTGATGATCATAGCCACGTCCTGCGGTATCGAGCCGGGGCGGGTGGTCGCCTACAAACCCATGCTCGACAAGGCGATCGAGCAGGCCGTGCACAAGGTAGAGACCTGCCTCATCCTTGTGCGTCCGCAACAGCCGCACGAATTGGTTGAGGGTCGCGATGTCGATTATGCGGAGGCAGTTGCCGCAGCTGCAGGACGCAAGGTTGCCTGCGCCACTGTGAAGGCGACGGATCCGCTTTATATCCTCTACACGTCCGGTACGACCGGGCAGCCCAAGGGCGTCGTGCGCGACAATGGCGGGCATCTGGTGGCGCTCGCATGGTCAATGGGTGCCATCTACGATACGCGTCCGGGTGATGTATTCTGGGCTGCGTCTGACATCGGTTGGGCGGTGGGGCATTCCTACATCGCCTATGCGCCGCTATTCATCGGTGCGACGAGCATTCTCTATGAGGGGAAGCCGGTCGGAACGCCGGATGCGGGCACCTTCTGGCGGGTCATTTCCGAGCATAAGGTCAAAGTGCTCTTTACCGCGCCGACGGCATTCCGGGCGATCAAGAAGGAAGATCCGAAAGGCGAGTTCATCGGCAGATACGATCTCTCCTCATTGAAGTACCTGTTCCTTGCCGGAGAGCGTGCGGACAGCGACACGATCAAATGGGCCGAGGAGAAACTTGGTGTACCAGTCATCGATCACTGGTGGCAGACCGAGAGCGGCTGGCCCATGGCTGCCAATCCGGCGGGATTGGGCATACTGCCGGTCAAATATGGTTCGCCGACGGTACCGATGCCGGGCTACGACGTGCAGGTCCTTGACGATGCCGGCCATCCGGTGAAGCGCGGTGAGCTCGGCAATATCGTGGTGAAGCTACCATTACCGCCCGCTTGCCTGCCGACCTTGTGGAACGCCGATCAGCGGTTTCGCGACGCCTACGTCACGGAGTTTCCGGGGTACTACAAGACGGCCGATGCCGGGATCATCGACGAGGATGGCTATATCTACATCATGAGCCGCACCGACGACATCATCAACGTCGCAGGACACCGGCTGTCGACCGGGTCCATGGAGGAAGTACTCGCAAGCCATCCTGACGTAGCGGAATGCGCGGTCATCGGTATTGCCGACTATTTGAAAGGGCAGGTGCCTTGCGGCTTTATCGTGCTCAAGTCCGGCGTGACCCGGGCAGAGGCGGATATCGAGCAGGATTGCGTGGCGCTGATTCGCGAGAAGATTGGCCCCGTGGCCGCCTTCAAATTGGCCCTCACGGCAAAACGCCTGCCAAAAACCCGGTCCGGCAAGATCCTGCGCGGGACGATGCAGAAGATTGCCGACAGGGAGCCTTGGAAAATGCCGGCGACCATAGATGATCCCGCCATTCTCGATGAGATCGAGGCCGTGCTCCGCGCGCGAGGGATTGGGAATGGCAACAGCTGATTATAGCTTCACGACTTCGTGAATACGTAACCTTCTGCCCTCCCGACCGAATTGCTTTGTGTGCGCATGATGAAACAGCGCACGCAAACCCCAAGGGAGACCATACCATGTCAACACGATCAACCGTAGGCGCAGCCGCATTGGCGAGCGCGGTATCAATCGCGCTTTCCTCATTTGTGATGGCAGCACCGCTGACCCCGGAACAAGCGAAGGCAGCGATGGATGCTGGCAAGGAGAAATGCTTTGGAGTGGCACTGAAGGGCCAGAATGATTGTGCGGCAGGCCCAGGTACCACCTGCCAGGGCACGTCCACAGTCGACTATCAGGGTAATGCCTGGAAATTCGTTGATGGCGGAACCTGCACCACCATGCAACTTCCCGGGGATCGCAAAGGATCGTCCGAGGCGCTGACACGCGACGTTCCATCCTAACAAGCGATGCACCGGAAAGCGGGAGGTTGATATGGGTAGATTGGCAGTACAGCCGGAATTTCGCGAGTCACACGCCGCCCGCTTTCCGGAACATCCCATTGCGGCGCGAGTGGGTACAAGCTTCAAGCACGAGCACCTGACGGCGATACTGGCGGACAGTGCCTATGCAGGCTTCTTCGAAGTCCATGCAGAGAATTATATGGGGGCCGGCGGTCCACCGCATCATGCACTTGCCCGTATCCGCAGTGATTATCCTCTTTCACTGCATGGCGTGTGCATGTCAATCGGAGGGCCGCAGCCGCTCGACAGGGCGCACCTTGCACGATTCAAGGGATTGATCGAGCGCTACGAGCCATCACTCGTGTCGGAGCATCTCGCGTGGTCGACGCACGACACGACCTACTTCAACGATTTGCTGCCGCTGCCATATACCGAAGCGTCACTTGCGCGTGTGGCCGATCATATTGATGAGGTGCAGGAGGCAATCGGACGCTCGATACTGCTTGAAAATCCGTCGACCTACCTTGTCTTCAGGGAGTCGACCATGTGCGAGACAGAGTTCATCAGGGCCCTTGTAAAGCGGACAGGCTGTGGTCTTCTGCTCGACATCAACAACGTGTTCGTTTCTGCGGCCAATCTGGGTTTCTCAGCTCTGGAGTATTTAGCCGACTATCCTATTCAATATGTCGGTGAAATCCACTTGGCAGGACATGTCGAGCAGCAAGACGACGAGGGTAGTGTCCTCCTCATTGACAGTCATGACGGGCCGGTTGCCGACGCGGTCTGGAAGCTCTTTGATGTCGTGCTTGCCAGTACGGGTCCAATGCCTACTCTCGTGGAATGGGATAGCGCGATCCCGGCCTGGGCCGTCCTGAAGGCTGAGGCCACGGCTGCTCAACGAATACTGGATCGCCACGCCACGACGCCTGGCTCTGGGAACGCCAATGCCATCAGTTGACCGCTCTGTCCTTTCGTTTGGCCAAACGTCAACCTACGCCACGGAGTTTGTTTCCGCACTGCTGGAACCTGCCCGTTCAACACCTCCGTTGATCTGCGCCCCCAACGGCAAGGCAGCGACGAGACGCTACAACATCTACCGCAATAATGTGACTGTAAGCCTTATCAATGCGCTGGCCGCAACGTTTCCCGCGACGCTGCGCATAACGGGTGAGGCGTTTTTTCGGGCAATGGCACGCGCCCACGTCCGCGCCAACCCGCCGACCTCTCCACTGCTGTTCGAATACGGCCGCGACTTTCCCGCATTCATCGAACGGTATGAGTACGCGCAGTCGATGCCATGGTTAGTGGATGTGGCGCGCATCGAGCGCGCGTGGCTCGATTCCTATCACTCGGACGACGTTCCACCGCTGCCACCGCAAGCCTTGGCTTCGATTCGCTCTGACGAGCTTGGAGGGATCGTTCTTGTTCCACACCCCGCAACGCGTATCGTTTTCTCGCGTTACCCGGCTGTCAGCGTTTTTGTGGCAAACCGCAGTCACGACCCAGTAGGACGCATCGAGGCAACCGGAGCAGAGGCAGCCCTTGTGACGCGGCCGGTGCTGGATGTCGCTGTACATATCCTGCCGCCAGGAGGCTTCGCATTCCTCGACTGCCTCATCAAGGGTGAAACACTGGGAACGGCCGTTGCGGTCGCGATGGGAGAATGTCCGGAATTCGATCTGTCAGTCAGCATTGCCGGGATGCTCCAGGCGGGAGCCTTTACCGCGATCGAAAGGGGGGGTATGAGGGAATGAGCGTGCAAAAAGATCTTGGCAATACCGGCTCAAGCAGAATAGGTGGATTGTTCGAGCGAGCGAACCGCCTCGTTGCGGCCATCGCCACGCCGTCCTTGACCCAACTCGCATTGCGGTTCGGACTTGCGGTGCCCTTCTGGAGGTCTGGCATCAACAAGTGGGACGGTTTCCTGCAGCTGAACGATGTTGCCGTGCTTTTATTCAGCTCGGAGTTCAAACTGCACTTACCTGGCGGTCCCTATCCTTTTCCAGCACCGGCCGCTTTTGCTTTTGCTGCGGCTGCGGCGGAGATCGTTCTGCCGATTCTCCTTGTCTTCGGACTTGCGACCCGGTTCGCCGCCCTCGGTTTGCTGATGATGACACTCGTCGTTCAGCTAACCGTGCCCGATGGTTGGCCCCTCCATGTCACGTGGGCCGCAATGGCCCTCGGAATTATGGCTTGGGGAGCGGGACGATTCTCACTTGATCACTGGCTTCGTTGATTTGCAGACTTCTTGACATCCTCCTGACAGTAGGTTGTCAGGAGGGGTGTGCGATAGTGTCTCCGTAGTCACAAGGAGACAGGGTTATGACTTACGTAGATTTTGGCATTGTTCATACGGTAAAGCGCCTGCTCACGGACTTCGCAGCGTATCGCGAAGAACTGCGTACGGAGCGGCATCTAAACTCACTCCCCGAACATGTGTTGAAGGACATCGGCTGGCCTGATGTCTATGCAGAACGGCTGGCGCGTCGGGGTTCGATGAAACGAACAGAGGCTGGCACGGAAGGTGCCAGCGCCGATCTCGCTCCATGGCATGTCGAATTGCCAAAGCCCGGGCGGGCAAGAAAGACAGGCTTTTCAGGCTCTTTCCGGGTACAATACTGAAGATTTGACAAATATGGGAGCGACGGACGTGGAGCAGAAAAAGACGATCGGGTTCGTATTCATCGACAAGTTCGCCGATTGGGAGTTTGGTTTGCTTTCGGGCGCCGCCACTGACTGGTTTGCTGCGCGTGCTGTCGCGCTATCGCCGCTGGCGGGCCCGATTCGTTCGATTGGGGGCCTGAAGCTGGTTCCGGATCGCGGTGTCGGCGCCGAAGAAAACAGCGATCTCGATGCGGTCGCGGTCATCGGCGCTGAAACCTGGCCAGGCGAAGACGCTCCTGACATTGCGCCGCTCTTGAATGCCACTTTGCAACGTGGAGGCATCGTTGGCGGCATCTGCGGCGGCACGCTGGCATTGGCCCGTGCAGGACTTTTCGAAGGGCGTAAACATACGAGCAATGGCGCCGGCTGGATGCAGTCGCATATCGGCGACTACGCCGGTTCGTCCCTCTATCAGGATGTGCCGCATGCGGTGCGCGATGCGCATATCATCAGCGCTGCCGGGTCGGCACCCGGCACATTTACAACCAATTTCCTCGAGGCGCTTTTCCCCGAAAAGGCGGGACAGGTTGCCGAGATGCGGGAGTTCATCAGGCGGGAATATCAGGCCGCCTGATCGGGTGGGCCAGTGAGGTTCATGACATGAAGAGCTGTACTGACAAGTTGAATTCCGGCGGACCGCATCAAGTCAAGCCTGCGCCGACCAGCATCGCCGGCATGAAGGCAGGTGAGATCATGCTGGTTCCTACCGCCCGTCAAGTCGACGATTTCATCCGGACCCTAAACAAGGGCAAGCAAATGGACGTGAAAACCCTCTGGCACGCCATGGCAAGACAGTATGGTGCTGAAGTGACATGTCCGATTACGACCGGGTTTCACCTGCGAACCGTCGCCGAAGCCGCCTATGAAACGTATCAGCAAACCGGCGATGTGAATGCGATCACGCCCTTCTGGCGCGTACTGAACGCACAGACGCCGACAATATCCAAACTGTCCTTCGGTACGGCCTTCGTGACAGAGCAGCGCCAACGAGAAGGCTTGAAGGAATAATCATGCGTAGAGCAGATCGTCTTTTTCAGATCGTGCAGAAGCTGCGGGGCGGGCGACTCGTCACCGCGCGTCAGCTCGCCGACAGACTCGAGGTTTCCGAGCGCACGATCTATCGCGACATTGCCGATCTGCAGTCGACAGGCGTGCCCATCGATGGTGAAGCCGGGGTCGGTTACATCCTGCGCGAGGGCTTCGACCTGCCCCCCTTGATGTTCACGCGCGATGAGGTGGTGGCGCTGGTGGCCGGTGCCCGTCTGATCACCGCCTGGGGCGGCGCGTCCATGGCGCGTGCAGCCGAAGAGGCGATCATCAAGATCGGTGCAGTCCTGCCGAAAGAGGATCGGCCGCGCATCACCAATACGCATGTTCACTCAACCAGTTACAATATAAGCGACAATGACCGGGCATTGATCGATCTGGCGGAGAATGCGGCCGAGCAGTGCCGGGTTCTGTCGATTGTTTATACGGATCTTGATGGCAATGAGAGCTCCCGGGATATCCGTCCGCTCGGTCTCTGGTTCTGGGGCAAAGTGTGGACGTTGATCAGCTGGTGCGAGCTGCGCAATGATTTTCGTACGTTCCGCATCGATCGCATCGCCAAGGTCGAGAAAGCCGACCGGATTTTCCGTCAGGAGCGAGGCAAGACATTGGCAGACTTCTACCGCCGGGTGGAACTCAGCGAGACACCGGACAACAAGGCGGCCAGGGCGTCATGAAAAAAGCCCGGCAAATGCCGGGCTTTTGCTTGATTATAGTTCAGACGATTATTCTTCGTCTTCATCCTGGTTACGGCCCTTGAGGGACGACAGTTTGGCGAAGACCTTGTCTGCATCGAGCTCTTCGTCTTCTTCGCGAACAGTCGGCTGAATGTCGAGGTTTTCCGTTGCGGAAGCCGGGAGCAGTGTATCGCCACTTTCGCCCGGCTGAACCGGCCGGCCGCGGGACGAACGTTCAACCTCGATATCCAGATCGATCTGCGAGCACAGGCCGAGTGTCACCGGGTCCATCGGCTGGAGATTGATGGAGTTCCAATGGGTGCGATTGCGGATCTGTTCGATGGTCGACTTCGTCGTGCCGATCAGGCGTGAAATCTGTGCATCCTTCAGCTCCGGATGATTGCGCACCAGCCAGAGGATTGCATTGGGGCGGTCCTGACGCTTGGACAATGGCGTGTAACGCGGGCCCTTGCGCTTGGTCTCCGGCACACGAACCTTCGGGTCGGAAATTTTCAACTTATGGTTGATGTCAGCCTCGCCTTTGGCAATTTCCTCACGCGACAACTGGCCGGTGATCAGCGGGTCAAGGCCCTTGATGCCCTGGGCGGATTCGCCGTCAGCAATCGCCTTCACTTCGAGCGGATGCAGCTTGCAGAATGCAGCGATCTGATCGAATGACAGGGCGGTATTGTCGACAAGCCAGACGGCCGTTGCCTTTGGCATAAGAAGCTGGGTGGCCATAGATATAGTCCTCTCGTTCGTCCGCTCCGGTGGCGCGGGACGTGGGTTCAACCACAATTTCCGGGAATTCGAGGCGTTATATAGCGCCATTTTTATGGATGAGCAAGAATCGCTTTTTGAGTGTGCGATTCGATGTGATCAAGCGTTTCATCGAACTGTCATGAAAGTGTCATTGCACTGCAATGCACCTGCGCGAACGATCTCCGGATAACAATCGGAGGTTTAAATAATGTCGCGCAAATCCCTCTATCTCGGTCTCTGGACTGCCCTGGCTGCATCCGTTGCATTCCCTGCCGCTGCGGAACCGGTCTTCAACCGTATCGCAAGTTTCCCGGTGGCCGACAACCTGCCGATAGATGCGGACAAGTCGAAGCCGACGTCCTCGGAAATCATCACCGCTTCGGAAGACGGCAAGACGCTGATCTACTCCGACAGCCCCTATGGCGCGATCGGCTTCATCGACATCAGCGATGCGGCCAAGCCGCAGCCAGGTGGCTTGCTCAAGGTCGACGGCGAACCGACATCTGTGGCTGTTGCAGACGGCAAGGTTCTCGCTGCGGTCAACACCTCGAAAGACAAAGCCAATCCTTCCGGCCGACTCGATGTCATCGATCTTGCAACACGCAAGGTCGACTCCACATGCGATCTTGGCGGCCAGCCGGATTCAGTTGCGATCTCGCCCGACAGGACCTTCGCAACGATTGCGATCGAGAATGAACGCGATGAAGAGGTGAATGATGGTGAAATACCGCAGCTTCCCTCGGGCAACCTCAAGATCCTTGCCCTGAAGGATGGTGTGCCGGATTGCGCAACCATGAAGACAGTCGAGCTGACGGGCATTTCCGAAATTGCCCCAGAAGACGCCGAGCCGGAATTCGTCTCGATCAACAAGAACAACCAGATTGCTGTGACCCTACAGGAAAACAACCACATCGCGATTATCGATGCGGCCAGCGGCAAGATCGTATCGCATTTTTCCGCAGGTGAGGTCGATCTCGACAAGATCGATGTCAAGAACGATGGCGCGTTGAAGTTCGACGGCAGCATGAAGGGCGTTCTGCGCGAGCCGGACACCATCAAATGGCTGGACAATGACCGCTTCGTTATCGCCAACGAAGGCGACTACGAAGGCGGTTCGCGCAGCTTCACCATCTTCTCCAAGGACGGCAAGGTTCTCTATGAATCCGGCCCGTCACTCGAACTCAAGATGGCCGAGGCCGGACATTATCCCGACAAACGCAACAAGAAGGGCGTCGAGCTGGAAGGTGCGGAAGTTGGCAAGTTCGGAGACACGAACTATCTGTTCGTCGCAAGCGAGCGCGCCTCTCTCGTCGGCGTTTACAAGGATACGGGCGCTGATCCCGAATTCGTGCAGTTGCTGCCCTCCGGTATCGCGCCGGAAGGCGTCCTGGCCATTCCGTCGCGCAATCTTCTGGTGACGGCCAATGAAGTCGATCTCGTCAAGGATGGCGGTGTCCGGTCCCATGTCATGATCTATGAACTGAAGGATCAGAAGGCGAACTATCCGCAGATGGTTTCGACCATGAAAGATGACGGTACTCCAATTGGCTGGGGCGCCCTTTCCGGACTGGTTGGGGATCCGAAGGAAGCCGGCAAGCTTTATGGCGTATCCGACTCCATTTACTACTCGTCCCCGACGATCTACACGATCGACGCCAAGCAGACGCCGGCGAAGATCAGTAGTGCGCTGGTGGTCAAGCGCGGCGGCCAGGCGGCGCAGAAGCTCGATCTTGAAGGCATCACGACAGACGGTGACGGCGGCTTCTGGCTCGCCAATGAGGGCGATCAGGCCAAGCTCGTCCCGCATGCGATCTTTAACGTGAATGACAAGGGCGAAATCAAGAAAGAGATCGCGCTTCCCGACGACCTGTTGCCAAGCCAGATCCGTTATGGGCTGGAGGGCATCACCCGTGTCGGAGAGGGCGATGACGCAACGTTGTGGATGGCGATCCAGCGCGAATGGAAGGATGATGAAAAAAGTTTCGTCAAACTTCTGAACTACAACATCAAGGACAAGACCTGGGGCGCCGTTTCCTATCCGCTGGACAAGACCGAGGATGGCTGGGTTGGCCTGTCGGAAATCACAGCTCACGATGGTCAGCTCTACATTATCGAACGCGACAACCAGATCGCCGAAAAAGCTGTCAACAAGCGCCTGTACCGCGTAGCGCTCGACGGTCTGAAGCCTGCCAAGATCGGCGAAAAGCTCCCGGTGGTCCAGAAGACGGTTGCTCACGATTTCATCGGCGACCTCAAATCTGCCAATGGATATGTTCCCGAGAAGCTTGAAGGCTTCACAGTCGATGCCGACGGCAATGGCTATGCGGTGACGGACAATGACGGTGTCGACGATTCTTCGGGAGAGACCCTGTTCTTCGGCATTGGCAAGGTTCAGGCGACAAACTGATATTTTTACCTGAGAGCAAAGGCCGCGTCCTGGACGCGGCCTTTGGTTTTTCTAGCTTACGTCGAGCACAATCTTGCCGATATTCTGACCGTCTTCCATGCGTTCATGTGCCCGCCATGCTTCATGCAGGGGGTAGACCATGTCGATGACCGGAGCAACGCGGCGTTCCACCAGCAGCGGCCAGACCTTAAGCTCAAGCTCGCGTGCAATCCCTGCCTTGAAATCAACCGGTCTGTTGCGAAGGGTTGAGCCGGTGTGGGTGAGGCGCTTGACCATCAGTTTCGAGATGTCGGTATTCGCCTTGGCGCCGTTGAGGAACGCAATCTGGACGATACGGCCATCAACCGCCGCCGCCTCGTAGTTGCGCTCGATATAGTCGCCACCGACCATGTCGAGGGTCAGGTTCACGCCCTTGCCGCTGGTTGCTTCCTTTACCGCTTCGACGAAATCTTCGTTGCGATAGTTGATGGCGCGGTCTGCTCCCAGCTTGATGCAGGCTTCGCATTTCTCTTCCGAGCCTGCCGTTGTGATCACATAGGCTCCAAACGCGTTCGCAAGCTGGATGGCGGTGGTGCCAATGCCGGAGGAGCCCCCGTGGACGAGGAAGGTCTCGCCTTTCTGCAATCCCCCGCGCTCGAATACATTGTGCCAGACGGTGAAGTAGGTCTCGGGAATCGCTGCCGCCTCTATGTAGCCGTAACCCGCGGGGATCGGCAGCGCATTGCTTTCATGCACGGTGCAATATTGCGCATAGCCGCCACCCGGAACCAACGCCGTGACGCGTTCGCCAACGCGAAACCGCGTCACGCCCTGACCAACGGCAACGATATCGCCGGCGATCTCGAGGCCGGGAATATCGGAGCTACCCGCCGGCGGCGGATAAAGTCCCTGCCGCTGCAGCACGTCCGGACGATTGACTCCGGCGGCTCGGACCTGGACAAGAAGCTCGCCCGATTTTGATTCGGGAACGCCTCGTTTACCCGGCTTCAGCACCAATGGTCCGCCTGGCCGCGTGATCTCGATCGCCGTCATCGTTGTCGGAATTTTTTCGGCCATGGGATCTTCCTCAACATTGATTCGCCAGAATGATTTGCAATTCCAAGCAGTTGGACTGTATCCTGTTACACTAGAGCGACAAGTGGAGGAAATAATGTCACTTTTCGATGAAGAGCCAAGGCGCAAGATCATTCACGATATTGGGCAGGACCTGTCGCTGTTGTCGGTCGCGGAGCTCGACGAGCGGATTGCACTGCTGCGGACTGAAATCACACGGCTCGAAGAGGAACGGTCTCGTAAAGGTGACAGCAAGGTTGCCGCCGAAGCGCTTTTCCGCTGAGGCGAGCATTTCCATTTTAAACGAGAGTCATGGGAATGCTCTAACTCTTTGCTTTGACGTAATTCCGAACGGAAAACCGGTTCCCACTTTTTCCTGGAATTGCTTGAGTAATGCGGATGTCATCAAGTTTCCGCATTGCTGCATGACACGATCTCCTCCGGCGCGATCCTGTGCTGGTCCACTTTCGATTCGCTTGAAGGATACGCCGTGTTCCGTTCGTTCATCCAGGTTTTCGCACTCCTCTGCGGCACTTCCTTTCTCGTCATGGCGTCAGGTTTGCATGGCCTGCTCCTGCCCCTGCGCGGTGGAGCGGAAGGGTTCTCGACCACATCGCTCGGATTGCTCGGCACCGCTTGGGCAGGTGGTTTCATTGCCTCTTGCCTGCTAGCGCCACGTCTGGTCCGGCGCGTCGGCCATGTGCGTGCCTTCAGCGCGTTCGCGTCGATAGCAGCGATCGTTGCGCTCATGACCGGTATGTTGGTTGAATCGACCGCCTGGATCGTGCTGCGTGCCCTGACCGGTTTTGCTATGGCCGGTTCCTACATGGTGATCGAGAGCTGGCTCAACGAGCGCGCGACAAATGCCAATCGCGGGCAGATTTTCGGTCTCTACATGGTGGTGAATTTCGGTTCGATCACTGTCGGGCAAATGATGATCGGCTTTGGTGATGTGCGCACGGATATGTTCTTCATGATGTCGGGCATCCTGTTCTGTCTGGCCCTGATCCCGACGGCCGTTTCCACTGCCAGCAGTCCGAAGCCGCTGACGGAAGTGCAGCTGGATCTGAAAGCGCTCTATCGCAACTCACCCGTCTCCTTCCTCGGCTGTATACTGATCGGCGTTGCCAATGGTGCGTTCGGCACACTGGGCGCCGTTTATGGCGCGGCAACCGGCATTTCCACGACGGAAATCGCGTTGATGATGAGCGCCTCGGTCATGGGCGGTGCCTTGATGCAGATACCGGTCGGTCGCATGTCGGACCGTACCGACCGGCGCTACGTTGTTGCCATAGTCGGCGGCGCTGCGGCAGCGATAGGCCTTTTGATATTCCTGATCGCACCGCGCCACGCCTATGTCATTCTGGCGATGACTGCGATCTATGGCGGCTTGGCCTATACGCTCTACCCAGTGGCTGTTGCCCACGCGAACGATTTCTCCGATCAGCAAAGCTTCGTCAAAGTCACGAGCGGGCTTCTCTTGCTTTACGGCTTCGGTACGATGGTCGGGCCGGTTCTGGGCGCCTGGGCCATGGAGAGCATTACACCGGAAGGGTTGTTTGCGGTCACGGCTCTGGCTCATGCCTCAATCATGACCCATGCCATCATCCGCTCCCGTATGCGCCCGCCCGTGCCAATAGAACTTAGGGATAACTTTCAAACGGTTGGCGCGGAGCGCGTTACTCCCGAAGGTGTCAGACTCGATCCTCGCGCAGAGAATTTACCGGATTGATTGGTTCGATTCGGCTCCGATACGAAATCCGTTGACATTCCAGCCGGTTTAAAACGACTATCCCCTATGGTAGAAACGGATGCCTTTGCTGCAATTTCTGATCCGAACCGCCGTTATCTCCTTGAGGAGCTTCGACGCGGACCAAAAACCGTGAACGAACTGGCGCTTGGACTGCCGATCTCGCGCCCGGCCGTCTCCCAGCACCTCAAGGCGCTCCTCGATGCACGGCTGGTTAAGGTCAAGGCCGAAGGAACACGCCGCATCTACGCGGTCGACGACAGTGGCTTCTTTCACTTGAATTTATGGCTGGACCAGTTCTGGAGCGAGTAACCCTGACAGTTCATCGGAGCTGGTATTGCAAAGTCCACAGGGGAAAACAAAAACCCGACCCTGCGTCTGTGCGAGGGCCGGGCTTTTTGTAACTGCCAGCACGATGCCATTTCAAGCTATCGAGTGGAATTTCGCGGTATTGTCCTTATGCCGTTTCAATGATGGGTGACGGCTGCCTTCAGCTTTACGATCTGCTCCTTGAGCATGAGCTTGCGTCGTTTCATATCGCTGATCTTCAGGTCGTCGGAGGCGGGACTTAACAGTGCGTCGGAAATTTCCTTTTCGAGCGCTCCATGCTTACGTTCAAGCGTTTCAAGATGAGACTCAATGGCCATCCGGCTTCTCCCTTGGTTGGTTCCTTGCTCGTGCATGCTCTGCCTGCCAAGAGGCAAGTTTATGACAGAGCCGTGACACTCTGCCACCACTTTAACCAATTGTCGAATTTGTTTCGTAGGATTTTATTGTTTCTTGAAATATGATATGGCGACGTTCTGGCAAGGTGCTGCATTGCTCCAGGCCAGTGACTGGATTCGTCCACAGCAAATACCGGGAATCACTGCATGTCCGACCAGGATCAGGCTGACATTCGATTGGCAGTCGCAAGATTGAAACAAGAGCATCTGGATTTTGATGCCGCCATACAAGCAATGATCCAGGTGGGCTGTGACCAGCTTCGCATCCAGCGAATGAAGAAGAAGAAGCTCATCATCAAGGACAAGCTGATCGAGCTCGAAGACAAGATTACGCCCGACATAATCGCCTGATATCCCAAAGGGGTCACCGTGGCTCCGCAAGTCAACTTGCGGCGCCTGCGCTTTTCCTTTAGAGCGCTTCGATATGGCTGCAAACGGCTCTATGCCTCCTATCTCGACAGACCACAGGATGCTCAATGGCAGACAAACGCGCTGACGTCGCAATCATCATGGGAAGCCAGTCTGATTGGGCGACCATGCGCCACGCCGCTGAGACATTGGATAGTCTTGGCATTGCCCACGACGATCGTATCGTTTCCGCACACAGAACTCCCGACAGGCTGGTGGACTTTGCCAAAGGCGCGCGCAAGGCGGGCTTCAAGGTTATCATCGCGGGCGCTGGCGGTGCGGCACATCTGCCGGGCATGGCAGCTTCGATGACGCCACTGCCGGTTTTCGGAGTCCCAGTTGAGTCCAAAGCACTCTCCGGACAGGATTCCCTTCTCTCCATCGTCCAGATGCCCGCCGGCATCCCTGTCGGCACTCTGGCGATAGGCCGGGCGGGAGCAGTCAACGCAGCCTTGCTGGCTGCGGCTGTTCTCGCGCTCCATGATGATGCCCTGGCGAAGCGGCTCGACGATTTCCGGCAGGCGCAAAGCGACAAGGTCGCGATGAGACCTTCTGACGAGGCGTCATGATGATTTCTGCAGGATCGACGATCGGAATTATCGGCGGTGGTCAGCTTGGGCGAATGCTGGCGATGGCGGCGGCGCGTCTCGGCTACAGGACCGTTATCCTCGAACCGCAGGGTGACTGCCCCGCAGCCCAGGTGGCGAACGAGCATATCGTCGCTTCCTACGATGATCCGAACGCGCTGGAGCAACTTGCTGAGCTCAGCGATGTCATCACTTACGAATTCGAGAACGTGCCGGTGGATTCAGCCGAATTCCTCAATGAAAACAAGGCAGTCTTCCCTCCACCCGAGGCTTTGAAGGTCTCCCAGGATCGGGTTGCTGAGAAGCGCTTTCTCAACAAGGCCGGTATCCAGACTGCACAATGGCGCATCGTCGAAAATGAAGGGGACCTGAAGGCCGCGTTGCTGGCATTCGACGGCAAGGGTATCCTGAAAACGCGTCGTTTCGGGTATGACGGCAAGGGGCAGATCAAGTTCAGCGGTACAAAAGGTGAGAACGCGAAGTCGGGCTTTGCCGCAATCGGCAGCGTTCCTTCGATCCTTGAGGCCTTTGTTGATTTCACCCATGAGATTTCGGTAATCGCCGCGCGCGACGCGGCGGGAAACATCAAGGTCTACGATATTGCCGAGAATGTTCACAAGGACGGCATTCTGGCGACCTCGACCGTGCCTGTATCAGTTTCCTCGACGATCGCCGGTCTTGCCGCCGATGCGGCACGCAAATTGCTCGAAGGGCTGAATTATGTCGGCGTCGTTGGCATGGAGTTCTTCGTGCTCGCCAACGGCACATTGCTTGCCAATGAATTTGCGCCGCGCGTCCACAATTCCGGGCATTGGACCGAGGCTGCCTGTGCGGTATCGCAGTTCGAGCAGCATGTCAGGGCGATTGCTGGCCTGCCGCTCGGCGATACCAGGCGACACTCCGATTGCGTCATGGAAAATCTGATCGGCGATGATATCGACAGGGTACCTGAATTGTTGCAGGAAAGCGGTGCCGTCGTGCATCTCTACGGCAAGACCGAAGCTCGTCCTGGCCGCAAGATGGGGCATGTGACGCGGATCACCAAACGCCACTGACAGACGGTCGACGATAAATAAATGCGTGATTTCGCTCGGAATCGCCATATGAATCGTGAGCCGGGTGTTGACAATAGAGGCAATCCTTGGCTATTTCCCCGCAACGTGTTTCCGGCGCGCTTTACAGGCGCGCTTTTTATTGGTGCCCGGTTTCGGGCGTAAAGATACCGGTGCTGAAATGAAGATCAAGAACTCCCTCAAGGCTCTCAAGGGCCGTCATCGTGACAACCAGCTGGTCCGCCGCAAGGGCCGGATTTACATCATCAACAAGACCGCCCCGCGCTTCAAAGCACGCCAGGGCTGATCTTTACCGTCTCACGGTTATTTGCATTTGACGTTTCGCTGATACGGACTACCATCCGTATCATGCGGAGCGTTTTTGTATTTTCGATCGGGAGTTTGCTGGCGATTTCGCCGGCCTTGGCCATGGCACAGGCACAGGAACCGGTGCAGCAGCAGGCCGCACTTCCGAACCAGACATTGGCCGAGAAACGCGCTGCACGGCTAAATGAATTGTTTGACTCGCTCAAACGCGAAAGCAATGAGGTCAAGGCGGCGCGCATCGCCTCCCTCATTCAGGGCCAATGGCAGAATTCCGGCAGCGCAACCGTCGATCTGATGATGAGCTGGGCCGCCAAGGCCATGGAAGACAAGAAATATTCCGTGGCGCTGGATTTTCTCGACCAGGTCGTTGTGATGAAGCCGGACTATGCCGAAGGCTGGAACCGGCGGGCTACGTTACATTTCATGATGAATGATTACGGACGCTCCATGGCCGACATCCAGCGGACCCTGTCGCTTGAGCCGCGTCACTTCGGGGCCCTTTCGGGGATGGCCGCGATCCTGAAGGATACGGGGCGCAAAGAGGCTGCCCTCGAGGCATTCGAGCGGGTGCTGGCGGTTTATCCGATGCTGCGCGCGGCGCAGACGCAAGCGGGTGAGCTCGCCGACGAACTCACCGGCCAGCGCACGTAGCCACAACCAATTTTCCCGCCTAAGTGGAGAATCCTGTACCGGAATCGCGATTTCCTGTGCAGGAATCGGTAGTTCTCGTATGAAAACCGGATCATTCCGTTCCATTTGCTTGCCGGAACGGAATTAGCCTGGTCGAAAAGAGTTAAATCCCGGTCAACCCGTCCGAACCGATATAGGCGATGCGGAGCATGTTGGTCGAACCGGGCGTGCGCAGCGGTACACCGGCCGAGATGATGATGCGGTCACCCGGATTGCCGAACTCTTCCTGATAGGCGATGTGGCAGGCGCGATCGACCATGTCATCGAGGTCGCTGGCATCTTCCGTTACAACGCAGTGCAATCCCCAGACGAGCGAAAGCTTGCGTGCCGTTTCGACCACCGGCGACAAGGCGATGATCGGCAGGAGCGGCCGTTCGCGTGCAGCGCGCAGGCCGGTTGTGCCCGAGGCGGTGTAGGTCACGATGGCCGAAAGGTTGAGCGTTTCGGCGATCTGGCGGGCGGCGAGTGAAATGGCATCGGCGCCGGTCGCGTTGGGTTCAGGGCGCTGGGCATGGATAATGCCAGGATAGTTTGGATCGCGCTCGACCTCTTCGGCCACGCGGACCATCGTCGACACCGCCTCGACCGGATATTCACCGGCGGCGGATTCGGCCGAGAGCATGACCGCATCGGCGCCTTCGAACACGGCTGTCGCGACGTCCGATACTTCGGCGCGGGTCGGGACGGGGGCGGTGATCATCGATTCGAGCATCTGCGTCGCGACGACTACCGGCTTGCCGGCGCGCCGGCAGGCGCGGATGATCTGCTTCTGGATGCCAGGAACCGATTCCAGCGGCATCTCGACGCCGAGATCGCCGCGAGCGACCATGAGGGCGTCGGAGAGTTCGATGATTTCATCGAGGCGCGCGACAGCCTGGGGTTTTTCGATCTTCGACAGGAGGGCAACGCGGCCACGCGAGATCTTGCGCACTTCCGCAAGATCCTCCGGTCGCTGGATAAAGGACAGCGCCACCCAGTCGATCTCCTCCTGCAGGACGGCATCGAGGTCGCGCCGGTCCTTTTCAGTCAGGGCGCCGACGCCGAGCGTCGTGTCGGGCAGGCTGACGCCCTTCTTGTCGGAAATCTTCGTGCCGGAAACGACGCGGCAGCGGATGGACTTGCCGTCGGAGGCTTCGGCGACCAGCGCCAGCTTGCCGTCATCGATCAACAGGCGATGACCGGGCTCGACGGCTTCAAGGATTTCCGGATGCGGCAGGAATACGCGGTCCTTGTCACCCGGCGTATCGTTGTTGTCGAGCGTGAAGGTCTGGCCCGGAACAAGGTCGACCTTGCCTCCCTCGAATTTGCCCACGCGCAGCTTCGGCCCCTGCAGATCGGCGAGAATGCCGATAGGCCGGCCGAGGCTCTTTTCGACCGTGCGGATGCGGCGCACGAGCTCGCGCATCAGGTCATGGCTGGCATGGCTCATATTGATGCGGAACACATCGGCGCCGGCTTCGAACAGCTTGCGGATCATCGCTTCGTCGGAGGAAGCAGGACCCAGGGTGGCTAGAATTTTGACCTTACGGCGGCGTCTCATTGAGGAGGGGTATCCGTTACAATTGGAGATGAGGGAGGAGTTTCTTCCGTCAGCTGGACCATCCAGCTTGTCTGCTCGCCGGTATCATACTCCTGAAAGCCGGAGCGCTGAAATCCGCGCGCGAAACAGTCGTTGATGCCGGTAATCTTGAACTGGTTTTCAGCCACGCACATGTTGACCTTGCCATCCCAGCGGCCGCCGCTTTGCGCGTCTTCGGCATAGAGATAGTAATAGCGCGAGGTCAGCGGCCCGACGACCAGCGTCGTGCAGGACGAGGGGTTCACATGCCACCAGCCCTCAGTAATCCAGCCGGTCTTCGCCCGGTAGCCGAGCGCGACGCCGACAAGATTTTGCGTGGTGTTGCACACGCGAAAATCAGCGTGGGCCTTTTCGGGGGCCAAAAAACTGCCCGCTGCAAATATGAATAAAAAAGCCGCCAGAACCTTTCCGCTTTTGTTCGAATTGCGGAAATGCTCCAGTTTTTTATTGTTACGCAATTCCGGACGGAAAACCGCTTCCCACTTTTCCTGGAATTGCTCTAGAAAGCTGCCCAATCGCGTCCGCTGATGCTGTTCAGCGCGGAATTCGATGCCCCTGCGCAATATTGCCTCCGTCCGTCTTTGCATTCCTTTTCGGTAGTTTCACATGCATTGTCAACGCGCTAATCGTTTGAATGCGAAGTTCCTGCATGAGTGCGACAAAAGAATGATGGTTGCGTTGCAGGCAAAGGCATGGAACACAAAAAACAAGCCCGATTCATCTTGAAAGAGCTTCGTTGAATGCCATTCTCCCCCTTTCATCTCGTCAATGGCGATCATGCGCGCGGTCTCGTGCTCCTTGCCGACCATGCGCGCCGCGATTTGCCGGAAGAATATGGCTCGCTCGGGCTGCCATCTGCCGAATTCGAACGGCATATCGCCTATGATATCGGCGTCGAGAAATTGACACGCAAGCTGGCGGCGATGCTCGG
This sequence comes from Phyllobacterium brassicacearum, assembly GCF_003010955.1. GTDB lineage: Bacteria > Pseudomonadota > Alphaproteobacteria > Rhizobiales > Rhizobiaceae > Phyllobacterium > Phyllobacterium brassicacearum. The sequence continues at coordinate 30,994 of NZ_PGGO01000006.1, forward strand.
TGCTCCGGCCGTTCTCGGCGGCTTCTCGCGGCTGTTGATCGATCCCAACCGCGGCGAGGACGATCCGACGCTGATCATGCGGCTTTCCGACGGGGCGATTATCCCGGGCAACAATCCGATGCCGGCCGAAGAGCGCGATAAACGCCTCAATGAATTCTACCGGCCCTACCATGGGGCGGTCGACAAGACCATCGAAGCGGTAACCAATGCGAGCGGCAAGGCGCCGCTGGTCATCTCGATCCATTCCTTCACCGCGTTCTGGAAGACCACGCCGCGTCCCTGGCATGCGGGTATTTTGTGGGACAAGGACCCGCGCGCCGTTGTGCCGCTACTCGCTGGGTTGCGCGCCGACGCTCAGTTGGTTGTCGGGGACAACGAGCCCTATGACGGCGCTCTGCGCAACGACACCATGTTCCGCCACTGCATCGTCCCGGGGCTCGCCCATGCGCTGGTCGAGGTAAGGCAGGACCTGATTGCCGAAGAGACCGGGATCGCCCATTGGGCGGATCGCCTTGCGCCCATCCTTGAAGCGATCAATGCCGATCCCGATATGCATGAGGCCAGACAGTTCGGCTCCAGAACGGGCCCTATCGGAGGAAAATGACTGTGAACGACCTTACCAATGAGCAGCGCACCGCGCTTGAAGCCGCCGCCTTCCGCAGGCTGGTGGAGCATTTGCGAGAACGCAGCGACGTGCAGAACATCGACCTGATGAATTTGGCGGGCTTCTGCCGCAACTGCCTGTCGAACTGGTATCGCGAGGCGGCAGAGGGTTCCGGTATAGCGCTCTCAAAGGAAGCATCGCGGGAAATCATCTATGGCGAGCCCTATGCGGACTGGCAGGCCAAGCATCAGCGCGAAGCCAGCGACGCCCAGAAGGCAGCGTTCGAGGCTAACAAGCCGTCACATTGAGCGTAGTGTTGTTTCGCTAAGACTCTTGTCTTGACTCCTGATGCGCTGGTCAGGCATCGAAACCGTTCGCGCGGCCTATCCGAGTCGCACAACGGATTTTTTTGAGAGAGCGGAGTTAAGAGCATGGATGATTTGGCGGCGCAGGGCGGTGTCGAGGGCGTGGCAGCTGCGGAATTGCGGCAGTTCATCGAACGTATCGAACGCCTTGAGGAAGAGAAGACCACGCTCCAGGACGACATCAAGGAAGTGATGGCCGAGGCCAAGGGCCGTGGCTACGACACCAAGATCATCCGCACAATCGTCCGCCTGCGCAAGAAGGACGCCAACGAGCGCAAGGAAGAGGAAGCGATCCTCGAGCTCTATATGAACGCGCTCGGAATGGTCTGACCAGCGACCTCGCACGGCAGGGGGCATTCCGCTGGAGTGCCCTCCCTCAGCCTGACATGACGCGCGACGATTCTTGTCGGCGTAGCATCTCCAATATCGTCGTGGTAGCATTCGGGATTGAGGGAAACCCGCATGGAACGACGTCTCGTTACCATTATGGCCGCCGATGTGGTTGGTTATTCTGCCCGGATGGAGCTGTCAGAGAGCGAGACGATCCGGCAGCTTTCCGCGCTGACACAGATGATCGGCGAACAGGTCTCCCGGCATAATGGCAGGGTGTTTTCAAGAGCGGGTGACGGTTTCCTTTCGGAATTCCCAAGTCCGGTCATGGCCGTCCAGTCCGGGTTTGAAATCCAGCGAATTCTCCTTGCCTCGGACCAGAGCAGTGGCAATCCTTTCCAGCTGCGCATCGGAATTCATCTGGCGGATGCCATCGTCGACGGTCAGGATCTGCTCGGCGAGGGGGTCAATATTGCAGCCAGAGTGGAAGGTCTCGGCGAGCCGGGTACCGTCCTCATCACCCAGAACGTTTTCGACCAGGTCAAACGCGCGGCCAAGCTTCGCTTCGAGGATTTGGGGGAACGATCCCTCAAGAATATTTCCGAGCCGATCCGGCTCTACCGCGTTGTCGGCGATCTCGAAAATCACAGCTATATAACGGGCGCTCCATCCCCTCTTCAGGGCAATGGCGGCCGGGACCTCAAACGCACAAACCCGCATTCACTGGCGCTTGTGCCGTTCGCCAACCTCAGTGGCGATCCGGAGCAGGAATATTTTTCGGACGGGTTTTCTGAGGACCTGATTACCGAACTCGCCCGCTTCCATCAGATCTTTCTTATTTCCCGCAATGCGAGCTTTGCCCTCAAAGGGCGCAATCGTGGCTGGCAGCAGATCGGCAAGCAACTTGGCGTTGCCTATTGCCTGGAAGGCAGTGTGCGCAAACTTGGATCGCGCATACGCATCACGTGCCAGCTGACCGATACCCAGACGGGAGAGCACGTCTGGGCCGAGAAGTACGATTGCCAACTTGGAGAATTGTACGACGTTCAAGACGAACTTGCGGCCGCCATCGTCTCCATGGTCGCCGGCCGGATCGAACATCAGGGCCGCGTTGCGGCGAAACGCAAGAAGCCTGCCGACATGCTCGCCCATGACTGCCTGTTGCGGGGGCTGGTGCATCACCGCCTCGGGGGCGTTACGCGTGAGACCGCAGAGAAGGCCCTCCACTGGTTCGACCTCGCCATCGAGAAAGATCCTGATTTCGCTCGCGCCTATGCATGGCGCGCCTGCGCGATTGCGACCCTCGCCGACTGGACCGGAGAGAATGTCTGGGATGAGATGATCGCCAGTTCGCGCCGCGGTCTCGAGCTTGACGACAGCGATGCCGAGTGCCACCGGATCGCTGGTGCCATTGCCCTCCAGACCAGAAACTACGACCAGGCCGAATACCACTACCGACGTGCGCTCGACCTCAATCCGAATCATGCCTATGTGGTAGGGCGCATGGGCGAACTCTATAACTTCCTCGGCGATGGTCAGACCGCACTGAAGTATCAGTTGCGGGCAAGGCAGCTGGATCCCTTTCTTCCGGCCTACTGCCGGGAACTGGAGGCTGTTGCATATTATCTCCTTGGCCAATACGCCGACACCGTCGCCGTCGTCGCGCAATTGTCGCGCGTTACACGAATAGCTGCCGTGTATCGGGTGGCAGCCTATACCCACCTGGATGATCCGGGCGGGCTGGATAACGCCAAGAACGCCCTTCGGATCATAGACCCCGACTTTACCATCCAGCGATTTGTTGCGACGGAGTTCTACAAGGACCCGTGCCTCGTCCAACAGCTCCGTGACGACCTGTGCAAGGCAGGCCTGAAGGCCGAGTGATCGCGCCGAACCTAGAGCTGATCGTTATAGGGACGTTTGGTCTCGCCAACCATTTTTGCAAGGTGGGAGAATGACCACGGCGTGTCGGCGCCCGAACTGTTCGCAAGCTGCAGCAGGCGGATCGGGAAGCAAACGGCATCACGATTGGCGGGCGAAAGCTGTTCGACTGCCCGGTCATCGCCGACCGCCACCGCTTCGGCCTTGCGCAGTGCGGTGTCGATCTCTGCACCGGTCAGCAGTCCTTTCACGACGAGTGACCGGTTGATGGCGGCTATGGCGAGGCAAAGGCCCTCAAGCTGAAGATTGGCAGTGTTCATGATCGTTCCCCGTGAATGGTGTGGCTAACACACTATCAACGCGGATCGGCGGCAAATGATCCAAAGGAAATTGACGCGGCGCAGTTCCGTGTCATTCTAATCCGATGATCAGTGGTGTGCTGCTCGACCTTGCCGGCGTCCTCTATGATGGCGAAGTGCCCATACCGGGCGGAGCGGAGGCGGTTGTCCGCTTGCGCGATGCCGGACTTCCCTTGCGTTTCGTGAGCAATACGACACGTTCGACCAAGCAAGCCGTCCTCGACCAACTCGCCAGGCTCGGCCTTTCCGTCAGGAGCGATGAGCTGTTCACGCCCGCGCAGGCAGCGCGCGAATGGCTTAGTCAGCATAATCGATCGCCGCATCTTCTGATTCACCCCGATCTGGTGGCGGATTTTGGTGATCCGGGAGATCGGGCCGGGAAAGTGGTCATTGTCGGCGATGCGGGTGAGGCCTTCACATACTCAGCTCTGAACGATGCGTTTCGCGTGCTGGTGGAGGGTGCAGAACTCCTGGCGCTGGCGCCGAACCGGACGTTCAAGGATGCGGATGGAAAGCTCAGCCTCGATGCCGGGCCGTTCGTGACTGCGCTGGAATTTGCCAGCCAGAAGCAGGCCCTCGTCCTCGGCAAGCCGTCATCGGCATTCTTTCTGTCGGCACTCGCCAGCATGAACTGCCCGGAGGCGGAAGCCGTGATGGTGGGCGACGACGCGGAAACCGATGTAGCTGGAGCCTTGCGGGCCGGACTGGCCAGCGCCCTGCTGGTGCGCACGGGGAAGTACCGCGCCGGCGACGAGGACCGTTTCAGACCGGGTCCGACGGTCACGGTCGACGATATTGCCGCAGCGGCCGACTGGATCATCGCCGCACGAAACGGCTAGGCGGCGATCTGGCGCACAAAATGATCGGATTCGATCGCCACAACACTTTCCTGGGGGATGGCCGAGAGACGGCGAACCTCTTCGACATCGGCGGTCTTCAAATGGGCTTTCGGGTCGTCGAAGCGTACGTCCGGGTCCGGCACGGCGGACAGCAGCAGGCGCGTATAGGGATGCTGGGGATTGTCGATCACCTTGTTGACATTGCCCCACTCGACGATCTGGCCGGCATACATGACGATAATATCCTCAGCGACATAGCGGGCAGTGGCAATGTCATGGGTGATATAAAGGAGCGCCAGCTTCATATCGCGTTTCATCTCGTTGAGAAGATTGAGGACGCCGAGCCGTACCGATACGTCGAGCATCGATGTCGGCTCATCCGCCACAATCACCTCCGCCCCGACTGCAAGGGTCCGCGCGATATTGACGCGCTGGCGCTGCCCTCCCGACAGTTCGTGCGGGCGTTTGGAGGCGACGATCCCTGGATCAAGCCGAACTCGTTGAAGGAGCTCATCGACGGCATCGTTGATCTGGCTCCTCTTCAGATCGCGCCGGTGCAGTTGCAGCGGGCGGCGCAGATGATAGGCGATCGTATGGGCGGGGTTGAGCGATGAGAACGGATCCTGGAAAATCATCTGCACCGAGCGCCGGTATGCGGCAAGGGCCTTGGCGTCACGGGCCTCCACGGGTTTGCCCTTGAACAGCAGCCGGCCCTCGCTTGGCGTATATTCCTGCATGACAAGACGGGCGCACGTGGTCTTGCCGCTGCCGGATTCGCCGACCAGAGCCAACGTACGTCCGGCGTGCAGGTCAAACGAAACGGACTGCGCGGCCTTGACCATGTAGGGCGCGCGGCCAAAGGTTTTCGATACGCGATCAAGCGACAGGATGGCATTGCCGGCTTTGGTCATGACGCTGCAACCTCCATCAACCTTGCTCCGTGCAATGACGGGAACGACGCCCACAGCTTCCTGGTGTAGTCGTGTTGCGGTTTGGTGTAGATATTCCCGGCGCTGTTCTGTTCGACGAGTTTTCCCGCAAGCATGATGCCGATGCGGTCACAGAACTGGACCATCAGGCCGAGGTCGTGGGTGATGAACAGAACCGAGAAGCCGAATGTCTTGCGCAGTTCGTTGATGCGCTGGAGGATTTCGCGCTGGACGACGACGTCGAGCGCGGTGGTCGGTTCGTCCATGACAACGATCTTTGGATTGAGGGCGAGGCAGATCGCAATCACGATGCGCTGGCGCATGCCGCCCGAAAACTGGTGCGGATAGTCGCGCATGCGATCGGGCGGAATGTCGACGAGGCGGAGCATTTCCGCTGTCCGCTCCCGCGCCTGAGAACGATTCATGCCCTGATGGGTGCGCAGCACATCGTAGAACTGGGCCTCGACGCGCAGCACGGGATTGAGCGAATTCATCGCGCTCTGGAAGACCATGGCGACTTCGCGCCAGCGGAAGCTGCGCAATTCCCGTGGATCGAGGCCCAGCACATCGCGGCCTTCCAGCAGGATCTGCCCGTTCCGGATCAGCGCCGGCGGCTTGTGCAGGCGGCTGATGGCAAAGGCGATCGTGCTCTTGCCGCATCCGGACTCGCCGGCAAGGCCGAAGACCTCGCCATGGGCGACATCGAAACTCACATCGTCGACCGCGCGAAAATCGGCAGTTTCGCCGATATAATCGATCGTCAGGTTTTTGATGGAAAGCAGTGGCTTGGTCACAGGCGGCCCTCTCCCGAACGGATCAGTGCGGTCCAGCGGCTTAGGCGGTTGCCGGTTCGCAGGCGCGGATTAGCGATTTCATCGACGGCGAAGTTCAACAGCGAGAGGCCGATGCCCAGAATGGCGAGGGCAAAGCAGGGGGTGAGAATGTCCCACCATGCGCCAACCGACAGGGCAGACGCCTTCTGCGCATTGTAGAGCATCATGCCCCAGGATACGGTCTTCGGGTCGCCGAGGCCGAGAAATTCCAGCGTGGCTTCGGTAATGATGGCGAAGATCACGCTGCCGATGAAATTGATGCCGACGATGGAAATGAGATTGGGAAAGATCTCGAAGGTCATGATCCGCCAGCGCGGCTCGCCCATCATTTCGGCGGATTTTATGAAATCCTTGTGCTTGACCGAAAGTGTCTCGGCCCGGGTGACGCGCGCACCCCAGGCCCATGAGGTGAAGCCGAGGATGATGGCGATGACCAGCGGGCTGGCCTGTCCGATGAAAGCGGCAAGGACGAGAAGCAGCGGCAGGTTCGGGACGACCAGAACCATATTGGTGAAAAAGCTGATCACTTCATCGGTCTTGCCGCCGCGGTAACCGGCAATGATGCCAAGTGCCGTTCCCAGCACTGTAATCAAAAGTCCGGCGCCGAAACCAACCGCAAGTGATGTGCGCGCGCCATGGATGAGGCGCGAGAATACGTCCTGGCCGATGCGGGTGGTGCCGAGCCAGTGGTCCGCCGATGGCGGCTGGTGCGGGCGGCCAACGCGAGAGGCCGGGTTGTATTCGGTCAGAAGCGGCGCGGCCAGCGCGATCAGGACGATGAGCGCGATGATGATCAAGCCGACGACGGCCTTGCGATTGCGTATGAGACTGCGGACAAGCGGGCCCATGGTCATGCTCCTCGCAAGCGCGGATCGAGCAGCACATAGCTGACATCCACGATGAAATTGGCGACAAGCATTGCGACCGTCATGATGAGGAGCTGGCCCTGGATGACAGGATAGTCGCGGGCGAGGATGGCCTGATAAAGGATATTGCCGAGACCAGGATAGTTATAGACGACTTCGGTAACGAGAGAGCCGCCGAGGACGGTGCCGATTGCGATGGCGAGACTGCTGACGGTCGGCAACAGGGCATTGCGCGCTGCGTACCAGAGCATGACGCGACTATCAGAGAGACCCTTGGCGCGTGCCATGACGATATAGTCCTCGCCGAGAAGATTGATCATGTTGTTGCGCATGGTGACGGCGAAACCGCCCGTGAGCACGGTGCAAAGGGTCAGCATCGGCAAGATGCCGTGGTAAAGCAGGCTGCCAATATAGGTCAGCGAGAATGAAGGATCGAGTGCCGGATCGGCCGCATAGCCGGTTGGGAACCAGCCAAGGGTGAAGCCGAAGAAGAACAGGACAATCAGCGAGGTGACAACGGCCGGAACGGACGTTGCAAAGATCGCGCCGACGGAAACGACGACGTCGAAAATACTGCCGCGCCGCCAGGCGGCGAGAATGCCAAGGAATGTTCCGAGCGTGAAACTGACGATCGTCGCGGTCCCCATCAGGCCGACCGTCCAGATCAGAGCGTGGCCGAGGACCGAGGTGACGGGAAGCGGGAAATATTTGATCGAGCGGCCAAGGTCACCCGTGAAGATGCTTTGCAGATAGGTCAGATATTGCTGCCAGAGCGGACCATCAACGAAGCCAAAGGTCAGTTTCAACGCTGCCAGGTTTTCTATCGACAGTTCCGCGCCGGCACTGGAAAACATGATCTCGATCGGATCGCCCGGCATCAGGCGCGGCAGGAAGAAATTGATCGTGGCAGCCGCGATAAAGGCTGCCAGATAGAATCCGAGGCGGCGTAGCAAGAAAACCATAGGCGTCTCCCATCATGGCGCAAGAGCGATGAACGAACGCTCTTGCGCCCGGCGGTTAGTTAACCGGCTTCAATGCCAGGAGGTGCAGCAAGCGCGCCGGATTGGTGCGCGAGATCGACGGGTTGACAAAGGGACTGTCAGGAGTCGACCAGCCGGTGAAGCGCTTCGTATTGTACTGATACCAGTTGGGGTTATTGTAGACGGGCATCAGCGGAAGGTTTTCAGCAACGATGCGCTGGGCTTTGTTCATTACATCCTTGCGCGCGGCGGGATCGGGAGTTCGCGTAAAGTCAACAAGCAGCTTGGCAAGATCGGCATTGAACCAGCGCTGCGCAGTGAAGCGGGTCTTGCCCTTGTCGGTCTCGTTGAACGCTCGCTGATAGGGATAGTAGGGTGACGCCGCGGCGGGCAGGCTGTTGATGGCCATGTCGAAGGTGCCGTTGATCAGGTTGCCCGTCCAGACCGCCTCTTCCGGCGTTGCTATCTTGGCGTCGAGACCGGCTTCCTGCATGCCCTCGATGGCGATCTGCACCGTATCGATCCAGTCGGTCCACGCATTGGGCACGATCACCGAGAACGATATCTTGCTGCCATCGGGATTGTCGCGGAAACCATCGCCATCCTTGTCGACATAGCCGGCCTCGTCGAGCAGTTCCTTGGCCGCCTCGGCATCATGCTTGCCGAACTTGCCGAACGCCTCGATCACTGACGGGTCGGACCAGGATTTGTAGAGTTCACCCATGCCGGAGGGGTCTTCGTTCAACGTGGGATAACCGTAGCCGGCCACGTCGACCATGGCCTTGCGATCGAGCGACATGCTGACGGCCTGGCGGAATTTGATATCGTTGAACGCCTTGCGGTTGGCCTCGTTGGCCGTTTCCAGGTTGAACAGGAACGCCACCATGCTGCTTGGCGTGTACCAGTAGTGGTAATGCTCCTTGTCCTTGGCGACATAGGTGTTCTCGACGTCGGGAATAAAGGAGACGCCCCAGTCGAGTGTGCCGTCAGCGGTCGCTGTCAATAACTGGTTGTTGTCGGCAAGCTGGGGGAAGCGCAGGCAATCGATCTTGAGTTCGGCGGCGTCCCAGTAATTGGGGTTACGGCACTGGTCATAGGTCTGGCCGGTAAAACGCGGAATTTCGGTCAGCGGACCGCTCCCGACCGGGGTTTCATTGGCAAAGGTGACGGGGTCTGGAACGTCTTTCCAGATGTGTTCCGGGACAATCGGCACCTGGACCAGCTGGTCCGCGGCAAGCGAGCTTGGATTGACGAGTGTGAAGCGCACGGTTTGTGCGTCAACAGCCTCGACGCCGTCGATGAATTTCCAGATGCTGACGAAGTCGAGGGCAGGGAACTTCTTGAGATAATCATAGGTGAATTTGACGTCGGCCGAAGTCAGCGGCTTGCCGTCGGACCATTTGAGATCCGGCCGGAGCTTGAATTCGATGCTCTTCAAATCGTCGGCGAGCTTGAAGCTTTCGGCCAGGCGAAAATTGGGCTTGTTGTTATCGAAGCGGTTGAAGACGACAAGCGGCTCATAAATGAAATCGAGCGTGCTCTGGCGAGCCGATGTCTGACTGAACGGATTGAAGTTTCTGACCCAGGTCGTTGCGGGCTCGATATTGGCAGTAAGGATGGTCTGCGCCAAGGCTGGGCTTGAAAGCAGGACGAAGGCGGATGCGGCAGCAAGCAAACGGTTCTTGAACATATTTATTCCCCTGGCTTGTTGGTTAGCTGACGAGTGCACTGGTAAACATGTCTTCGACTTCGGCGTGGGCACCGACCACGTCGACGCTTTGCGATCCGAGACGGGTCTTTGCCGCATCGATCCGCTGCATGGCTTCCTTGCTTAGCGGACGGGCGGCCTTTGCGGCGGCCTCGCTGTCGGCAACATCGCCGTGGCTATGCAGGGCGATGTCGTAGCCGGCGTCGAGTACCTGCTTGACGCGTTCCGGCAGTGTGCCCTCGAGCGCGTTCATGAAGATGCAGTCGGAGATCAGGACGCCCTCATAGCCAAGATCGTTGCGGATCACGTCATGCATGACGGGCGAGACGGAGGCGGGAAGTTCCTTGTCATAGGCCGAATAGACCACGTGGGCGACCATGGCCCAGGGCGTGTCCTTCAGGTCGATGAAAGGCTTGAAATCCGTGGCGAGCAGCGTTTCCCGACTCGCATCGACGACGGGGCGCTCCTTGTGAGAGTCGAGTGTTGCCCTGCCATGACCCGGAATGTGCTTCATGATCGCCATGTTGCCGGTCTCGAGCAGGCCTTCGACAACCTCGCGGCCAAGCACGGCAATGAGTTCGGGATCGGCACCGAATGACCGCGCACCAATGACGGCGCTCGTCGTGGGAAAGACCAGATCCAGCACCGGCGAGCAGCCGCTGGTGAGGCCGAGTTGGCTCATCATCGTTCCCATGGCTTGCGATGAAAGACGTAGTGCTTTCCTGGCAAGATCGAGGTCATGACGCGCCAGTTCGGCGAACTGGCCAAAGCTGCGGAACAAGGGCCAGGGGCCTGCATCGAGATGCTGGACGCGGCCGCCCTCCTGATCGGTGAAGACAGGTGCATCCTCGCGGCCGACCGCTTCGCGGAAGCTTGCGATCAATGCTTTCGCCTGGTCTGGCGTGCGCAGATTGCGCCGCCCGACGAAAAGGCCAAGCGGATTAGTTTCCCGGAGCAACGCGATCTCATCCGGTGACAATGTCGGGTTCGGAATACCGACAAACAGGGCGAGAGGTGACTGGCTGGGCACGATTTCACTCCATAAGGATTGTGTGTTTGGTAGGGGCTCAGGTTCTCTTGACGCGCAGCATGCCTTGATAAATTCCCTTGTTATCGGCAGGTATCGGCATGGCGCCGACGGCGTTGACGTAGAAATCGACAGGTCCGGCGTCGCCGATAATCGCGTAGGCATAGCCAAGCGATTTCATTGCTTGCAGCGAAGCAGAGAGGAGAGCGATGCCCACACCCTTGCCACGGCTGTCCGGATGAACACCCGTTGGTCCAAAAAACCCGCGAGCGGTTGTATCGTAGCAGGCGAAACCGACGAGATTTCCGCTATCGATGGCGATAAGACACGCGGAAGGCTGCCGCGAGATGGCGACGGAGACTTCACTTGCCCAGTTGGTGCTGAAATTTTCGCGAACCCAATCCGCGACAAGGTGCATTTCCGGGGGGAGAACCGGCCGAATCAGCACTTCGGCGCGGCGAGCCTGTTCTTCCAGATCGGACAGCCTGTCGGTGTACAGACTAACAAGCAGATCAGCCAAGCGACTCTCCTCAAGTCGAATTCCAATATTATGGAATATATCCCCTTTTAATGTAATAGATTTGGATTTTTGCTTCGGCTTGTCAATCGTTTTTATTAGAAACACATCGTATTGCCGGCCGCGGGGCAGCCATAAGTCGAGATTTTTATCCGGCGTATCATCGAGATTACTGCTGGCAGGTAACCAAGGATTGTAGAGCCTTTCCTGAACAATCTGATATGCTAGGAGTGTGTCATCGAGGGGGACACGCCGCGCCTATTCCTGGCCGATCATTGTTGTTGCGATCAATTAATAATTTATGGAAACAATCATGCGCGGTACGGGGAGCGTTCATTGAAAATTCTGCGCAGATACAATGACTTCTGGAACTTTGCAGCGTTCCCGGCGCTTCTCCGGCGTATCGGGCTGCTATTTCCAGGCGGAAAGGCCGTTCGCGCTGACATGACTGGGAAGGGCAGCGCATGGACGTCGGTACTGTACGGCTTCTTCCTGGCCCTCAGTCTTGCCGCCATCGTATCGGTGTTTGTCGTCGGCGTTCTTGAAAGCCGCGACCGCATGGTCACGCAATCAAAGATTCAACTCCGCCAGAAAACCGCTCTGCTGGAGGCCTATGTCAGCAAGATCCTCGAGGCGAATGACATGGTGCTCAAGGACATTGCTTCCGAGATTGACCCGATGTCGTGGCCGGAAATCGCCTCGGAGGGCGTGTGGAAATTACTGGCTACCCAGAAGCAATACCTGAAACATTCGGGCGTGATCGCCCTGGTGAACCCGGAAGGCTCGCTGGTCTCTTACAGCGAAGGGTTTCCCGCCAATTCATTCGGCGTGACTGACCGCGATTATTTTCGCTTCCATCGCGACCACCCCTCGGATGTGACCTTCATCGGTGAACCCATCAACGGCCGCGTTTACGGCAAGCCTTCCCTGACCATGAGCAAGGCCCTACGCCGGCAAGATGGTGGATTTGACGGCTTGATCCTCATCACCATGCCGATCGACTATTTCCTGGATCTGTTCAATGGGGCCGCCTCGCCGACCGATGTGGCGCAGTTCTTGCGCGAGGATGGAAAGGTCGTCGTGAATGTGCCTTACCGGGATGGCCGTGCGCCGCTGCCTGAGTGGTTCGCCACGGCGGTTGCAGAGAATCCGAAAACGGGTGTTGTCAGCTACCGGTCGATGCCGGAAGGCGTCGACCGGCTGATCGCCTATCGGAAGGTCGGAGAATTTCCGTTCTACGTGGCATATGGAATAGACGAGCGGATACTGCTGACAGGCTGGCGGCAATCTGTGCGGGTTTACGGCACCGTCCTGGCCATTGCACTGGCGGCCTGCACCGCGGCCGCATTTCTGGCGCGCCGCCGTTCCATTGCGCTAACGCACTCGAACGAGTCCCTGCGGGAAGTGAGCGAGCGGCTTCTTGTTTCGCAGGACGAGCAGCGCCGCTCGATTGCCAGGGATTTGCATGATTCGACCGCGCAGCACCTGGTTGGTGCGGCGATGGAACTGGAGAACGTGAAATCGCGGATGCCCCTCGTCGACAAGGAAACATCGCTGTCGTTGAAGCGTACTGCGGATCTGATCTCCCGGAGCAACGAGGAACTGCGGACGCTCTCCTATTTGCTGCATCCACCAATGTTGGACGAATCGGGACTGCCAAATGCGCTGGAGCTGCTTGTGGTTGGTTTCGAGGAACGGAGCGGTTTCGACATCGAACTGAGGGTAGACCCGGATCTTGGTACGAAGAGACCGCGCGCCGACGTTGAACTCGCCATTTTCCGCATCGTCCAGGAAGCTCTCACCAATATTTATCGCCATTCCCATGCCCGCAAGGCAACGATCAGGCTGGTCCGACAGGGACACGAGCCAAACTCGGTGCTTTCACTGACCGTGAGGGACGATGGCGTCGGCATAGAATGGCGCCGGCGCCGGCGCGTCGGTGTCGGCCTTTCTGGCATGGAGGCGCGCCTGCGTCCGCTTGACGGCACGCTCCATATTTCCACCGGCAAGACCGGCACGACGATATCCGTGAAGGTTCGGAGTTAGGGCCAGGACCCACCAATCTGGTCGAAATGGTGTGAGGCTTTCCTTCGGATACGAGGAGTGGAGGCGATGGAAATGTTCATCCGTTTTCGAGCCTTTGCGACAATGAAGCCGGGCGAAAAGACGATATGCTCCGGACGCCGAAACGGCTGCAAGCTGCAGTGTTGAGCTGCTCGGCGGGGGAAGACTCCGCCCTTCGCATCTTCTTGCTGCTTCAGGCGCCATTTCGCTCATATTAATGGGTCCTGACCCTAGCCCTTCTTCTTCTTGAAATCCGCATAGACTTGGTCGGCCATCGTACGCAATGAGCGGCCGATATTGGCGTATTCAAACTCGTTGAGGTTGGCCAGTGATACACGGCCAGCCGGCTGCAATGTGCCAAAGCCGCTGCCCGGAAGCATGACGATCCCGGTATCATTGGCTATCCGGAACAAAAGCTCGGTTGGCGCGACGTTCTTCTTGACCCAATCGGCAAAGGCGTCGCCGTAAAGCCTGCGCGAAATAGCTTCGAGGTCGAGCAACGTATAGTAATCGACTTCGTTGGTATCGTTTTGCGGCGGCAGGCCGAGTTCCCGGAAAAGTGCAGCTTCGCGCCGGCGGATAAGCTTTTTCAGCTCTGCCTTGTAGCCGTCGGCCTCGTCCATCAGCGCGAAGAGCGAGAAGAGCACCATCTGCACTTGCTGGGGCGTGGAGAGACCCGCCGTGTGATTCAGCGCAACCGTGCGGCTGTCCGCCACAAGCCGATCGAGAAACTTGAGTTTGGATACATCGGGAACAAGCGTCGAATAGCGTTCGTCCAGTTCCTTCCTGTCGGACTTGGACAAATCCTTCAGCTTCGCGTCGAAGACGTTTTCGCGTTGAGCGGCAATCACACCGAGACGCCAGCCGGTCGCTCCAAAATATTTGGAGAAGGAATAGACAAGAAGCGTATTGGCGGGGCAGGTCGCGAACAGCGATTTGAAGTCGTCGGCGAATGTTCCGTAGACATCGTCCGTGAGGATCATCAGGTCCGGCCGTTTCTCGGCGACGATCTTCGTGATCCGCTCAAGGCTGCGGTCATCCATCTTGACCGAGGGTGGATTGCTCGGATTGATGCAGAAGAAAATCTTAATGTCCTTGTCGAGGAGTTTGTCGAGTTCCGCATCCGGGTACTGCCAGCCAGCGGCGGGATCGGCATTGATGTGAACCTGTTTGAGCCGGTAATCGTTGAGTTCCGGTATCTCGATATAGGGCGTGAAGGCTGGCATGCCGATGGCAACCTTGTCGCCAGGCGCAATCAGCTTGTTCTGCTTCAGCGAGTTGAAGATATAGGTCATAGCAGCGGTCCCGCCCTCCACCGCGAAAAGGTCGATCTCGCTGGAGGTCAGGTAACCGCCGATCATCTCCTTGACGATATAGTGTTTGACGATCTCCTCGCTGACACGGAGCATGCGCGGCGGCACGGGATAGTTGCTGCCAAGGATGCCCTCGACCGCTTCGTGCAGAAAATCCGATGCGCTCAGTCCAAGCTGATCGCGGACATAGCTGAGCGCCCGCCCGAGGAAAACGCCGCCCGGCTGGTCCCTGTGCTCGGAGACGAAACGCTCGAAGCGTCCTTCGATGCCGGCGAGCTTGGGCAGGCCACCGACGCCGTTCTCCATGTAGGAGAACGACAGTTCGGCCTCGGCCGCGGCAAAGAGCCCGAGCCGGAAAAACGCACGGCGGGGCAGGGTAGCAAGGAAATTGGGATTACCACGCCCCGCGTTGAGGATCAGGCGGTTTTCCCTGCTGGACGCGACTTGTATCAGCGCATCCTTGAGTTCGAACGGGCTCAGCTTGGCATATTGGCTGTAGTCAGTACGGGGCACGATTGTCTCCTCAAGCGAATGCAACGACCAAGGGGCCGAGCAGGGTCAAAAACACGTTGGCGAGCGCATAGGTGATCGCGAACGGCGTGGTGGGTATGGAATTGCCGGCCTTGTCGAGGACTTCGCCGAAGGCAGGATTGGCGCTGCGCGAGCCGGAAAGCGCTCCGGCAAAGATGGCGGTGTTGTCGTATTTCAAGACGTAGCGGCCGAAGAGCATCGTGATGAGTAGCGGCACGATCGTGACCACCACGCCGATGAGAAAGATCGAAAGGCCGCTGGTTGCGATGGTCTGCACTGCCTGGAGGCCGGACTGAAGTCCGACTACGGCGACAAACCCGGCAAGACCGAGATCGCGCAGAAGTGTCGATGCGCCCGTTGGCATATTGCCGATTGCAAGGTTGCGGCTGCGATACCACCCGAACAGCAGGCCGGACAGGAGGGCGCCGCCGCCGCTCCCGAGCGTCAGCGGGATCGAGCCGATGCGCACCACGGCGATGCCAATGAGCAAGCCGATGACGAGACCAAGGCCGTGGAACACGAAATCCGTCTTGTCGCTTGGCAGGATGACCGTACCGATCGACTTGACCACCCGTTGCAGCTCCTGGTCGGTACCGTAAAGGGTGACCACGTCGCCGGGCTCGATCCTCGTGTCAGGATGAAGGGGGAGCGGTTTGTCTGCCCGCTTGATGCCCGTCACGTAAATCCCGTGACGCAGATCCTCCGCCGTCGCTTCCCTGATTTCGGCAACGGTCTTTCCGGTGAAGGCCGGGCTGTTGATGGTCACATCACGGGTCACGACCACCAGGTCCATGCCTTCGGAGGATTGCAATTCCGGTCCGATGCCACCCGCGGCGGCGACGACGCCGGCACGCCTGCCAACGACCAGGATCACGTCATTCGCCTCAAGTCTGAGATTGGGCTGGACGCCGATCAGCGTGCCAGCCCGTTTGATACGCTCGATGGTCATCGGAGCGGCTTCGGACGCGGCCTTCTCGATCTCGGCGACTGTCTTGCCGGCTGCCTTTGCGACGCGATAAATGCGGCCAACGAGGTCGGGTGCTGCAGGGTGTTCACCCGGCCCGTAAACCTGAGCACCGGCGAGCAATTCGGCCTCGGCCTTCATTGCGTCATCGCGGATGCTGCGTCCCATGAATTTTGGGAGGAGGTTGACACAAACGAGGATCGCACCGAAGGATCCGAAGATATAGGTGACAGCGTAACCGACAGCGACGTTACCCTGCAGCCTCTGGACCTCGTCGGCTGCCAACCCAAGCTTGCCGATCGCCGCACTTGCAGTGCCGATGATGGCCGACTGGGTGAGCGCACCTGCGGCGATACCAGATGCAAGGCCCTTGTCGAGGCCGAACATCCGCACCAGCACAACAACCGTAAGAAGGCCGCTCACCGCCAGGACAACGGCCATGCCGATCTCGCGCAACGATTGCCGGCCGAGCGAGCGGAAGAACTGCGGACCGCTCTCAAAGCCGACGGCATAGATGAACAGTGCGAAAAGCACCGCCTTCACGCCGTTGTCTATGGTCACGCCGACCTGACTGATCAGGACCGCGACCAGAAGCGAGCCCGCGACGCCACCCAGCTGGAACTTGCCGAACTGGATCTTGCCGATCGCATAGCCGCCGGCCAGTGAGAGAAAGAGTGCGATTTCAGGGGATTGGTGAAAGATGTATTGGATCCAGCCCATCAAGTCCTCCAGCAACTGTGCGTAGGTTGTTTGGTGTATTGGCGTTCTGCGAACGGCGTTGGTTTCGAGGGGATTTTTTCTGCCAGCCTGTCGTCATGTCGACGATCGGCGATTGTGTCGATCACGGCCGCTTGACGCAGCGGAATCCAACATGGCTCGTGGACGTATCCTCCGGCTCGGCATGGCGGGCCGCTGGACGGTAGCGCCGGCAATAGTTCGGTGCGCAAAGGTGCGATCCGCCCTTGAGGACGCGCCGCGGTATGCGGATGGCGGGTTGCATCGGATCGTAACTGGCTTCGATTGGGCCCCGCGGATTGACAGGGATACAACAGGCTTTCGCGGCAGGTTCCGGGTGGCGGGTGGACCAGAAATCGCCCGTCCACTCCCACACATTGCCGATCATGTCGTAAACGCTATAACCGTTCGGAGGGAAACTGCGGACGGGCGAAGTCCGGTCATCGCCTTGGGAGCGAAGGTTGTGATGGGGAAAAATGCCCTGCCAGGTGTTGGCCATTTGTCTGCCACCGGGGGTCAGCTCGTCGCCCCATGCAAATTCTGCCTCGTCCAGCCCGCCGCGCGCGGCCAGTTCCCACTCGGCCTCCGTCGGCAGATCCTTGCCCGCCCAATCGGCATAGGCCCTGGCGTCACACAAGGCGACATGAACGACGGGGTGGTCGAGTTTGCCTCTGAGGTCGCTTCTGCGGCCATAGGGATGTTTCCAGTTCGCGCCGAACTTGAATGTCCACCATTGCGAAATGTCCGGGCTGGCGACGGGACGGATTGGCGGATCGAACATCAACGACCCTGCCTTCAGCATGTGCGGCAGCGCACCGGGGTAATCCTTCGCATCGGGCGCTTTTTCAGCGAAGGTCACATATCCGGTTGCTTTGACGAATTCCGCGAACTGGCGATTTGTTACCGGCGTTTCGTCGATCCAGAATCCGTCGATCTCCACCGGATGGGCTGGGGCTTCCTCGGGATAATGCCGGTCCGATCCCATGATGAAGGTCTTTCCCGGTATCCAGACCAGACCATCTTCTGATCTTGACGGCCCGGCGAGGTTCTCCCGCTGTATTACAGCTCTCATCGTGTCTCGTCTCCGTATGCGCTTTGCACCAGCATCGGGAAGGAGGGCGACAGACTGAAGTACGTAACGGTAACAAACAGCGGTTCAGAGGGTTTTCGAAGGTAAGAATGCGAGAATCGAGCGGGTTTGAACTGGTTTGACCCGGCGTTGTCAGCAAGTTGAAGAGAAATGTTGATTCTGCGCGATTTTGCCCGCACCCAGTGCAAAGCGACTTCTGTAACGGTTAAGTACTTTGTGGTTGCCCCGATTGCGGTAAGATGCAGGGTATTTAAAATTGCCAGTCCACAGGAGACTAGAATGGGGACCTCGCCGATGCGCATCATGGCTGCCATCGCATTCATCGCAAGTTCGCTGTTGCCGCTCCAGCAGGCCCACGGCGACGACGTAAAACTCTCCGGGTTTCCGTCGCTCATTCTGTCGGGCGGGACCGCCAAGTCGACATCCTATACGATTCCGAAGCCGTTCAAGAATCTCATCAAGGCCGACACGCTCGACATCATTTTCGGCCAGACAACTCTCGACGAGATACAGAAAGAGTTCGGTGGTGAAATTCGCAAACGCGGCGCTGGAGCAGATGTCGCGAGCTGGCTGTGTTATCAGGTGGCGCTTGACGGGCATGCCTCCAACCTTTGGTTCATTTCGAACGGGCAAGCCGCTGGCTCAAAACGGCTGCTGAACATGGTCTCTGCCGAAGAAAGCGATACGGCCCGATCCGGTTGTTCGCAGGGTCCGGAGACGCTGACCGAGTGGGTTCTGCCTGTCCCTGGGCTGAAGGACGACGAAAGGGCGCTGCAGAATGCCTTCGGAGCATCTGTCAATGACGGCATCGTTCGCTATTCGAACCAGATGGCCCCGGACAGCAATGGACTCACAACACTGCAGGCGCTTGTCTACCGATTGAATGACGGTCAGATAGACGGCATCTCGTTCAGCCAGATCACCACGAAGTAGCCGGCATCATTCGCCGGGAGCGGGCCGGAAACTGATACCGGCGAAGACGTGCCATTCAGGATAGGTGCGGTCACGTCCCGGTACCGCTGATGAGCACGTAACTGTAACAGAAGCCGGCGGGTTATCCTCATCCCGAGTTTGAGTAGCCGCCGAAAACAAATCATCATGAATTTTACCGTTACGTACTCCCGCAGCTACCCGTCTATACAATATTATTGAGCTGTATCGGAGATCGACGGTTCGCCGACCATCTGACCATGCCCATTAACGATCAACAGGGTAGGTGCGGGTTCTCAATGACAACGGTGTCAACGCAAAGGGGGCTGTGGAAATTGATGCTCAAGTTGCCGGCGATGCGCGGGCAGCTGCAAATGCTGAGTGCCCGGAACACCACATTGTTGAGTTTATGCGATGCGTTCGACGAGGCCAGTTCCACTCTCGACCGGTTGCGGCGAAACGGAACGAGCGATCTCAAGCTCATTGCCGAATACGAAATGCTTTGCTCCGACATCGAGGGGGAGGTTATCGATATTTGCATCTCGACGCGTGGTAAATTGCCCTGACATTTGCTGCCGTATAACCAGTTGATTTGTATCTATTTTTTGATCATACAATCCTGTCTCAGGACAATTCCATCACAACCTAGGGTATTTACCCTATGGCGTCCCGGCGCGTTCCGTTCAATTGTAGCCCGGGTTTGGAAACCGGGGGTTCTGCCATGGAAGTTGACGTGAATGTCGACGTACCGGAAACGGAGAGGGTTACCGAGGAGGAGGCGCGGACGGAGTTGGATAGGCTCCTTTCCGATCCGCAGTTCCACTCAACGGAACGGAACAGAAATTTCCTGAGATTTGTTGCACGGGAAATGTTCGAAGGACGCGCGGCAGCGGTGAAGGCTTACACTATTGCCGTTGACGTTTTCGGGCGTCCCTGCAGTTTCGATCCCACGACCGATCCGATCGTCCGTATAGAGGCAACGAGGCTTCGTGCATCGCTCGCCCAATATTATGAGGCCCGCGCCGAAGAGGGAAGTGTTCGCATAGAGCTGCCGCGCGGAAGATACATACCGGTTTTCACGAAAGCGCCGCCGCAAGGTGACGCAGTCGAGGACGCGGAGGCGCCGGAGTCCCCTGATACCAAGGAGAATGCCCCGGTACGACAAAATGCGATCTACAAGCGATGGCTCGTCCTTGGCGCAGTTCTGCTTGCAGCCGCCTTGTCCGGCTTCATCTGGTTCATCGCGGATCAGGGCCCCGTGTTTTCTGAAAAGCCAAGCGTTGCCGTCGAAATGAGAATGGCGGGCGATGAGACCGACATCGAAGCCGGCCTGATCCGCGATTACCTGATGATCGCCCTGTCGGAATTCCAGACACTCAAACTTGCGGCGGGAGAAAGATCCGAGGTTGCCGCAACAGCCGCTGTTACGGGGTCTGCGGCAGGTCTGTTTTTCTTCAAGCCGGCGCGCAAGATTGCACGTTCATACCAAGTGGTCCTGAAGTACCACCCGTCTGCAACGGACCGTTCGGTCTGGTGGCAGATCGTCGGCCTAGGAACGGGCGAGGCCTTATATTCGGGGGTGGAACGCGTCTTTGTTGACAAGGCATCCGACATCGAGGTCCGCCGTGAACTGATCACGCGTCTTGCTGCCCGTTTTACCGGAGTGCGCGGGGTGATCACTGGTTTGGAACTGGCCCATGAGCTGGCTGCGCCGACTTTTGGCAATGGCTGCATACTACGCTCCGCCGTTGCCGCGGAACGGCCCGATGCGGACGGGCTGTGGGAGGTCAGAACCTGCCTTGATGCAACGCTGCTGGCGATGCCGAACGATCCGGACATCAACGCCGAGCTCGCGATCATCCAGCTGGAGCTGGATGCACAGGATGCGTCAACAGAATTGACGTCGCGCGCGCTGGCGCTGGCCAACAAGGCTGTGGTGCTCGCACCAACATCGGACCGTGCCGGTTATGCGCAAATGCTGGCGCAATTCCGCAACGGACAAACAGAAGCGGCCTTCGCCACCGGCTACCATGCGATGACGCTCAATCCGAACAACAGCATGATTCCTGCCCGGTTGGGGGCAATGCTTTTCGCCAATGGCAGATGGGCGGAGGGAGTGGGTCTTGCGGTCAAGGCGGGCATGATCGAAAACATCCCTCATAGTGACGCGGGTCTTACCCTTGCTCTCGACGCCTATCGGCGTGGCGAATTCGCGGAGGCGCTGCTTCGCGTGCAGCAAATGGGCCGTCCAGACAACTACATGGCCAACATCCTGGAACTGGCTGCTTCGGGCCAAACCGGGAACCGGGCGATTGCGACCGAAGTCATGAAACGCCTCAATGCGCGCGATGAACAGTTCTGGGTCACATATCGTGCAGGCATGGCAGCGCGGCACTATTCGCCCGCTTTCATTGACCAGCTCAGCGCCGGGCTCATGAAAGCGGGTATCAATTTTCCTGAACCGGTGGCCGCAGCGTCCAAGTAACAATCGCGGCTTCGACACGTTGTGGAAACCGCCTGGTATTGAAGAGGTGGCGCTGGGCCGCGTGAGGGGCGTAAACCACCGGGATTTGTTACCGTAACATCTTTGACGCGGCGATTGTTTTGTATCAGCCTTATGCTGGGCAACCGGGAGCGTCCTCCCCCTCGATTGCCTGTCCGGGCGGGACCTGAAACTGACGGATTCGCTTCCCTTGCACCCACCGCGAAGTCGGATGATTCCGGTCTCGCCCGGGCCCCCGACGCCCAGTACGGTTGCGAGGTTCGCGTTGCGCCCACTCATGCAAGAGGAAGGTTGAAACAGGCATCGAATGGGGGCGGCATCATGTCGTACAAGATCGTTGTTTTTCGCGCATTCATCCTCGGGTTCGCATTAATCTCACGTCTGGCTGGCGGCGTGGGGCTTGCTCAGGAAGAGCAATTTGCATCCCCGCATATCCTTGACCTCGATGGTATGAAACAGCGGCGGCTGGTCCGCGTACTGGTCCCCTACAGCAAGACGATCTATTTCATCGATCAGGGCAGGCAATATGGGACAGCGGTTGAATTCGGAACGGCGCTGGAGAAAGCCCTGAATGCCGGCAACAAAAAGGAGATTGACCACATTCATGTCGCCTTCTTTCCAACCGCCCGGGATCGATTGCTTTCGGCGTTGAACGAAGGGCTTGGCGATATCGTCATGGCAAATCTGACTGTGACGCCTTCCCGCCTCGAACAGGCTGATTTTACCAACCCCATCTATGACAAGGCAAGCGAAGTCCTCATCACGGGCCCCTCTTCAGAGAAAGTGCTCCATCTGGATGATCTTTCCGGCAAGGAAATCGCCGTGCGCGAGACCAGCAGCTATTACGAGCATCTGATCGAGCTGAATGGGGAGTTCAAGCAACGCGGGATGGAAGGGATCAAGCTCCTGATCATGGACGAGAATCTGGAGGATGAAGATCTCCTGGAAATGGTCAATGCGGACCTGTTGCCTTACACGATCGTCGACAAGTACAAGGCGATGATCTGGTCTACCATCTTTACCGACATCAAGGTGCATGACGAGTTCGCGATTGCTACCGATGGCCAGATCGCATGGGCAATCCGCAAGAACAGCCCCCTGCTGATGAAGGAACTCAATACGTTCGTTGCTGCCCATCGCGTTGGAACTGCATTCGGCAATATCCTGCGCAACAAATATTTCAAAAGCGACAAGATACTGCAACGCGCTTATTCGGATAACGATGTTGAAAAATTTAAGCAACTCGTGGAAATCTTCCGCAAGCACGGGAAGACCTATTCCTTCGATTATCTCATGCTGATGGCGCAGGGTTATCAGGAATCCAAGCTCGATCAAAAAATGCGAAGCCCGCGCGGCGCTGTCGGCGTCATGCAGCTGCTGCCGGCAACAGCGAAGGACAAAGCAGTCAATATCAATGGCATAGACAAGGATGAGGACCGCAATGTCGAGGCGGGATCCAAATATTTGCGCTATCTGATGGACACGTATATCGACGAGCCGGATCTGAACGAGCGCGACAGGCAATTGCTGGCATTCGCGGCATATAATGCGGGTCCTGGCAATCTGAACAAGTTTCGCCAGAAGGCCAAGGACATGGGTCTCAACCCGAATGTCTGGTTCGGCAATGTCGAAAATGCGGCAGCGTCGATCGTTGGCCGCGAAACAGTGCAGTACGTCAGCAACATCTACAAATATTATGTCGCCTACACGATGCTGGTCGAGAGGCTTGGGGTTCACGCCGATGCGGTCGATGCAGGAGCAAAAGGCGGATAGGCTCCTCAGAGCACCAAGAGATGTTTCAGGATCGGCGTGAGCTCTTTGAGGGGAAGCTGGGTCAATCCAACAGCCACGAACGGCAATAGCGCGGCCGCCGAAACCGGAACGAGGGTAGCACGGGTTACCAGCATTGGTGACAGCTTCTTTGCTGCCTCATAGAATTTGCCGGGATCCGGGATGTCATCGTCGGACGCCTTGTCTTCAGTGGCAAATACGTTCTCGCCGAGTGTGTTTCGCTCCGCCTGTCTTTGGTACTCTGTCCCGCGCGCGGCAGCGGCGAGCAATGTTCGTCTTTTCAGAACGGTGAGCAGTCGCATGAAGCCGGCCAGCGGAATGCCGAAATAGGCGTATATCAGTATCAGCCAAATTCCCATGACCGTACCGATTGCAGATGCGGTGAAGGTCCCGTGCAGGACCTGGTGCGTCACAGCGGCAGAGATGACACAGCTCACCGCAACCGTGAACAAGACATAGGCATTCGGGTATTTGCCGACGAAGCCAAGTCCAGCATGCCCGTCGGGATGGGTGGCGACCAGTCGTGTTTCGAGTCTCGACAGGGTTCCCAGCAAAAGTGACCAGATGATGTGTCGCCAAAGAGCGCGCCCCACAAGGAACCAGAAAAGCGTATTGCTGACGATGATCGACCACCACGCTGCGGGGCTCGGGGAATTTCCGGCATCGTTGATCGATACGGTCCAAGACGGCGAGGCATCGCTCCTCATGATCGTAACAAAGTACCATGACGCAAAAACCGCCAGCAGGAGACAGACCAGTTCGGCGAGGGAGGAATTTCGCCGATTGAGTGCTTTGGCTACCGCTGCCCTGGCCGGAGCGAGCGAGCCTGCCGCGAGAAGCCGCCCATCAAAAAGCTGCCGCACGCCTTCGCGCAAATGCTCCTCGATCTGTGTTTCAGCCAAGACAAGCAGTCCGATTGCCAGAAAGAATCGTGCCCATGCACCTGGATCAAGCAGAAAGGGGCGAGCCTCGAGTGGTCCGAAGGCGGTCCCGGCGGCGAGGCTCAGGACAAAAGGAATTCCCCAGGCGACAGCGACGAAGGTCACAGCTCGGACGAGGGGGTTGAGGCCCGTGGTGTGGACCAGTTTCGCCTTCAGTTGCAGATCATAGAATGGACCCCCGCGAGCAATTAGAAACGGCTGATTGTCGCTGGGGGCCTTCGCCACGGGGGCAGCTCAGTAACTCAATTCGCTTGACGTGTTCTTGCTTCCCAAGGTCGCGTCAAGCTTGCTGGGTTTCCTCGGTGCCCGGTCTTGTTGTTCCAGGACAGTCAAGGGGGCAGCCACCGTCGTAGCCGCAACCTTGCCGACGGTGCCGACCGTTCCGGCGACAACCGCAGTGATGCCCTGACCGAGCGATACGTTGGAATCGGTCAGTGTTTGACCGGTGACCAGGCGCTGGCCAATAAGCTGCACGACCTCCGGGCTCTCCGCGAACTTGCCGTGGTTGAGACGATCCCCGCTCTTGACCTTGGTCAGGTCGATCACATTGATGCCGGCCGTTTCGAGTTGGGTGCGGTAGGGCTCCTCGGCGGGATTGATCGCCCCAAGCCGCTGCACATCACCCGAAATGAAGCGAGAGGCGGCGAGCGCCTTGTCATCCTGCGAGACGAAGATCGTGAATTGCGGGCGTTTGTCGCCCATCTCGGTGAACTGACGTGCGAACACGTCGACATCGATGTCGGGTGAGGCGAGGATCACATTGTCGATCTTCGGGTTCACCTTGCCGTCGCGGATCGCCATCTGCCGCAAGGATTCCATTGCGAGCCACGTGCCCATGGAGTGGGCCATGACTGTGATATCCTTGACGTCGGGGTCTTTGGCGAGTGTCCGCAGCGTCTGTTCGAAAGCGACCCGCGAGTAGTTGGTGCTTTCCTTATCATAATTGTAGTCGAACACACTGGCTCGTGATGGCCAGGTGAAGAGGATCGGCGCAACTTTCGCGCCGGAATCGTGGACGATCTGCGCGAAGCGGAACACCGAATCCTCGTAGCGGTTGTTGAAGCCATGGACGAAGACCAGTGCGTGTCCGCCCTGTGCGTGCTGCCGGAACCAGGCCCGGCCCTCCGCGACGGAATTCAACTGCTTCACGCCCGCAACGGCAAACTCGGTTTCTGGATTGGGGGGCAATCTCTTTGGCCACTGGACGCTGCCGGCCTTGCGCTTGCTGTCGGGCGGGATCGACACAGTGATATCGGTCAAATAGGGGCGGGGGCTGCGTTCGCCGGTGAACAAGGTCGCCGGGTCATCGGATGGCACCCGGCTCGTTACGACGAGCATATCGACGGTTGATCCCCCTGTCGCGCTCGTAAGCATCACCGGCGCCATGACGCCTTTGGCATGTCCGGCGCAACCAGCTAATGCCAGTGCAACTACCAAGAGGGCAGCGTGGAGGTGAGAACGGTCGATGATTACAGTGTGACGCTTCATGTTAACGCTTTCGACAAGGCAGACAATTTCAACCGAACCATAGAGGACGCATATGACAGCACGTCACTCCCGTTGCGCGAGTATGGTATGAAAGTGCATGGTTTGGCACGGTTTTTTTCCCCCGATCGTTTTAACGCGAAGACGAACGAGCAGATCATGCTTCGATGAGCCGGTTGCGAATGGCATATCGAACGAGTGCAGCAGTTGATTTTGCATCGAGTTTGCGCATGGCAGCCGATCGGTGGCTCTCGACGGTCTTTTCGCTGAGACCAAGGATTGCCGCCGACTCCTTGTTGCTATGCCCCTCGGCGATCAGCTTGACGACGGCAGTTTCCCGTGCCGTGAGAACGCTCGGCGCACCGCCGGCCTTGGCGAGATAGGACGAAACCAAGATGTCCGAGACGGTCTTCGTGAAGAATGGCTGGTGGAATTCCAACGCCTCCACGGCCTGGACCAGGTATTGTGTCGCGTCGGATTTCAGCAGATATCCCTGGACACCCGCCTCGAGAATATTACGCAGCAACGCCTCATTGTCATGCTGCGTGAAGATCAGAACTTCGGTCTTGGGGCTATTGAGCCGAATCTGCCGGGCGGCTTCGACGCCGTTGATGTAGGGCAGGGCATAGTCTAGGATTGCGATTTCCGGTTGCGTGAGGCGTGCCTGCTCGACGGCATCGCGCCCATCGGCAGCTTCACCAACGATCTCCCAGCGTTCCCGCTTCGACAGGATCGCCTTGACGCCTTGACGGACGATCTCGTGGTCATCCGCAATCAGAATTCGTGTCATCGTCACCCCTGCTTGTGGCCCGGCTTCGAACACCTCATGACAGGCAGAGTGTTGGTAGCCGCACCGTTCACTCCTACACTGGAAAGCCGCTTCCGGCAAAAATTAACAGTTACGTACTTCCGGTATCCTTCCCGATGAACGCTAATGGCCGCAGTGAATCAACGGGGAGGACGGCTGATGGCGCAACCATCGTTCAAGAACCGGCGTTTGCAGGTCGGACATGACTCTGGCAACACCGTGAAACGTCGCCGGGCACGGATGTTTGGCCGCCTGACGGCCTTGATGGTTCTCGCATCTTTCGGGCAAGCAGGGGCAGCATTTGCCGCCGATCTTGTCGTCGCGATGCCGAACTGGCCATCGGGTCAGGTAACGGCAAACATCATCAAATCAGCTCTGCAAAAGGATCTCAGCCTTGATGTGGAGGTCCGCGAGATGGGCACGATGACTGCCTTTGCCGGACTCGCTTCCGGGCAAGTCGACATCCATCCGGAAGTCTGGCTGCCGAACCTCAATTCATTGGTTGATAAATATGCGGGCAAGGATGGCCCGGTTCAGCTCGCCGACACGGGCGTGTCTGCCTGGCAAGGGATCTGCGCGACCCAACAGACTGTCGACAAAACCGGCATTCGTGCTGTCGCTGATCTCCTCGACCCGAAGAAGACCGCTGCCTTCGACACAGATGGCGATGGCCAGGGCGAGATGTGGATCGGCGCGGAGACTTGGTCATCGACGGCTATCGAGCGGATTCGCGCCAACAGCTACGGCTATGCCAAGACCATGCGCCTGCTTGAAATGCCCGAAGAGATGGGCATGGCAGCGGTTGATGCTGCCGAGGCGACCGACAAGCCAATCATATTTGCCTGCTACAGTCCGCATGTTGTCTTCAAGCTGCATAACATCGTTAAACTCGACGAACCTGCCTATGATGCATCCAAGTGGCATGTTGTGCTTCCAGCGGACGATCCGATGTGGCTGTCCAAATCGAGCGCGCCCGTCGCCTGGGACCGGGCGCATTTCCACATCGCCTATGCAAAGACCTTGGCTACCCGGAAGCCCGAAGTCACCAAATTCCTTGAAAGCATTGACTTTACCCCGGATGAGATCACCGAGATGAGTTATGCTGTCGAAGTCGAGCGAAGGTCACCTGCCGACTATGCAGCGTCGTGGGTGGAGAAGAACAGCGACCGCGTCGGCAAGTGGTTGAAGGGGAGAGGTCAATGAAACCGGAACCAAAATTCCCTTGCAGCAGAAAGCTGACGGTTGGACTTGTGCTGTCCGGATTTCTTGCTGCTTCCGTGGCCGGCATAGGTTGGGCTCAGGTCCCGAAGACGCAGATCTACGATACCAAGACACGGCAGTGGGTCGCCTACGACAGCAAGAAGGCCCGCAAATATTATGCCGCCAATGGTCAAGTGCCGGAGGCGTTCCGCCGGCAGGTTGTGCCGTTTCGCACAGCCGAGAAGCCCGGTACGATCATCATCGATGGCAACCAGCATTTCCTTTATCTGGTGAAGGGTGGAGGACAGGCCGTGCGTTACGGCATCGGGGTCGGCCGTGAAGGGTTCGGCTGGGCAGGCATTGTGCGTGTGGGCCGCGTTGCCGAATGGCCGACCTGGACACCTCCAGCCGAAATGGTAGCGCGTGATCCGAACGCCGTGAAATTTGCCGGCGGTATGCCAGGCGGGCCTGATAACCCGCTCGGCGCGCGTGCGCTGTATCTCTACGAGGGCGATCAGGACACGATCTACCGCATACATGGCACGCCCGAACCATGGTCGATCGGCCTGAATGTGTCGTCGGGCTGCATCAGGATGAACAATGAAGACATTGTCGACCTCCATTCGCAGATAGAGGTCGGAGCGAAGGTGATCGTGCTCATGCAGGGCGCGTCACTTTACAAAGGTGTTTGAGTAGCAAAGTCAGGGGGAAAACGATGCTTTGCAAATCAGGTCGAGGACATTTGAAAAATATCAACTTGATTGTCGTTGCGGGTGGTATATTGGCGCTCGCGGGATGTGTGTCGGACAACAGTCCTACGCCCGAAAACATGGCAAGAAACACGGCGCAGACGGCGCCTGCCGACCTGCAGTTGGCATGTTCAAGCGCGGCAGCGACCAAATTTGGTGCAGACCACGCGTCGGCGCTTCCGGTGAGCTCAAGCGCCGTCGATGGCGGTAAGTACCAGATCATCCTTGAAGCCAAGGGCCAGCGATCGAGCTGCCTGATCGATCAGGCGGGAACGGTCCTGTCGCTGGAGAAGGCTTGAGGCCCAAACGCACCGACTACAAGAAATTATCCGGTAGCCGCACGTCGCTGGAACGTGGAATTTGAGGAGAGCCGCTATGTCATTGCACCAAAAAACGATTGCCGTCGTCGCTTCGGCAGCGCTGCTGATATGCGGGCCGGGTATGCAAGCATGGACGCAAACGCAGCCTGCGCCCGCTGCAACGGCGCCGGCTGCACCGGCAACGACGGAGCCGGCAACACCGGCGCCGGCACTGCTGACTGCGGCAGAGCTACAAACGCTGACCGCGCGCATCGCGCTTTATCCCGACGACCTTGTGGCGCTCGTGCTCTCGGCCGCGCTCAACCCTCTGCAGATCGTCCAGGCGGCACGGTTCCTGGATCAGGCAAAAGCCAAGCCTGATGCGAAGCCCGATCCATCATGGGACGGAAGCGTCATATCGCTTCTCAACTATCCAACAGTTCTGACGATGATGAACGACGATCTCGACTGGACGGAACAGCTGGGCGAAGCGGTCGTCAATCAGCAAAAGGACGTGCTTGTTGCGATACAGGAACTACGCGACAAGGCAGTGGACAATGGTTCCATCAAGTCGGATGACAAGGTTGTCGTAGAGACAAACGTCGACAACAACGTCGTCATTCGTCCGGCCAAGAAGGAAGTGACATACGTTCCGACCTATGACCCTGTCATCCTGACCAGCCCGACCTACGTAGCGACGGCACCGATCGTGTATGGCGATCCCTATCCTTCGTATTATTACCCCTACGCGCCTTATTGGTCGGGTTTTATCACCGGAGCGGTCTTTGGCGCTGCCATCGACTGGGATAACTGGCACTCATGGGGAGGTGAGGACGTCGATATTGATATCGGTGAAATCAATCGTAACGATTTCCACTTTGACAAGAACAATATCAACAACCTCAATTTCGATAGCAGCAGGTTCAATTTCGACCGGGATTCGGTCGCGAACAATATTCGCGAGAACAGGGGAAACCGGCTCGATCTGAGGAGCGATGGCCAGCTCGGCAACCTTGGCGGGCTCGCAGGCGCCGGGCTTGCAGGTGCCGGGCTCGCAGGCGCTGGCGCCGCCGCATCGAGAATCCGGAGCAGCGATGTACGCCGCGATGTGCAGAACCAGCTGGGACAAAGGGACGGCGGCAATCGTCCTGGCCAGGGTGCAAATCGTCCGGGCAATCGCGATATCGGGCAAGGAGCAGGAGCGGGCAACCGCAACATCGGACAAGGCGCAGGGGCCAACCGCCCAAATCGGGATAGACCCAATGCCGGTCGTCCCGATCGCCCGCGGCAAAAGCCAGCAGGCCGCGTCGATAACCGTGCGAGGCAGCCAAGTGCCATCGGCAATTATGGTTCCGGACGGGATGCCCGCGCCTCGTCACAGCGCGGCAATGCCAGCCTGGGCGGCGGCGGAGGTCGTGCCAGAGTCCAGGGTGGTGGCGGTGCCAGGGTCCAGGGCGGTGGCGCGCGCGCCAGGGGCGGTGGCGGCCCCAGGGTGCAGCGCGGAGGAGGCGGCAGAGGCGGCGGAGGCCGGGGTGGCGGAGGCCGAGGCGGCCGTCGCTGACCAGTCAATAGCCATCACCAATTCCTTGTGAAAGGATTACGAAAATGTATCGCTCAACTCTGAAAACACTTCTCGCCTCCGCATTCCTCTCGATCGCGGCGTCTTCTCCCTTGCTTGCGGCGGAGCCTTCGCTTGAACGTTTCGTTGGCGCAGAGTCCGAAACATTCAAGGAACCGGGAGAGGCTCTGGAGGCTTTGAAGAAGGATCTCGGCGCCAAGGATGTCGACGCTCTGGCCAAGGTCCTTGGTCTCAACGCCGAAGCGGCGAAGAAGTCTGAAGACTTCGACGAACGGCTGAGCGACCTTCAGAAGGCCTCCGGGGAGCGCGCCGAACTGAGAGACAGGGAAGATGGCAGCAAGGAAGTCATTCTCGGTAGTCTAGCCTGGCCATTTCCATTTCCCCTGGTCAAGGACGATGCCGGCTGGCAGTTCGACACGCAAAAAGGGCTTGAGGAGATTCTGGCACGGCGGATTGGCGAGAATGAAAACGAGGCAATACGGACATGCCGTAACTACATCCTCGCCCAAACTGCCTATGCACAGGACGATCACGATGGCGATGGCGTCCTCGAATTCGCTCAGAAAACTGTCAGCGACGAAGGAAAGCAGGACGGGCTCTACTGGAAATCGGCCGGCGGTGAGGAAAGCCCTGCGGGCAGTTTCGGAGACGACGCCAAGATCGAAGCCAGCGCGGCGTCAGACCGCGGGTATTTCGGTTATCGCTACCGGATACTCAGGGCCCAGGGCAGCAACATTGCCGGTGGCAAATATGGCTTTGTCATCAATGGCAACATGATCGCCGGACATGCGTTGATTGCCTGGCCCGCAATATATGGCGAGACCGGCATCAAGACATTCGTCGTAAGTCATCATGGGACTATTTACGAAAAGGACCTTGGACCGGCTACCGACAAGGCGGTGAAAGAGATAAGGTCGTTCAATCCGGATCAAACATGGGATCCGGTTGACGATTGATCGCGACGTTCAAAAGGGGAACAGCGATGAAACTTTCCATGGCGTTGGCATCGGCGCTGGCTGCTGGTCTTCTGATCACCAGCCCTGTCCGGGCCGCCGATATCACTTCGCCGATGGCGCCGGAACTGAAACAGACCGAGGGGGAGGGATGGACCTTCGCGGTAAGTCCATATTTCTGGGCGGCGGGCATGTCAGGCGATACGGGCCTGTTCGGTTTGCCGACCGTGCACCTGGACATGGATTTCAGCGACATCCTGAACGAGCTTGATTTCGCCGCCATGGCAATTGGCGAAGCCCGCTACGACCGTTACAGCATTTTCACCGATATCATGTATACCAAGATATCCAGCGGCTCCGGTACGCCGAGGGGCATCATCGCCGACCACGTCGGTGTCACATCCGAGACGTTTGCCGGCCTTGTGGGTGCAGGGTATTCGGTGCTGCAGGATGACCGGGGCAACCTCGACCTGGTCGCCGGCGCCAGGGTTTGGCACGCAAGTACGGAGATTTCGTTCAGCGGCGGCATTCTCGATGGTGTGAGCCGTGAAGACAGCGCGACCTGGGTCGATGGCCTGGCTGGCGTCCGGGCCAAATATTCGATCACAGACAAGGTGTATTTCACCGGCTGGGGACTCGTCGGCGCAGGTGGTGCGGATCTCGACTGGGACGTTGCCGGTGGGATCGGCTATGAGTTCAATGACAGGTTTTCTGCTGTCGCAGGCTACCGTGCGCTTGGTGTCGACTACAGCAGTGACGGTTTCGTCATGGACGTCGTCCAGCAGGGACCGATTTTCGGCGTCGTCATGCATTTCTGACGCGCCGATTCAATTGGTGCCCGGCTAAACGACTTGAAGGCGAGACGGCGTGTCCTCACATGTCGCACTTGTGATAGGTGATGAACATGTTGTCACCAAACGGATCGAACCGTTGGAGCGTCTTGCTGTCAACAATCTTGAAGGTCACCGTCTGGCCGTACTCGATCATCGAATCGACACATGTCAGGTTTGCCGTAAGCCGATCTTTCTGCTTACGGACAGTTCCTGTTGTACACGCGGCATTGGGCGACACGATCCGGCTCCCGTTGACCAGCAATCCTGTCGATGTCGATGCCGTGCGGTCTTTGAACTCGACCTTCTTGCCCGTCTTCTTGAACGTGTCCGAGCATTCAGTACCGTCCATTGTCCATGCGCCTTGCAGTTCCTTGATGGATGCTGCTGTGGCGCCCGTGGTCATGCAAAAGCCGAGCACCGCGCCAGCTAAGATGATTTTGCCGAGTTTGCTATTCATTACCAAGCTCCGAGATGGTTCTACGGTTGCAAGGATACGCGATCGTTCCGGTTCCGGAAATGGAACCATCACAAATATACGGCTACGATACAGTAAATGCGCGGGCTATTTTTAGAACTGTGGAGGGCGTCATTGGGGAAATTGGCTCAGCATTTCTTGGGCGTCACGATGGAACCGCAGATTATCACGATGGATTATTGTAAGAATGGTCTGAGTGTATCCGACTCGGATGTGCGGTATCGTCTTCGTGTTAATGCGTCCATTGCCATACGGTGAGCATGAATCCTGCCAAGATCCCGGATGAGATCCTACAGAATCTCCTGTCATTGCAGGCCGATAGTCTTGTCCTGCCCGCGGCGTATGACGAGCACGATATTCTGCGTTATGCGAACAAGAGTTTTCGTTCCGCATACCATCTCGAGCCTGATGAGCAGCTGAGCTGGGGCGCCATCATGCGCAGAAATTACGAGGCAGGTCTTGGGACCGTTCTGACGACCGATAATTTCGATGACTGGCTGGTTTCCACGCAATCACGCCGTGGGAAAGTGGCTTTCCGGGCTTTCGAAACCGACCTTGTCGATGGCCGTTGGTTATGGATGACGGAAACCGTGCAGCCGAATGGATGGATGCTGTGCATTGCCAGCGACATCACGCAGCTGCGCCCGGATGATCGCCGGCTGCGGCAAGATCGGGATCTGGCGTTGCGCGCGTCACAGACCGACGAACTCACAGGCGTGGCGAACCGCCGCTTCATCATGGCGAGACTTGAAGCACTGGTCAGCCGACATCTGACGCCAGACGGCGTAAGCGGTTGTGTCGCCGTTCTCGACATCGATCATTTCAAGGCGATCAACGACCGGTATGGCCATCAGTCCGGAGATGAAGTGCTGCTCGATTTTGCCAGGCACGCCCATTCGTTCGTGCGCCGTCTCGACTGCTTCGGCAGGATTGGCGGCGAGGAGTTCATGTTCATTTTGCCGGATACTACACTTGGCGATGGGGTCCAATTTCTGGAACGTGTGCTCGACAGAATAAGGTCAGCGCGACCATTGAGGGCATGTCCGGAATTCTCCTACACCTGCTCTGCGGGCATCACGGCCTTGCGACCGGGCGATACGCCCCATGAGGCCTTCGCGCGAGCGGACAGAGGCCTGTATCAGGCCAAGCTCGAAGGGCGAAACCGTGTCAGCGTGACCTAGTGGAGTGATAGGACTATCGCTCGCTGGGAGGTCCGAAAATGGCGGCTGTCGCCCACGCCCGCTCAAGCCGGTCGAGGGTTGCGAATGCCACTTCGATATTACGGATGTTCTCCGGATCGCCGGCAACAAGTCGATGATATTTCGCCGCAACCTCAGTCAGGTCATCGCACAGCTGACGGGCCTTTTCAGACAGGCGGATGCGGGCTGTTCTCCTGTCACGCGCCAGAGGAATACGTTCGATATATCCGCATTCGCCAAGCTGCTTGAGATAATAGGAAAGATTGGTACCGCCATAGGGGCCGCGATCCATCAGCTGACCGACAGAGAGCTCGTCATGGCCGATTGTCAGCAACAGCATCGCGTGGGCGGGGCCAATCTCCTGAACGCCGCGCCGGGTCATTTCCGCCTGAAGAAATGAAGCAAATCGCCGGTTGGCGCGTTCCAGGGTCCTGGCCAGCTCGAAATGCGTGATAACCGTCGTATGTGTGGCTCGACCACCGGACTTTACGCTCAAGGCATTTGTGTCGCTTGATGGCAGTGTCGCGGTCTCCGACTCGACAATGTTTTGCAGCAATTTCGATATCATCAAATGCTCCTGGAATTAGGTTGTTCACCCTGCCGCAATACACTTCGCAAGTGCGAATGGAAATTTTACGCACTGCACAATACGATATTTCTCGTGTAAGTTGAAGGCCCTATTTAAGTCGAAAGGCTTAGTTGAAGTCTATCCATTCCTCTGCAAGGCTTGAACAGGGAGGAACAAAACTGGTGGCGAACTGGCTGGAGGTTCTGCGCGAGAAGAACGAACTGGCTGTGATGTTGGGAAAAAAGATTCCCCAGATGCTCACGCATGAGCCATTGACGCTCGGCCAGGCGACGGAACTGTACAAGCTCCTCGAGGGACACGCCCGGGGAATGGAAGAAATCCTCGAAAAGATGGAACAGGACGACCTGCCCGAGTCCTATTACCAGGTCGCCGAAGATCTCGACAACATATTCAACAATCTAGCGGCGGCTGCGGCGGAAAAACTCAGCGAAATCCGGGACAGCGCCTAGAGCTTCAAAGGCTCCAGTTGGCCGACCGGCTCGAATCCCTTGCATGAAACAGTATTCGATGCTGGACTGCCAAGGCGAAGGCGCCCTCCGCGGCGGCCAGGCTGAAGTATTGCAGGAAAAATGATGAAACACGCGGATATGAAGTCAGCCGCACTTCCCTCGGGCGAGTCGGTTCCTGTGCTTGGCCAGGGTACCTGGTACATGGGGGAGGACAGACGGCAGTTTCATCAGGAGACGGACGCTTTGCGGCTTGGCCTCGATCTCGGCATGACCCTGATCGACACGGCGGAGATGTACGCCAATGGCCGGGCTGAGGAAGTGGTTGCCGAGGCGATCAGCGGGCGGCGTGACGAGGCGTTCCTTGTCAGCAAGGTCCTGCCGTCGAATGCGTCGCACAAGGGCACGATGCTCGCCTGTGAGCGCAGCCTCAAGCGCATGAAGTGCGAGACGATCGATCTTTATCTTCTGCATTGGCGCGGTGGATATTCTTTGGCCGAAACGATTGCCGGTTTCGAGGATCTGGTAAGGGCCGGAAAAATCCGGCATTGGGGGGTCAGCAATTTCGATACTGACGACCTCGACGCGCTGGAGGCGTTCAATGGCGGCAAGGCTGTTGCAACCAATCAGGTCCTCTACAATCTTGCACGGCGCGGCACGGAATATGACCTCCTGCCATGGTGCCGGACACGCCGCATTCCGGTCATGGCCTATTCGCCGATCGAACAGGGACGGGTGCTGGGGCATCCAGCGCTTGCGCAAGTTGCCCAGGAATGCGGAACCTCACCGGCAGCTGTGGCTCTCGCGTTCGTGCTGATGCATGACGGCGTCATCGCCATTCCAAAATCGAGCACGCCTGCGCACATCAGGGATAATCGCAGCGCCGTCGATCTACGGCTGACACCCGAACAGCTGGCCGTTCTCGATAAGGCCTTTCCGGCGCCGCAGCGAAAACGGCCGCTAGAGATGTTATGACCCGCCTTTAACCCGCATCGGGCGTCGCAGTGTTGTGAAACCTCACTCTCCTGCAACGTCGAGCGAAGTTTCACAAAATCGATATGGCCAATGATTTTTCTGGCGAGCAGGTCAGCTCGCCAGCAGCCGCTGTGCAGGCTTGCGGTGTGAGAGGTTTGGACCAAGAGCCTGACGTGCCCCCTCGAAGGCATTCCAGTCAGAAACGTCCGGCAGGGCGGGGATCGTTACCAGTTCACCCTGATCGAGACCTGCCAAGGCGGCATCCACCATATCCTCGGCGGACATTACGATGGCTTCGGGAAGCTGGCTAACTGGCCGACCTGCAATCTCCCAGAACTCCGTGCTGGTTGCGCCGGGGAGAACCACCTGTATGCGGACACCTTCGCTGGCCAGTTCGTGATGCAGGGACTGGCTGAAGGCAAGAACGAAAGCCTTCGTACCGCCGTAGACGCCGTTGAGCCTTTCGGGCGCGATGGCGACGATCGAGGCGATATTGATGATCGTTCCGGTACCACGCTCGACGAACTTAGGTGCCACCGCTTCGGTAAGCCGGGTAAGTGCAACAACGTTCAGTGCGATCATCGCATCCATCTTGTCGGGGTCAGACTGAAGGAGCGGTGCTGTCGCGCCAACGCCTGCATTGTTGACGAGCATGGTTATGCTGGCATCTGTACGCAGGATTTCCGCAACGCGCGCAATCCCCTCATCGGCACCGAGATCGGCGGGAACAACCTCCACCGTCCGGCCGGTTTCAGTGGTCAAACGTGTGGCAAGGCTGTCGAGCCGATCGCGGTTGCGGGCGACGAGGATAAGATCATAGCCGCGACGTGCAAGCCGGTCGGCATAGATCGCACCGATGCCGGACGATGCGCCAGTGATGAGGGCTGTGCCCTTGGATGAAGTACTGATCATTTTCCTGTTCCGTAAGTTAATATTGACTGCCGGAACTTACAGGCATAGTGTCTTGGCATAAATGTCATATTTGCCACTCTTTAGGACATATGTATTCGCGATGCAGAACATTGGCATTATCCTTTTTCCCGGGTTTCAGTTGCTCGACCTCGCTGCGGCTACGGTGTTTGAGTTCGCCAACGTGACTGTTGGCGATCCGGTTTATGAGGTCAGCCTGTTGTCGGAGGAAGGTGGTCCTGTCGCCTGCTCCGCGGGGTTTTCTGTTGGTACAGTTCCGTTCAATGATGCGCCCTTTGATACGGTGCTGGTCGTGGGCAATAATCATGCAGAGCCGGTATCTCCCCGCCTCCTCGACTTCCTGCGCGAGGTCGCGCTGCGATCGCGTCGTATCGGATCGATCTGTACAGGCGCTTTCTTCCTAGCCGAGGCGGGGTTGCTGGATGGGCGCCGCGCCACCACGCACTGGTTCCACGCCCGCGATTTCCAGCGCGCCTATCCACAGGTAAAGGTGGAGGAAGACCGCATCTTCATCATAGACGGGCCGGTATGGACCTCTGCAGGCATGACATCCTGCATCGATATGGCTCTGGCACTGGTCGAGAAGGACCTGGGGGCCGAGCTGGCGAAGTCTGTTGCCAAGAAGCTTGTGGTGTATCACCGCCGTGCGGGCGGACAATCGCAATATTCGGCCCTATTGGAGCTCAATCCGAAGTCGGATCGTATCCAGTCCACGCTGGCATACGCCAAGGAGAACCTGCACAAGGAGTTGTCGGTCGAACAATTGGCTGAAGTTGCGCATCTCAGCCCGCGGCAATTCAGCCGGGCGTTCCATGCGGAGACCGGGCAATCGCCTGCCAAGGCTGTCGAAAACTTGCGTGTCGAAGCGGCGCGGCTGATGATCGAGTCTGGCCGGATACCGATTGATTCCATCGCCCGGGATGTTGGTTTCGGTGATCGCGAGCGGATGCGCCGCGCGTTCCTGCGCGCATTCGGGCAGCCGCCGCGGTTCATGCAAAGGCTTGCGCAGTCCGAGACGGTGGCGGGATAGATCAGACTACCGTTTCACCGCCATCGACCACAAGCGCTTGGCCTGTGATATAGGACGAGCGATCCGACACCAGAAACAGGATGGATTCGGCGATTTCATCGACGCTGGCCCAACGGCCAAGCGGGACTTGCTGGCGGACATAGGTTTCGATCGCCGCGCGGCCGCCCATCTGGCCGATGAAGGGTTCGTTAAAGGGCGTATCGACCCAACCAGGGCAAAGGGCGTTCACACGAATGCCAAATTTCGCGTAATCACCCGCCATCTGCCGCGTCATCGCAATAACGGCGTGCTTGGTCGTGGTGTAGGCGATCATCTCGCGGTCGTAGAGCACGCCGGATGATGATGAGGTGTTGAGAATGACGCCGCGACCGGCCGCTTTCATCACCGGCATGACAAGCCGGGCAGCGATGAAATGGGCACGGACGTTGAGGCTCCAGGATTTGTCGAATCCGTCCACTGGAACCTGTTCAAGGTCACCCGCAACTTGCGCGCCAGCATGGTTGTGGAGAATGTCGATACGTCGATGCTGGGCAACGACTGAGGCAATCCCAGCCTCGAGTGCCTGGTCGTCGGTAACATCGACGATCAACGTTTCGGCTCTGCCGCCCGCTTTTGCAATGATTTCGACGGTGGCCCCTGCGCCTTCGGTGTTTCGATCGGCGACCACCACATGGGCGCCTTCGCGCGCCAGAATTGCGGCGCCGGCCTGACCTATACCCGAACCCGCTCCGGTGACGATAGCAACGCGATCTCTGAGGATCATGGTGTTTCCTGCATCAGTTTGTTGGTTTCTTCTCACGCATGAGTATGCGCGCAATCAGGATCATCATCAGCGAGGCGACGAGAACCAGTGTGGCGATGGCGTTGATTTCAGGTGTGACCCCCCGGCGGATGGAAGCAAAAACATAGATTGGCAAGGTCGTCTTTGAACCGGCAACGAAGAAGGCGATGATGAAATCATCGAACGAGAACGTGAAGGCGAGCAGGAAACCGGCCAGAATTGACGGGAGTATCTGCGGAAGCACGACCAGGCGGAATGTGGTCAGCGGCGTTGCATAGAGGTCACTCGAGGCCTCGACGATATCTCGGCCAAGGCTGGCGATGCGAGCCTTAACGATCATCGTCACCAATGCCATCGAAAACAGGCCGTGTGCTGCAACAATCGACCCGTAACCCAGGCCAAGCTGCGGTGGATTTCCGCCGGGCCATATGGATGCGAGGACCGGGTTCAGGAAGGAGAACACCTCTACAAGTGCGACGAGCGTGGCGATGCCAATGACGACGCCGGGCACCACGATGGCGGCTGCAAGCAGACCATCGAGAACAGCGCGGGCGCCAGGACGCAGGCGTTCCATGCCAAGCGCGGCCATGGTGCCGAAAATGGCAGCGAGCGCCGCGCTGGTAAGGGCGATGATCAGGCTGTTCTGCAGGGCTGCGACAAGGAACGTGTTGTCTAGCGCCTTGCCGTACCACATGGTCGAAAATCCGGTGAACTCGCTCGCACTGCGCCCCGCATTGAACGAGAACAGCACGACAAGTGCGATAGGCGCATAGAGGAACAGGTAGACGGCTGAGATGAAGGCGCGCATCAGACGAGGTCCACTTGTTTGGTTCCGGCGATCCTCCAGGCGATGCGCATGGCGATCAAGAGCACCAACACCACGACAACCACGAGTGTAACAGCAATCGCCGAACCAAACGGCCAGTTACGCGATTGCAGGAAGAGATCGACCAGTGCATTGCCGATGAAGAAAACCTTGCCGCCACCCAGTAATTGGGGGATCAGGTATTCACCAAGCAAAAGAATGGTGACAAGCGCCAGACCGGTCATGACACCCGGCAGTGAGAGCGGCAGCGTCACACTGAAAAAGGTCGAGACCGGTTTTGCGCCGAGATCGGCAGATGCTTCGAGGAGACGACGATCGAGCTTTTCGAGGCTGACATAGATCGGCATGATCATCAGCGGCAGATATCCATACACAATGCCCAAAAGCACAGCGCCCGGCGTATTGAGAATGCGGACATCCTCAATACCGATCATTCCTAGAAGATTGGGAATACCGCGCGATCCAAGCAGATACATCCACGCGTAGGTTCGGACCAGAAGGCTCGTCCAGAACGGTACGACGACCAGAGAGACAAGGATCAACCGGTAGCGCGGGCTAGCCTTGACGGCCAGATAGTAGGCCACTGGATAGGCGATGATCAGGCAGAGAAAGGAGCCGACAGGCGCGAGGATGAGAGTGTTCCAGTAGGCTGCAGCGCGAGATGGAAGGTTGGCGAATTGGGCGAACGTGAAGGCCGCCTGATAGCCGCCTTCGGGCGCGCGCTCGCCAACCGAAAAGACCAGTATGGCGATGAATGGCAGCACAAGGAAAATGAACAGCCATGCCAAAGCCGGCGCGACAAGCGCCGCCGTCACGATCCCTCGTTTTGTATTGGTTGCCAATGCCATTGAGCGCCTCTTTGGTCAGCTGGGTCCTGCCTTCCCTTTCGGGCAAGCAAAAAGGGAAGGCAGGAATGTTGTGTCAGGCTGACTTGAAACGTGCCATGACTTCGGCGCGCGCCGGATCCGTGAGCGTGACTGCAGCCCCGAATTCCAGCGGCGTCAGCTCGGCATCCGGCGGATAGACGATGGTGTTGGAAGTTACTTCCTTTGGCAGGAGCGAAAGCACGCGGCTATCCGTTGTCGGCGCACCATTGGCGATGTGCTCCTTCACGGCATTGGCCGGATCCATCAGATAATTCAGCAGGGCATATCCGGCTGGCTTGTTGGCGGCGCTTTTCGGGATGGCATAAAAGTCGGACCAGATCTCGCCGCCGTCCTTGCCAAGCACGAACTTGATCTCCGGAA
Organism: Phyllobacterium brassicacearum; assembly: GCF_003010955.1. Taxonomy (GTDB): domain Bacteria; phylum Pseudomonadota; class Alphaproteobacteria; order Rhizobiales; family Rhizobiaceae; genus Phyllobacterium; species Phyllobacterium brassicacearum. The sequence goes on from NZ_PGGO01000006.1 coordinate 71,498, forward strand.
TGTCACGGTTGAGCTGTGCACCATCATTGGTCCAGCACATGGTCATCCAGGCATCGCCGGCCCGCATGGCGGGCTGGTAGTCACTGTTGATGGCGTAGAGGTGCGGCTTGACCTTCACGAGCAGTTCTTCGGCCTTGGCAAGCTCTTCGGGCTTGATCGAATTGAAGGAGTAGCCGAGCGAGACGAGTGCGTTGCCAATCGTAGTCAGCTGATAGTCATGCACCATGACGCGCGTATCGCCTTCTCCCTGGGCGATCTCGAAGAAATCCTTCCAGCTGGTGACCGGAGACTTGATCTTTGTCGAGTTGACGGCGATGCCTGTCGTGCCCCAATTCTTGGGTACCGCGTAGGTCGTGCCATCGATGACGCCTTCGGCGGTAAATCGGGCAGTTTCCGTTGCCGCGCTGTAATTCGGCAGTTTTGCCATGTCCAGCGCGTCGATCAGCCCAAGCTTGGTATAGGTCGAGATCGTGTAATTTGTCGGAACGAACAGGTCCCAGCCCGTACCGCCTGCTTGCAGTTTTGCCAGCATTTCCTCGTTCGAGCCGAAGACATTGACCTCGACCGCGACCCCAGTAGCTGCCGTAAAGGCTTCAAACGTCGCAGGATCATGATAGTTCGGCCATGTCGCGATCGACATTTGTTTGCCGAGGTCCTCTGCGAAGGCGGGCGTCGCGAGCAGGCCGCTCTCGCGCGCGAACACGGCCGTCGCCAGGCCAAGGCCAGTGACACCAAGGAAATGACGGCGCGTGACCGAGCCGCGCTTAAGGCGCATCAGTTCATCCATGAACTGTTCGGCGGAAATGGGGGCATTCTCTTTGTATGACTTGGACATGAAGATGTTCCCTTTGTTTTTGTGTGTTCAGGCCGGAAAGATATGCACAGCGCCGGGGTCGAAATTCAGCACGACCCTTTCGCTCGGTTCGACGAGTTCACCGTCGGAAAGGTCACGCCTGTCGGCGGTGACCAGGAAATCGCCGAGCCCATCGACGGCGACGGAATATTCGGCGGATGATCCGAGGAAGATACGGTGCGTGACGACACCCGAAAGCTTGCCGGTAGCCGAGCCATTCTGCCGGTGCAAGGTGATAGCTTCCGGGCGCAGTGCAAGCGTGGCCGAGCCGGATCGGAGGTCGCCTTTACCGGGTATGAGCAGTTTGCTGCCGTCGGCGAGGCGGACTGTTGACCCGTCTCCTTCGACTGTCGCTGCGATACGATTGGTCTTGCCGACAAAATCGGCCACGAAAAGATCGGATGGATGATCATAGACCTCCCGTGGCGCCGCCAGCTGAACAATCCGGCCCGCATTCATCACACAGACGAGGTCGCTCATCGACAAGGCCTCCTCCTGATCGTGCGTTACCAGCACGAAAGTGATGCCAAGCTCCCGCTGCAAGGTCTGCAATTCGATCTGCATGGCGGTTCGCAATTTCTTGTCGAGCGCGGCGAGCGGCTCGTCGAGAAGCAGGACGGAAGGCTTGTTGACGAGAGCACGCGCCAGGGCAACACGCTGTTGCTGGCCGCCGGACATTTCGTGGATGCGCCGTTTGCCGAACCCGCCCAGGCGGACCATCTCCAGTGCATCGTTGGCGCGGCGGGATATTTCGGTGGCATTGATTCGCGGGCGCGCCTGCCTCAGACCGTAGGAGACGTTCTGCTCGACGTCGAAATGAGGAAAAAGCGCGTATTGCTGGAACACCATGTTCACTGGCCGACGATAGGCGGGAACACCGTTCATCGGTTGGCCATTGATCAAGACGTCGCCGGACGTGGGCTGTTCAAAGCCGCCAATCATCCTGAGGCAAGTGGTTTTGCCGCACCCTGAGGGACCAAGCAACGCAACGAAGGCTCCCTTGGGTACCTGAAGATTAATGTCGGATACCGCGGTCACGGCGCCATAGGATTTGCTGACCGACCGGAATTCGATGTCGTTCGTGGAGGCGGATGTCACGTTAGTCCCCTGCGGCTTGAGTTGGTAGGGGCAGTCTTCGCTGCCTTGTTGCCACCGTCATTGATCACAAACTAGTCAACAAGCCATATCGCGGTATATACCCCGAAAGAGGTATTTTAACCGGATGGCATCAATGTAAGGTGTATGCTCCGGCGTGGGAAAGCATTGGACGGGAGGGGCGAATGAGCGTTGACGTTGAGGCGCTGTTCGATGCGTTCCGCCAGTTCATCGGCAGATCATCGATGGCGCCGCAGGAATTCGGGGAACTTTTCCATCAATCGATGCGCGCGATGGTCAAGTTCGACTATATCGTCGTGTTTGCCTATCGCGGCAATGAGCGGCCGATCGATATCTACAGCACGTTCGACGTGGACGAGCACGTGATCTTCGTCAGCATGTATCAGGCGGGGCCCTATTTGCTGGATCCCTTCTACCACACGGCACGGGCACCCAAGCCCGGTGTCTGGCGTATGCGCGAACTGGCGCCCGACCGGTTCTTTTCGAGCGAATATTACCGGACTTATTATGTTCAGACCGGCCTTGCGGAGGAGGTCGGCTTTTTCGTTCCAGTCGAAGCCGGTATTACAATCGTATTGTCGCTGATGCGGCGAGGAGAGACGGGATATTTCCCGGCGCAGGAGCTTGCGCTGCTCCGCAAGGCCGACCCGTTGGTCGCGACGTTGGTCCGGCAATATTGCTCCGGTTTGGGCCATCTGTTTGATGCGGCGGTCGCAAAGCAGGGCAGAGGACGGCGAAAGGTCCAGTTGAATGCTGCCGACACGGTTTGGCGCGACCTCAATCTTACGGACCGCGAGGCAGCGATCATCGAGCTTGTTTTGCAAGGCCATTCATCCGAGTCGATCGGACTGAGGCTCAATATCACGACCGGGACAGTCAAAGTCCATCGACGCAACGTCTATCGCAAACTTGGCATTTCCTCGCAGACACAACTCCTGTCGATTTACCTCAAGAAACTCAACGAGCACTGACCTCCGATTCTGTCGAGTGCAATCAGCGTCGATTCGAGCAGGACCTGGGCGCCCAGCACCGAATGTTCAGGTTCGACATACTCAGCCTCATTGTGGCTGAGGCCATCCCGGCACGGCACGAAAATCATTGCGGCATCCGCGACGCGCGCCAGAAACAGCGCGTCGTGAAATGCGCCCGACAACATTGGTTTGTGGGCAATTCCGAGACGGGCCACCGCCTGTTCCACGGCATCCAGCAGGTTCGGTGAGAACTGCGCTGGGGGCATGTCGAACGTGCGCCGGACGGTTGCTTGGCAACCAAGACCCGATGCCTTCTCTTCGCAGATTGCCCGCACCCGGCTTTCCAGCCTGTCCAGTTCCAGAACACTCGGATGGCGAAGATCGACACTGAATGCGACCTTGCCGGGAATGGCGTTGATCGAAGCGGGCTCGACCGAGATGCGACCGACGGTCAGGCGCGCCTGTTCGTCATTGGGCATGATTGAGCCATAGAGCGATTGAAGCGCCTCGGTCGCCGCGACAAGCGGATCGCGGCGGAATGCCAGCTGCGTGGTTCCTGCATGCGCCGTTTGCCCGGTAATGACAACCTCGAGCCAGCGGGTTCCCTGAATGCCATGAACGATACCGATCGGTATGTTCTCTCGCTCGAGCGCAGGGCCCTGTTCGATGTGCAATTCAAGATAACCCGAAATCGGCGTGCCAAGCGCACGATGATGTGCACCAGGTGACGCGGCAAGCGTGGAGGCGAGTTCATGCTGCAGAAGCGCGCCATCGGCAGCTTGCCTCCCATACCATTCTTCCGGAATTGCACCGGAAGCGAAAGCCATTGATCCCATGGCGCCTGGGGCAAACCGGCTGCCTTCCTCATTGGTCCAGGCGACGACTTCCACTGCTATAGGCGTGCGAATATCTGCATCGTCCAGGGATTCCAGCACCTCGAAGGCGGCAAGTGTGCCGAGCGCGCCGTCAAAACGCCCGCCCATCGGCTGGCTGTCGAGATGGCTGCCGATGAGGAATGGCGGCTGGTCGGGCGAATGTCCCTCCCTGCGAATGAACAGATTGGCCATGGCGTCCTGGAACACGGCAAAGCCGCGATCAGCGGCCAGGCCCGCCAGTTCAGCACGGGCTAGTCTGTCTTCTGGGGAAAGAGCCTGGCGGTTGACGCCGCCGGCCGGAGTGCCGCCAATCGTGGCAAACCGTTCCAGCCTGCCAAGCAGGCGCTCGCCATTGATCTTGATGCCCGTTTTCATGGATTTGCTGGTCAAGTTTTAGCAACGGCCCAGACAAGCATCTGTTCGAACAGCGTCTTGTAGCCTTTCCACGCGATGAAGTCCGAAGGCAGCCAGTGCGGCCCGACATCGGAGGTCCAGGCGAGTGTGCGACCCTTGCCGTAGGTGCCGGTGACGAGCAACGGCTGCGACCCGTAGTCGGTCGAAACGGTGGCCAAGACCTCGGCGCCATCCTTGACGGTGACTTCATTATAGCCAAGCAGTACGGGCCAGTCCTTGCCGAGCCCCTGCAGGATCGGATGACCGGCATTGCCGGTTACCACGGGGATAAAGCCTTCCGGAACCTCGATACGGTCATCGACAGATAGGCAGGAGACGGGCAGTACCTCTTCTACGGGCGTCTTGTGATAGCGCGCGCCGCCATTGATGCCCTGGAAGCTGTAATAGCCGCCGAACATCAGCAGTGCACCGCCGTTGCGGACATAGTCGCGAAGCAGGCGCAGGCGGTTTGGCGTCGTCTTCGAATGGATCCAGGTGTCCGGGTGCAGCAGCAGTGTGTTCGCGCCGATATCGGAGAGGATGATGGCCTCATATTCCGACAGGGCCTCCATGGTCTGCGGGAAATCGCGCTGCGCCTCATGCGCCGGCATGAATTTCACATCGAAATCGCTGTCCTTCAGCGCCTTGAGCAGTTCGTCCGCGCCAGTGTGGTATGTGACGGTGGGGAACTGGTCGAAGCCCTTGATATGGGTAGCGGTCGACACCCACGACTCGCCCGCGAGTAGAACCTTGTGTTTGGACATGAAAACTCCTTGTGCATTATGGGGCGATCAGGCCGCCGCAGAAAATACAGATCTTGGATTGTCGGTGAGCATGCGATCGATGATTTCGGCATCGACACCGTGCCGCTTCAGGCGGGGCACGAAATGCTTGAGTATGTAGCCATAGCCGAAGCCGCCAAAACGGGTCAGCATCATCTTCAGGAACACGTCCTGCGACAGCAGCACCCGGTCACCAAAGCCCATATCGACAAGGGATCGGATTGCCCGGGCGTTCTGTTCGTCTGACGGCGACTGGGCATCCTGATCGGCGTAGTAATAGTCCATGCCGATCATGTCATATTCGAGAAAGGCGCCGCGCCGGGCGAGGCCTGTCTGATAGTCAAGATCCTCATGGCTTGGGTTCATGTGGCAGAGGATGGTGTGCTTCAGGTCAGCGCCTTCCTCCTCGACGACATCGAGCACTTCATTGGCCAGCCGCTCCCAGCCTGGAAGGTGGATTGACAGGGGAACGCCGGTGATGCGGGAAGCGCGTGCCGAAGCGCGCAGGGATTTGCGCTCCTCCGGCGTAAAATCCTTGCTGATGCCCACTTCGCCGATAATGCCTGCCATGATCTCGGGTTGGCTGTCGCCGCCACCGACATCATTGACGAGAAATTCGGTGACCGCGTCGACATGCATGTCTTTCAACCACCCCGGATGGGTGTGCTGAAGATAAAAGCCGGAGCCCATGACGATCTTGAGGTTGGCCATGCGCGAAATGCGCCGCAGCTTCACCGGATTGCGGCCAATGCCGAAATTGGTCGGATCGACGACGGTATGGCCGCCCAGCACCTGGAAGCGCTTGAGTTCGCTGAGCGCAAGATCGGTGTCAGTGAGCGAGACATTGTCCCGGTTGATATAAGGGTTCATGCGCAGTTCGCCGATGATCTCGATCGAGACCGGCCGCTCGGCGATGGCAAGCTCGTCCGGGTGGCAGGGGCATTTCCATGAACTCGCGCCATCAAGCAGGATGTGCTCGTGCATCAAGGTGACGCCCATCTCACCGACCGGCAGCGGACCCTGGACGGTCATTACCGTTCCGGATTTTACGCCAATGGGCACCCTGCTACGTTCGCTTGCTTCGAAGTCGAGACCCATGATCAACGGCTCCTGATCGCACCGCGGAACAGGCGGAAATTCAGCCAGATGGCGATGAGGATGATCGTGCCGGTGACAATTGGCGTGAGAAATGGCGACATATGGGCAAGGATCAGGCCGTTGGCGATTACAGCCACCGTCATGGCACCGAGTATGGTACCGATGATCGTGCCGCGGCCGCCAAACAGACTGGTGCCGCCGAGGACAACAGCCGCAATGACCTCGAGCTCGAAGCCCTGTCCGGCGTTGGATGAACCGGAACCTAGCCGGGCGGCAAGGATGATGCCTGCCGCGGCGGCAGCCGTACTGGAAAGCACATAGACCATCAGTGTCGTCAGGCGCGTATCGACGCCGGCGCGGCGAACCGCTTCGGCATTGGCACCAATGCCGGTGACGTAGCGGCCGAAGCGTGTCTCGTTGAAGGCGAGATAGGCAATGACGAGCACGACAAGTGCGATCAGCGCAGGCACTGGTACGCCAAGGAACCAGGCACGGCCAATGACGGTGAACGGGCTTGTCGCCTCGACCGGGATCGAATAGCCGCCGGTAATCAGCAGAGCGATGCCTCGGATAACCGAGAGGCCGGCTAGCGTGACGATAAAGGCAGGGATGCGCTCATAGGCAATGAAGAAACCTTGAATCGCACCGACGGCAGCACCGAGCAGCAGCATGGCGATGATCACCAATGGCCAAGGCAGGCCCGCCTGCAATGTGGCTGCTGAGAGGGTGGCGACCAGCGCCAACACAGAGCCGACCGAAAGGTCGATTCCGCCAGTGGTGATGACGAAGGTCATGGCGGCGGCGACGATCAGCAACGGCGCGGATTGGCGAACGATGTTGAGCAGATTTGGCGCCGTGAGAAAGGCGTCGGTCACCACCGAGAAAAGCAGGCAAACGACGAGGAAGAAAATCGCTATGGAAACGACGCTGCCATTGGCCATGAACCGGTCGCGCAACGTGCTTTCACGCACGCGGGATTGGGCCGCTACCGGGTGAAGGGCAGTGTTGTCGCCGGAGGTCGATGAATTGCTCATGGCCGTGCTCCATTGTCTTCGCTGCGGCGGGCAGAGCGCGCCTGGAACTTTCGCCCGACAATGAGATTGACGACGTCCTCGATGCTGGTCTCCTCGATGCGCCGTTCGGCGACATTGCGGCCTTCATACATCACCTGGATGCGATCGCAGACGAGGAACAGATCCTGCAGGCGGTGGGTAATGAGAATGACGCTGACCCCGCGCGCGCTGACGGCGCGGATGAGATCAAGAACCGCTTCGACCTCGGCGACCGCAAGGGCAGCGGTTGGCTCGTCCATGATGAGGACCGACGGCTCGAAGGATGCAGCGCGGCCGATGGCGATGGACTGGCGCTGGCCGCCGGAAAGGTTCTCAACCTTCAAGCGGGTGTCGGCGATAACGATGCCAAGACGATCCAACATGATGCGCGCTTCGTCATGCATGCGCTTCTTGTCGAGGAACGGCACGCCCAACACGCGCCGCCGCGGCTCGCGCCCAAGGAATATGTTGCCCGCTACATCGACCGTGTCGCACAGGGAAAGGTCCTGATAGACCATCTCCACATGCTCCGATCTGGCGTCGGCAGGAGAGGAAAAGGAAACAACCTTGCCGTCGATCTCGATCGTGCCTGAATCGGGGATGACCGCCCCCGAGAGCACCTTGCTCAGGGTCGACTTGCCGGCGCCGTTGTCGCCGACAAGGCCGAGCACTTCGCCGGGTTTCAGGTTGAGAGAGACGTTATCGAGCGTCTGGATCGTGTTGTACCGCTTGGATATGCCGGTCATGCGGACCCGGTATGTTTCACTGTCAATACTGTTCATCGCAATACCGTTGGGTTCAAGAAGGGCTCTCACCTCGGGAGGGGGCGCGGCATGTGCGGCCGCGCCCGTCGCGGACTTTGCTCTATTTGAACATGCCGCGGAACTGATCGACATTTTCCTTGGTCACAATCGTAACCGGTACGTTGATGATTGGCTCGATCTTTTCGCCCTTCTTCAGCTTGGTGAGCGCTTCGACAGCAGCCTTGCCTTCTCCGGCGGGATCCTGCTGCACGACAGCCGCAACCCAGCCGGCATCAATGCCTTCCACGGCCTGCTTGGTCAGGTCCCAGCCGAAGACCTTGACGTCGCCGGTGCGGCCCTGGCTCGTCACCGCCGAGACCGCGCCGATCAGTGCAGGTTCGCCGGTGGCGTAAAGCGTCGTCATATCCGGATTGGCGGTCATCAGGTTTTCCGCGGCCGTGAGGGCCACGTCCTGAACGTTCTGGCCGTCAACCGTATCGAGGAAGGTGATTTTCTGGCCGCTGTCCGCGACGGCTTTCTTGAAACCGTCGAGGCGCTGGTTCTGAATAAACGAATTGAGGGCGCCTATCACACCGATCTTGGCAGTGCCATCCATATTGGTCTTGACGTATTCGGCATAGGCCTTGCCAATGTCCTCACCCGCCTTGGTGTTGTCGACACCGACAAACGCGACATTGTCGCCATCAGGTATCTGCGCATCGATAGCGATGACCGGGATACCGGCAGCCTTCGCTGCCGTGATGGCCGGTTTGACGCCGTTGACATCGATGGCGACAAGAATGATGCCATCGACCTTCTGGGTGATGTAGTTTTCCATCGCGTCGTTCTGGGCGCTCGGAACATTGTTGGCATTGAAGATGACGAGCTTGGCACCGGCAGCATCCGCGGCCTTCTGTGCGCCCTCATTGATCTGGTTGAAGAACAGTGCCTGCTGATTGATTGTAACAAGCGCGAACGTATCGGCGAGGGCGGACGAGCCGACAGCCAGCGTAATAGCAATTGCTGCGGCGCAGCCGGAGAGTAGCTTGGTAAGACGCATTCCGATTCCCCTTTTTTCTGATTAAATCGGCCCGTGTGAGGGCGCACGTAAACTGAACGCAGAGGCATAATTCAAGAGACTTGAATGTATGTCAAGTAATTTGAAATGATGAAATTCAGTTATCTAGAAATATGAGAAAAATCAGTCCCGGGCCGGCTCCAGCCTAGAATGTTGGCGGGGTGTTTACCCAGAAAATGCTCGCCCGCTCGCTTCCAATGTTGCGGTAGTGATGGGGCAGGTCCGAGTTGAAAACGAAGGCATCGCCAGCCGCCAGCCGAAACTGGCGCTCACCGATGATCAGTTCAATTTCCCCAGCGAGGACATAGCCAACCTCCTCGCCGGCGTGTTGTATGGGGCCGGCGCTCGCCCCGTCCTTTTCGATGTGGTGGATATTGCACTGAAGCAAATGCCCCTGCGAATAGGGGATAATGCGTTCGAGCGAAATGCCTTCGCCGCGCCGCAGCGGATCGAGCGCGATGAGCGGCCGCGTCCCGGCACGAAAGACGATGCCCTCCTCACCATCGGATTCTTCAAACATCCAGCCAATATTGGTTTCAAGCACCTGAACGAGACGATGAAGCATTGGCAAGGATGGCGACGCCTTGCCATTCTCGATCTTGGACAGCAGGCTTTCCGAGCAGTTGGCAGCTTCGGAGAGCGCCTTCAGTGTCAAGCCGCGGGTCTGGCGCGCCAGCTTCAGCCTGGTACCAAGCCTGGCCGGATTGGCATCGGCAATCTCCCGCGAATTGTCGCGAGCCTGTTTGTCCAGTTCGATCTTGTTCATGTGCCTTGCCGTGACCTGCAGTTTCAACCGGTCGTCGGCATACATTCGCGCTCAAGCAATGACAATGCAAGTTCTTCCGCGTCGAGGCTCCAGGGGAAGGGATCAGGACAAACGCTTCTCTTGCATCAAGCGTTGCTCCTTCGCCTTTGTCTGTGTCCCTGTGATGACATGAGCAATAACAGCGGCGAATACGATCGAGCCACCGATAAGCGTACTCCTGCCCGGCACTTCACCGAATGCGAGCCATATCCACAGCGGCGCCAATGGAGCATCCAACGAACCGATGAGCGCGGTTTCTACGGCTGGCAAATGCTTGGCGCCGAGTGTGAACAGAGCAAGGCCGACTGCGGAGACCAGAATGCCGAACATGGCGATGAGCAGGAGGTCATATGCGGACACGGTAAGCGGGCTGCCAAGAGGCCAGCAGATCAGCGAACTGACAAGGGCTGACAGGCAGGCGGCGGGCAAGACGGAAATGTCGGGTGACCGCCGGACGATGATCATCAGCACCGCCATGCACAAGGTCATACCAAAGGCCAATAGGTCGCCGAAGAGTGTGCCTTCAGCGCCGACGCCAACCATGATGACAACGCCGATCAGTGCGGCCACGCTGGCAAGGATTGCGCTGACTGTCGACCGTTCGCCCATCGCAAACCAACCGAGGACAGCGGCAACGAAAGGGATGGTGGCGTAAATCACCGCCACATGCGCGACGGTCGTCTCCTTGAGCGAATTGATCAGGAACACCATGCCAAGCGCAGATACCGCGACGAAAAGCCAGCCAGCACGGCCAATATTCCAGAAGCTTTTCCAGATCGGGCCGTTTTCGGTGAGCACGATCACAGCCGCAATTCCAAGTGAACCGAAGATGCCGCGCCACGCGAGGATCGTCCAGCTGTCCAATGGAATGACCTGCGTGAACAACCCTGCCAGGCTCCACGCCACCGTGGACGCCGTCACCAGGATCAATCCGAGTCGATATCCTGCCGCCGGGTTCATGTGCTATCCTGTGACTTGTTCCGCGGTGTCGATCTAGCTCCTTGTTCGGCACCGATGGCAAGGCAGTGGCGCGGAAAATCGACGGTCTCCGACAATGCTGCGTCAGGGGACAAGCCGCGAGAGATTGCGACGTGCGGTCTTGATTGGCCGGGTGCCCTGCCGCATAAATGCGGCCCTCGAAACCTTCGTCTCCCATCCCCATGTCAGGAACCCGAACCATGTCACATGCCATCGTCCCCAGCTCAGGTGTTCTTGTCGGAAGGGCACGGGTTACCGGTCACGACCATCCGAGGATCGTCACGGTCCGGGATGGCAAGGTGTTCGACATCACCAACAAGACTGCGCCAACGGTGCGGGATATCGTCGAACTTGGTAATCCGGCCGCCTATGTGGCCGGTTCGACCGGGGCAGCGCTTGGCGACGTCGATGCGATCGTTCAGAACAGCTGGACCAAGAAATTCGATCCTGCCGTTCCAGCACTGCTTTCGCCGATCGATCTGCAGGCCGTAAAGGCGTCGGGTGTCACCTTCGTTGCATCTTTGCTGGAACGCGTCATCGAGGAACAGGCAAAAGGCGACAAGGCCAAGGCCGATTCGCTGCGAGACGATGTTCTCAAACTCATTGGTGCGGACCTCTCCAAGATCGTGCCCGGATCGCCCGCCGCGATGCAGGTGAAGGAAGCGTTGATCGCTCGCGGTGTCTGGAGCCAGTATCTGGAAGTGGGCATCGGGCCGGATGCTGAAATCTTCACGAAGGGCCAGCCAATGTCGACGGTGGGTTTTGGCGCAGACGTCGGACTGCACCCAATTTCGAGCTGGAACAATCCGGAGCCGGAGATCGTACTCGTCGTTTCGAGTGCCGGGCGCATCATCGGCGCAACGCTCGGAAACGATGTCAACCTGCGGGACGTCGAAGGTCGTTCGGCCCTGCTGCTCGGCAAGGCGAAGGACAACAATGCCTCCGGATCCGTCGGACCGTTCATTCGCCTGTTTGACGGGGATTTCACCATTGAAACGATCAAGGCTGCGGAACTGAGCATGCGCGTCGAGGGCGAGGATGGTTTCGTGCTTGATGGACACTCCAATATGGCGAAGATTTCGCGAACGCCAGAATCGCTGGTCGAGGCAACCATCGGGCGGCACCATCAGTATCCGGACGGACTTGTCCTCTTTCTCGGAACGATGTTCGCGCCGGTCAAGGACCGCGATGGGCCGGGCAAGGGCTTCACTCACAAGATCGGAGATGTCGTTTCCATTTCGACTCCCTCACTGGGAACGCTGTCGAACCGGGTGTTGCTTTCGACGGAATGCGCACCGTGGACCTATGGTGCCAGCCATCTGATGCGCGATCTCGGCAAGGCGGATCTATTGTAAGTTCGACCTTACGTCCAGAAATAACGGACCATGTGAAAGAAAATCGGAGCGGCAAAGACCAGACTGTCCGCCCGGTCGAGCATACCGCCATGGCCCTCGATCATGTGGCCCCAATCCTTGACGCCGCGATCGCGTTTGATCGCGGAGGCAACCAAACCACCAAAGAAGCCCATCACGCAGGACAGCGCTGCCATAAGTCCGGCTTGCAGCGGGGTGAACGGGGTGAGCCAGAAAAGCACAGCGCCGAGCAACGAGGCGCTGATGATGCCGCCAATCAGGCCCTCCCAGGTCTTGGAAGGTGATATTTTGGGCGCTACCTTGTGTTTGCCGAATAGTTTTCCGAACACATATTGCAGCACATCGCTGCCCTGGACTGTGGCAATCAGGAAGGCAATGAGCAACAGACCCTTACCCGCAAAGCCCGGTATGGCCAGTGTCAGCAATGCCGGTACATGGCTGATGCAATAGACCGACAGCATGATGCCCCATTGCTGTTCGCTGACGCGTTCAAGGAAGCGGGCAGTGTCGCCAGAGATCGCCGTAAGGGCAGGCATGGCAAGGAAGCAATAAACCGGAACGAAGATCGCAAAGAGCCCGTACCAGTCGATCCAGAGCAGGTAGTATTGCACCGGAATGATCACCAGAAACATGCCGAGCAGGATCCAGTGATCACCACGTCTTGTATGGGTCAGCGTCACATATTCGCGCAGTGCCGCGAACGACACGAAGGCAAACAGCAGGATGACGCCGCCCTTGCCAAACAGGAAGGCAATGGAAATGGCGGCGACCATGATCCACCACGCCTTGATGCGCGAATTCAGATTGACCAGCGTCGAGGGGAGGGCATCACCCTTGCGCGTGCTCTTCCAGTTCAGGACGGTCGCAATGGTGCTGGCGACAGTCAGAACGGCGAGCAGACCAAGGAATAGCCAGATCGTTTCAGCCACGGTCGAGCGCCCTTTGATGTTCGGGATCAAGGTCGAGCAGTGCCTGCTGAGACCGATGCAGGAAAGCGTGGCGATCTTCGCCGGATTCAAGAGCGACTGGCGCGCCAAAGACGACGCGGCACAGCAGCGGCACGGGCAGGAATGCGCCCTTCGGCAGAACGCGCGACATATTTTCGATCCAGCAGGGCACGAGTTCGACATCGGGACGGGCAAAGGCAAGATTGTAAATGCCGGAGCGGAAGCGCAGGAGCGGTTGCTCTGTCATGTTGCGCGTGCCTTCGGGGAAGATGATCAGGGAATGCCCATCATTCAGGGCATCGAGCATGATGACCATCGGATCTTCCCTCCGCTCAACCCAGTTGCGCTCCACGAGGACGGTGTTGAGCACGTCGCGGGCAAGGACATGGCGGATTTTGTTCTTGCGCCAGTAGTCGGCCCCCGCGACTGCTCTTGTCCGTTCCCGTTCTTGCGGCGGAAGACACGCGGAAAGCAGGATGAAATCGCCATGGCTGGCGTGGTTGGCAAAATATATGCGCTGCCGGTCAGACGGCGCACAACCTTGCCAGATCGGTCGCACGCCTGTGATTGCGCGCGCCATTCCGGCTAGCACCATGGCGGCCATGCGACGCAACAATGGCTTCGCGTTCATTTCGTCCCCCAGACTGACGCTAGACAATCCACAATCCATAGGCAGTCAAAGCAGCGAATAGAGCAAGAGAAGCCGCAAATGCAAGGTGCAGTTTCATCAGCAGGTTGTTCGTCGCGGCGATTCGCACACGAAGCGGTCGCGTTACTTTCGGGCACTTGCGAATGTGCATGCGCTCAAGCAGGTCATCCGCGGCCCTGCAGCCAGCCGTTTCGTCCTCATGCGACGCGATGAAATTGAACAAGGCCGCGTCAAAGCGAAGGTAGATGGCAAGAAAAAGCGTAATCAGCCCGCCTACGATCATGAGTGGCCAGAGCCAGCTGAACAGGGGCCCACCGGCGTCGCCGACGATGGACGACGCAACCAATAGGAGGCAGGTCAGGAAGCCGTAGGTATGGGCGCGGTGCTTCAGGCGCGCAGCGAATGTTGCGGCATCCTCATCCATTGTGGTCTCCTTCCTCTCCCGCTGCACGCCGGAGACCGGCGCGGATACGATTGACCATGGTATAGAGCGATAACAGTGCCATCAGCGGAAAAGCCCAGCCGAACCAGGTTGGCAGCACGACACCGCAGCCTATCAGTGCGGCAATGATGCCAAGTGCCAGCGCCCGGTCACTCTTGCCAAAGGGGCCATCATAAGCACGACCGCCGCCAACCATTGCGCCCAGCAGTCCCGCATATTCCGCGAGGATCGCGGCAATTGCGAAAGCGACGACGCCTGTTGCGGAAAATGGCGCGACCAGCAGAAAAGGCAGGATGAGCGCCACATCGGAGATCACGTCACCGATCTCGTTAAGGTAGGCGCCGAGCTTCGATGCCTGGCCAAATTCCCGCGCCATCATTCCATCAATCGCATTGAGCGCCATGCGCACGAACAACACCACCGGCAATGTCCAGAAAAGCAAAGTCGCCGTCGGAAACAGAGCAATCAGCCCGCCCGCAAGTATGGAGAGCACCGTTGCAGCGACAGTCACCTGGTTGGCTGTAGCACCCCTCGCGACCAGGCGGCCCACAAGCGGGCGCAGGAGATTTTGGAACGCAGGCTTGATGGAATAGAGCGTTGGCATGGATCGTCTCCCGATTGTGCCGCATGTCTCTACATAAACTTAGGCGGGTATGGATTTCAAATCCGTTCGACCGGACGAGGGGAGGGCTTTGACGATATTCCGTCCAGAGTGCTTGGCGAGGTAGAGAGCCCTGTCGGCATTTTCAAGCAGTTCGGCCGAACCCTGGAAGGTCGCGCTTCGGACCGATGCGACGCCCACGCTGGCCGTGATACGGATGACCTCATCGTGGGTTGTCTTGATAATAAGACTGCTGATTGAGAGCCTGATCTTTTCTGCTTCGGCGATCGCATCCTGCAAGCTGCAACCCGGGAAAACCACGGAGAATTCTTCACCGCCATAGCGGGCGGCGTGGCATTCGCGCTCGGCAGCAACACTGCGCAGCACATTCGCCGTCATTTTCAGGCAAGTATCACCCATTTGATGACCGTACTGGTCATTGATGGATTTGAAGTGGTCGAGATCCACCATGAGTATGGCGAGATCAGTTTCACCTCCCATGGCCTTGGCAAACTCGTCTTCAAGGCGCTTTTCAAAACTTCGCCTGTTTGCAAGGGTGGTCAGGCCATCTTCTTCCGATAGTGCCTGGAGAATGGAATTCGTTCGCAAGAGATCATGCGAAACGCGCCCGTACGCCTCAATGGCCTCGTAGATGGTAGACAGTTCGCGGAACAGAGGCCGACGGAGCTTGAAACCGCGCGTTTCATAACGATCGATCGATTGGAGGCCCTCAATGGCAGAGTTTATGGGGCTGATGATGTGTCTCGCGACGATGTAGATGGCGCCGACGGCTGTGATGACCGGCAGGATCAAGATGATGATCCACGCAATCTGGATCATGCGGGCGGTGCGCTGGATATCGCCTGACATGCCATAGGCAAGAACCGCGGCGTCACTGATCATGGACTGGCTCAGCTTATCGGTAATCCGCATCGCATTCTGGTAGATTTCGAGGGCCTGCTTTTCCAGATCCGCCCGAATGCCGGGGTCCATGGCGGCGCTCGCACCCGAATCCATCTTGCGGACTTGCTCTCGTATGGCGACGATCTTCTTGACGGAAGCGCCAACGTCCAGGACACCTTTAGCCAGTTCATTGTTCTCGTCGAGCGTGAAGCTCTGGGCAAGCACATGAGTCTGCAGCTGAAGTTGCCGCTCGAGTTCCCGGTCCTTGGCGAGATAGATCGACCGTGCAAGCGACGCCAATCGTTCGACTTTAATTGCGTTGCGGTTCTGGCTCATGACCAGCGGCAATTGTTGTTCCTGGGTGTACCGAGCATCGTTCTCGATCTTGCGCAGGAAGACGATGGAGAAGCCTGCAGCAATGATCGCGTAAAGAAGCACAAAACCGATGAGCAGCCTGCCGGCTGCAGCCATCGATATTTGAAAGCCTTTCGTCGTTGCTGTCATGCTCTCGTTGTGACCTAATAGATGCTAAAGGGAAAATAGGTGTTGTTGATGCGGTCGTAGGTACCGTTAAGCCGGATTTGACTGATTGCTTCATTGACTTTGGCAATCAGTGCATGGTTGCCCTTGTGTGCGGTGATGTGGGCGGAACTCTTCAGAAAATCGTTGGTAACCGGGTCGCCTACGTAGTCAAACTTCGAACTTTCCGGCGCCTGCAGGAAGGTCAGCAAGTCGATGGAATCGGCCAGGACCAGATCCACCTCACCCGCCTGTAGCAGTTTCTGTGCCTCCGGCTGGTCCTTCGTCAACACGATCGTGCTTTCGGTATAGGCCTTCTGCAGGTATTCCGACTGGATTGTCTGACTGCCGGCTGCGATGCGCAAGCCCTTCAATGCGGCAGGCGATATGTCCTTGAATCTGTTGGGATCACCGGCAAATGCCGAATGCGAACGGTAGTAGGAGTCCGAGAATTCCATCCGTTTGGCACGGGCGTCGGTGTATGACATACTGGCGACGATGAGATCGTATTGATTGTTTTCGAGCCGCGGGATGATGTCGTCCCAAGGCACGGCAATGAAAGAACATGTGGCTTTCATTTCGTGGCACACAGCCTTGGCGATGTCGACATCGAACCCGACCAGATTTCCCGAAGCATCGATAGAATTGAATGGGGGATAAGCACCTTCGGTTGCTATCTTCAACTTCAGTTCATCTGCGGTTGCCACACATGCAAAGGTGAGAACCGCGATCGTTACCACTGCAAAAGATGTCGTTTTCATATGGCTGTTCTCCACATTTCAGGATGACAGAATGATGCAGTCGAAATGAATAAACTGTGAGCGCTGGTCAATAAGCGTGAACATGCTTGATTTATCATGAAAAGATTTTGTTGCATTATATTATTTGGAAATACTGGCTGACATGGCACTGAAAACGGGAGAGACTTCCTCCAAAGTCTGGCCCCGATCGCCCGATATGACGACGAGCCGGCTGATCCACATGCCGCAGACAGCGCCGGCGGTAATCAGCACAACAGTCATTGTTGCCAAGAACCATCGCCGGTCGAGATAGCGAGACATTCAGAATTTCCCCCAAGCTTGCTGTACAAATCGAGACGCCGGTCTGTAAGCATGCGTTGGCTATTAATGACATCGGGACTGTTAAGATTTCTCTGATTTTCCGTGAACGTGGTCATTTGAAGCGTAACCGGGGGTTGTGGCGCGCGGTATGAATGGAAAAAGTCCAACAGGTAAATATTGCAACAATATTTTCATGGGAGAGTATTCAGGATAAGAGTCGAGTTTGAGGGTGGAGTTATAATAAAAACAAATGAAACCGGCCAGATCAGAGCAGGAATTTCAGAATATTCTACGGCGGCTGGAGCTTGCGCTTGACGCTTCGCAAATCGGGGTTTGGGAGCACAACGCCGAGAATGAGGTCCTCTGGGACCTGCAGATGCACCGCCTCTATGCAACAGGCAAAACGCAAAGAAATGTAATGGCCGACCAGTGGGTCGACGCCATTCATCCGGACGATCGTGCGCGAGCCGAGGAGGATTTCGAGGAGGCTATCCGGCGTAAAGGGGACTATTCGTCCGAGTTCAGGATTGTCCTGCCTGATGGGGATATCCGTCACATCCGATCGAGGGCACACTATTATGAAGACGGTGAGACTGCAACGTTCATCGGTGCCGAATGGGATGTGACAGCGGACGTGATGCTGACGCGCGAGCTTTCTGCCCAAAAGGCAATCGCCGAGGCCAGGGCGCTGGCGCTTGAGGCGAGCACTGCCCAGATCGAATATGCTGCCGAACACGATTACCTGACGGGCCTGCCCAACAGGCGTTTTTTTGACAAACGGCTTTCGGAGCTGTCTGCCGACTGCAGTGTCGAACGGCTGGCAATTCTGCATGTCGATCTGGATTACTTCAAGCAAATCAACGACACAGCTGGCCATGCCGCCGGCGATGCAGTGCTGAAATCCGCAGCGCTCATGATCGCATCGGTTGTCCCGGAGAATGGATTTGTGGCGCGCATGGGTGGTGACGAATTCGTGGTTCTGATCCCGAATTTCTCGACGCTCGGCGAACTGGAGATCGTCGCGCAACATATTGTCAGGCTGCTCAGGCAGGGTGTTTCTTACGGAGGTTCGTTGCTGCAGACAGGTGCTTCAATCGGTGTGGCCTGGACGAATGACGGAAGTGCGGCAGGCCTGCTGGCCGAATCCGACGTCGCTCTCTATCGCTCAAAGAATCTCGGACGAAACAGGGTGGAATTTTTCGCGCCACATCTGAAAACGGGGTTGTCGCGCGATCGGCGGATCGCGGAGCATGTCAAAGTTGGTTTGGAGAGGGGCGAGTTTATTCCATTCTATCAGTTGCAGGTCGACGCGCGCACGCAAAGCATTGTGGGCATTGAGGCACTCGCGCGCTGGAGACATCCGCAACGGGGATTACTCGCACCCGAATCCTTCATGAAGGTGGCGGCCACACTGGGGCTGATCGCCGAGTTTGACGCAGCAATCCTCAGGGCAATCATACGTGACCGGCAAAGCTGGGAAACGCTGGGGGTCACCGTACCGCGGATCGCCGTCAATACATCGGCCGCGCGGTTGTCAGACCCGACCCTCGTCGATCAGCTCAAGCAATTGCAGATCGAACCGCACACACTGTCCTTCGAGCTTCTGGAGACAGTTTTTCTCGATGAGATAGAGGACGATGTTCTCACCAATATCGCTGCGCTCAAGCAGATGGAGATCGATATTGAAGTCGATGACTTCGGTTCAGGGCACGCGTCGATCATCGGCTTGTTGAAGCTCAAGCCGAAACGGCTCAAGATCGACCAACGACTGGTCATGCCGATCATAAAATCACGCGAACAGAGAAGCCTAATCCGGGCGATCGTCGGTATAGCCAAAACACTCGGGATAGGCGTCATCGCCGAAGGCGTCGAGACGCAGGCGCACGCAAGGCTCTTGCGCCGGCTAGGGTGCGATACGTTACAAGGCTACGCGATCGCGCATCCAGTCTCATCGCTGGACCTATGCGCTCGTCTGGCTGCGGCGCAGAGGGTCAGGCTAGCAGGATAAGCCTCACCTATCTGCGTCAGTGCTCCGTTCGGGACTCACTTGCCGCAATCGGAACGTTCCTGAGGGGAAACGGCTTCTGGAAATGACCGCGTCCAGCCAGGACGTTGAGTTCACGATTTGCTGCCATTGCGGCAAGCTCGTCTTCATCGCGAACGCCGCTTTCGAATATGGCCATGATAATGCGGGCGAGGTCGTTGCAGCGCTCGTGCGTCTTGGGACAACGGTCCAGCAAGCGAGATGCCTGGTTGTGAGCTCGCTGCATAATTTCCCAATCGGTAGTCGCAAAGATACGTCGGTCTCGATCCGAAAATGCCATGACACGCTCCCATCTGTCTGGGCGAGAACACATCAGAAATTGCGGGTCGCCGTTCCCGCAGACTGGCAATACTGAGAAAAGCTAAGCGCATTTCCGGAGCAGCCGCAATTCGAATTTAATTGTGCAATCTTCCGCACCACTTACCGCAATGCGAAATCATGGGTGGTACCATCAAAACGGACGAAGACCCATCCAACCTGTGGGCTAAGCCCGACGAAGTACGCTAAGCCGGTTGGTTGATGGGGCTAAGACATTCACGTATTTGCTCGTTCCAGCAGGCGCATAAGTCCGGTTTCGGCACCGCTGAGGCCTTTGCGAAGTGGAGCCCGCAGAAGCGACGTGTCGAGTTCACCGGCATTAAAGCAGTCGGTGATCAAAGGGTGGACATAGCTCGATCGTGTTACGGCGGGTGTGTTGCGTAGAAACTCGCTGACGTTGCGCATGGCTGCAGCGATCGCGCGTTTTTTGGCCGCATCAGTTGTTGCGTCGACTTGGGCAAGAAACTCAAGTGCGCGTGCCGAACCATGGAACGTGCGAAAATCCTTGGCGCTCACCTTCGAGCCAGAGATCTCGCGCAAGTAGTTGTTGAGTTCGCTAGCGCGCAGGGTACGCCAGCGGCGTTCGAATTTGTACTGGAATAGCCTTCCGCGCCGCTTCAACGCCTTTAATCGCTTCACTGCAACCTGATCCTTGATTGTTATCTCCTGCTTTTTCTTGGACTTGCCGGCAAAAACGAAATTGGCAACGTTGCCGTTGATCCTGAGGTCACCGGTCCTCAGCGATGCGATGCCACGGCCGCCATCCTTGGCGTATTTCTCGTGTCCCGCACGGAAGGCTTTCTGGTCTATCAGCTTTATGGCAAGTGCGGCCAGCGGGCGGCTCGAGGTCGGGGCGCGTCGCATGTCATGGAGAATGCGTTTGCGGATACCAGGAAGTGCCTTGCCGAAGGCGAGCAGGCGGTGGGCCTTGATGCTGTTGCGCACCGACTCCCAACTCGGGTGATAAATATACTGACGGCGTCCAAGGTCATCCTTGCCGACGGCCTGAATATGCCCGTTCTCGCTGTCGCAGCAGAAAACCTCGGTCCATGCTGGAGGTATGACCAGAGACACCAAACGCTCAATGTGCTTATGAGAAATTGGCCGGCCATTCGTACGGATGTACCGAAACCTGCCCTTGTAAGGTTCGCGTTTCAGGCTGAATGTTTCCGGATCGACCAGCTCAAGCCCGAGTTCTTTCGCGTAATCTGCATAATCCGGCTGCATGTCTTCACCCTGTTGCTGCGGGCGAGGAACGTCGTGGTACGCAGAGCAGTTCCCTGCGCAACCAAAAAGGTGCATGGTGGTGCGGAATCCGCTGCGGAATACGATCCCCGTTGGCAAGCGATGGAGGAACGATCATGGTCAAATTCGCCCTGTACGTACCACTCGAAGCGAAGTCCGGAAAAGAAGAGGAGGTTGCTGCGTTTTTGCGTGCCGGCCTGCCACTTGTGAATGAGGAGCCCGGGACCGTTGCCTGGTTCGGCGTCCGGCTCGGCAAAAGCTCCTTTGCAATTTTCGATGCGTTTCCGGATGAAGAGGGGCGGGGTGCGCATCTGTCAGGCAAGGTTGCTGCCGCGCTGATGGCACGGGCTGACGAGCTGTTTGCAAGCCCGCCGCAGATCAACAAACTCGACGTGCTCGCGGCAAAGCTGCCCTGAAACGTCTATCGATCGTCTGGAACCAAATAACAGCCGCTCCGTTCATGCCAATTTCAAGGGAAGGTACGCCATGGCGCCACGCTCATTCTGGAAGGGGTATCTCAAGCTCTCGCTCGTGACTTGTCCGGTCGCAATGGTTCCGGCCACGACTGAGGAAGAAAAGGTCCGCTTTCACACACTGAACCGGAAAACCGGCAATCGTGTCGTGAGTCAATATGTTGATTCCGTAAGTGGCAAGCCAGTCGACGAGGATGATGAGGTCAAGGGCTACCAGCGCGGCGAAGACGAGTACGTCATGCTCGAGGATGACGAGATCAACGCGGTGGCGCTCGAAAGCACGCGGACGATCGATATCGAAATGTTCGTGCCGCGCGAGAGCATAGACTGGATATGGTATGACAAGCCCCATTATCTGACCCCGGACGATCCGGTGGGCGAGGAGGCCTTTTCCGTCATTCGCGACGCGATGGAAGCGACTGGCAGAGTCGGTATTTCCCGGCTGGTCATGTACAGGCGCGAACGGGCAGTGATGCTCGAACCGCGTGGCCTTGGCATTGTCCTGTGGACGCTGCGCTATGGGGATGAGGTTCGCGACCGCGATGCTTATTTCGGTGATATCAAGAGCGGGACGACCGACGCGCAGCTGATGACGCTGGTGCAGACGCTGATCGACGAGCGGACCAAGCCCTGGGACCCGAAGATGGTCGATGACCCGGTCCAGGACCGGCTCCTTGAAATCATTGCCGCGAAGAAGAAGGGCAAAAAGCGACCAGTCGCGAAGGCGGCCGAACCCGAACCAGCCAGCAACGTCATCAACATCATGGACGCCTTGCGCAAAAGCATTGCCAGTGAGAGCAAGCCGACCAAAAAACGCTAAGAGACTGTTTGTAAACTCTACTGCGGCGGTCATCTGACGCGATTTTCTGCGCTTCCGGTGCTCACGTACTAAGTACGCTCCGCTCGGGTTCTCCAAAACCACGCCATATGCCTCACCGCAGTGACTTTCCGAGCGGGCTCACACCTTCTTGCGGGGCGTTTTCGGCTTTTCGATAGGAACGGCCGCTGCACGGAAATCAGCCCATGGGTCGGCCTTGTAGGATGCAACCCGGATCGGCGTGTTCAGCACTGTAAAATAAGCCGGCCCGATGCCGGACGTTAGCTCGCCCCATTCAAGCGGCATCGAAACGGCAGCACCTGGACGCGCACGGGTGGAGTAGGGTGCCACAGCGGTGGTGCCGCGTTGGTTACGCAGATAGTCGATGAGGATTTTTCCCCCGCGTTTTGACTTGGTAATGGTCGCGACGTAGCGGTCAGGACTATCGGCGGCCATGGCATCGGCAATGGCCTTGGTGAAAGCCTTGGCCTCAGGCCACGCTGCCTTGGGCTTGATCGGAGCAACGACGTGCAGGCCCTTGCCGCCCGATGTCTTGACGAAAGCGTTCAGGCCGGCCTGCTCGAGCCGCTGGCGCGTCTCATGCGCGGCCTCGATCACCCTTTCCCAAGGCACGCCATCGCCGGGATCGAGGTCCATGATGATCATATCCGGATGTTCCCAGTCCTTGATGGTCGATCCCCAAGGATGAATTTCGAGCACGGCGGATTGGACCAGCCCTATCAGTCCGTCAAGGTCGTTGATGCTGATGAGGGGCTCGTCGTCCTTGTCCTTCGGATCCTTTACGAGAGCGATGTTCGGATTAAGCCCTTTCCAGGCATGTTTCTGAAAGAAGGACTGACCGGTAATGCCTTCCGGGCTTCTCAGAAGCGCAAGCGGCCGGTCAACGACGAAGGGGGATATATACGGCCAGACGTCGGTATAATAATTCGCGAGACCCTCTTTGGTGACGCCCTGTTCGGGCCAATAGATGCGATCCGGATGGGTAAGTTTCACGGTGCGCCCCTCTGGTCTAGTCTTAGATTGGGTTTTGGGTTGGGCAGCCGGTCTTGCTGTTTCCCGCACCACTTCATGTGCCGGCTTATCTTCGCGTAGGCCCCGAAACGCGGCATGCCGCAGGTTGCCGTCGGCCGTCCAAGCGCGGAATTCGACCTGAGCGACAAGCTGAGGTTTGACGTAGCGCACCTGTCTCGCCGCATCTGCGCTCAGGCGTTCGGCAAATGGGCTTTCGGAAACACGAATACGTTCGAGCCTGCGGTAAAGGTCTTCGGCGACGGAAGCGCTGTATCCTGTGCCCACGCGGCCGACATGCTCGAGCTTCTTGCCATTGTAGACACCCATGACGAGCGATCCGATGGCCTTACGGGACGTCGTGGATGGCACATAACCGGCAATGACGAATTCCTGATGCTGTGAACATTTGGATTTGAGCCAGCTTTTGCCGCGGCCAGATCGGTATGGCGCGTTATGCAATTTGGAAACAATGCCCTCGAGGCCGAGACGGCAGGCGTGGTCGCGGATAAGAACGCCATCGCCTTCGAAATGCTCGCTGTAGCGTATCTGCGTCGAAGCGTTGGCAACGAGGCTTTGCAATATGGCCTTGCGCTCGATGAGGGGCAGCGCCTGCAAATCATACCCATCGAGATGGAGGAGGTCGAACACATAGAAAATGAACCGGTCTGTCCGGTCCGCGCTGAGATCGGCCTGCAGCGCGGAAAAGTCCGATGCACCGGCTGCGTTCTCCACCACCACTTCACCGTCGATCATTGCGGTGCCAATGGGCAGGTCCTGAAAGGCCGCCATGATCTGCTTGCCGAATTTCTTGGTCCAGTCCAGGCCGGTCCGCGTCAGGAGTTTAACACGGCCAGCCTCGATCCGGGCCTGCAGGCGATAGCCATCAAACTTTATTTCATGGATCCAGCGTTCGCCTTTTGGCGGGCTCGGGGCGAGCGTAGCCAGTGTCGGTTCGACGAAATCAGGAAGGCGGGCTTTCTTTGCTCCCTTGATACTTGATGGATCCGGAACGCTGGTTTCGGCTGCTGCTTCTTTTGCGGTCTTTGGCTTTGCCGCACTCTTGTCGATCTTGCCAGTCTTCGACGACCATCCCGGTGCTTCGCTTGCGACATCGGCAAGCTGACGGCCGGTCTTCACGGACTTGGGCATTTCTTCCAGAATATCTGGATCGCTTTCTGACCGGGCAGCTTCGTCTTCACCTTTGATCAGCAACCAATTCTCGCGTTTCTCACGCGGCTTGCCATGCATGCGAACCAGGTGCCAGCGGCCGGAGAGTTTCTTGCCGTGCAGTTCGAATTCCAGATGGCCCTTGGCATAGCCGCGGTCGGGATCGAACACTGGAGTCCAGGTACCGCTGTCCCAGATGATCACGGTGCCGCCGCCATATTCGCCTTTGGGGATCGTTCCTTCAAAGTCACCATATTCGAGCGGATGATCTTCGACATGAACCGCCAGCCGTTTCTCTCCGGGAACAAGGCTGGGACCGCGGGTGACGGCCCAGCTCTTCAGAACGCCATGCATTTCCAGGCGGAAATCATAATGCAGCCGTCTTGCGTCGTGTTTTTGGACGACGAAGCTGTTTCCCGATTTGCGCGCCTTGCGGCCTTTGGGCTCGGATGTTGTCTTGAAATCACGTTTCTTACGGTAGGTTTCAAGCGCGACCATGGATTAGAGCCTCTAACTCGCTTTTCGCCGCGCAGGCTCCGTCTTGGCCCTCTTCGTCGCGGCCGGTTTCTTTGCCAAGCCTGCGCTTTCGCGCAAAGCCTGCATCAGATCGACAACCTTTTCAGATTTCGCGGGCTTTCTTGCCGGAATTGGCTTGCCCTCAAGTTTCGCTTTGACCAGCTCGGTCAGAGCGGCCTCGTACCGATCTTTGTACTCTGATGGGTCGAAGGTGCCGTGCTTCGTCTCGATGATGTGTTTGGCAAGGTCGAGCATCTCGCCCTTGATCTTCATATCTGGAACGTCACTAAAGGCATCCTTGGCCGAGCGCACTTCGTAGTCGAAGTTGAGTGTGGTGGCGATCAGCCCGGAATCTTCGGCGCGGATCAGGAGGGTACGAACACGCCGGAAAAGCACCGTCTGGGCAAGAGCTGCCACGTTCCTGGCTTTCAGTCCATCTCGAATAAGTGCAAAGGCCTCCTGCCCAAGCTTGTCACTCGGCGTGAGGTAGTAAGGCTTGTCGAAATAGATATGATCGAGCTCGTCGTAGGGAATGAAGGCTTCGACTGCCAGGGTCTTGTCGCTTTCGGGAACGGCAGCCGCAACCTCTTCGGGTTCCAGCACGATGTATTCACCGCTGCCAACCTCATAGCCCTTGACCTGATCTTCACGCTCCACTGGCTTGCCAGTATCGGTGTCGATGAACTGGCGCTGGACGCGGTGACCGGTCGCGCGATTAAGGGTGTGGAAAGCTATACGTTCAGATGTTGAAGCGGCGGTGTAAAGGGCAACGGGGCAGGTAAGCTCCGCAACCTTCAGAAAGCCCTTCCAGTTCGCACGTGGCGCCAATACTCAACTCCCTTTGGCTACCGTGAGGAATGCCGGAGACTGCATTTGGTTCCGATGACAGGACCCCATTATGCCGAAATCATCTAGATTTGGATAGTGCGTGCTTTCACATGCGTGGCGCGCCCGGCGCCCCAGCCGAATATGGCGACTCCGAGACCGAGGAGAACGAAGAGGATTGCCGTTGCGCCGTAGGTCCCGGTTAGACTGTGAATGAGGCCGACAAGGAGTGGGCCAACTGCCGCCAGGATGTAGCCGACACACTGCGCCATCCCCGAAAGATGGGCGGCTACGTGGGCATCACCAGACCGGAGCACGATGATGGTCATGGCAACGGCAATGAGCCCGCCTTGTCCCATGCCTTGCACAATGGCCCAGAGCCAAACCGTCGACAAGGGAGCGAACAGGAAGCCAAGCAAACCCGCTACGGCCAGTGTGATCAGCGCGACGTTGATGAGCCGCTGGTCCTTGCAGCGCACAGCGATCGACGGCACGAGCAGGCAGGTGAAAACCTGTGCCATGACTGAAACGGAAACGACAACGCCCGCCGTGACCCCGTCGAGTCCACGATCGCGGAGGATCGGTGAAAGCCAGCCAAAGACACAATAGGCCAAGGCCGACTGAAGGCCCATGAACAGGGTGACCTGCCAGGCGAGCCGATCGCGCCAAAGGCCTTCAACCCTGAACCCGGCATGTTTTGTTCTGACTTTTCTGAAGAAGGCATGCGGGAACCAGATCAGCGCGACAAGGAGCGCCGGCAAGGCCCAGGCACCAAGCGCCAGCGACCATGAGCCACCGAGCATGCGTTGCAGGGGTACCGTAAATCCAGCCGCGCTGGCCGCTCCCGCGCACAGCGCCATGGTGTAGAGCCCCGTCATCATTCCTGTTCTGCTGGCGAAGTCGCGTTTTACGAGGCCCGGGAGCAGAACGTTGCCAGTAGCAATGCAAGCGCCGGCAAGTGCGGTTCCAAGGAAAAGCAAAGGCAAGGATCCGAAACCGCGCAAAGCGGTGCCAAGGGCGAGAAGCAGCAGGACGCCCAACAGCGTGCGCTCAGCGCCAAGACGCTGTGCCAGCCTCGGAGCGAGCGGGGCGAATACACCGAGGCAGACGACGGGCAGGGTCGTCAATACACCAGCCCCGAAAGAGGACAGGCCTGTTTGCTCGATGATCTCTGGCAGCAACGCCGACGCGCTCGAAAAGATCGGACGGAGATTGAAAGCAATAAGAACAAGACTGAGGCCCGTGAGGATCTTTACAGTGCGGCTCGTGAATACCGGTGGCCTGGGCTGCGGAACGCTGTCGGTTTCAGCATCTATCAGCTGGTCGCTGATTATGCTCTCGTGCAGCGTGTCGTCGGTGGAAAGATGTTTGTTCATGCGAGAAGCCGATCGAGTTCGCTCAATATGGGGGCCATGAAAGCGCGGGTCGTGGAAGCAGCTCGGTCGGGATCGCCTGAGGCGATTGCATCGACAATGGATACGTGTGACGCCATATCCGGTTCCGGAAGTTCGCCCGTAACGGTCGCCTTAATAACTTCCTGGATCGAAGTAGAGAAAAATTCGTAAACCTCCACGAAAGTATGATTGCCTGATGCCGCGACAACCGCCTTGTGGAAGGCAAGATCGCGCTCAACATAGAGGTCATGCCGGGCGGCGTCATATTCACCGCGGCTGGCCAGCAGTTGGCGTAACCTTGAGATGATCTCGGGCGTATGACGTGTTGCAGCGAGGCGTGCCGCCTCAACCTCCAGGGCGCATCGGGTCTCGACCTGGTCGCGAAGTCCGGTCCGCCGGATTCGCAAAAAATGTTCATCGATGTCGACTACCGAACGGACATAAGTACCGGACCCCTGCCTTGTCTCAAGGAAGCCTTGGGCAACGAGAACCCGGACGGCTTCTCGTACTGTGCCCCGACTGACACCGAGCATCTCGGCAAGAGTGGCTTCATTCGGAATACGGTCGCCGATCTGCCAGCGATTGGCTGTGATTTCCGCGCGAATATTATGAACCGCGGTGTCTGCCAAATTTGTGCGGGCTGCGGGTTGCATCGTCAAGTCCTAAAGTCATCTGATGACTTGACTAATAGGAATTCACGAATGGGAAGTCAACACGTAATTGTGACATCGACAGGTGCATTGAAACCAAAGTTGATCAAGTCAGGGACCTCTGGGAGCGGTCAAAGTGACAGGACTGATGCCCTGCGCCAAGGGAGAACTGGATTCATGGTGTTCGTCGCAAATGGGAGTGACAAGAAGTAACTGGAATCGTTGAGCATCTGGCTTTGCCCCTCCCACATCAAATTCGGTAGACGGGTAACTTAATGGTTTTAGAGAGATTTTCGATTCTGGCGTCCCGTCTGGATGGCCAAAAACGGTGCTACAGAACTGTTACATTGCTGTCATATGACTGTAATAAACGTTCTATAGACCGCAGACGGCGTCGGAGGCGTCACAAGAATTAAACCAACAGGAGCTGCTCCTATGAACAAGCTATTTTCCACGGCCGCTTTGCTAGCAATTGCGGTGGCCGCATCGACAGTTGGCGCATCTGCCCGCGACCAAATCCAGGTTTCAGGCTCCTCGACGGTGCTGCCATATGCCAAGATCGTTGCTGAATCTTTCGGCGAAACATTCCCAGATTTCAAGACGCCAGTCGTTGAATCCGGCGGTTCGGGTGCAGGCATCAAGGAATTCTGCAAGGGCGTTGGCGAAGAGACCATCGACATTGCAAATTCTTCCCGTCCGATCAAGGACACTGAGCTGAAGTCCTGCGTTGACGCAGGCGTCAAGGACGTCCAGGAAGTCCGCATCGGCTATGATGGCATCGTCTTTGCGACAGACATCAAGGGTCCGGACTGGAAGCTGACACCGAAGGACGTCTATCTGGCGCTTGCTGCCCAGGTAATCGTTGACGGCAAGCTCGTCAACAACCCGAATACCAAATGGAACCAGGTCAATCCGGCTTTTCCTGATTGGGATATCGCCGCCTACATTCCTGGCGAAAAGCACGGCACCCGCGAAGTCTTCGAAGAGAGGCTCCTGAGCGCCGGCTGCAAGGCAAGTGGTGCTACCGATACCATCAAGACACTGGGCCTGGATGAGAAGGCTGCCGCTGCGGCCTGCGTCAAGGTCCGCAAGGATGGCAAGGCAATCGACATCGATGGCGACTATGCTGAAACATTGGCTCGCATCGACGCCAACAAGACCGGTGTCGGCGTATTCGGCCTCGCGTTCTATGAGAACAATGCCGACAAGCTGAAGGTTGCTACGGTATCGGACGTTGTACCGAGCACGGAGACAATCTCGTCGGGCAAGTATCCGGTTTCGCGCCCTCTGTTCTTCTATGTTAAGAAGGCACATCTTGGTGTCATTCCTGGCCTGAAGGAATATGTCGAATTCTTCCTTAACGACCAGATGATCGGCGAGGACAGCCCGCTCGTCGAATATGGCCTGGTTGCCGCACCAGAAGCAGAACGCAAAGCCCAGCGCGATGCCTTTGCTGCTGGCACGACAATGAAGTTGAAGTAAGACTGAAACTGCGTATGCGGGTGGCGTTTGCCCGCCCGCATGCCTGCCAAGAACTTATGAATTTGCGGGACAGATCGGGGAAGCTTTGATGTCCACTTCATTGGTATTTTTGATTGTCGTTGCGATTGGTGTTGTCGGATACTTCCTCGGGCGCCAACGGGCGCTTAGCAAAGATAGTGGAAGCGTCAAACTACATTCCCTGCCCCATTATCATGGCTGGTGGGTTTTTCTGGCTTCTGCCTTACCTGCGATCCTGTTCCTTGCTGTCTGGGCAGCGGCCACCAGCCTCTATCTGGAACGCACCGCAATCTCTGAACTGCCGGCACGCACAGCCGACACGGTCATTGCCAGCCAAAGTCTTGAACTTGGCATGGTCAGCGGCATAGCGCGCGGACTCAATAAGCTCAGCAGCGAAGAGAAAGCAAACCTTCCGCAGACCTTCGCCGAGTTGCGCCCGCTGCTCTCGGCAAAGGGCGTCGCGCTCGCGCAGGACGGTCAGGACTACATGATCCCCATTGCCGTCGAGTGGAACAAGAACTCGGTACGGGCGAATACCATTGGCGGTGTTATTGCGCTCGCTCTCGCCGTTGCCGGCGCCATTTTTGGTCTTTCCGGTGTCCATGTGAGGGCCCGTGCCCGCAACAATGTCGAGCGCATCATCCTAGGCGCACTGCTTGCTGCCTCGACAATCGCGATCCTTACGACCGTCGGTATCATCCTTTCGATGCTCTTCCAGACGATGACATTCTTCCAATCGGTTTCGCCTGCGGGCTTCTTTTTCGGCACGGTTTGGGATCCTCGGTTCGCCGCAGCGGGAGCGGAGGGATCGCAAGGCCAGTTCGGTCTGATCCCGCTGCTGGGGGGTACAATCTACATTGCCTTCGTGGCCATGCTGTTCGCCGTACCGGTTGGGCTGTTCTCTGCGATCTACATGGCCGAGTATGCCAGCCCAAGGGTGCGTTCGGTCGTCAAACCCCTGCTTGAAGTGCTCGCCGGTATCCCGACCATCGTCTACGGCTTCTTTGCGCTTGTTACCGTCGGCCCGTTCCTACGCGACCTCAGTGCGGCGCTTTCCGGCGGCTATGCCTTCATCCAGGCGCAGAGCGTCCTGACTGCCGGTATCGTGATGGGTGTCATGCTGATCCCCTTCGTTTCATCACTTTCGGACGATATCATTACTGCTGTTCCGGGATCCCTCCGCGACGGCTCGCTCGGGCTTGGCTCAACGCGCTCGGAAACGATCCGCCGCGTGGTCTTGCCAGCTGCCTTGCCCGGCATCGTCGGCGCGCTGCTGCTGACCGCATCGCGTGCGATTGGCGAGACGATGATCGTGGTGCTGGCGGCCGGTGTTGCGGCCAATATCAACATCAATCCATTCGATGCGATGACAACAATCACCGTCAAGATCGTCAATCAGTTGACGGGCGACCTGGAGTTCAACTCACCGCAAACGCTGGTCGCTTTTGCCCTTGGCCTCACACTCTTCTTCATTACGCTGGCGATGAACATTTTCGCGCTCTACATCGTGCGCAAATACCGGGAGCAGTACGAATGACCGACATAGCCCTCAATCCTGCTGCCGTCTCAGCCAAACCAACCCGTCGTGACATTGGTCTCAAACGTCGCTATGCGGCCGAACGCCGGTTCAAGCTCTACGGTATCACCGCGATCGCGATCGGCATTTTCTTCCTGTGCGCCTTGCTCTATTCGGTGCTGTCCAACGGCTACACCGCATTCTGGCAGACCGAGGTCAATCTTTCGATCAATCTTGATCCGAAAATCATTGATCCCGACAACAAGCGGGCGACGGATCCCAATGTTCTCCTGACCGCGAACTATCCGGTGTTGGCGCGTAATGCGCTTGCCGAAAAGCTCGGCGTGAGCTCGAGCGACCGGGCAGGTCTGCGTGAACTTAGCAAACTGTTCTCTGAAGGCGTTCGCGGACAATTGCGCGAACTGGTGGTCAAAAATCCTTCGCTAATCGGCACGACGCAGAATGTCTGGGTGCTGACTGGCGCCGACATCGACTCTGCCTTCAAGGGGCAGATCGATCTGGGCGTCGATCAGAGCCGCCGCAAAGTTTCCGACAAACAAGTCGAATGGATGAACAAGCTCAAGAGCGAAGGTGTCATGGCACAGCGCTTCAATACGGGCCTGTTCACCTATGGTGCATCCAGTCGTCCTGAGACGTCCGGCCTTGGCGTCGCGCTGATCGGGTCGCTGTACATGATGTTGATCGTGCTGTTTCTTTCGCTTCCGATCGGTGTCGCTGCTTCGATCTACCTCGAAGAATACGCCAAGAAGAGCCGGCTCACCGATATTATCGAGGTGAACATCAACAATCTTGCCGCTGTTCCCTCAATCGTTTTCGGTCTTTTGGGGCTAGCTGTCTTCATCAACTTCTTCCACATGCCGCGTTCGGCCTCGCTGGTCGGCGGACTTGTCCTGACACTGATGACGTTGCCCACAATCATCATTGCCACGCGCGCTGCCCTTCGCGCCGTTCCACCCTCCATCCGCGCTGCGGCGCTGGGGATCGGAGCGTCGAAGACACAGATGGTGTTCCATCACGTGTTGCCGCTCGCGGCGCCTGGCATCCTGACAGGTACAATCATCGGACTTGCCCACGCACTCGGTGAAACAGCGCCTCTGCTCCTGATCGGCATGGTGGCCTTTGTTGCCAACAGTCCGGTCACCCCGCTCGACCCTGCCACGGCGCTTCCGGTGCAGATCTACATGTGGGCCAATGAGGCGGAACGGGCCTTTGTTGAGCGGACCTCCGGCGCTATCATCGTGCTGTTGCTTTTCCTCGCGGTTATGAACATCACAGCAATCATTCTGCGTCGCCGCTTTGAGCGTCGCTGGTAAAGGGAAAGGCTCTGGCTATGAACCTGATGACAGAACGAAATCTCGAAAAAGCGGTAAACGACAAAATGAACGCCCAGCCCAATGCAATCAAAATGCAAGGCAAGGAAGTCACCGTTCACTATGGTGACAAACAGGCCCTGTTCGGTGTCAGCCTCGATGTGCCCGAGAAGATGGTTACAGCGCTTATCGGCCCGTCCGGCTGCGGCAAGTCCACGTTTCTCCGCAGTCTCAACCGCATGAACGACACAATTGAGGGCTGCAAAATCGGTGGCAAGATCACGCTCGATGACGAGGACATCTACAATCCGAAGATCGATGTCGTCGAGCTTCGCGCTCGTGTGGGTATGGTTTTCCAGAAGCCCAACCCATTCCCGAAATCCATCTTCGAGAATGTGGCTTACGGCCCGCGGATACACGGATTGGCCAAGAACCGCCAGCAGCTTGATGAAATTGTCGAGAAGAGCCTTCGCCGCGCCAGCCTGTTTGACGAGGTGAAGGATCGCCTGCACGAGGCGGGTACGGGCCTGTCCGGCGGTCAGCAACAGCGCCTTTGCATTGCGCGTGCCATCGCAGTCAGCCCGGAAGTCATCCTCATGGACGAACCGTGTTCGGCGCTGGATCCCATCGCCACTGCCAAAGTGGAAGAATTGATCGATGAACTGAGGCAGAACTACACGATTGTCATCGTAACCCACTCGATGCAGCAGGCTGCCCGTGTTTCGCAGCGGACCGCGATGTTCCATCTTGGGAATCTCGTCGAGGTGGGCGATACGGAAATGATGTTCACCAACCCGACCGAAAAGCGGACGCAGGACTACATCACCGGGCGCTTCGGCTGATCGAGCTTCGACTGGAGCAATTCCATGATGGAATGCTCCAGTTCTTTGATTTAACGCAATTCCAGCCGGAAAACCGGTTCCCACTTTTCCTGGAATTGCTTTGAAGGGAACGAGGAAAAGAAATGACCGAATCGCAATCGCAGCACACCGTCCGTTCCTACGACGATGAACTGAAGTTTCTGACCCACAAGATCGCCGAGATGGGCGGTCATGCAGAGCGCATGGTCGAGCAGTCGATTACTGCCATGGTCAATTCTGACAATGCGCTGGCGCAGCGGGTCATCTCGGATGACCTGATCCTTGACGCCGGTCAGCGGGAAATCGACGAGAAGGCCATAACCATTATCGGCAAGCGTCAGCCGATGGCGATCGACCTCCGCGAGATCATCGGCACGATCCGCATATCTTCTGATCTCGAGCGTATTGGCGATCTCGGCAAGAATATCGCCAAACGCGTCGTTGCCGTGACTGACACCCGCCAGACGATCTCAGTCTATCGTGGGCTGCAGACAATTGCGGAGCTCGCTTTGACGCAGCTGAAGGACGTGCTCGATGCCTATGCGACGCGATCAGTTCAGCAGGTTAACATTGTGCGTGAGCGCGATGACGAGATCGACGCTCTTTATACGTCGCTGTTCCGCGAGCTCCTGACCTACATGATGGAAGACCCGCGCAACATCTCGGCGTGCACGCATCTTCTGTTCTGCGCCAAGAACATCGAACGTATCGGCGACCATGCCACCAACATTGCCGAGACGGTCTACTATATCGTCACCGGCGAACAACTGCCCACTGAACGGCCGAAGGAAGACCAGACGCACACCATCATTGTCGATGAAGCCAGACAACCGTAATCCAGGATAAACGAACTATGGCAATAGCCCCCAAAATCACCGTTGTGGAGGACGAGGAAGCTTTGAGCGTTCTCCTCCGGTACAATCTTGAAGCTGAAGGCTATATTGTTGAGACGATTTCGCGCGGCGACGAAGCAGAAATTGCGTTGCGCGAAAAAGTGCCTGACCTACTCATCCTCGACTGGATGCTGCCCGGACTGTCCGGTATCGAACTCTGCCGCCGCCTGAGAGCCAGGCGCGAGACAGAAATTCTTCCCATCATCATGCTGACTGCACGCGGCGAGGAAAGCGAGCGGGTACGGGGTCTTGCGACCGGCGCTGACGACTATATGGTCAAGCCGTTCTCGACCCCGGAACTTCTTGCCCGCATCAAGGCGATGCTGCGACGGGTCAATCCCAGCCTCCTGTCGCATGTCTTGAGCTTCGGCGATCTCAAGCTGGATCGCGAGCAGCACCGGGTGTTCCGTAAGGAACGCGAACTGAAACTCGGGCCGACGGAATTTCGCCTGCTGGAATTCCTGATGCAGTCTCCCGGGCGGGTTTTCTCGCGCGGCCAGCTGCTCGACAATGTCTGGGGCGCCGACATCTATGTCGACGACCGCACGGTTGACGTGCATGTTGGCCGCCTGCGCAAGGCGATCAATATCGGGCGTTCGATCGACCCGATCCGCACGGTACGCGGTGCCGGATACTCGTTCGGTTAATGCCTGTGCGATAGTTCGCGCGTCGCGTTCTCAATGCCCGAAAGGGTAAGCGGGTACATGCGGTGCGCGAAGATTTTGCGGATCATGGCCGTTGACGCCGTGTAGTCCCAGTAGTCTTGTTTGGTGGGATTGAGCCAGACCGTATTCTTCCACTGTTCAAGAACACGCGTGAGCCAGACCGCGCCGGCCGCCTCATTCCAGTGCTCGACCGAGCCACCGGGATGCGAGACCTCATAGGGGGCCATTGCCGCGTCACCGACGAAGATGACTTTATAGTCCGAGCCATATTTGTGGATGACATCGAGCGTGGGAATGCTCTCGGTATAGCGGCGGCGGTTGTCCTTCCACACACTCTCGTAGAGGCAATTGTGGAAGTAAAAGTATTCCATGTGCTTGAACTCGGAGCGTACCGCCGAGAACAGCTCTTCTGCTATCTTGACATGCTCGTCCATCGAGCCGCCGACATCGAAGAACATCAGGAGTTTCACATGGTTGCGCCGTTCTGGCCGGGTCAGGACGTCAAGAAAACCATGCTCGGCCGTGGATCTTATGGTTCCTGATAAATCGAGTTCGTCCTCGGCGCCCTCGCGGACCCAGCGCCGCAGCCGTTTCAAGGCGACTTTGATGTTGCGTGTTCCGAGCTCGACGCTGTCATCGAAATTCTTGAACTCCCGCCGGTCCCAAACCTTGACTGCGCGGTGGTGGCGGCTTTCATCCTGGCCGATCCGGACGCCCTCGGGGTTGTAGCCATAGGCGCCGAAGGGCGATGTGCCGGCCGTGCCTATCCATTTCGATCCACCCTGGTGGCGGCCTTTCTGTTCCTCAAGACGTTGACGCAGGGTTTCCATAAGCTTGTCGAAACCGCCCAGCGCTTCGATGAGTTTCTTCTCTTCCTCGGTCAGATGTTTTTCCGCCAGCCGCCGCAGCCATTCCTCGGGAAGATTGGCCACGTCGATGCCGCTTTCACCGCCGAGGGCTTCGATGCCCTTGAAAAAATGACCGAAAACCTGGTCGAAGCGGTCCATGTGCCGTTCGTCCTTCACGAGCGCGGATCTCGCCAGATAGTAGAAAGCCTCGACATCATAGGTCACGAGCCCTGCATCCATGCCCTCGAGCAGCGTCAGATATTCCCGCAAGGAAACGGGAACTTTCGCCGCTTTGAGTTCAAGGAAGAAGGGGAAGAACATTAATCAGACCATCTTTACATATTTGATGAACGGCGTGACCTTGGCGATGCGGTCATAGAGCTGGCGCGCGGTGACATTCTCCTCGTTGGTCGTCCAGTAGACAGAGTGTGCACCGGCCTTGGTTGCCTCAGTATGGACTGCCTCGATAAGGGCACGGCCGATACCTTGGCCACGTACGTCCGGATCGGCAAAGAGGTCCTGCAAGTAGCAGACGTTCTCGATGCTCCAGCAATGCCGATGAAACAGATAGTGGGTCAGGCCGACCGGCTTGCCGTCAAGTTCGGCGATAAAGCCGCGATATTCATGATCGCCGCCTGAAGTCAGCCGGGCGAATGTTGTCTGATAAACCTCTTCCGGAACGGTCGTTTCGTAAAAGGTCAGATAGCCAGTCCACAGCCGGCGCCAATCGGCTTCGTCAGACTTCTGTAAGGGGCGGATTGTTACACTCATTTATCCTTGTCTCCTCGCTATGAATGCCAGCCGCTCGAAAAGATGTACGTCCTGTTCATTCTTGAGCAGTGCCCCATGCAGTTTGGGCAAAGCGTTCTTCGGGTCGGCGCGCAGATCTTCGGGGGCGATATCGTCGGCGACGAGCAACCTTATCCAGTCCAGCGCCTCGGATGTGGAGGGTTTCTTCTTGAGACCCGGGACCTCACGAATTTCGTAAAATTGAGTGAGGGCGGCGCGAACAAGGTTCTGCTTGATGCCGGGATAGTGCACCTCGACAATCCTTGTCAGCATGTCAACGTCGGGGAACTTGATGTAGTGGAAGAAGCAGCGGCGCAGAAATGCGTCGGGCAATTCCTTTTCGTTGTTCGATGTTATGACCACGATCGGGCGATGCGCGGCGCGGATCGTCTCTCCGGTTTCGTAGACATAGAACTCATTGCGGTCGAGTTCCTGCAGCAGATCATTGGGGAATTCGATGTCCGCCTTGTCGATTTCGTCGATCAAAAGGACGACTTTCCGGTCGGCCGTGAAGGCATCCCACAGCTTCCCGGGCTTGATGTAGTTGGTTATGTCGTTGAATCGTGCGTCGCCAAGCTGCGAATCCCGCAAGCGGCTGACGGCATCATATTCATAAAGGCCCTGCTGTGCCTTCGTCGTGGATTTGACGTTCCATTCGATCAAGTCGAGGCCGAGAGCAGAGGCAATCTGACGGGCAAGTTCTGTCTTACCGGTTCCAGGCTCGCCCTTGACAAGGAGCGGGCGCTCCAGGGCGATTGCCGCATTGACGGCCACCATCAAATCCTTGTCGGCCACATAGGCCGCTGTTCCTTCAAACCGCATCATAGGTCCTTTCGTGATGGGGCGAGATTAGGGGCGTAGTGAAACAAGGGCAAGAGTATGAAATTAGCCGACAACGCCACTAGTACAACACAGGCATCCGTCCTATATTTGCGTCGGCGCTCTGCGCTTCTCGACAGGAGAGACTTATTCCCCGGGGCCTTAATGATCCCTTAGGGAGCTGTCACTGAGGAGGCCCGTGGGCTTCTTCACACGGCGCCCACCTACTTTGTAGGTACCCGGGATCGACTTCTCCATCGGTTGTGTGGACGCCGCTTTTTATTCCGTGCTCATCCCGAGCTGGCGTTTGCTGCCGGCGCCTCATGAGATTCACTGTGAAGCACCATTCCCCCATCAAAGAACTGAAGAAAAATCTGCGGCTGGAAGCCTTGGGCCGGCGCGATATCCTTGATGTCGGATATCGAATCGAGGCGTCGATGCGGATCGCGGACATTGGCCTGTCAGATTTTGAACTTGAGAGGGGAGCCATCGTCTCCGGATTCTGGCCCATCCGCTCGGAAGTGGATTTGCGCCCATTGCTTTTCGGATTTCGTGAGCGTGGAGCCCGGCTCTGCCTACCGGTAATCATCGACAAGCAGACTATTCTGTTCCGCGAGCTGGTGCGGGGAGTGCCCATGGTCGAGACCGGATTTGGCACGGCGGGGCCGCCGGAGGATGCTGTTGTTCTTGACCCTACTTTCATGCTGGTGCCCCTCGCGGCCTTTGATGCGCGCGGGCATCGTATCGGCTATGGAGCGGGCTATTATGACCGCGCAATTGCGCGCTTGCAGGAGATAGGTGTCAATCCGCGGCTGATCGGCGTGGCGTTCGACTGTCAGGAGGTCGAAATCGTACCCGATGAGCCGCACGACATGCCACTGGAGGCCATCCTGACTGAAAGCGGGTTGCGCCGATTTGGCAGGACCGATAAAGCCAGTTAACAATTGCAAACCCGCGAGGCTTAGAGGCTTTGGAAACGGGAGTGTCGTATCAGGATGTGCACGCGTGAGATTACTTTTTCTTGGTGACATGGTTGGGCGCTCGGGCCGAACGGCCGTCTATGAGCAATTACCGGGTCTGATATCCGATCTGAAACTCGACTTCACCATTGTCAACGGCGAGAACGCCGCGGGCGGCTTTGGCATCACCGAGGAAATCTTCCACGATACGATCAATGCCGGCGCTGACGTCGTCACGACGGGTAATCACGTCTGGGATCAGCGCGAGGCGCTGGTCTTCGCGGCGCGGGAACAACGCTTTCTGCGTCCGGCGAATTTTCCGCTCGGCACGGCGGGAAAGGGTTCGGGGGTGTTTCTTGCCAAGAACGGCGCCCGGGTTCTCGTTTCAAACATCATGGGCCGGGTTTTCATGCACCCGGACCTGCATGACCCCTTCACGATCGCCGAGGAAATCCTGGCCGCATGTCCGCTGGGCGAACAGGCCGATGCAGTGGTCTTTGATTTCCATGCGGAAGCCACCAGTGAAAAGCAGTGTTTCGGTCATTTTGTCGACGGCCGCGCCAGCTTTGTCGTTGGTACCCACACGCATGTGCCTACGGCAGATGCCCAGATCCTGAACGGTGGCACCGCCTATATGTCCGATGCGGGCATGTGCGGTGATTACGATTCATCGCTGGGAATGGACAAGGAAGAGCCGCTCAACCGCTTTCTGTCAAAAGTGCCGAAGGGCAGGTTTGAAGCGGCAAGCGGCAAGGCCACGATCTGCGGCGTCGGGGTCGAGATTTCCGACCGCACCGGGCTGGCTGAAAAGATCGCGCCGTTGCGACTTGGCCCGAGACTTGAAGAAACAATCCCCTCTTTCTGGAAATGAGTCGACCGACGCTGGCGCGGCCCTTTA
The DNA here is from genome assembly GCF_003010955.1 of Phyllobacterium brassicacearum. Lineage (GTDB taxonomy): Bacteria > Pseudomonadota > Alphaproteobacteria > Rhizobiales > Rhizobiaceae > Phyllobacterium > Phyllobacterium brassicacearum. Next base: position 110,296 of record NZ_PGGO01000006.1, read on the forward strand.
AGTCGTGCCTTCGGTTTGCACCATCCGGGCCAACATAGGAACGACCCCCATGGAAGCGCTTCTCTCCCACTTCGATTTCATCTTTCAGCCTGCCGGCCTCATTGCCCTTGTCACGCTTGTTGTGATGGAGGTTGTGCTAGGCATCGACAATCTCATCTTCATTTCGATCCTTACCAATAAGCTGCCGCAGGAACAGCAGGCGCGTGCCCGTCGTCTCGGCATCAGCGCAGCGCTCATTTTGCGCCTGGCCCTGTTGTTCACCATTTCGATCATCGTGCAGTTAACGGAGCCAGTGTTTGAAGCCTTCGGTCATGGCTTTTCGTGGCGCGACATGATCCTGATCGCTGGCGGTCTCTTCCTGGTGTGGAAGGCGACGAAGGAAATTCATCACACAGTCGATCATGAGGATGCCAAGGATGATGTGATCGGCAAGGCGGTCAATCTGACGATGGGCGCGGCGATCACACAGATTTTGGTGCTCGATCTCGTATTTTCGGTGGACTCGATCATTACAGCGGTTGGTATGACCGATGAAATCGCCATCATGGTGATTGCGGTGCTGGCAGCTGTTACGGTCATGTTGCTCGCTGCCGAACCACTGTCGAGATTCATTGCCGCTAATCCAACCATCGTCATGCTCGCCCTTGGCTTTCTCTTGATGATCGGCATGACGCTGATCGCCGACGGATTTGGCTTCCACGTGCCGAAAGGTTACATCTACGCGGCGATGGGGTTCTCGGCTCTTGTCGAGGGGCTCAACATGCTGGCACGTCGAAGAAGGAAGAAAGCGCAAGCTGCAAAGTAATCAACATTTGTATAAGGACGCCATTTCAATGAATCATCACATGCTCTCCGGCGCTTTCGTTCCCCTGAAACTTGCCGATCGCTCGCTTGCGTACAAGACGCTGGCGGTGTTGATCGGCACGGTGTTTCTTGCCGTCAGTTCCTGGATCGAGGTGCCAATGTATCCGGTGCCAGTGACGATGCAGACATTCGTGGTGACCATGGTCGGCGCGCTATACGGCTGGCGCCTTGGAGGCTTGACGGTTATGGCGTGGCTCGCAGAAGCTTTGATCGGGTTTCCGGTGCTTGCTGGCGGGGCAGGCGGCTTGGCGCATTTTGCCGGACCGACGGCGGGATACCTCTTTGCGTTTCCAGTCGTAGCTGCTTTCGTTGGTTTCCTCGCTGAGCGTGGCCTGACGCGCAACCCGTTCGTCTCATTCGCGGTGATGCTACTCGGTAACGTGCTGTGCCTTGCGCTCGGCGCATCGTGGCTCGCAAACATGATCGGTTTTGAGAAGGCCTGGACGTTTGGCGTCGCACCATTCATCATTGGCGGTGTACTCAAATCAGCTCTGGCAGCGGCAACGATCGAACTTCTTCGCCGCTCAGGAATCATGGTCCGTCTCTCTTGACGATAAGACTTCGCCCGCATCACCTGCTCTGCGTGCTGACCTATGTCGGTAAAGGATACAGCCCGGCTTTTACCGCCAATTACGACAAGGTCATTTCCAGGCTTGCAGCGGGCGAAGGTATCCTGATCCAGGACGGACCTGACGATATATGCCAGCCTCTCCTGGCTTCGGATGAACCTCACTGCTTGCTTGACAGCGTCGTTGAGCGCGATGCCAAGGCAAGGCACGACGTTGGCCACCTGCTCGGCCGATCTCTCCATGCCAGCGATGTCGTCAAGCTCGACAACAGAATGCTCGGCCACATGCGCGAGGCCTTCCTGAACGGCAGGACGCGAGCTGCGTGCAGCGGTTGCGAGTGGTTTGACCTTTGCTCGGCCGTTTCAGCAACCGGCTACCGCGATACCCGTCTCAAGCTATCCTGAAAAATACTGTGACAGCTAAACACGCTTGTGCGCTGGACGAGACGCCGGTTTTTACCTATAAGGGCGCCATTCCAGAAGCATGTCTCCGCTCGGTGCCGCCCGCAGCTATATTTTGCAGGGCCCCTGACGCGGAACATCAGCAACCGTATTAAGCTCGCAGGGGTGCCATGGCAGGCCATTCACAGTTCAAGAACATCATGCACCGCAAAGGGCGTCAGGACGCCGTTCGGTCGAAAATCTTCTCCAAGCTCGGGCGCGAAATCACTGTCGCTGCCAAGCAGGGTCTGCCTGATCCGGCAATGAACCCGCGACTGCGCCTGGCCGTTCAAAATGCCAGGGCGCAGTCGATGCCCAAGGACAATATTGAGCGCGCTATCAAGAAGGCCGCAGGCGGCGATGCCGACAACTACGAAGAAGTGCGTTACGAAGGTTATGGCCCGGGCGGTGTGGCTGTCATCGTCGAGGCCTTGACGGACAATCGCAATCGTACTGCCTCGAATGTTCGGGCTGCCTTCACCAAGGCCGGTGGTGCCATGGGCGAGACCGGATCGGTTGGCTTCATGTTCAACCGGGTCGGGGAAATCACGTACAAGCCGGAAGCCGGCAGTGCTGACAAGGTCATGGAAGCTGCAATCGAGGCCGGCGCTGATGACGTTTCGAGCGATGAGGATGGCCACGTCATCCTGTGCGCTTTCGAAGATATCGGCGAGGTATCAAAGGCGCTGGAAGGCGTGCTTGGCGAAGCGGAATCGATCAAGGCGATCTGGAAGCCCCAGACGACTGCTCCAGTCGATGAGGAAAAGGCCCAGTCAGTCCTGCGATTGATCTCGACGCTCGATGATGATGACGATGTTCAGAACGTCTATGCGAATTTCGAGGTAAGCGACGAGGTCCTGGCAAAGTTGAGTGCTGCCTGATCCCAGACAGACAACTCTTGTCTAAACAAATCCCGCCAGCCGAAAGTCTGGCGGGATTTGCGTTTTTGGGTTCAGTTTACAGGGCCATCGCCGCCAATGGCTTCCATATCCGGTTCCGCGGGCACGACACCTGTGGCGCGGTTGATGAGAATGGTCACCACCCACAAGACGACACCGATGCCGATTAATATCCCGGCAATTTTGTATTGCACCGGATCGCGCCCGGTCCATGGTCCTGCAAAGAAGGCGCAGGAGATGGCACCCAGGACCGGCAGGAATGTCGGCGTGCGGAAATGCTCGTGGTCAACTGTTTCGCGCCGCAGCACGAGGACGGCGATATTGACGATTGTGAAGACGAACAACAACAGCAGCGCAGTTGTACCGCCCAACGCCGGAACCCCTCCGACGAACATGATCAGGCAAAATGCGAGGAGCGTTGTGAAAGCAATTGCCAGATAAGGTGTGCGACGCGTTGGATGTACCTTGCCGAACAAAGGTGGAAGCACATGTTCGCGGCTCATGCCGTATACCAGGCGGCTCGCCATCAGCATATTGATCAACGCGCTGTTGGCGACAGCAAACATGGTGATGAAGCCGAAAATCCACAACGGGAAATTGGGTGCACCGGCCTGCACAACCTTAAGCAAGGGTGTCTCTCCTTGTCCGAGATCAGCGGGTGCAACCAGGGTGATCGCCGATATCGATACCAGTACATAGATTGCCCCGGTTATAAACAGACCCGCGAGGAGAACCTTTGGGAAGATGCCTGACGGGTTCTTGCATTCCTCGGCCATATTGACAGAGTCTTCGAATCCCACCATGGCGAAGAAGGCGAGGGTCGTGGCGGCCATGACGGACCAGAAGACGCTGGAATCAGGCGTGGTGGCGAATTGGGTAATGCGCGATACATCACCCTGGCCCCCGAAAATGGCCCAGAGTCCAATGAAGATAATAATCAGCAGACCGGTTAGTTCGACGACGGTCAGGACAACATTGGCCTTCACGCTCTCGCCAACCCCGCGGAAATTCACGGCAGCCACGAGGGCCATGAAACCGAGCGCGACGAGCGTGATCCCGACACCCGTCTCAAGGTTGAGCTGGAATGCTCCGGAGAGGTTGGCCGCGAAAGCGCGAGACGCCGTCGATGCGGATGTGATGCCTGAGCACATGACAGTGAAGGCGACAATGAACGTGACGAAATGGATGCCGAACGCCTTGTGCGTGTAGAGTGCCGCGCCGGCTGCCTTGGGATATTTTGTAACCAGCTCCAGATAGCTGAACGCAGTGACGACTGCCACGATGAACGCCACAAGAAAGGGCAGCCAGACGACGCCGCCAACCTGTTTTGCTACCTGTCCAGTGAGGGCGTAAATGCCGGTGCCGAGAATGTCACCCACGATGAAGAGGAGTAGCAGCCAGGGGCCCATGACCCTGTGAAGACTTGGCTCAATCGCCGTCCCCGAAGCCGCGTTGCTACCTGAAGTCGTGTCGGTCATCGGGTTTTCCCTCCCTTGAAAGCAGATAAGCGTGGGAAAAAGCTATTGGCGAATCAGCAACTTGTCAAACAACCTCGCACGTCATTGCGTTGCGCCGCATCGCGTCACTGCCAATTTTGAACAAACAAAAACGGCCCCGAATGATGAACGGGGCCGTTTTGAAATCCTGCCTGCGCCGGTCTTATATACCGAGATTGGCGAAACGGCTCTTGAACTTCGACACGCGGCCACCGCGGTCGGTCAGCTGCTGCGAACCACCGGTCCATGCCGGATGGGTAGATGGGTCGATATCGAGGTTCATCGTATCGCCTTCCTTGCCCCAGGTAGAGCGGGTCATATATTCCGTACCATCGGTCATGACGACTTTGATGGTGTGATAGTCGGGATGAATATTGGCTTTCATCTGTATTGTCCTAAACTAGAGGGCACAAAACCAGAGCCACGGACGATGTGGTATGCCGGTCGGGAGCCGATTGGTAGAGATGAAGCCAAACGTCACAGGGGCGTGGGCTTCCAAAACTGTTGGCGAGCCTATACATCAGCCTTCAAGCAATAACAAGGCCGTCTGGCCGCAAAGTCGCAAAGCGATGTGAGGAAGACAGAGACAATGGCCGATATGGCTTTTGAAGAAGCGGACAGGAAGCGGCGCTCATTGAAACCGCTGCGCCGCATCTTCCCATATATGTCCCGCTACAAGGGTATGATGGCCGGGGCAATGGTGTCGCTGATCCTCGCGGCTGTGACGACACTGATACTGCCGCTCGCCGTTCGCCGGATGATCGATCACGGCTTTACCGGCGCGAACGGGGCATTCATCAACAATTACTTCGGCATGCTGGTTCTGCTTGCTGCGCTGCTCGCCATCGCTTCCGCCGGCCGTTACTATTTTGTCATCACACTCGGCGAGCGGATTGTCTCAGATCTACGCCGGGATGTGTTTACCCATCTGACAAGACTTTCGCCTGCGTTCTTCGACAGTACGCAATCGGGTGAGATTGTCTCGCGGCTGACGGCTGACACGACGCAGATCAAATCCGCGGTAGGCGCGACTGCATCCGTTGCGCTGCGCAATCTCATTCTCGCCTTCGGCGCGATCGTGATGATGATCGTCACAAGCCCCAAACTGTCGGGCCTCGTGATCGCTGCCATCCCGTTGATCATCATTCCACTGGTTGCATTCGGTCGGTCGGTCCGGCGACGCTCGCGTGCCGCGCAGGACATGTTGGCGCATGCTACCGCTTATGCGAGTGAATCCATCGTCTCGGTGCGTACGCTGCAGGCCTTCACCAACGAAAAGCTGGCAACGGGTCGGTTTGCCGCTTCGGTCGATGATGCCTTTCTTGCTGCGCGAGCCTCGGTGAAGGCGAGGGCGATCCTGACAGCCTTCGCCATCTTCATGATCTTTTCCAGCGTGGTCGCAGTCCTCTGGTTTGGTTCGCGCGATGTCCTTTCCGGTGCCATTACGCCCGGGACGCTTGGCCAGTTCCTGCTTTATTCAGTGTTTGCAGCGGGTGCGCTGGGCGCGCTGTCTGAGGTGTGGGGCGAACTCAGCCAGGCGTCGGGCGCTGCGGAACGATTGATGGAGATACTTGCCGAAGTACCTGCCATTACCGCGCCGGCCAATCCCCTCGCATTGCCTCAGCCGCCGGTTGGCTCCGTCCATTTCGAGGATGTGCGGTTCAACTACCCGACACGACCCAATGCGCCCGCATTGAAGGGTCTCGATTTCATCGTTCAGCCCGGCGAGACAGTCGCGATTGTCGGACCATCCGGTGCTGGCAAGAGCACCGTGTTTTCGCTGCTGTTGCGCTATTACGATCCGGTCTCCGGCTGCATCCGGGTGGACGGGGTTGACCTTCGCCAAGCCGATCCCTCGGATGTGCGGTCGCGTATTGCCATCGTTCCGCAGGATACGACGATCTTTGCCGCCAGTGCCCGCGACAATATCGGTTTTGGCCGGCCAGGCGCCAATGATGCCGACATAGAAAGTGCTGCCAAAGCGGCGCTCGCGCATGACTTCATCATGGCTCTCGATCATGGCTACGACACACAGGTCGGCGAGCGTGGCGTGACATTGTCCGGGGGCCAGCGCCAGCGTATCGCTATCGCCCGCGCTATCCTGCGCGATGCGCCAATCCTGCTGCTCGATGAAGCAACCTCTGCGCTCGACGCTGAAAGTGAGATGCTGGTGCAAAAGGCGCTGGATCATTTGATGGAGGGCAGGACCACACTGGTAATAGCTCATCGCCTCGCGACGGTGCTGCGTGCCGACCGCATTCTTGTCATGGAGGATGGCCGTATCGTCGAGGAGGGAACACACCAGACGCTGGTCAAGAAGGACGGGATCTACGCTAGCCTTGCCAAACTGCAATTTGAAGCAGGCGCAAATGCATTCATGGGGGCAGCCGAATAATTCTCTACCCATTCGCATTCGAATCTTTCAATGCTTTGGTTCATAGTCAGGAGAAGTGCCGGCAATGATTGCGAATGTTCTGACGGGTTTGGTGGCGCTGCTTCACCTCTATTTCATGTATCTGGAAATGATCGCTTGGGATAAGCCGCTGGGCCGGAAGACCTTCAGGTTGACACCGGAATTCGCCGCCGCCTCCAAGGCGCTCGCCATGAACCAGGGGCTGTACAACGGTTTTCTGGTTGCAGGACTGGTCTGGGGCCTGTGGCTCGGCGAGGCCGGGTTTGCGATCAAGGCGTTTTTTCTCGGCTGCGTGATTGCCGCCGGGATTTTTGGCGCACTGACAGTCAGCCGGAAGATCCTATACGTGCAAGCGCTTCCTGCACTGCTGGCCCTGCTGGCGCTGGTCTACGCTTAAGTATCAGCGCTCGGTCAATTTCAGCTCGATGCGGCGGTTGCGTGCGCGAACCTCTGGCGTGTCCCCTGGCTCAAGCGGTTGAAACTCACCGAAACCAGCTGCGACCAGGCGGTTTGCGGGAACACCATTTGCGATCAGAAACTTGACCACTGAAATGGCTCGTGCCGAGGAGAGTTCCCAGTTGTCCTTAAACTGGCCGGTTCCGGAAAGAGCGACATTATCGGTGTGACCGTCGACGCGCAGAACCCAGTTGATCTCGTCGGGAATTTCCTTCTGCAAATCAATCAGGGCAACGGCGAGTTTTTTCATTTCCTCCGAACCAGCTTCGTTCAAAACGGCTGTGCCGGAAGGAAAAAGCACTTCGGACTGGAACACGAAACGATCGCCGACTATGCGGATGTTTTCGCGGTCGGAGAGGATTTCGCGCAGACGGCCGAAGAAATCGGACCTGTAGCGATTAAGTTCCTGCACACGCTGCGCCAAGGCCACATTCAACCGCTTGCCGAGGTCGGCAATCTTGGTATTGGATTCCTTGTCTCGTGTTTCAGAGGCATTGAGGGCCTCTTCAAGGGCGCCAATCTGCTTGCGTAAAGCCATGATCTGCTGGTTGAGAATTTCAACCTGCGAAAGGGCGCGGGCGCTGATCTGTTTTTCGTTCTCAAGGCCGGTGGAGAGCTCACTGATCTTCCCTTCGGCGGCGGCACCCGCGCCCGCGCCCTGGGACAGCAAGGACTGCAGACGGGACTGCTCATTCTGTGCACTTGTGAGTGATGCCTGAAGATTGGCGATCGTATCTTCCAGATCCTGCTTGTTACCCTGCTCGAGCGACAGGAGCTGTGTGAGTTCGTTGATCTGCGAGTTGAGTCGATTGAGGACAGCGTCCTTGCCAGTGATTTCCTGACTCAAGAGGAACTGTGCCAGCACGAAAACCGACAACAGAAACATGATCGACAGCAGCAGGGTCGATAGTGCGTCGACGAAACCTGGCCAATAATCGACATGACGGATGGCCTTACGGTTGCGGACGAGAGCCATTGCTAGTTCGCCTTATCACGGGAGATTGCATCTCCCAATTTGGCAAGCGTCTGCCGAATGGACTTCTGCTCATCGGCCTGCTTCTCAACCCAATCGCGCATCATCTGCTGCTCAGTTCGCATGTTCTTCACAAGGCCCTGAATGCCTTCCGCCAGGCTCGCCAAGGCAGCGGTAGTGCGTTGGCTCGAACCGCCAGTCTCTTGGATATTCTGAAGGCGTTCGGACAAGGCCTTCAACTCGTCGGATGTACCGCTGCTGGCAGCGTCAAGCGCATGCAGATCAGAGCCAAGGTCGGTGACGCTGGACAACCAATTTTCCAGCTCTGTGTAGAAACGGTTCTGCGCCCTGCCGGCCTGCAGATCGAGAAAGCCCAGGATCAGCGAGCCAGAAAGACCGAAGAGTGACGATGAAAAGGCCGTTCCCATACCGCGGAGCGGAGACTGCAAACCTGCCTTCAGTGAGTCGAGGACGCTGTTGGCATCGCCCGCGCGCGGGTCGAGTGACTGGATCGTCTGACCTATGGAACCAATGGTTTCGAGAAGACCCCAAAATGTGCCGAGCAGACCTAGAAACACCAACAGGCCGATCAGATATCGCGAGATGTCGCGGGTTTCATCAAGACGCGAGGCGATCGAATCCAGCATCGAGCGCATCGCGCTGGTCGAAAGCGCCATTGATTGGCGTCGCCCGATCAAGGCACGCATGGGCGCAAGCATGATGGGGCGGGCATTGGGATCGTTGTTGCCCTGGCGGAACGAGTTGACCCAACGAACTTCCGGGAAAAGACGAATAACCTGCCCAAAGCCCAGGAGAATACCCACCACAAGGACGCCGATTATCAGGCTGTTGAGCCCGGGATTGGTGACAAAGAAGCCGTGAATCTGACGAAAGAGGATCGCGGCCAGAAAAGCGACGATCGCCAGGAAGATCGCCATGGACAAAAGAACGAACCGTGGGCTGGAGAGCCGGTAAGGATCATAATCATCGCCGTCCATACCCTGGCGGGTCGAACTGAAATCAGTCATTGCATCGTCTCCGCATCACCCAAATCGGTTTTGCGACCCTAACCGAATTCGTGGTGAAAATGGAAGTGCAATGGGGCAACGGTTGAATTTGTTCTGTTTGGACAATATGCAACCGGACTTGCGGATATGCCTGATTAGACTGGCTTCTTAAGCGTCTTCAGAAGGGCGCGCTGGATGGCTTCATTGCCGGCAACGATGGTCTTGCTTTCAACGACATCCTGGCCGCCATCAAGATCGGTGATGAAGCCGCCAGCCTCGCGGACCATGATGATACCGGCGCCGATATCCCATGGCGAAAGGCCGCTTTCCCAGAAGCCGTCCAGACGTCCGGCGGCGACATAGGCGAGATCGAGCGCCGCGGCGCCCATGCGGCGCACGCCGGACACTTCACCCATGACATTGCGCAGCTCGACGAGATAATTGCCATGGTGTCCTCGCCCGAGGTGGGGAACACCCGTGCCAATGACGGCATCCACCAGCTTGGCGCGGCCGGCAACGCGCAGACGGCGATCGTTAAGGAAAGCACCGCCACCACGTTCGGCCGTGTAGAGTTCGTCCATGGCCGGATTGAAGATCACACCCGCTACGATCTGCCCCTGGCGTTCGAGTGCGATCGAAACGCCGAAGATCGGAATCCCGTGCAGGAAATTGGTCGTGCCATCGAGCGGATCGACCAACCAGCGGTGTTGGCTGTCGCTACCCTCGATCACACCGGATTCTTCCATCAGGAAACTGTAGTCGGGTCGAGCCCGGCGCAGCTCGGCATGGATGATTTCCTCGGCCTTCTTGTCAGCCTGGCTGACATAGTCGCCCGGGCCTTTTAAGGATACCTGCAGATTTTGTACTTCGCCAAAATCGCGCGCCAGGGAGCGGCCTGCCTTCATGGCAGCCTGCACCATTACATTGAGAATCGCTGAACGCGCCATTTCGGTTTATTTCTCCGTAAAGTCAAAGAATGGGCGCCGAAAGGACGGCGCCCAAGCCGCTCAGTCGGCGCGGCGGATGTAGGTCAGTTCGTTGGTATCGACGATGATACGCTCGCCCGAGGAAATGAACGGCGGAACGAGAACGCGGATACCGTTTTCGAGGACGGCCGGCTTGTAGGAAGACGCGGCAGTTTGGCCCTTGACAACGGGGTCGGCTTCGGTGATCGCCAACGTCACCTGATCAGGCAGCGAAATGCCAATGGGTCGTTCGTCATAGAGTTCGACCGTGACCATCATGCCGTCCTGCAGGAATGCCGCGCGATCGCCGACGAATTCCTTCTGCAACTCCAGTTGTTCGTAACTGTCGGTGTCCATGAAAATCAGAGCTTCGCCCTGCTCATAGAGGAAGGAGAAATCCTTCTGTTCGAGTCGGACTTTTTCCACGGTCTCGGCGGCCCGGAAGCGCTCGTTGAGCTTGGTTCCATTGAGAAGGTTCTTCAGTTCAACCTGATTGTATGCGCCACCCTTGCCGGGCTTTACGGCATTGGTCTTGACGGCGACCCAGAGGCTGCCATCGTGCTCGATCACATTGCCTGGACGGATTTCATTACCGTTGATTTTCATTTGTCTATCCGGATTGGAGTTGGAAAATTGGCGCCGATTTTCACGGCGAGGCCAATATTGGCGCCTCCAAGACCACAAATTCGCGCGATAGGCAAGAGAAAGCGCAAAAACAGGCTTGCGCTATCTCTTGGCAGCTCGCGCCGATCCTCAAGCGGCAAGTGCAGTTTCAGCCAGCGAAACCCAATAGCTGATCCCGTAGGGGATGGCATCATCATTGAAATCATAGGCCGAATTGTGCAGGCCAGGCGTATCGCCATTGCCGAGGAAAACAAATGCTCCGGGGCGGCTCTCCAGCATATAGGAAAAGTCCTCAGCGCCCATTACAGGCGGCATGGTTGTGTTGACGGCGGCCTCTCCAACGATGGTTTGAGCGATGCCGATGGCAAAGTCCGTTTCGCGATCGTGATTGAATGTCACTGGATAGCCCTGGTGGTAAACCACTTCCGCCTTGCCTCCGAAGACGGCGGCAGTCGACTCAACAATCTCCGTCAGCCGCTTTTGTGCGAACTCCCTGATCTCCGGTACAAGGGTGCGGACGGTGCCACCGAGCTTGATGACATCGGGGATCACGTTGGTCGCGTCGCCGCCATTGAGCTGCGTCACCGAAACGACAAGCGCCTTCAAGGGATCCGTTTCGCGGGAAACGATTGATTGGAGGGCAAGGATAATGTGGGCTGAAATCACCACGGGGTCGATCGCGGTGTGCGGCTTGGCGGCATGACCGCTGCGTCCTGTGACTGTAATTTCAAACTCGTTGGTTGCTGCCATGATCGAACCTTTGCGGGTCGCGAATTGGCCTACGGGAAGACCCGGCGCATTGTGCATGCCGTAGACCTCGCCAATCGCGAAACGGTCCATCAGGCCATCATCAATCATGGCTCTCGCGCCAGCACCGCCCTCTTCGGCAGGCTGGAAGATAAGGACAATCGTACCCCTGAAATTACGTGTTTCCGCAAGGTATTGCGCCGCTCCCAGCAACATGGCTGTATGGCCATCGTGACCGCATGCATGCATCTTGCCCAGGGTCTTCGACGCCCAGGGTTTGCCGCTTGCTTCGGTTATCGGAAGGGCGTCCATGTCAGCGCGAAAGCCGATTACAGGACCCTCACCATGGCGTCCACGAACAAGTCCAACAACTCCGGTTTGCCCGATGCCCGTCTCGATGGTATCGCAACCGAATTCCCGCAGCTTTTCCGCAACGAAGGCCGACGTTTGGTGCACGTCGTAAAGAATTTCCGGATTCTCGTGCAGGTGGTGGCGCCACTCGGCCACGTGTTGTTGCATTTCATGAGCACGGTTAATCAGCGGCATTTTCAATTCCATTCCTTTGGTCATTTGTCGTTGTGTGTCGGAACAAGCCCGATTACAGGTCGCCTCACTGCAGTTTGTTCGCCTCCGCGATTGCTGCTTGTTTTTGCGCATCGTCGAGGCCATCCATGAACGAGTCGAGATCCGGATCGTTCAGCCCAGCGCGCTTGGCAACGATGTACCAGGCGGCGGCTTTGATTGAATCTCCTTCCACGCCAATACCGTCACGGTAAAGCTTGGCAAGCCGCGCTTGAGCCGCAACATTCCCGCCGGTCGCTGCGCGCAACATCCACCCGAAGCCCGCCTTGTACTCGTGTGGGCCACCAAGGCCGGCAACAAGCCAGCTACCGAGGTCAAGCTGGGCAGTGTCGTAACCCTTGATTGCAGCCTTGATGAGATAAAGTCTTGCCTTCGCCATGTCGCGAGGAATGGTCGGAGTGCCGTTGGCAAGCACTTGGCTGACTGCATACTCGCCATCAGGCAACCCCTTTTCGGCCGCCTTCTGGAACCAGGGGTAGGCATTTTCGACACCGGCAGGCCCTGGACGCTCCTGCATCAGGATCTGCCCATAATTGAACTGTGCCGCGGCATTTCCGGCTTCTGCGGCGGCCTTCGTCAGTTCTTTCGCCTTCTTGGGATCCTTCGGCGCGTATCTGCCTTGAAACAGGATTGCTGCATAGCGGAACTGCGCTTCCGGGATTCCCTGTTCAGCAGCTTTGCCATACCATTTCGCCGATTCTGTCATATTGACCGGCATGCCAAGACCCCGCGCCAGTATTTCGGCGAGCAGGATTTGCGCGGCGCCATCGCCGGCTTCGGCGCGGGGCAAAGCCAGATTGTAAGCGGTCTTGTAGAGGCCCCGTTGATACGCGCCGAAAGCTTCATCAGCGGGCGCCTTGCCGAAACGTGTGGGGTTGACGGCCTCTAGCGCGGGGTCGCCCGGAGATTTGGGCTTGTCCTGCTTTGCTGTGGTTTCTGGCGAGTCAGGCTTCGCCGGGGTAACCGCGGCCGGAGGAGGGGGCATCATCGCTGGTTTTGCCGGTTCGGCCGTAGCTGGTGCTTCCGTGGTCTGGGCAAACGTCGGCGGCGCCATGATAGGTAGGGCTGTCAACGTCGCTGCTAGAATGGATCGAAGATTTCCAGGAAGCACTGCCATCAACCTTTATTCCTCAAATCTCGGTGCGTGCTCATCGAGAAGCCTGTTGGCTTCCTTGATAGCAACCGCCGGATCCTTCGCATCAAATACCGCCGCACCGAGCGCGATGAATTCGGCGCCCGTCATGGCAGCCTCGGGAATGCTTTCCAGCGTATTGCCCGCCTGGATAATGCAGGGAATCTCAACCATTGATGCCCACCAATCGGCGAGTTCAACATTGCGCGGATGAGCGTCCGGCTTGGTGTCCGCGCCAATTTTGCCGAAAAGGACATAGTCGGGCTGTGCTTCGCCAATTTCAAGCGCTGTATGGCGATTCTTGATGTTGCCGGTTCCGACAATCAGCTTCGGTGAAAAGCGTTCGACGTTGCCGGCGATGTCCGCGACAGCTCCCTCAATGTGCAAACCATCTGCTTTGACTCGACCAGCGATCTGGGTGTTACCGACGATTATGGCTGCTGCGCCGGCATTCTGGATAACCGGAACTGCAGCCTCGGCGATGGTTTGAAACAGGGTCTCATCCGCTTCGTAAGCTGGCAGCAAGACTGATGCGACATCGCCGCCCGACAACGCATCCCCAAGCCGCCTCGCGAGTTCGTCCGCACTTGTGGCCGGAGGCGCAATCAGAACGATGCGGCAGCGTTGGGGTGTTGAATGGGCGTTCATGGGCTGCAACCTTACAATCGTTCTCTATAGAATGGGCAATCGTGATGGAATTCGGGCATAGAGGATGGCGGGTGGTTTGAATAGTCCCTCCTCGAACAGACATCTTCTCCTTCTTGCGTGTTCAATGCTTTGTGTATCAAATCGGGGCACAATTCCAAAAAGCATTTTTCAATTAGCCTGAGTGGGGTTAAAGCATCTGAGCGAATTCCCTCCGGCACAACGCGTCCATCTGGTCGGAACTTGCTCTTGGGTCCTCTCCTGCCGGATTCTCCCACTATGCCTGATCTCCTGATGAACCCATGGTTCTACGCTGCCGCCGTTCCAGCCACGATTCTGATCGGGCTTTCCAAGGGCGGCCTTGGCGGTGCCATGGGTCAAGTTGGCGTACCGCTGATGGCGCTGGTCATGCCGCCGGTCCAGGCGGCAGCGATTATGCTGCCGATCCTGATTATCATGGATGTGGCAAGTCTCTGGTCGTGGCGCGGATATCGCGATGCCAAAACTCTGAAGCTGATGTTACCGGGCGGTCTGCTCGGTGTTGGGATAGGCTGGCTCACCGCCTCGATTGTCACCGATGACATGGTGAAGCTGATTGTCGGCGTCATCGCGATCGTGTTTTTTGCGCGGTATGTATTTGTGAGTGCTGCCAAGCGCGCGATCGCGCAACCGCATAACGCGGGAGCCGCAACATTTTGGTCCACGATTGCCGGCTTCACAAGTTTCGTGGCGCATGCGGGTGGTCCGCCCTATCAGGTCTACGCCTTGCCGCTTCGCCAGGACCCCAGAATCTACAACGGAACCAGCGTGATTTTCTTTGCCATCATCAATGCTGTGAAGGTCATCCCATATTTTGCGCTCGGTCAATTCGATACGGCGAATCTGCAGGCATCGGCTGTCTTGGTGCCGCTTGCCCCACTAGCCACTTTCGCTGGTGCCTGGATCGTAAAACGCATGCGCGCTGAGGTGTTTTATCCGTTCATGTACGTGATGATCCTGCTCATGGGATTGAAGCTGACCTATGACGGAATCCTCAGCCTGTTATAATTTTCAACGAAAGTTGATCGGGCGAAACGCAACTTTTGCCCTATGTCAACATTACCAACTCACTACCGCCCAAGCGAGTCGCTTCCATCGAGGCCGGGAGCGAAATTGAATTTGCATGACAGGATATCGGTGAACGCTATGACACAGACTCAGCTGAAACAGCGGGATACCCGTATCGATGTTTTCCGAGCGTTGGCTCTCCTGACGATCTTCATCAATCATATTCCAGGCACGGTTTTCGAGAACCTGACCCATAAGAACTTCGGCTTTTCGGATTCAGCCGAGGCGTTTGTGTTGATTTCCGGCATTGCGGTCGGACTTGCCTACGGCTCCAAATTCGAAAGCGGCACCCGATTCCTGATAACGCTCAAGGCGTGGCGGAGGGCTGCTACGCTCTATTGCACCCATATCCTGACGACAATCGCGACTTTGGCGATCTTTTGCGCAGCGGGAATCTATCTGAAGCGTCCCGATTTCATGTCCTTCATCAATATAGGTCCGCTTGTCGATGAACCGGCCAAGGCCTTTATCGGCCTCGCCACAATGGGTCATCAACTTGGCTACAACAATATTCTTTCAATGTATGGCGTGCTGTTACTGATGCTGCCGCTGTTTCTCATGGTCGCCAGCTTCAGCATTACGGCGATGGTCACGCTTTCGGGCATTCTGTGGCTGGTTTCCGGGGTCTACCAGATCGCGCCACCAAACTATCCAACAGACGGAGTGTGGTTCCTCAATCCATTGTCGTGGCAGTTCCTGTTCGTCATCGGTATCGCCGGAATCATGCATGTGCGGCGCGGCGGCAGCATTGCTTTCAACAAGTATCTGTTCGGCCTCTCGGTTGCCTATATCCTGATCGCGCTGGTCTGGGTTCGATGGCCGCTATGGGGTATCGATACGTCGCTCGGTCTGCCGATGGTCGTTACCGGTTTCGACAAGACTTTCCTGTCGCTTACACGGCTTGCCCATGTGCTTGCCCTTGCTTATGTCATCGTTTCCGTGCCGGCAATCTCTAACCTGGCGCGCACATCAGTTGATCACCCACTGGCGCTCCTCGGCAAACACTCCCTGCCGGTATTCGTAGCAGGCACTATCCTTGCCATGGTGGCACAGGTGGTAAAGGTCATGAATCCTGGCGGTCTTTTGGATGACACGTTGCTCATCGCCAGCGGAATCATGGCGCAATTTGCCTTGGCTTACTATCTCGAATGGCTGCCGCGCATCGGTTGGGGGCGCCCGGTTCAGCAGCTTACAAAGCCGAAATCAGTGGTCACTGGCAGACCTGTTGCGGCGGCCAATATGACGCCTCCGACGAGAGCTGTGGCCTCCTGATAGCCCCTCTGAGGGTCGCGCATCAGCCCGCCTTGTGCGGGCTTTTCTTTTCGCATTCGAGAAATCGGTGGCCTCGCTTCGTGAGCATGGTTTAAGCTTGAACAATGATCGCGTTGGGAGGCGTGTATGGGTGGAATCTTTGACCAGGATTTGGAGCGTTGTGCGGCAAATCATCAACCGTTGACGCCATTGTCGTATCTTGAGCGTGCGGCCAGGGTCTATCCCAGTCGAACAGCGATCATCCACGGCTCGCAACACAGAGATTACGGGACCTTCTATCGGCGAGCGTGCCAGCTCGCATCCGCACTCGCCCGGCAGGGCATTGGCAAGGGCGACACTGTCACTGTTATGCTTTCAAATACACCTCCTATGCTGGAGGCGCATTTCGGCGTACCCATGACAAAGGCTGTCCTGCATTCCCTGAACACACGGCTTGATGCGGCAGTCATTGCGTTTCAACTCGACCATGCCGAAACCAAGCTCGCAATTGTAGACAGCGAATTTTCGACGGTCTTTCGCGAGGCGTTGAAGCTTGCCAAGGTCCAGCCAACGGTCATCGATTTTGTAGATGACCAATATCCGGCCGATGCGCCCTATCCACAGGGGGAGCGCATTGGCGATTTAGATTACAATGCGTTTATCGAGTCCGGTGATCCTGACCATGCGTGGTCGATGCCCGACGATGAATGGGATGCCATTACACTCAATTACACCTCCGGTACGACAGGCAATCCGAAAGGAGTAGTCTATCATCATCGAGGTGCCGCGCTGATGGGCTATGGCAATATCATCGCTTCAGGTATGGGGCGGTATCCGGTCTATCTATGGACGCTGCCGATGTTCCACTGCAACGGCTGGTGTTTTCCCTGGACATTGGCACTGCAGTTCGGAACGCACGTATGTCTGCGCTGGGTGAGGGCAAAGCAGATATATGAGTCGATTGCCGATCACGGCGTCACCCATCTGTGCGGCGCGCCGATTGTTATGTCGACACTGATCAATGCCCCAGCATCCGACAAGCGCACATTTCCGCAAACGGTGACATTCAACACGGCCGCCGCACCGCCGCCGGAATCAATTCTTGCCGGTATGGCGGATGCGGGATTTGCCGTTACCCATCTTTATGGACTTACTGAGACTTACGGGCCCGCGGTTGTGAACGAATGGCAGGATGAATGGGACGTGCTTGAAACGCCATCGCGGACGGCCAAGAAGGCGCGTCAGGGCGTGCGCTATGCCGCGCTGGAGGATCTTGCGGTTCTCGACCCCGAAACCATGCAGCCGGTAACTGCGGATGGTGAAACGATCGGCGAAGTGATGTTCCGGGGTAATATTGTTATGAAGGGTTATCTGAAGAACCGTCAAGCCAGCGACGAGGCCTTCGCTGGAGGATGGTTTCACTCTGGCGATCTGGGGGTGATGCACCCGGACGGCTACATCCAGCTCAAAGACCGGTCAAAGGACATTATCATTTCGGGCGGTGAGAACATTTCGTCCATCGAAGTCGAAGATGCCATCTACAAATTCCCAGCGGTCAGTGCCTGTGCCGTGGTGGCCCGGCCCGATGACAAATGGGGCGAAACGCCGCTGGCCTTCGTGGAGCTGAAGCCGGGGCATGAAGCCAGCGAGGAAGAGCTCATCGCGCATTGCCGCAAATTGCTGGCAAAGTTCAAATGCCCCCGGCACGTGCTATTCGAATCTATTCCGAAGACTTCTACGGGAAAGATCCAGAAGTTCGAATTACGTAAACGGGCCAAACTGCTCTCGGACGGGTAGGCTTCATGTCGTCACGCTGCGGCGACGATCTCAAGCTCGACGAGCCAGTCGTCCGCTAGGGTTTGAACCACGATTGCTGTTGTAGGAACGATGATTCCCTCGAGAGCGTCGACACGGGCATTCTGGTTGTCCATAGCGAAGGCCGCGTCACGCAAATAGCTCGTGACCCTGACGATATTGGCGACGGTCATCCCTGCCGACGCGAGGATCGTGCGAATGTTCGACCAGACCAGTTCCAACTGTTGAGCAAGATCAGTACCTGCTGCCCCGGCGGCGTCGAGGCCCATCGTGCCGCTTAGGTAGATGATTCGCTCCGGATTGCGGATCTCCAAGGCGTGCACATAGTCGGGCGTTGTGGGGTAGATTCTCTCGATGGGATCATGAACGATATGTTGCACGGCGTTTTTCCCTTTTTGCAGATATTCTTTCTGAGATAGATTGATAATGCTGAAGGAGATTCTGTTACAAGGAAAAACCGCGCTTTGAAAGAAGATACGAATGACGTTCGAGGTAAACGGAAGGCGAAACTGGTGCTCGACGCTTTCGACCGAAAGATATTAGGCGCGCTCGTCGAGGATGCAGGCCTGAGCTATGCGCGGATCGGCGAAAGGGCGGGACTCTCGGCGCCTGCGGTCTTCGAACGGGTCAAGCGCTTGCGTAGCGCCGGAGTTATCGAATCCGTCACAGCGCGGCTTGATGGCGAGTCGGTAGGTAAACCGCTTCTCGCCTTTGTTCACGTGGATACGACCGGCTGGGGCAAGAGCGAGCGGCTCATGCGCATGGGGGAATTTCCAGAGGTAGAGGAAATGCACTCGGTCGCCGGCGACACCGGAATGATCCTGAAAGTTCGCACGCAGGGTCCGCAGGCACTGGAGCATCTTCTCTTACAACTCTATGTAATCCCAGGCGTGACCGCCTCGCGCAGCTATGTCGTCCTCTCCACTTATCTCGACCGTCCCGTCCAAGCTGACGTCACGCTGGATTGGCCCAAACACCCCTTACCGAAGGAATGACCGTGGAAAGCAGAGAAGTGTCCTCAACTTGATTGTCAGCGTTAACCAATCGTTAAGCATTACAATCTATAAATTGATCATCCAGTTTTCTGGATTCTTACCAAGTGGTTTGGCCACTTTGTTTGACGCCTCCCTGTTAGACTCCTGAGAGCCGCCATGTTTTGCGGCTCTTTTTTTATGTTCATATCTTTTCGTCGACCCTGCCGTTAACCCTTTATTAAGGATAAACTTGCGCTCATGTGAGGATGCAGGCAGGTTGCTGGGGAATACTGCCCGCCGACTGTTGTGGTGCTCAGCTTGCTGTTCCAGTAAGGGGGTACTGCTTTGGCAAAATTGCGGATTGTGGCAGCGCATTTAGGTAACAGGGCATATGATGGCTGAACAGGAATTCCACGTGGACAACACGATACGGCTCGCAGAGCGCATGGTCCGCTCGGAGAGCTTCAATTACCTTTACGATGAAGGTATGAGCCTCGTGGAAGAAGCCGCATTCTATCTCGATGGCGAGGGCCGTGAGGAAGCAAGGCGTTTGTCCCGAACCGCTGCAACCCTCTATGCGGCCGAATCGATGCGTTTGACAACGCGGTTGATGCAAGTCGCATCCTGGCTGCTTCTACAGCGCGCGTCGCGCAGCGGTGAGATGACCCTTGAGCAGGTGCTTTCGGAAAAGGCCAAGGTCCGCCTCGACACGGACTCGGCGCCTGAGACGGTAGCTGGCTGGAATGAAATCCCGCTTTCCTATTGCGATATCGTGCATCGGTCCTTGCGTCTGCAGGCCCGCGTTCGTCAGATGGACGATGAAATCTACAATGAACGGACAGGACCTGAGCAAAGGCGGGTGCTTTCAGCCAATCCGGTCTCTGATCAGATTACGTTGCTTGCGACGGCGTTCAGCCATCGTTGAGTTCAATCTTTCGATCACTCGCATTTGTTTCTCTTTTGTTCACCTTTCTGCTGTCAACATGCATGACACATGGATAAGGTCTCGGCATGAAAGAAGCGATTCGCATCATTGGCATTGATCCCGGGCTTCGGCGTACCGGCTGGGGTATCATCGAGACGCTGGGCAACTCATTGCGCTTCGTGGCCGCCGGCACAATCCTTTCCGATGCCAAGCTCGATCTTGCCTCCCGGCTTTGCCAGTTGCATGACGGCTTGGCCGCAGTGATCCACGAACTGATGCCGCACGAGTCGGCAGTTGAGCACACCTTCGTCAATAAGGATGCGACTGCCACGCTCAAACTCGGCCAAGCCCGCGGAATTGCCTTGCTGGTCCCAGCGCTTGCGGGACTGCAGGTCGCTGAATACGCCCCGAATGCAGTAAAAAAAGCCGTGATCGGGGTGGGGCATGGTGAAAAGCAGCAAATCCATATGATGGTGAAAGTCTTGATGCCCAAGGCGACGTTCGACACTGACGACGCCGCCGATGCACTTGCTGTTGCCATTTGCCACGCGCATCATCGGCAAAGCGCGATCGGGCGCATCGCGATCGAACGGAAACTGGCGGCACTATGATCGGGAAACTGAAGGGTACAGTGGACGAGATCGGCGAGGACCATGTCATCGTCGATGTGCATGGCGTTGGCTACGTTGCCTATTGCTCGGCGCGGACACTCTCCAATTTGCCAGGGCCGGGCGAAGCGGTGGCACTGCTTATCGAAACCTATGTTCGTGAAGATCTGATACGGCTTTTTGGCTTCGGTACTGCCCTCGAACGCGAATGGTTCCGCCTGCTGCAAAGCGTTCAGGGCATCGGCGCCAAGGTAGCGTTGAGTGTGCTGGGTACGCTTACCCCGTCCGATCTCGCCAATGCCATCGCGCTGCGCGATATTGCGATGGTCAGCCGTGCACCGGGTGTTGGCAAGCGGGTTGCCGAGCGCATCGTCACGGAACTCAAGAATAAGGCTCCTGCCTTTGCCGGCGAGGCGTCAGGGACAATCGGGCTGAAACAGGAATTGGGCGAGGGCGTTGCTTCAGCGCCAGTGACCGATGCGGTGTCGGCTCTGACCAATCTCGGCTATTCACGCGATCAAGCCGCCAATGCCATAGCAGCTGCCCTCAAGAATGCGGGCGACGGCGCAGACTCGACCAAGCTTATCCGGCTTGGACTGAAGGAATTGTCACGCTAATGCGGTTGTCTGATAACGCCGGTTATGCGAGGACAGGCGCATGAGCGATGCAACCCGCCTGATTACGCCCGACAAGCGCGGAGAAGACCTCGATACGACACTGCGCCCGCAAACGCTTGCGGATTTTGTCGGTCAAGCGGCAGCGCGCGCCAATTTGAAAGTCTTTATCGAGGCCGCAAAGTCGCGTGGCGAGGCGCTCGATCATGTGTTGTTCGTGGGACCGCCCGGCCTCGGCAAAACGACGCTGGCGCAGATCATGGCCAAGGAACTTGGTGTCAATTTCCGTTCGACTTCTGGGCCAGTGATTGCCAAAGCGGGTGATCTCGCCGCGCTTCTGACAAACCTCGAAGAGAACGACGTCCTTTTCATCGATGAAATCCATCGCCTTAATCCGGCGGTTGAGGAAATTCTCTATCCGGCGATGGAAGATTATCAGCTTGATCTGATCATCGGCGAGGGTCCTGCTGCGCGTTCCGTGAAGATTGACCTCGCCAAATTTACGTTGGTAGCGGCCACGACGCGGCTCGGACTTCTGACCACGCCGTTGCGTGACCGCTTCGGCATCCCGATCCGGCTGAACTTCTACACGGTCGAAGAACTGGAACATATCGTGCGGCGTGGCGCGCGGATCATGGGTATAGGCATGACCGATGACGGGGCGCTCGAAGTGGCGCGCCGGGCACGCGGTACGCCGCGTATCGCTGGACGTTTGCTGCGCCGGGTCCGGGACTTCGCCATCGTTGATGGCAAGGACAGCATCGATCGTGAGACTGCCGATGCTGCCCTGTTGCGGCTAGAGGTGGATTCGCTTGGCCTGGACCAGCTTGACCGGCGGTATCTTTCGATGATCGCGCACAATTTCGGTGGCGGCCCCGTCGGCATCGAGACGATCGCTGCAGGTCTATCCGAACCGCGTGACGCTATCGAGGATATTATCGAGCCCTATCTGATCCAGCAGGGTTTTATCCAGCGTACCCCACGTGGACGTGTTCTGACTGCCAATGCATGGAAACATTTGGGCCTGAATGCACCAGCGGAAATCATCCAGCAGCAGATCAACCTGTTTCAGGAGGATGACTGAGTTTAAGGAGCCTTCAGTCCGAGCCCTTTGAGGATCACCGGGTCGAACGCCCGTTTTTCATCGTCAAGGGTTATGCCGAAGGCGCCGCCCCATGACCAGACCGACCAGGGAAAGCCGCGCTTTTCCGCGGCGGTGATGACATCCTTCAAATAGGCGGCGCGCCACGAAGAAGGCATGCGGAACTCCTTCCGATATTCCTGGCGGATCATGCCGAACTCGCCGAGATAAATGCGCTTTGAGGGAATGCCGTATTCCTTGCCCCACGCTTCCGCCTTGTCGAACGGTTCATTGAGCATTGCGAGAACCATGCCGTAATTTGTCACGCCGCCAGCCATCTCATTGAACCCGGTCAACAGTTCGTCGCGCCGTTCCTCGGGTGCTTTCGTTTCAATTGTGTTCCTGACGATCGAGAGGCGCTCGTCTAAAGCTTTAGCGCCCATCAGATCTGGCGGGTAGGGCAGGCCTTCCACATAGCTCATCGAGTCACCCGTCCAATCAGCGCCCTGGTGGGTGAGGACGTAGGGCTCGTAGGTATGGAATGCCCAGATGATATTGTCGTCGGCAACGGACCCGGGATCGATTTTCGCCAATCCAAACGCGCTGGACCAGCAACCACCGGACAGGATCAACGTGTGTTTGGGCATCGCCTTGCGCGCTGCCGCATGCAGCTGCTCAAGCATGGCAGGCCATTTGGGAAAGAGGGTCGGATCGCAGTCCACGACCGGCTCATTGAACGGCTCAAAGGCGGTGGTTGCGGGATCCGTGCCGGACAATGCTTTGCCGAGACGTCCGGCGACTTCCAAATAGCGGCCGAACAAATCTTTGTCCGCCAGAATCTGGTTGGTCCCGACTTTGCGGACATCACTGGGAATCGAGTGAAAATCAACGATTACCTTGAGCCCGACTGCATGGAGCATATCGACCGACTTCAGTGTTTCAGCAATCAGTCTTGTGATCCGTCTATCGGAGGCGTCTTCAAGGAATATGGCTGGGTCGATTGGCATTCGGACGAAGTCAAAGCCCGCTTTCCTTATATCCTGAAGATTGCTGGCGTTCGCATTTTGCCGCCATTCGGGAAAGTTGGCGAGCACGGGCTCCTCATCCCAGCGTTCGGGTCCCGGCCAGGTGGTCCAAATATCGAGATTCAGACCATGTTGCATTGTGAACGTCGTGGCCGTTGCCGCGACGGTCGCGGCAGTCCAGCAAGCAATGCAGAACAGGGCGCGTAGCAATGAGAAGTGCAATTCTTTGGCGTCCTTCCTGCGGTGGGTCTGGACAAGATGCCCGTCAACCCTGCAAAAGGGAAGGACTATGAGAGAAAACAATCCCCAAGCGACGATTGCCGCCGGACTGGCCGGAGAACTGACCGATGTCGGGCACCGCCTGATGGCACGTGTCTATTATGCCGATACGGATTTTTCCGGCATTGTCTACCACGCACGCTATCTGGAATTCCTGGAGCGGGGGCGGACAGATTATTTGCGACTGCTTGGTGTGCATCATTCAGAACTTGCAGATGGCAAACTTGGCGAAAGTATTGTTTGGATCGTGCGGCGCATGGAGATCGACTTCAGGTCGGCTGCACGCATCGACGAAATATTGACGGTAGAGACACGTACCGCCGAAATCTCTGGGGCGCGCGTGAAAATGGCGCAAGCCATCAAGCGCGGAGATGACTTGCTCATTTCAGCTACCGTCGAGGCTGCCACGGTCAATGACGCGGGCCGTCCGCGAAGATTTCCTGCAGAGTGGATCAAGCTCTTCAAGCCGGGATCGCAGGACAGATAATTTAAAATGGCGTTTTCGCCTGAATCATAACTGATCCTTAACCATAACAAACCATGAATAAAGGCGTTCAAACGAGGTGTTTCGCGTTAACGCCTTCGTTTTACCAAAATTAACCGTGAGAAGCCGCAGGTGGTTACTGGAAAGATCCGGTTTCAAAACGTGGCTCATCTGGAGTGAGAGACGATTGCGCCCCGGTCAACATGCCGGGTTTTCGGATTCGAGGGTAGTGGATATGGAAAATTTAGCGGTTGCCGTTCAGACATCGGATACGTCCCTGTGGGGGCTATTTTGGCAGGCCGGATTTATCGTCAAACTGGTGATGGTGGGCCTTCTTGGTGCATCCATCTGGACCTGGGCGATCATCATCGACAAAGCGCTCGGGTTTGGCCGCGCGAAACGCGCCTTCGATCGGTTCGAGCAGATATTCTGGTCCGGACAGTCTCTAGAAGAGCTTTATCGCAATCTGGGTGATAAGCGGACGACAGGCATGGGTTCCATTTTCATTGCAGCCATGCGGGAATGGAAGAAATCTTTCGAGAAGGGCGCACGCTCGCCGATCGCATTGCAGATGCGTATCGACAAGGCGATGGATGTAGCGCTGGCTCGCGAGAGCGATTATCTCGCTGCACGGCTGACCTTCCTTGCAACGATCGGCTCGGCAGGACCCTTCATCGGGCTGTTCGGGACCGTTATCGGCATCATGACCTCGTTCATGGCGATTGCGGGTTCAAAGTCCACAAGTCTTGCGGTTGTCGCTCCAGGTATCGCTGAGGCTCTGCTGGCAACCGCGATCGGCCTCGTTGCCGCTATTCCGGCCGTTATTGCCTACAACAAACTGTCAAGCGATGCAGGCAAACTGACTGCGCGCATGGAAGGCTTTGCCGACGAGTTCTCCGCCATACTCTCGCGGCAAATCGATGAGAAGCTGCCGCGGACCTAAGCAGTCCGGGAAACCGATAAAGCAATTGCGGGATTTGATGCCATGGGCATGTCGATAGGTAACAACGGTTCTTCAGGCGGACGCCGCCGGCGCGGACGAGCGAGCAAGGCGCTGATGAGCGAAATCAACGTCACGCCGCTGGTGGACGTCATGCTGGTGTTGCTGATCATCTTCATGGTGGCAGCGCCGCTGATGACGGTCGGCGTGCCGATCGACCTGCCGGACACGCAGGCCAAGGCGCTCGATACCGACACCAAGCCGATTACAATTTCGGTCAATCAGCAAGGGCAGATTTTCATCGAGGATACGGAGATCCCGATTGAAGAAGTCGTGCCCAAACTGCAGGCCATCGCCAAGACCGGCTACAACGAGCGCATTTTTGTTCGTGGCGACAAAACCGCTGACTATGGCGCCGTCATGAAGGTCATGGCCCGCATTTCCGCTTCCGGATTCAAGAATATCGGCCTCGTCAGTCTTCAGGAGCAGGATAGCTGATCGAAATGAGAGGCAGCATCACATCCTCTGCTATTATCCACGCCGTATTACTCGGCTGGGGGCTGCTGTCCTTTTCCGCGCCCGCACCAATGGTTGCGGACGTTGAGTCGATGCCGATCGATATTGTGCCAGTCGAATCCATCTCGCAGGCTCAGCAAGGCGACAAGAAGGCACCCAAGGTTGAAAAGCCTGCGCCAAAGCCAACGGAAAAACCGCAAACTCTTCCGGAAGCTCAAAATCTTGGTGACAGCGACACGGACGTTGCCACCAAACCGACGCCAGAACCGAAACCCAAGCCTGTTGAAGCCGCGGAAGCGCCAAAGCCTTCTGAGATGCCCGTTGAAAAGCCGGAACCCGAGCCTGAGCCTGAGGTCAAGCCGGAGCCAAAGCCGGTACCAGTTCCTGCCACGGAGATGAAACCGGAACCCGCCCCCAAGCAGGAAGTGAAACCTGATCCGGTGGCCGAGGCGATCAATGAGGTCAAGCCGGAACCCGCTCCGGCAGAAGAAACATTCAAGCTGCCTGAAAACGTGGCAATGCCAGAGGTCAAACCAACGCCACCGTCGCAGACGGCGAAGACACCTGACCGCAAGGAAACACCAGAAAAGCCAAAGCCGACCCAAACCGCTGCCGCTCCGTCGAAGGAAAAGGGCATAGCGGATGAGGTTGCGGCACTGCTTAACGACCAGAAGCCGGCTGGCGGCGGTGCAAAGCGATCAACAGACACAGCGGCCTTGGGTACCGACAAGCCAAGCAATGGTGCCAAGCTGAGCCAGAGTGAGTTGGATGCTTTGAAGGGTGCCATTCAGAAATGCTGGAACGTACCCGCTGGAGCCGAAGATGCCGAGGGCCTGAAGGTCACGGTCAAGATGAAGTTGACGAAAGAGGGCGAAATCGAAGGTGCGCCTGAAGTTAGCGGATCAGGTAATTCGCCTGTTCAACGAGCCGCTATTGAGAGCGCCCGTCGCGCGGTCATGCGCTGCGCACCGTATTCCCTGCCACAAGACAAGTATGACACCTGGTCTGACGTAACCGTGAATTTCGATCCGCGTGATATGTTCTAACACTAATTTGGCCAGCCAGATGAGGGCCCCTTAGCCATGATGAAAATATTCCGTATTATCCTTTCAACCTTTGCTGCGATCCTCGCTGTAGCGATGATGGCGACCTTGCCGGCGCGTGCAGAAGTTACAATCGATATTACGAAAGGTACTGTCGAGCCGTTGCCAATTGCGATTACCGATTTTCTCTCCGGTGATCAGCTTGGCGCCAATATCTCTGGCGTGATCGCGGCCGATCTCGAGCGGTCCGGTCTGTTTGCTCCGATCGAAAAGGGTGCTTTCATCGAGAAGATATCCAATCCTGACGCTGCACCGCGCTTCGAGGACTGGAAAGTTATCAATGCACAGGCGCTTGTCACAGGACGTGTAACCAAGCAGGGCGACGGCAGGCTGAAAGCGGAATTCCGGTTGTGGGATACATTCGCCGGGCAGCAGCTGGAAGGTCAGCAATTCTTCACTTCCCCGGACAGCTGGCGCCGCGTGGCGCACATCATCGCCGATGCGATCTACGAGCGCCTGACTGGTGAAAAAGGCTACTTCGATACCCGTGTCGTCTTTGTCGATGAATCCGGTACCAAGGAAAAGCGCGTCAAGCGCCTGGCGATCATGGACCAGGATGGTGCCAATGTGCGCTATCTCACCAATGGCAAGGACCTTGTCCTGACACCGCGCTTTTCGCCGAGCCGGCAGGAAATCACCTACATGTCCTATGAGCAGGGCAAGCCGCAGATTTTCCTGTTGCAGCTGGAAACCGGGCAGCGTGAACTTGTCGGCAAATTCCCCGGCATGACCATTGCTCCGCGCTTCTCGCCGGATGGGCAGAAGGTAGTCATGAGCCTGCTGCAGGAAGATGGCAGCGCCAATGTCTATACGATGGATTTGCGTAGCCGCACGACGACACGTTTGACCAGCACGTCTGCTATCGACACCGGCGCGTCCTATTCGCCGGATGGTAGCCAGGTCGTCTTTGAATCGGACCGTGGCGGACGCCCCCAGATCTACAAGATGGGTGCTGATGGATCCAATCCCCAGCGTATCTCCTTTGGCGATGGTTCCTACTCCACGCCGGTCTGGTCTCCGCGTGGCGATCTCATCGCCTTCACCAAGCAATCCGGCGGGCAGTTTTCCATTGGCGTGATGAAGGTCGATGGATCGGGTGAACGCATTCTATCGAGCGGTTACCATGATGAAGGCCCGACCTGGGCCCCGAATGGCCGTGTGCTGATGTTCTTCCGCCAGCCTCCCGGTTCAAACAGTCCGCACCTTGTGACGGTCGATCTGACTGGCCGTAATCTTCGCCAGATCCAGACCCCGAATCTGGCTTCGGATCCGGCCTGGTCGCCACTGCTCGAATGATCCCGTAGATGAGGCAACGAATCCTTGTGCATACGCGGCGGTGTTACCAGACATCGCCGCGTATGTCGTTTTTCCGCCGTATTTTATGCCTTAAGGGTGCACCGTACACTATCGATATTCGCCGTTAATCCTGGAGTTAAGAGTGGATTAACCCTGTTTCTTGAACAGGCCTTAACCTCGATATGGTTACTGCTTGTTCACCGAAACAATTCAATTCTTAAGGAGTCCAGGCTATGCGCCGCTTCGAAATGATCGCCCGCAGTCCCGTTGTCGTTGCACTCTTCATGTCTCTCGCAATTGCGGGCTGTGCTTCGAAGAAAAATATTAACAGTGCCGGTGATCTTGGCCTTGGAGCAGGTGCCGCAACCCCGGGTTCGACACAGGATTTCACGGTTAACGTTGGCGACCGCATTTTCTTCGATGTCGACTCATCCGTCATTCGTGCCGATGCGCAGCAGACACTGGCCAAGCAGGCCCAGTGGTTGCAGCGTTACCCGAACTACGCGATCACAGTTGAAGGTCATGCCGACGAGCGCGGCACGCGTGAATACAATCTGGCCCTTGGCCAGCGCCGCGCAGCCGCAACGCGTAACTACCTCGCGTCACGTGGTGTCCCGGCAGCTCGCATCAAGACCTTGTCCTACGGCAACGAGCGCCCGGTTGCTGTTTGCGACAGCGAATCGTGCTGGTCGCAGAATCGCCGCGCCATCACCGTGCTGGGCGGCGCAGGCAGCTAAGCCGAGGTCGATTTATCCTGGAAAAAGCGGCTTTCGGGCCGCTTTTTTTGTTCTGATTTCAATCAAAACAAAATTTGGCCGAAGTCGCGTTGCTCGTGTTAGATAGGCCTGCCGTAAATCATAGCGGTGTTGCAAATTCCCATATCAGGGGCGGGTAAAAGGAATGAACAAACGACTGAAGAGAATGGTACTGGCAATGACGGTGCTGCCATTTCTGGCAACCGGATCAAGCCATGCCGCTGGTCTTGACGGCGGGTTTTTCCCGCGAGCGCCGAAAGCGGACATCGTTTCAAGCGATGCACCGGTTTTGATGGCTCAAGCCGGCGATCCTCGTGTCAGCCAGCTGGAAGAACAGATCAGGCAACTTACGGGCAAGATCGAAGAACTGAACTTCCAGCTTCTGCAAATGCAGGAGCAGATGCGGAAAGTACAGGAAGACAATGAGTTCCGGTTCCAGGAATTGGAGAAGGGCAAGCGATCGGACGCAGGCGGCAAAAGTAATCGCACCGTGGCGTCGGCAACACATACGCGGACAACGGGGGAGGCATCGACCGATGCCTCCGCTGCTACAAACCAGTCAGGCTCGATGACGTCGCCGGACACCACCGATTCCGCTGCTATTGACCCGCAAATCGATACTTCCAATTCCCCGCAACTTGGCGAGCAGCCGCGTGACCTTGGACAGATCGAGTTTGATGCCAATGGCAACGTAATTGGTGGCACGACCAACGATAACCCGGCCATGTCAGACAACACGACCGTCGCCGCATTGCCGCAAACCGATGATCCCAAGACTCTCTACAGCCAAGCCTACCAGTTGTTCCTGTCCGGTGATTATAAGAGCGCGGAAGTTGCGTTCCGCAGTCATGTCGATCGCTTCCCAAAAGATCCGGCCGACCCGGATGCACGCTACTGGCTTGGCGAATCCCTCTATGGACAGGGCCGTTATCAGGAAGCAGCCTCGGTCTTTCTGGATAATCACAAGCAGTTTCCCGACTCCAAAAAGAGCCCGGAGAACCTGCTCAAGCTGGGGATGACCCTCGCCAAGATGCGTGACCATGAAGTTGCTTGCGCGACCTTCGCATCCGTCTCGTCACGTTACCCCAATATTTCTGCGGCGATCAAAGAGCGCGTGAAGAATGAACGTGCCGCCAACAAATGCTGAACCGGGTGTTGATCCAGGCAGCGTTTTTGACGGGATCGATTTCACAGGATTGAAATCCGTCATCGTTGCAGTGTCAGGAGGCAGTGACTCATTGGCACTGTTGTACCTGCTCATTGCCTTCAGTAAGTCACGTCCATCTTTTCCCGATATTGTCGCGGTGACGATCGATCACGGACTTCGTCCCGAATCCGCTGAAGAAGCCCGATATGTCTCCAGGCTTTGCAATGAAACCGGTATCTCACATCGCATCCTGAATTGGGCCGGTCCAAAACCCGCAACCGGTTTATCCGCGAAGGCGCGCGCCGCTCGCTACGCCCTCCTGTGTGAGGCTGCCCGCGATTCAGGCACTGACATGATCCTTACGGGCCACACGCTCGACGACCAGATCGAAACGTTTGTCATGCGCTCATCTCGCACAGGTGAGGGAAGGAGCGAGCGGGGCTTGGCGGGGATGGCGCCCGCAACATTGCTGGATCGGGAAATCTGGCTTGTGAGGCCACTGCTAAAGATGTCGCGGGGAACGCTGCGCAACTATTTGGGGTCGAAAGGGATTACCTGGTGTGAAGATCCCTCCAACGACGATCCGAAGTATGAGCGTGTGCGTATACGCAAGGCGTTGGAGCAGGATGATCGCGAGCGTGTCCACGACGAAATCGTCAAGAAGGTTCAGCAACGCCTGTTATTGAATGAGCAATCCGCCAAACTCTTGCGGCATTGTGTGACTGTCTACGATGGACTTCGCGTGGAGATCCGCCGCGAGGGCTGGCTACAGCAGAATGCCAACGCGCAGCGTCTGGCCATTGGCGTGCTGCTTGCGATGGTGGGCGGACATTCCTTCCTACCTGCAGCCGACATCTGCGGCAAGGCGTTACGACACATTGTAGCAGACGACCTGCCTGGGCGGATCACCCTGAGCCGGTGCATCCTCCAGCGTCGAAAGGGCTGTGTGCTGATCTATCGCGAAATGCGATCGCTTCCGGAGATCACAATTGAGCCGCATCAAACCGCGGTCTGGGATGGACGCTACCGGATCGGCAACCAAACGCCTTGCCCTCTCCATGTCACGGCATGTGGCGCGGATGGATTGGATGTTCTCAAGAAAGACGGGCACATCATGTCCCACCGGGGTTCGGCATTGTCCGGGCCAGCTCTGGTGAATGGAGGCAAGATTGTTGCTATGCCCCCGAATATGCCCCAGGAAATCAGCGTGACCCGGCACCTTGCGCTGTTCGACCATATCCTTTCAGGCTATGATGAAATCCTGGCTCAATCCGTTGCAGAAATCTTTCAGGCCCAAAGCTACAAGCGTTGTCCTGTAAACCAGATTAACAAGAATTGACCTCTGTTTGAACGCCAGCCTTGGCAAGGCCATGCTTCGAACCTATGTTACGTATAAATTCCGCGTCCTTGCGGTTATGATTGATGGGACCCGATATGAATCCTAACTACAGGAACTTCGCACTGTGGGCGATTATCGCCTTGCTTCTGATTGCGTTGTTCAATCTTTTCCAAAGCCCCACCTCGCGTTCGGCATCGAGCGATGTTCCCTATTCCCAGTTCATCAGCGACGTGAATAGCGGCCGAGTCAAATCGGTGACGATTTCCGGCAACCGCATTACGGGCACTTACTCCGACAACGGTTCGAACTTCCAGACCTATTCTCCCGGAGATGCTGGTCTGGTTGGCCGCCTCGAAAGCAAGAATGTGCAGATCGCTGCCCGGCCGGAGACAGATGGCTCGACATCGCTCGTTGGCATGTTGATTTCGTGGCTGCCGATGATCCTGATTCTGGGTGTATGGATTTTCTTCATGCGCCAGATGCAGGGCGGCTCGCGCGGCGCCATGGGGTTTGGCAAGTCCAAGGCCAAGCTTTTGACCGAGGCCCATGGCCGGGTGACGTTCCAGGACGTGGCTGGCGTCGACGAAGCCAAGGAAGATCTTGAAGAGATCGTTGAGTTCCTGCGCGATGCGCAGAAATTCCAGCGGCTGGGTGGGCGTATCCCGCGCGGTGTGCTGCTTGTTGGCCCTCCCGGTACCGGTAAAACCTTGCTGGCGCGTGCTATTGCGGGCGAGGCCAATGTGCCTTTCTTCACCATTTCGGGCTCCGATTTCGTCGAAATGTTTGTCGGTGTCGGTGCATCCCGCGTCCGCGACATGTTCGAACAGGCCAAGAAAAACGCGCCCTGCATCATCTTTATCGACGAAATCGATGCGGTTGGCCGTCACCGCGGTGCAGGCCTCGGTGGTGGTAACGATGAACGCGAGCAGACATTGAACCAGTTGCTGGTCGAGATGGACGGCTTCGAAGCCAATGAGGGGGTTATCCTCATTGCAGCGACCAACCGTCCAGACGTGCTCGATCCCGCGCTGCTGCGTCCCGGCCGCTTCGACCGCCAGGTTGTTGTACCAAATCCGGACGTTATCGGCCGCGAGAAGATCCTCAAGGTTCATGCACGCAATGTGCCGCTCGCACCGAACGTCGATTTGAAAGTCCTCGCACGCGGTACGCCTGGCTTCTCCGGCGCCGATCTGATGAACCTCGTCAACGAGGCCGCGTTAATGGCTGCACGCCGTAACAAACGGCTTGTGACGATGCTTGAGTTCGAAGATGCCAAGGACAAGATCATGATGGGTGCCGAGCGCCGCTCGACAGCCATGACCCAGGCAGAAAAGGAACTGACTGCCTATCACGAGGCTGGCCACGCGATCGTAGCACTGAACGTCGAAGTTGCTGATCCGCTGCACAAAGCGACGATCATTCCACGTGGCCGTGCACTGGGCATGGTCATGCAGTTGCCTGAAGCAGATCGTTATTCGATGAGCTATAAATGGATGATCTCACGCCTCGCCATCATGATGGGCGGCCGTATTGCCGAAGAACTGAAATTCGGCAAGGAGAACATCACGTCAGGCGCCTCATCTGATATCGAGCAGGCAACCAAGCTTGCCCGAGCCATGGTGACCCGTTGGGGCTTCTCCGACAAGCTTGGCCAGGTGGCTTATGGAGAGAACCAGGAAGAGGTATTTTTGGGTCACTCCGTAGCGCGTACCCAGAACGTTTCCGAAGAGACAGCGCAGCTGATCGATGCCGAGGTGCGCAAGCTGATCGATGATGCCTATAACCATGCTCGCACCATTCTGACCAAGAAGAAGAAGGAATGGATTGCCATAGCCGAAGGTCTCCTCGAGTACGAGACACTGACGGGCGAGGAAATCAAGGCGTTGATGGCCGGTGGTAAGCCTGCCCGTGACCTTGGTGATGATACGCCGCCATCGCGTGGCTCGGCAGTTCCGAAAGCTGGTTCGGCCAAAAAGCCACGCAAGGGTGATGAACCGGACAAGGGCCTTGAGCCGCAGCCGCAATCATAATTGTGGTATGATACAAAAAACGGCCGGTGCGAACCGGCCGTTTTTGTACGAATTGTTCACGCATGGCAAGTAAGTATAATCGCTATCGTGATTACACAATTTGTGGGATGTGAAATTGGAGCGCTTTTGCGCTAAGCAATGATTATCACCGGGCACAACGAGGCTGCATTCCGGTTCCGCCGGAAGTCAAGCAGCCAATAGAATTGGACGACTAATATGGCTCGCAAGTATTTTGGCACTGATGGCATCCGCGGACAGGCAAACGCATATCCGATGACACCGGATATCGCGATGAAGGTTGGCATGGCCGTTGGGCTCGCATTCAAACGAGGCGAACACCGCAATCGTGTTGTGATCGGCAAAGACACTCGGCTTTCGGGCTATATGATTGAGAATGCCCTTGTCGCCGGATTTACCTCGACTGGAATGGACGTGTTTCTCCTCGGGCCGATCCCAACGCCGGCGGTGGCCATGCTTTGCCGTTCGTTACGCGCTGATATAGGCGTGATGATTTCAGCATCCCATAATCCGTTCCACGACAATGGGATAAAGCTGTTCGGGCCGGACGGATTCAAGCTGTCCGATGATATCGAACTGGAAATCGAACGGTTGATGGACGAGGACCTGGCTGACCGTTTATCGAGTTTCGACGCGCTCGGTCGAGCCAAACGTGTTGACGGCGACATTTACCGCTATATCGAATTCGCTAAAAGAACGATGCCCAAGAACATATCGCTGGCCGGGCTCCGGATCGTTGTCGATTGCGCGAATGGCGCGGCTTACAAAGTGGCGCCGGCTGCTTTGTGGGAACTTGGTGCAGAGGTCGTCACGATCAACAATGAACCCAATGGTACGAATATCAACGAAGATTGCGGCTCTACCCATCCGCTCGGATTGATCAAGAAGGTGCACGAAGTGCGGGCCGATATAGGCATAGCGCTGGATGGCGACGCCGACCGGGTGCTGATCGTCGACGAAAACGGCGCCATTATCGATGGCGACCAGCTTATGGCTGTCATTGCGCAATCCTGGCAGGAATCCGATCGTCTCGCTGGAGGCGGCGTTGTTGCGACAATCATGTCCAATCTTGGGTTTGAGCGCTTCCTCGGTGATCGTGGCCTCACCTTGGCGCGCACGCAGGTTGGCGACCGCTATGTCGTCGAACATATGCGTGCCAACGGATACAATATTGGCGGAGAGCAGTCTGGCCATATTGTGCTGTCGGATTATTCAACGACTGGCGATGGGCTGATTTCTGCTCTGCAGATTCTAGCGGTGGTTCAGGAGCTGGGAAAACCGGTCAGCGAGGTTTGCCGCAAATTCGAGCCGGTCCCACAGCTCCTGAAGAACGTCCGCACAACGGGTGGCAAGCCGCTGGAGAACAAGAAAGTGAAGAGCGCGATTGATGAAGCACGCGATCGTTTGGGCAATGCCGGCCGGCTGGTTATCCGCCCCTCCGGCACAGAGCCGCTGATCCGCGTTATGGCGGAAGGCGACGACCGCAAATTGGTCGAATCTGTTGTCAACGACATCATTTCGGTCATTTCATCGGCCGCCTAGAGCACCAACACACTTTCACCTTATGCTGAAAATGCAAAAGGGCCTGGGCAGCGGGCCCTTTTTGCTTTTGATGCCGTGGCTGTTACTGTTTTCTATTGGTTAACGTTAATAGATATGGTGAAGAAACACAGTTAATCGGGATTTAACTTTTACCCCTCATATTGGCTTACAACCTTTAGTAGCAATTGCTGCGCTTCCACTTTGGGCCTTGTGAGGGAAACGGAAATGAGCACTTTTAACAACTATGCTGCACTGAGCGCAGCGCTCCTGTGCCTGGGTGCCGCCCCGGCCTATTCGGCAGATATGCCTGAAGCCCCCATTGTCGAGGTTCAGCCCTTCGGAGGCTGGTATCTGCGCGGCGACATTGGCATGAGCAATCAGCGTTTCGATGAACTGGATTACGTTGGTTTCGATGATCCGGTTGTTCACGGCTGGCACAATGATGGCGAGTTTGACGCCGGCATTACCGGTCAGGTCGGTATCGGCTATCAGTTCAATGACTGGTTCCGTGCAGATGTGACGGCGCAATATCGCGGCAAGACCGAGTTCAGCGCGCTCGATTTCTATGATACCGATGGCATCCCTGGGACTGGCGACGAAGCAACGAACAGTTATCACGCCAAGAAGTCCGAATGGCTACTCCTGGCTAATGCTTACACCGATCTGGGAACGTATGGCGGCATAACCCCGTATGTCGGTGCCGGTATCGGTGCATCGCGCAACACAATTTCCGGTTTCACTGACGACAACATCATAACCGGCGGTGGCGGGTTTGCAGGCAGTGAATCACAATGGGAATTTGCCTGGGCGTTGCACGCGGGCGTTGGCATCAAGGCCACCGATCGCATGACCATTGACCTCGGCTACAGCTATGTCGATCTTGGGGATGGCAAAACTGCCACGGCATACAACTATGATGGCGTCGGCACACGCAATGCACCGTTCGAGTTCAAAGACATTGCGTCGCATGACTTTAAGGTCGGTGTACGTTACGCTTTCTGATTGATTGCGCACGTGAATTTCGAACGGCAGGAGCTACCTCCTGCCGTTTTCGTTTGGATGTGCGGTTACCTTCATCGGACGCTCTCGTCGACTTTCCGTGTCGCACTCAAACAAATTTCTTGACTGCCAACGACATTTCTCCTAGTTCCCGGAGTGGGCCACCTCTCCCCAACGAGAGGCGTGCTATCTGTAAGGATAGGAGAAAACATGACGACGCTATCGAAGCCGGCGCAGCGCCCGGCTAACCCTAATTTTTCATCAGGTCCCTGTGCTAAACGTCCCGGATGGTCGCTCGACGCGCTTTCCGATGCGCCTCTTGGCCGCTCGCATCGCGCCAAGGTTGGCAAGACGAAGCTGAAGCAGGCGATTGATCTTACCCGTGAAATTCTGCAAGTTCCGGCCGAATACCGCATCGGTATTGTTCCCGCCTCGGACACTGGCGCTGTTGAGATGGCCCTCTGGTCGCTTCTTGGTGAGCGTGGCGTCGACATGGTTGCGTGGGAAAGCTTCGGTGCCGGCTGGGTGACGGATGTCGTTAAACAGCTCAAGCTCCCGGATGCCCGCATTATCGAAGCGGGTTATGGCGAACTGCCGGACCTGTCCCAAATCGATTTCGACCGCGATGTCGTCTTCACCTGGAACGGCACGACCTCGGGCGTGCGCGTTCCCAATGGCGACTTCATCCCTGCTGACCGCAAGGGGCTGACGATCTGTGATGCAACCTCTGCCGCATTTGCCCAGCGATTGGATTTCGACAAGCTCGACGTGGTCACCTTCTCCTGGCAGAAAGTCCTAGGCGGAGAAGGTGCCCACGGCATGCTGATCCTCAGTCCGCGTGCGGTGGAGCGCCTTCTTTCCTACAAGCCCGCATGGCCCCTGCCGAAGATTTTCCGCCTCACTTCTGGCGGCAAACTGATCGAGGGTATTTTTGCCGGCGAGACAATCAACACTCCATCAATGCTCTGCGTCGAGGATTATCTCGACGCCCTGAATTGGGGAAAGTCGATCGGGGGTCTTGATGGTTTGGTTGCGCGTGCAGACAGGAACTTTGCTGTCCTCGATGCATTCGTAGAGCGTACACCCTGGGTCGCCAATCTTGCGAAGGTGCCGGCAACACGGTCCAATACGTCCGTGTGTTTCACCATCGTGGATCCTGAGATCACGGCTCTCGATGCCGATGCCCAAGCCAATTTCGCCAAGAATATTGTGGCTGTGCTCGAAAAGGAGGGCGTCGCCTATGATATCGGCGCTTACCGCGATGCTCCTTCAGGGCTGCGCATCTGGGCGGGTGCAACCGTCGAATCGGCTGATCTCGAAGTTCTCACGCTATGGCTTGATTGGGCTTTCCAGTTGCAGAAGGCTGCTCTGAAGCAGGCAGCCTGATCATTAGGCAAATGTGGCCGCAACACATTGCGGCCACCCTCAATCAAATCATTCCTTTCATCGATGGAGGCCATAATGGCACCGCGCGTACTCGTATCCGATAAACTTTCGCCAACTGCCGTGCAGATCTTCAAGGATCGCGGCGTGGACGTCGACTACTTGCCGGATCTCGGCAAGGACAAGGAAAAATTGCTCGAAGTGATCGGGCAATATGATGGCCTTGCCATCCGTTCAGCGACCAAGGTCACAGAAAAGCTGATCGCCGCCGCAAAAAACCTCAAGGTGATTGGCCGCGCCGGCATTGGCGTGGACAATGTTGATATTCCCGCAGCTTCGCGCCGTGGAATTATCGTTATGAACACGCCCTTCGGCAATTCGATCACCACAGCCGAACACGCCGTTGCCCTGATGTTTGCCGTTGCCCGTGAATTGCCGGAGGCCGATTCTTCCACCCGCGCCGGCAAGTGGGAAAAGAACCGTTTCATGGGTGTCGAGATCACGGGCAAGACGCTCGGAGTCATCGGCTGCGGCAATATCGGTTCCATCGTGGCCACACGCGGAATTGGACTGAAAATGCACGTGGTTGCTTTCGATCCGTTCCTCTCGGAAGGACGAGCAGAAGAGCTGGGCGTGGAAAAGGTCGAGCTCGACGAGCTCTTGACGCGAGCCGATTTCATCAGCTTGCACACACCGATGACAGACAAGACCCGTGGAATCATCAACGCAGATGCCATTGCCAAAATGAAGGATGGCGTTCGCATCATCAATTGCGCGCGTGGTGGTTTGATCGTCGAAAAGGATCTGATAGCGGGGCTGAAATCCGGCAAGGTTGCGGGTGCCGGTATTGACGTCTTTGAAGTTGAGCCCGCAACTGAGAATGAGCTCTTCCATCTTCCCAACGTCGTCTGCACGCCGCATCTCGGTGCTTCCACAAGTGAAGCACAGGAAAACGTTGCCCTGCAGGTCGCGGAGCAAATGTCCGACTACCTGATCAAGGGCGCGGTTTCGAACGCGATCAACATGCCGTCCATCACGGCGGAGGAAGCGCCGCGGCTCAAGCCCTTCGTGAAACTTGCCGAAGTCCTTGGTGCTTTCGTTGGTCAGGTCACGGAAGATCCGATTCAGGAAGTTGAGATCCTCTTCGACGGATCGACTGCGTCCATGAATACACGTGCACTGGCGAGCGCAGCTTTGGCGGGTCTCATCCGTCCGCAGGTTGCTGATGTGAACATGGTCTCCGCACCGATCATGGTGAAGGAACGGGGCATTATTCTCTCCGAGGTCAGACGCGACAAATCCGGTGTGTTTGATGGCTACATCAAGCTCACAGTCAAGACGGATTCACTGACACGCTCGATTGCCGGCACCTGTTTCTCCGATGGCAAGCCGCGATTCATCCAGATCAAGGGTATCAATCTCGATGCCGAGGTTGGTCAGCACATGCTCTACACGACCAACAATGACACGCCCGGTATGATCGGCCTGCTGGGTACGATTTGCGGGAAAAACAACGTCAATATCGCCAATTTCTCGCTTGGTCGTGATCATCCCGGCGGCAACGCTATTGCCATGCTCTATCTTGACGAGCGCATTCCAGAACATGTTCTGGAAGAATTGCGGGTTAACAAGGCAATCGTGTCAGCCAAGCCGCTGGAATTTGACATCGCTTGATAGTACGGATGTCGCATAATGGCATCCGATGGAAATACGTTGATTTGGCGGTTGATGGAGGCGGGCGATCTCGCTTCTGTCAGCGCTGTAGCCGCGGTGGCCCATCCCGATTTTCCGGAAGAGGATGCCGTATTCGTCAATCGGCTCGCGCTTTATGGACAAGGTGCTCATGTCCTTGAGAACGGGACATCAATCGTCGGATATGCGATCACGCATCCCTGGAAGAGCTTTGATGTTCCTGCCCTGAACACAGTGCTGCCAGCCCTGCTGGGATACGATACCTACTACATTCACGACATTGCATTGCTCGATGCGGCCCGTGGCAGTGGGGCGGCGGGCAGGATCGTCGCTATTCTAGCCACCCATGCGGCCGCCGCCGGCTTTCAGACTATGTCGCTCGTGGCGGTCAACGGGTCATCGGGCTTTTGGCAGAAGCACGGATTTGACATCGTTAACCGGCAGGTTCTTCAGCAAAAACTGAGGACTTACTCGGACGATGCCTGCTTTATGCTGCGCCAGCTTCGCTAGTCGCGGCGTGCTTGCGACCGCTGAGTTCTGCAATCCAAATACCGCCTAGAACGAGAACCAGCGCGATCGCGTGATAGAGGCGGAAATCTTCGCCAAGCAGGGCAACCGCCAGCAACGTACCGAATATTGGCACAGTATTAATGAACAGGCCGGCCCGGTTCGCACCGATATATTCGACACCCTTGATGAACAGCACTTGTGCTGCGAGCGACGGCAGGATGGCGGTGTAAAGCACGACAATGGTTCCGGTCAGATCCGGCGGGGTCAGTGTACCGCTTTGCCATTCCCAGATCGTGAAGGGGATGGCTGTCACAAAGGCAAAGAAAGTCATGACAGTCATCAGGCTTTGCCAGTTGATGGCGGGTCGAAAACGCAGGGCGACGGTATAGCCGCTATACAGAAGCACAGCGAGAAGCATCAATGCATCACCGTAATTGACGTCCAAGCTCGCAAGTTGTGCGAAGCTTCCATGACCGGCCGTCAATGCAACACCAATGAGGGAAAGGCCGAAACCAAGAATTTGGCCGAGCCTAACGGCTGTGCCAAAGAGCAATAGATTGGCGACGAAAATCACCATGGGCATGCCTGCCTGCTCGATCGTAACATTGATGGCTGATGTGTAGTTCAGAGCGCTGTAAAGTGCCATATTGAAGAAGGTGAAACCGAACGCGCCCAGTGCGGCGAGCAGCCAGAGATGCTCGCGCACGACGTTCCAGTCGCGGCGGATCTGCCTGAAACTGATCGCAGCAACAAGCAGAAAAGCCAGAAGCCAGCGCAATAGAGTCAGAAGCATCGGTGAGACGTGTCCAACTGCAAATTTGCCCGCGACCGCGTTTCCGCCCCAGAAAAGGGCAGTTATCAGGAGAAAAACATAAGCAGTGCGGTTCATGATGCAGCAGACTTTTCCAGCTGGGGAGCGATGGACTTTGCGGACGTGCGGACAATAGGTTTATTCCGTAAATAAAGGCAAATTGGTTCGCCTATATCCGAAAGAATGGTCGCGCTTTTGTGAACCAGCCTGTATAGAAGCACCGCATTTATGGAAAAATGCGCGACGAGGTTATGGCTCGAGGAGTTTTGAATGGCGAATGTTGTTGTGATTGGTTCCCAATGGGGTGACGAAGGCAAGGGAAAGATTGTCGATTGGCTCTCCGAACGGGCCGATGTCATTGTCCGCTTTCAGGGCGGTCACAACGCAGGTCATACGCTGGTCGTCGATGGCGTAACTTATAAACTGTCGCTGTTGCCGTCCGGTGTGGTACGTCAGGGTAAGCTGTCCATCATCGGAAACGGTGTCGTTTTCGACCCGCATGCTTTCATCGCGGAAAAAAAGAAGCTCGAAGCGCAGGGCGTCGTCATTACACCAGACACGCTGAAGATTGCCGAAAACACCACGTTGATCCTATCGATTCATGGTGAACTGGATCGCAGACGTGAAGCGTCCAATGCAGGCACCAAGATCGGCACGACGGGGCGCGGTATCGGCCCAGCCTATGAAGACAAGGTTGGCCGCCGGGCAATCCACGTCCTTGATCTTGCCGATCCTGATACGCTACCGGCAAAAATCGAGCGACTTCTGGCGCATCACAACCCGCTTCGTCGCGGCCTCGGCATCGAGGAAGTCGATGGTGCGAAGCTGCTTGAAGAGCTCCAGGAAGCCGCGCCGCATATCTTGCCCTTTATGGATCGCGTCTGGTACGTCCTTGACCAGAAGAAGCGTGCCGGCGAACGGATTCTGTTCGAGGGTGCGCAGGGAACGCTGCTCGATATCGACCACGGCACCTATCCCTTCGTAACTTCATCGAATACCGTTGCCGGACAGGCCTCGGCAGGTTCAGGCATTGGACCAGGTTCCCTTCACTACGTTCTCGGCATCACCAAGGCATACACAACCCGTGTTGGCGAAGGTCCGTTTCCGACAGAACAGCAGAACGAAGTCGGACAATTTCTCGGCGAACGTGGCCATGAATTCGGGACAGTAACTGGACGCAAGCGCCGTTGCGGCTGGTTCGATGCGGTGCTCGTGCGCCAGGCTGTTGCGAACAACGGCATCAGCGGTATCGCGTTGACCAAGCTCGATGTGCTCGATGGTCTCGAGGAAATCAAGGTTTGTACAGGTTACGAACTCGATGGCGAAATTATTGATTACCTTCCAGCAGGACAGGGGCAGCAGGCTCGCGTCAAACCCGTATACGAAACACTGGAAGGCTGGCAGGGGACGACTGCGGGCGCACGCAGCTGGAGCGAACTTCCGGCGCAGGCCGTCAAATATGTTCGCTATGTGGAAGAATTAATCGGTGCGCCGATC
The DNA here is from genome assembly GCF_003010955.1 of Phyllobacterium brassicacearum. Classification (GTDB taxonomy): domain Bacteria; phylum Pseudomonadota; class Alphaproteobacteria; order Rhizobiales; family Rhizobiaceae; genus Phyllobacterium; species Phyllobacterium brassicacearum. The sequence continues at coordinate 151,849 of NZ_PGGO01000006.1, forward strand.
GCACTTTTGTCTACGAGCCCGGAACGCGATGACACAATACTTGTTACCGACCCGTTTCATGATTAGAGTCGCGAACACGTCCCGAGGTTAATCTCACAACAAAACCATAGGTTTGGGTGAATGGCAGATTTCGTTGCAGTATTGAGGAAAACAATTGGCGGGCTTGCGGACCCAACACCGGAGCTTCGTCAACGTGTATATGCAAAGGCTCGCGCAACGATTGAGCAGAAGCTTGCGGCGTTGAATGCTACCGAAGCTGTGGCGAAGCGTCAGGTAAAGGCGCTCGAGGATGCAATTGCGGAGGTCGAATCCGATTTCGTGCCGGCCGTCGAAGATTTTATACCAGCAGCGCCTGCACCCATTCCAGCGTCGCCGCCCGTGCCAGAGGTATCAGCGCCTCCGGTGGAGGCTTCTACGCAGTCAATTGCAATTCCAGAAAAATCGGTGCCGAACTCCGCCCCGTCCTTCACTAGAGTGGGCTCGCAACCGGATGCACTTGAAGATTTTCTGATCAGCCACACCCCAAGCGAGGCCAAAGCCGAGCTCGAGGCGGAAAATTTTGGTCAAAACGACGCCGTGAGCGGTCCTCAAGCCGAAAACAGTGACGAAGCAAATCTAAACACCTCCACTGACGATAGCCATTCAAGTGACTATGGCGTCTATACGCGACGCGGGACTATCAAGGAGCCGGCGCTGAAGCGCTCGCTAGTCCCTTTGCTTAGTATCTTTGCCATGCTCCTCGTGATTGCGGGAGCGGGTTATGCGGGCTGGACCTATCGTGGCAAGCTTGTCGAGGAGGCAAGTGCGGTGAAAGACTATCTGGCGGGCCTTACGAGCTCAAACTCGCCGGAACAGCCAAAGCCGGAGGATACGGCAGCGAACAAACCAGCGGAGCCCGCGCAGCCAGCTCAGCCTGCGCCAGCTCCATCAGCAACCGGACCAGCGGAGCCGAAACCCGAGCCAAAACTGACGCAAAGACTGTTGCCCGACGGTCAGGAGATCAATCCGGGGCCGGCCAATGACACCCCGTCGCTCGGCGAAGGCACGTCCGTTGCTGCCTCAACGCCTGATCAGGCTGCAAAGCCACCCGCGGCGCCCGGTCAGCAGCAGGCCGCTGGTCAAGCGCAACCGCCCGCAGCGCTACCGATTGGCCAGAAAGCGTTCTTTTACGAGGAGCGTTCAGGCCAAGACGCGGGTACAGCGGACGCAGGTGGCGTTGTCTGGTCGGTCGTCCAGGAATCACCTGGCAACGATCTTCCACCCGAACCCGCCATCCGGGCGGAAGTCACGGTCCCAGACCGTGGAATCAATCTGCGCATGATTATCCGGCGCAATGGCGATAAATCACTCCCTGCAAGTCATCTGGTCGAGATGATCTTTACCGTTCCTGATGGTTTTGCCGGTGGTTCGATTGATAATGTCTCGCGCATGACGTTCAAAGATACCGAGCAATCGCCGGGTAGCCCGCTCGTCGGTATCCCGGCCAAGATCGCCGATAATTTCTTCATCATAGCGATGAACGATGCCAAGACGGCAATCGACACGAACATGTCCTTGATGCGCCGCCAGTCATGGATCGATATTCCAATCGCTTACAAGACCGGGCGTCGCGCTTTGATCACGCTTGAAAAGGGTCTCCCCGGGGAGAAGGCCTTTGATGATGTGTTGAAAGCCTGGGCCGCCAAGGCCGGGGGCTAGCAAGTCACAAAAAAGGCCGCATCAAGCGGCCTTTTTCTTAGTCGGATGGCATATGTATCAACGGGCATCAGAGCCCGTAGAAACCAGGGCCTTCTGCTGTTTTGCCGCGGCCGCCTTCACTGCGTCCTGGACTTTCTCAAAGGCCCGCACCTCGATCTGGCGAACGCGTTCACGGCTGATGCCAAATTCCGTTGACAGGTCTTCAAGCGTTACCGGATCGTCGGCGAGGCGCCGCGCCTGGAAAATACGGCGTTCCCGTTCGTTGAGTGACGACATGGCACCGGAAAGCATCTCACGGCGGTTTTCCAGTTCGTCCTGTTCGATCAGCATCTCTTCAGCGCTGTCGTGGTCGTCAACGAGCCAGTCCTGCCAATCGCCACCAGCTTCACCGTCGGAAGAACGAATTGGCGCGTTCAAAGACGCATCGCCGGACAAGCGACGGTTCATCGAAATCACTTCATCTTCAGATACGCTGAGGCGCGTCGCGATTTCCTTGACCTGTTCGGGGTTGAGGTCGCCATCGTCCAACGCCTGGATCTTGCTCTTGACCTTGCGCAGGTTGAAGAACAGGCGTTTCTGATTGGCAGTCGTGCCCATCTTGACCAGGCTCCATGAGCGCAGCACGTATTCCTGGATGGATGCCTTGATCCACCACATGGCATAGGTGGCGAGGCGGAAACCGCGTTCCGGCTCAAACCGCTTTACAGCCTGCATCAGGCCGACATTACCTTCGGAGATGACCTCGCCAATTGGCAGGCCATAGCCGCGATACCCCATCGCAATTTTGGCGACGAGCCTTAGATGACTTGTAACAAGTTTGTGCGCCGCTTTGGGATCAGCGTGCTCCAGATACCGCTTGGCGAGCATGTACTCTTCCTGCGGTTCGAGCATGGGAAAACGACGGATTTCTTCAAGGTAGCGGGTCAAACCACCGTCACCACCTAAGATACTTGGAAGACTTTGGGCCACAGAGCACCCCTCCTCATTTTGGAATAGCCCCCATTATCGGCAGGCCGCACCACCGGCCCGCCCATAGCTTGGCGCGAACAGAGTAGTGCCATCAATATATAGGTAGCATTTTGTCAAAAACACGGTGCGTTAAGCGACGAAATAATCTGTCACATAAACGTGAACGATACAGTCAGGATTTTGCGCATGCGATGTGTAAATGCTCGAGCGGCTGAATGGTTCCATTGTTGTTGCATTTTTTCTAGACCATACTGCTTTGAAACGCTTCCAGCAATGCTGCCATATCATCCGGTAGCGGAGCCTCGAAATGCAGAATCTCGCCGGTTGATGGGTGCTCGAAAGCGAGAAGTCTGGCGTGCAATGCCTGCCGCGTAAATCCTTTGACAATGCTTTGGAGCGGTTCAGCGAGTTTGTTGGCCTTGGTCTTGTAGGCACTGCCATACTCCAGATCACCTACGAGTGGATGACCAATATGGGCCATGTGCACGCGTATCTGATGTGTTCTGCCTGTTTCCAAGACGCATTCCACAAGGGAAGCGAGGGCCGTGGCATCTTCCTTTGCCCCAAAACGTTCCTGCACCTCAAAATGCGTTACGGCGTGGCGGGCATCATCACGCTCTTCATGGACCACAGCCTGTTTGGTACGGTCGCGATGGGAGCGGCCGAGCGGGGCATCGATGGTCCCGGTCGTCCGGTCGGGGGTGCCCCAGACGATCGCAAGGTATGCGCGCTCCAGATCGCCTGTACGACCATGATCGGCAAATTGCGCGCTCAGGTGACGATGGGCAAGATCATTCTTGGCTACGACCATGACGCCGCTGGTTTCCTTGTCGAGGCGATGCACAATACCGGGTCGCTTGACACCGCCGATGCCCGACAATGTGTCACCGCAATGGTGAATCAGTGCGTTGACGAGCGTGCCGGTCCAATTGCCGTTGCCCGGATGCACGACGAGCCCTGCAGGCTTGTTGATGACAATGAGGTCAGTATCTTCATAGAGAATATCAAGCGCAATTTCCTCGCCCTTCGGGGTGGCATCTTCGGGTTCGGGGATCTGGATAGTAATATTAAGACCTTCACGCAGTTTGTGCTTGGTCTCCGTGACGATCCTGCCTTCAACACTGACTTGGCCCTCATTGATCAGTGATTGAATGCGGTTCCGCGACAGGTCCGGCGCCAATTGGGCTGAGAGCCAGGCGTCCAGCCTTTTGCCGGAAGCTTCATTGTCGGTAATTAACTCTTTCAAAGACCTCGTCCCTTCGTTACAGAGGCTTGGTTTCGAAACCTCGGAGATGCCTATATGGCCAACATCAATCCAGACTTGGATGCGGAAGAAGCACCTCTCGATCCAACTATGGAGCGGGTACGCCGCAAAATGATCCGGCTTCTCGCTGTTTCCATCGGCATTATGGTGATTGGTCTTATGGCGGTGCTTGCCGCCATTGTCTACAAGATTAACCAGCCGGTGCAGGAAGTGGCGACAGCTGCGCGTTCCGATATCCCGGAGCAACCACTTGGTGCGGCTCTTGCCGGTGAGGCGATCACACTTGATCCCGGTACCCGCATACTTTCGCATAACCTTTCGGACAATACGCTGTCCCTTGAAACAAGGCTCGGAGATGGCACCCGCCAGGTTCTGCTCTACGATTTGGCGAGCAAGCGTGTCGTCGCGCGTATATCGGAGGCCGCCGGTAATTAGATCGAGTGGCGGCGTGTTTACGTCAATGGCAAGCAAATCACCATTGCACTTTCTCGGGAGCTTGATTATACCCGCCTGATCAACCGGCTACGCGCCCATCGTCTAGCGGTCAGGACGGCGCCCTCTCACGGCGCAAACAGGGGTTCGATTCCCCTTGGGCGTACCAGGCTTCCCTCACATTGTCCTTGCCAAGATAATGATGATCAAAACGACTTTTCGGAAGGCGGCACCCCGATGAGGTTGCCTTGGTCTGAAATCCTAACAAAAATTCGCCGGTCTGTGGTCTACAGAATATTGCGACCTCGCGCGCCTTCGCATCCCGTCGCGTTCACTGGACCAGTTGTCGTTGTTGGGTCGGCACCCGTTTCGACGGTGCCCGTCGGGTTCAGCAACCAGTTTCATGTAATCACGGTCAACGGGTCGCAAAGCATCCTCGATCGGTGGGGAATTGACGTTCCAGATGCGACCTTCATGCAATTCAATCAGGTCGAGGGGCAAACAACCAATGCCATCCACGTACGCAAGGTTCTGAACGGAAGACGGACTGGGCTCCTTTACGTCGTACGCTGGCCCAAAAGCTTTGACGCGCTTCAGCAAGGGATCGCCGCGTTCAACTACGCCTACGATGATGTGAAAATGGTCAACCGCTTAAAGCGCATGGCGATGTATGAGGCGGTGATGGGAGGCCTCAACGTTGAAATCGATGATGATATGAAATTCTCGAACGGCATCACGGCGGTGTTCTATGCCATCATCAGCGGTGCCAAGGCAGTGATCATCAGTGGCATCAATCCCGATTCCTCGGGACACGTTTATAACGATGCCAATCTCAAGCGTCTGCATGCCGGCACTGACAAACAGATTTTGCAGGCCCTCATTGATCGAGGTTACCCCATCTACACGGCAGATCTCGAAGTTGCCACGGCGTCTGGCGTGCCGTTATGGACAGAGGAGGCTCTCATGAGATTCGGCGCGGCCAGCCCAAGGGAACGATCTGGACCATAAAAAGGGCCGCCCGCCGGGCGACCTTTATTTCAGATCAGCCTATTCAACCATCAAATGATTTTCCAGTTTGGATCGACGGCGGTAGCGGCAGCGCGCCACTCGTCGGCATAGTCCACATTCTGCCAATCCTTGAACCACGGCCCGCCGTTGGTAAAATGCACAGCGTTTGGATAGCCAGTCGCCGGCTTTTCATTCCAACCCTCCAGCCAGTTCCATTCAACCGGAACCTCGCCGATCTCATCGTCCTGAGCCCATTGCATCCGGTGCAGGTAGGCGCCGCTCTCGCGGTTGATCAGTTCCGGCGTGAGCTTACGTGTGGATGGATGGTCGCAATTGAACAGCATGAACGACGACCAGTTCTTCCTCGGGTAACTGGTTTGGACCTTGCCGTCCATCTTCGTGCCTTCCTTCGGCGTGTAGTCGTGTTTGACGCAGATCACAGCTTTCGTTTTGTCCCGGTATTCAAGTAATTTGGCCACGTCGCCAAAGAACAGAAAATCGCAATCGCAGAACAATGCCCAGCCCTTATATCCGGCGAGCCAAGGTGTGAAGAAACGTGAGTAGGTGAACTCGGTTGAGGCCAGCGGATCGATATCACGCGTATAGGCGCCTTTTTCTACGAGTTCGTCCAGTTTGATCGGTACTACCCGGACGGGGATGGTCGCATGCTTCAATACGGTGCTCTTGGCGACGTCATAGGCAATCGGTTCGCGAGAGTCCCATCCGACGTAGATATCAAGATCATTCTGCATAATGCCTCGCTTCTTATTCTGAGAGTCCGAGTAGGGTTTTAAACGAAATGCTGAAAAGAAAAACCCTCCTTGCCGCCAAATTGGGGTGGACGTTGCCGCTTTTACACCAGTTCAGATATATAACCACGGTCATCGGTCACACTTGACGTTGCACGCCCGCATGTTTAATCGGTCGATCTCCTGGGGTCATATCGAGCAAGGACCGGCTCTCTTTCAAGGCGGAATTACCTATTGAAACGACACCAATCTTTCTTGTTCCCAAGGATGGAAATTCCTTTTCCGTACCGTTCTGACAGCCCCTCCGCTTTCCCTAAAAGCAAGAGCCATTCGCTGCTTACGCGTTGGCGCAACATCAATGTAAGGAAGCGTCACGATCCGGTGAAGATATATCCGCTGCGAACAGGCGATATCCGTCCGCTGGGCCCGGAAGACATACCGCTCATTTTTCTGACGCATAACAGCATTCAGTTTCTGCCGTCATTTCTTGCACACTACCGCAATCTGGGTGTTACGCGGTTCCTATGTGTGGATGACCAGTCGACAGATGGCACGCGAGAAAACCTGCTCAAGGAGAAAGATGTCGACGTTTTTGGTTCGGATGTAAGGTACCGCCAGGCAAATGGAGGAAATCTCTGGCGCGAGGCATTGGTCCGCATTTTTGGAACCAAACGCTGGTACATGAACGTCGATTGCGATGAGTATCTTGTCTATGACGGGTGTGAGACGAGAAAACTACCTGAGTTGATCGCCGCGTTGGAAGCCAAGGGCGTGCTGCACTGTCCGGCACCAATGATCGATTGTTATCCATCGAATTCAATCAAATCGGCGGTTTTCGATGGCTCCACGGATATCATGCCCTGGCAAATCGCCAATTCGTTTGACCGGCAAGGATACCGTCTGTTCCGGACCAGTTCGGCCATGACTATGATGGGAGGGCCTAGAGACAGGTTGCTGGATGACCCTGAGCACTACGATGAATTGATGAAATACCCGCTTCTCTTCGTTGAGCATGAGATAGCGTTCACGATCAGCATCCACAAGCCATGGCCGTTCGATCGAAACTTTTCGCCAATCTACGGGTCACTCCTGCACTTCAAGTTTTTCAGTGAAACGGAGGAATTCGTCAAGAAGGCGATAGCGGGCGGTCAATACTTTAAAGGTTCTCGCGCCTACAAGACCATGCTGGAGGCTATTACGGCCGGTAAGCTCGACAACCTCAACTCGAATGTGTCGGTTCAATACCAAGGTTCAAAGCAGTTGCTGGACCTCGGTTTCTTTAAAAGCGCATTCTGAGATTACGCCTCAGCAGATCGCGCCCGCTTCTTCTTGACTTCGGCAATACGCGGCTTGGTCTCCAGACCGCTCTTGTAAAGATTGTTCCGATCGAGATTCTTCACGTCTCTTTCGCCGCATAGAGCCATGGTGGTGTCCAGTTCCTTGCGGATAATCTCCAGCGCTTCGGTTACACCCTGCTTACCGCCTGCACCCAGACCGTAAAGAAATGCACGACCGATGAAGGTGCCCTTGGCGCCGATAGCGAGCGCTTTCAGCACGTCTTGTCCCGAGCGTATACCACCATCGAAAAGGACTTCGATCTTGTCGCCAACCGCATCGACAATGTCGGCCAGGACGGAAATCGACGACGGGGCGCCGTCGAGCTGGCGGCCACCGTGATTGGATACGATGATTGCATCAGCACCTGTAGTGACAGCCAATTTTGCGTCTTCGACGTCGAGAATGCCCTTGATGATCAGCTTGCCGCCCCAGCGTTCCTTGATCCAGGCAACGTCGTTCCAGGAAAGGCGCGGGTCGAACTGCTCGGCCGTCCAGGTCGACAATGACGACAGATCCGCGACGCCTTTGGCGTGGCCGACAATATTGCGGAATGTGCGGCGCTCGGTCTTGAGCATGCCCATGCACCATCGGGGACGTGTGGCCATCTGCCAGATGTGTTTCGGCGTGAACTTCGGTGGAGCTGAAAGACCGTTGCGGATGTCCTTGTGGCGCTGGCCAAGAATTTGCAGATCGAGCGTCAGCACCAGAGCAGAACATTTGGCTGCCTTGGCGCGGTCAATCAGGTTGTAGATGAAATCACGATCCCGCATCACGTAGAGCTGGAACCAGAATGGCTTGGTCGTGGCAGACGCAACGTCCTCGATGGAACAAATGCTCATGGTTGAAAGTGTAAATGGAACGCCGAACTCTTCGGCTGCCTGGGCCGCCAGCATCTCACCATCCGCATGCTGCATGCCGGTCAGACCGGTCGGAGCAAGGGCGACGGGCATGGAAACCGTTTGACCGATCATAGTGCTTTCGAGCGTCCGGTCGGTCATGTCGACAGCGACGCGCTGGCGCAACTGAATCTTGCGGAAGTCCTCCTCATTGGCCCGGTAGGTGCTTTCTGTCCAAGCACCTGAATCCGCATAGTCGAAGAACATTTTTGGTACGCGGCGCTGCGCAATTCTTTTCAGGTCAGCGATCTCAACTGTCTTTGGCATTTTTCCGTCCCGAAGCCTTCTGGTCTGTTGTTCTCATACTAATGGATGCCGCAATGCAAGTGCCAGCGGGAAATTCCTGCTATCCAGTCCAATTAATCATATGCGGGGACACACTTCATGGGTAAATTCAACAAACAAGGATTTGTGTTCATCGCAGAAGTTTCGCTATGGTCGGCGCTACGCTGAATTGTGCTGCAAAGGAATGTGATTCGATGGCAAAACATCCGGTTCTCGTGCTCGGCCCGCTTATGCCCTATCTGCTCGAAGAGCTGGAAAGGCGCTATGCGGTCGAGAGACTGTACGAGGAGAAGGATGCCCTTGGCTTTTTGCAGCAGAATGCAGCACGTTTTCGCGCAGCGGTGACCAGTACGTTTACGGGACTGAAGGCTGACATGATCGACCTGCTGCCCGCCGTTGAAATTGTCTCTTCCTTTGGTGTTGGTACGGACTCGCTGGATGTAGCCTATGCAAACAAGAAGGGAATCAAGGTCGCCAACACGCCAGATGTACTGAATGAGGACACGGCAAACATGGCAATTGCGCTGTTGCTCGCCACGACCCGCGATATCGTTGCCAATGACCGTTTCGTGCGGGAAGGGCGGTGGGCGAGGGGCGAAACTCCACCGCTAGCGCAAGGGATAGAAGGCAAGAAGGTCGGATTGGTCGGTCTCGGCCGCATTGGCAGTGTTATTGCCGAGAAGCTATTGGCTTTCGGCTGTGATGTCACCTACCACACCCGCAACAAGAAGCCCGACGTGTCATATAATCATTGTGCTGATCTGGTCGCGATGGCCCGTGATTGTGCAGTGCTGATCGCGATTTTGCCGGGCGGCGACGCGACACAGGGAATAATTTCTCGAGAGGTCCTGCAGGCACTTGGGTCCAAGGGGACCTTCATCAATATCGCCCGTGGAAGCGTGGTGGATGAGGTGGCGCTGGTGGAATTGCTACAATCGGGCGGACTTGGCCGCGCGGGTCTCGACGTGTTCGCCGATGAACCGAGGGCGCCTGAAGCGCTGTTCGCCCTCGATAATGTTGTCCTTCAACCGCACATGGGCAGCGCTACGGTAGAAACCCGGGAGGCCATGGCCGACCGGGTCGTTTCCAACCTCGAGAACTATTTCGGGGCCAAATAAGGCCGAACGCCCTAGCCGAAAACCACCGTCTTGTGGCCGTTGAGCATGACGCGGGATTCGAGGTGTTTCTTCACCGCCCGTGCCAGCACCCGGCTTTCGATGTCGCGGCCTGTGGCGACGAAATCCTCGGCGCTCATGGCATGGCTGACCCGCTCGGTCTCCTGCTCGATGATCGGACCCTCGTCGAGATCCGGGGTGACATAGTGCGCCGTGGCACCGATCAGCTTCACCCCGCGCTCATGCGCCTGGTGATAGGGCTTCGCCCCCTTGAAGCTCGGCAGGAAGGAGTGGTGGATGTTGATCACCTTGCCGTAAAGCCGCTTGGAGAGATTGTCGGACAGCACCTGCATGTAGCGAGCAAGGATGACGAGATCGGCGCCACTGTCCTTGACGATCTTCAAGAGCGTCTCTTCCTGCTCCTTCTTGTTGTCCTTATTCACCTGCAAGACGTGATAGGGGATGCCCTCATGCTCGGCAAAGCGGCGGCTGTCCTCATGGTTGGAGACGATCGCCGCCACCTCGGCATCGAGCCAGCCGACCTTGATCTGGTAGAACAGGTGCAGCAGTGCATGGTCGAACTTCGACACCATGATGATGATCTTCGGCTTCTTGGCCTGATCGACCAGGGTCGTCTTCATGTCGAAGCGGTCAATGGCCGGCTTGAGCGCCCGTTCCACGTCGTCCTTGGTCGTGCCTTCGGCAGCGGTAAAGGCAATGCGCATGAAGAAGCGGTTGGTCTGCCGGTCCCAGAACTGGTTGCTCTCGGCAATATTGGCATCCATACCAGCAAGTTCCGTCGTCACCGAAGCGACGATGCCGGGACGATCTTCACAGGAGAGAGTAAGCACGTAATTCTTGTCTGGCATGGGAACTCCGGATGCAGCCGATCTGATCTTTGAGAGATCATAGTGAGCGGTTTTGAACGGCGTCGACACAAAAGCGAAGCGCTCAGTCCTTTTTCCGGCATCTGGCGGACGGCTCAAATGATCTTTCTTCAATAGATCATGAGCTTTGCCTCAGGTCTTCGGCTTGGTCCCGTACCAGCGCGGCGTATAGACCCATTTGCCGCCCTCGGTGCGGTCGAAGCTACGGGTGAGGGAAGAGCCGACGATGATCACCGTCCGCATGTCCACCTGCTGCGGTGTCAGTTCCGCAAGTGTAATGACTCGCAAAGTTTCTCCTGGCCGGCCTATATCGCGGCCAAGGACGATTGGCGTGTCGGGACTACGGTAATGGCGCAGGATCTCGATGGCGCGCGGCAACTGCCATGGCCGGGGCTTCGATATCGGATTGTAGAAAGCCATGGCGAGATCGGCTTCGGCCGCCAGCGCAATGCGCTTTTCGATGATGTCCCACGGCTTGAGATTGTCGGACAGGGATAGAATGCAGAAATCATGGCCAAGTGGCGCGCCGCTGCGGCTCGCCGCCGCGAGGGCTGCCGAAACACCGGGAATGATCTCAAGCTCGACTGCGTGCCAGGCGGGATTTTCAGATTCGTGCAGCGCTTCGACTACAGCGGCCGCCATGGCGAACACACCAGGATCACCAGAGGAAATCATCACCACAAACCTACCTGCTGCAGCAAGTTCGAACGCATGGCGTGCCCGCTGCATCTCCTCGCGATTGTCGGTCATGTGAACAGTCTGGTCGGGGCGGAATGGGCCGGCCATCCGTACATATGTTTCGTAGCCGAGCACGACTTCGGCGCGCTGCAATTCCTGTTTGACGGCAGGAACCATGAGACTGGGATCACCCGGGCCTAAACCAACGACTGCAAGCCTTCCGTTTTTGCGGCCGGCATCGCTGGGGTCTGCGAACGCTTCCGGCTGGAAAATCAGCTCACCCTTTAGTGGCGTCACCTTTTCCGTAGTCACACGGATAAGGAGTTCGCCATGATCATCCAAAGGCAGGCGCGCGTCCCGGAGCCAAGGCGCATCCCCCTCGATCCTGACTGTCTTGCCTGCAAGCATATCTGCGATGAAGGTCTTGGCGTCCCCAGGATTCTGCAATTGGAAACCAGAAGGCGGGTTCAAGAGACAGGTGCCAAACCGGAGTTCACCCGAGGTCGTGATAGCAGGAGCTACCTCGAGGGTTCGCCCAATTTCCCGGGCGAGCACGTTGACGCCTGTTGTTCCGCCTAATAGCGGCACGACGGCACTGCCGTCATCGGCAACAGCGAGCACGGGCGGTTCTGCCCCCTGGTTTCCTAACACTGAAGCCAATGACCGGATGGTAATACCAGCAGAACACAGGGCGATGATTGGATGGCCCGTCTGATACTGCTGGCGGATGGTCTCGCCAAAATTGCCGAAGTGGACGTCGGCTCCGACGACGCGCCCCTCAAGCCCGTGGATGCTCGCCTCGGGCAGATCCGCCTTGATACGCAGCGCCGTTTCCATGCCGAGTGCTGATAGGACAAGGATGACTGGTCCAGCGGTCATTCGCCACCACCTTGCCATCTATCGCCAGGCACCAGAATGAGCGAAAAATAAGGAGAGGATTCGGGGTCGACATCCGCCAGGGGCACTATGCGTTGAGCATCCATGGTTGCGCGCTCGACGTAAAGTGCGCGGTCCATCAATCCAAGTTCTCCAATCACGCTGCGCACCTTTGCAAGGTTCTTGCCGAGTTTCATGATGGCAGCAGCCTCGGTCGCGGCGAGTTTGGTTCTCAAGTCTTCGGCGGGCAATACCCCCGACAGGACCGTCAGTGTCTGGTTACGGTAAACGAGCGGGGCGCCTAGGACAGCTGCGCCGCCCAGAATTGAGCAGACGCCTGGCACGACTTCGGTCTCATAGTCCTCGGCCAACCGGTCATGGATGTACATGAACGAGCCGTAGAAAAATGGATCACCTTCGGCGATGACTGCCACATCGTTACCAGCATCCAGATACTCGCGCAGAAGACCGGTGATCTCGCCATAGAAATCACTGACGATGGATTCGTAGTTCATGTGAGCGGGCAATATTTCCGTCGTCACCGGGTAGATGAGCGGCACGAGCAGCTGCTTTTCGTCGAGATAGCGTTCAACGATCGTCAGGGCGTTGCCCTTCTTGCCCTTCGCTGCATGGTAGGCAACCACCGGCGCTGCCTGTAGCAGGCGCAAGGCTTTCAAGGTAATGAGTTCAGGATCGCCGGGGCCAACGCCCAGCCCGAAGAGCCGGCCCTTCTGCGGCATTATTCCTTCTCCGAAGCAAGCGCGTTGATCGCTGCGGCCGCCATGGCGCTACCACCGCGTCGCCCATGGACAACAACATAGGGAACACCGCGGCTATTCTCGGCAAGTGCAACCTTGGACTCCATCGCGCCGACAAAACCGACGGGAAAGCCAAGAATAAGTGCGGGCTTCGGAGCGCCGTCATCGATCATTTCCAGGAGGCGGAACAGAGCGGTTGGCGCATTTCCGAACGCGACAACGGCTCCCCCCAGATGCGGGCGCCACAATTCCAGCGCTGCGGCCGAACGTGTATTGCCCATATCGCTCGCCAGAGTCGTAACCGAGGGATCGCTTAATGTGCAGATCACTTCGTTGTTGACGGGCAAGCGTGAACGGGTGACGCCTTCCGCTACCATGCGCGCATCACAAAGGATCGGTGCGCCAATGAGCAGCGCATTGCGACCCGCCGTTGCGGCTCCGTCGGAAAATGCCAGGTCCTGAATCACATCGACCATGCCGCACGCATGGGCAACGCGAACAGCGAGTTTCTCAAGATCGGCCGGGATGCGGCTAAGATCGGCCTCGGAACGAATGATGGCGAAGGAACGATCGTAGATCGCCTGACCGTCGCGAATATAGTCAAGCATGCAGTGGCCCCCCAGAGCCGGAATTTCGGCCGATCAGTTCGGCGGCTTCCTCGATAGTAACATTCGCAGCCAATAGCTTGCCAAAACGCGACGGTCCATTGGTCGCGCGAAGAAAGATGTCATAATGTCCAGTTGACGTTGCGACCAGTGTGACCGGTCTCGCCGATGGCGAGGCGCATGATTTGCTGCAGCCGCTCATATGAATAGGCGGAATGTCCGCTTCCCCGTCCAACAATGCCGCAAGTTTCAATCCGTCGGCCTGCGTTGCTGCGAGGGCCGACCCGCATCCCGCTGACCCGGAGCAACTTATCATGGTTGCGAGGGGCTGCTCTGGATCGGCGCCGAGCCCAAGCGAAACGAGATCGGTGAGGGCGGCTGTCGCGTCGTCGCGAGAGACTTCCGGCAACAGGACGCTCTGCCAGGGTGTCATGCGCAATATGCCGTTGCTGTATCTGTCGGCGAGGCCGGCGAGCGATCGCAGGAGGTCCGGATTCAGCCGACCGAGTTTGGGCATGGCTCCTACTAGCCGGGTCGCGCCATCGCATTCGTTCCAGATACCAAGATGACCGTTAGGCTTCGGCAATGCTCTTCGCCAACCGGCAAGTTCTTCGCTCCGGACCGGGAAACCGGCACATGTTTCGATGCGCTCGGCAAGGCCCTCGGTTCTGGCGCCTGTGATCATGTGGCGCATGCGCGAAGCCGCCGGGTGGCGTTTGTTCCAATCGACGAACGCATCGAGAGTGATGGTCATGAGATCAAATGCTTGGCTGCCAGCGACAACTCCGAGAGCAGGCTGGTCTTCTGCCTGCGTCGGCGGTGCGCCGGCAGCACCAAAGGCATAAGCGGATGATGGGTTGTCCGGATCGATCGGGCACAACCAGAGATCATGCGGGTGATCAACCATGGCGAGGTCTTCGCCACCATCGATGAGCAGAGAGAATTTTGGCGACAGCCCTTCATAGCGTGGATTGGTTTGCAGTTCGGTCAAGAGGCGCGTCGCCAGTGGCCTTACGTCGATCTTGCCTTTGCTATGACCGGCGATCGGGCTGATCATGACGTTGCGGACATCATCGCCCTTGTCAGTCAGTGGACCAAGGCCTGCAGCCAACAGCTGTGCGATCAGCGCGTTCTCTGTCTCCGGACGGACCCCCCGGATCTGTAGATTGGCGCGATTGGTAATTTCAATGACGCCGTTTCCAAAACGTTGCGCCGCGTCCGCCACGCTCCGCGCTTGACCGGCGCTAAGGTTGCCGAACGTCAGCTTGACCCGGCAGATCGAACCGTCGAGCGCTTTCGCCATCCGGAATAGTCCCGGACAGGCGGAACGCCGGTCTTCGACGGAATAAGGCAGGGCATGTCTGGATAGCTGGTCCATGGTGTTCATGGTTTTACAGGATCGCTTGGGGCATGCCAATCGTTCTCGTTGAGCACTTCGTTGACCCATAGGATGCTTTCGGGCATGCATAGCGACTATTTTCACGCAGTTCCGGACGGAAAACCGCTTCACACTTTTCCTGGAATTGCTTTAAATCAATGGAACGCATTATGACGCAGTGGCTGACGGTTATCGGGATTGGTGAAGATGGGTATGACGGTCTTGGCCAGAATGCCCGGCAAGTCCTGGCCGGTGCAAGGACGGTGTTTGGCGGCAAGCGTCATCTTGAACTCCTGCCGGCTGAGGTGGTCGCCAGGCGTGTGACCTGGCCGACACCATTTTCCGATGCCTACGCCATGCTGCTTGCCCTGCGGGGGGAGCCTGTTGCGGTACTGGCCAGCGGCGACCCGATGCATTTCGGCATGGGCGCAGCGCTAACGCGGTATGTCGAAGCTGAGGAAATGCGGATCCTTCCGGCACCCTCTGCATTCTCGCTCGCAGCTGCAGCGATGGGGTGGCCGATACAGGATATCCAACTGCTCAGTGTGCATGGCAGGCCTGTAGAAACACTGTTCAAGGCGTTTGTACCGGGCGCTAGATTGCTCATTCTCAGCAACGATGGAGGTACACCGGAACAGGTGGCCCGAATGCTGAGCCAAAGTGGATTTCAATCCGCGCGTCTCACCGTGCTTGAACACATGGGCAGCGATGCGGAGCGGCACATCGAGGGCATGGCCAGCGCATGGGGACATCCTCGCTGCGCAGACCTTAACGTTCTGGCGGTGGATTGCGGATTTACTGCCTCGTCGGCTCGGGCCTATTCGACATTGGCCGGACTGCCAGACGACGCCTTTGAACATGACGGACAATTGACCAAGCGGGATATTCGCGCAGTCACGTTGGCGCATCTTGCACCGCTTCCGGGCCAATTGCTTTGGGATGTTGGCGCTGGTTGCGGTTCAATCGGCATCGAGTGGATGCGCGCCCATCCCGCCTGCCGGACGCTGGCCATCGAAGCAGATAGCAAGCGTCAGGAACTGATCCTTCGCAACAGTCACGCGCTCGGCGTACCCGATCTGAAACTGGTCCGGGGGAAAGCACCGGCTGCGCTCGCGGGTCTCATGGCTCCCGACGCAATTTTCATCGGTGGCGGTGTCACGGATGATGGCGTGATGCAAACATGCTGGGAATGTTTGAAACCGGGCGGGCGGCTGGTAGCCAATGCCGTAACGATCCAGAGTGAAATGACGCTGATCCGTTGGCGCGATACCTATGGCGGCGATCTGACAAAACTCGGTGTTTCGCATGCTCAGCCGCTTGGAAGCTTTGATACGTGGCGCGCCGTCTTACCGGTGACGGTCTATTCAGTGAACAAGCCAGATTGATCGAATCGATTGAATCCAACGACACGACAGGATGAAGACAGGTTTGTGGCGTCTAAGGGTGGTGGGAGATTGCAATCTGATGTGAATTCATGTTCAAACGGCGCATAAGCACCGCCTTCCGGTGGATATCGCTGTGCTGAATTCCCATCTTTGAAAGCAATCAGGGAGTCTCAAGCAGGATCTATATATGGCAACCTATAAATATTTCACATGGCCGATTGTTTTTACATTTGTAGGACTGGTGCTCGGCACATGGATAGGCTTCGTCTATTCCGGAACAGTGCAGGGCGCGCTTTCGGTTCTATTTATATGTGCTGTCCTTGGTATTCTTGAAATTTCGCTGTCTTTCGACAACGCGATCGTCAATGCCAAGATACTGCGTGACATGACGCCTGTCTGGCAGCATCGCTTCCTGACGTGGGGCATCATCATTGCGGTGTTCGGAATGAGAATCATATTTCCGCTGGCGATCGTGGCGATCGCCGCGTGGATCGATCCCATCTCCGCATTGAAGCTCGCGGTCTCCAACCCGGAAGAATATGCGCGGATCATGCAGGAGGCACATGTCGGCATTGCTGCTTTTGGCGGCACGTTTTTGTTGATGGTCGGACTTAAGTTCTTTTTCGACCATGAGAAAGACGTGCACTGGATTCGAGTGGTCGAGGCCCATGCGTCGCGTTTTGCATCGGTGCAAGGCATCGAGGTTGCCGTAGCTCTCATCCTCATCATTTTCTTTTCGCAGCAGCTGGAAGGAGAGGAGTCCATTACTTTCCTGACGTCCGCAATTTACGGGCTGCTGACCTTCCTTGTCGTCGAAGGATTGGGTGCCATACTCGATGCGACGCAGGAACAGATGGACAGCATTCACAAGGGCGGCCTTGGCGCTTTCCTCTATCTGGAAATGCTCGATGCCAGCTTCTCATTTGACGGCGTCATCGGCGCCTTCGCACTGTCGACCAATCTGTTTGTGATCGCGATAGGTCTTGGTATTGGCGCGTTTTACGTGCGAGCGCTCACCATCATGATGGTGGACAAGGAAACGCTTGGTCAGTACCGGTACCTCGAGCATGGGGCCTTCTACGCCATCCTGGTTCTGGCTGTAATCATGTATTGCCAAACGTTGTTCCACATCCCGGAAGTAATTACGGGCCTCATTGGTGCTGCCCTGATCTTCTTTTCGCTTTGGTCGTCGATCGTCTATCGCCGGCGAAATGGAGAGGCACAGGAAGCCTGATGGTCCGCTAACAAGAAGGCTCGGCCTGGAGGAACCAATGGCTCCTCAGCAACCGGGCCCTTCTTGCCGAAACGGAGAATTGTCTTATGGAACTTGATCCCGAGAATGCAATTTCCGCTATCCAAACGGGCATTCAGCAGGCAAGCACCCTGATTGTAACCTATTCGTTTTCGGTTCTTGGAGCGATTCTCCTGCTAGTCATCGGGTTTGTCGTTGCTGGCCTCGTGGAGCGCTGGGTCTATGCTGGACTTGGACAGGTAAGCGGCTTTGACCTGACGCTGAGACGCTTCTTTTCGAAGATTGCGCGCTATATCGTGCTCGGTCTCATCGTGGTCATGGTGCTCGGCCAGTTTGGTATCCAGACGGCCTCGGTCATAGCCGCGATCGGTGCCGTCGGTCTTGCTATCGGTCTGGCTCTCCAGGGCACGCTGCAGAATATTGCAGCGGGGATCATGCTTCTCGCCCTGCGCCCGCTGCGTATTGGCGAGTATGTCGAAGTGGGCAGTGTTGCAGGGACAGTCGAGGAAATCGGGCTCTTTGCAACAAGGCTGCGCGCAGCTGACGGTGTTTACGTTTTGGCTCCTAATTCGACACTTTGGACGCAGCCGGTCAAAAACTTCACGCGGAACGGCGCGCGACGCAACGACATCACCATCACCGTATCCAATGTGGATGACGTCGAAAGTATTCAGAAGTCGCTGCTTGAGCTGGCCGAACGCGATGCACGTGTAAAAACGGATCCGCCGCCTTCAGCATTCATTGCCGAACTGGGTGATACTACCGCAGCGATCACCCTGCGTTACTGGACATCCGTTGGCGATTTCCTCGCGACCAAAGCAGAATTGAACAGGGGCGCAAGGAACGCGCTGAACGCCAACGTCTAGATTCATTTGGAAAGAATTGGTGATCCCGACTGGATTCGAACCAGTGGCCTACAGATTAGGAATCTGTCGCTCTATCCTACTGAGCTACGGGACCATACGACCTGACATACTGGTTTTCGGTGCGGACGCCAAGTCAGAAGATGCACCGAAATTCGAGTATTGTAGTGACAATCACGACGAAGGCCGCAGAGCGTTCTCGGCGATTTGGACCCAATAACTGATACCATAAACGATGGCGTCATCGTTGAAATCATAGGCCGGATTGTGCAGCGATGCACTGTCGCCATTGCCGATAAAGATGAACGCGCCGGGCCGCGCTTCGAGCATGTAGGAAAAATCCTCACCCGCCATCATCGGAGCAACATCCGTATTGACCGCACCACCGCCGGCAACGTTGCGGGCTGTCTGCGCGGCAAATTCGGTTTCGCGTTCGTGATTGAACGTCACCGGATAGTTGCGGGCATAATGTACGTTGGCGCTGGCGCCGAGCGCGTTGGCAACGCCTTCGGCAACTTCGGTCAATCGCCTTTCGGCAAAATCACGCATTTCCGGACGTAACGTGCGGACCGTGCCTGCCAGTTCGGCTCTTTGCGGGATGATGTTATGGGCATCACCCGCGTGAAACTGGGTTACCGACAGAACGACGGAATCCAATGGATCGGTGCCACGTGAGACAATGGTCTGCAAGGCATTGACCAGCTGCGAGCCGATGACCACTGGGTCGATCGTGCGGTGCGGTTGTGCCGCGTGACCGCCACGACCCTCGATTGTAATTGTGAATTCGTCCGTCGCCGCCATGATCGGACCCTTGCGAATGGCGAACTCGCCAACAGGCAGGCCGGGAACATTATGCATGCCATAGACTTCCGAGATGGAAAACCGCTCCATCATGCCGTCCTTGACCATTTCGCGGCCACCACCACCACCTTCTTCCGCGGGCTGGAAGATCACTGCTATGGAACCCTTGAAGTTGCGCGTCTCTGCCAGATATTGCGCCGCCCCCAAAAGCATTGCGGTGTGTCCGTCATGGCCGCAAGCGTGCATCTTGCCTGCGGCGTGCGATGCCCATGGCTTACCCGTGATCTCGGTCAGTGGCAGTGCATCCATATCAGAGCGCAGCCCCACCGTCGGGCCTTCGCCGTGACGTCCCCGTATAACGCCGACGACGCCTGTACGTCCGATCCCCGTCTCCACGATGTCACAACCGAACTGATGCAGCTTATCCGTGACGAACCGGGCTGTCTCGTGCACATCGAACATCAGCTCGGGATTCGCATGCAGATGACGACGCCACTGTGAAACCTCGACCTGCATTTCGACAGCGCGATTGAGCAAGGGCATTAAGTACAACTCCAATTCAAGTCTGACATTTCAGTGAACAGAATAAAGGTGTTTTGCCATTTGACTGCCACATAAGATAGATAAGGCCATTGCCGCCCGACGTGAAGCGCGGCTTAATGCCTTTTTACAAACAGGTCAGATTTCAGGAATGCGGAAAACTGTAGCACTCTTCCTTTCGAGTTGCGTCGTATCAGCGATCGCCGGCATATCGACGGCGCTCGCCGGCGCGAATATCACGGTCGACGCTGGTACCGGCGAAATCGTGTCGCAACAGGATGCATTCCAGCGCTGGTATCCGGCATCACTCACGAAATTGATGACGACGTACGTTGCCTTCAGAATGATTCAATCTGGCCAGGTCACCCTCGACACGCCAATCACAATGACAGCAAATTCGGTCAAAGAGCCGCCCAGCAGATCGGGCTACAAGACCGGCTCGGAGCTCACTCTAGACAATGCGCTCAAGATAATGCTGGTGCGCTCTGCAAATGATGTTGCGATGGCCATCGGCGAGACGCTGGGTGGTTCCGAGGAGAAGTTTTCGGGATTGATGAACGAGGAAGCGCGGCGGCTTGGGATGACGGGTAGCCATTTCGTCAATCCAAACGGCCTTCATTCTGACGATCATTATACAACGGCGCGGGACCTGGCCGTGCTGACATTGCACTTGCGGCACGAGTTTCCCCAATATGCGCGCTATTTCGATATTGAGGCTATCAACTACGGCACCAAGAAATCACAAACCAACTACAACGCATTGATCGGCAGGTTCCAGGGAGCCGACGGGATGAAGACAGGATTTGTCTGTCCCTCTGGATATAATCTCATCGGCTCTGCCACACGCGATGGTCGCACTATCATCACAGTGGTGCTTGGCGAGAGGACCATCAACTCACGCGTGACGAAAGCTGCGGACCTGTTGGGCAAGGCATTCGAGGAGAAAGGCACAGGTCAAACACTCGATACGCTTGCACCATATGGCTCCGCATCGCGCGACGTGGCAGTAAACATGCGCCCGCAAGTGTGCTCGAAAGAGGCGGCGGGAACTGACAACTGGGACGGCAAGGATGCCGAAGGGCACCTTGTTCAGGGGTCAGCCTATCTCACGCGCATGGATCATCAACCCAAGACCGAAGACATTGCGCTGCTGCCTGCAAAGGTTAACTCTGTCGGCATTGAGATGAGCCGAATTCCGGTACCGAAACCCCGGCCCGACCGAGCTTCACTGACGGACGCAAGCAATGCCTTAAAGGCGGTCAACTGATGGTCGCACCTCCCATTCCCGTGTCGGTCCTGACCGGCTTTCTCGGGTCGGGAAAGACGACGCTGCTTAACCGGCTACTGAAAGATCCTGCTCTTGCCGACACGGCCGTCATTATCAACGAGTTTGGTGATGTCGGTATCGATCATTTGCTGGTGGAGAAAGCCAGTGAGGGTATCATCGAGCTCTCCGATGGCTGCCTCTGCTGCACCGTGCGCGGCGAATTGGTCGACACGCTGGCCGATCTGATTGACCGGTTGCAGACCGGCAAACTGCAGGGACTCAAGCGTGTGATCATCGAGACCACTGGTCTCGCCGATCCAGCGCCGGTTCTCCATGCGATCATGGGCCATCCTGTGCTGTTGCAGGCATTCCGCGTTGACGGTGTGATCACGACGGTTGATGCTGTCAATGGAATGGCAACCCTTGATGCACATGAAGAGGCTGTGAAACAAGCGGCCGTGGCCGACCGCATCGTCATCACCAAAACAGATCTGCCCGAATCCGTTTCAAATCTGCATTCTCTGCAAGCCCGTCTCAGAGCGCTCAACCCGGGCGCGGACCTCATCGATGTCAGCGATCAGCTTACGGGTTACGCAGCGCTGTTCGAATGTGGCGTCTATAATCCGGGAACAAAGACGATTGACGTGCAGCGCTGGCTAAAAGCCGAGGCCTATCGCGACCGCGAGCAAGAACGCAATGCAATCGATGGTCATGATCATCACGACCATGACCATGGCGGTCATGACGATCACCACCACCACGACGTCAACCGGCACGACGCGTCGATACGCTCGTTCTCGTTGAAGCATGATGCGCCTGTGCCCTTGTCCACGTTTGACATGTTCCTCGACCTGCTGCGCTCGGCGCATGGCGAGAAATTGTTGCGAGTCAAAGGTATCGTTCAGCTGGCGGATGATCCTGAGCGGCCGCTTGTCATTCATGGCGTCCAGCATATATTCCATCCACCGGCAAGGCTTGCTGCCTGGCCGGACGGCGTGCGCGAGACGCGCCTGGTCATGATCGTCAAGGATTTGCCGGAGAGCTATGTCACTCAGCTCTTCAATGCATTTTTGGGTCAGCCGCAAATCGATACGCCGGATCGTACGGCGCTTTTTGACAATCCACTGGCAATTTCAGGCGTGAAACTGGGCTAGCCGCGTTCGATATGAAAGCGATGACCTCCGGTGATGCTGACCGTTTCGATCAGCCGGTGGCCATCAGTCAGGCAAAAATTTGGCACGTCGATGACCGCGAGTGGATCGCTGGTTTCGACCCATATCCGGGTACCCGGCGCCAAGTCCTGCAGCTTCTTGCGCGTCTTGAGCACTGGCAACGGACAATTCAAGCCGCGAAGGTCGTACACCTCGTAGTTCATAAAGAACCTTCCGCGCTTTAATTGCCGATGATTTTCCACCAGGCCTTTTTTGCTGGTGCTGGCTGCGCAGCAGCTGGCGCATCCGGTGTCAGCGCGGCGGTGGTCTGGGGCGCTGGCGTAGACTGCTGAGCGGCCGGTGCTGCGGCTGGGGCCTGCGCTGCCGGCATCGTCGTCATCGGTGCAGTTACAGGTTTGGTCATGCGCGTTCTCTTAGAGGCATCCCGTTCCTCCTTCGCCTTGTCTGCGGCAACGGCAGACGCAAGGCGAACCATGACCTGAGGCTTCGATGCATTGTCCTTGTCCTGTGGCGACAGGGAGGGCGGCTCCTGCGTTACGCGCTCGCCTCGGGCGCGGCGCGCACTCCAGTCTGCAATGATCTTCGCCTCGGTAATTCCCTGGATGGAGCGGCTCGGCGGCTGGATCCTGCCTTTGCCCACCATTGACGAAAATGCCGTCTCATAACTCGACTGGTAAGACTGATAGGCCATCTTCAGCGATTCAGGCTGATCCGACGGCGGACAAGCGCTTGTTGCAGCAATCGGCGCGTTGGGATCGGAAGTGTGGTTGAAGACGTACTTCTTCTCACAGACGTCTACTTTCGGCGGCACCTTGGTGATCTCGAAATGGTCATAGCCTTCTTTCAGGTTTTTCCAGAAAGCATAATTCGGATCAGCACGGTAGCGCGCCATATTGGCGGCGGTCATGCGGAACGGAAAGGCTTCAAGCTGAATCGAATCCTGACCGCCTTTGAAGGCATCGCGCGCAAAGGCATAGATCTGCGCGACCTGGGCATCGGTCATGGAGTAGCATCCAGAAGACGAGCAGGCGCCGTGTACCATCAGATTGGCGCCTGTGCGGCCAAGGGCGCGGTCCAGCCCGTTGGGGAAGCCGGTATTGAATGACAGGTAGTAACTTGACTTGGGATTCATCTGTGCGGGGCGGACCGCGTAATAGCCCTCCGGCGCCTGGCGATCACCCTCGATGAACTTTGGGCCCAGCTTGCCGGACCATTTGCAGATCTGATAGCTGGTGACCATGTCATAACGGCCATTTTCTTTGCGCTTCCATACTTCAAGGACATTCTCTTCCTTGAAGATGCGGAACATAACCGGCGAGGTGGTGCTGATGCCCTTTGCCTTCATGCTTCTAACGAGCTTTTCCGGCAGCTGTGCGTTCGCTGCATTGGGGGCAAGATCATCGATCGACGACCCTTGGCATCCCGCCAGGAACAGGGTGAGCATCAACGGTGCAAGAATGTGTGTTGGTATTTTCATGCAGCTATTACCGGTTTGCCAGTCTCATTCGCCAAGGTCCAAATCGCGCGGATTTGGCACCCGCTAGATCATAAATGCATCCGTTATAGTTGATAAACCCTTACCCCACATGCGCAAATTGCTCAACCGCGCATACGTCTCCTGCAACGAAGAGACGGCGGATTTATGGCAGATACCGCTGTTTCAACAAAGGAAAATGCAGGAGTAGCGTTGGCGGCCTCGTTACCGAATGCTCGATACAGGAACTGATATCAGGTACGTGGTTGATCAACTGCCTTTGTGACGTGCCGTTTCCAATGAAAAAGGCGGCGCACTGCGCCGCCTTTTTGAATTACACAACGAACGGGATTCAACCGTTCAGCGCGTCCTTCAGAGCCTTTGCAGGCTGGAAGGCAACCTTCTTGGAGGCTGCGATTTTGATCGTTGCGCCTGTTGCAGGGTTACGACCTTCGCGAGCGGCGCGCGACTGTACCTTGAACTTGCCGAAACCTGGCAGCGATACTTCATCGCCGGCTACGACGGAATCGGTGATACCTTTAAGAACGCTGTCAACAATCGCCTTGGACTGAACTTTTGTAAGACCCTGATCAGCAACGAGCTTCTCGATAAGATCGGACGTATTCATGTTGGCGGTTTCCTCAGTATATTCGTTGATCGGAGGCGTCTGTATGGCACGCGATTCCCGCCCTGTCATCAGGGTTTGCGCCCAAAATGCTGGTTTATACCCAGTGTTTACAGGGTTTTTTGCGAAACCGGCTACGAAAGTGCGAATTACCTTCCGCTGGAGCAGGTAAACGATGAAAGGTGATTCGCCCGGCCGCGAGCGGGAATCAAGCACTCTTGAGGCGAAGAGTATCGGTCAATTGCCAGATGGGCGGGTCGCCGATGTGGCGCGTGAGATGGTCCACAAAGGCGCGAACCTTTGCCGAAACGTGCCTTGTCGGCGGATAGACAGCGTAGATCCTGTAGGGCAGTGGCTTGGCCTCTGGCAGCACCGGAACGAGCGTGCCAGCGCGCAATGCATCGGCCGCGATAAACATCGGAAGCAGAACCAACCCCAGTCCCGCAATCGCCATATCACGCATAGCCTCCCCATTATTGGCGACGATACGCCCACGCATCGTCACGGAGATAGGCTCGGTTGAACCGGCCGGGTTCTCGAACTGCCATAATTGACTGGTGTTGACGTTTGAATAGTCAATACAGGCAAAAGAACTCAATTCATCAACGGTCTTCGGCAGGCCGTTTGCCGAGGCGAAATCCGGACTACAGCAAATGACCCGAGCGTCGGTGCAAAGCTTCCGCGCAATCAGACTTGAATCTTTCAGAATACCGATGCGGATGCCGACGTCGTAACCGCCGCGCACGAGGTCGATCATGCGGTCCTCGAACTCCACAGCGACCTCGAGGTCAGGGTATTGCCGGGCGAAATCAGCGATCATCCGGCCTAGATAGAGGGTTCCGAAT
Organism: Phyllobacterium brassicacearum; assembly: GCF_003010955.1. Taxonomy (GTDB): domain Bacteria; phylum Pseudomonadota; class Alphaproteobacteria; order Rhizobiales; family Rhizobiaceae; genus Phyllobacterium; species Phyllobacterium brassicacearum. Next base: position 177,009 of record NZ_PGGO01000006.1, read on the forward strand.
GTCATTGGCGCGGCTATGCGCAAGCTGCCACGGATGGCGCTGTTCCTTTGCCCAACCGTATCCGTCGCCTCGATAATCTCACGAACAAGGGGCCTGATCCGTTCGACAAAGTCGAGGGCGTTGTCAGAGGCAAGTAATTTTCGTGGTAACCGCTGAAATAATTCGATGCCGAGTGCTGCTTCCAGATCTGAGATCCGTTTGCTGACGACGGACTTCGACAAATTGAGTCGTGCTGCAGTAGCCGTGATGCTGCGGGTTTCCATCACATCAAGAAACGTGAGAAGATCGTCAAATCGCCATTTCATAGTTTTATTGTAGTGAACGTTAAGGCTGTATGGAAGGCTTGAGTAAGCCTCTTGTTCGTTTTAAGCGAACATGAGTTGCAGGGAAACACTCTTTATCAGCCGGTCGACAGCGTCGATATTGAGCCTAACGGCGAATGTGCCCGAACCAACAAGGAGGCTTCAATGACCTTACAACTGACAGGCATTCACCACTTGACTGCCATAACGGCGAACGCTCCGGAGAATCTGCGCTTCTACACCCACACACTGGGATTGCGGCTCGTCAAGAAGACTGTCAACCAGGACGATACAAGCGCTTATCACTTGTTTTATGCCGACGGTGAAGCGACCCCCGGCACCGATCTGACTTTTTTCGACTGGCCGGTTGGCCCGGAGCGCCGCGGCACGCACAGCGTCTCGCGCACCGGTTTGCGCGTTGGCAGCAAGGCCAGCCTCGATTGGTGGAAGGCCCGCTTTATCGAACTTGGCGTGAAATCCGGCGAAGTCATCGAGGTTGGCGGTTATGATTCGCTCGATTTTGAAGACGGCGAAGGACAGCGCTTCCGTCTGATCAATGATGGAGGTGCAGGATCTTCTCATCCGTGGGACAAGAGCCCGGTACCTGCCGAGCATCAGATCCGAGGTCTCGGGCCAATCACGATGAGCGTGCCAGATATAACCAATACTGAGGCGATTCTCCTGCATGTGATGAACATGCGTCAGGTCAAGACCTATCCGTCGCCGGACGGGATTGGCCATGTCCATGTGTTCGCCATGGGCGATGGTGGCCCAGCAGCCGAGCTGCACGTTGCAGTTCAGCCTGATCTGCCGGTCGCCAGGCAGGGTGCAGGCGCAGTGCATCATGTGGCGTTTCGCGCACCGGACGTGCAGCAATTGCATGAATGGACTGAACGTTTAAAAGGCTTCAGGATGCCGTCAAGTGGCGAAGTGGAGCGTTACTACTTCCGTTCGCTCTATTTCCGCGAGCCAAACGGCATACTGTTCGAAATCGCTACGGATGGTCCGGGCTTTACTGTTGACGAGCCGCTGGAAACACTGGGCGAAGGCTTGTCGTTGCCGCCCTTCCTCGAAGGAAAGCGCGCTTCGATCGAAGCGGGGCTCAAGCCGCTCGCATAAAGGATGAAGCAACAGGCCGGATCAATTCCGGCCTGTTTTTCTTAAGAGTTGAGCCATTGTCGGACGACTTCAATGTCATGGGCCCCGGTTTCATGACCGGCAGCTACGACCACTGCGGTGATTTCGGCGCCTGCGAGCCGCAGTTCCTCTTCCAGAGCTGGAGCATGGGCACCAAAGAGATCGTGATCGCCCGTGACAGCGAGTATTCGAGTGCCGGCAAGATCAGCCTCAGGCGTTTCCTCGAGCACTTTCGCTGCCCGTAGCAAAACTGCATTGCGGACAAGACCCGGATGAAGTTGCATCATTGCGGCAAGCAGGTTTGCGCCGTTGGAGTAACCGAGGAAGATCGTATTCGTAAGATCGAGGCCGTAGTTTTCAACTGCGCCGTCGATAAAGCCGGCAAGTGCTTCCGCTTCCGAGCGAATGTCTTTCTGGTCGAAGCTGAGCGGGCCAAAGCGTCGGAACCAGCGCGCGGATCCCTCCTCATTGCTACGGCCACGAAGACCTATCAACGTCGCATTTGGCGCTGCCTTTGCGGCGAGAGGCATGAGGCTGGCCTCATTACCGCCAGTGCCATGGAGCAGGACGAGTGTTTGCCCATCTGGATCATCGGGCGTGTAGACCCGATAAATGAAGGGAAGCTCGCGGTAGATGAAGCGTTCTGCCTTCGGCAAAGCGAATTGCGGCAGGATGACTTCCAGATTTTCCGCTTCCTTGGCAAAATGCGGTGGTATGAACAACGTAGAGCCAAGTGTGTCCCGCGTTTCGTCGATCAGCGTGCCGGGGCCGTCAGTCGCCATCTCGAAGAGCGTTCCACCGGGCTCTCGCACATAGATCGAATGGAAATATTTGCGGTCGTGCATGGCGGTTGCTTCCGCACCGTGCGCGATCAGACGGTCATAGGTTGCGCTTACTTCGGAAAGATCGGCAGCGCGAAATGCAATGTGGTCGATTGTTCCTGTGCCGGGAGCGGAGCTCCAAAAGCCCGTTGCGTCGCGAACGTCGATACAATCGCCGGATGCTGAAACCATCCTTGTGATTGTTTCGGTCTGATCACTGGTGGCGTATGAGAAATAATCCTTGAGGAAGGCCTGGGTCTCCTGGGGATTCTCGGTAAGTATGGTCGCACCCCTGACGCGGCGTATCGCGTCGGCTGCGGGTACTCCGTCGCCAGCCCAATGCTCGCCGGCCGAGACACTTTCAGAGCCAACGAGCTTCACGATAACGCCATCAGGATCGAAAAGGCGCAGCACGGGCTCACCGAATTCCTGTGTGGGACCTGATGCAGAAACGTTGAATTGCAGGGCGCGTGTCAACCAGAAGCCGATGCTTTCCGGTGCAATGGCCAGCGAAATCTCGCTCGGCTGCCCGTAGCCAACGCGGCCGGGAGCGCCGTCTTCCCAGACTAGAAAAGTTATCAGCGATCCTGGCGTCCCTGTCGCATCGCCATACAAAAGATGGAGCTGCGTTGCATCCTCGTAGCCGCCGGTGCGCTTGACGAGACGCAAACCGAGAAAGCCGACATAGAAGTCGACGTTCGCCTGTACCTTGCGCGTGATTAGGGTGATGTGGTGGATACCGCCCGCCATGGATGTCCTCCGGTGCTGATATTTGACTGTTACGGCGAAAGGCGCTGGCGCGCAACGCATTGGTTCAGTGTGGATATCAGCAAACCAAGTGCCATGCGCAAAAAACAACACCCACCGCGGGAGGAGGTGCGGTGGGTGCTATTTGTAAAGACCGGCTGGGAGGAGGAGTGCCAGTCTTTAGACATCCGAGGCTTGGGAGGAGGATTGCCCCGGACGTAATGTGTATTTGATTACTGAGCCGAAGCGGCCTTCTTGGCAACGAAGGCGATATCGCCACGAGAGATGCCGAGGTCGTTCAGTTCACGTGCTGACAGGCGGCTGAGTTCCGTGACGGTGTCACGATAGCGGCGCCAGTTGTTGTAAGAGCGGATCAGATTCATTTCACTCACCTTGTAACTTCTTGTTTGTTGGATCTTTTTCGATCGGTGAGCTGGATATAGTGAACGGTCTGCGAAACTTGCAGTGACACTTTTGCATAGCTGCTTTGCAACGAAATCAGAGGTCAATCAGGCGAAAATCTGGGCTTTCAAATTGCCGCCACAATCAAGCCTGCGCCTTTGCCTTCACCGCTTTGGAGGGTGAGCGGCGCTGCCTGTGCGTCGCCCCGAATTCGTTGAGCCTCCTGTCGGCTTTTTTGGCGGCGGCTTCGCACTGCCTGCGGAACTTCTCCACTTCTTCTTCGGTCAAGTGTTCGATGCCGATAAACGCGTTCTTCGCCTCGGTGACTCGAACGAGCTCGTCGAGCTTTGCCTGAATTGCAATACCGTCCCGATTCTGCGTGTTCTGGATCAGAAAAACCATCAGGAAGGTAATGATTGTTGTACCGGTGTTTATGATCAGTTGCCAGGTATCAGAGAAACCGAAAATGGGACCGGTCACGCCCCACATGATGACTGTCAGACAGCAAATGATGAATGCGATGGGTTTGCCCGCTGCAAAGGCAACCTCATTGGCAACGCGCGTAAACAATTTGCCGAACATTTGTTGGGCTCCGCTTGTGACCGGCGTCGAATGCCAGCTATCGGTAAAAGCGGAATCGGCAAAAATGTTCCACAAGGGGCATTGAGCCCTGTTGGATGCTATCGATAGCCCGTAGCGTCGGCTGGTTTTCCTGCTTCCTGCACTTCTGGCAGATAGCGCCAGGCATCGGGTCGGGAACCATCCAGATCGGTAAAGCCATAAACCTGGGCCAGTCCGCCGCTGGACAATGATTGTCCGTTCCAACGTGCCAGGTCAGGATCAGCTGCGAGCGCGACAACCGCGCGACCAACGAACCGCGGCGTCTCGGAGATCACGAAATGCGGAATCCGCTTCGTTGCATCGATCCAATTCTCCTCGGTAACGCCAAATGCCTCCAACATCATTTCCGAACGCAACCACCCGGGCGTCAGGGCGACCGATGTCGCTCCATGCGGCGCGAGGTCCTTGGCATGAGCCCAGGCCATGCGTGTCGCGGCCACCTTCACGAGATCATAGAAGGGTGAGAGGCGGTAGTGATCGGAATTGTATGCGGCAGTACCGTCGGTAACCTCAATATGGAGGCCACCCGGGCGCTCGATCAGCAGCGGGAGCGCATGATGCGCGGTGATCAAATGGGTGTTGATGCCAAGGCTCAGCAAGCGCAAACCATTCTGCAGGTTATGTTCCCAGACTGGCTTGTTCCATTCGAAGAGCTTTTCGCCGCCCCAAATGTCGTTGACTAAGATGTCCAGACGGCCTTGATCCTTACGGATATCCTCAATCAGCTCCTGTACATCCTCGGCGATGAGGTGATCGACCTCAATGGCGATCCCTTTGCCGCCCGCTGCCGTAACCAATTCAGCGGTTTCCTCTATGGTTTCGGGACGTGCGTACTCGGATTGATGGGTGCGGGTCGTGCGTCCGGTCACGTAGACGGTTGCTCCGGCGGCGCCTAGTTCGACGGCAATGCCACGGCCGGCGCCGCGTGTTGCCCCGGCGACCAAAGCGACTTTTCCTTGTAGTGTCATCGGACCTCCCAAACTGATAATCTTCCCGTTAAAGGTCTAGCATCGGCACCGGAATTATATATAAATGATTATTCGGTTATAAATGGATGTCAAGATGACTCGGCCAAAAACGCTATCCGACGAGCACGTTCTCAAGATTGCGCACCAACTGATGCACGAGCATGGGCCGGAAGCGCTCACGTTTGCGCGGCTGGCCAAGGCGTGTGGCCTGTCCCCAGCGACGCTGGTACAACGTTTCGAGAGTAAGGCGCGGCTCAAGCAAAGTACCTTGCATTATGCTTGGGATCGACTGGATGAAAAGACTGCACAGGTCGCGGACAATACTCCAAAATCCGTCGATGGCGCGATCGAATTCCTTATGGCGCTCTCGCGCGATTATGGAGGGATCGAGTCCTATGCGGACGGCCTTCTCGTCTTGCGTGAAGATCTCAGGGACCCCACGCTTCGGGCGCGGGGGGTAATCTGGAAAGCAAAATTATCCAATGTGCTCGAGTCTTGCTTCGAAGGGGTGCTGAATGCACCAGCGGGCGTTGGCCTGTTGATGGCCTCGCAATGGCAGGGCTCGCTGCTGTGGTGGAGTTTCGATCCGCAGGGCGAACTGGAAAGTTTTGTCGAGACCAGCCTGAAACGGTTCGTATCTGTTGTCGTTACCTCAACGGCCTGATCTCGCTGAGAACGCGGCTTCTACCCCTGTTGCAGCACCTCATTCTGGGGAGTAGCTTTCCTTGGAGGAGGAACGGCGATGGAAAACAACCCCTGGGCAGTCTTCGCAAACGACACGACTTTGGAAACGGTGATCCTTATCCGCGATATCGGCGTGTCTGACCAAAACGTCGTCATCGATCTCTACGCGCGCGACAGAAATCAGGCTGACTTTCGGCGCAATGTCAAGAAGACGCTTAGAGCCGTCAAGCTGGCGATTGATGACGTGATCGACAGCATCGATGATGGGAAATCCCTTCGCGTGCAGGTAAGCAGCGATCAGGAAGGGAACGGCCTTTACAAGGTTACCGGTACCGAACGGCCGTTAGGATTTGAACGATCCAGGTGAAGCTAGCCCCGGTGGGTGGCTATTCCCCGTCGAACAAGAGGAAGCCTGAATCCTCGTCATCGTCAGTCCAGATTGCGAAACTTGTGACATCGATGCCTTCTAAAAGATTCCCGAACGCCTGACCGAACTACACTGACAGGATTTGTACGATTCGAGAGCTACACAGCGTTGTGGCGTCCACGTCATCTCTTGCGGGCCACGATGTAGGGACGGTTGTCGTTGCCCTTGGTTGCGTGGTTCTCAATGGCAAGAATGTCGAAGCCTGCGGCACATATGTGCTGGCTCAGCTCTGCTACCCGGAAAACGCCGGCATAGGGCGCCTTGCCGATTGCGCGCATCGCGGGCAGCAAGACAAGGTGGATGAGTGGATTCATATCCCCGACGCAGGGTGTCTTGGAAATGAACAAGCCCTCAGGAGCGAGTAAGACATGGATGCGGCGCAGCGTGCCGGGCAGGTCACGGACCAGATGAAGGTAGTTGAATCCCAAAACTGCGTTAAACGGCCCTGCCTCAGGCATAAGCGCCTCTGCGGTCATGGTCCGGAAGGCAAGCGCCGGGACAGGAGCGGCGGCGCGCTTCTCTTCGGCAATTGCGATCATTCCAGCGGAAATATCCGTCGCAAAATAGCTTTGCACATCGCCTGCAAGACGGAGCGCCGTTGTTCCTGTTCCGCAGCCGAGTTCCAGCACGCGGTCGTCTGGTCCCAACTGGGCACGGGTCCGGTCCAGCGTGCGCTCATATCCAACCTGATCCGCAATTGCAGCCGTGGCATACTTCCGTGAAGTCCGGTCCCAGAAATGGGCGTCGCTTGCTGTGCTCATGGTGGGGTGGTCCCTTACTAGGCGACGAGGATTCGTGCGGTTGCTGCAAAACACGCTTTGAGTGCCTTCGGCGTGCCCGCAAGCTCGTCGCAAACGCTAGGATACCAGGACAAGCAAAGATCGCTCACACGTGAACTACTCGGGATAAGACTCGACACCCTCCGGCGGCGCCTTGTGGTACAGGATAAACGCCAGGGGGTTGCCGGGCTCGGACGTTACATCGCTGCGCAGGCCCGCCACCTCTCCAGCCACGCTGCTGGTGTACTCCGCAACCACCTCGCCGAAGCTGTTGCGCTGGATGGATATCTTCTGTCCGGCCTCGACCTTGTCGTTGAGCTTGACCAGATGCTCGACGAACCCGCCCTCCGTTGCCAGAATCGGAAATGCGCTGTTGCCGACAAAAACACCCGCGTCCTTGCCAGTGCGCCCCATTGGTCCGGCAAGGATGCGATGATGCTTGAGAACGTTCATCGTGCCTTCCACGAACAGGGCGATCATTTCGAGGTCCAGGACGCGCGCAGCGCCGACCTCCGGGCAAAACGACGGAATGCCCGCGTCGATAAACGCATTATGCAGGACGCCGGGATATGTGTGATTGTCGAAAATCTGCCGGACGGGATAAAGATCCACGATTGCCTTGATCTCGGGCACATCCATGCTGGCAATATTGAATGCGGAGACCTCGAAACCGGTTGTCCCGGTGTGGAAATCGATCGCGACGTCGGCGTTGGGCCGGAGAAGCCGGTTGAACAGCAACCCGGCGTGCCGGCTGGTTGGGGTGGCACCGTTCTCGTTTCCGGGCCACACCCGATTCATGTCGACGAGATCGGGGCCCCTGCCCGAATTGGGCCATCTGCGCTGCATGGCTTCGATGGCCGGGCCAGACACGTCCGTGACCGCCATCACCGTGCCGGACATCTGCGCCGGGTCGAGTTGGTTCATCACGGTCTGGACCGTATGCACTGAACTCATCTCGTCGCCATGCACGCCGCTGACCAGAACGACGCGCTTGCCCGGCTTTGCCCCCTTGGCGACGATCACAGACGCATACCGCTGCTGGCCCGTGGGCATCTGAACACCCTGAAAATACAGGAAGTGCTTCTTGCCGGGCTCGAGGTCGTTGACTTCGAGCGCGCTGACGACCTTTTTCCCCTGGACTACATCACCGGTATAGACGGTTGCCTGCGGCGCAGCCGGCGCCGCTGCGTCTTGGGCATTCGCGGCGCCAGCGTTGACGGCAAGGGCGGCCGACACGCCGACCGTGGCAATGGATGCGATTATGAAATCGCGGCGATCGAGGCCTTCTTTAAGATTGTCCGACATGATGGAGGTCCTTTGTGATTTGAAAAGCTAGGATGGAACACAATCATGTCGGGGCTTGCGGTCAGCAGATCTATGTCACGTTGTCCCAATGGATCCTCGTTTATGAGTACACGCCGCCCTGACATGATTGGAAACTGTTGCCGGGTTATTCATCATCCAGCTCGTGCCGGTAGATTATACGGAGTCCTGCTCTGTCGACAGAATCCCTCGATCAGCCAGTGAGCGCTCTCGACGCCACAAAATAAATAGCTGGGGCGAAATATTATTTGAATCGATCTCCTCCTCCATCACCATACTCGTTCCAACCACTTCTCAAACCAAACCCTACTATCCTGGTAATCTCCAGGACAGCCATAACCTTTGTTTCCTGCCCAGGATTTCGGTAGTCGATCCCTTCGCGCTTAAATCATTGCATGCAACAAGTAAGTCCATGCAATGATTGACGTAACAATGAAAAGCTCGGCACGAAAAGACAAGCCAGTGGAATTGAATATATGGACAGCGGAAATCATGGCTTCTCGAGCCTTGATAAGAAGTTCGTCACCTCTTGCGCTCAATGCCGTTTCGGGATCGATGTCAGCAAGCGGTCGAATTGTGAGGCAACAGAAATTGCTACTGGATGGCGCAGCTACTACGAACAAGGCCAGGCAAGTCAAAATATGTGACTCACGAAATTTCCAAACACTTTCCAACAGGCCCGCGTGAGCGCTTCGAGTGGACGCGATAGTTAAATTATTGACTGAGAAGGGAAATGGCGCGCCCGAAAGGATTCGAACCTCTGACCCCCAGATTCGTAGTCTGGTGCTCTATCCAGCTGAGCTACGGGCGCGTGCCACAGTTGCGCGTTAGTCTGCGCAGCGCGGTTCGTAATGGGTTGAGAACTGAATTGCAAGCTGCTTCGGCAAAAAACCGTAACTATTTTCTGCTGGATCGTCGAGCAGTGAATTATTCGGTGGCTTAGCTGATTGGAGCGGCGCATTGTGAGCCGCGCGGGTGCCATTCGAAATGAAAAGGCCCGGACTGTGCCGGGCCTTGCTGCCAATTCTATGCTAAAGATTGCGCCCGATGGCGAGATATTTCTCGCGCCGGTCCTGTCGCAGGGTGTCGCCATCCATGTTGCCCATGGATTTGAGAGCAACATTGATGATGTTGCCCGTCGCTTCGATTGCAGCTTCCTTGCCGCGGTGCGCGCCGCCGACAGGCTCGGGAATGATGCCGTCGATGATCTTCAACTCATAAAGATCCTGCGCAGTGATGCGCATCGATGTGGCCGCATCCTTGGCGCGGGTCGAATCGTGCCAGAGAATGGAGGCAGCTCCTTCAGGAGAAATCACCGAATAGATTGAATGCTCAAGCATATAGACGCGGTTGGCTGTCGCAATGGCGATGGCTCCGCCCGAACCGCCTTCGCCTATGATGACTGAGACGATCGGAACCTTCAGATTGAGGCACGCGGCTGTCGAACGGGCGATGGCTTCGGCCTGACCGCGTTCTTCCGCCGCGATCCCCGGAAAAGCACCAGCCGTATCGACCAGCGTCAGAACCGGCAGCTTGAAGCGGTCGGCAAGCTCCATGACCCGCACCGCCTTGCGGTAGCCTTCGGGCATGGCCATACCGAAATTGTGCTTGAGGCGTGTTTTGGTATCACTGCCCTTCTCCTGCCCGATAACGGCAACGGCCTGGCCGTTGAAACGGGCAAGACCGGCCTGAACAGCATCATCGTCGGCATAGTTGCGATCACCGGCAAGCGGCGTGAAATCGGTGAACAGCTTGGAAATATAATCCACGCAATGCGGACGATCCGGATGGCGGGCGATCTGTGCCTTCTGCCAAGGTGTGAGCTTGCGATAAAGGTCGCGCAGCGCCTCGGCAGACCGCTTCTCCAACCGCACGATTTCGTCGTTCGTATCGAGAGCGTCGCCTTCTTCCGCGAGTTTTTTCAGCTCGAGGATCTTGCCATCGAGATCGGCAACCGGTTTTTCAAAATCAAGGTAGTTGTACATGGACGACGTGTCTGCCTGCAAAACGGTGGATTTTTCATGGTCTAACTGGCTGTTGCCGACGCGCATGTCAAGGAAGCAAGCTTTGGATGGCACTTGGCGGCGTCAGTTATAGGTGGAATTCCGGCGAAGGTGTGGTGTTACTTGGCTTGACTCGGTCGTTTGGCTGCTTTTGGCCGCGTCGGAACCTTGGCTGTTCTTGATCGCTTGCGCGGTTTGGCACGCTGCCAGCCAATCCATCGGCCCGCCCCCTCATAATTGTGAAATCCGACCGCTGCTGCAGCAAGGCCGCGCCGCAGCACTTCGAGGTCAAGTCCCGGCATATGCTCGAGGAGGACAGGTGGCAGAGAATCGATGTCCAGCCATTCGACATCAAAGTAGATATTTTCCGGTCCGGTCTCGCCTTTCACGGTGAAGAACCATTGGCTCTCCATGTAATCGCCGAACCAAGGATCCGGGAACATGGCCGGTGAGAAGGCAAAGCCGAATGCAGTGATTTCGTCCCAGCGCCAACTCTGACGCCATCCCATTGTCCGTATCAGGTGGCTAGAGCGGGTGAATCCGTCTTCGTCAAAGTGGATTGCTTCGCCGTCAGGCTCGACGGGCGGCGGTTCAGGTCCAACAAACATTTTTTTCAACAGCTGCCACATGGACGTTCCACCGGTTCAATGGCTCACGCCATTGGTGGACAGGAGAGCCCCTAGTCTGCCAGAGGATGATGCTCCGTGACAAGCCGATGCAGGCGTTCCTCCATCACATGAGTGTATATCTGGGTCGTCGAGATGTCGGAATGCCCGAGCAATTGCTGGACGGCGCGCAAGTCAGCGCCATTCTGCAGCAGGTGGCTGGCAAAGGCATGACGCAAGACGTGCGGCGAAATTGCCGATGTCTTGAGCCCGGCTCGCGCTGCCAGTCCCTTTAATTCCCGGGCGAATACCTGCCGCGCCAGAAACCCGCTCTCGGATATGGCAGGAAACAGCCACAGACTGTCCGAAAGGTGCGGCGTCGCATCACGCGCCGCCAGATATTTGGACATCGCTTCGCGCGCCTTTCCGGAAAGCGGAACCATGCGGTCTTTGGAGCCCTTGCCACGGACCATCAGGAAACGATTGTCCGACCGTGCAACCGTGACCGGAAGGCTGACGAGCTCCGAGACGCGCAACCCGGTCGCATACAGGATTTCAAGAAGTGCATGCAGCCGAACGGCGTGAAAATGTGCCGTGCTGGTTGCTTTCGCATCGCCTGTTTCTTCCTCGGCGCGACGAAGCAGCCGTTCAACATCCGCCTCGCTGAGAATTTTTGGCAGTGAACGGTCTTTCCTCGGCGTGTCCAGCGTGCTGGTGGGATCGTCTGTGCGGATATTCTCCGTATACAGAAAGCGAAAGAACTGACGCAGGGCGGAGAGGCGCCGGGCTTGCGACGTCGCCGCAAACCCGCGTCCGGCGATGTCGTCGAGATAGGCGCGGATCGTTGCTGGATCCGCCTGGGTCAGTTGCAGGCCGGTGGCGGTGCTGAACGCGGCAGCGTCTTCCAGATCGCGCCGATAAGATTCCAGCGTATTTTGCGCTGCACCCCGTTCCGCGCTCATCATTTCGAGAAAGGTCTCTATGGCTGTTGCGGTACGCATCGTTCAGTTGGGGCTGCCAGGCTTTGGGTTGAGCTTCTCTGCGGGTATGCGAATGGTCATTTCCGTCTGTGTGGGATGCACGAATGTCACCAGCGCAATCATGCCGGCGTAAACGAGCCCTGCGAGGACTGCGAGGATGATGATCAATCGGGTAAGCGTAGGCATTTTCTGTTCGAATCGTCTTTGTCGGCTTCAGTTTGGTTCCATAATCCTGCAACTGAAACCCTTATGATTTGATGAAGCTCGCAGGAGGGCATCTAAAGCTATAGTTTGCTTGACGACAGCACGGTTTTCCTGTCGAAACGCAGTCATGAACACCGTTGAAGACATTCCTGGGGCATCCCAGATACCGGAGATAGCAAAATCCATTCGCGAGCGCCTTGGACATAAGTCAATCGTGCTTGTCGGATTGATGGGCGCGGGCAAGTCCACGGTCGGCAAAAAGCTGGCCACGCTGATTGAATTGCCATTCTTCGACGCGGATCACGAGATCGAAAAAGTCTCGACCATGACGATCCCGGAACTCTTTGAAGCCTACGGTGAGGCGGAATTTCGCGATCTCGAGCGGCGGGTGATCGCGCGGATGCTGGAAGACGGGCCAATTGTGCTGGCGACCGGTGGCGGAGCATATATGAACGATCAAACCCGCCGGACGATTGCTTCTGAAGGGGTTTCGCTCTGGCTGAAAGCGGAGCTCGACGTTCTGATGGGACGTGTCGTTCGCAAGCAGAACAGACCGCTTTTGAAGAACGACAATCCGCGGGGTGTGATGGAGCGCCTAATGACAGAGCGCCATCCTGTCTATGCGCTTGCCGACCTCACCATAAACTCCCGCGAAGAAAAGAAGGAAGTCATCGCCTTCGAAGCGATGCAGGCTATTGCCCATCATCTGGATGGCATCGCCGTGACCAATGAGGAAACCGGTTCATGACCGACATGACAGCCCCGAAAGCGATAACCACTGTTCCTGTCAAGCTCGGTGACCGTTCCTATGACATCCTGATCGGAGCAGGTTTGATCGACCAGGCCGGGCGCGAGATCGCCAGCCGTGCCAAGTCTGTCCGGGTGGCTATCGTCACCGACGAAACGGTCGCTCGCTTGCATCTTGATCGCCTTAGCCAAAGCCTCAGCGATGCAGGTATCGACTCTACGCCGATCATTGTGGCACCCGGCGAGAAATCAAAGGGATTTGCGACGCTGGAAATTGTGACCAATGCGATTTTGTCGGCCAGGTTGGAGCGCGGCGATGTCGTCATCGCGTTCGGCGGTGGAGTCATTGGAGACCTCGCAGGGTTCGCTGCAGGGATCGCGCGCCGCGGCATGGGATTCATCCAGATGCCGACATCTCTGCTCGCACAGGTCGATTCATCCGTCGGTGGAAAGACCGGGATCAACACGGCGCACGGTAAAAACCTCGTGGGCGTGTTCTATCAACCGCAACTGGTGCTGGCCGATACACAAGTGCTTGATACGCTTTCGCCGCGCGAATTTCGCGCTGGCTATGCCGAGGTCGCCAAATATGGCCTGATCGACCGGCCGGATTTCTTTTCGTGGCTGGAGAAAAACTGGCAAGGCATCTTCGACGGAGGACGGGAGCGGACCGAAGCGATCGCGATTTCATGCCAGGCCAAAGCGGACGTTGTCGCCAGAGATGAGCGGGAGACGGGAGACCGCGCACTTCTCAATCTCGGCCATACATTTGGCCATGCTTTGGAGACCGCCACAAACTATGACTCGGCGCGGCTCGTCCACGGTGAGGGCGTTGCCATCGGCATGGTCCTTGCCCACCAATTTTCCGCCAAGATGAATTTGGCGAGCCCCGACGATGCGAAGCGTGTCGAAGCGCATCTGCGCAGTGTTGGACTTCCTGTATCGATCGCCGATATTCCGGGCGATTTGCCATCGGCGTCAACGCTGATGGGCTATATTGCTCAGGACAAGAAGGTGGCGCGCGGGGCGCTGACCTTTATCCTGACGCGCGGGATCGGTCAGTCCTTTATCGCAAAAGATGTGCCGCCATCCGCCGTATTGAGCTTCTTGCAGGAGAGACATCCAAAATGAGTGCCGAAATCTGGATCTTTTGCGGAATCATATTCGTTCTGATCCTGATGTCTGCTCTGTTTTCGGGATCTGAAACTGCCTTGACCGCTGTGTCACGTGCCCGGATGCACCGCCTCTCCAAGCGCGGGGACGATCGGGCGGCCGTGGTCGAAACACTGATTGAAAAACGTGACCGGCTTATCAGCGTGATGCTGATAGGCAACAACCTCATCAACATTCTGGCGTCATCCCTGACGACCAGCATGCTGCTGGCCCTCTTCGGCCAGGCAGGCGTTGCGTATGCAACTGCGATTATGACGGTGTTGCTCGTCATTTTTGCAGAAGTCCTGCCCAAATCGTGGGCTATCTCCAGTCCGGATCGCAACGCACTCGCGCTTGTCCGGTTCGCCCAGATAGCAGTCTTTCTGTTCGGAAACCTATCCGACCTCGTCAATTGGATTGTGCGAAAGATCTTGGCGATTTTTGGCATTAATCTGGCTGCCGGAGCATCCATGCTGTCGGCGCAGGAGGAGCTACGCGGCGCGGTTGATCTGCTGCACAAGGAAGGGTCAGTTGTTAAGCGCGACCGGGACCAGATCGGCGGGTTGCTCGATCTCCGGGAGCTTGAGGTTTATGACGTCATGATCCACCGGACCGATATGGATTCGGTTAACGCGGATGATCCGATCGAAACTGTCATTGGCGAGATACTGGCCAGCCATCACACGCGCATCCCGGTATGGAAGGATGCAAACGATAACATTGTCGGCGTGGTGCATGCGAAGGATCTGGTGCGGGCAATCCGGGACGCAGATCGGGATTTCGCCAAGATCAACATCATGAAGGTCGCGACGAAACCCTGGTTCGTACCCGATACCACCACACTTCAGGACCAGCTCAATGCATTCCTGCGGCGCAAGGCACACATTGCAATCGTCGTCGATGAGTATGGCGATGTGCAGGGCCTGATCACGCTGGAAGATATTCTGGAGGAGATCGTCGGCGAGATTGCCGATGAGCACGATATCGACGTGCAGGGCTGTCGTCCGCAGCCCGACGGGTCAGTCCTGGTCGATGGATCGGTGCCCATTCGGGATCTCAATCGCGCACTCGACTGGCATCTGCCGGATGCGGAAGCAACCACAATTGCCGGCCTCGTCATTCACGAAACACAGAGCATCCCGAAGGAGAAGCAGGCTTTCACTTTCCACGGCAAGCGTTTCACGATCCTCCGGCGTGAAAAGAATCGCATTACGCGGCTTCGGATCCGCACCCTTGAGGATGATGACAAGGCAAAGCCCGCCTGATTTTGCTTGGAATGGCTTTTAGCCTCGTGTCGCCTCGCCGGGAGCAGCCGGTTCCAGAGCCAGAGCGTGAACTGGTCCTTTCAATTCTTCCTCCAGCACTTCATTGATGGCGCGATGCCGTGCGACACGCGACATACCGGCAAAGGCCTCCGCGACAATACGCACGCGAAAATGCGTTTCGCCTGACCCGTCAAATGTGCCATGATGATCGCCGTCTGAATGATGGTGACCAGCGTGGAGGTGGCTTTCATTGATGACTGCCAAAGAAACCGGATGAAAAGCCTGCGTCAGTTTGTTTTCGATTGCTGACTGAGTGGACATTTCGTTCTCCTGCGCCCATATGGTAGTTTCACTTGGCAAATCCGTACATGATCACAAATTTACCGCCATTGCAGGCGTTAGGTCGATCCATGGGTAAATGTCAATTCATGCTAAGCTAAGATACTTTGACTCGATGACCTCAAATTCGAAATATTTTGACAGCATCCGCATCCGGCCAAAAAAGGCCGAGGAGGAAAAATCGCGCACACCCGTGTGCCAGTGGGACGGCTGTGACAAGCCTGGCCCGCATCGTGCTCCCGTAGGCCGCATGAAGGAAGGAGAGTTTTTCCACTTCTGCATCGACCATGTGCGTGAATACAACAAAGGCTATAATTATTTCTCTGGTCTGTCCGATGCCGAAGTCGCTCGATATCAGAAAGAGGCGCTTACGGGGGACCGCCCGACCTGGACCATTGCCGGCCTGCCGGGAAGCGGCGCTGGCGCCAGCACCCAGGCAGCATCCTCAGGAGGATCGAAAGCATCGGCCGATTTTTCACGTCTGCGTTCGGGCCGAGCGGCTTATCAGAACAGATTTCGCGATCCCAACAGTGTGTTCAACGAGGCGAGGGTGCATGTTCGCAAGCCCAAACCCTTGGAAGCAAAAGCGCTGGATACGCTTGGACTTGGCGCAAAAGCCAGTGGCGAAGATATCAAGTCGCGTTATAAAGAGCTGGTGAAGCGCCACCATCCCGATGCAAACGGCGGTGACCGGGCTTCCGAGGATCGTTTCCGTGACGTAATCCAGGCCTATCAATTGCTCAAACAGGCAGGTTTCTGCTAACCACGGTTGAGCCGAATTCGGGACCCATGGGGTTTCAAGACTGTGACTATCTTTATGCGTCTGCGCGTGCAGTCGCGCTGGAGGCATGATGAATAAGGTTGATCGCGATATTGCGAATTTGCCCGATACAACGGTTTCAGTTGCAAAGCTTTTTGGTTTTGAATCCGACATGATGGTCCCGGCCTACAAGGCTGGTGATGCTTACGTGCCGGAAATCGATACCGACTACCTGTTCGACAAACAGACGACGCTCGCCATTCTCGCCGGCTTTGCCTACAACCGCCGCGTCATGGTTTCCGGCTATCACGGTACCGGCAAATCAACCCACATCGAGCAGGTAGCCGCGCGCCTCAATTGGCCCTGCGTACGCGTCAATCTCGACAGCCACGTCAGCCGTATCGATCTCGTCGGCAAGGATGCGATCGTCGTCAAGGAAGGCATGCAGATCACGGAGTTCCGTGATGGAATCCTGCCATGGGCCTATCAGCACAACGTCGCTCTGGTATTTGATGAGTACGATGCCGGCCGTCCGGACGTGATGTTTGTGATCCAGCGCGTGCTCGAATCATCCGGCCGACTCACATTGCTCGATCAGAGCCGCGTCATTCGCCCCCACCCAGCTTTCCGTCTGTTTGCCACCGCAAACACCGTGGGCCTCGGCGACACAACCGGCCTTTATCACGGCACGCAGCAGATCAACCAGGCGCAGATGGACCGCTGGTCCATCGTGACGACGCTCAATTATTTGCCGCATGACAATGAGGCGGCGATCGTTGCGGCGAAAGCCAAACACTACCAGAACAAGGAAGGCAAGGAGATCATCTCCAAGATGGTCCGCGTCGCCGACATGACCCGTTCTGCATTCATCAATGGTGACCTGTCGACCGTCATGAGCCCGCGTACGGTTATCACCTGGGCTGAGAATGCCGATATCTTCAAAGATGTCGGTTTTGCCTTCCGCCTGACCTTCCTCAACAAGTGTGATGAACTGGAGCGCCCGATCGTTGCGGAATTCTACCAGCGCGCCTTTGGCAAGGAACTGCCTGAATCAACGGCCAATGTGGTCATAAGCTGAGCATTACCCAAAAATGGCAGGTCCGGGAGACAATTCACGTGCAAATCCGAAAGGCCCGGTTGATTCCGAGCCGTTCAAGCGCGCTGTCACGGCGTGCATGCGTGCGATCGCGGGCGACCATGAGATGGAAGTCGGCTTTGGCAATGACAAGCCGGC
Organism: Phyllobacterium brassicacearum; assembly: GCF_003010955.1. Lineage (GTDB taxonomy): Bacteria > Pseudomonadota > Alphaproteobacteria > Rhizobiales > Rhizobiaceae > Phyllobacterium > Phyllobacterium brassicacearum. The sequence continues at coordinate 194,509 of NZ_PGGO01000006.1, forward strand.
GCTGACCGGTCACCGCGCCCGTCTTCCTGATTTGCCCAAGCGTCCATCTGCCAATGATATTGCGATTACCCGCGGCCTTGGCGATTCGATGGCGCTGCGCAAGGCCTGCCATAATGATCGCATCCATGCCACCCTTGCACCGGATGGCAAACAGGCACGAGCAATCTTCGATGCTGTCGAGCAGGCCCGTGTCGAAGCAATCGGCGCACTGCGCATGGACGGTGTGGCGCAGAATCTGACGTCGATGCTTAGCGACAAATATGCGCGCGCGAACTTCCCGGCAATCACCGATAAGGCCGAAGCGCCACTCGAAGAGGCGATTGCACTGCTTGTTCGTGAGAAGCTGACGGGCCGCACTGCGCCTGAATCGGCCGGCAATGTGCTTGATCTGTGGCGCGATTGGATCGAGGAAAAGGCCGCGACCGATCTCGATCACCTCGTTGACAAGATCAATGATCAGAACGCATTCGCCCGTGTTGTGCGCGAAATGCTGGCCTCGATGGAGATGGCCGAGGAGCTTTCCCAGGAAAGCGAGCAGGACGACAGCCAGGACAATGAGGACGCGCCTGAACCCGAAGAGAACAATGAAGGCGGCTCGGAGGAAGATCAGGGCAGCGATTCGTCTGAGAATGACGAGTCCGACGCATCCAGTGACGAAAGCCAGGCCGGTGAGACCGAAGCGACAGACGCCTCGTCCGACGATATGGACGATGATTCGGATGCCGATGCCGAAGTCCCGGGTGAGGCCCGCCGGCCAAATCCGCCTTTCTCGAATCTGGGCAGCGAGAGCGGATACAAAATCTTCACCCAGGAGTTCGACGAGACGACGGATGCGGAAGAGCTCTGCGACGAAGCGGAACTTGAGCGCCTGCGCGCGTTCCTCGACAAGCAGCTCGCCAATCTTTCCGGCGTGGTCGGGCGTCTGGCAAACAGGTTGCAGCGCCGGCTGATGGCCCAACAGAACCGCTCGTGGGATTTCGATCTGGAAGAAGGTTACCTCGATTCCGCGCGGCTCGTTCGCATCGTGATCGACCCGACGCAGCCGCTTTCCTACAAACAGGAACGCGACACGGATTTCCGCGATACGGTTGTAACGCTCCTTATTGATAATTCCGGCTCGATGCGCGGGCGTCCGATCACCGTTGCCGCCACGTGCGCGGATATTCTGGCGCGAACGCTGGAACGGTGCGGCGTGAAGGTTGAAATTCTCGGCTTCACCACAAAGGCGTGGAAGGGAGGCCAAGCGCGCGAAGCGTGGCTTGAGCGCGGCAAGCCAACCAACCCGGGCCGCCTCAACGATCTGCGCCACATTGTTTACAAGCGCGCGGATGCCCCGTGGCGCCGTTCGCGGCGCAATCTCGGCTTGATGATGCGCGAGGGTCTCCTGAAAGAGAACATTGACGGTGAGGCGCTGATCTGGGCGCATCAGCGCCTGCTTGGCCGACCTGAACAGCGCCGCATCCTGATGATGATTTCGGATGGCGCGCCCGTCGACGATTCCACGCTTTCGGTCAATCCTGGGAACTATCTTGAAAGGCACTTACGCGCGGTGATCGAAGAGATCGAAACCCGCTCGCCGGTCGAACTGATCGCGATTGGCATTGGCCACGATGTGACACGCTATTATCGCCGCGCCGTTACGATCGTCGATGCCGAGGAGCTTGCCGGTGCCATGACCGAGCAACTGGCCTCGCTTTTCGAAGAGCAGGAGCGCGGATCTCCGGCAAAATTTGCACGGATGCGATAGTATGGGCTGGATCGCGCGGCTTTTTCGGCGCGCTCCGCTGTTTTTAACCGTTCCGTTGCTTCTTGTTGCACCGTCCTCGGCAGAGGAGGGCGGTGTTGCTCGGGTTGTTGTCACCTCGCGGACCATTTCGAGTTTCCGCATTGGGTCATCGGAAACCCGCTTCGGGACGCTGGAGTTTGTCGGCGGTCTTGAAATGACCTCCACCAATCCTGAATTCAGCGGACTTTCCGCGTTCCGCTATCTGGATCGTGGACAAGCATTTCTCGGCATTACCGATACCGGCCTCTGGTATGCCGGCAAAATGGTTCGCGATTCGCGGGGCAGACCCGCTTCGATCGATGAGTTCCGAATGGCGCCAATCCAGAGCGAAGAGGGCATGCCGGTCGAGGGGAAGTGGAACTCCGACGCGGAGGGCATGAGCGTATCCGGCCAGATCGTCACAATGTCATTCGAACGCGTCCATCGCATTGCCGAGTTTGCGCTGGACCCCAACAACTTTGTATCGAAGCCGAAATATCTGCCCTTGCCGATACCGAAGAATGAGCTTCGCAACAATCGCGGCATCGAAACGATCGCTTATGCTCCGGCCTCCAGTCCGCTTCAGGGGGCACGCGTTGCGGTGACCGAGAAGAGCATCAACGAGGCGGGCGACGTATTCGCAGCTGTGCTCGAGGGGCCGCGAGAGGGCATCTTCTACGTCAAGCGGCTCGATGATTTCGATATCAGCGATGGGGACTTCCTGCCTGATGGGGATCTGCTGTTGCTGGAGCGACGGTTCAGCATGTCCAGCGGCGTGACTTTGCGCATTCGCCGCATTGCAGCAGACACGATCACGCCCGGCGCAACGGTTGATGGCCTGATCATCCTGGGCGCGGATATGCGCGATCAGATTGACAACATGGAAGGATTGGATGTCTGGCAGGCGGAGGACGGGAGCACCCGTCTCTCAATGGTGTCGGACGACAATCATTCGATCGTCCAGAGAAATCTTTATCTGGAATTCCGGCTGGCCGAATAGATGGCTGGCGCAAAGATGGCGAGTATTGCTCCGTAAGGCACCAGCATCACGATCGCCATGACCAACTTGACCATCAGGTCGCCGAAGCCGAGTGACATCCACAATGGAATCTCGCTGCCGAAGAACGGAACAAGCATGGCGAGCGATGAGTCCGCCTGGCCAGTTGCAGCATCGATCCATGCGAACTGTGCAGCAAAGGCGATCGAAAAAAACAGCAGCGTATCGAGCAGCGAACCGAAAATGGCGGAGGCGAACGGCGCCTTCCACCAGGTCAACTGCCGCAACTTGTTGAACACAGTGATGTCAAGAAGCTGGGCTGTCAGAAAGGCGGTGCCCGACGCAATCGCAATGCGCGGGGTTGCCAGCCAGACCGACAGGATCACCGCGATCGTGAACCCGACATAGACGACCTTGCGCGCAAAGGCCGGACCGTAGGTGCGGTTGGCGAGATCATTGACGAGGAAGGCGATGGGGTAAGTGAAGGCGCCGTAGGTAAGTATCTCGCCCAATCCGAAGTGACCGAAAGGATACTGCACCAGGATATTGGATGCAGCAACGACCGCGCACATGGCGAGGACAGGGAGAATGAAGTCTGACGGGGAGTAGGCGCTTTTGAGCGACATTTTTTTATCCTGGGTAATGGAACCAGCAGCCGGTTGAATCAAAAACAAGGCCAGCAGAAGCTGGCCTCATTTAATCACAATATAACGCGACTGCTAATTAAGCAGCAACCGGCGCCTCAAGGAGCTTCTTGGCAATCTGGCGCTTCAGGAGGCGAGCGCGCTGCGACAGCTCCTTCTCGTCAGCCTTAACCAGGAACGCGTCCAGACCACCGCGATGCTCGACGCTGCGCAGGGCATGAGCCGAAACGCGCAGGCGGAAGCTCTGACCGAGAGCTTCAGAGATCAGCGTAACGTGGCAGAGGTTCGGCAAAAAGCGGCGGCGCGTTCTGTTGTTCGCGTGGCTCACATTGTTACCGTACTGTACCGATTTAGCGGTCAATTCACATGTGCGGGACATTGGGTCTCACCTTCAAATTTCATTACCTATAGCCCGAATGTTTCTTGTTACCATCGCACGTCGCCGTGCAGCGGCGCGCTTATCGGACAGGCGGCCTATTGGGAAGTCGCGTTTCTATAGTGATATGAGCTGCGCGCGTCAAGTGCGCTTCTACGAAGTTTGGCATGGGTTTTGCGTAATCACTCCAGCATTCCTATGTTAATCACAACTTTGCCTGCTTTGTGCAGTCGAAAATTAACAGCAGGGACGCACTGGACGGGAATGATTAAAATGAAGGCGAGAGCCAGTCGAACATCCTTGGCGATGTCGTTTGCGATACCTCTTCTGATGGCGGCGCTGCCCGCTCAGGCGGCGCAATCCTATCAGACTGATTATCGGATTTCGCTGTATGGCCTGTCGATCGCCAAGGCGAGTTTTTCAACGAAGGTAACCGATGGCTCATATCGGGTAACCGGCACACTTGCGAGTTCCGGACTTGCCAGCCTGTTTGACGACACCGATGGCAAGCTTGACGTGAGCGGTCAGTTCGCCAACAGCGGGCCAGTTCCGAATTCCTACGTGGTCAAATACAGGCATGGCAATCGCAACAAGAGTACGTCCATTACCTTTGCCAATGGCAATGTGACCAATACAACCAACGTTCCGCCCATTAGAAAGAAGAAGAACTGGGTCGAACTCTCGACCGCCGATCTTCTGTCTGTTGCCGATCCCATCTCTGGCGTGATGGTGTCCGCAGACAGCCCGGATCACGTCTGCGGAAAGACGCTGCATCTCTATGACGGACAGACGAGGGTCGACCTGAAACTTTCACCCTCCGGCAAGGCGCAACCCTTCGCCACCAAAGGATTCAAAGGTAACGCGATCACCTGCTCCGCCAAATTTGTCCCGATTGCCGGTTACCAATCCGGGCGAAAAGCCATCGAATATCTGAAAAATTCGAGCCAGATCAGTCTCACCTTTGCATCGCTTGGCGACTCCGCTATCTATTCGCCTGTGCTGGCAAAGGTCGGCACGCAGATCGGTACGGTGACTGTCTACGCGACCCGTTTCGAAAAAGTACAATAGGCGGCCCATACCTGCTTGCGGGGCGGCGGCTTTCGAACCGGGGACAGTGGCGTGGCTACATTTGTCGGGTTTCTTGCGATCATCATGTGGGCGATGCTCGCGCTTTTCACCGATGTTTCGGGGAAGGTTCCGCCATTTCAGTTGACAGCCATGACGTTCGCAATTGGCGCGAGCCTCGGGCTGGTCTCGTGGCTTTGGCGGCCGGGCGCTGCGCGGCATTTGCGCCAGCCGGCGAGGGTCTGGTTGCTCGGTGTTGTCGGGCTTTTTGGCTACCATTTTCTTTATTTTACCGCGCTGCGTAACGCTCCAGCCGTCGATGCCAGCCTGATCGCCTATCTCTGGCCGCTGTTCATCGTCGTCGGCTCGGCACTGATGCCCGGCGAACATCTTCGCTGGTTCCATATTGTGGGGACACTGCTCGGGCTATCTGGAACAGTGCTGATCATCACCAAGAGCGGCGGCGTCGGCTTCGATTCCCAGTACTCCTTCGGCTATGCGATGGCTGGGCTCTGCGCGATAAGCTGGGCCGCTTACTCGCTTCTGTCGCGGCGTTTTGCCCATGTGCCCACTGATGCGGTCACGGGCTTTTGTGCTGTGACTTCAATCCTTTCGCTGATTTCGCACTTGTTGCTGGAGCAAACGGTCTGGCCGGAAGGCATCATCCAGTGGCTCGCGGTCCTGGGGCTGGGACTCTTTCCAGTCGGTGCGGCCTTCTATGTCTGGGACTATGGTGTCAAGCACGGCAATATTCAGGTTTTAGGCGCTTCAAGCTATGCAGCCCCACTGTTGTCGACGCTTGTGCTGATCATCGCCGGTGTCACCGAGCCGACGGCACGGGTAATGCTTGCCTGCCTGCTGATCACGCTCGGCGCGGTTCTCGCCGCCAAGGACATGCTGCTGAAGCGTCGTTAGGGCTCCCACCCCGGCTGAGCCAGTTCAAACTGGGCAAAATCAAAGCCCGGCGCGACCGTACAACCCACGAGCGTCCAGTCGCCGAGCGTCGTCGCAGTCTGCCATTGTCCCGCTGGCACAATGGCTTGCGGGCGCTCTCCGGCCGCAAGATCAAGGCCGAGCTTGTGCGTTTCGCGTGGCGAGCTTTCAGAAGCGATGGTCAGAAGCAGGGGTGCACCGCCGTACCAATGCCAGACTTCAGCGGCATCCTTTACGCGGTGCCAGGCTGATACTTCACCCCTTTCCAGAAGGAAATAGATGGCTGTTGAATGGCCGCGCCCGCCTTCTGGCCAATCGCTTTGGTTATCGCGGAACGTCTGGATATAGGAACCGCCTTCGGGATGGGGCTCAAGGCCAAGGTGCCGCCGGATTTCGTCTGCGGTCAGCGTCATCAGAAGTTGTCCTTGCGTTTGCGGATTTCGGCGAACACCGCCTCATCGCTGGCCTTTTCCATATTGAGGTTCTTGCGGATCGAGGGATCGTGCCAGCGAAGGAAAGGGTTTGTCGCCATCTCGCGCAGGAGCGTTGTCGGCAGGGTCGGGAGGCCAGCCTCGCGCAGCGCCGTTATCTCGCGGGCGCGTTCCTTGAGCGCTGAATTTTCCGGATCGATCGTCAAGGCAAACCGGGCGTTGCTCTCGCTATATTCGTGGCCGCAGTAGATTTCAGTATCCCCCGGCAGGGCAAGGAGCCGTTGCAGCGATCTGAACATCATCACTGGTGTTCCCTCAAAGATACGGCCACATCCCAGCGAAAACAGAGTATCGCCGGTAAAGGCGACCTTTGCCGCGGGAATATGGAACGATATTTCTCCAGCGGTGTGACCCGGGGTCGAAATGACATCCACGCTGAAATTGCCGAACTGAAACCGTTCGCCATGGCTAACAGCACGATCAATCCCCGGTATCTGTGACCGCTCGTCCTGAGGGCCGATGATCTGAACGCCGAAACGCTTCTTCAGTGCAATATTGGCCTCAATGTGATCGCCGTGGTGATGAGTCGTGAAGATATGCGTCAGGTTCCAACCGCGCCGCTTGAGCGCTGCGAGAATCGGTTGTTCTTCCGGAGCATCGATGGATGCGGTCAAATTGGCTTCGGGATCGTGGATCAACACGCCGAAATTGTCGGTTCGGGCGGTAAATTGTTCGATTTGAAGATTGGACATGGTCATTCTCTTTATGCTTGCGAATGTCAGGATAGTCCGCCTTATGGCAGGCGCAACCCGGTTCCAGCCATTTCTTGATGTTCCTGTTTGTCATGTTACCTTGCGGCATGCATCTCGACATCATCGATCTTCGTACCTTCTACGCTTCCACTCTTGGTCATCTGACCGAGCGCACAATTACCATGGCGTTGTCGCCGATATGGCCGAAGCTGCCGGGCGAGCGTCTGGTGGGCCTTGGCTATGCCGTTCCCTATCTCGACCGGTTTCGCGGCGATACCGAACGGACCTTCGCATTCATGCCGGCCGGGCAGGGTGCTGTCAGTTGGCCGCCGGCGGAACCATCTGCTACAGCGTTGATTTTCGAAGAAGATTTGCCTTTGCCGGACTCGGCCGTCGACAGGGTGCTCATGGTTCATGCGCTGGAACACGCAGAAGATCCGCGCGAAACGTTGAAGGAAATGTGGCGGGTGCTTGCTCCCAACGGCCGGCTGGTCATCGTCGTGCCCAACCGCCGGGGACTTTGGGCACGCTTCGAACACACACCGTTCGGCAGCGGCCGACCCTATAGCCGGGGGCAGCTAACGAGACTGCTGCGCGAAGCCAACTTCACCCCCGGCCCTTGGGGCGAAGCGCTGTTCTTCCCGCCATCCTCGCGACGCTGGATGATGCGCCCCTCCGGTCTGTTCGAACGGATGGGCCGCCGCTTCTGGCCGATGTTCTCGGGGGTGCTGATCGTCGAGGCGCAGAAACGGATCTACCAGGGCTTGCCGGTGGCCAAGCGCTCGTCACGGCGTGTGTTTGTGCCGGTGCTCTCGCCGCAAGGTACGGCGAGCGCTAGTTCGCGTTAGCACAACCAAATTTCTAGCCTTGGTTGAAATTCCTGCACCAGAATCGAGGATTATTGTCCGGGATTCACGGATGTTCGTACGGAATCCGGATGGTTTCGTGCAATTCCAGTTCAGGATCTCCTGACTTTTGTTTTTGCCGCAATCCGGACGGAAACCCGCTTCGCACTTTTCCTGGAATTGCTCTAGCGTTTGAGCAGGAACACAGCCTGCTGTCCGAACAGGTTCCAGAATCCCCACGGCATGTTGAAGCCGAGCCGGGAACCAAACGCGTTGAGCGCCACGGCCGTCTCCACCTGGGCACCGACTTCCCTAGTCATGTCGACAAAGTCGCTAATGGTGCAGAAGTGGATGTTCGGCGTGTCGTACCAGCTGTAGGGCAGGTCCTTGGTCACGGGCATGCGTCCATTGATGGCGAGCGACGCGCGGACGCGCCAATGCCCGAAATTCGGAAACGAGACGATGGCCTTCTCGCCAATGCGCAGCAGCTCGGTCAGGACGTTCTTCGGGTTACGGGTGGCCTGCAAGGTCTGTGACAGGATCACATAATCAAAGCCGCCATCGGGGTAATATTTGAGATCGCTGTCGGCGTCGCCCTGAATGACCGAAAGGCCACGAGCGACGGATTCGTTGACGCCCTTTTGCGAGAGCTCGACGCCGCGGCCGTCAATACCCTTCGTCGTCTGCAGGAGCTCCAGCAATTCGCCATCGCCGCAGCCAACGTCCAGCACCTTCGAGCCGGGTTTGACCAACGAGGCGATGACATCGAAATCGACGCGGGGATGAATATTGACGCTCATGAGGGAATGAGCCCCTTGGCACGGGCCGCCGAGCGGATGAAGCCGGTGATGGCGGAGAACATCTCCGGCTCGTCGAGCAGGAACGCATCATGGCCGCGATCGGATTCGATCTCGACGAAGGAAACCGAGGCGCCTGCCGCATTCAGGGCATGGGCGACGGTCCGGCTTTCGCTGGTCGGGAACAGCCAGTCGCTGGTGAAGGATACGATGCAGAAGCGGGTCTTCGATCCGGCGAAGGCATCGGCGAGCCTGCCTTCATGCTCGGCCGCCAGATCGAAATAATCCATGGCACGGGTCATGTAGAGATAGGAATTGGGATCGAAGCGCTCGACGAAACTCATACCCTGATAACGCAGGTAGCTTTCGATCTGGAAATCGGCGTCGAAGCCGAAGGTCACATTCTGCCGGTCTTGCAGGTTGCGGCCGAATTTGCGGTGCAAGGCGGTCTCGGAGAGATAGGTGATGTGCGCGGCCATGCGAGCGACCGACAGGCCCTTGCGCGGCGCAGTGCCCGCCTCAAGATAGAGGCCTTCCTTCCACTCGGGGTCGGCCATGACCGCCTGGCGGCCAACTTCGTGGAAGGCGATGTTCTGCGAGGAATGACGCGCGCCGGTTGCTATGGCAACGGCAGCGAACACCTTGTCCGAATGGCTCGACGCCCATTCCAGCACCTGCATGCCGCCCATGGAGCCGCCTATGACAGCAAAGAGCTGTTCGATGCCGAAATGCTCGACGAGCATTGCCTGGGCGCGCACCATGTCGGCAATGGTGATAACGGGCAGGTCAAGCGCATAGGCCTTGCCGGTCTCGGGATTGATCGAGGCGGGGCCGGTTGAACCCAGGCATCCACCGAGTACGTTGGAGCATAGGACGAAATAGCGCTCCGTATCGACAGGCTTGCCGGGGCCGACGAGCGTTTCCCACCAGCCGGCCTTGCCGGTGACGGGATGCACATTTGCCACGTGCTGGTCGCCGGTCAGTGCATGGCAGATCAGGATCGCATTGGACTTGTCGGCGTTGAGCTCGCCATAGGACTGATAGGCAATGCGGAATGGCGACAACGAAACACCGCTATCGAGATGCAGCGGCTTGTCGGCACCAAAATCCACCACAGGGCTGTGGGGATTTGTTGCTTCCTGGCTCTTCTGATCGATTTTGGACGTTGATCGGCTGGCTTTGGTCATCACACCGGATTTTGGGCTAAGCAATTTGGGTGCGCGCTAGGTATGGTTGCAGCCACGGCAAAGTCAATGGTTTCTTTGCGTTTCTGGCCTCGGCTAAGCCAGAGGAAGCAACTTGTTCTCGACATTGGCCGCTTTGGCGGCTATGTCCGCACGGTTGCTTTTGCGAGCGAAATGACCATCGATCGAACGATGTTACGGATCAATCATGACCACGACAGTTAAAGACATGCGACCCACGCCCAAAGCCGGCATACTCGACATAGCCCCCTATGTCCCCGGCAAGGAGCATGCTCCGGGCGTCGCAAAGGTCCATAAGCTGTCGTCCAATGAAACGCCGCTCGGCGCGAGCAAGCACGCCATCGATGCCTATCGCGAGGCTGCCGGGAAGCTTGAGATCTATCCGGATGGCCAGGCAAGTGCACTGAAGAAGGCCATTGCCGATGTGCACGGACTGAATGCCGACAATATTCTCTGCGGCAATGGTTCCGATGAGCTGCTTGGTCTGCTCTGCCAGACCTATCTCTCGCCCGGCGACGAAGCTATCTACACTGAACATGGCTTCATGGTGTACAAAATCTACATCATGGCTGCGGGAGCGACGCCAGTCGTCGCCAAGGAAAACAGCGAGCGGGCGGAGGTGGACTCCATCCTGAGCACGGTCACGCCGCGCACGAAGATCATATTCCTTGCCAATCCGAACAATCCGACGGGCACGTACCTGCCTTTCGAAGAGGTGCGCCGCCTGCATGCCAGCCTGCCGAAGAACGTCTTGCTGGTGCTTGATGCCGCCTATGCGGAATATGTGCGCCGCAACGACTACGAAGCCGGTGTCGAACTCGTGTCGTCCTTCGAAAATGTCGTGATGACCCGGACCTTTTCCAAGATTCACGGGCTTGCGGCACTTCGCATCGGCTGGATGTTCGCGCCTCACCACGTCATCGATGCCGTCAACCGCATTCGCGGCCCGTTCAACATGAACTCGGCGGCAATCGTTGCAGGCAGCGCGGCGATCCGCGACCGCGCGCATGTCGATCAGGCAATCGCCTTCAACGAGAAATGGCTGCCATGGTTGACCGAACAGCTGACCGCTCTCGGTCTGCGCGTGACGCCATCGGTCGGCAACTTCCTGCTTGTGCACTTCCCGGACAATGCGGCGAAATCGGCCGAAAAGGCGGACGCCTACCTTACGAGCAAGGGCTATATTTTGCGCCGCGTTGCGGGATACGGATTTCCCAACGCGTTGCGCCTTACCATCGGATCCGAAGAAGCCAATCGCGGCGTAGTTGCTGCACTCTCCGAATTCCTGAAGTAGCTTCGCGCCATGACGGGCTGCAAATGGTGTTTTTCTGTGCTCCGGTGCTCACGTACCCATAAGTACGCTGTGCTCCGATGCTCGCAAGCCACCATTTTCGCCGCGTCATGGTGCGAATCTCAGCGCAGTCACAGGTCATAGAAACATGTCCAATATCCATTTCGATACAATTGCACTGATCGGCATCGGCCTTATCGGTTCGTCGCTGGCCCGTGTCATCAAACGCGAGGGTCTCGCCGACAAGATCGTCATTTCCACCCGCAGTGAAAGCACACTTGCGCGGGCGAAGAAGCTTGGCCTCGGCGACAGCTACACGCTCGACAGCGCCGAGGCGGTGAAGGATGCCGATCTCGTCATCGTCTCGGTACCGGTCGGCTCGTCAGGTGCTATTGCCAAGCAGATTGCCGGTTCGCTGAAACCTGGCGCCATCGTAACCGATGTCGGCTCCACCAAAGGCTCGGTCATTGCGCAGATGCAGCCGGAACTGCCCGCCAATGTGCACTTCATCCCCGGCCACCCGCTCGCCGGTACGGAGTATTCCGGTCCGGATGCCGGCTTTGCCGAACTCTTCGCCAATCGCTGGTGCATCCTGACGCCGCTGGAAGGTACCGATCCCGCCGCTGTGGAGCGTCTGACGAAATTCTGGCAGGCGTGCGGTTCCCGGCTCGATACGATGGACCCGGTCCATCATGACCGCGTTCTCGCCATCGTCTCGCACCTGCCGCATCTCATCGCCTACAATATCGTTGGGACGGCGAGCGATCTCGAGGAAGTGACGAACTCCGAAGTCATCAAATATTCGGCTTCGGGTTTCCGCGATTTCACCCGCCTGGCCGCATCGGACCCGACGATGTGGCGCGATGTCTGCCTGCACAACAAGGAAGCCATCCTTGAAATGCTGGCGCGGTTTTCGGAAGATCTCGCGTCCTTGCAGCGCTCGGTTCGCTGGGGCGACGGCGATGCGCTGTTCGACCTGTTCACCCGGACGCGCGCCGTTCGCCGCGGCATCATCGATGCAGGTCAGGAAGTGGATGCACCGGACTTCGGTCGTCAGAAGGCTAGCCAGCCGTCAAAGTGACGGCAGTCTGCCGATACTGATGAAGCCGATTTTCATCTTGCCGTTCCGGGCGGTGATCGGCAGTGTGGGTGCTCCGGTTTCGTCCTTCGGTACAAATGCCATCGCCTGGAGCACCGAAGCGATGGTGTTGCCGGCTTCCGGGAAGATACCCTGAAGCGCGGTGGCAACGCCTTCCGGATTGCGCATCGTCACCTTGAAGTCGCCGCTGATGCGCCCGTCATCGCCGATCGAGAATGGTCCTGAAATGGCGATACCGCTACCGTCCGCAAATGCCAGATCGACTTTGCGCAAGGTGCCGGATTGGCCGCGCAATACTGTCAGATCCCGTTCGGGCTTGCCAAGCAGCGCAAATCCGTTGGCAAGTTGAACGTCCGCCGCGCCGGTCAATTCGGGCAGGGACCGGTTGTCGATGAGATTGTCGGCGATTTTCAGCTTGTTGAACGAAAGGGCGACATCCATTTGCGGTTCGGTGGTGCTGAAGTGCAGTTCGCCGTCCTGTACCACGGCGATCGGTACGGCACCCGGCGCCGCATCGCGCTGGTTGACGATGAAATTGCTGCCCTCGATCGATATCTGCTTGGGGAGCGGTTTGTCCAAGCGAATGCTGGAAGTGAGATTTCCCCATTTGGCGTCGAGCGGCATCACGCCGGGTACATCAATGGCGGCAGGGCCATCGATGCGGCTGACAATCTGCATCGGGTCGTAGACCTGTGCCGCTGAACGAAAGGTGCCGGCGGTAACGGAAAGGTTCTTTGCCGGATCGGCCCAACCAACGCGTGTACAATCGAGCCCAACCCGCAATGGATAGCCGCTCGCCGTCGCATTCTCACAGGTGGCGTCGATGCCCTTTTCCTTGAAGGCAGCGATATTCGTTGCAACGCGTGTTTGCAGTTCATTAGCCAGATAATACCAGCCGCCGGTATAGAGCGCGCCAAGCAGAACGAGTCCACCGATGAGATATTTCAAAAGGCGTCCGCGCTTGTTGCTGGATTCAGGGGTGCTTGACGGCATGGTCCGGCTCTCGCTATCGATCAGGGGAAGATGCTTCAGAGCCCGGTTGCAAACTCTACTGCGGCGGTCATCTGACGCGGTTTTCGGCGCTTCCGGTGCTCACGTACTCTAAGTACGTGCGCTCCGGTTCTCGAAAACCACGCCATATGCCTCACCGCAGCAGCGACTTTTCAAAACGGGCTCTCACAGTTCACAACTGCTATCAGGACGGATATGGGCGATTTTTGGGTCTTTGGCTACGGCTCTTTGATGTGGAAGCCGGGCTTTGCACATTTGGAGACGATGCACGCCCGTCTGCATGGCTATCGGCGTGCACTTTGCGTGCGCTCCTATGTGCATCGCGGAACGCCGGAACGGCCTGGCCTCGTGCTCGGGCTCGACCGTGGCGGGTCCTGCCTCGGCATGGCGTTTCGAGTGCCGGGCGATCTTGAGGATGAGGTGGTTGCTTATTTGCGGGCGCGGGAACTGGTCACGCACGTCTATCTGGAGCGGCGGCTTGGCATCCGGCTGGAGGACGGACGCAAGGTCGATGCCCTGACCTACGTTGTCGACCGCAACCATGTGCAATATGCCGGCACGCTGTCGGTGAGCGATGCGGCAACCGCCGTGCGCGGCTCGGTCGGCCAGTCCGGGCGCAACGAAGACTATGTCCACAACACGCTCGACCATATGCGCAAGATGAACATCCGCGACCACTGGATGGAAGCGGTGGCGGCCGCAGTTGACGGGGGCGGTTAGGAAGCAGCAGGGAGGGGGCTTCCTTATCTAAACGCTGACGTCGAGTTCCCGTAGCCGGTTGACGGCCGTGGGTGGCATGGGCGGTGGATTGTCCGATTTTGCCGCCTCGATCAGGAGTTCGTCGCAGGCCGCCTCGGTCACCCTTTCGAGTTCCTTCAGGAAGGTATCGTTGTCGAGGCCGGGCTGGATCGGTGGCAGGATGCGGCAGCGGATGGTCCCCGGATAGCGCATGAACATGCGCCGCGGCCAATAGAGCCCCGCATTATGGGCAATGGGCACGACCGGGATGCCGAGTTCCCCATAGATATGCGCGACGCCATATTTGTAGCGCGGCGGTGCCCCGGGAGCCGTACGGGTGCCTTCGGGATAAATCATCAACTGCCTGTTCTGGGCAACCGCGTGACGGGCACCGGCCACGGCGGTCTTCATGGCGGCGGAGCGTTTGCCGCGATCGATCGGCACCATCCGCATCTTCTGGATGTACCAGCCGAACAGCGGAATCCAGGTCAGTTCGCGCTTGAGGATATAGACCGGGTCGGCGATGTGGGGAAGGAACGCATAGGTGTCCCAAAATGACTGGTGCTTGGCGGCGCAGATATAGGGCCCGTCCGGAATATTCTCGAGGCCGTCTATGTGATGGTCGGTGCCGGCAATCAGCTTTTGCAGCCAAAGATTGGATTTTGCCCAGTTCTTCGGAACGCTCCACGCTTGTTTGCGCGGGCTCAGAAAATAATAGGGGGTGAAGATGATCATCTGGATGATCAGGTTGAGGTAGAATGCCGTGTTGAAGGCGAGTGATCGGATGATCGTCATGAGGGTCCCGGAATGACATCGAATGGCCTGCGGCCTTGGTTATACTATATGGGACGTGGCGTGAACTGGATAAGAGCCCGTTTTGAAACTCTACGGGGTGGCCATCTGACGTGATTTTCTGCGACCTATCCCTTGATCCTGTGCAGCAGGGATGTCGTGACATCGGACAGGCGGGCAGGAAGCTGGTACCGGATGATGGCGCCGACATATTTGACGTATTCGACGAGCAGGACACGCACCACCAGGCCCCGGGTGATCCAGTTGCCGTCGCGCAGGTTCGTGTTGGTGATGGGATAGGGAATGAACTCGATGTCGCGGGACGCGCGCTGGAGTTCAAACATCGTCCTCGGGATGTGATAATTATTGGTGACGACGATAATCCGCTTGTAGTGGTTGGCATTGGCCCATTTGACGCTCTCGGCAGCATTGCCCACCGTATCCAGCGCCGACCGGTCGATATCAACACAGCATTCGAACAGCGTAGCGTCGCCGCCGGTGACGCGCTGCAGTTCATTGCGGTTGGTGGAGGCATGGACGCCGCTGATGAACAGCCGCTCGCCACGCTTGTTCTTGAGAAGTTCAAGCGCCCCTTCGATACGGGAATAGCCGCCAGTGAGGACAACGATGCCATCCGCGGGCACGGTCAGGTCCGGGGCTTGCAGAGTGCTGACGTGATCGCTGAAGACGATGAAGCCGCCGAGGAACAGGCCCAGCGAGATCACGCAGAGAATGAACAGGGGCAGCACGATTCGCTTGCGGATGAACGCCATCGCCCGTCCACCGCGGCCCTCATCGCCGTTGTCTGACTTGCCGTTGCTATCGTTCAACCCGTTCATTCCGCGTCGCAAATCGCCTTACTTGTGGCTCGTTTTTCTTGAGTGGGTTAAACAGCCGGGGCTTCGTAAAATCCATGGATTCAAAATAAATAGAACGAGTTTAATTTTCGTGACTGTCGCCCGTCCGTCCGTCCACTTGCCTCAGATGCGCTATGACTGTCATTCGTGTTGTAATCATGGTCAGCACACTGACCGCCAGTATGATCAGGACCACGCCGGAATAGCCGCCTGACCCGATGGAAAAATTGCCGAAGAGCGCTGTCGCCTGGTCAGCTTCCGGCGTTGCAAGATTGCGCGAGGACCACCAGGCGAAGCCGAGGAAAATGATCATCGCCAGGGCGCCGCCGCAGAGCGCGCCCTTCAACGCCGTCCAGAAGAAGTGCCGCTCGAACTGGCGCGCGACGAATTTCTGTTCCGCGCCGATGAAATGCAGCACCTCGATGATGTGTTCATTGCCGGCCATCGCACCGCGGGTCGCGAAGATCACCGTCAGAACCGTCGCGGCAATGACGAGACCGAGCACCGCCATGCCGATGAGCACGGTCGAACGCGCCATCGAGACCAGCCGGTCGACCCAGGTGCGGTGATCGTCGAAGCTTGCGCCGGGTACGTCCTTGACGAGTGCGCTGCGAATGGCGGCGAAATCCGGCGGCGAAGCTTCGTCGAGCGTAACGACGACGAGGCGCGGCACCGGAAGCTCATCGATATCGAGGCCGGTACCGAGCCAGGGTTCGAGAAGCCGGGCTGTTGCTGCGCGGTCGATGATCCGCGTGGATATCACGCCGGAAAAGCCCTGCGCGATCGTGCTCGCCTGGTTCAGCAGCGCCTCCATGTCCTGGCCTTCGACGGGCCGGATCTGGATGGTTGCCTCGGTCGAAATCTGGCTCTGCCAGGTTGCTGCCGTCGATTGCACCAGGCTGACGGCGCCGATGGTCAGGCAGGCGAGGAATGTCATGATGGCGATGACGATCATCAGCGCATGGCCGACGACATTGCCGGCCGGAACGATCGGCGCCTGGCTGCTGTTGCCGCGCACAAGCCCGATGGCCCTGTCAATCAGCACCAGCGCCTGTTCCTTGAGGCGGTCGGCATCAATCATAGATATCGAGCCTCCCCTGATCGAGGATCATGCGCCGCGCATTGATCTGGTCCATGAGGGTCAGGTCGTGCGTCGCGATGACCACTGCAGTGCCGGAACGATTGAGCTCGCCGAATAGCCGAAGCAGGCGCCTTGCCAGCGGCGGATCGACATTGCCTGTCGGCTCGTCCGCAAGCAGGATTTCCGGCTGGTCGATCAAGGCGCGGGCAATGGCGGCGCGCTGCTTCTCACCGCCGGACAGGACAGGCGGCAGGACGTGCATGCGCTCGCCGAGCCCGACCCAGTGCAGCAGTTCCTCGACCTCGGCGCGGTAGGTCGCCTCTTCCTTGCCGCGCACACGGAGCGGGAGCGCCACGTTCTGGTAGGTTGTCATGTGATCAAGCAGGCGGAAATCCTGGAAAACAACACCGATACGGCGGCGAAGCAGCGGCATTTCCTTGGACGAGATCGTCGCAATGTCCTTGCCGAAGACGGTGATCAGGCCGCGTGTCGGCTTCAGCGTCATGAATAGCAGGCGCAGCAAGGAGGTCTTGCCGGCGCCCGAGGGGCCGGTCAGGAACTGGAATGATCGCGGTGAAATGTGGAGGCTGACATCACGCAGAACCTCCGGGCCCATCCCATAGCGCAAACCGACATTCTCAAAACGAATCAAGCGTAACTTCCAGATTTTGGTCTACGCGTGTTTTATTCAGCGCGGACAGGTTTGGCCACCGTCAATCACGGTCAGACGGCCGCCGAACCGTTAATTTTTGTGCAGTAACCTTGCGCCATGATTCGGAGGAACATGACTGCAACATGGCGGGATGAGCGGAAAAGCGTGCAATGACGCAATTCAGGCCATTGATTGGCGAAAACGACATGGATTTTCTTGGTGCGACGACCTTCAACAGGGGCGTTGCCGAGGAGATTCATTTTGAAACCGTGATCGCTCCGGCGAGTCCGACGCCAAGCGGAGCAGTTGATCGCACCCCGGTTCGACCGCCCATGCAATCGTTGCCAGTGGATGATGGGATCGCAATTCTTCAACGGCCTGACCGGTCTCAAGGCAGGTTCCCGGGTTTCGGATACTGGTTCCTGGTGGCGCTGGCGGCGGCTTCGGCGTTCTGGATCAGTGGCGGCTACGTGCTATTTTCGCACTAGAACTTTTGCTCTGTTCGGCGATCAGCTTTTGCTTTTGCCATGCAGATCGGGCTATAGCAGCCTCTTCTATCCATAATCAGGAATACATGCATGCCCAAGGTTGGCGGAAAAAACATCGAGGTTCTCTTCAGCGCGCAGACGATTGCCGATCGCAACCTTGAACTTGCCAAGGGGATTGTCGCCCGCAATTTCGAGAATCTGCTGGTGATCTCGATTCTCAAGGGGTCGTTCATTTTCGCCGCAGATCTCATCCGCGCCATGCATGATGCCGGAGCGGAACCCGATGTCGAGTTCATCACCGTTTCAAGTTACGGCAAGGGCACGGAAAGCGGCGAGGTCCGTCTGCTTCGTGACATCGACAGCGATGTCCATGGTCGCGATGTGCTTCTTATTGACGACATCCTTGAATCCGGCAAGACGCTGAAATTCACCCGCGAACTGATGCTGGAGCGCGGTGCCCGCAGCGTTTCCATCGCGGTTCTCCTCGACAAGAGCGTGAAGCGCAAGACCGACATCGAAGCGGATTTCAAAGGCTTCGAGTGCCCCGACTATTTTGTCGTCGGCTATGGCATGGATGTCGGCCATTCGTTCCGGCAATTGCCCTATGTGGGTGTGGTGACGGAATAGGTCCGGGGCGCGATGTCGTTTATCTCTCCCCTTGTGGGAGAGAAAGGATTTTCCTGGATTTAGCGACTTAAGGTCAGCTATGCGGAGAAACCTGACGATCAACAGCAGCAGGAAAGCGTCCCTTGAGCTGTATTTGAACTGACCGCGAGGATTATCTCGAGCATGGGGTGTCGGAATCTCGTTTAGCCAATCGTCTTCAAGACGGACAAGCTATGGAGAACAGCGATGACTATCACAATTACCGCCTTTGAACGGTCGCCCGATGGCGGCAAGGGTCTGGCGCGTGACATGCGCGTTCGCTGGGCGTTCGAAGAAGTGGGCCAGCCTTACGACGTTCGTCTTCTTTCGTTTAAAGCGATGAAGGAACCCGCGCATCTCGCGCTTCAACCTTTCGGGCAGATTCCAACCTATGAAGATGGCGATCTGACCCTGTTCGAGTCGGGGGCGATCGTGTTCCATATCGCGGAGCGCTATGTGGGTCTGCTGCCGGACGATACGAATGCCCGGGCGCGCGCGATCACATGGATGTTTGCCGCGCTCAATACGGTGGAGCCGCCGATCGTTGAGCGCGAATTGGCCTCGTACCTGGAGCGCGACAAAACCTGGCACGAGGAACGCCTGCCTATCCTCGAGGATCGCGTCCGCGACCGGCTGGATCAACTCTCCGGTCGGCTTGGCGATGCCGACTGGCTCGACGGCGAGTTCAGCGCCGGTGACCTGCTAATGGTGTTGGTGCTGCGCAGGTTGGACGGATCGGGCATATTGGAGGAATATCCGAACCTCTCTGCCTATGTCGCCCGCGGCAAAGCGCGGCCCGCATACAAGCGTGCTTTCGACGCTCAGTTAGTGGTTTTCTCCGCCGCATCGACCGGCTGACAAAGGTCGGCTCTGGGAGAAAACCGGCGGTCCGGCTCAATCAAACTTCAATAGCCGCTCCAGATAGTCTTTCTCCATCTGCGGGCTGAGCGCGTTGCCGAGGCGGCGGCGGATTTCTTCGAGGATCTGGCGCGCCCGCTGGATGTCGATTTCGCCGGGCAGCATGTCCTTGCTGAAGAATTCCGGATCGCCGCTTCGCTGCGGACGGCCAAGCGGGTCCTGACGGCTGTTCTGCTGCCCGTTACGGCGTCCGGTCTGGCCCTCCTGGCCCATTGCCTGCTGCATCTGTTTCATCATGTCCTGACCGCCGCGGCGCAGCGCATCGAGCGCATTGCTCTGCTGGTCGAGGGCCTGACCACCATCGGCTTCGCCGAGCGATTTCCCGGCTTCACCCATGGACTCGCCCGCTTCGCCGAAATCCTTGCCGGGATTGATGCCGAGGCCGCGTAGATCCTTCATCATCTGCTCAAGGTCTGACTGGAGCTGGTTCTGGCCTTCCTGCAGCCCGCGCAATGCCTTGGCGATATCCTCTTCGGACATCTGCCCCTGCTGGCCATCCTGACCCTGCTGACCCTCCTGACCTTGTTGGCCTTGCTGACCTTGCTGGCCGTAATCCTGCTGCATGCCGTTCTGGCGCTGCTGTTCGAGCCTGTGGGTCTGGTTCATCATGTCCTGCTGGCGCCGCATCAGTTCGCCGAGCTTGTCCATCTGCTGCCGCATCTGGCGGCCTTGCTGGTTTTGACCTTGCTGCTGCCCCATCTGCAGATTGTTCATCATGTTTTCGAGTTCGGACAGCAGCTGTTGGGCCTGATCGCGCGCGCCCTGCTTGGCCAGATCCTCGATCTGGTCGAGCATGCGGTCAATGTCCTCCTGGCGCAGTTCCTGGGCGTTGGGATCCGGTGCCTGCGCCATGTTCGGATTCTTCTGCGCTCTTTCGGCAAATTCGCGCAAATACTCGTTCATGGCCTTGCGCAGTTCGGCCATCAGTTTTTCGATTTCCTCCGGGCTCGCACCGCGTTCGAGCGCCTGTTTCAACGCTTCCTGTGCCTGGCGCAGGCGGCGTTCGGCATCGGAAAGGGCGCCATCCTCGATGCCGCGGGCGACTTGCCACATATAGGATACAACGTCGCGCAGCTGGTCGTCGCTGCGAGCGAGATTGAGACGCGAGCGAATACTGCGCAATGCTAGGTAGTGGGAGGCGTTCTTGATCGTCTCCTCCGGCCAGATCGTCAGGCCATCGATCGTGTTCAACACATCCGGCTTTGCATTGGCATTCAGCGCCAGAATACGCCGCTGTTCAACAACAGCGCGCGCCAGCGGGTTGGCGAAGGGCCGTTCAGGCATGACCAGGGTTTTTGTCTCGCTTCGTGCGTCCTGCTTCGCGTCGTCGGTCGCGACAAGCGTCATATGGATTTCCGAACCTGCCCAAGGATGCTCGGTGAGATCCTTGGTGGTCTTTATCTCCTTGGGCTGATCGCCGCGTCTCGGCAGGGAAAGGGGCAAATCCGGAGCAGCATAGAGTGGCCGCGCAGCCTTGTCGGCGGGCGCCATGGCCTGCTCTATCTTGGCAAGGGCGCCGGCCGCGCCATAGTCATCCTTCAGTTCGTAGAACACTTCCATGGTGCCATTGATGGCGCTGGAGGGATCCTTGGTGAAGCGGATCGAGGGCGGCTGGTCGGGAATGACCGCAAAGGACCATTCGGAAAGCGTGGAGCCATTATCATAAAGCGTAACGGTGCTGTCGGCGCTGAGACGGGCTTCAAAGTTTCGAGGCTTGCGTTTGGCCGCTGCCGGGTCTTCTGTCGCGCCCCCTTCCTTTACGGGGGCAAAATCGGTCGCTTCGCCATTGCTGGGAGCCAGTGCGGCTGTCTCATTTCCGCTGCCACCTATAATGCGGATGACAAGCGTGCTGTCCTGCGGAATGGTGAACTGCTTGTCTTCAGTGTTGGCTGCCGATGTCAAAAAGACGGGCGCGCGCCCTGTATAACGCGGAGGCGTTACCCAGGCATCGATACGTGGCGGGATCGCATCGGACGAGCCGTGACTGCGGAAGGCATCGCTGACGCGGCCGCCCAGTGGTCCTTCAGCAAAGGCAAATGCAATGAAGAGAAGCAGGCCGATAACGGCTCGCAAAGCCCAGGGATCGCGCTCCGCAACACGGGTTTGCGGCAGTCCGCTCTTCAAATTCCGGATACGCTCGGCCATGCGCTTGCGATGTTCGTCCCAGAGCGCTTGCGCAAACGGGTCGTCCGTGTTTGCGGCGAGCTCTTCCGATTGGACGGTGATCGGCTGGTGATCGAGGATATTGACGTTTTCAAGCCGCTGGCTGACCTCGGCGTGCGTCGGCAGGTGGAACCTCAGCAGAAGATAAAGGCATGCCGGGACCGAAAGAGCGAATAGTCCAAGCACTATGAGCCGCAGCCAATCCGGAGTTATCCGGAAGACGCCGAACCAGGACAAGGAAAGAAACGCCGCCAGGACCAGCAGCAGAGGCAGCAAAAGTGGCCACAGGCGCTCAAGAGCAATCGTCAACCAGGCAGACAAACGGAGGCGATCGATACTCCTGAAAATATCGAACCTGACCCTTTCAGCGTCCCGTTCGTCGGGGTGTTGACTGGTCATACGCACTCCATCTCGCCAACATCGACGGGTTGACCTCATACGAGAATAGCATTCATCGTGGCAAAGGCGAGGCCTTGGGGTAAAATTGCGATCAATGGTTTGTGTAATAGACCATCTTGAAACTCTAATGCGGCGGTCATTTGACGCGATTTTCTGTGCTTCCGGTGCTCACGTACCTCTGGCAGCGATCGTGCGTTCCAAATCCCCTCTCTTGTGATTTCTAGCACTTAGCTGACGCTAAGGTGCTGAATCACGTAAGGGGGGAGATACCCACGGCACTACAACCAGTCCGGCACCGAATCGAGCCCGATCAGTTCTTCATAGCTCGTTCTTGCCCGCACGACGTGAAAGCGGTCGCCATTGACCAGCACCTCAGGGACGAGGAGGCGCGTGTTGTATGTTCCGGCCTGGACGGCACCATAAGCACCAGCCGTTCCGATAGCGATGAGATCACCCGGGGCAGGACGGGGCAGATCGCGGTCGAGACCGAGATAGTCACCCGTTTCGCAGACCGGGCCGACGACATCACCGCGAATGCGCGGGTGGGTGGCGGATGGCTCCTTGACCGAGCGGATCGTGTGGAAGGCGTCATAAAGCGTCGGCCGGATGAGATCGTTCATCGCCGCGTCGACGATGATGAAGTTCCTGGCGTCGCCTTCCTTGAGATAGATGACCTCGGTGACGAGAATGCCGGCATTGCCGATGATGAGACGGCCGGGCTCGAAGATGGTCTTGAGGCCGAGCGGCTTGATGTGCTTGGCGACAATCTGCGCATAGGCATCAGGCAATGGCGGCGGATTGTTGTCGAAATGGTAGGGAATGCCGAGCCCGCCGCCTAGATCGACATGCTTGATGTCGTGGCCGTCGGCCGTGAGCTGGGCCACCAATTCGGCGAGCAGCCTGAAGGCATTGTCGAACGGCTCGAGATCGGTGATCTGGCTGCCGATGTGCATGTCGACGCCGACGATCTTGAGGCCGGGAAGCCCGGCGGCGCGGGCATAGACCGTGCTGGCCTTTGCCAGTGGAATACCGAACTTGTTCTCGGATTTCCCCGTTGAAATCTTCTTGTGTGTCTTTGCGTCGACATCGGGATTGATGCGCAGCGATACAGGCGCGATCTTACCCGCGGCCACGGCCCGGCTGGACAGGAGTTCCAGCTCCGGTTCGGATTCGACGTTGAAGCAGTGAATGCCGGCGGCCAGTGCATAATCCATTTCGGACGGCTTCTTGCCGACGCCGGAGAAGACAATCTTGCTGGCGGGAATGCCTGCGGCAAGCGCCCTGCGCAACTCTCCCTCGGAGACAACATCCGCGCCCGAACCGAGGCGGGCCAGTGTTTTCAGCACGGCCTGGTTGGAGTTTGCCTTGAGGGCGTAGCAGACCAGTGCGTCCATCTCTGCAAAGGCGGCTGAAAAGACCTTGAAATGGCGCTCGATGGTTGCGGTGGAATAGCAATAGAAAGGTGTCCCGACCACCTTGGCGATGTCGGGAATACTGACGCCCTCGGCGTGAAGGACGCCGTCCCTGTAGTCGAAATGGTTCACTTAAATTCAGCCTAGATCAACGGGTCGAGAATGAAACGCTTGTCCGGAGCCGGCGGAGTTGCCTGGTTCGGCTCGCCAGGCGTCGATGTGACAGACGCCGGCGGCGGTTCAAGCGGACCTTTCCGGCCACAGGCCGAAACGGCGCCGGCAATCGCGACCGCCATCAGAATTGTCGTCAGAAAAGAACGGCTTGTCATTGAGTTTGATCCTGTCGTCCGAAATATTTATCTTCTGTCTAGCGTAAGGAGGAGCGGTTTGCATCCCCCATCGTCAAGCCAGCCTGAGCTTTACAGTTTTGTGATGCGCTTTTGCCAGAACCTGATCTGGCGGCGAACCTCGCCCGGTGCCGTACCGCCATAGGATCTGCGGCTGCGGACCGATTTGTCGACGGTGAGGTAGCCGAAAACCGCGTCGGTGATCCCTGGGTAGATCTGCTGCAGCTCCTCTAGCGACAGTTTGCCGAGTTCGCATTTTTTCTGCTCGGCGAGCGCGACGGCGCGGCCGGTCACATGGTGCGCCTCGCGGAAGGGCAGGCCGAGCTCGCGGACGAGCCAGTCGGCAAGATCGGTCGCGGTGGAATAACCGGAACCGGCAGCCTTTTTCATGGCCGCGGTATTGATGGTCATGTCGCCGACCATGCCGGTCATGGCGGCGATGGCGAGTTCGAGGGTCTCGGCCGCGTCGAAGACCGCTTCCTTGTCTTCCTGCATGTCCTTGGAATAGGTGAGCGGCAGTCCCTTCATGACCGTCAAAAGGCCGACGAGAGACCCGGTGATACGGCCGGTCTTGGCGCGCACGAGCTCTGCCGCATCGGGATTCTTCTTCTGCGGCATGATCGAGGAGCCGGTCGAGAACGAATCCGACAGGCGCACGAAGCCGAATTGCGGCGTGGACCAGATGACGATTTCCTCGGCGAGGCGCGACAGATGCGTCGCCGTGATGGCGGCGGTCGAAAGGAACTCGAGCGCATAGTCGCGATCAGAGACGCTGTCGAGCGAATTACGGGTCGGTTCGCGGAAACCGAGCGCCTTGGCTGTCATGTGCCGGTCGATGGGGAAGCCGGTTCCGGCCAGTGCTGCCGCGCCGAGCGGCGATTCGTCCATGCGCCTGATTGCATCCCTGACGCGGGAAAGGTCGCGGCCGAACATTTCCACATAGGCCATGCAGTGGTGGCCGAAAGTGACCGGCTGCGCCGTCTGGAGATGCGTGAAACCCGGCATCAGCGTTGCCGCATGCTCTTCCGCACGCTTGAGAAAAGCTTCAATGAGGTTCTTGAGCGCATTGGCGGTCTTTTCGAATTCAGCCTTCACCCAGAGGCGGAAATCCACGGCCACCTGGTCGTTGCGCGACCGGGCGGTATGCAGGCGGCCGGCGGATGCGCCGATGAGTTCCGCCAGACGCGATTCGACATTCATGTGAATGTCTTCAAGTTTGCGTGAGAAAATGAACTTTCCGCTTTCGATCTCTGACAATATCGTGTTCAGGCCGCTTGCGATCTTGTCGTGGTCGTCGCCTGAGATTATGCCGGTTTTCGCAAGCATGGCAGCATGGGCAAGCGAACCCTGAATGTCCTGGGCGTAGAGTTTCTGGTCAAAGCCGATGGAAGCATTGATTTCTTCCATGATCGCGGCAGGACCGGAGGCAAAGCGGCCTCCCCACATTTCATTGCTGTTCTTCTTGTCGGACATGGAATAGCGCCTTGGGTGCGAAGGATGAGAGTAGAAATGACTGACGGCAACCAAACACAAAAATCGCCACGCAACGGAAGCAGGAAGATCATTCTCCTTGCCGGTCTCGCGGGCATCGTTGCCGGTGCGTTTGCGGTATACGTGATGGAGCGGCCCTCTGGCAATATTGTCGCGGGAACAAACCCGGCCGACCAGTGCGCAATCAAAGCCGATGCGGCCAAGGCGATCGATGCTGCCGCAATGGGGGCCGTCGCTGCCATGCGTGGCGCAGATGCGCCGCAGTCCTTGTCATCGCTGACCTTCAACGGGCCGGACGGCAAGCCGGTCCGTCTCGAGGATTTCAAGGGCAAAACGCTGCTCGTCAACCTCTGGGCAACCTGGTGCGTGCCGTGCCGCGAAGAAATGCCGGCGCTCGATGCTCTGCAGACGAAGAAGGGCGGCGACGACTTCAAGGTCGTGGCCGTCAATATCGACACGGGCGACGATGCGAAGCCAAAGGTGTTCCTTGATGAGATCGGCGTCAAATCGCTCGAGCTCTATCGGGATGCATCGATGGGTGTATTCAATGATCTGAAGCGCAAGAATCTGGCATTCGGCCTGCCTGTGACGATACTGGTCGACAAGGAAGGCTGCCAGATCGCCGCGATGAACGGCCCCGCGGACTGGGGAAGTGACGACGCCGCGCGCTTTATTGATGCGGCGAGGGCTTTGAACTAGGCATAAAAAAAGCTCCATCGCGAGATGGAGCCTTTTTAGATTATGCGAACGCGCTGAATTACTCAGCTCCTCCCGCGGCGGCTTTCCGAGCCTTCTTGGCTTTGTACTTGTCAAAGCCATGCAGTTCACCTGGTTTGCGTTCTTTTGGTGTTTTCTTCGGTTTTTCAGGCTTTTCTGTGGCCCAGCCTTCCGGTTTTGCCTTGGCTGGCTTGGCTGACCAGTCGGATTTCGGCTTGTCGTCACGGGAACGGGGCTTGGCGGAATCCCAGTCACGCTTCTCGCCAAAGCTCTTCTTGCCCTTGTAGTCGCCGCCTTCGCGGCGGGGCGAGGAGAATCCGGGGCCATCGCTGCGGGTAATGTTCACACCCTTTTCGCCGCTACCGAACTGCTTGATCCGTGCCAGGAAATCGTCGGCCTTGCTGGCGCTGATCTCAAAACGGGTTTCAGTCTCAAGGATTTTGATCGAGCCGACATCGGTCTTGGTGAGGTCACCGGCCTTGCAGATCAGCGGCAGGAGCCAGCGCGGCTCGGCGCGCTGCTTGCGCCCGACGCTGATGGAGAACCAGGCGCCGCTCTCGAAATCTTCTATGCGGCCGCGCGGTGTGCGTTCACCGCGCTCCGGACGGTCTTCAAAGCGGCCCTTGCGGCCGGTATCGCGCATTGGCTCAAGCACGTGCGACGGCGTCGACGACAGTTCCTCCGGGGCAGGGCGCGCTGCCATCTGCTGGCGCAGATATGCGGCGGCGATCTGTTCGGCTGAATGCAGGGCGAGCAGTTCCTTTACATGGGCTGCTTCATCTTCGCCGACGACTTCCGTCAGCGAAGGATCGTTGAGAATGCGGTCGTGGTTGCGCTTGTTGATTGCGGCAGCGTCCGGCGGTGGCACCATGGTCGTTGCAAGCTTTGCGCCCTGCAGCAGGCGCTCGGCGGTGCGGCGGCGTGATGGCGGCACGATCAATACGCAGATGCCCTTGCGGCCCGCGCGACCGGTACGGCCGCTGCGGTGCAGCAGCGTCTCGGAATTGTTCGGCAGGTCGGCGTGAATGACGAGGTCGAGATTGGGCAGGTCGATGCCGCGTGCCGCAACGTCGGTCGCAACGCAGACCCGGGCACGGCCATCGCGCATGGCCTGCAGCGCATTGGTGCGCTCGGCCTGGCTGAGTTCGCCTGACAATGATACGACGTTGAAGCCGCGGTTGGAGAGGCGGCTGGTCAGGTGTTTTACCGCCTCGCGGGTCGAGCCGAAGATGATCGTGTTCTGCGCATCGTAGAAGAGCAGTGAATTGATAATGGCATTTTCGCGCTCGCGCGGCGCCACCGGCATGATGTGATATTCAATGTCGCTGTGCTGTTCCCGGTCGTTTGTCGCGGAAATGCGCAGTGCATCGTTCTGGAACTGCTTGGCGAGCTGGGCGATGGGTTTCGGCACTGTTGCCGAGAACATCAATGTACGGCGGTCTTCGGGCGCTTCGCCGAGAATGAATTCGAGGTCTTCGCGGAAGCCGAGGTCGAGCATCTCGTCGGCTTCGTCGAGAACGACTGCACGCAGGTCCGCCATGTCGAGTGAGCCGCGGGTGATGTGGTCACGCAGACGGCCGGGTGTGCCGACGACGATGTGTGCGCCCTGGCTTAGCGCACGGCGTTCCTTGGTCATGTCCATGCCGCCAACGCAGGAGGCGATGCGTGCGCCGGTCTGCTCGTAAAGCCACTCCAGCTCGCGCCGTACCTGCAGTGCAAGTTCGCGCGTCGGGGCAATCACCAGCGCGTAGGGAGCGCCAATGGAATTGAAGCGGTCCTCGCCATCAAGCAGGGTCGGGGCAATGGCAATGCCGAATGCAACCGTCTTGCCGGACCCGGTCTGCGCCGAGACCAGGAGGTCCGCATCCCGCGCTTCAGGCGCCAGCACGGCGGTCTGCACCGGCGTCAAGGTTTCATACCCACGGGCTGCCAGTGCACCGGACAGCGCCGGAGCGATTGAATCGAAAATAGTCATTAATTAACTTTCAGTTAAGTCTTTGGCTGGTGTTTTGGGCTCGGCTTCAGTGAGCACGAGCGGCACGCATATAGCTTTGTTGCGCTCTCGTAGAGGTTATAGCTCATTTCGTCAATGGCGGCGAGGCGTGGGGCAGTGCAGGGGAGCCTTGCAAATTCGTTGTGCGTGATTCCCGCTCAGGCAAACTCAGGTAGCAAAACCTGCACGTTTTAGCCGCACGATCGCAAGGTCGAGCGCGGAAAGAAAGCTCGAGCGATCCTTGGGTGAAAACGGTCGTGGACCGCCGGTGATCTGTCCGGCAGAGCGCAGCTCGTCCATGAGGTTACGGGTGGCGAGCGTGTTGCCGATCGAGCTTTCGGTGAAGGCACGGCCCGTTGGCGAAATGGCATCTGCTCCGGCTTTGACACAGCGGCTGGCAAGCGGGATGTCGGCCGTGACCACAACGTCGCCGCGCGAGACGCGGTCGGCGATCCAGTCATCGGCGGCGTCGAAGCCATCGCTGACGATGACGCGCTCGATCATCGGGTCACGCGGGATCGCCATGAAGGAATTCGAGACAACGTAGACCTTGACGCCGTACCGCTCGGCAACGCGGTATGTTTCGGCCTTGACCGGGCACGCGTCGGCGTCGACATAGATGGTGATTTTCTTCTGCTCAGTCATGTCTCTCAACCAAAAATGTGCAGGGCAGCGAGACCAACTGACGCGGCAAGGCCGATAGCGATACCTGCGGCAAGCGCAGCCGCAAGAAGGCCTGTTCCGAGCCAGACGCCATCCCGCTCGCCGAGACCGATGGCAAGGAGGACGATGGCGAGAGCCGGCATTTGATTGATCAGCGGTACGGGCAAGATCACGATGAGTGACATCAGCAGGACGACGATGCTGACGACACGCTCGATAAGGACCTGAGGGACGATCCAGTAGCGCGGGCGCGCCAGCTTCTCGAACCGCATGAGGAGTGGTTTGAATTTCTCAAGGAAGGTGCGATAGTTCTCGACCGATATGGATTTCCGCCGCATGAATTCCGGAAACCACGGTTCCTCGCGACCGATCAGCATCTGGATCGATACGAGCACCAGCGGAATACCAAAAATAGTCGAGGTCCCGGGCAAGAGAGGGACCAGATTGAGCGCCGCAAAGAGGATCATCAGCGCTCCGAAACTACGCTCGGAGAGGGCGGAGAGAATATCGTCGAGCGATATCCTCTCCGCCGTCGTTTCGCCGAGTTGGACAAGAACGCTGGATAGTCGCCGCGTGTCCCCGGATTCGGAGGGATCCCAGTCGGGCGATGTCCCATCAGCGTTCATTTTGTCCTCCGGTTTGATGAATCATGCCTTTCCAGTGGTTTCGGCGCCAGAGGCCGGTTGGGCATCGATCAATGATACAGGCGCTTCCTGCTCATGTCGTGTTTTCCAGAGTGAACTGAAAATACCGGCAGCCAGGATACCAAGCGTGATCGACAGTGACCACACTGGCGGAATCTTTGCCAGTCCCAAAGCGTCAGCGACGAATATCTTTCCGCCGATGAAGACCAGAACCAGCGACAGCGCATATTTCAGATAGACGAAGCGATGGATCAGGCTGGCCAGGGCGAAATAGAGCGCGCGCAGGCCGAGAATGGCGAAGATGTTGGAGGTGAAGACAAGATAGGGATCGGTGGTGATTGCGAAGATCGCCGGGATCGAATCGACGGCAAAGATCACATCAGCGAGCTCCACCATCACGAGAGCGAGCAACAGGGGCGTTACCCAGGTCTGCCGCTTCATCGTCAGCGGATCGGTTTTCCGGACAATGAATCTCGAGCCATGAAGTTCCTTCGTGACCCGGAACCGCTTGCTCATGAATTTGAAGACGGGATTGGCGGAGACATCATATTCCTCGTCCCCAGCCATCAACATGCGAATGCCGGTGATGATGAGGAACGCAGCGAAGAGGTAGAGGACCCATTCATACTCTTCGACGATAGCAGCACCTGCCGCGATCATGATGCCGCGAAGGATAACGACGCCAAGAATGCCGTAGACGAGAACGCGGTGCTGGAATTGCTTGGGAATGGCGAAATAGCCGAAGATCATGGCGATGACGAAGATATTGTCCATCGCGAGACTCTTCTCGACAACGAAGCCGGTGAGGTACTGCATCCCAGCCTCCTGGCCGAGTTCCCACCAGATGAAGCCGCCAAAGGCGACGCCGAGACTGATGTAGAAGGCCGAGAGCAGAAGGCTCTGGCGCATGCCTATGTCGTGATTTTTACGGTTGAGAACGCCCAGATCGAGGACGAGAAGAACGAGAACGAGGGCTAGAAAGCCAAGCCACATCCACAGGGGCTTGCCCATGGCATCAATAAACAGAAGCTCCATGTTGAAAAAAGATCCGCCGGCATCGGTTCAAGATTACAGCTCCGACATCACGAGAGAGCCGGTAACTCCCGCCAGAGGGGCCCGGTGCTGCAATTCTGCCTCAGTTGGGGAGAGGCAGAGAGCAATGCAAGGGCTTGATTGGAAATAAAAATTTGAAACGATAAGCCGGCAACAGCGCCAATGCGTCAGCGAGTCGGAACGGGATGCTCGCCGCGATAATCGTAGAATCCGCGGCCCGCCTTGCGTCCGAGCCAGCCGGCTTCGACATATTTGACCAAGAGCGGGCAGGGGCGGTATTTCGAATCCGCCAGACCGTCATAGAGAACCTGCATGATCGACAGGCAAGTGTCGAGACCAATGAAATCGGCAAGTTGCAGCGGTCCCATCGGATGATTGGCCCCAAGCTTCATCGCCGTGTCGATGGCCTCAACCGAGCCGACACCTTCATAGAGCACATAAATCGCTTCGTTGATCATCGGCAGAAGGATGCGGTTGACAATGAAGGCCGGGAAATCTTCGGCGACGGTGATGGTCTTGTCGAGGCTAGAGACGAATTCGCGGGCCGTTTCGAACGTCACGTTCTCGGTGGCAATACCGCGAATGAGCTCGACCAGCTTCATCACCGGCACAGGGTTCATGAAGTGAATGCCGATGAAACGCTCCGGCCGGTCCGTGGTCGCGGCCAGCCGCGTGATCGAGATCGACGATGTGTTTGTGGCGAGGATCGCTTCCGGATTGAGGTTGGGGCAGAGCTGGGAAAAGATCTTGCGCTTGATCGTCTCGTCTTCGGTAGCTGCCTCGATCGCAAGGTCAACGCCAGCGAGGTCTTCGATCCTGAGGGCGGGGCGAATGTGAGTCATGGCCTTCGCCCGCTGCGCATCCTCGAGTTTGCCGTGGGAAACCTGCCTGGCCATGTTGCCGTTTACGGTGGCGATGCCCTTTTCGATCTGTTCGGCCGACTGGTCATGCATCAAGACATTGTATCCGGCGAGGGCGCATACGTGAGCGATCCCCGAGCCCATCTGCCCTGCGCCAATAATGCCTACGGTCTTGATCGTGCCAGCCATGTTTCCATCCCGTTCATTCGCTACATATATCACACAAACTAAATGGCCGGGGTAGCGTTCGTCTACCCCGGCCAGATAATTTCATTTCAAATCTGGAATTAGATTCAAAGTGCTTTTTCAAGCTCCGGCAGGATGACGAAGAGATCGCCGACGAGGCCATAATCCGCCACCTGGAAGATCGGTGCTTCTTCGTCCTTGTTGATCGCGACGATGACTTTCGAGTCCTTCATGCCGGCCAGATGTTGGATCGCACCGGAGATACCGACAGCGATGTAAAGATCCGGAGCGACGACCTTGCCGGTCTGGCCAACCTGCCAGTCGTTCGGGGCGTAGCCAGCGTCCACCGCAGCACGCGAAGCACCAACGGCAGCGCCGAGCTTGTCGGCAACGGGAAGGATCACTTCCTTGAACTTCTCGTTCGAGCCGAGCGCACGGCCACCGGAGATGATAATCCGGGCCGACGTCAGTTCCGGACGATCGCCGCCGGACAGCTTGGCTTCAACAAACTTCGACAGGCCTGGATCAGCGGCTGCTGAAACATTCTCGACGGAAGCCGAACCACCTTCACCAGCGGCCGCGAAGGTTGCGGTGCGCACGGTGATCACCTTCTTGGCGTCAGTCGCCTGCACGGTCTGGATGGCGTTGCCGGCATAGATCGGGCGCTTGAACGTATCGGGCGAGATCACCTCGATGATGTCCGAGACCTGCATCACGTCGAGCAGGGCAGCAACGCGCGGCAGGATGTTCTTGCCGTTGGTGGTGGCCGCCGCAATGATCGTGTCATAATTGCCGGCGAGCGAAACGATGAGCGCAGCGCTTGCCTCGGCAAGGCGGTTTTCCAGATCCGGACTGTCGGCGAGGAGAACCTTTTTGACGCCCGCCAGCTTGGCAGCCTGCTCGGCGACGCCCTTGGCGCCCTTGCCTGCCACCAGAACATGAACGTCTGGGCCGATGGCAAGCGCTGCCGTCAGCGCCTTGGCGGTCTGGTCGGAAAGGGTCTCATTGTCATGTTCGGCAAAAAGAAGAATAGCCATGGTGAAATTCCTTATCCTTTAAATCAGAGAACGCCGGCTTCGTTCTTCAGCTTGCTGACGAGTTCAGCCACATCCTTGACCTTGACGCCCGCCTTGCGTCCACCTGGCTCTTCGGTCTTGATGACCTTGAGGCGCGGCTTGGTGTCGACGCCGTAATCGGCAGCGGTCTTTTCATCCAGCGGCTTCTTCTTGGCCTTCATGATGTTCGGCAGCGAGGCATAGCGCGGCTGGTTCAAGCGCAGGTCGGTGGTGACAATCGCCGGCAGCTTGATTTCGATGGTCTGCAGGCCGCCGTCGACTTCGCGCGTAACCTTGGCAGTGTCGCCGCCGAGTTCGACCTTCGATGCGAAGGTGCCCTGGCTCCAGCCGAGCAAGGCCGAAAGCATCTGGCCGGTCTGGTTGGCATCGTCGTCGATCGCCTGCTTGCCGAGGATGACCAGCTTTGGCTGTTCGGCGTCAACGACGCCCTTCAAAATCTTGGCAACAGCGAGCGGCTCGACGATATCGTCAACCTTGACGAGAATGCCTCGATCGGCACCCATAGCGAGCGCAGTGCGGATGGTTTCCTGCGCCTGCGCAGGTCCGATCGATACGACAACCACTTCCTCGACCTTGCCGGCTTCCTTGAGACGCAGAGCTTCCTCGACCGCGATTTCGTCGAACGGGTTCATCGACATTTTCACGTTGGCAAGTTCAACGCCGGAGCCGTCGCCTTTTACCCTGATCTTCACGTTGTAATCGACTACCCGCTTTACCGGTACGAGGACTTTCATGGGGGACTCCCTCTCTATGAACGAAAGGCAGATTTAACTGCCTCATTATAGCACCCGCTTGCCGGATGCCGACATTGAGGTGAAAAAAACGACACATGGGTGTCTGAGTTGCGCGGGACCGTAATTATGGTTGACGTAAAGGTCAATGCGCGAGTCATGTCTTATGGAAACTTCAACCGATTGAATGGCCGGAGCCTATCGTCCCCACTTGATGGGCCCTGTTTCCGGTGCCGCTGGTTCGGGGTGGTTGTCCACGACGACGGCGCGCGGGGAAACGATGGCGCGGTCGAACAGGGGCACATTCCGGCGCTTGAAGATGACGATGAGCAAGCTGCCGGCAATGATGCCGCCGATATGGGCCGGCCACGACACTTGCTCGTCACCGCCCCATGCAAGCATTGCGAATTGCGTCACGACCCAAAGCACAAGCGGATAGAGCGCCGGTATACGGAAGGGAATGCGTCCGAAAGCAAGCACCCAGACCTTCACGCGCGGATGCAGCAGAAGATAGGCGGAGACGATGCCGGCAATGGCCCCTGAGGCCCCGATCAGCGGCGCGTCGGAATCGGGCAGGATCACGCCATGCAGAAACGCTCCCGCGGCGGCGCAGAGGAGATAGAAGATCAGGAATTTGATATGTCCCAGCGCATCTTCGATATTGTCGCCAAACACCCAGAGGAACAGCATGTTGCCGCCGAGATGGAAGATGTCGGCATGCAGGAACGCGTAGGTGATGTACGTGCAGTCCGGTGGAACGAAATCGTAGTTTGCAGGCAGGACTGCCAGGTCGTGAACCACCGCAGGGATGTAGCCAAGTCCTATTGAAGCAGCTTTTGCGTAGTCGCCCGAGATGCTCATCAGGGCGAACACGAGCACGTTGATGGCGATCAGTGACAGCGTCACATATTGCAGCTTGATGTATTTGAGACTGTTGGCGTCATGCAACGGAATGAACATCGGCGCCGGTCCCCTGCCTCAGCGATTATGACGCGGCACCCATAACACGTCCCCGGCGCCATTGTCATTGACCACGCGAAGGATCCTTGCCGAGCTGATTGTCGACGACAACGGCCTTGGGTGAGGCGACCGGACGATCGAACAGAGGTATGCTGCGGCGTTTGAAAATGCCGACCAGCAATGCGCCTGCAATGATGCCGCCGATGTGCGCCGACCAGGAGATGCGTTCGTCGCCGTGCACAAACACCAGCAAGAACTGCTCGGCAATCCAGAGGGCGAGCAGATAGACCGCGGGAAGCGGCAAGGGGATGCGGCCAAAGGCAAATACCCAGACCCATACCCGCGGGTGCAGCATGAGATACGCCGTGACGACGCCGAAAATCGCACCTGACGCGCCAATCAACGGCCCTTGTGAATCGGCAAAGACGAGGCCGTGCAGAAAGGCACCGGCCGCTCCGCAAAGAAAATAGAAGATGAGGAATTTTCTATGTCCCATCGCGTCTTCGACATTGTCGCCAAAGACCCAGAGGAAGAGCATATTACCGCCAAGATGGTAGATATCGCCGTGCAGGAACGTGTAGGTAATGTAGGTATAGCCCTCGGGAATGTAGTCGTATTGCGGCGGGCGCACGACCAGTTCGTGAGCGACGGCGGGAATATAGCCAAATGCAACAGATGCCGCCTGTCCACCGTAGTCAAACAGCGCCACCAGACCAAAGATTACGGCGTTCAGGACGATGAGAGACAGTGTCACGTATTGCAGCCTGACATGTTTGAGACGGTTGGCGTCGTACAATGGAATGAACATCGGCGCCGGTCCCCTGCCTCAGTGATTCTTCGCATTTAGCGATTATGACCCGGCACCCATAACACGTCCTTCGCGCCATTGTCATTGACCACGCGGGCGGCAACAAAGAGAAAATCCGACACGCGGTTGATGTATTTCAGAGCGGCTGGGGTGACCGTCTCGTCAGGCTTCTGCGTGAGTTCGACCATATGCCGCTCGGCGCGGCGGGCAACGGTCCGTGCAAGGTGCAGCGCCGCGGATGCGGGCGAGCCGCCCGGCAGCACGAAAGAGCGCAGCGGTGCAAGATTGGCATTCAATTGGTCGATGTCAGCTTCAACGCGCAGAACCTGGGTATCGATGATCCGCAGTGGTTCGTAGGCAAGCGTCTCGCCGGTGTCGGGCGTCGACAGGTCCGCTCCAAGATCGAAGAGATCGTTCTGTATGCGCATGAGCATGGCGTCGAGCTCGGGAAAATCCTTCTCCGTGTAGAGCCGGGCCAGGCCTATGCAGGAATTCGCCTCATCCACAGTGCCGTAGGCTTCCACGCGCAAATCGTGCTTCAGCCGCCGCTCGCCACTGCCTAGCCCGGTCGTGCCGTCATCGCCGGTTCGTGTGTAGATCTTGTTCAGCTTTACCATTGGAGGCGCCCTAACCGGCCGCGCGGTGGAAATAGAGCGCGCCGACGATGAGGATGATGGCGATCAGTTGCAGGAAGATGCGCAGCTGCATCATCTTGTTGGAGAAGTTGGCGTCGCCGCCCTTCATCATGTTGCGCAGGCCAACGAGAAGCACGATGGTCACCGCGGCAATGGCGATGACTGCCAGAAACTTGAAGATGATATCCATGGGTATTTCCTTTCAGACCAATGGTCCAATTCTGACATTCGTATCCCAATCCTGCAGGACCCTTTTACGAATGCCAGAATCAAAGGACCATTGGTAACTATGTAATTCTAGTGGAACTTTGAATTTGGACATTTGAGCACATGCGTTGCTGCAAGGTGGGTCTCAAATGTCAAATTCCGTTCCACCAGCCGGTCTTTCAAGTCTGTCCCGGCTGATCTTATCATGATTGGCTGGCGAGCATGCGATATAGCGCACGCTTTGACAGAAATCTGCGGGCGAAATCGGTAATTTTTGCCGGGCGCGTCACCAGATAATGGGGGCGCGGATGCGGACTTTCCAATGCGTCCCTGAGCACGGCGTACACTGCATCGGGGCCAAGCTTGAATTTCGACTTGGATCCGCCGCCTGCCAAGCGCGCGATATGCCTGCGATACGCGTCACGGTGGACGGAATTTTCAACATCGATGTACTTTTTGCTCTGCATGAGCGCGTTTAAGGTGAAGCGCGTCGCGATCGGACCCGGCTCGATCAGCGAGACATGAATGCCGGAGCCTTCCAGTTCCATGCGCTGCACCAGCATCAGCCCTTCGACCGCGAATTTGGATGCAACATAAGCGCCACGCCATTTCATCGGCACCAGGCCAAGGATCGACGAGCAATGGACGATCCGCCCGTGACCCTGTCTGCGCATGACGGGAACGACTTGGCGTGTCAGTTCGTGCCAGCCGAAGAAATTGGCATCGAACTGTTCCCGTAGCCCGGCGAGCGGCAGGTCTTCCACGGCGCCCGGCAAGGCATGGGCCCCGTTGTTGAAGAGCGCGTCGAGCGTGCCGCCGGTTTCCTTCAGCACCGCTTCAACAAGGGCGGCGATGGAGTCCGGCTCGCGATAATCGAGATAATGGGCAGACAGGCCATCCGCCCTCAGCGCGTCGATATCCGAAGGCTGCCTTGCCGTGGCAAAGACTGTCCAGCCATCTGTCTTCAATGCCCGCGCGCAATGGGCGCCGATGCCACTGGAACATCCTGTAATCAAAATCGTTTTGGAACTGGCCATCTTACCGAGTGTTTCATATCGATCGATTGAATAAAAAGACTTCACATATTCGCCAACGCCTTGCAATCTCGCGGATCAAGGGGGCAAAACATCTTTGATGCGTAAACTATATGGTTTTCTCCGGCGTGTTGCCGTCGATGCGCTGGGGCATTTCCTGACCGATGATGGTTGGGCGCTGGCCAGCCACGTCGCGCTGTCCGGGATGATGGCGCTATTTCCATTCCTCATCTTTGCTACGGCGCTTGCCAGTTTTCTCGGCGCCAGCGCGTTCACCGACACCGCCGTGCACGTGATCTTCGATACCTGGCCGGAGGTGATCGCAACGCCCATTGCCCATGAAGTGCGCAATGTTCTCAATGTCCAGCGCGGCGGACTCTTGACGATCAGCGTGATCGCAGCCGCCTATTTTGCCTCCAACGGCATCGAGGCATTGCGCGTTGCGCTCAACCGGGCCTACCGGGTCATCGATACACGTTCGATCATCTATTGCCGCCTGCAGAGCCTTGGCTACGTCGTTGTCGCAACCATTGGCATCATGGCTATCAGCTTTCTGCTGGTGCTGGCGCCATTGGCAGTGCGCATTGCCGAAAGATGGATACCCGAAATTACGCTGGTCTCGGGCACGATCGGCTTCTGGCGCTATTGCATTGCGACAGCAGTGCTCATCATCGGCCTCCTGGTGGTGCATCTATGGCTGCCCGCCGGCCGCAGGCGCTTCGTCGACATCCTGCCCGGCATCGTGCTTACGCTGATCGCGTGGACCGCAGGCGCGGCAATCTTTGCCAGTTATCTCGAAACCTTCGCGTCCTATGTCTCGACCTATGCGGGACTTGCCTCGATCATGGCAGCGATCGTCTTTCTGTATATCATCGCGGCGATCTTCATCATCGGCGCTGAAATCAATGCGGCGATCATCCGTTACCGCGAAGGCAAGGCAGCGGAGCGCCTCTGACCAGTCGACAGTGCGACGCCCAGCGTGGCAATCAACATGCCGAACAGCTGGAACAATGTCAGTGTCTCGCCGAACAGCGCATAGGCCATCAGGGCAGTAACGCCCGGCACCAGATAAAATAATGAGGCCACCTTCGACACGGCGCCCTGATTGATGAGAATCATCAGGAGCAGCACTGCGCCGATCGACAGGACGAAGACCAGCCATAACATGGCGAATACCAGCGATCCTGACCAGATGACGACGTGCGTCTCAAACAGCAGTGAAAACACGCCCGTTAGCACCGCTGCGCCGAGATATTGCAGTGTTGTCCCGGCTTTCAGGTCGATTGCGCCGACAAATCGTTTCTGCCAGACCGTGCCGGCACTGATGGCGATAACCGACAGGATCGACGCGGAGACTGTCGCCGGTGTGATGCCGTCCGCCGAGATCGACAGTTTGGGCCAGAGCACCATGGCAACGCCGTAGAATCCGACGGCAAGTCCGGCCCAATGGCGCGGCTGGATTTTCTCGCCAAGCGCCAATCCGGCAATCAGCGCCGTGATCAGGGGTTGCAGCCCGACCACAAGTGCGGACATGCCGGCGGGCAGGCCATTGTGGATGGCCCAGAATACCGCACCGAGATAGACGCCGTGGATCAAGCAGCCGGCGATGATCGCATGCATGGCACCACGCTTGCTCGGCCAGTGATTGCCGGCAAGGACCACCCAGACCCCAAGGATTGCCCCCGCGATCAGGAACCGCGCCGTCAGGAACAGGAATGGCTCCATGTACGGCATGGCATAGCGGGCGCCGATGAAACCGGTGGCCCAGAGCACAACGAACAGGGCGGGAAAATAACGAACGGGCATGGCGGGGAACCGGGTCGAGGGATGCAACGGGTGCTTGTCTATACCGGAATCGGCGCTGGCGATAGATCACAATCCGACCTGATCGAATATGTCCTGACGGGTCTTTCCCTGTTCGCGCAGATCCCGCAGGGATGTGTCCTTGCGGCTCTTTGCCAGTTTCTGGCCGTCGCGATCAAGGATCAGGGTGTGATGGTGATAGAGCGGCGGTTCGATGCCGAGGAGATGCTGCAGGAGGCGATGGACGCTCGTGGCATGCAGGAGGTCCCTGCCACGAACGACATGGGTAATCCCCTGCAGTGCATCGTCAATCACGACGGAAAGATGGTAGCTCGTCGGCATGTCCCTGCGCGCGATGATGATGTCGCCCCAATCCTGCGGCCGGGCCAGGACGGTATGCTCCGGCGCGAACTCGGTCCATGAGAGCGGTACGCGCAACAGCTCGACCGCGCGATCCATGTTCAGGCGCCAGGAAAAGAGGCGCCCTTCACCGATTCGCCTGTCGCGTTCACGCTGTGAGAGCTGCCGGTCGGCGTTCGGATAGAGCAGCGTGCCATCAGGATCACGCGGCCAGTTGTCTTTGCCACCGGCGCTCTTCTCGATCTCGCGTTTGATATCGCCGCGGCTGAGAAACGCCGGATAGACAAGGTCCATTCCGATCAGCTTGTCCAGGGCCTCGCTATAGACCGCAAAGTGCTCTGACTGGCGGCGAACCGGCAATTCCCAATCTAATCCGATCCAGTGCAAGTCCTCCAGCATCGCTTGGTCCAGCTCCGGCGTACAGCGTTCACGGTCGATATCCTCCATACGCAGCAGCAGTCGTCCTTTCATGGCGCGCGCCATCCGCAGATTCAGCAGTGCCGAATAGGCATGGCCAAGATGCAGATGGCCATTGGGACTGGGGGCGAAACGGAAGACAGGAGCTGTCATGAGAGTGAGCTGGCGTTCTTGCGTGGGTATCGAAGCAATTGATACGGTGTTTGCGAAACGATGCAAAGTGAGCGGCAAACTATATGCGCAGGATAGACACGCTTGATGACATTGCCGAGGGGCTGGAGGCCTTGCTGCAAACCCATCCCGAGCTTGGCGCGATCGCGACAAGGGCAGGGCCGTTGCCGCTGCGCCGCTCGGAGCCGGGATTTGAGAGCCTTGCCTCGGTGATCGTGTCACAGCAGGTTTCCAAGGCGAGCGCTGCTTCGATCTGGAACCGGCTGGCCGGTCTCATTGAACCCTTGACGCCGGAAAACTATCTCGCGGCAGGCGAAGAGGCTTGGCGTCTTGCCGGCCTGTCGCGCGCCAAGCAGGCGACACTCGCGCGCATCAGCGAAGCCATCATCGCTGGAGAGCTCGATCTCCACGGCCTTTGCGAGCAGCCAATCGACGAAGCCATGGCCGCGATGACGAGCGTGAAGGGGATCGGCCCGTGGACGGCGGAAGTCTATCTCCTGTTTTCCGCAGGCCATGCCGATGTGTTTCCGTCGGGCGATGTGGCGCTGCAGCACGCCTATGCCCATGCATTCGCCGAATCAGTGCGACCCGACTCAAAGGCCCTGCGGCAGTTTGCCGAGCGCTGGTCGCCCTGGCGCGGTGTCGCGGCCCGGCTTTTCTGGGCTTACTACGCCGCAACCCGTGGCCGCGATGGCACACCGATTACATGAAGTTGAAATAACGGGGTTTTTCCTCAACAAAGACAGCAATTCGCTTCACATTC
Source organism: Phyllobacterium brassicacearum (assembly GCF_003010955.1). Taxonomy (GTDB): domain Bacteria; phylum Pseudomonadota; class Alphaproteobacteria; order Rhizobiales; family Rhizobiaceae; genus Phyllobacterium; species Phyllobacterium brassicacearum. The sequence goes on from NZ_PGGO01000006.1 coordinate 234,784, forward strand.
CTGTCACGTCCAGCTTACAATAATGGGGCCTGATGGTTGGATTGGGAGTTTGATTCCTTGACAATAGCCGTCTCGCCGGACGGGTTACCGGCATTGGTACTCAACGCGGATTATCGTCCGCTCAGTTATTACCCCTTGTCGCTCTGGTCCTGGCAGGACGCGATCAAGGCGGTTTTCCTCGACCGTGTGAACATCGTTGCCGAGTACGAACACGAGGTTTCTTCCCCCTCATTTGCCATGCGGCTACCCAGCGTGGTGTCGCTCAAAACTTACATAAAGCCCTCGCGCAATCCGGCTTTCACACGGTTCAACGTGTTCCTGCGCGACCGGTTCGAATGCCAATATTGCGGTTCCGAAGAAGACCTCACCTTCGACCACGTTGTGCCACGTTGCGCTGGCGGTGAAACGATCTGGGAAAATGTCGTGGCGGCCTGTTCACCCTGCAATCTGCGCAAGGGCGGCCTGATGCCGGATCGTGCGAAGATGTGGCCCCGCCAGAGGCCCTACCAACCCACCGTGCACGACCTGCACAATAATGGCCGGCTCTTCCCGCCAAACCATCTGCATGAAAGCTGGATGGATTATCTTTACTGGGATGTCGAACTCGAGCCCTGAGACCTCTGCCAATTCAGCCCGATGGCCATCCGGTGTGGTTTTCTGCGCTTCCGGTGTCACGTACTATGTGTACGCTGCGCTCCGGTTCCCGAACACCGCACCAGCTGACTCACCGGGCTGAATTCTCAGATGATCTCAACAGCGGTGATGGAGGTTCCCTACGCCTTCGCTGCGCCCCGGAAGGCAATGACCATCAAAATGAGGCTGGCGATGGCGTTCCAGCCGGCGAAGGACAAGCCGAGGACGCGCAGCGCCGCCGTATCGCATGCGGGCGGGTGAACGGCGTTGAGATCGTTGAGGAGACTGCCCGCATCGGTGGTGATCGACATCGCGACGGCGGTGCAATCGGTCGGGCCAGCCCAGAACTTCCATTCGACGCCCGCGTGGAAAATGGCAAGTCCGAGGCCGATGAGCATCAGAACGCCACCCAGCGCCAGCAAAAGCCGGGTGAGGCCCGCCGGCCACTTCAGGCTGGACGAGGCGACGGCGAACGCCATCAACGGAATGGCCGCATAATAGGGATAGCGCTGTTCCAGGCACAATTTGCAGGGCAGATAGCCGCCGATATATTGGAAGCCGAGTGCGGACCCGACGGTCACGATCATGGCCAGCACGAGAAAGGTCGCTGTCTTGAAATGGGCGGAAGTGCTGGCCGTGGTCATGATGTTCTGACGTCCTCTCGAACTGGTCTACAGATAATAATGGAACACGGCATAGAGCAAAATTAGGACAGCCGCTGCCGCGCTTGCGATCAGGCCCAGCCGCTTTTCGATGAAATGGCGAATGGGTTCGCCATAACGGCGAAGCAGCCAGGCAAGGAAGAAGAAGCGCGCGCCGCGTGCGATGATCGCCGATACGACGAAGACCCAGATATTGATCGCGGCGGCGCCGGAAAGAATAGTGACGACCTTGATCGGCGGCAGATGCGCAAGGCCCGACGTGATCAGCAGAAGCAGGATGGCATCGGCGCTGGTCGAACCGCGCAGCTGCTCGAAGGCGTCGAGCTTGCCATACATTTCGAGGATGGGCTTGGCCAGCGTTTCATAGGCATAATAGCCGAGAAGCCAACCGGCAATGCCGCCGAGAACAGAAGCGAGCGTTGCCACGAGCGCATAGCGATAGGCCCGCTCCGGCCGTGCGAGGGCCATCGGCAGATAAAGCACATCGGCAGGCACGAGGAACACCGAACTTTCGACGAAGGCGATGATGGCGAGCCAGACTTCCGCTGATTTGCGTGCGGCAAGAGACATCGTCCAATCGTAAAGTCTGCGCAGCATTAATCGGTTCCTGTCGGGGAGATTATTCGGGAAAGCCGGTGTTCCTTAGAGACCGTCTGGAAACTCTATTGCGACGGTCATCTGACGAGGTTTTCTGCGCTTCCGGTGCTCACGTACTCTATGTACGCTGCGCTCCGGGTCTCAAAAACCGCGCCATATGCCTCGCCGCAGCGACTTTCCAAAAAGGCCTCTTAGAGCAAACTGCATCCAAATGGAATCGTTTCACTCAAATTTTGCAATCCGGTCCGCACTTTCGTGAGATGCCGAATGTCGCCTCTACTGGCGTTGTGCGGGCGCGGCAACACACGAGTGCGTTATCGTCAGGAAAACGACTGATTGGTGTTGACCGAAGGCGGCCTCTGCATGTATTTGGCTTTCACGGTCTCGGGATTTCCCTGACCTCGCGCTTTAGGCAGCCCCCTTGGCGGAATTGGTAGACGCGCCTGACTCAAAATCAGGTTCCGAAAGGAGTGCTGGTTCGATTCCGGCAGGGGGCACCAACAGAGCGTTTCAAGAACTTCCCCCAATTCACAGAATGTTGAAAAAGCCCGGGTTTACGGGCGTTGTGGCTGTCCGTGTTGGTTCAGTTCGCCAGCAACTCGAGAGCAATCACGGCGATCATGGCCGCGCATCTTCAACTCGCGACCTGCCCTCGATGGGATCGTACCGCAGCCACTCCATGAGCAGTACGTAGCCAACGGCCAGGAGCACAGGACCCACAAACAGACCCAGAAGCCCGTCAGCGATCATGCCGCCAATCACACCAATGAGAATGATCGGCATCGGAACCTCAAGTCCACGGCCGAGCATCAATGGCTTGAGGAGGTTGTCGCTGAGCCCGGCAATGACGGTCCAGATCGAAAAGATGATCGCCGGCGTGGTCGCTTCCGTCGCAAGAACATAGGCTATGACAGGTAACGTTACCAGCAACGCAGGCACCTGCACGATGGCAAACAACAGCACCACAAGCGTCAAAACACCGGCCGACGAAAGACCTATCGCAAAAAAGCCTATCCCGATCAGCAGCGACTGGATGACAGCTACGCCGACTACGCCGACCGCCACACCGCGGATCGTAGCGCCGGTCATCGCAACCAGCCGGGGGCCCTGTGCCTTGCTGCCGGTGATACGTTCCAACAGGCGGCTGGCGAAATCGGTGGCGCCTTCGCCATAGGCGATGAGCACGGCAGCGACTGCGAACGAAAGCACGAACGACAGTTGTCCAGCGGCCAAACCGCCCGCGAACGACGCCAGCCATGATGCAATTCCACCCAGCATCTTGCCGTACTTGGCAAGCGCCGCCGGCATGTTTGTCGCGACGAGCGCCCATGTCTCGGTCAGTTTCTGGCCGACCAGCGGCAGATCGGCAAGCCATGGCGGCGGCGGCGGCACCGTCAGACTGCTGTCTTGCAAGCCCGAGACGAACTCCAGTATGGAAGATCCAAGCGACGTCACCACCATGACCAATGGTACCAGCATCAGCGCAACGCTGACCAACCCGATTAACGTCGCCGACCAGCGATTGCCGACCCGGGCGACCAAGCGTTGGTGCAGAGGATAGAGCATGACCGCGAGGATCACCGACCAGAGCAGGATGCCAGTAAAGGGCAATATGATGCGGCTACAGGCAAAGATCAGTAAAGCTACCAGTCCGATCTGAAGTGCTGCGTCGAGCATTCTCAAGAGCGACGGCGCGCGCTCAGGGATTGTCACGTTCGGCTCCATGGTTGCCCCCCTTCCCAGCCAATCTGGATTTCCCAGGTAGCTCGGTATTTTGGTCGATTATTTACCTGTTTCGGCCTTCCTGCAAGACAGACGCAAAAGTGCTCGCTGGACGGCCCCTCGGGCAGGCACTTTGAGAAGTCCGATTTGGCCTCGGCCTGGCGCGGTTATGAGAATTCCTTGGACCCAGGCATCGCACCGGAGCCCGTTGCGATGGCGACAGCTTAGGACTAAATTGTCATTCCAAGGCAGGTGCTGGCGCAGGGAGAGCCCGGCACGACGGCCGTGTGATCTTGGGGGGGGAACGTCATGGCGTCGGATGCAACTGGGGCCCCTCATGATGCTCCGAATACAGCGGGTGCGCCTCTGAAAGAGAAAAACCCGCAGCGTACAGTTGCAATTACTGTGCTCCTGGTCGCTCTCCTTCTGTTCGTCGTCACAGTTTTCATGGAGCGGCGCACCCCTTCTTCCTCGCAGGCGACCGTCAGTGCATATGTGGTCGGCGTAGCTCCGGAGGTTACCGGGCGGGTTATCGAAGTGGGCGTGACCGACAACAGCGCGGTGACGCCCGGCCAGATGCTGTTTCGCCTTGACCCGGAACAGTACCGGCTTGCCGTTGCGGAGGCGGAAGCACGCCTTGCAGGGGTAGGTCAGACGATCGGCGCTTCGACGGCGTCCGTCGATGTCGCGCAGGCCAAGGTGGTTGAGACGAAGGCAGTCCGCGTCAACGTCCAGGATCAAGCCACCCGTGCCATGGAACTTGTCAGGCGCGGTATCTACGCCCAAGCGAAGTATGATGAGGCCGCGGCCGCGCTGGATCAGGCAGATGCAGGCGTGGATGCCGCCGAAGCCGATCTCACGCGGGCTCGGGAGGAGCTTGGACCCGCAGGAAAGGACAACCCGCAGCTGAAGGAGGCGCTCGCGGCGCTCGAAACCGCTCAGCTTGACCTGCTGCGCACCACGGTTTCAGCGCCGGCGGAAGGCGTCGTCACCAATCTTCAGCTTTCCGTCGGTGGCATGCTCAGCGCTGGCGAGAGTGCACTGACCTTCATCGACACCGGCACGATCTGGATCACGGCCGCGTTCAAGGAAAACAGCCTTGAGATGGTTGCCGCAGGCGACCGTGCGGAGGTGCTTTTCGATGTTCTCCCCGGTCAGATTTTCGCCGCCACAGTTGAAGGCGTAGGGTTGGGGGTGGCTCAGGGAAGTGTTGACCCAGCGACAGGCTTGCCAAAGATTTCCACGGACACGGGATGGGTGAGAACACCGCAGAGCTTTCCCATCCGCCTGGTTCTCGACGAGGGGCGGCCCAAGGGCGTGCGGTATGGTTCACAGGCGAATGTGGTTATCTACACCGGGGACCATCCGGTCACCAATGCGCTCGGCAGCATCTGGATCCGAATTCTGTCGGTCCTCACCTATGTCAGCTGACACGCATCTTTCGTACGAGGAGGACCGCGCTAATGTAAAGCGCAAGGGTCTGCGCATAGCACTCGCCGTTGCTGTCGGCTTTTCCTGGATGGTCTATTCGGGCGCAATCATCCCTTTCCTTGGACCATTGTTTGCCGCACAGTTTCTGATCTCAAGTTCCCGCCCTATGCCGTTGCAAAAGGCGCTGGCAGTCACAGTGCTGATCCTTGTCGTCGGAGCACTTCTGCAATTCGTAACGGTTTTGACCGGCGACAAACCGCCCGTCCTCCTGCTCCTGCTCGGTCTGATTTATTTCGGATGTTTCTACCAGCAGGCCAATGGCAAGGGCGGCCCCACAATCTTTCTTGTCCTGGTCATTGCGGTTATGGTGCCGCTCCTCACAATTCTGAACGAGGATCTCGGCGACACCATTCTTATGATCCTCGTTCAGAGCGTGGTGACCGGTATGCTTTTGATGTGGGCGGCCTATGTTTTTATCCCGGACAAAGGTAGCCCCGCCCTTAAAGCGCCAACGGCGGCCACCTATCCGCGTGCGGCACACTACGCTGCCGCCAACACCGCCATACTCCTGATCGCAGTGGTTGCCTGTCTGACACGCGAAGGGCTGGCCACGGCGATTGTCATTCCCATAACAGTCGTGTCACTGCTCTCACAATTCGACGCCGCGGCCAGTACCCGCGCGGCCTTGGGGATCGTGATAACCAATATCACTGGAGGCGTAGCTGCGTCCGTCGCATTCGGGCTGCTTCAGGTGCGGCCGTCCCTCATTTTCCTCTTTTTATTGGTGCTGCTTGCCGGTTTGGTATTTGGCGGCCGTGCCGCCATGCATGCGCCAGCAGCCAAACTTTACGCGGGCGCCTTGACGATCTTCCAACTCGTCTTCGGAACCGGCGTGTCACCGCTTCCTGGGTCTGCCGCTGAGTCCTTCTCCACCCGGGTCACTTACATACTGGTGGCCATTGCCTATGCGATCTTCATGACAACGCTGCTTTGGCCCCGGCAGGAAGGCAGCACGATCCGCCCTGGCTGACCTAACCGCCGAGTGCGACGGCGATGCCAACCAGGACAATTCCCAACACCATGACCGACAGCCCCACGTAGATCGGCCGGGCATCGGTAAAATGTGCCCATGTATAACCGACGATGAACAGCAGCAGCACGAGCACGAGATTGCTTGTGCGAAGCGCAAGGAACGAATTTTCAATCAGCAATAACGGAATAACGGCAGGAACTGCGGTTGCCGCTACAAGAACGAAGACGCAGAAGGCCGAGATGAAGTCTGCGCGTGTGAGGCGCATACGAACGGGCTGCGAATGCGTGGCAAGCGCGAGGATGGATTGATAGAGCAAAGCCCGATCTTGCGGACGGGCGGCGAGCGGCTCCTCATCCAGACCGAACTGCTCCTGAACGGCGAGCAGCGCAGCCTGTTCGTTTTTGGCGTTCTTGATCTGGCGAAAGAAACGTGTGCGCTGGCTGCGATAGAAGAGCGTTCCAAGAATAAAGAACACCGCATCGATCGAGGAGATCTCCAGCCATGTCATCGACTTCCTCGACCGCAATGATCCGAAGAAGACGAACAAGCCGTTCTTCGTCTGGTACAACCCCGCGCGCATGCATGTCACCACCGTCGTGAACGACAAATACATGGGCATGGTGGGCGAACCCGGCGGCAAGGACTGGGGCGTCAACGAAGCCGGCATGAAGCAGATGGACGATAACATTGGCTACGTGCTGAAAAAACTCGATGAGATGGGGCAGCTCGATAACACCATTATCGCGTTCACCACAGACAATGGGGCCTAGACCATCACCTTCCCCGACGGCGGCACCACCCGTTCAAGGGTGGCAAGCTGACCACCTGGGAAGGCGGCATGCGTGCACCACTGGTCGTACGCTGGCCTGGCCACATTGAGCCCGGAACCGTGAAGAACGACATCTTCGCCTCGCTCGACTGGCTGCCCACCCTCGTCGACATCGCCGGCGGTCCAAAGGCTAATGAGCTGAAGGCACAGATTGAAAAAGGAACCTATCCCGGCATCGTCAAGACCACGCTCGACGGTGTCAACCAGCGCGAATATCTTGAAGGTAAATCGGATGAATCCGCCCGAGATACGTTTTTCTATTATTCCGGCAAGGACCCATCTGCCGTCCGCTACAAGAACTGGAAGATGTATTTCGCGATGGTGTCTGATTCACCGGAAGGCTTCCTTAATGGGGTAGTTCCCTATCACTGGACCCAGGTCGTCAATATCAAGCGCGACCCGTTCGAAACGTCGTCGGACAGCAGATAAAGACGCTTATGGGTCAGGGCGGAACGCTGCCGGGCCGGTTACCGCATACATCTATGACTGGAACCTGCTGCCGATCGGGCAAGTTCTTTGGCTGAAGGAACTCCAGAGCTATGTCGACTACCCGCCAATGCAGGATCCTGCGAGCTATAACCTTGAGCAGCTCGTCCAGCAGGTTAAACAGATGAGCGCCGAGCGTCGTGCCGGCGAATGATAAGCACTAAAGCGGGCGCCCAAGGGCGTCCGCTTGGTCTCAGCGGCATTTAACGCGAGACCGCATGGAACATGCCCCCGAAAAAATACGGTCCAAAACTCCAGACAGCCGCCCAGAGCCCGGCGCCAAGGATATTTGCCAGGATGAAACTGTGCCATGGCATTCCCACCGAACCCGCCACCAGCCCGTTCAACTGCCGCAGCACAACGACAAAACGCGCGCTGAAGACGATGATGGCTCCGCGACGCCGGAACAGTTGTTCCAGCTCTTCAAGCCGTTCCGGCGTGAGTTTGACGAGCCAGCCATATCGCTGCAGGAGCGGCCGGCCACCAAAATGCCCGATGGCATAGCCGGTGCTGTCGCCAAGTACGGCGGCCGCCCAGACGGTGAAAAACAGGTTGGTGACTGCGAGGTCGCCTCGTACTGCAAGAAGCGATGACGCGACAAGTGCACTTTCGCCGGGAAGCGGTGCTCCCAGCGATTCAAGATATACGATGACAAAGATCGCATAGAGCCCGTATTGCTGTATGTATGGTTCGATGAATGAAGCGCTATTGTGCAGGAATTCCACAGGCTTGCCTTCGGTTGTGTGAAATGACTCCGAAGGTGGCAGAGTAGCGGATTTCCGGGGGCACCAACAACGGGGCAAAAAGCCCATATTTCTCAATGACGACCATGCGTATACGTCCTTCCGGTACATCCGCTAGGGGCATACCGGAAGCCGCAGGTTCGTTTACTGCCCGTGTTGTTTCCTGATGGCCTCGGCGAACTGCTCCTTGACGGCGCTGAGCCCGAAGCTCGCTCCCGCCTGCATTGGCGGGAAGTCGCATCCGTTCATCCCCCGATTAGCTGCGTCCGATGGAGAAGTTCAATACTCGTTCACGCGGTGCGTGCAATTGGTGAACACCTTGGCGCCGTAATCGCTGGGCCGGTCGCAGAACACCAGGGGACTGACGTTGCCGGACGAGGTGCAGCCGGGAAGGATCGCCAGGACAGCTGCCAAAAACATCGCAATACGTGTCATGTGTTCAACCCTTTCCAAACAGGATTTGCAGCAGTGGAAATTTCAGTATTTGTGGCCGAGCCTTGGCGTGCAATGGGTGGTGACCGTGGACTTGAACTCGCCGGGAGCATCACAGAATACCAGCGGGCTGACGTTTCCCGACGAAGCGCAGCCAGCCAACACCAACAATGCCGTTGCCACCAACAGCGCGATACGCATCTTGGTTCAACCCTCCAGCAATGATGTCCGGATCCGTGCGGACCGCATCAATGATGATGAAAAGTCGATTTCTGACAGGACAGCCTATCACGTCCGGCCCGGTCAGGCGCAAATTCGCGAAAAGTTTACTTGCGCCGCGTCAGGTCCCGCAGCCGTTCGCGGACAATGCGCGCGAAATTCTGGGTTCGCCGGTAGAGGTGAAGTTGTGATGCGGCCTGCCGCGCCGCGCGATCGGCGGCCGGCGTCAACCCGATCACCAGTGTGCCGATCGATTCACGCTCCTGAAAGAGGCGCGAGGCCACCGGATGGTCTGGCACGGCGCAGGAGTCGGTTCGATCGATGTTCGGATCATCCAGATGGTTCTTCAGCATCTCGATCATCAGGAGAACGCCGGGCGAATAGGCCGCAAGGCTCTCGTCATAGGCGGTCTTCCAGGTCCATGCCTCCCCCGCTTCGACGAAGACGACCAGGACGGCAATGGTCTTGCCGTCAAGTTCGAGCGTGTGGATGCGGGCCAGATCGCGGGCGGCGAGGTTGTTGACGGCCTCGCGGGCGAAGGCGGCCCGAAAACGGTCGACGGCCATCGCCGAACCGCGCTGACCCTTCCAGCCGCTGGCTTCAAGCGCAAGAAACTCTTCCAGCTTGACGCGGATATCGTCTTCGCTGCGGCTCACCCTGTAGGTCAGCTTGCCCTTGTCGGAAAGACGCCGCCACAACCGGCGATATTCCTTGGCGTGGCGGGTGCCGATAGCCTCGCCCAGATAGTCCTCGCCTTCCTTTTCGCTTTCGAGGAAGGGGCGCTCGACCTGGTTCACCGTCATCAACGGAAGATCGCGATCCATTGCAACGGTGCGGATGAGCTGTGCCGCCGTGCGGTTCAGCAGCATGTCCGGTAATACCAGGATTTCGGGAAGTTTGAGATGTTTGCGTGCCAGCATATTGAAGAGGTCATTGAGCACGCCCATCGGGTCATCGCGGTCGATGAGCGGCGTTCCCTGCGGCCCGAAGGGTGTCGCCCAGGCGCGGATGATCGATGCCGATACGGTGAAGCCCGGCCGCTCGATCGTATAGGGCATGAGGAAGCGCAGACGGCTCTTGATGTCGTTCTCATCGCGCATCACCATGAAACGGACCTGCCGGTCGTCGAGACGGGGCATGGCGGGTGCCAGGAAGCGCGGATTGAAGAAGATATTGGGCTCGACCGTCCGGTAAGTCAGATAGTCCAGTTCCTGCAGCAGCTCGAAGCCGGCGGAGGCCGAATAGACGGACAGTTTGCGCGGGACGCCGCGATTGCCAAGGGATTCCTCAATCTGCTTGGCCGCATCGGGTGACGCATCGAATCCCGAAAGTTGCGCAAGGATCTGCGCCGAGGGGCCTCCGGCCAATTCTTCGAGAAGCGGTATGGCTGCCATCAGATTTCTTCCTTACTGCGCCGTGCGTCCCTTGGGACTCACAAAGGACGCAGTAACACTTTTAATGGCGTATAATCCTTACCAAAAATCAAAGAAGATTTTCGGGGTTATGCGCTGCAGGTCTTGCACTCGTCCTGCCGGCAAATACGAACATGTTGATGTTCAGACACTTGTAGACGGTCACCGCCAGCGTCATCGCCTCAAACACCATGGAGAAGGCTGTCGCGCATGCGGCACCTGCCAGACCATAGACCGGTATCAGCAGAATGCTGAGACAGATGTTAACAATCAGTGTGACAGCATAGACCGTCGCGCAGATTTTCTGCTTGCCGGCCATATTCAGCAGGCTCTCCGCCGGGCCGACCGAAGCGCGGGCGACGACGCCGATCACCAGAATGAACAGCAGTGGATAGCCGTCGGTGAACTGGGCGCCGAACAGGTAAAGCAATGGTTTGCCGAGAAGGAGGAGGACAATCGCCATCGCCAGCGAGGGCCAGAAGGTCCAGCGCGCGGTGTCCCGTGCAAATTGCGCCAGCTGGTCATGGTCATGGGTGTGCATCAGTTCCGAATAGCGCTGTGCGGCACCGGCCTTGACGGAGAAATAGACGAAATGCACGAGCGCAAGCAGTTTCACGGTCGCGAAATAGGTCGCTACCTTGTCCGGTTCCAGGTAGCGGCCAACCATCAGAACGTCGGCATTGGTCAGCAGGAAGAAAAATCCCTCGACCAGGAAGATCGGCAGCGAGACGGAGAACCATTCGCCAAAGCGGATCTGCCTGGCTCCGGGGACCACGACCGCCTTGAACCGGTGGTTGACGACAAACAATTGCAGCAGTGTGGTCGCATAGGTCGCGATGATTGCCGATACGACTGCGACCACGGCGGTCGGAGGCAATCCTGCGACGTGGGCTATACTCATCACGACCAGGGTAAGAACCGGGCGGATGATATAGGTGGGGGTCAGGGCGACAAGTGCCCAGGACCGCGACCTGGCAGTCCCGTCTAGTGTGTCACCGAGCGCAATCATCGGCAGGCAGATGAAGCCAATGATGAAGGGTGCGACATAGTAGGGTTCAATTCCGTCGCGGAAATAATAGACCAGACCCGCGCCGGTCATCGCGATGCAGGTCGTCAGAGTGAGGGCGAACGCCTTGCTGGTAAACAGGATACCGCGCAGATGATCGAGTTGCTGGCGTTCGAGGTATTCGGGCACAAACCGGATGACGGTGGTCTGAAAACCAAGGCACGACAGGTTGCCGAGAATGACGACCGTTACCCATACCAGGACGAAGATGCCGTATTCAAACTGGCCCATCCAGCGCGCGAAGATGACCTGGGAAACAAGAGCGATTGCTGCACTGACGATGCGCACGAGGAAAGCGATCAGGGAAACCCGTTGCGCAACAGCGTGTTCCGTTGACCCGTCGAGCACCTGATCCAGGCGAAGGAGCCAGGGACGAAGCGGCTGTGACAGTCTATCCGGCAAAAACCGGTCTGCAGTTCTCGCCGCAGAAAATCGCAAGGGCAGCTCCACTCGTTTCCAATGCTCGACCCATAATCCGTAAACCTTTAGAAACGGTTCGAAAAGTCAACGGGCGTGCTGCTGGAACAAGAGAAAAGGCCGCGTTGTGCACGCGGCCTTTTGGATAATCAAACGAAAGCGCCGTGGCAGTGCTTGTATTTCTTGCCGGAGCCGCAGGGGCAGGCCTCGTTGCGGCCAATCTTGCCCCAGGTGCGAGGATTGTTGGGATCGCGATCTGCAGGGTCAACGACGCGCAGATCCTCCTGCACCGCGACCAAGCTGCCTTCGCCGAAATCGTCTTCGCCGGTAAAGCCATCGATATGATGGGCTTCCATGACCGGCAGCGCCGGTTCGGGGGCACTTGCTGCTTCCCGGACGAGCTCGACACGCATCAGCTGTGTCGTCACGTTCTGGCGCAGGTTCACCAGCATCGTCTGGAACAGCTCGAAGCCTTCGGTCTTGTACTCGTTCAGCGGATCGCGCTGCGCGTAGCCGCGGAAGCCGACGACAGAGCGCAGATGATCGAGATTGACGAGATGTTCACGCCACAAGGCGTCGAGCGTCTGCAGAATGACCGACTTCTCGACATAGGCCATGATCTCGGGCCCGAAGCGTTCTGCGCGATCGGCGGCCGCTTTCTCGACGTTCTCGGTCAGGCGTTCGCGGATGTCATCCGGCGTGATGCCGTCTTCGAGAGCCCATTCTGTAACAGGCAGGTCGAGATTGAGAATGTTGCGGACATCCTCGTCGAGCTGCTTGATGTTCCACTGCTCGGCGTACGCACCTTCCGGCGTATGACGCGAGATCAGGTCGTCGATCACGTCCTCGCGCATTTCCTTGGTGGTTTCGCTCAAGGATGTACTGTCCATCAGCTCGATGCGCTGTTCGAAGATCACCTTGCGCTGATCATTCATCACGTCATCATATTTCAGAAGGTTCTTGCGGATATCGAAGTTGCGCGCTTCGACCTTCTTCTGAGCCTTCTCCAGCGCTTTGTTGATCCAGGGATGGACGATGGCCTCGTCTTCCTTGAGGCCAAGCTTCTGCAGCATGCCGTCCATGCGCTCGGAGCCGAAGATGCGCATCAGGTCGTCCTGCAGCGACAGGAAGAACTTCGAACGGCCGGGGTCGCCCTGACGACCGGAACGGCCGCGCAGCTGGTTGTCGATGCGGCGGCTTTCATGCCGTTCGGTGGCAAGGACGTAGAGGCCGCCGGCGGCAAGCGCCTTTTCCTTCAGGCGGGCAATATCCTCACGAATGGCAACTTCCTTGGCCTTGCGCTCGTCGCCATCCGGCATGTCGTCAAGCTCTTGCTTGATGCGCATGTCCAGATTGCCGCCGAGCTGGATGTCGGTACCGCGGCCGGCCATGTTCGTAGCAATGGTGATGGCGCCCGGAACGCCTGCCTGTGCCACGATGTAGGCTTCCTGTTCGTGGTAGCGGGCGTTGAGAACCTGGAAGTCCTTGAAGCCTTCCTTGCGAAGGCGTTCGGCAAGCTGTTCCGACTTCTCGATCGATGTGGTGCCGACCAGAATCGGCTGGCCCTTGGCGCTTGCATCGCGGATATCGCGAATGATCGCCTTGTATTTTTCCTCGGCAGTCCGGTAGACCTCATCATCCTCGTCCAAACGCTGAACGGGCAGATTGGTCGGAATTTCCGTGACTTCGAGGCCGTAAATGTTGCCGAATTCTTCCGCTTCAGTCGAGGCCGTGCCGGTCATGCCGGCGAGCTTCTTGTACATGCGGAAATAGTTCTGGAAGGTGATCGAAGCCAGCGTCTGGTTTTCCGGCTGGATCGTCACATGCTCCTTCGCCTCGAGCGCCTGATGCAGGCCTTCCGAGAAGCGGCGGCCAGGCATCATGCGGCCGGTGAATTCGTCGATGATGACGATCTCGTCATTGCGGACAATGTAGTCCTTGTCCTTCTGGAAAAGCTTGTGGGCCCGCAGCGCGTTGTTGACGTGATGAACGACGGCAACGTTCTCGATGTCGTAAAGGCCCTCGCCCTTGAGATGACCCGCTTCCTTGAGCAGGTTCTCCAGCTTTTCGGTGCCTTCCTCGGTGAAAATCGCGGTCTTCTGCTTCTCGTCGATTTCGTAATCTTCGGGCGCCAATGGCAGGATGAACGTATCGATGAGATTGTAGAAGTCGGAACGATCGTCCAGCGGACCGGAAATGATCAGCGGCGTGCGCGCTTCATCGACCAGGATCGAGTCGACTTCGTCGACGATCGCATAGTTATGCGGCCGCTGTACCATCTGCGCGCGTTCATACTTCATGTTGTCGCGCAGATAATCGAAGCCCAGCTCATTGTTGGTGGCATAGGTGATGTCGGCATTGTAGGCGGCGGCGCGTTCCTCGTCGTCGAGACCATGGACGATGATGCCGTAGGTCAGGCCGAGGAAATTGTAGATCTGCCCCATCCAGTGCGCATCGCGGGTGGCGAGATAGTCGTTGACTGTGACGACATGGACGCCTTTGCTTTCAAGCGCATTGAGATAGACCGGCAAGGTTGCAACCAGCGTCTTGCCTTCACCGGTGCGCATTTCCGAGATCCCGCCATTGTGCAGGACCATGCCGCCGATGAGCTGCACGTCGAAGGGGCGCATACCAAGAACGCGCTTGGCCGCCTCGCGTACGACGGCGAAAGCCGGAACGAGCAGATCATCGAGCTTCGTTCCCTCGGCGAGACTTGCACGAAATTCGGCAGTCTTCGCTTTCAGTTGCTCGTCGGTAAGCGATGAAATTTCTGCTTCAAGCGCATTGATCGCATCAACGCGGGGTTTGAAGCTCTTGACGCGGCGCTCATTGGAGGAGCCGAAAATCTTGCGGGCGAGGCCGCCGAAACTGACCATCCCTGGTCCTCTCTAATTCGTTTTGCCAGGATAGCCCGGCATTGAGGCATCCGATGCCTGGCATGAAAATGCCTGAAAAGGCGCCATTGTCGATCCTATAATGAGTTTACGACCTAGCTTATCTGTTACCAAGCTATCTGGACGCAAAGCCGATGGACAGATAAGAGGGGGCTCGAATGATGTCAATGTAGAAGCGCTAAGCAGTTGATCGCTCCTTCATGGCAAAATTCTGCCGTAATCATAGCCCGTACCGGTCCTCCCAAGGAGAAATTGACCCATGAACCAATTGCGCAAAACCCTTTCATTTATGACTGCTGCTGTATTTTTGACCGGTATTTCCTCTGTGGCAATGGCCCAGGACGCCGGCAAAACGGATGCTGCCAAGCCCGCTCCGGCCGCCCCTGCAGCTGCCCCGGTAGATCCTGATAAGGTGCTCGCCACGATCAACGGCGCCAAGATCACAGTCAAGGACGTCGACCAGATTTCCGCAGACCTCGACCCGCAGTTTGCACGCTTGCCTGACGACCAGCGGCGTTTGGCCGCTTTGACTGCGATCATCGACATCAAGTCGCTGGCAGCCAAGGCCGAGGCCGAGAAGCTGGACCAGACACCGGAATTCAAGGCCCGCATGCAGTTCCTGCGGGATCGCGCCCTGCACAATGACTACTTCAAGCAGCAGGTTGTCGACAAGATCACCGACGCCGATATCCGCGCCCGCTACGACAAGGAAATCGCGGCCATGCCTCCCCAGAATGAGGTGCGTGCACGCCATATCCTGGTGAAGACCAAGGAAGAAGCCGAAGCAATCATCAAGCAGCTCGATGGCGGCGCATCCTTCGAGGAAGTCGCCAAGGAAAAGTCGACCGATGGGTCGGCCGCGCAGGGCGGTGATCTGGGCTACTTCGGCCCGGGCCAGATGGTGCCGGAATTCGAAAAGGCCGCCACGGCGCTCGAGATCGGCAAATACACCAAGGAGCCGGTGCAGACCCAGTTCGGCTTCCATATCATCAAGCTGGAAGACAAGCGCGTTCAGCAGCCGCCGGCATTCGACCAGGTCAAGGAGCAGGTGAAGTCGATCCTTATCCGTGAGCGTTATATGGAGCTGGTCAAGAAGGACCGTGGCGATCTGAAGGTAGAGTTCACCGATCCGGAAACGGAAAAGGCGATCAAGGCCGCCACCGAAGCACAGCAGTAATCTTGCGAAGGCCCGGCATTGATGCCGGGCCTTTTCTTTCATATCCACGCCCAACGTTGCGAAGCATTCTTTCGAGGTAACCGATGTCGACAGCCGTCTCCCCTCTGGCACCGAAACATTATCCGGCAATGCCGGAAATTCGCGGAGTAAGGATCGCGACGGCCGAGGCCGGTATCAAATACAAGGGCCGGACCGACGTGCTGATGATCGTCTTCGACAAGCCAGCGGCGGTCGCCGGCGTGTTCACGAAGTCGAAATGTCCCTCGGCTGCGGTTGATTTTTGCCGCGAAAGCCTGGCGGGCGGCAAAGCGCGGGCCGTCGTCGTCAATTCCGGCAATGCCAACGCCTTTACGGGCAAGAAGGGCCGGGAATCGACCAGGATGACGGCAGCTGCGGCGGCAAAGGCTGCGGGTTGCAAGCCGGGTGAAGTTTTTCTCGCTTCGACGGGCGTCATCGGCGAGCCGCTCGATGCCGGAAAGTTCAACCATCTCCTTGGAGACATGACCAAGGCAGCGCTGCCGGAGCGCTGGCAGGAAGCCGCCGGCGCCATCATGACGACCGATACATTTCCGAAGTTCGCGACGGAAACCGTGCTTTTAGGCGGGGTTCCGGTGACGATCAACGGAATCGCCAAGGGCGCCGGAATGATCGCGCCGGACATGGCGACGATGCTGTCCTTTGTCGTCACGGACGCGCCGATCGAATCGGATGTCCTGCAAAAGCTGCTGTCGAAGTCGGTCGGCAAGAGCTTCAATTCGGTAACCGTCGACAGCGATACGTCCACGTCCGATACGCTGCTGCTGTTTGCAACCGGATCGGCGGCCGAGCGCGGGGCTGAGCGGGTGACAAAGCTCAAGGACAAACGGCTGAAGGACTTCAGCAAAGCGCTCGATCGCGTGTTGAAAAGCCTCGCCTTGCAGGTAGTGCGTGACGGCGAAGGCGCGCGCAAGATGCTGGAAATTACCGTGACGGGCGCAACGTCTGCGCGCTCGGCCAAGCGCATCGCATTGTCGATTGCCAATTCACCGCTGGTCAAGACTGCTGCTGCTGGCGAGGACGCCAATTGGGGCCGTATCGTCATGGCTGTCGGCAAGGCCGGCGAGCCAGCGGACCGCGACCGTCTGGCTATCTGGTTCGGCGACATCCGCGTTGCGCGCGACGGCGAACGCGATCCGGACTATTCGGAAGAAGCGACATCTGCCTATATGAAGAACGATGACATCAAGATCCGCGTCGATATTGGTCTCGGCAAAGGCAAGGCAACGGTGTGGACCTGCGACCTGACCAAGGAATATGTGGCGATCAACGGCGACTATCGCAGCTGAACCATTCTCTTTCGAAGGATCACGCATGCAGTTAGCGCAGATCAGGCAGATTGAGGCGGTCGGATTCCGGGCATGGCCGGCTTCCTCTGTCCACTATGACGGAAGCTGGGCCATCCGCATGACCGCGAGCCACCCATCCAAGCGGCTGAACTCCGTCAATCCGCTCGATCCCGGCGATACCGACAATATGGAACAGCGGGTCGAACGCGCCGCCCAACGGTTCCGTGCCTATGGCAGGCCACCGGTTTTCCGGCTATCGCCACTCGCCCCCAAGGCGCTCGACGACTACCTGGAAAACCAGGGCTGGGCACGTTTCGACGAATCCATGGTCATGACTGCGGATCTCGCCCAAGTCGATCTGTCCAACGCACTCGACCAGATACCATTGAAGGATATCGGCCGGTTCATTGATGCGGCATTGCAGGTGCAGGGTGAGAGTTCCGCGCTCAAGCCAGGCCTGTTCGAGGTCATCAATGCCATCCGGCCGTCCAAGGGTCTGTTCGTCATCGAAGAGGGTTCGGTGCCGGTCTCGACCGCGATTTGCGTGCATGACGGCACACTTGCCGGGTTGTTCAACATCGGGACTGCGGAAAACCGGCGTCGCGCCGGGCTGGGCCGCACCATCATCAAGTCAGCATTGAAGTGGGCCATGCAACACGGCGCCAAAAAGACGTGGCTACAGGTCGAAATCGCCAACACCGGTGCCATCAAGCTGTACGAACACATGGGTTTCCGCGAAGCGTATCGTTATGCTTACAGGCAGGCGCCCGGCACATGAGCGCGCATCCTATCCTGCTTGTGACCGCATGTGCGCTGGTCGATACCGATGGCCGGGTGCTGCTGACGCAGCGTCCGGAGGGCAAGTCGCTTGCCGGTCTCTGGGAATTCCCGGGCGGCAAGGTCGATCCGGGTGAAACGCCCGAGGAAAGCCTGATCCGCGAACTGCACGAAGAGTTGGGGATCACGGTCAAACCGGACTGTCTCGCACCGCTGACTTTCGCCAGCCATACCTATGAGACCTTCCATCTCCTGATGCCTTTGTTCATCTGCAGGCGTTATGAAGGCATCCCGCGTCCGATGGAAGGTCAGACGCTGAAATGGGTGAAGCCGAAAGACATGCGCGACTATCCGATGCCGCCGGCGGATATCCCGCTCATTCCCTTCCTGATCGATCTCCTGTGAGTTTCAACCGGAAACTGCATTCTTTCCCAATTGTTAATGACTCCTTCACCTGATTGAGCGACTTTTAGAGAATTCTGAATACGTATTTCAGGTGGGGCATGGGGCGTAATAACGATTATCGCGACGGTGAGTTGTCGCTTGCGAGAACTCTTGCAGGCGCAGGGATGGGCCTGTTGCGGATCACGCTCCTGTTCGGGTCAGCAGCAATTGCACTCGCCCTCATTATCGCGCCGCTTGCCGATCGCGGTTCGCAAGCCGTGGTCGACTATTCGACCGGGCGCTCCATCGACGAGATGGCCACGGGTTCGATCCAGAGGGCCGATCCGGCGCCGTCGACCTATACGGTTCGCCGCAGCGTGCTGCAGCGGTCACCGAATGCTGTCTGCATTATCGACAATGACGGCTCAAAGACCGGCGACTGCTGAGAAAACTCCACTGCGGTGAGCCTCACCGCAGTGACTTTTCGAGCGGGCTCAGGGCTACTTCTTCTCGACTGTTTCCACATCCTTGAGAAAATCCGCGAGCGAGGCTTTGGCCGAGCCCGGTTTCAGCGGTTTCTGCTGCGATTCGTGCGCAGCCCAGCCGGACATCCATATGAACGAGAAAGTCGCCCTGACCCGGCCGTCGGGATCGCTGAAGCGTTCCGCGTAAATTTCAGCGACCCGCATGAAGAAGTGCCGGGTCATGGGCCGCCGCGAACGACCGACGAGGGCGTTTTGCATGCCCATGGCGCGCAGGTCGCGCATCAGGGCGAAGGCCGAGTCGTAGCGCACCGTATAGGTCTCTATATCGGTCACGGGCAGGGTGAAGCCAGCGCGCTGCAGTAGTCCGCCGGCATCGCGAACATCCGCAAAGGGTGCGACGCGTGGCGAGGCTCCACCGAAGATTTCGCTTTCGGCGGCAAGTAGGCATTCACGCAATTCGGCAAGCGTGTTTTCGCCGGCCATCGCACCGAGAAACAGGCCGTCCGGTTTCAGTGCCCGGCGAATTTGCAAGAGCGTACCCGGCGTGTCGTTGGTCATGTGCAGGGAGAGCAACGAAACGATCAGGTCGATGCTTGCAGGTTTGAGCGGAAGGATCTCTTCATCTGCGACGATTGCCGGAAACGCATTACCCAGAAACTGCCGCGCCTGTTCAATACGCACGATCGTGCCGGCCTTGCCAGATCGCTGCAGCGCCTCTGCCGCCAGCCCCGTATGGCTGGCGAGGTCGACGGCAATATCAAATGTGCGCTCGACGGCGGACAAGCGCTCTTCCAGATCGTCGGCGGCGCGAGCAAGCAGGAAATCCGCGGAATTCCCATGCTGCTTGAGGGCGCGCAGGCGCCTTGCCAGCAGTAGATTGCGGTCGAAGACCTGGTGCTGATCCATTCCGAATTTCTCTGATCTATGTATATTCTTTAAGGTAGATGCGTCGCCTTGGATCGAATTGCAATGAAAACTCTCGGGTCAACTGCACGTCTCTTCACGCGCGCAGCAACCAATCAGTTGTTCCGGCCGCTGTTTCCGCCGGTTTGCGCAGGCTGTGACAGACACGTCGCTGAGCCGGGAACGCTGTGTGGCGGCTGCTGGTCCAAAGTGCGCTTTATCGACAAGCCCTATTGCCCGGTGCTCGGCATTCCGTTCAGCCATGATCTAGGGGCTGAGATCTTGTCTGCCGAGGCGATTGCCGATCCACCGCCGTTCCGCCGCGCCCGTTCGGTCGCCATGCATGAGGGTGTCATCCGCGACATGGTTCACCGTCTCAAATACAATGACCGCACCGACCTCGGACCGTGGATGGCGCGGTGGATGCTGCGGGCCGGCAGTGAACTATTGAACGATTGCGATATCATCGTGCCGGTGCCCCTGCACGCGCGCCGGTTCTGGTTGCGCAGGTTCAATCAATCGGCCGAACTCGCCCGTCATCTGGCGCGGTTGAGCGGCAAGCCATTCGATCCGGATGCCCCGAAACGTGTCAGGCAAACCAGGCAGCAGGTTGGCCTCGGCGCAAATGAGCGTGCGCTCAATGTGCGCGGCGCGTTTAGGGTGCCGGATGCACAGGAGATCAAGGTGCGCGGACGTAGCGTTCTCTTGATCGACGACGTCCACACAACCGGTGCAACCGTCAAGGCAGCATCGCGCGCCTTGCTGAGAGGTGGCGCATCGAAGGTTGATGTCTCACTTTTGGCCGGGTTCTGGGGCAAGAATTGTCTGTGTGACGTGGTTCTCACGCAAAGAACGGGTCTTTTCGCCTGAAGTTTTGATGCCTATATAGAGGGCGAACTGGAGTATTCGAATGGTCGATGTGACTATCTATACGCGTAACGGTTGCGGCTATTGTACAGCCGCCAAGGGCCTTCTTTCGGAAAAGGGCGTGGGCTTTGTCGAGCACAATGCATCGATCGAGCCGTCGGTCCGGCAGGATATGCTGGCGCGCGCCAATGGCCGGACGACGTTTCCGCAGATATTCATTGGCACAACGCATGTAGGCGGTTGCGACGATCTCTATGCGCTGGAAAATCAGGGCCGTCTCGACAGTTTATTGAAGACCGGCGAACTCGTTTGAGGATTGTGACATGAGTTCATTTCGTGCAGCCGCCATCCAGATGCGCTCAGGCGTAGACCCGCGGCGCAATGCTGCCGATCTCGCCGGATATGTCGCCGATGCGGTCGGCAAGGGCGCCGTCTACGTGCAGACCCCGGAAATGACCGGTGCGCTGCAACGCGATCGCAAGTCGCTGCAGAACGTGCTGAAGGCCGAGAGCGACGATGTCATCGTTCGCACCGCTTCGGAACTTGCGGCAAAGCACGGAATTCATCTTCATATCGGCTCGACCGCCATCGCCCGCGACGACGGCAAGATCGCCAACCGCGCTTTCCTCTTTGGGCCGGATGGCTCGGTTCTAACCCGCTATGACAAGATCCACATGTTCGACGTCGATCTCGACAATGGCGAGAGCTGGCGCGAATCTGCTGTCTACGCGCCGGGCGCCGACACAGTGGTGATCGATCTTCCCTTCACGCGGCTCGGATTTGCGATTTGCTATGATGTCCGCTTCCCGCAATTGTTCCGCGCCCAGGCCGTGGCCGGCGCATCGGTGATCACGGCGCCTGCTGCCTTCACGCGCCAGACCGGCGAAGCGCATTGGCATGTGCTGCAGCGCGCCCGCGCTATCGAGAATGGCGCATTCATGATCTCGGCCGCCCAGGGTGGCGTTCACGAAGACGGCCGTGAGACCCACGGCCATTCGGTGATTGTCGCGCCATGGGGCGAAGTGCTGGCCGAAGCCGATCATGCAGATCCGGCGGTCATCGTCGCGGATATCGATCCGGCCTTGAGCGCTGCTGCCCGGGCGAAGGTGCCGAACCTGAAGAATGCGCGTCCCTTTGGACTGGTCGTGGAAAATCACGGCCAGAGGACACGCCTCGAAGCAGCATCATGATCCGGTTCTCGCTTCATTGTGACCACGACCACGACTTTGAAGGCTGGTTTCGAAACAATGATGACTTCGACGCGCAAGCCGAAAAGCGGCTTGTCACGTGTCCGGTTTGCGGTTCGCACAAGGTCGAGAAGGCCCTGATGGCGCCTTCGGTCACCACCGGGCGGCAAAAGGAAAAGATGGCCGTTGCGATGAGCAAGATGGTGACCGAGCTCAAGGAAATGACCAAGAAGGTCCGCGAAAATGCCGATTATGTCGGCAGCGACTTTGCTGAGGAGGCCCGGAAGATCCATTTCGGCGAGGTCGAGAAACGCGGAATCTATGGCGAAGCCTCGGGCGAGGAGGTCAAGTCCCTGCTCGATGACGGCGTTGATGTGATGCCGCTTCCGGTCTTCCCGGAAGACCACAATTGATCTTGCGGGGATAAGGCCAATCTCTATGGTACTCAGTCCGAACTGAACCCATCGGGTGATTCTCCATGTCATTTCTGAATTCTGCCGCCGTGCTGCTCGTCCTGACGGGCACTTTTCTCGGTTTGACGCTGCCATTCGGCAAGCTGGCATTCGCGGCGGGCATAGCGCCGTCACTATGGGCATTCATCATCTCAACGGGTGCCGGTACAGTACTGCTTGCGGCGTTTCTCATAATGGGAAAGCGGCCTCGCTTCGATGCGCATATGCTGCGCTACTACCTCGTTGCTGCACTGATCTCCTATGCCGTGCCCAACCTGATGACCCTGTCGGCAATCCCGCATCTCGGTTCGGGATACACGGGGATCATGTATACGCTATCGCCGGTGTTCACCCTGCTGCTTTCGATTCTCTTCAAGATGCGCAGGCCCGATCTTCTCGGCCTTCTCGGCATTTTCGTCGGCTTTGCCGGGGCAGTTCTCGTGGGATTCACGCGGGGCCAGGTTGGACAGCCAGCCGATCCTCTCTGGGTGGGCATTGGCCTGCTTATTCCTGTGCTGCTCGCCTTGGGCAACGTTTATCGCACCATTGACTGGCCGGAAGGTGCCGACCCAACCGAACTTGCTGCCGGCAGTCACCTGACGACGGCCTTGCTGCTTATCCCGATCATTTTTTATATGACCGGCACATTTCCCGTTGAGCCACTGGGTAGCGTGCCATGGCTGGTGTTTTTCCAGGTTGTGGCGTCGGCCTGCATGTTTGCGCTGTATTTCCGGCTTCAGGCCGTTGGCGGTCCAGTCTACCTCAGCCAGATCGGCTATGTCGGTGCGGCCGTGGCGCTGCTCGCCGGGACGTTGTTTCTGGGAGAGGTCTATCAGGTGGCGACATGGGCTGGCGCTGTCATCATTACCATCGGCGTTTTGATGACCACGAAAGCCCAGCGCATGGCAGCGAAGGCGGCTTAGGGCCTCGTTGCCAGGACCATGTAGTTGACGTCCGTATCGCGGGAACGGTTCCAGCTGTCGGCGAGCGGGTTGTAGGTCACGCCGACCTTTTCCACGACATCAAGTCCAGCGCGCGTCAGCGCGGTTTCGAGTTCTTCGGGACGAACCAGTTTGTCATATTGGTGCGTTCCGCGCGGCAGCCAGCGCAGCACATACTCGGCACCGAAGATGGCGAGGCCAAGGGCCTTCAATGTCCGGTTGATGGTGGCGACGAAGGTCATGCCGCCCGGTTTCACCATTTGCGAACAGGCGGACATGTAGAGTTCGACGTCGGCGACGTGCTCGACGACTTCCATGTTGAGCACGATGTCGAATTGTTCTCCGGCTTCCGCCAATGCTTCCGCCGTCGTTGCACGGTAATCGATGGCGAGGCCGCTCTGCGCAGCGTGAATCTTTGCAACCTCGATGTTGGTTTCGCCGGCATCGGCGCCGACGACGCTGGCACCGAGTCGGGCCATGGGTTCACTGAGCAGGCCGCCGCCGCAGCCGATATCGAGCAGACGCAGGCCGGCAAATGGGGTTGGGCTGTTCGGATCAATGCCGTAGTGGGCGCAGACCTTTTCCTTGATGTAGGCAAGACGTGTGGGGTTGAATTTGTGCAGGGGGCGGAATTTGCCTTGCGGGTTCCACCACTCTGCCGCCATGCGCGAAAAGCGCTCGACTTCTGCGGCATCGATTGTACTGCGTTCTGCGGTCACCATTGCCCTGTCCTCATTGTTGCGCTTCGAGTGGCCTCTTCCGGCAAAGAATGTCAAGGCCCGAATTTTGGGACGATACGTTGTATCAACTTTTGTTATCCTTTAGTATCTATTGTCAGTGACTGAATTATTTCTACAATTGGAACCGACGCGGGGCCCGTCCGCCATGACAAGCATTGCACTGAACGAGCATTATGAACAATTCATCAAGAAACAGCTCGAATCCGGTCGCTATAACAACGCCAGTGAAGTTGTGCGGGCCGGGTTGCGGATGCTCGAGGACTACGAGGAAGCCAGAGAAAGCTGGTTGCGCAAAGAAATACCCAACCGGCTTACGGAACTTCGAGAGAATCCTGCACTTGCTGTTCCAGCAGAGCATGTTTTCGCCAACCTTGAGGCCCGGATTCGTCCCTCGAAAGCAAAATGAGGAATGAAATACAGGGTCCTGTTCCACCCGCGGGCTGAGCAGGAGCTAGTTGAACTACGCGACTATATTCATGACGTCGCGAGTCCGGAAAGGCCGCGGTCGTTCATGGCCGGGATTCAAGACTTCTGTCTTGGCTTTTCGGCCTTTCCAAAGCGCGGCACAATTCGTAACGACATCATGGAGGGTGTGCGTATAGTGGGCTACAGGCGTAGTACTAGCATCGCTTTCTCGGTAACATCGGATGCCGTGCTGATTTTGGGCATTTTTTATGGCGGGCCGCAACATCTCGGCGGACGTTCTGGAAGATCGCGGATTCGAGTAACCCTGCTCTCGTTTGCGCGAAGTGCCCACCATCGGCAGCCTCTCGTCATAATAAAAACGCTATGCCGGGACACCCGGCTCGCCGAGATCCCAGTAGAGCCCGGCCATCAGTTCAAGGCCCTCGCGTGCTATGCTGAGAGGAAGATGCTCGTTTGGTGCATGCTGCGAGCACCCCGGATAGGAGTGCGGCACCCATATCGTCGGAAGTTGCAGGATGTCCGAGAATACGTCATTGGGCAGGGAGCCTCCAAGGTTTGGCAGGATCGCCGGTTTCGTACCCGTGGTGCGAGAAATCGAGTCCACGGCCCAACGGACCCAGGGATGCTCCGGGTCGAGCCGTGTTGCATAAAAAACTTCATCGCCTGCTTGCGCAATCTGTACGTTCTGGAACCCATTGCGATCGAAATGGCGGCGAAGGGCGGGGAGCACGTCCGCGACATCGACCCCGACGACGAAACGCAATTGGCAGCGGGCCCAGGCGCGTGGAGGAATTGCACCAACGGGTGTCTTCGGATTGCCGGCCTCGAAAGCCAGCACGGCGAACGAACTCCATGCGAACAGCTTTTCTGCCGCCGTTAGGCCAGGCTCGCCCCAGGCAGGGTCAATCTTCGGTTCATCGGCGCTGGTGTCCATTTCGCAGTCGGCGAGAACATGCCGGACACTGTCCGGGATACCCTTCGGGAGCCACTCTGCAATGTGAATCTGACCCGTCGGCCCGGTGATGCTTGCCAGTGCGTGTGCGAGTTGAATAGCCGGATCGGAAAGGAGGCCACCCCAATTGCCAGAATGGTGCCCGCCCTTGCGCGCATCAATCCAGACATCGAAGCTGATTGCACCCCGAGAGCCGAGGAAGACAGTCGGCCGCCCGGTCGACAACCGCGGCCCATCCGACGCAATAAAAACGTCGGCCCGGAACAATTCCCTGTGAGTGGTGGCAAGTTCGCGCAGGCCGGGCGACAGCTTCTCTTCGCCCATTTCGATGATAAATTTGGCATTGAACCCGAGCGTGCCACGTGCCTCCAACACAGCTCGCAACGCACCGATGTTGATCGAATGCTGGCCCTTGTTGTCAGCAACGCCGCGTCCGTACCACCGGCCGTTACGCTCGATCAGCTCCCAAGGCGATAGTCCTTCTTCCCAGCCGTCATCCAGCCCGCGGATCACATCACCATGGCCGTAGCCTAGTACCGTGGTCTGTTCCGGCGTCTCGATGCGTTCGGCAAAAAGGAATGGCCATTCGCGCTCGAACAATGTGCGGCAGCTAAAGCCAAGCGCCACGAAGGCCGGCTTGATCTCCGTCTCGATATAATCGATGAGCATTGGCGCACGGTCAGGGTTCTGACTCTCGGTCGGCATGCGCACTCGACGTGCCAAATCCTCCCGAAAAGCACCGGAATCAAAATAAGCCTGTGCTCTCGCTAGGGCTGCCTCGCGCGTCATTCCCTCAACATAGCACCCCAGTCAAACATTCGAAATCATGGGCGAAGGGACAATCCTCGGCGCAAATCACCCCCTGTTCTTGCAGTCACGTCATAATTTGGTTATGGAGGCCGCATTCATTTGGCAAAGGGCCGCTTCATTTCAAACAGTCCTTTTCCGATACAGTTTTAGGCTTTCCAGAACGGTACCTTCCCATGGCACGCATTGTGATGAAATTCGGTGGCACTTCGGTGGCCGATATCGACCGCATCCGTAATGTGGCCCGCCATGTTAAACGTGAAGTTGACGCAGGTCATGAGGTGGCGGTCGTCGTTTCCGCGATGGCCGGGAAGACCAATGAACTCGTCGCCTGGACACGCCAGACGTCACCGATGCATGACGCCCGCGAATATGATGCCATCGTCGCCTCCGGTGAACAGGTGACCGCAGGTCTGCTTGCAATTGCCTTGCAGTCAATGGGCATTCATGCCCGCTCGTGGCAGGGCTGGCAGATACCGATCCAGACGGACAACGCGCACGGTGCAGCCCGGATCCTTGAGATTGACGGTTCATTCCTGATCGAGCGGTTCCAGGAAGGGCAGGTCGCCGTCATTTCCGGTTTCCAGGGCATCGGCCCGGACAACCGGATTTCCACGCTCGGGCGCGGTGGTTCGGATACCAGTGCGGTTGCGATCGCCGCTGCGGTGAAAGCCGATCGCTGCGATATTTATACCGACGTGGATGGTGTCTACACGACGGATCCGCGCGTCGAACCGAAGGCGCGGCGCCTGTCACGCATCTCGTTCGAAGAAATGCTTGAAATGGCCTCGCTTGGCGCCAAAGTACTGCAGGTGCGGTCCGTCGAGCTTGCCATGGTGCACAAAGTGCGCACATTTGTCAGGTCCAGCTTTGAAGACCCCGATGCGCCGGGCATGGGTGATCTGATCAATCCGCCCGGAACACTTATTTGCGACGAGGAAGAGATCGTGGAACAGCAGGTTGTCACCGGAATTGCCTATGCCAAGGACGAAGCCCAGATTTCGTTGCGGCGCGTTGCTGACCGCCCCGGCATTTCCGCAGGTATCTTCGGGCCGTTGGCCGAGGCGCATATCAACGTCGACATGATCGTCCAGAATATTTCCGAGGACGGATCGAAGACCGACATGACCTTCACAGTGCCTTCCGGCGACCTCGACAAGGCGCTAGTGGTTCTCGAAAAGGTCAAGGAAGATATCGGCTTCGACGTCATCCAGTCGGAGGCTGGCATGGTCAAAGTCTCTGTCATCGGCATCGGCATGCGCAGTCATGCGGGTGTTGCCGCGACGGCTTTCCGTGCGCTTGCCGACAAGGGGATCAACATCCGTGCCATCACCACCTCGGAAATCAAGATTTCCATCCTGATTGATGGCCCCTATGCGGAACTTGCCGTGCGCACTTTGCATTCTGTCTACGGTCTGGATAAGCATTAGCAAAACGAGATTCTGTTTGTCGGCATGTGCGCCGACTGACATGATGGATCGACTGATTTGGTGAGGTCATTCCGGCCTTGCCAATATTGTTATGGAGAAAGGCTCTAAGTGCCCACGCGCGAGCAGATAAGTGGCCCTCGTGTCATGCTGAAGCGTCTCCGCGAGTTGATGGCGGAGGCCCTTGAGCCGCAGGAGAGGCTTGACCGCATTGTTCGCGAAATCGCGCAGAACATGGTTGCGGAAGTGTGCTCGTTCTATGTGCTGCGCTCCGATGGCGTCCTCGAACTCTATGCTACCGAAGGCCTGAACCCGTCTGCCGTTCACCTGGCGCAACTTCGTCTCGGGCAAGGTCTCGTCGGTACCATCGCTGCGAGCGCACGGCCGCTCAATCTCACCGATGCCCAGACCCACCCGGCCTTCGCCTATCTGCCGGAGACGGGTGAAGAGATCTACAATTCCTTCCTCGGCGTGCCGATCCTTAGGGCAGGGCGCACGCTTGGCGTTCTCGTCGTCCAGAACCGGACCAAGCGCGTCTACCGTGAGGACGAGGTCGAAGCGCTTGAGACCACCGCGATGGTGCTCGCCGAAATGGTGGCGGCCGGCGAAATCCCGCGGCTGGCGCGTCCAGGCGTCGAGCTCGACCTCGGCAAGCCGATGAGTTTCAGCGGCAGCGCGTTCAATGATGGCGTCGGGCTGGGTCACGTCGTGCTGCACGAGCCACGCATCGTGGTTACCAATCTTTTCAATGAAGACATCAATGCGGAAATCGACCGGCTTGAAAGCTCGCTCGGTTCCTTGCGCATCTCGATCGACGACATGCTGTCGCGCCGCGACGTTGCATTCGAGGGCGAGCACCGCGAGGTGCTCGAGGCCTACCGCATGTTCGCGCATGATACCGGCTGGGTGCGCCGCCTCGAAGAGGCTATCCGCAACGGCCTGACCGCCGAAGCGGCCGTGGAGAAGGTACAGAGCGACACCCGTGCTCGCATGATGCACCTGACCGATCCCTATATGCGGGAACGCCTGAGCGATTTCGACGATCTAGCGAACCGCCTGCTGCGCCAGCTGATGGGCCGCGATGTCAAGACCATGGCCGGTTCACTGGCCAAGGATGCGGTGATCATCGCCCGCTCCATGGGCGCGGCGGAACTGCTCGACTATCCGCGCGAACGACTGCGCGGCCTGGTGCTCGAGGACGGTGCTGCCACAAGCCATGTGGTGATCGTCGCGCGTGCCATGGGCATTCCGGTTGCCGGTCAGGTCAAGGGCGTCGTGTCCATGGCGGAAAACAATGATGCGGTCATTGTCGATGGCGATGATGGCCGGGTTCATCTGCGTCCGCAGTCCGATGTCGAAGCAGCTTACTCGGAGAAGGTGCGGTTCCGCGCCAAGCGGCAGGCCCTGTACCGGGAATTGCGGGACAAGCCATCCGTGAGCAAGGACGGTATCTCCATTTCACTGCTGATGAATGCTGGCCTGCTCGTCGACCTGCCGCAACTGGCCGAAGCTGGCGCGGCCGGTATCGGGCTATTCCGTACCGAATTGCAGTTCATGGTGGCCTCGACCTTCCCGCGCGCCGAACAGCAGGAGCGGCTTTATCGTTCGGTGCTGGAAGCCGCTGGTGACCGGCCGGTGACGTTCCGCACGCTCGACATCGGCGGCGACAAGGTGCTTCCCTATTTTCGCAGCAATGTGAAGGAGGAAAACCCGGCCATGGGCTGGCGTGCGCTCCGCCTGACGCTTGACCGTCCGGGATTGTTGCGTACTCAGGTCCGTGCTCTGCTCAAGGCAGCGGGCGGGCGGGAGCTGCGGCTGATGCTGCCGATGGTCACGGAAGTGGCGGAAGTGCGCAAGGCGAGCGAGCTCATCAATCGCGAGGTTCAGCACCTGTCGCGCTTTGCCTATGACCTGCCGACTCGGGTCAAGATCGGCGCGATGGTCGAGGTTCCATCGCTGCTCTGGCAGCTCGACGAGTTGATGTCCGTGGTGGATTTCGTTTCGGTCGGCTCGAATGACCTGTTCCAATTCGTCATGGCCGTCGATCGCGGAAATTCGATGATCACCAATCGCTTTGACAATCTCTCGGTGCCGTTCCTGCGGGTTCTACGCCAGATCTCCGAGGCGGGTGAGCGGAACCACACCGACGTTACGCTGTGCGGTGAGATGGCCGGCAAGCCGCTTTCGGCCATGGCCCTGCTCGGCCTCGGTTTCCGCTCCATTTCCATGTCACCTGCTGCGATTGGCCCGGTCAAGGCCATGCTCGGCACGCTCGATATCGGTGAGCTCAGCACCCAGTTGAAGGATGCGATCGACAATCACGGCGAAACGGGTTCGTTGCGCCACGTTCTCACCAAGTTCGCAGAGCGAGCCGGCGTCCCACTCTAGAGGCTAAACTTATGTCCATTCCGCAGGATCGTATGGATCAGCTGCTGAAGCGTTTCTCCATGATGGAGACGCAGATGGCGAGCAATCCCGATTCAGATACCTATGTGAAGCTCGCTTCGGAATATTCCGAACTCGAGCCCGTTGTTGCCAAAATCCGCGACCTGACGAGCGCCCGCAACGAAGCTGACGATTTGAAGTCCATGCTGGACGACGCAGCGACCGACAGGGACATGCGCGAGCTTGCGGAAGCCGAATTGCCGGAGATCAGGGAGCGTATCGAGGAGCTTGAAAAGGATATCCAGGTCCTGCTCTTGCCGAAGGATGTTGCCGACGAGCGCAATGCCATTCTCGAAATCCGCGCCGGCACCGGCGGTTCGGAGGCGGCCCTGTTCGGCGGCGACCTGTTCCGCATGTATGAGCGTTACGCAGCAGGGAATGGCTGGCGCGTCGAGCTGATCTCGGCCAGTGACGGTGAAGCAGGCGGCTACAAGGAAGTCATCGCCATGGTTTCGGGCAAGGGCGTTTTCGCCAAGCTCAAGTTCGAATCCGGCGTCCACCGGGTGCAACGCGTGCCCGATACCGAGGCGAGCGGCCGTATCCACACCTCGGCTGCAACCGTGGCTGTCCTGCCGGAGGCCGAGGAGATCGACATCGATATCCGCGCCGAGGATATCCGCATCGACACGATGCGTGCGTCGGGCTCAGGCGGCCAGCACGTCAACACCACGGACTCAGCCGTTCGCATCACGCACATCCCGTCCGGCATCGTCGTCGTGCAGGCGGAAAAGTCGCAGCACCAGAACCGCGCTCGGGCCATGCAGGTGTTACGCTCGCGGCTGTTTGACATGCAACGGCAGAAGGCCGATAGCGATCGCTCGGAGGCGCGGCGCAGCCAGGTCGGCTCAGGCGATCGCTCCGAGCGCATCCGCACCTATAATTTTCCGCAGGGACGCGTGACCGATCACCGCATCAATCTGACGCTCTATAAGCTCGACCGCATCATGGAAGGTGACCTCGACGAGCTCATCGGCGCGCTGATCTCCGACTACCAGACGGCGCTCCTTGCGCAGATGAATGAAGGGTTCTGATCGCCATGACCGGGCATGGCCTTGCCGACATTCACAGGCAGGCGCGGGCCAGGCTGACGGCCGCCGGAATTGAAACAGCTGATCTTGATGCTCGCCTTCTGGTTGAGTGGGTGACTGGATACGACCGGCTTGAGGCGATCCGCAATCCTGATCGTCCCATCGAACAGGTGGTTCTGATGCGATTGAACGAGATACTTAGCCGGCGAATTAATGGTGAATCGGTGCATCGCATCATCGGCAAGCGCGCCTTTTTCGGCATCGAACTTGCCTTGTCTCAAGACACGCTGGAGCCTCGTCCGGATACGGAAGCGCTTGTGGAACTGGTGATCCCGTTCCTGCGCCAGCGCATTGCCGAACATGGCGTCGCTGATCTGATTGACCTTGGCACGGGCACGGGTGCAATTGCCCTGGCGTTGCTTGACCAGTTCAAAGAGTTGCGCGCCGTTGGCGTCGATGTTTCTGCAGGCGCACTTGATACGGCGCGCACCAATGCCCATTTGACAGGTGTGTCACATCGGTTCGCAGCCCTGAGGTCGGACTGGTTTGCCAATGTAACCGGCGCCTATGATCTGATCGTTTCTAATCCGCCCTACATACCGTCGCTTGAGATAGCCGGATTGCAACGCGAAGTTGTGCTACACGACCCGATCAGGGCCCTGGATGGCGGACCGGATGGTCTCATCCCATACCGAATCATTGCCGGACATGCCCGGCATCATTTGAGAACCGGCGGTGCGGTCGCATTGGAGATTGGTTTTGGACAACGCGCTGACATTGAGGCAATATTTGCGGCGGAAAATTTTGTTCTGAAGGGTGTTCAGAACGATATTGGCGGGCACGAAAGGGCACTTTTGTTTGCGTCAGTGCAAAAAGATTGAAAAAAGGCTTGGAATTTGCCGTGAAGACGGCTAGTTTCGCCTTACCGCTTTAAACCGAACAAATCTGGTTCTGCCTATCAAGCAATTGATACGGAAATTTCCGGGTGTTTGATTTCCCCTCGGAAAATAGCTTTGGGGAAATGGTTTTTGCGGAAGCACAAAAGTTTTATGAACTTTGGATGCGATTGAAGCGCGGGGCGCGCTTCAGGTCGGCAATTGAGAAGCGAAGCTTTTTGACTCAAACGGTGAGCAATTAGCGCCCCTGATTTTCTGAAAAGAGATAAGTATGAGGCCAGTACAGCAGAATAGGCGCATGCGCGGACGCGGTAACAACAATAACCGCAGCAAAGGTCCCAATCCACTTTCCCGCAATTATGAGAGCAACGGGCCCGACGTTAAAATTCGGGGAAATGCTCAGCACATCGCCGAAAAATATACCACTCTTGCACGTGATGCACAGAGCAGCGGCGACCGGGTGATAGCCGAAAACTATCTCCAGCACGCTGAACATTACAATCGAATCATTCTCGCTGCGCAGGCACAGGCGCCTGTCCAGTATCAGCGCGACGATCGCGATGATCGCGACGATCAGGATGAGGATATCGGCTTCGAGGACGAGGGCAACAACGGCAACGAGCCGGAACGCCAAGAGCGCCAAGAGCGCACAGAGCGTCAGGATCGCCAAGAGCGTCAGGAGCGTTCAGACCGTCGTGACCGGCCAGAACGTGTGGTGCACCAGGCAATCAATGGCAGCGGTCCACAGCCCATCATCGAAGGTACTCCTGCCGAGGTCGCCTATGACGATGATACGGTAAGCCAGCGCCAGGCTCAGCCTCAGCCGGAAGTTCAAGCTGTTGAAAGCGGTTCCGAAGCAGCCGAGGACGTTGCAGAAGCAAAGCCACGTCGCGCACCGCGCGGTCGTCGTCCTGCCCGTCCACGCGAGCCGCGTGTAGCAGACGAAAATGCCGCTGCATCAACCGCTCCGGATACTGCGAACGATCTCTCACCGGCAAGCATTGTTGCCGAAGTGAAGAAGCGTCGCGCGGCAGTCGAGTCCGACGTCTGATCTGATTGATCTGAATGGATCGAAATTGCGCCACCCGCGGGGCAGCCTGCGGGTGGCGTATTCATTTTCGGGTTGGCTCTTTTCTCGCGCGCCAAATACTTTGGCCAAGGCGCTGTGCGTGGTTCGACAGGCTCACCATCAGGGAAGTGGTGGGCTGCACGATAACTGGAGGCGTCGCGACAGGCTGTCAGCCTGAACTGTAATTGGTGGCGCCCTGACTGGCATCAGCGTTGCAGTCCCTCGCTAGTGTCGCGAAAGGCACCCAGCCTTGCTGTCCCTTGCTCCCTGCAATAAACCCACTTCCCTCATGGTGAGCTTGTCGACCCACGCACAGCGCCTTTGCATCAAAATAGTCGTGGCTATTTATCCACGTCTCGAAAACCTCGCTTATCCTATGGCTGTCCTTCCCGTGTTGGGGTGGACGGCTCCCAACGGCATCAAATGTGCCAGAATGAGTTCGTTGAAAGCTCAATCGAAGGAGACCG
Source organism: Phyllobacterium brassicacearum (assembly GCF_003010955.1). Classification (GTDB taxonomy): domain Bacteria; phylum Pseudomonadota; class Alphaproteobacteria; order Rhizobiales; family Rhizobiaceae; genus Phyllobacterium; species Phyllobacterium brassicacearum. The sequence goes on from NZ_PGGO01000006.1 coordinate 268,115, forward strand.
TCCGTGGACCAGATTATCCGAATTGGTATGGATACGTCAAAG